>NZ_CP107819.1:4800000-6088069 GCF_036346295.1 Streptomyces sp. NBC_00536 | reverse complement strand
GGCACACACGCCGGAGCGCCCGAGCATCGTCAACGGATCGATCGCGGCGGCGGTCCGCGGCGCGTTCGGTGACGTGCGGTTCACCGATCGCACCCGCGGCAGCGAGCTGTTCATCAATCCGCTGATGTCGCTGTACTTCGCCTTCGACCTGCCGGGAGTCGCGCGTCACTGCCACTACCTGGACCTGATCGAGAACACCCACCTGATCCGGCAGGTGAGTCTCGCCATCGAGGAGTATCGCGAGGAGATCGTCACGCGGCCGTCACTCCGGATCCCCCACTGAGGTCACTGAGATCAGCGGCCCCGCCGCGTCAGGTGGCGCTCCAGCCCGGGACGGTCGGGAGCACCTGTTCGGCGACGCGGATCAACGCCGCGTCGTCGGGCAGCAGGCCGTCCTGGCGCCAGACGACGAGTTCGAAGGAGCCGCCGCTGTCCTTCGCGTCCTTGGCGATCAGCAGGCTGCGGGCCATGACGCCGGGGGCCGAGCTGCCCTTGCCGCCGCCCAGGTTGAAGGTGAGGGCGATGGTCCGGTCCGAGGAGAAGACCGCCGCGTGTCCGAGCACCGTCTGCTTCTGCGCCGTGCTGCCCAGCAGGTCGGCCAGCTGGCCGACCGGGAACTTGTCGTAGGACGACGAGAGCTTCACGTGGTGGGTCTTCAGCTGGACCTCGGCCCCGGGGGTGGCCTTCTTGGTGCCGTCGGGGCGTTCCACGACGCCGTCGCTGCCCCAGGCGGTCACCGCGTGCTCGCCCGGTACGCCGAGCAGCGTCGCCAGGTCGGGCCGGTTCAGCGCCGCGCACATCTGATCCCCGGTGACGTCCTGGGAGCTCGGCGGCGCGCTGTGCGACGCCGAACAGGTGGCTGGCTTGTCCGCGTTCGCCGCGCTGCCGGAACCCACCCCCAGGCCCCACAGCGCGGCGAACAGACCCCCCACCGTCACCACGGCGGCGACCACCTGGGCCCCCGCGCTCATGCCCTTCTCGGATCCGGCGTTCTCGTCGACCATGTCCCCCACCTCGGCGTTCGCACCCGTTGTGCGCCGGTGGAGCCTAACCGGTGATCGTTTCCCGGGAAACCGATAAACGTACCTCCCGGTAACCCCGGTTCACCTCGCATTCTCCGCCGCGCGGGCCCCGTACGACTCGCGGTGGACGACGCGGTCCCGGGCGCGACGGCCCGGATGGCGCCGCTCCTCGGCCGGGTAGCCGACCGACACCAGCAGGGCGATGGCCAGGTCGTCGCGGTCACCGATCCCGATCACCTTCTTCACCTTCGCCTCGTCCCAGCCGTTCATGGGCGATGTCGCCAGGCCCATCTCCGTGGCGGCGAGCATCACGAACGAGGCCGCGATCATGGCGTCCTTGACCGCGTACTCCCGGAGCAGACCCCGCTGGTCGAGGTCCTCCTGGAAGGCCTGCGACGCGGCGGAGAACATCGCGATGAACTCCTCGTTCCACGCTCCGCCGCTCCGCGCCTGCTCGTAGACGTCGCTGTGATCATCGCGCCAGGACTGGGTCTCGGCGACGAAGACCAGGACGACCGGGGCCTCTTGCGGCTGGGGCTGGCCTCCGGTGGCCCAGGCCAGCCCGGCCCGGCCCTCGTCTGCGGACACCACGACGATCGAGCGGTCCTGCAGGTTCCAACTGGTGGGTGCCTCGACGGCGAGACCGAGCAGCGCGTCGAGCGCGGCTTCCGGGACCGGGTCGGGCAGGTAGTGGCGGACGGTGCGGCGGGCGCGGATCGCGTCCGCGACGGACATCGTGTGACTCGTCATGTCACTCACTATCGGAGAGTGACTCTCCCACAGGAAGAAGGCACTATTTTGTGCGTTACTCTCCCCGCATGAAGACCACGGTGGAATCTTCCGGGCTGCCGGCCGACGTCTATTCCGCGAAGTGCCCGACGCGGCAGGTCCTCGACCACATCTCGGGCAAGTGGACCATCCTGGTCGTGGACGCCCTCATCGAAGGCACCCTGAGGTACACCGACTTGAGCCGCCGCATCGAGGGCGTGTCACAGAAGATGCTCACGCAGACCCTGCGCGGCCTCGAAGCCGACGGCTTCCTCACCCGCACCGTGTACCCCACCATTCCGCCACGGGTCGAATACGACCTGACGGAGCTCGGCCGCAGCCTCGCCGAGCCGATCACGGCACTGCGCCAGTGGACGGAGACCCACATCAACGAGATCGAGCGGGCCCGGGTCCGGGGCGCGCGGGAGTCCTGAAAACCCACTGAGCCGTCGCATCGAATGCGACGGCTCAGTGGGTTCACGCCCGGTGGGCGCCGTTCACGCCCGGTGGGCGCCCGTGATACCGGGAGCTGCTGGGAGTCAGCTGCAACCGCTGGTCGAGCCGCAGCCCTCGCAGATGTAGCAGGAGCCGGCGCGCTGCATCTTCGTACCGCAGGAGAAGCACAGCGGTGCGTCGGCGCTCACGCCGAGCTGCATCTCCACCAGTTCCGCGTTCGAGTGCGCCTGCTTGGGAGCGGGCACCGCCGCGACCGCGACCGGCTTCGGCGCGGCCGGGACGACCGTGAGCGGGGCCGCCGGAGTCAGGGACTCCGTGTCCAGCTCTTCGTCGAGCGGCTCGTACGAACCGGTGTCGAGGTGACGCTGACGCTCTTCGGCGGAGTGGATGCCGAGGGCGGAGCGGGTCTCGAAGGGCAGGAAGTCGAGCGCCACGCGGCGGAAGATGTAGTCGACGATCGACTGCGCCATCCGCACGTCCGGGTCGTCCGTCATGCCGGCCGGCTCGAAGCGCATGTTCGTGAACTTCGCGACGTACGTCTCCAGCGGGACGCCGTACTGCAGACCGACCGAGACCGCGATCGAGAAGGCGTCCATCATGCCCGCGAGGGTCGAACCCTGCTTGGACATCTTCAGGAAGACCTCGCCCAGACCGTCGTCCGGGTAGGAGTTCGCCGTCATGTACCCCTCGGCGCCACCGACCGTGAAGGAGGTGGTGATGCCCGGGCGGCCCTTGGGCAGACGCTTGCGGACCGGGCGGTACTCGATGACCTTCTCGACCGCCGTGCGGATGGTCTCCTCGGCCTTCTCGGTGACCTCGGCCTTCTCCTCTTCCTTCTTCTTCGCGGAGAGGGGCTGGCCGACCTTGCAGTTGTCGCGGTAGATCGCGAGCGCCTTGACGCCGAGCTTCCAGGCCTCGAAGTAGATCTCCTCGATCTCTTCGACGGTCGCCGTCTCCGGCATGTTGACCGTCTTGGAGATCGCGCCGGAGATCCAGGGCTGGATGGCGGCCATCATGCGCACGTGGCCCATCGCGGAGATGGAACGCTCGCCCATCGCGCAGTCGAAGACCGAGTAGTGCTCGGACTTGAGGCCCGGGGCGTCGACGACCACGCCGTGTTCGGCGATGTGGGCGACGATCGCCTCGATCTGCTCCTCCTGGTAACCCAGGCGGCGCAGGGCCTGCGGGACGGTGCCGTTGACGATCTGCATCGAGCCGCCGCCGACGAGCTTCTTGAACTTGACCAGGGCCAGGTCCGGCTCGACGCCCGTGGTGTCACAGGACATCGCGAGACCGATGGTGCCGGTCGGCGCGAGCACGGAGGCCTGCGCGTTGCGGAAGCCGTTCTTCTCGCCGAGGCGCAGGACGTCCTGCCAGGCCTCGGTGGCCGCGGCCCAGATGGTGTTGTCCAGGTCGTCGGTGCGCGGCGCGACGGCGTTGGCGTCGGCGTGCTGCTTCATGACGCGCTTGTGCGACTCGGCGTTGCGGGCGTAACCGTCGTACGGGCCGACGATCGCGGCCAGCTCGGCGGAGCGCTTGTACGCCGTGCCGGTCATCAGCGAGGTGATCGAGGCGGCGAGGGTGCGGCCGCCGTTCGAGTCGTACGCGTGGCCGGTGGCCATCAGCAGGGCGCCGAGGTTGGCGTAGCCGATGCCCAGCTGGCGGAACGCGCGGGTGTTCTCGCCGATCTTCTGCGTCGGGAAGTCCGCGAAGCAGATGGAGATGTCCATCGCCGTGATGACCAGCTCGACGACCTTGGCGAAGCGCTCGGCGTCGAAGGACTGGTTGCCCTTGCCGTCGTCGTTCAGGAACTTCATCAGGTTGAGCGAGGCGAGGTTGCAGGACGTGTTGTCCAGGTGCATGTACTCGCTGCACGGGTTCGACGCGGTGATGCGGCCGGACTCGGGGCAGGTGTGCCAGTTGTTGATCACACCGTCGTACTGGATGCCCGGGTCGGCGCAGGCCCAGGCGGCTTCGGCCAGCTTGCGGAACAGCTGCTTGGCGTCGACCTCCTCGATGACCTCACCGGTCATGCGGGCGCGCAGGCCGAACTTGGTGCCGTTCTCGACGGCCGTCATGAACTCGTCGTTCACACGGACGGAGTTGTTGGCGTTCTGGTACTGGACGGACGTGATGTCGTCGCCGCCCAGGTCCATGTCGAAGCCCGCGTCGCGCAGGGCGCGGATCTTCTCCTCTTCCTTCACCTTGGTCGCGATGAAGTCCTCGACGTCCGGGTGGTCCACGTCCAGGACGACCATCTTGGCCGCGCGGCGGGTGGCGCCGCCCGACTTGATCGTTCCGGCGGACGCGTCGGCGCCGCGCATGAAGGAGACCGGGCCGGAGGCGTTGCCGCCGGAGGAGAGCAGCTCCTTGGAGGAGCGGATGCGGGAGAGGTTCAGGCCGGCGCCGGAGCCGCCCTTGAAGATCATGCCCTCTTCCTTGTACCAGTCGAGGATCGACTCCATGGAGTCGTCGACGGCCAGGATGAAGCAGGCGGAGACCTGCTGCGGCTGGGGCGTGCCGACGTTGAACCACACCGGCGAGTTGAAGCTGAAGATCTGGTGCAGGAGCGCGTAGGTCAGCTCGTGCTCGAAGATCTCGGCGTCGGCGGGCGAAGAGAAGTAGTCGAAGTCCTCGCCGGCCTTCGTGTAGGTCTTCACGATCCGGTCGATCAGCTGCTTGAGACCGGTCTCGCGCTGCGGGGTGCCGACGGCCCCGCGGAAGTACTTGCTGGTGACGATGTTGACCGCGTTCACCGACCAGAACTCGGGGAACTCGACGCCACGCTGCTCGAAATTGACCGAGCCGTCGCGCCAGTTGGTCATGACGACGTCGCGACGCTCCCAGCTCACCTCGTCGTACGGGTGCACGCCCGGGGTGGTGTGGATGCGCTCGATACGCAGGCCGCTCTTGGCGTTCTTGGTCCCCTTGGTGCGGGAACCCCGTGCCGAGCCGCTCGCCGTCTCTGTCATGCCGCTTCCTCCCATATGCGGGCAAAAACGCCCTAAAGTGCCATCGATATTCCGTGGCACGGTGTTGTCCTGTGATCTACGTACGTGGCCTGGCTGATCCCGGCCGCCCTGCGGCGGCCGACCGGTCAGTCGGCGGCGGAGGCGGGCACGGGGACCGCGGGGGTCCCACCGGGCTCGCACTCCTGGGTGTGAGACCGCCGGTCACGGAGTTCCGCGATGGCGGTCTCGAAGTCTTCGAGCGAGTCGAACGCTTTGTACACGGACGCGAACCGGAGGTACGCGACCAGGTCCAGCTCCTGCAACGGGCCGAGTATCGCCAGACCCACGTCGTGGGTGGTCAGCTCGGCGCTTCCGGTGGCGCGCAGCGCCTCCTCGACCCGCTGGCCGAGCTTGGCGAGGGCGTCCTCGGTGACCGGTCGTCCCTGGCACGCCTTGCGGACGCCCGAGATGACCTTGGTACGGCTGAAGGGCTCGGTCACCCCGCTCCGCTTGATCACCATCAGTGACGCGGTCTCGACCGTGGTGAAACGGCGAGAGCAGTCCGGGCACTGACGGCGCCTGCGGATCGACGTCCCGTCGTCCGTGGTGCGGCTGTCGACGACGCGGCTGTCGGGGTGCCTGCAGAAGGGGCAGTGCAAAGCTCCCAACCCTCCTTCTCGGCACGACTGAATGACCTCCCGAAAAAAGCCCGGCAGCGGCAGCTGGCGACAGAGACAGGGCTCTGTCAGGGACTCGGGAAGCAGCCACCAGCATAGGCGATGTCGGGGCAACCGGCAGACCGGGGACCACAACCTCTGGGTGACTTCACACATCCAACCACTAGATCTTGGGTTGTGGAGGATTTACGGCGCTCCGCGTGTCGCGGCCCTCGATGGCCGGATCCAGGGGCTTCGGGTGCCACACTGGGCGCGAACCCGGACGGGGCGATCCAACCGTCAAGGGTACCGTAAGCGGAAGATGTCGGACCGAACCCACGTTCGGCTGCCCGCTCGTCTATACACCCCTCCACCTGGCCACGATGAGCGATCTGCGATTTTTCACTCGAACGTGTGTTTGGCGCAACCTTTCGAAAGCAACTACCGTTGTCCAGCTAGGGAGAACATTTCGAGAGGGGCCGACGTGACCACCACCGCAGACAGTGCCACCATCACTGCCCAGAACCGCTCCCAGAGCCGACTCGAGCCGGTGCATGCAATGAATGACTCAAGCCTGAACCCGGAGGCGGAGCCCGCCCGCCCCGCACGCTCCCTGCCAGGGCGACCTCCAGGCATCCGCGCCGACAGCTCCGGACTCACGGACCGGCAGCGGAGGGTCATCGAGGTCATCCGCGACTCGGTGCAGCGCCGCGGCTACCCGCCGTCGATGCGGGAGATCGGCCAGGCGGTCGGCCTGTCCAGCACCTCGTCGGTCGCCCACCAGCTGATGGCCCTCGAACGCAAGGGCTTCCTGCGCCGTGACCCGCACCGGCCCCGGGCGTACGAGGTGCGCGGGTCCGACCAGCCCAGCTCGCAGCCCACGGACACCACCGGCAAGCCCGCCGCCTCCTACGTTCCCCTGGTCGGCCGGATCGCGGCAGGCGGCCCGATCCTCGCCGAGGAGTCGGTCGAGGACGTGTTCCCCCTCCCCCGGCAGCTCGTCGGCGACGGTGAGCTGTTCGTCCTCAAGGTCGTCGGCGACTCCATGATCGAGGCCGCCATCTGTGACGGCGACTGGGTCACGGTCCGCCGCCAGCCCGTCGCGGAGAACGGCGACATCGTCGCCGCGATGCTCGACGGCGAGGCCACGGTCAAGCGCTTCAAGCGCGAGGACGGCCATGTCTGGCTGCTCCCGCACAACTCCGCGTACCAGCCGATCCCGGGCGACGAGGCGACGATCCTCGGCAAGGTGGTCGCGGTCCTGCGGCGGCTCTGAACAGCCGCCGCCACCATCCGGCCCCGGGACTCACTGCGCCGTGTCCCGGGGCTGCTTTGTTGCTGCCCGTGCTCCCGAGAACTACTTCCCGTCAGCCTTCGCAGTCGCGTCGATCGCGGCCAGCGAGCGGCGGACCTGGTTGCGGTCCGTGGTGTACCAGAAGTCCGGCAGCGTGGCCCGGACGAAGCTCCCGTAGCGGGCGGTGGCGAGGCGGGGGTCCAGTACCGCGACGACGCCCCGGTCGCCGGAGGCGCGTACCAGCCGACCCGCGCCCTGCGCCATGAGCAGCGCCGCGTGGGTCGCGGCGACCGCCATGAAGCCGTTCCCGCCCCGCTCCTCGACCGACTTCTGCCGGGCGCTCATCAGCGGGTCGTCCGGGCGCGGGAACGGGATCCGGTCCATGACCACCAGCTGGCAGCTGGGGCCGGGGACGTCCACGCCCTGCCAGAGCGAGAGCGTTCCGAACAGGCAGGTCTTCGGATCGGCGGCGAACGCCTTGATCAGTTCGCCCAGCGTCTCCTCGCCCTGCAGCAGGATCGGGTTGTCGAGCCGTCCGCGCAGCTCCTCGGCGGCGGCCTTGGCTCCGCGCATGGACGAGAACAGGCCGAGGGTACGGCCGCCCGCCGCCTCGATCAGTTCGGCCAGCTCGTCGATCATGTCCCCGCGGGTGCCCTCGCGGCCGGGGGTGGCCAGGTGCTTGGCGACGTAGAGGATGCCCTGCTTCGGGTAATCGAACGGCGAGCCGACGTCCAGGCCCTTCCAGACCGGTACGTCCTCCCCCTCGACCCCCTCGGGGGACAGTCCCATCGAGGCCGCGACGCCGTTGAAGTCCCCGCCGAGCTTGAGGGTCGCGGAGGTCAGGACCACGGAGCGGTCCTCGAAGAGCTTCTCGCGCAGCAGCCCGGACACCGAGAGCGGGGCGACCCGCAGGGTGGCGCCGAACCGGTCGTGGCGTTCGTACCAGACCACGTCGTACTCGGAGCCGAGGGTGATCCGCTCCGCCACGCCGTGGATGCTCTCCACCGCGGCGAGGGCCTGCTTGCGGACCGCGTCCTCGTCGTGGACGGACTTGTCGCGGGTGCCGCCGATCGCCGAGATCACATTGCGCGAGGCGTCGCGCAGGGCGAGCAGTGCGTATCCGAGGTCCTCCGGGATCGTCTCCAGCCGGCCGGGCAGGGCCAGCTCCATCACCCGCTCGAAGGTCTCGGCGGCGGTCTGGAGGGAGTCCGCGATCTTCTCGTTGACCAGTTTCGCCGACCGCTTCACCGCACGGTTGACCTGGCCGGGGGTGAGTTCGCCGGTGGCGACCCCGGTGACGCGCGAGACCAGCTCGTGGGCCTCGTCGACGATCAGCACCTCGTGCGGCGGGAGCACCGGCGCGCCCTCGATGGCGTCGATGGCGAGGAGCGCGTGGTTGGTGACCACGACATCGGCGAGCTTGGCACGCTCGCGGGCGGCCTCGGCGAAGCACTCGGCGCCGTAGGCGCACTTCGTCGCGCCCAGGCACTCGCGCGAGGAGACGGAGATCTGGGCCCAGGCCTTGTCGGAGACACCGGGGGTCAGATCGTCCCTGTCACCGGTCTCCGTCTCGTCGGCCCAGTCCCGCAGCCGCAGCAGGTCCTGGCCGAGCTTGCTCGTGGGGGCGGCCGCTTCGAACTGGTCGAAGAGGCCCTCCTCCTCGTCCTGCGGCGCGCCTTCGTGGAGGCGGTGCAGGCAGAGGTAGTTGGAGCGCCCCTTGAGCATGGCGAACTGCGGCCGTCGGCGCAGCTGCGGATGCAGCGCCTCGACCGTGCGCGGCAGGTCGCGCTCCACGAGCTGGCGCTGGAGCGCGAGCGTGGCCGTGGCCACGACCACGCGCTCGCCGTGGGCGAGGGCGGGCACCAGATAGCCGAGGGACTTGCCGGTGCCGGTGCCGGCCTGGATGAGCCGGTGGGAGCTGTCGTCGATCGCTTCGGCGACGGCTTCGGCCATGGCCACCTGGCCGGGACGCTCCGTGCCGCCGACGGCGGTGACGGCGGCGTGCAGCAGGTCGGTGAGAGAGGGCTTCGTCATAGCACTGCCAACCCTACGGGGCCCCACCGACAGTGACCGCACCGGCGAGTGGTCACGACGGGTACAGGGGGTTGGGCACGGTGCCGTGGACGACGGCGTGCGGGCGGTTCGGGCGGTCCCGGTAGCCGTCCTCGTGCAGCCTGTTCCGGTTCAGGCAGAGCCGGTCGATCCGCTCGGTGAGCAGGTCGAACAGTTCGTAGCGCTCCTTCAGCTCGGGGAAGCGGGCCTGGTGCCGGAGGATTTCCGCCCGTACGAGCGACCAGAAATCGCGTTCCGGTACGCCGAGCCGGTCCTCGCAGATCGCCGAGAGGTAGCGGAAGACCCCGATGAACAATCCCGAGTGGATGAACTGGGGCAGGAAGTCCGCGGGCTCGGTGAGCAGCACCGCGCGGACCTCGTCGGGCATGCCCGCGTGGTCGGGCAGCGGGTCCCGGCTGACGTTGATGTCGTCGACGAAGTCCTTGACCGCGAGCCGGACCGGCACGTCGCGCTCGTCGAAGATCACGATCGTGTTCTCGCCGTGGGGCGAGAACACGGTGCCGTAGCGGTAGAGGAAGCGGAGCAGCGGCGGCAGGAGGGCGGCGAACAGGTGCCGCAGCCAGTCCGTCGCCGTCAGGCCGGACCGGGCGACCAGCTCGGCGGTGAAGGACCGGCCGCGCGGGTCGGTGTGCAGCAGCGAGGCGAGCGTACGGGCCCGCTCCCCGGGGGCGAGGAGGCCGGTCAGCGGCTCGCGCCAGATCGCGCCGAGCAGCTCGCGGTACTGGTAGGGCACCTCGGGCAGCTCGTCGTACACCGGATGCCGCACGGCGACGGAGGCGACCTCGCCGAGCAGGACGACCCGGCATTCGTCGCGCAGGAAGGGGTCGGCGTCGCGCAGGGAGTGGACCCAGGCCGTGACGGCGGGCGCGGCGAGGGTGAGGTCGGTGGGCAGGCCGCGCCAGACCATGGTGTTGAAGACGGCCAGCGGGAGCTTGACGGTGTGCCGGTCGGGGCGGGTGAGGTTCAGGAAGGTGCGGATCGACTGCTGCGGGAGGCGCACGTCCAGGTCGGCGGGCAGCGGGACCAGGGCGCCCGAGGCCAGGGCGGGGGCGAAGAGGGGGAGCACGATCTCGTCCCACTGCCAGGGGTGGACCGGGAGGTAGAGGTAGCCGCACGGGTCGAGGCCGCGGTCGCGCAGCGTCCGGTCGAAGGCGGCGCGGGTGACGGGGTCCAGCTCGGTGGAGTAGAGCCGGGCGGGGTCCTCCAGACCGGCGGTGCCGCGGTAGGTCGCGAGCGAGGTGTGGGCGGCGAGCCAGGGCAGCCGCTGGCGGGTCCGGGCCTCGGGGGCCCAGGCGGCCGTGTCGGCGGCCGAGAAACCGAGGCGGCCCTTGTTGAGGACCAGCCAGGGGTGGCCGCTCTGGTGGCCTTCGAGCGCCGCGTAATCGAGGTCGGCGAGCAGGTCGGCGGTGAGCGCGGTGTGCTCGATGCGCGCGTCGGCGGAGAGGGTCGCGCTCAGTTCGCGGACGAGGTGGCCGAGGGTGGTTCCGTCGAGCCCGAGGAGGTTCCGGGCGAGGACGAGGAAGCGGTACGGGTCCCCGAAGGCGGTGGCGGACGCGGTCGAGGGCGGCGGCGCGGTGAGGGTGACGGTGGCCGGGTCGACCTGCCAGCTCCCGTAGGCGCGGCGGCGGGCCCGGAAGCCGAGGGAGCTGCCGTCGTCGAGGGTGAGCGTCCAGGCGTCGCCGTCGGCGGCCGGGGCCGGGACGGGCCGGACGATCTCCTCGTAGGCGAACTCGCCGAGCATCTTGGCCAGGAGCCGGCGGGCGGCCGCGTCCCAGGTCGACGGGGTCAGCTCGGGTGGGGTGCGGGGGTCCTGGGGCGATGACGGCAGCGCTGCGTCGGCGGAGTCGGGGGCAGCGGAAAAATTCGGCACGAGACTCCTCGGGATCGGGAACTTAGCTGCGTGACGCAGAGTTTCTCTGGTCAGAGGAGATTGCGCAGGGCCCTCTCACGGATCATCAGGGCGGCGCGCTTCTCGGGGAGGTCGATTTCCGCGGAGCAGCGGAAACCGGAGTTGAGAAAGGCTGATACGGAGGGGGTGTTGCGCATGTCCGGTTCGGCGATGACGCGCGTGCAGCGGGGACGGTTGTCGAGCACCAGGTCGGCGACGGCCCGGAGCAGGGCGGTACCGAGGCCCCTGCCGCGGTTCGTTCCGTCTCCGATGAGCAGGTGGATACCGGTGTCGTGGGGGCGCGCCGGATAGTGGCGCGCGAGCGGGTCGAGGTCGGCCCGGTAGATCTCCCAGTAGCTCATCGGGGTGCCGTTGAGAACGCCCAGGCAGGGAATGCTGCGGCCGTCCCCGTCGAGCTGCTCGCACAGATGGGCCGCGGTCCTGGAGACGGGACCGGCGAGGTCCCAGAAGGCGGCCACTTCCGGGTCGTTCATCCACCGGGTGAGGAGATCCAGGTCGCGTTCGAGGCGTACGGGCTCCAGCCGGAAGGCACCGAACGGGGTGGCGGCGGCGCCCCAGGCGGCCGGTGACTCCAGGAGGTCGGCCTCGGCGAGCAGCGGCAGCAGCTCGGCGGGGAAGCGCAGTTCGAGCGTGTCGTCGGCGGCGGAGCCGACGTCGAGGGAGGGCATGTGGCTCTTCTCCGCGTCAGTCGTGAAGGGGGTTGGCGATGGTGACGTAGACGGACTGGGTGTCGACGGGGCCGACGAGTTCGTCGAGGCCGCCGAGGCGGGTGAGCAGATTCGCCTTGCACCGCAAGGTGGGTGAGTCGAGCAGCTGTGCGGGAAGCGGTCCGAGGGCGGCGGCCTTGCCGAGGAAGCGGCGGAAGGCGGCGAGCAGGACGCACTCGTCGGCGAGCCGCTGGGAGCCGAAGGCCCCGATGAGGCCGAACACGTTGTTGATGGCCAGGTAGTAGGCGAAGCGTTCGTCGGTGACGGCGTCGGGGACGAAGGTGTCGCTGGCGCTGCCGATTCCGGGCAGCCGGTGCTCCAGTTCCGTGCGGTGGGAGTCACGGAAGTAGTAGCCCTGGTTGTCGCGGTAGCGGCCGCCGATGGGCCAGCCCGCGGGGTCGAGCAGGACCAGGGTGTTCTGCTGGTGCGCTTCGAGGGCGATGCCCGCGAGGGCGTCGAGGGCGAGCACCGGCAGGACGACGTGGTCGAGGTAGCGCAGGAACCACTCCGCGGCGACGGCGGGTGCGGAGCGGCCGGTGGCGAGGGAGAGCGTGGCGACCAGGTCGGCCAGGCGCGAGCGCATCGTGGTGCGGCCGGGCCGCGGCCGGGGGGAGGTGAGCGCGGCGACGCAGACGGCGTCGTCTCCCGGACGGAAGGGGTTGTGGCGCAGCAGGGCGTCGAGGCCGGGGACGGGAGTGCCGTCCGGAGCGTCGACGGCGACCCAGGCGGGGTCGCGCACGATGTCGAAGCCGGGGTGGACCGCCTGCCACTCCTCGACCAGGCCGGAGCGCAGCAGCCGGTGCACCTCGACGCCCCGGTGGAGTTCCTTGCGGAGGTTCTCCCGGCGGGAGTTGGTGATGCGCAGGCCGAGCGACAGTTTGATCATCGCTGTGGCGCCGGGGCGGTGGACGGTGCGGATGGAGGAGGTCGGGAACCAGGGGTCGCCGTGCGGCCCGAGGTCGTGCAGGAGCCCCGCGTCGAGGAGGGCGGCGACGGCGGGGCGCTGGAAGAGGTCGCGGGCCTGCCAGGGGTGCAGGGGAAGGGGGGTGGTGCCGTCGGGGATGCGGAGTCCGGGGGCGAGCCTGCCGAGCAGCCGTTCGGCGGGGACGAGACGGCCGCGTTCGGTCCAGGCCGAGTCGGTGGCGAGGACGGAGGGGTCCACCGCGGTCCAGTGCAGGGGGAAGGAGCCGTGGAGCTCGGGTGAGTACTGGCGGAGTTCCGCCTCGGAGAGGCCCTCGCGGCTCTTCGGGGTGGGGTGGAGGGGGTGACCGAGGAGCAGGGACTGCTCGGCGGTGAGGAAGAGGTCGCCGCCGACAGGGGCGGGGGCCGCGGGACGCAGGCGCCGGTCGGCGATGAATTCGGCCGTGCGGCGCACGGAGTCGGCGACCCGGCCGACCAGGTCGGCGCCGCCGCGCCCGCCACCCTCGCGGGCGATGAGTCCGGCGAGGGTGACCGCGTCCAGGGCGGGGGCCGTGGCGGGGGCGCCTTCGAGGCGGGCGGGGGCGAAGCGGTGCCAGCCGGCCGGGGACCAGTGCCGGACCGCGACGAGCAGGGCCGTGCCGGAGGCGGGAAGGGGGATGCGCAGCAAGGTGCCGCGGGGGCCGTCGGGGCGGCCGAGCCCGCTCTCGCGGACCCAGCACCGCAGCAGGTTCTCCACGGCCGCCGCCTCGGCCGCGACCGCCGGGTCGGGGTGGTCCAGCAGGTCGGGCAGGGCCAGCGGATCGGGTCCGGCCAGGCCCGCGCCGACCCCGGCCGCTCCCGGGGCGGTGGGGGCCGGGGCGGGTCTGGGGGTGCCGTCCTTCTGCCGGGGGACGGTGGCCGGGGGTGCCACCGCGGCCTGCGGTGACACCGCCTCCGGAGCCGGGGCCGGGGCCGAGGGCGGGGTGTGCTCGGCCGGGTCCTGGGGCTGGTGCGGCAGGGGATCGGGGGTGGAGGTCACGGGGGTTCCTTGCGGAGGCTCGGTTCGGAGTTCGGCGGAGGCTCGGTTCGGAGTTCGGAGTTCGGAGTTCGGCGGCGCGGGGTCGGGGCGGCACGGGGTCGCGTCGGCGCGGGGCTCAGGAGTGCCGGGTGCGTTCCGCCGCGGTGAGGGCGTCGGCGAGGCGGTCCAGGACGGCCGCGGCCTGCTCGTCGGTGATCGTGAGCGGGGGCAGCAGCCGTACGACGCTGGAGTGGCGCCCGCCCAGCTCCACGATGAGGCCGCGGTCCAGGCACTCCTGGCGCACGGCGGCGGCGAGGTGCGGGGCCCCACCCTCCGCTCCGGACCCGGCCGTGCCGTCAGGCGCGTCACCCGCCTGGCCCACCTCACCCGCCTCGGGGTCGACGAGTTCGACGCCCAGCATCAGGCCGCGGCCGCGGACGTCGCCGATGCAGGGGTGCTCGGCGGCCAGCGCGCGCAGGGCGGTGAGCATCCGGTCGCCCACCTCGGCCGCACGCGCCGCCAGGCCGTTGCGGCGGACGTGCGCGAGGGTGGCGGTGCCCGCGGCCATGGCGAGCTGGTTGCCGCGGAACGTACCGGCGTGGGCGCCCGGCTCCCAGACGTCCAGTTCGGCCCGGTACACGATCACGGCGAGCGGCAGGCTGCCACCGATCGCCTTGGACAGCACCATCACGTCCGGGACCACCCCGGCGTGGTCGACGCCCCAGAAGGCACCGGTGCGCCCGACACCGGTCTGCACCTCGTCGGCGATCAGCGGGATGCCGCGGGCCGCGGTGATCTCGCGCATCCGGCGCAGCCAGCCGTCCGGGGCCGGGATGACCCCGCCCTCGCCCTGGACCGGTTCGAGGATCATCCCGGCGGGCTGGGGGACCCCGCTCTTGGGGTCGTCCAGGAGGCTCTCGGTCCAGCGGGCCCCGAGCCGGGCGCCCTCCGGCCCGCCGACGCCGAACGGGCAGTCGTAGTCGCGGGGGTAGGGCAGCCGGGTCACCTCGACGTCCCGGGCCCCGCCGGAGGCGGCCAGGGCTCCGGCCGTCATGCCGTGATAGGCGCCGGTAAAGGCGAGCAGCCCGCTCCGGCCGGTGGCGGTGCGGACGAGTTTGAGGGCCGCCTCGACCGCGTCCGTACCGGCCGGTCCGCAGAACTGGACGCGCGCGTTCGCCGCCAGGCCGGGCGGCAGGTTCGCGAACAGCTCCGTGGTGAAGGCGTCCTTGACCGGTGTGGCCAGGTCGAGGACGTGCAGCGGGGCCCCGGAGTCGATGACCTTGCGGATCGCCTCCAGCACCACGGGGTGGTTGTGTCCCAGGGCCAGGGTTCCGGCGCCGGACAGGCAGTCGAGGTAGCGGCGGCCGTCGGCGCCCTCGATGGTCATCCCGCGGGCCCGGACGGGCACGATGGGCAGCGCCCGGGCGTAGGTCCGGGCGGCCGACTCCCGGAGCGACTGCCTGCGCAGGATGCCCTCGGTTCCGCCGACCGTGCCGCCCCCCGGCGGCACGGAGGGAGCCGCGGGAACCGAGCGCCCGCCCTGTGCGGGCACGAGCGGCAGGGATTCCGCGAGCGCGGGGGCGGAGGCGGGCGTGGGCGCGGGGGCGGGGGCGGGGGCGGGCGGGACAGGTGTGGACGGGGCAGGGGCGGACGGCGCGGGGGCGGTCCGTGCCGCCGTCGCGGCCGGCTCGGTCAAGGCCACGGGTGTCGGTCCTCCCACTTGGATCGCCCTGTCACGTGCTCCCGTGCGCAGGTGCCCTGTTGCTCAGGTGCTCTTCCGGATTGCGTCTCGAACACGAACGCCGCTTCCCCATCCCCCGTACGTACCAACGACGATGACGGCGGCGGATCACGGGCGGGCGCCAAGATCCTTGCGGAGAGGGGCCGTCCGGGCCGCAACCGCCGCCCCGCCCGGCGTCGTCCCCCAGGGCATCGGCATAGTGGGGGGCTGCACTCCACGCCTCGACCCATCCAGGGGGATTCACGACATGCGACGACCGAACCGACCGGTCACCGCCGTACTGTGCGCGGCCGCGCTCGCGCTGACCGCCTCGGCCTGCGGACCCGGCAACGGTGAGGCGGGCAGCGACGCCAAGCCGACCGCTGCGGCGAGCCTCCCGTCCGGATCCGACACCATCAAGATCCCGGACGAGCTGAAGGACAAGCTCAAGCAGCACGGCTTCGACATGGACAAGTGGAAGGGGGGCGAGTGGAAGAACTGGAAGAAGGACCAGTGGCTCCGCGAGGCGGGCGACTACATCAACCCGATCATCGCAGGCCTGTGGGACCCGGACCGGATGCGTGACGCCGACGTCCCGCCGGACCGCCCGGTCACCGACCCGGACCTCGGCAAGGACCAGGGCGTCACCGACCCGACGCCCGACCCCGTGACCGCGAAGGCGGCCGCTCCGCCCTTCCACCAGAGCGTCCCGGAGGCCGGCAAGGTCTTCTTCGACGGACCCGAGGGCTCCATGGTCTGCTCGGCGACCGTGGTCAAGGACCCGGCGCACCCCGGCAAGTCCAACATGGTCTGGACGGCGGGCCATTGCGTGCACGCGGGCAAGAGCGGCGGCTGGTACCGCAACATCGCCTTCGTGCCCTCCTACAACAACTCCGGCAAGTCCGCGGCCCAGCTCAAGGGCGCGAGCCGGGACCAGGTGGCGCCGTACGGCGTCTGGTGGAGCGACTGGGCACAGACCTCGGACCAGTGGATCGCCCAGGGCGGTCCGACCGGTGGCGCGGGCGCCCCGTACGACTTCGCGGTGCTGCACGTGACCCCGGAGGCGGGCGGCGGCAAGTCACTGGAGGAGACGGTCGGTTCGGCCCTCCCGGTGGACTTCAACGCCCCGGCCGTGGGGAAGGTCGCGGGCATCACGGCGACCGGTTTCCCGGCGGCGGCCCCGTTCGACGGCCAGAAGGCCTACCAGTGCACCGACAAGCCGGGCCGGCTCTCGCTGGACGCGTCCGCGCCGGTGATGTACCGCATCGGCTGCACCATGACCGGCGGTTCCTCGGGTGGCGGCTGGGTCGCCATCGGCGGCGACGGCAAGCGCGCGCTGGTCTCCAACACCTCCATCGGCCCGGTCAAGGCGGGCTGGCTGGCCGGTCCGCGGCTGGGTCCCGAGGCGAAGGGCGTCTATGACGCGGTGAGCGGCAAGTTCAAGAAGTAGGAGCGGCTGGAAGCCGGAAAACAGGGAGGGCCCCCGCGATCGCGGGGGCCCTCCCTGTTTCCGGCGCCACCGGTGCTCCGGCGCTATCCGCTATCCACTCAGTGCTTCGCGGGGACGTACGGAGCCAGGTCCGCCGCCAGTTCCTGGTGGACCCGCGCCTTCAGCAGGGTGCCCTCCGGGGTGTGCTCCTCGGAGATGACCTCGCCTTCGGCGTGCGCCCGGGCGACCAGACCGCCGCGGGTGTACGGCACCAGCGCTTCCACCTCGACCTCGGGCCGGGGCAGTTCGCTGTCGATGAGCGCGAGCAGCTCCTCGATGCCCAGGCCCGTACGGGCCGAGACGGCGATGGAGTGCCGCTCGATGCGCAGCAGTCGCTGCAGGACCAGCGGGTCCGCGGCGTCCGCCTTGTTGATGACCACGATCTCGGGCACATTGACCGCGCCGACCTCGCGGATGACCTCGCGCACCGCCGCCAGCTGCTCCTCCGGCGCCGGGTGCGAGCCGTCCACGATGTGCAGGATGAGGTCGGAGTCGCCGACCTCCTCCATCGTGGAGCGGAACGCCTCGACGAGGTGGTGGGGCAGGTGCCGGACGAAGCCGACGGTGTCGGCCAGGGTGTAGATCCGGCCGCTGGGCGTCTCGGCCCGGCGCACGGTCGGGTCGAGGGTGGCGAACAGCGAGTTCTCCACCAGGACGCCCGCGCCCGTGAGGCGGTTGAGCAGCGAGGACTTGCCCGCGTTGGTGTAACCGGCGATGGCGACCGAGGGCACCTTGTTGCGGCGCCGTTCCTGCCGCTTGATGTCACGGCCGGTCTTCATGTCCGCGATCTCGCGGCGCATCTTCGCCATCTTCTCGCGGATCCGGCGCCGGTCGGTCTCGATCTTGGTTTCACCGGGACCACGCGTGGCCATGCCGCCACCGCCGCCGCCACCCATCTGCCGGGAGAGCGAGGCACCCCAACCGCGCAGTCGCGGCAGCATGTACTGCATCTGCGCGAGCGCGACCTGCGCCTTGCCCTCTCGGGACTTGGCGTGCTGGGCGAAGATGTCGAGGATCAGCGCGGTCCGGTCGACCACCTTGACCTTGACGACGTCTTCGAGGGCGATGAGCTGGCCCGGGCTGAGCTCGCCGTCGCAGACGACGGTGTCGGCACCGGTCTCGGTGACGATGTCGCGCAGCTCGCGCGCCTTGCCGGAACCGATGAAGGTGGCCGGGTCGGGCTTGTCACGGCGCTGGATCACGCCGTCGAGGACGAGGGCGCCCGCCGTCTCCGCGAGTGCGGCCAGCTCCGCGAGGGAGTTGTCCGCGTCCTGCACGGTGCCGGTGGTCCAGACGCCGACGAGGACCACGCGCTCCAGGCGGAGCTGGCGGTACTCGACTTCGGTGACGTCTTCGAGTTCGGTGGAGAGGCCGACGACGCGGCGCAGCGCGGCGCGCTCGGAGCGCTCGAACTGCTCGCCGTCGCGCTCACCGTCGATCTTGTGGCTCCAGGCGACGTCCTCTTCCATCAGGGCATCGGCCCGAAGGCTCTCGGTGAAGCTCTGCGCGTCCTTCGCCTCGGGCGAGTCCTGCGCGTCCTGGGAAGGGGAAGAAGAGGAGGTCATTGGATCCTTACGTCGTTTTCGGATGGTTCCCGCGCCGCTGCCCGGAGGGGTGTGCGGCGCCTACGTACAACGTGTCACACCGGCCGGAGATTCCCCACGGGGGCCCGGCCCTGCGGCCGCGTCGCCGACCTGTCGATGGTGACATGCCCGTTCCCCGGCCGTCACACCCTTTTCTCCCGGGTACGGTCGGCCTCCCGATACGGTCAGGTGGTCTTCGGCGCGCTCCACTCCGGGTGTCCGGGCATCGGCGGGGTGGTCTTCCCGTACAGCCACGGCCGCAGGAAGGCGCTCAGGTCTTCCCCGGCCACCTCCGAGGCCAGGCGTACGAAGTCCTCCGTGCCCACCACCTGGTCGGCGTGCTCGCCCACCCACCGGCGCTCCAGCTGCTCGAAGGCGGGCGTGCCGATCTTCTGGCGCAGGGCGTAGAGGACCAGGGCGGCGCCGTCGTAGACCACCGGCCGGAACAGGCCGATCTTCTCGCCGGGCGCCGCCGCCTTGGGCTCGGCCGGGGGACCGCCGGCCGCCCGCCACTGGTCGGAGCGCTGGTAGGCCTCGCGCATGCGGCGTTCCAGTGTGTATTGGCCGAGCCCGTCGGCGTACAGGGCCTCGTACCAGGTGGCGTGTCCTTCGTTGAGCCACAGGTCGGACCAGGTGCGCGGGGTGACGCTGTCGCCGAACCACTGGTGGGCCAGTTCGTGGACCATGATCGAGTCGACGTACCACTCGGGGTAGGCGGGGTCGGTGAAGACCCCGCGTTCGAAGAGCGAGAGGGTCTGGGTCTCCAGCTCGAAGCCGGTGCTGGCGTGCGCGATCAGCACCCCGTACGTCTCGAAGGGGTAGCGGCCGATCCGCTTCTCCATCCACTCGATCTGGGCCGGGGTCTTCTTCAGCCAGGGCTCCAGCCGGGCCCGGTCCGCGGTCGGGACGACATCGCGCAGCTCCATCCCGCGCGGGCCCTCGCGGTGGATCACGGTGGAGGCTCCGAGCGAGACCTGGGCCAGCTCGGTGGCCATGGGGTGCACGGTGCGGTACGTCCAGGTGGTCGCCCCGGCGGAGCGGGCGGCCGGGAGCGCCGGGAGGACCGGCAGCCCGTTGGCGACCGCGGTCGTGCCGTTCGGGGCAGTGATCCGGAAGGTGAAGAAGGCCTTGTCGGCGGGGTGGTCGTTGCAGGGGAAGACCCGGTGGGCGGCGTCCGCCTGGTTGGCCATGGCCAGTCCGTCCGCGGTGGTGACCCAGCCGCCGTCCCCGCCGCCGCGCGGGTCACTGGTGTGGTGGATGGTGATGTGCAGCGGCTCGTCGGCTCCGAGCGGGCGCTGGGGGGTCAGTACGAGGTCCTCCCCCGCGCTCGCGAACGGCGCGGGCCTGCCGTTGACCTCGGCGGACAGGACCTTGCCGCGGGCGAAGTCCAGGTTGACCCGGTCCAGCGCCGTCAGGGTGCGGGCGTCGATGACGGTGACCGCGTCGAGCGGGGTGCGGTTGTCCTTGTAGGTGAGGGACAGGTCGTACGAGCGCACGTCGTACCCCGGGTTGCCCAGCTCCGGGAAGAGCCGGTCGCCGATGCCGAGGGGCTGCGGCGGGGGCAGTACGGCGGCGACGAGGGTGAGGGAGGCTGCGGCGAGCAGGGCGGCACGCAGGCGGGAGGTGGTGAGGCGCATCCCCACCGCATACCAGCGCCCGCCGCCCGGGCCCGGGCGGCGCGTCGGCGACGCGTTCGGCCCCACCCGAAGGGGTGGTTCCGCCCCGGCTCCACCCCCTCCACCACCCTCGGGCCCCCGCTACACGCGGCTCACGTCGTAGACCCCCGGCACGTCCCTCATCGCCCGCATCAGCCCCGGCAGCCCGGTCGCGTCGCGCAGGTGCAGCGTGTACGTGTGGCGCACGCGCTGCTCGACGGGCGCTTCGACGGTGGCCGAGATGACCTCGACGCCCTCGTGGGCGATGGCCTCGGTGAGGTCGGCCAGCAGGTGCGGCCGCCCGAACGATTCGGCGACCAGGGTGACCCGGCAGTCGGCGGTGGCCCGCCAGTGCACGGCGACCGGGGTACGCCCCACCGAGCGCATCTGCTCGACGGCCGGGCAGGCGATCCGGTGCACGGTGACGGCCCCGCCCCGGACGACGAACCCGGCGACGGAGTCGGGCGGCACCGGCGTGCAGCAGCCGGCGAGCCGTACGGGCGCGTCGGGCAGGTCCGCCACGGCGTTGCGCCCGCCGGGCCGCAGGCTGACCATCGGCAGCGGCGCCCGGGGCGGCGCGGTGGGCGGTTTGACGGCGGCGGGGTGGGACTGGAGCCAGGCGCTGATCGCGATCCGGGCCGCCGGGGTACGGGCGTGGTCGAGCCAGTCGGCGGCGGGCCCGGAGGAGGCGTCGTGCGCGAGCAGCAGCTGGACGGTGTCGGCATCGGCCAGCGGGGTGGCCAGGGAGGTGAGGCGCCCGTTGACCCGGGCGCCGATACAGCCGTGCGCGGCCTCGCCGTACTGGGCGTAGGCCGCGTCGATACAGCTGGCCCCGGCGGGCAGGCTGATGGTGCCGTCGGCGCCCCCGCCGTCGGCCCGGAAGACGGTGATCTCGCGGTCCTGGGCCAGCTCGGCGCGCAGCGAACTCCAGAAGGTGTCGGGGTCGGGCGCGGACTGCTGCCAGTCGAGCAGCCGGGAGAGCCAGCCGGGCCGGGTGGGGTCGACCCGCTCCTCGTCCCCGTACCCCTCGCCCGCGCCGCCCGCGGTGCTCTGCGTCCCCGGTGCGCCCAGGGCGGCGGCCTCCCCGAAGATCTGGGGGTTGCCGAGGGCGACGACTCCGGCTTCGGCGACCCGGTGCATGCGGTGGGTGCGGACGATGACCTCGGCGACGTTGCCCTCGGGGGTGGCGATGGCGGTGTGCAGGGACTGGTAGAGGTTGAACTTGGGTACCGCGATGAAGTCCTTGAACTCGGAGACGACCGGGGTGAAACAGGTGTGCAGCTCCCCCAGCACCCCGTAGCAGTCGGCGTTCTCGGCGACGAGCACGAGGAGCCGGCCGAAGTCGGAGCCGCGCGGTTCGCCGCGGGTGAGGGAGATGCGGTGGACGGAGACGAAGTGCCGGGGGCGGATCTGGACCTCGGCCTGGATGCCGGATTCGCGCAGGACCGCGCGGAGGGAGTCGGCGATGCCGGGGAGCGGGTCCCGCTCGCCCGCGTGGGCGGCGATGAGGGCGCGCGTGCGCTCGTACTCCTCGGGGTGCAGGATCGCGAAGACGAGGTCTTCCAGCTCGGTCTTGAGGGCCTGTACGCCGAGCCGTTCGGCCAGCGGAATGAGGACGTCCCGGGTGACCTTGGCGATGCGGGCCTGTTTCTCCGGGCGCATCACGCCGAGGGTGCGCATGTTGTGGAGCCGGTCGGCGAGTTTGATGGACATGACGCGGACGTCGTTGCCGGTGGCGACGAGCATCTTGCGGAAGGTCTCGGGTTCGGCGGCGGCGCCGTAGTCGATCCGCTCGACCTTGGTGACGCCGTCGACGATGAAGCAGACCTCGTCGCCGAACTCCTCGCGGACCTGATCGAGGGTCACGTCGGTGTCCTCGACGGTGTCGTGGAGGAGCGAGGCCGTCAAGGTGGTGGTCTCGGCGCCGAGTTCGGCCAGGATCAGGGTGACGGCGAGGGGGTGGGTGATGTAGGGCTCGCCGCTCTTGCGCATCTGGCCGCGGTGCGAGGTCTCGGCCAGCACGTAGGCGCGGCGCAGCACGGACAGGTCGGCGTCGGGATGGTGGGCGCGGTGGGCTTCGGCGACGTGGCCGATGGCATCGGGGAGCCGGTCCCGGGACGTCGGCCCGAGCAGGGCCGCGCGTCCCAGCCGGAGCAGATCGAGCCGCGTCCGGCCACGTCTGCGGAACTCGGGTCGTGCGTCGGGGTTCGTGGCCTCTGCACTCATGGGGCACCTCCGGCGGCTTCGACCGGCGGTGGCGGGCATGGGGTGAGCCCTCAGGGCCGGTGCCTGATGCTACCGACCCCACCACGTGGCGCAGTCCAGCTCTCGCTCAGCGTGAAACGGATCACCCATTAGAGGGAAGCTCTAGCCGAAAGCCGTTTCGGTGAGCCAGGCCGCGTCGAACTCGCCCGCGGCGACGATGACGGCCGGTCCGGTCATGTCCACCGAGCCGTCGGGGTGCTCGGTGATGACCAGGGTGCCGCCGGGCAGGTCGACGGTGTACGTGGCCTGCTCGCCGGTGACGGCGGGGTCGGCCCCGTCGCGGCGGGCGGTGGCCACGGCGACCGCGCAGGCGCCGGTGCCGCAGGAGCGGGTCTCGCCGGATCCGCGCTCGTGGACGCGCATCGCGACGTGCCGGGGGCCGCGGTCGACGACGAACTCGACATTGACACCCGTCGGGTACGCGGACGCCGGGCCGAAGGCGGGGGCGGCGAACAGGTTCCCGGCGTCGTCGAGGGATTCAACGAAGGCGACGGCGTGCGGGTTCCCCATGTTCACGTTGCGCGCGGGCCAGCTCTTCGGGCCGACCGTGACGGTGACCTCGCCCTCGGGCAGGACCGCGCGGCCCATGGCGACGGTGACGGAGCCGTCCTTGTGGAGGTGGACCCGCTTGACGCCGCCGCGGGTGGCGACGGCGAGGTCGCCGGCCTCGGCGTACCCGGCGTGCTGGAGGTAGCGGGCGAAGACGCGGACGCCGTTGCCGCACATCTCGGCGATGGAGCCGTCGCCGTTGCGGTAGTCCATGAACCACTCGGCCTCTTCGGCCATCGAGCGGGCCTCGGGGTGCGCGGCGGAGCGCACCACGTGCAGCACCCCGTCCCCGCCGAGTCCGGCCCGGCGGTCGCAGAGCCGGGCGACGGCGGCGGCGGGCAGGTCGATGGCGTTGTCCGGGTCCGGGACGATCACGAAGTCGTTCTCGGTCCCGTGGCCCTTGAGGAACGCCAGCGGCGCGGTGGTGGTGGTCACGTTCACATCGTACAAACCCGCGGCGCGCGCGAAGTCGGCCGGGCCGGTCGGCCGGGCCGGACCACCGAGGGGTCAGCGCAGGCGCGCCACGCGCAGGACCGCCAGGGCCGCCAGGGCCAGAACGACCACCGCGTAGAGGCCGGCGATGCGCCAGTCCGGGCGGCGGCCGGAGCCGCGGGCCGGGAGCCCGGGCCAGGTGTAGCCGACGCGGCGGGCGGCCATCATGCCCCAGCCGCCGGCGCAGGAGCTGATCAGCAGGCCCAGCATGGCGACGACGGCGCCGCCGTCACCGAACTCGAAGGCGAGCGGGAAAGCGAACATCAGGGACCCGGCGGCGGCCAGCATCACGATGGGCGCGATCTGCCAGATCCGCAGGCGGCGCTGCGGGCGCAGTTCGACCTCGAACTCGGGGGCCTGCGCGGCCGCGGCGTCGGCGGCGTCCAGTCCCGTCAGGCCGTCCAGACCGCCCGGCAGACCGGCGGTGCCGGGCAGGCCGTCCAGGCCCGCGAGCGCGTCGGGGCCGTCCGGGCCGTCGGGAGTCAGACGCACGGGTTCGGCGGGCAGACCGAGTCCGTCCTCGGGCAGATCGAGTCCGTCCTGAAGCACCGGATCCGTTTCCTGCCGGTCGCGCTCCCGCCCGGTGTCTCGAGGGCCGGCCTCCATCGCCACGCGCCCTCCCCACTCGGACTTCGTACGTTGTCGATCACCGCCGGTGTCCACACCGGCCTGAGTTTGATGATGGCACGGCCCCGGGCTCCGAACAGGCGCCCGGAGCGTCCCGATGCCATCACGTGATCAGGCTGTGACCGCTCGTTCGACCAACGACTGCGCGAGTCCGGGGAGTTCCGCGCGGTCGCTCGCGGCCCCGCTGAGCCAGTGGACCCGGGGGTCCCGGCGGAACCAGGAGTCCTGCCTGCGGGCGAACCGCTTGGTCGCGCGGACCGTCTCGGCCTTGGCCTCCGCTTCGGTGCAGCGTCCCGCCAGCGCGTCCAGCACCTGCTGGTAGCCGAGCGCGCGGGAGGCGGTGACCCCCTCGCGCAGCCCCTGGGCCTCCAGCGTCCGCACCTCCTCGACGAGGCCGTCCTCCCACATCCGGTCCACGCGCCGGGCGATCCGCTCGTCCAGCTCGGGCCGGGCCACGTCCACGCCGATCTGCACGGTGTCGTAGACGGACTCGTGACCGGGCAGGTTCGCCGTGTACGGGCGTCCGGTGATCTCGATGACCTCCAGCGCCCGGACGATCCGGCGGCCGTTGCTGGGCAGGATCGCGAGGGCGGCGGCCGGGTCTGCCGCGGCGAGGCGGGCGTGCAGGGCGCCGGGGCCGCGCAGGGTGACCTCTTCCTCCAGCCGGGCCCGTACCTCCGGGTCGGTGCCGGGGAACTCCATGGCGTCCAGGGCGCCGCGGACGTACAGCCCGGAGCCGCCGACGAGGACCGGCGTACGGCCTTCGGCGAGCAGCCGGTCGATCTCGATCCGCGCGAGGCGCTGGTACTCGGCGACGCTGGCGGTCTCGGTCACGTCCCAGACGTCCAGGAGCCGGTGGACGACGCCACCGCGTTCGGCGGGCGTCAGTTTGGCGGTCCCGATGTCCATCCCACGGTAGAGCTGCATGGAGTCGGCGTTGACGACTTCGCCGTCGTACCGACGGGCCAGGGCGACGCCCAGATCGGACTTTCCGGCTGCCGTGGGGCCGACGACGGCGATGACCCGCGGTGCGGGGGCTGGGCTTCTCACCGACCCAGTCTCGCAGCCCCCAGTCAAGGCACGGCCATGTACCCGATCGAGTTACGTGACGGGGCGGAAGCGGGGTCGTTGCCCTGGCGAGGTTCCGGCCCGGCGTACGCCCGGCGGTGGCCGGTCCGGCCAAGGCGGAACTTCACCCGCACGAGTAACGTTATGGGAGTAGACATGGGCGTTTTTGATCGGTTTCGCCGGAAGGCCGCGGAGCCTGCCGAGGAGGTCGTCGAGTCGGCCGCCGCGGTGGAGCCCGAGGTGACCGACGAGGCCCCCAAGGCCGAGACGGAGACCCCCGCGCCGGAGGGCGTGGAGATCCCCAAGCAGCAGTGCGCGGAGGAAGCCGCGGACAGCGAGGCCGGTGAGGGCGCCCGTACGTAGGAGCTACTGCCACTGGAAGGTGTCCCATGGGCCTGCTGGACAATTTGAAGGCCAAGCTCGCGCCGGCCAAGGACAAGCTGGGTGACCTCGCGCAGCAGCACGAGGGCAAGATCGGTGACGGTCTCGACAAGGTCGCCAAGGTCGTGGACTCCAAGACCAAGGGCAAGTACAGCGACCAGATCTCCTCCGGCACGGGCAAGGCGAAGGACGCCCTGGGCAAGGTCGCGCACAAGGACCACCCCGGCGGGCCGACACCGCCGGCGTCTTCCTGACGCGATCCCGAAAAGGGGCGCGGGGGTCATCCCCCGCGCCCCTTTTTCGTACCGGGTTTCGTAACGAATTCTCTGTCAGGTCGGGGTCGGGTGACCCGTTCGGCCTAAGACCAGGCAGCGACGAAGTAGCCGACGCCGTAGGGGGCGTCCTCGTACAGCAGGCGGCCCTCCAGGCCCGCGCCCTCGGCGGCCCCGGCGAGCACCTGCCAGGGGGCCCGGCCCGCCGCCTTCAGTTCGGACGCGAGGCCCGGGTCGAGGGCCGTCAGCGCGGCCACGTCGGCGGAGCCGAGGGCGCGGGCGGCGGCCTCGTCGAAGGCCTCGGCGCGCTCGTCCAGATAGCCGGGGGCCTTCAGGGTGCGGCAGGCGCTGCCGTCGCCCATCACGAGCAGGGCGACCCGCTCGGCGCGGGCGGCCAGCTCGCGGCCCGCCTCCAGGCAGTCGGCGGTGTTCAGCGGCTCCTCCACGCCCAGGCCCTCCACCGGGGCCCCTGACCAGGCGGTGTGGCCGAGCAGCCAGGCGGCGACGGCGAGGGACGCGGGGAGCGGGCGCGTGGTCCCCTCCGGGTCCGGGGCCTCGCCCAGGCGTACGTCGCACGCGACGCCGAAGCCGTGGAAGCCGCCGCGGGCGCCCTGCGGGTACGGGCCCCCCGCGTCCGGGTCGGCCGGCCCGACCACGATCAGCCGGTCGGGACGGGAGGCGGCGAGCACCGCGAGGGCGTCGGAGCAAGCGGTGCGGGCGTCGGCGAGTTCACCGGCGGCTCCGGCGGCCACCGGGGGCACGAGGAGGGGCGGGGCGGGGCAGACGGCTGCGGCTACGAGCATGATCGACAGCCTAGTCGCCCACGCCGTGCCGGTGGCCCTGCCCGGGCGCCCATGCCCCGCCGCGGTGCGCCTCCGCCGGGGCCGGCCCGACGGCCCCGAGCCCCGGCCTGGCAGGTCCCCCCGGCCGAGCCCGGATCACACCCCGAAGCCGCCCATGAGCGGGCCGAGCCCCGGGTGCCTCCGGCGGCGCCTCAATCGCCGGCGAGGCTGAGTTTTGCCCGGGCGGCGCGAGGACGCGGCCCGCATCCCCGCATCCCCGCAGGCACGCCTCAAACGCCGGGCGGGGCTGGGTATGCCCAGGCGGCAGGGCGTGCCCCGGTGCATGGGGCACAATCCAGCCCCGTCGGCGTTTGAGGCGCCGCCGGAGGCGCACAGGACCGGCGGTCGGCGGCGGACCGGCGGGCGGTCAGGCGGTGGGGGCCGCGCAGGCGGAGGTGATGGTGGGGAGGGGGGCCGGGACGCCCAGGGTGGGGATGCCCAGCATGACTCCGGCGGGCTGCGCGGGGGCCGCGTTCCGCTTCTCCCACGCGTCCCCGGCACGGGTCCGGCGGACCGCACCCGTCGGCCCCTCGGCCAGCAGGTGGTGCGGGGCGGCGTAGGTGATGTCCACCGTCACCACGTCACCGGGGCGGACTTCCTCGTCCGGCTTGGTGAAGTGGACCAGGCGGTTGTCGGGGGCGCGCCCGGACAGCCGGTGCGTGGCGCCGTCCTTGCGGCCCTCGCCCTCGGCGACCATGACCTCCAGGGTCCGGCCGACCTGCTTCTTGTTCTCCTCCCAGGAGATCTCCTCCTGGAGGGCGACCAGGCGCATGTAGCGCTCCTGGACGACTTCCTTGGGGATCTGCCCCTCCATGTCGGCGGCCGGGGTCCCGGGCCGCTTGGAGTACTGGAAGGTGAAGGCGTTCGCGAAGCGGGCCTCGCGCACGGCGTGCATCGTCTGCTGGAAGTCCTCCTCGGTCTCGCCGGGGAAGCCCACGATGATGTCGGTGGAGATGGCCGCGTGCGGGATGGCGGCGCGGACCTTCTCGATGATGCCGAGGAAGCGGTCCTGCCGGTACGAGCGGCGCATCGCCTTCAGGATCGTGTCCGATCCGGACTGCATCGGCATGTGCAGCTGCGGCATCACGTTGGGGGTCTCGGCCATCGCCGCGATCACGTCGTCCGTGAAGTCGCGCGGGTGCGGCGAGGTGAAGCGGACCCGCTCCAGGCCCTCGATCTGCCCGCAGGCGCGCAGCAGCTTCGAGAAGGCCTCGCGGTCGCCCATGCCGGAGCCGTAGGCGTTGACGTTCTGGCCGAGCAGGGTGATCTCGGAGACGCCCTCGGCGACGAGGGCCTCGATCTCGGCAAGGATGTCGCCGGGACGGCGGTCCTCCTCCTTGCCGCGCAGGGCCGGGACGATGCAGAAGGTGCAGGTGTTGTTGCAGCCGACGGAGATCGACACCCAGGCGGCGTAGGCGGACTCGCGGCGGGTCGGCAGGGTGGACGGGAACGCCTCCAGCGACTCCGCGATCTCGACCTGCGCCTCCTCCTGGATGCGGGCGCGCTCCAGCAGCACCGGCAGCTTGCCGATGTTGTGCGTGCCGAACACCACGTCGACCCAGGGGGCGCGCCGGACGATGGTGTCGCGGTCCTTCTGGGCGAGGCAGCCGCCGACGGCGATCTGCATGCCGGGGCGCTTGGTCTTCATCGGGGCGAGGCGGCCGAGGTTGCCGTACAGCTTGTTGTCGGCGTTCTCGCGGACGGCGCAGGTGTTGAAGACGACCACGTCGGCGTCACCGTCGGAGCCCTCGGGCGCGCGGACGTACCCGGCGTCCTCCAGCAGGCCCGAGAGCCGCTCGGAGTCGTGCACGTTCATCTGGCACCCGTACGTGCGCACCTCGTACGTGCCCTTGGCATCCATGACGTCCACTGCTCCACCCGGCTCCGCGCTGCTCATGTGACAAGGGTAGGCGCTCGGCGCGCCGTGACAGGACGCCGGTCGGCTGGCAGGATCGCGGCCATGCCCCTCGCACTGGACCCGGTCGGCCGGCGCCGCGCCCTGCGGGGCCTGGTGGCCGTGCTGGCCGTGCTCGGGATCCTGCTGTGGTGGCTGTGGCCGTTCGGGAAGGCCGAGCTGCGCGGAACGCTGGTCTTCAGTACGGGCGTGCGCACCGGGGTCTACCAGCGCTACGGGGAGCTGCTCCAGCAGGCGCTCGCGACCGACGTGCCGGGTGTCGACGTACGGCTGGTGACCAGCGAGGGCTCCCAGCAGAACCTGGAGCGGGTGGCAGACGGCAAGGCGGACTTCACCGTGGCGACCGCGGACGCGGTGGCCAAGTACCAGCGCGACGGGAAGCCGGGGGCGGCGCACCTGCGCGGGGTCGCGCGGCTCTACGACGACTACGTGCAGCTGGTGGTCCCGGCGGCGTCGAAGGTCCAGTCGACCAAGGACCTGCGAGGCAAGCGGGTCGCGGTCGGCCAGCCGGGGTCGGGGGTGCGGCTGATCTCCGAGCGGATGCTGGCGGCGGCGAAGCTCGATCCCGTGCGGGACATCACGGCCGTGCCGATCGGCATCGACACGATGCCCACGGAGCTGGAGGCCGGGCGGATCGACGCGTTCTTCTGGTCCGGCGGGCTGCCGACCAACGCGGTGCGGGGGCTTTCGGAGCGCTTCGAGATCCGGCTGGTGCCGCTCGGCGACCTGGTGCCGGAGCTGCAGAACGGCGGCAGTCCGACGCACTACTACCGGGCGGCGGTGATGCCGCAGGACGCCTACGCGCGGGCCCGCAACACCTCGGCCGTGGCGACCCTGGCGGTGCCGAACCTGCTGGTCACCACGGACCGCACGGGGACGGAACTGACCGAGCAGTTCACCCGGACCGTGATCGACAGCCGGGACCGGATCGGCCACGAGGTGCACGCGGCGCAGCTCGTGGACCTGCGGACGGCGATCTACACGGAGCCGCTGGACCTGCACGAGGGTGCCCGCCGGTACTACCGGTCGGTCAAGCCGTAGGGCTGCCGGACGGGGTCAGGCCCGGGCCGGGAGCAGCATCGCGGCCGAGGCGGCGGCGCCGATGAGGCCCGCGTGGGTGCCGAGGGTGGCCGGGACGACCTGGAGCCCCTGGACGAAGGACAGGGTCGCGTACGAGGCCAGGTGGGCGCGGATCGGGCCGAAGAGGGTGTCCCCGGCGGCCGCGACGCCGCCGCCGATGACGACGATGTCGGTCTCGACCAGGGTCGCGGTGGCCGCGATGGCGGCGGCCAGGGCGCGGCCCGCGCGGTCGAAGGCGGCGAGGGCGACGGGGTCGCCGGCCGCGGCGGCCGCGGCGACGCCCGCCGCGCTGCGGTCGGCCCCGGCGGCCGGGGTCCAGCCCTGTTCGAGGGCCCGGCGGGCGATGGCGGTGCCGGAGGCCAGGGATTCCACGCAGCCGCGGCCGCCGCAGGCGCAGGGGTCGCCGTCGAAGGCGACGCTGATGTGTCCGATGTGACCGGCGTTGCCGGTGGGGCCGGGGTGGAGCTGGTTGTTGAGGATCAGGCCGCCGCCGACGCCCGTGGACACGACCATGCAGAGCGCGTTCGCGTGCCCGCGGGCGGCGCCCAGCCAGTGCTCGGCCGCGGTCATGGCCACGCCGTCGCCCGCGAGGACGGTCGGCAGGTCCGCACCGCGGCGGGCCAGTTCGGCGACGACCCGGTCCAGGACGGGGAACTCCCGCCAGGCTCCGATGTTGACCGGGCTGACGGTGCCCCGCGAGGTGTCCACGGGCCCCGCGCTGCCGATCCCGCACCGCACGGCCGAGGACCACAGCGGGTCGGCGGCGAGATCGGCGACGACCTCGGCGACCGCCGCCATCACCGTTTCGGCGTCGGTCCCGCGCGGGGTGGGCCGCCGCGTGGTGGCGGTCATCGTGCCGTCGGCGTGCACCAGGGCGCCGGCGATCTTCGTACCGCCGATGTCGATGGCCACCGTCGGCCCGGCGGCCTGGGCGACCCCGAGGCGGGGGGCGGGGAAGGCGGAGGTGGGAGTGGTCACGGGAGGCTCCTGGGGTTCGTACGTCAGTATGCCGCCGCGGGCGGGGCCGTACTCTCACGGGGCTCCAGCCTGGGCTGTTCGCCCTGCCGGGCCCGCGGCGGCCCGCCCGCGAGGACGGCGAGGAGTTCCTCGGCGGCGAGCCGGCCGAATCCCGCGGTGTCCCGGACCAGGGCGGTCAGCCGGGGGTGGGTGACCCTGCACAGCGCCGAGTCGTCCCAGGCGACCACCGAGAGCCGTCCGGGCACGGCGATGCCCGCCTCGGCGGCGACGGCCAGCCCGGCGACCGCCATCACGTCGTTGTCGTAGACCAGGGCGGTCGGCGGGAGCGGCCCGCGCAGCACCCGCCGGGTGGCCTCGGCGCCCTGGGCGTCGGAGTAGTCGGTGGTGATCGAGGAGACCTCGGCCGCGGTCAGTCCGCGCCGGTCGGCCTCGGCCCGCAGCGAGGCGATGCGGCGCTCGGTGTGGGCAAGGCCGGGCAGTCCGGCGATGTGGGTGATCCGGCGGTGGCCGAGGGCGTACAGGTGGTCGAGGATCCGGGCCATCGCCCCGGCGTCGTCGGCCCACACCGAGGAGAGCACCGCGGGCCCCGGGCCGCCCGGTGCGCCGACGGTGACGGCGGGCAGGCCGAGGCCGTCGAGGAGCCCGGGGCGCGGGTCGTCGGTCCGCGGGTCGACGACGAGCACCCCGTCCACGCGCCGCTCGGCCCACCAGCGGCGGTAGAGGGCGCATTCGGCGTCGAGGTCGTCGACGACCTGGAAGAGCAGGGCCGTGCGCTGGGCCGCGAGGACCTCCTGGATTCCGGAGACCAGCTGGAGGAAGAACGATTCGACGCCGAGGGTGTGCGCGGGGCGGGGCAGGACCAGGCCGACGGCGCCGGAGCGTTCGCCGGACAGGGCGCGGGCCGCGATGTTGGGCTGCCAGCCCAGTTCCTCGGCGACGCGCCGGATCCGGGCCCGGGTGTCCTGGGAGACGCCGGGGCGGTCGTTGAGCGCGAAGGACACGGCGCTTTCGGACACCCCGGCCTGCCGGGCGATGTCCTTGATGGTGGGTCTGCGGGCCATGGCCTGCCTCATCATCCTTCGGGTACGAGCGGTGCGGGCGGCGCTAGGGAGTGTCAGACACCCCCTGGGTGTGCACCGGCCACACGGATGGCAATGGCCGGACCGTACGCGATCCGGCCCTGGCACACCGCCTTGACCACCGCCCAGTACGTCCCCGGTGTGGTGCCGGGCGGCGGGTGGACCTCGAACTCCAGCTCGGCCGGCGCTCCGTCGGGCACGCGCAGGGGCCGCGCGGCGGGGCCGATCAGCTCGCGGGTGCCGTGCGGGGAGACAACGTACGCCTGCCCGGTCAGCGGGGTGCGGATGCCGGTGCTGCCGATGGTGGCCCGTACGACGGCCCGCGCGCCCGCGGTGACCCGTACCTCGGTGTCGGGCGCGGCCACCCACAGCCCGGCCGGGGTCTCGCCGCCGGGCACGGTCACGGTGAGCACGTCCTCGAAGCGGCCCGCCGGGGTGTGTGCGAGGACCCGGACCAGGTGGTCGCCGGGCGCGGCCGCCGGGCCGGGTGCGACGGCCAGCGTCCGCCGTACGTGCCCGCCGTCGGGCAGCTCCTCCTCGTGGACGGTCCAGGCGGTCCACCAGCCGTCGGGCGCGTGGACCTCCAGCCGGACCGGGCCGCCCGTGCCGTGGGCGGCGAGCGTGACCCGGGCCTCGCCGGGCGGGCCGTCGACGGTGACCGTGTACGGGGCGTCGCCGGTCGGGGCGGTGCCGGTGTTGTGCAGCCAGTAGCGGCTGAACACCGGCTGGTGGGGCTCCTGCTCCCCGGCCCGTTCCGGCAGCGGGGAGCGGGCCGGGAGCAGGACGGTGGTGGTCGCGGCGCCGCGGATCCCACCGGAGAAGGGGCCGAGGGGGCGGCCGAGGAGGTCGGCTTCGAGGGGAGCCGGGCCGGTGGGCTCGCCGGCGGGGCCGGTGGGGTGGGTGGGGCGGGTGATCCGGGTGCGGGCCGGGCGGCCGTGGGTTTCGCGCAGCCGTACGGCCAGGTCTCCGGTCGTGGGGGCCCGCTGGACGGTTTCGACGAGGACCCGGTCGGCGGGTTCCACGGCGAGCAGGGAGCGGGCGGGCGGGTTCGGGCCCGCGCCGGGCCCGGCGGTGACGGCGGTGAGCGGTTTGTTGAAGGCGCGTCCCCTGCGCACCAGATCGGCCGCGCGCCAGTCGCCGTCGGCGGCGACCAGGGCGTGTTCGAAGACATGGGTCCAGTGCTGGAGCTGGAAGGAGCTGCCGTCGGGGGCGGTGCGCCGGGGCGGGTCCATCCACGCGCCGCTGGGGCGGCCGGTGCAGGAGCGCATGAGGGAGCTGTGCAGGCGGCCCTCGGTGTCGACGGCGAAACCGGGGGTGCCGCGGCCGAGCAGGGCCACCGTGCGGTCCTCGAAGACGGCGTGTTCGGCGGCGCCTTCGGCGGGGAGCGGGTGGTGCGCGTCGATCCGGCCGTCCCGGACGAGGGCGCGCGCGAGGGCGGTGGCGCCCGCGGTGACGACCAGGACGGGCAGGTCCCGTACGCCGGTCAGGTCGCAGCCGGGCCGCCACACCTCGCGCAGTGCGGCCCGGGCCGGGATCCACACGACGGGGTGGTTTCGCACTGCCTCCGCGTACATACGGTCGCTGGCGGCCAGGACCCGCGCGGTGAAGGCGTTCTCCGCGGGCCCGCCGAGGGCGATCCGGACGTCGGGGAGGCTGCTGTCGACGGCCAGGTCCCCCCACCGCGGCCCGCCGGGCCGGGTCGGGGCGGCCGTGACCCCGCGGCGCCCGAGGGCGGTGACCAGCTCGCGCAGCCCGGCAGGGGCGCCCGCGTCCGGGAGCACGATCTCGCCCGCGCCGAGCGCCCGCTGCCCGGCCGGGTGCCCGTCGGGGCCGGTCAGCGCGGCGCGGAGGGTGGAGGACAGGGCGAACCAGTTCAGGCAGGGGCTGTCCAGGGTCCAGGGGGCCCGGGTGTGGTCGGCTCCGGTGTCGGCCGCGGGGAAGGCGAAGCCGCGTCCGACGGCCGAGGCGGCGGTCTCGGCCACCGGGAGCGCGCCGGGCACGTCGGCCGGGACGCGCAGCCGCAGCAGCTGGTCGCTGCCGTCGAAGGCGTCGACGCGGGTGGTGAGTTCGACCCGGTCGAGGCCGTCCCAGAGGGTGGTGGTGCGGGTCCAGCGGACGGGTCCGGTGCGGCCGGTGGCCACGATCCGCGAGCCGAGCGGACCGCGTTCGGTGTGGCAGGTGGTGGCGGGCGCGGCGGCCGAGCCGGTGCCGGGTCCCCGGGGCAGCAGGTGCCAGGGGCCTTCCGCGAAGTAGGGGTGGGCGTCGTACTCGTCCTGGACGACGAGCTCGTCGACCTGGCCCTCGGTGAGCAGTTCGCGGCCGGTGCGCCGGTCGAGCAGGCGGGCCAGGCCGCCGCCGCGCCCGGGGTCGGCCTCGGCGCGGAACGCCTCGTTCTCGATGGCGTGTCCGGGGGCGGGCGCCCAGCCGCCGGACCGGGCCGGGCCGTCGGCGCCGAGCCACCAGGTGCGGTGGCCGAGCGGCGGTACGTCGGCGGCGAGGAAGACCATCTCGGCGGCGCCGCCGGTGACGGCTTCCAGGTGGACGGGGGCGGGGCGCCCCTCGGCGTCGTACACGGCGATCCGGCGCGGGTCGGCGTCGGGGCCCAGCGCGGTGAGGTCCACGGTGGTGCGGACGAGGTCGGTCCTGGTCCAGGACAGCGGGTTGTGCACGGTGACGGCGAGCCGGGCGGGCGTCAGGCCGGGGGCGCGGGTGTCCGGGGCACGCGTGTCGGCCGCGGCGGTCAGGGCCCGCAGGGCGTCGGCCCGTACCCCCTCGGCGAGGTCGTGGGCCTCGCGCCAGGTGGGCAGCAGGTCCAGGTAGACCTGATCGGAGAAGGTGCCGGTGACGGCGTCGTGATGCGCGGCGTGGAGGATGTGACGCCAGGCCTTGTCGAGGGTCTGGCGCGGGTAGTCGGCGAGGCCTTCCGCACAGGCCAGGGCGGCGAAGGTCTCGGCTTCCTCGACGAGGTTCTCGGCAGCCCGGTGAGCCTGTTTCACATCGGCGTAGGTGACGTCCTTGCCGGTGTAGACGGGTCCCATCTCCCGGGTGACGGGGAGCGGTTCCTCGCCGCGCGCGGCGAGTTCGGCGCGGACGGCCGCGAAGTGGGCGCCCGGGCCGGAGTGTTCCATGCGCGGCCAGCAGTAACGGCGGTTCCAGGTGTGCTGGACGTCCAGGCCCCAGCGGTGCGGCCAGGAGAAGTCGGTGCCCATCGGGATCAGGACGTTGCGGGTCGCCGCGCCCTGGCGCAGCAGCTCGTAGAGGTCCAGCAGTTGCCCGGCGGCGCTCTCGGCGTCGGGGGCGTGCTGGGAGAACCAGCCGGCCGAGTAGTGCGCGGGCAGGTAGTGCAGGAGCAGCCCCTCGCCGCTGGGCGCGATCCATTCGTACTCGGCGGGCAGTTGCATGGCGGTCGGTGCGCGCAAGGCGGCGCCCCAGGTGTCCATCATCGGCCCCCAGTGGTGGTGGGGGCCGCGTGCGAGGACGGCCGAGTCCAGGCCCGCGCCCGCCATCAGGGCGGGGAAGGACGGGTCGTGGCCGAAGACGTCGAGCTGCCAGGCGGTGCGGGGGTCGGCGCCGAGGGTGCCGCGGTGCAGGGCCAGGCCGTGGACGGCGCTGCGGACGGTGGATTCGGCGGAGGTGAGGTTGGTGCTGGGCTCGTTGTAGGTGCCGCCGACGATCTCCACGCGGCCCGCGGCGATCAGTCCCAGCAGTTCGGCGCGGTCCTCGGAGTGGCTGTCCCACCAGGGCTTGAGGTAGTCGACCTCGGAGAGGACGAAGGTGTACGCCGGGTCCTCGCGCGCCTGTTGGAGGTGGAGCGGGATGAGGGTGAAGGCGGGCACTCCCGTGTACTCCCAGCCGCGCGCGGGGGCGCCGGGCGCGGCCGGGGCGTCCCACAGGGCGGTGTAGGCGGCCTGGGTGTTCCACCACATGGGGTCGTAGTGGAAGTGCGGGACCAGGCGGACGGTCCAGCCGGGTTCGGCGACGGCCAGGACGAAGGGGTGCGCGGCGAGCGGGCGGCCGTCGGCGGCGCTGACCGTGACGGTCGCGGGCAGCCGGTCGCCGGGAGCGGCCCCGGGCGTACGGACGGACACCTCGACGGTGTCGGGCTCAGTCGGCTCGGCGGCGTCGGCCGTGTCGGCAGCATCGGCCGTGTCGGCGCGCAGGATCCGCGGGTGCGGGGTGGCGATGCCGGGGCCGTGCACCCGGACGTACAGCGGCCCGGCCGGCCGGGCCCGGCGGATCCGGATCCGGATCACCTGGAGCGGGTCTTCGGGCGCTCCGGTGAAGAGGGCCGGGGTGGTGACGGACGAGACCGAGATACCGCTGTCCATTTTCCGCACACTTCCTGGTGTGGCGCCATTGGCCAGGACAAACTAAAGCGCATTAGTCGCATCAGCTTCACGCCCAAGGACCCTTCTGTCAACAGGACTGAAGCGCATAAGTACACGATTGCCGAAGGTCAGGGACTTTAAGGTCGCCAACGCGGTACGTCCGCGGATATAGGCCCTGTTGACTTCCCCCCGGACGAGGCGGCAGCGTGGGGCACCCCGGCGAATTCCCGGGCCCGCGACGCCCCCGTTTCCTCCGACTCCAGGACACGCATGCACCACGCTGATGCCCCTGCCATCCGCCCGCGCGGCCTCCGCTTCGGCGCGAACTACACCCCGACGCGCGGGTGGTTCCACCACTGGCTGGACTTCGACCTCGACGAGGTGAAGGCCGACCTCGACTCCCTCGCCGCCCTCGGCCTGGACCACATCCGGGTCTTCCCGCTCTGGCCGCTCTTCCAGCCGAACCGGACCCTGATCCGGCCCCGCGCGGTCGAGCAGCTCGTCGAGCTGGCCGACGCGGCGGGCGAGCGCGGTCTCGACGTCACGGTGGACGGCCTCCAGGGCCATCTGTCGAGCTTCGACTTCCTGCCCGCCTGGACGCGGACCTGGCACCGGCGCAACCTCTTCAGCGACGCCGACGTGGTCGCCGGACAGGAGGAGTACCTGCGCACGCTCGCCGCCGCCCTCGCCGACCGGCCGCACTTCCTCGGCATGACGGTCGGCAACGAGATCAACCAGTTCTCGGACGGCCCGCACCCCGACCCGGACCGGATCACCCGGGAGCAGGCGGACCGCTGGCTGGAGCGGATGCTGGCGGCCTGCGAGCGCGGGGCGCCGGGGAAGTTCCATCTGCACGCCGAGTACGACGCCGCCTGGTACCAGGACGGGCACCCCTTCACCGTGGCGCAGGCGGCCCGGCTCGGCGCGGCCACCGCCGTGCACTCCTGGGTGTTCAACGGCACCGCCCAGCGGCACGGCCGCGCCGGGGCGGCGACCGAGCACCACGCGGCCTACATGATCGAGATGTCCAAGGCCTGGGCGACGGATCCGCACCGCCCGGTCTGGCTCCAGGAGGTGGGCGCCCCGGCCCCGCTGATCCAGCCCGAGCACGCCGCCGCCTTCACCGAGGCCACCGTGGCCAACGCCCTGGACTGCGCGGACGTCTGGGGCGTGACCTGGTGGTGCTCGCACGACGTGAGCCGCGAGCTGGCCGACTTCCCGGAGCTGGAGTACGGCCTCGGCCTGCTCACCAACGACCGCGCGCCCAAGCCCGCGGGCGAGTCCGTCGCCCGGATCGCCAAGGAGTGGCGGGGCCGCGCCCACCACCCGCCGGTACGGTCCACCGCGCTGGTGGCCGATGTCGGCGGAGCCCTGTCCGCGCCCCGGCGCTCGGTGTGCGCGCCCGGCGGCGCGTTCTTCGAGGCCTGGGCCACGCTGGCCGCCCAGGGCGTACGCCCCGCGGTGGTCCTGGCCGACCACGCCGAGGACCGGGCCCACCTGGCCGCGCGCGGGATCACCGAGCTGGTCCACGTCACCGACGTCCACTGACCGCACCGCCCCGCACCGCCCCGCCCCGCCCCCCTCTTGAGGAGATCTGATGTCCGAGACCGACAACGGCGTCGACGCTCGTTCCATACGTCCCACCCGGCGCGGGCTGCTGCTCGCGGGCGCCGGGGCCGGGGCGGGCGCACTGCTGGGCGCGCCCGGGCCGGCGGCGGCCGCCACCGCGGCTCCCCGGGCGCCGCTGGCCACCGGGCAATCCTCGGCCACCGCGCAGGACCGGGCCCCGTACGCCTCGTACTGGTTCCCGGACTCGCTCCCGGCGGGCAGCCCCGGCGCCGGGATCGTGTGGCGCTCGCTCAAGCAGTGGCGGGCCGAGACCGACCCCGATCTCGCCCACAACACCGCGAGCGTGCCGCTGGCCGCGCGGTTCACCCCGGTGGCGGCCAACGCGACCGCCCGGGCCGGGCAGGCCCGGATCTCCTCACTGGTCTCCTTCGGGCCGACGGCCGGGAACCCCTCCCAGGGCGGTGCGAGCGCCGACTACTACGCGCTCACGCACTGGGCGTACCTCGACGAGCTGGTCTTCTGGGGCGGCTCCGCCGGCGAGGGCATCGTGCTCGCCCCCAACGCGCCGGTCGTCGACGCCGCGCACCGCAACGGCGTGCGCGTGCTGGGCAATGTGTTCCTGCCGCCGGTGGCCTACGGCGGTGATCTCCAGTGGACCCGCGACCTCGTGCAGCAGGACTCCCTCGGCCGCTACCCGATCGCGGAGAGACTGGCGGAAGTGGCGGCCGCCTACGGCTTCGACGGCTGGTTCGTCAACGCCGAAACCGACGGCGGGGACAGCGAACTCGCCACCCGGATGCGGGGGTTCCTGCGCGCGCTGCGCGCGGCCGGGGAGCCGAAGGGGCTGCGGATCACCTGGTACGACGCGATGAACAGCACCGGCCGCGTGGGCTGGCGGGGCGCCCTCGACCCGTCCAACCAGGAGTTCTTCGAGGACCGGCAGGGCAAGGTCGCCGACACCATGTTCGTCGACTTCCGCTGGTCCGCGGGCTCGCTGGCCGCCTCGGGCACCCTCGCCGGGCAGCTGGGGCGCGACCGGTACGAGCTGTGGGCGGGCGTGGACGTCGAGTCGGCGGGCTGGAACACGGATCCCGGCTGGGACGCGATCGTGCCGCGCGGCCGCGACCACGTCGTCAGTTACGGCTTCTACCGGCCCGAGTGGACCCGCAACCACCTCACCGACCGCTCCCCCGGCGCCTTCCACGCCGCCGACGACCGGTTCTGGACCGGCGAGTCGCTCGACCCGTCCCGGCCCGCGGCGGGCAGCGCCTGGCGGGCTCCGGCGAGCGTGGTCGCCGACCGGTCCACGGTCACCGCCCTGCCCTTCGCCAGTACCTTCAACACCGGGCACGGGCTGCGCTGGTACGAGAACGGCACGGTCACCTCGCCGGCTCCCTGGAACCACCTCGGGCTCCAGGACCGGCTGCCGGGCCGCCGCTGGGTCGTGGCGTCCGCGGGCCCGCGGCCCGCCGTCACCCTGGACTTCGCCGACGCCTGGCGCGGCGGCTCCAGCCTGCTGGTCGCGGGGGCGCTGACCGCCGCGGCCACCGTCGGGCTGCACGCGACCCGGCTGCCGCTGACCGCCGCGAGCGTGCTGGAGCTGGTGTACCGCACCGAGTCGGGCGCGGTGGACGTGGAGGTCGGCATCGCCGTGCGCGAGCCGTCGAAGCCGGGCGGGGCCGTCCCGTACACCTGGCTGAAAGCGCAGGCCCCGGGCGGTGGACAGGGCTGGCGGACGGCCCGGGTGCCGCTGTCCGCGCTGGCCGGGAAGACGGCGTACGGCCTGGCGGTCCGGCTGACCCGGCGCGGCACGGCGGCGGTGCGCTGGCGGCTCGGGTCCCTGTCGGTGGCCGACGGCGCGGAGCGGCCCGCCGCGCCGGGCGGGGCCCGGGTGGACTCGGCGGTCCGGGAGGGGGCGAAGGTGTCGCTGCGCCTGTCGTGGCAGCGGGCGCCGGGCGCCGTGCGCCACCACGAGCTGTACCGGATGCTGCCGGACGGGACCCGGCGCTTCCTCGGCGGCACCTGCGGTACGGCGCTGTACGTGCCGGGGCTGGAGCGGTCCGGGCAGGAGCCGGAGACCGCCTTCGAGGTGCGGGCGGTCAGCGAGCTGTACGCGGTCTCGGCGCCGGTGAGCACCTCGTACGCCTGGTGACGCCGCGGGTCAGGCGGCGTGCGGTCAGGTGACCCCGCGGGTCAGGAGGGTGCGATCCGGTGACCTCGCAGGTCAGCTGGCGTGCGGGCCGGTGCGCGGCACCGTGACCGTGACGCGCAGCCCGTGCGGCGGGTTCGTCTCGTACGAGAGGGTCCCGCCGCCCGCGGCCAGCAGGGCCCGGGAGATCGACAGGCCCAGCCCGGAGCCCTTGACGTTCTGGTGGCGGTTGCTGCGCCAGAACCGGTCGCCGACGCGGGCCAGCTCCTCCTCGGTCAGGCCGGGCCCCCGGTCGGCGACGGTCACCAGGACCGAGCGCGCCTCGGCGGTCACCGACACCCGCACCTCCTCACCCTCGGGAGTGAACTTGAGGGCGTTGTCGATGACGGCGTCGAGGGCGCTGGACAGTGCGATGGGGTCGGCCCAGCCGGTGACGGCGGTGCGGCCGTCCTCGGTGAGCCGGACCCCCTTCTCCTCGGCGAGCGGGCGCCAGGCGGCGACGCGCTCGCCGGTCAGCTCCCCGATGTCGGTGAGGCTGATCTCGGCGGAGGCGTGCTCGGCCAGCGCCAGGTCCAGCAGGTCGTCGAGGACCTGGGTCAGGCGCTTGCCCTCGGTGCGCACCGAGGCGATCTCCGCATTGCCCTCGGGGAGTTCGAGGGCGAGCAGCTCGATGCGCAGGAGCAGCGCGGCGAGCGGGTTGCGCAGTTGGTGGGAGGCGTCCGCGACGAACGCCCGCTGCTGCTCCAGTACCTCTTCGACGTTGTCGGCCATCTCGTTGAACGAACGGGCCAGGCGGCGGAGTTCCGGTGGTCCCCCACCGGCCGCGACGCGGGAGTTCATCCGCCCGGTGGCGATCCCGTGGGCGGCCGCGTCCAGGGTCCGTACGGGCTTGAGCACCCAGCTCGTGAGCCGCAGCGCCGCCCCGAAGGCGACCAGCATCGCGGCGGCCAGTCCCCCGATGATGAACAGCCAGCCGCGCAGGGTGCTCGCGCGCATCCGGTCGGTGGGCGATTCGGTGACGACGACGGCGACGACGTCACCGTCGAGGACCACCGGGGAGGCCACGAGCAGTTTGCCTCCGCGCTGCCAGGGCCAGACCTGGGCGGGGTCGTGGCTGCGCCGGCCCGCGAGGGCCTCTTCGAAGGCGCGCCGGCCCTCGCCGGTCTCGGGGAGCTGCCACCAGCCGGGGGCGCGGGCCATGGCGTTGTCGTCGCGGTAGAAGATGCCGACGCGGATGCCGTAGAGCTCCTGGTAGCGGGCGAGTTCGAGCTGGAGGGTCTCGCGGCGGTCGCCGGCCCCGTTGTCGCCGGAGCCTTCGGAGTCGACGACGAACTGGGCGAGGGCGGCGAAGCGGGCGCTGTCGTCGATCCGGTCGACGACCACCCGCTGCTGCTGCGCGGCGGCGAGGCTCACCGCGAGCGGGAAGCCGAGGGCGAGCAGGGTGCCCGCCATCAGGACGACGAGCAGGGGAAGCAGCCGGGTGCGCACGGCCGGGACCGCTAGGGGGCGGCCGGGGCGACGAGCCGGTAGCCCACCCCGCGGACGGTTTCGATGAGCGCGGGCATCGCGAGCTTGGAGCGCAGCGAGGCGACGTGCACTTCGAGGGTGCGTCCGGTGCCTTCCCAGCTGGTGCGCCAGACCTCGCTGATGATCTGTTCGCGCCGGAAGACCACTCCGGGGCGCTGGGCGAGGAGCGCGAGCAGGTCGAATTCCTTGCGGGTGAGCGGTACGTCGACGCCGTCCACGCAGACCCGCCGGGTGGGCAGTTCGATGCTGACGCGGCCGAAGCGGACGATGGCGGGGGCGCCGCCGGGGGTGGCCGCGCCGTCGTCGGAGACCCCGGTGCGGCGGGCCACGGCGTGGATCCGGGCGAGCAGCTCACCGGTGTCGTAGGGCTTGGTGACGTAGTCGTCGGCGCCCATGTTGAGGCCGTGGATGCGCGAGCGGACGTCGGCCCGCGCGGTCACCATGATCACGGGGGTGGTGGTGCGCTTGCGGATCTTGCCGCAGACCTCGTAGCCGTCCTGGTCGGGCAGGCCGAGGTCGAGCAGGATCACCCCGTAGGGCGAGACGCTGGGCGGGGCGCCCGCGGGCAGCAGCGCCTGGAGGGCCTCCTCGCCGTTGCGGGCGTGGGTCACCTTGAAGCCGTGGCGGGCGAGGATCGCGGACAGGGCCGCGGCGACGTGGTCGTCGTCCTCGACGAGCAGCAGTCTCATGCGTCCCCCTTTCCTCATCTCGCCATATGGGCAGCTCGCCATGCGGGCGGCCGACCATGTCGGAAGCTCGCCATGTCGGAAGCTCACCATGTCGGACAACATGGCCACCCTGCATCCACGCGGATGCGGGGGGCCCACGTCAAGGGGGTTCCGGCCCCGTGTTCCGACCGTTATGCACCCGATGCGGCCACGCCGGGACCATACACGGAGCGTGGCGGGGCGAGGCCGTATCGTTATCCTCAATTCTCGCTCAGATGTGATGACGGTGTGCTCATTGCCTCATTACTGTCCTCCCCAACCGAGGTGGACGGAGCAAGAGGCCGATGAGCGGAGTATCAGTGACCGAGGGCACGCAGGACGCGGCGCCCGCCGCGGACAGCCTGGTCGTACTGAGCAACGTCAACAAGCACTTCGGCGCGCTGCACGTGCTTCAGGACATCGATCTGAGCATTGCCCGCGGCGAAGTCGTCGTGGTGATCGGCCCCTCGGGGTCGGGCAAGTCCACGCTGTGCCGGACGATCAACCGGCTGGAGACCATCGATTCGGGCACCATCACGCTCGACGGCCGCCCGCTGCCCGCCGAGGGCAAGGAGCTGGCCCGGCTGCGCGCCGACGTCGGCATGGTGTTCCAGTCGTTCAATCTCTTCGCGCACAAGACGGTGCTGGAGAACGTGATGCTCGGCCAGCTGAAGGTCCGCAAGACGGACCGGGCGGCGGCCGAGGAGAAGGCGCGTGCCCTGCTGGACCGGGTGGGGGTCGGCACGCAGGCCGACAAGTACCCGGCGCAGCTGTCCGGCGGCCAGCAGCAGCGCGTGGCGATCGCCCGTGCGCTGGCGATGGGCCCGAAGGTGATGCTCTTCGACGAGCCGACGTCGGCGCTCGACCCGGAGATGATCAACGAGGTGCTGGAGGTCATGCAGCAGCTCGCCAGTGAGGGCATGACCATGGTCGTCGTCACGCACGAGATGGGCTTCGCCCGTTCTGCGGCCAACCGGGTGGTCTTCATGGCGGACGGAAAGATCGTCGAAGAGGCCACGCCCGACCAGTTCTTCAGCAATCCGCGCAGCGACCGCGCCAAGGACTTCCTGTCGAAGATCCTGCACCACTGACGACTTCGTCTGGTAGTGATCCGGTCGACGGGGGTACATCGTCGCCCGTCGTACAACAACGTCTCATCCGAGGGAAGTTCACCATGAAGGTTCTCAAGGCCGGCGCGGCCGTGGCCGTGGCCGTCGCTCTGGCGCTGACCGCGACCGCCTGTGGCAGCAGCAAGAAGGACGACACCGCCGCGAGTGACGCGGGCAGCTCGGGCGCTGCCAAGAAGGACAAGATCGTCATCGGCATCAAGTTCGACCAGCCGGGCGTGGGCCTGAAGACCCCGGACGGCAAGTACGCCGGTTTCGACGTCGACGTGGCCACCTACGTGGCCAAGGAGCTCGGCTACGCGCCCGACCAGATCCAGTTCAAGCAGGCCGTCAGCGCCGAGCGCGAGAACCTGATCTCGAACGGCGACGTCAAGTTCATCGTGGCGAGCTACTCGATCAACGACAAGCGCAAGGAGAAGGTCGACTTCGCCGGCCCGTACTTCCTCGCGCACCAGGACCTGCTGGTCCGCGCCGACGACAACAGCATCACCAAGGCCGAGGACCTCAACAAGAAGAAGCTCTGCTCGGTCACCGGCTCCACCTCGGCGCAGAACGTCAAGACCAAGCTGGCCCCCGAGGCCGACCTGCAGCAGTTCCCGGGCTACTCCGAGTGCCTGACCGGCCTGGAGAGCAAGGCCCTGGACGCGCTGACCACGGACAACTCGATCCTGGCCGGTTACGCCGCGCAGGACAAGAACAAGGGCAAGTTCAAGCTGGTCGGGCTGAGCCTGAGCAACGAGAACTACGGCATCGGTCTGAAGAAGGGCGACAAGGAGCTTCAGACCAAGATCAACGCCGCCATCGCGAAGATGGAAGCGGACGGTTCCTGGGAAGCGGCCGTGAAGAAGAACTTCGGTCCGGCCAACTACAAGAACGAGCCGGCCCCGCAGATCACCGAAGGCAAGTGATTCATCGGTGAGGTGCGTCGCCGCCCGCCTGTCACGGGCGGCGCCGCACCTCACCGGCCATCCTGGGGAGAGCGCAGGGCATCGTGTTCGATTTTCTTGATTCCGGGCAGTACGACCTGCTCGGGGCCTTCTGGGTGACGGTTCAGCTCACCCTCTACTCGGCGGCCGGATCCCTGGTCTGGGGCACCGTCCTGGCCGGGATGCGGGTCAGTCCCGTCCCGCTCATGCGGGGCTTCGGCACCGCCTACGTCAACGTGGTGCGCAATACGCCGCTGACCGTGCTGATCATCGGCTGCTCCCTGGGTCTGAACCAGACGCTCGGCATCACGCTCGGCGGCGGCACCTTCAAGGACATCGGCTTCCGGCTGGCCGTCCTCGCGCTGACCGCTTACACCGGCACCTTCGTCTGCGAGGCGCTGCGCTCGGGCATCAACACCGTGCCCGTCGGGCAGGCCGAGGCGGCCCGCGCGCTGGGGCTGAGCTTCTTCCAGGTGCTCACCCTGATCGTGCTCCCCCAGGCCTTCCGGGCGGTCATCGGGCCGCTCACGAACGTACTGATCGCCCTCACCAAGAACACCACGGTGGCGGCGGCCATCGGCGTGGCCGAAGCGGCCCTGCTGATGAAGGAAATGATCGAGAACGAGGCGCAGGCCCTCTTCGCGGTCTTCGGCATCTTCGCCCTCGGCTTCGTCCTGCTGACCCTGCCCACCGGCCTGATCCTCGGCTGGGTGGCCAAGCGAGTGGCGGTGAAACGATGACCTCCGTGCTGTACGACACGCCGGGCCCCAAGGCCAAGGCGCGCAACTGGCTGTACTCCGCGGTCTTCCTCGTCGTGCTGGGCCTGGGCCTGTGGTGGGTGCTCTCCACCATGGCGGACAAGAACCAGCTCGACGCCGACAAGTGGACCCCGTTCGTCACCGACGGCGAGATCTGGTCGACCTGGCTGATCCCGGGCGTACTGGAGACCCTCAAGGCCGGCCTGATCGCCATGGTGATCGCGCTGCCGCTGGGGGCGCTGCTCGGCATCGGACGGCTTTCCGACCACGCCTGGGTCCGGATCCCGGTCGGCGCGTTCGTCGAGTTCTTCCGCGCCATCCCGGTGCTGATGCTGATGCTCTTCGGCTCCGCCCTGTACGTGCGGTTCAGCGACGTCAGCTCCGAACAGCGGCCGCTCTACGCCGTGGTGACGGGCCTGGTCCTGTACAACGCCGCGGTCATCGCGGAGATCGTCCGGGCGGGCGTGCTGTCCTTGCCCTCCGGCCAGACCGACGCGGCCAAGGCGATCGGCATGCGCAAGGGCCAGACCATGGTCTACGTCCTGGTCCCGCAGGCCGTGACGGCGATGCTCCCGGCGCTGGTCAGCCAGCTCGTGGTGATCCTCAAGGACACCGCGCTCGGCGGCTCGCTGCTCGCGCTGCCCGAGCTGCTCTCCATGGCCCGGCAGATCGCGGCGAACTACAGCAACACCATCGCGTCCCTCGTCATGATCGCCGTGCTGTTCATCGCCATGAACTTCGCGCTGACCACGGCCGCTTCCCAGCTGGAGAAGCGGCTGCGCAAGTCGAAGAAGAGCACCGGCGCGACGGTCGACCTCGCCGCGATCGACGCGGGCGCGGGCGGCGGCGCGGGCACGGTCTGACACCCTCCTGACACCCGGTCAGTATGATGGCGTGATCCTTGTGGTGCGGCGGAAGTCTTCCGTCGCACCACAAGGCGTCTCACCCACCAGTGTCACTTGACGCATGCGCATTCAGTGGGTTGCATACGTTCTGTGATCACATACCGGACATCGGGAGCAGTGCCGTGGACCCGGTGATCGTCGTGGGTGCGGGACCCGTCGGGCTGACCCTCGCGCTCGCCCTGGCCGGCGCGGGCGTGCCCTCCGTCGTCCTCGACGAGGGTCCGGGCAAGGAGGAGTCCCGCCCCGCCCGTACGGTCGTCCTGCACGCCGACACCGCCGCGATGGTTCACCGGCTGGGCTGTACGACCCTGCGCGACGAGGGCGCCCCCTTCGCCGCCTGGCGCACCACGCGGCGCGGCCGGGACACCCGCCGGGTCACCTTCGAGGACACCACCGCCCCGCTGCACCTGCCGCAGCACGCCCTCACCCGGGGCCTGCGCGACGCCGCCGCGGCGCACCCGCTGGTCCAACTGGTCACCGACAGCCGCCTCGACGCCCTGGAGCAGGACGCCCTCGGGGTCACCGCGCACACCCGGGGCGCCGCGGCCACCTGGTGGCGCGGCAGCCATCTGGTCGGCTGCGACGGCGCCCGCTCGACCGTCCGCAAGCTGCTGGGCATCCGCTTCCCCGGGCGCACCGCCGTGGAACGCCACGCCGTGGCCGCGCTGCGCACCGAACTCCCCTGGCCCGGCGAGGCCCTGCTGCACCGCAGCCGCTCCGCGAAGACCGCCGAGGTCACGGCGCGGCCGCTGCCCGACGGGGTCTGGCGGCTGGACTGGCTGCTGCCGCCGCGCGGCGACCTGGTCACGCCCGACGCGCTGATCGGGATGATCCGCGACACCCTCGCCGGCTGGTGCGGGGGCAGCACGCCCCCGTACGAACTGATCGACACCGGCGTGTACACGCTGCACCACCGGCTCGCCCGGCGCTGGCGCGACGGCCGCGCCTTCCTCGCCGGGGACGCGGCCCACCTGCTGGGCGCCCTGGGCACGCAGGGGGTCGAGGAGGGGCTGCGGGACGCCGAGAACCTGGCCTGGCGGCTGTCCCTGGCCTGGCACCAGGGTGCCTCCGAAGCCCTGCTCGACGGGTACGAGGCCGAACGGCGCACCGCGGTGGCCTCCCGGCTGCGCGCCGCCGACCAGGCCATGCCCGTCCTGCGCGGCGGGGGCGGGCTGCGCACGTACGTCCCGGGCGCCGCGCGCAGCCATGAAACGCTGCTCACGGACGGCCACTTGGGGCGCGGGCCGCTGGGCGCGCCCCCGGCGTACGCCCCGCCCGTCGCCGTACGCGAGGTCCCGACCGACACCCCACCGGGCGGCCAGGCGGCGAACGTACCGGTGACCGCCCCGGACGGGGCGACCGTACCGCTGCGCGACCTGCTCGGCCGGGGGCGGCTCCTCGTGCTCCTCGTCGCTCCCGGAACCGGCGTGTGGGACCGGCGGCACTGGGTCGGCGCCGGGCTGATGCCCCGGCTGGAGGCCGCAGTCGGCGCCCTGCCGGTGCGCGCCGAGCTGCTGGTCGCCGACGGCTACCCGGGGGCCGCCGCGCACACCGTGCTGCTGCTGCGCCCGGACGGCCACCTCGCGGCCACCTTCGCCGGGGTCCGCCCGGCGGAGCTGTACGAGGCGGCGGACGCCGTACGGGCGGGCGCCCCGGAGTCCGCACTGCCGGCGCTGCCCGCGCCCGGACCCGGCTCCGGCTCCGGCTCTGGCCAGGCCGCCGGGCCGCGGGCCCTGCCCGAGGCGTCCGCCACACCCCACCCGTGATCGATTGACCCTCATGTCCGCCCGTGGTTCACTCGCGGACATGACCGGTCACGACGTACGCCTGTGGCGGAGGGTCCACATGGACCTCCTCCGCTATGCGGGCTGCGTCTGTCGCCCTTCCTGCTGACTCGCCTCCTTCCCGCGCGCCCCCGCGCGCTTTCGCGAACTCCCAGGACGGTCATTCCCCATGTCTGCACCCCTGCTCAGCCATGCCCCGGCGGCCGCGGACCCCTCCGCCACCGGCCCCTCCGCCACCGGCCCGGGCGCGGCCGAACTGCTCGACTTCGCCCGGCGGACCGCCGCCGACTCCGCGCTGATCGACTCGCTCCCCCTCGACCCCGAAGGCCGGACCTGGGTGCGTCTCGACGGCCCGGGCGGCAGCGAGGCCTGGCTGATCGGCTGGCCGCCGGGCACCGGCACCGGCTGGCACGACCACGCCGAGTCTCGCGGGGCCTTCGCCACCGCGCGCGGCAGCCTCACCGAGCACTCCCTGTCCGTCCGGCTGCCGTCGGAGGGGTGGAAGTCCCTGCACCTGGCCTCCGGTCTGGACCGCACCCGCACCCTGGGCGCGGGCACCGGGCGCGCCTTCGGCGAGCACCACGTGCACGAGGTGCTGAACGCCTCCCCCGCCGAACACGCCGTCTCGGTCCACGCCTACTACCCGCCGCTCCCGCTGATCCGCCGGTACAGCCGCAGCGGGGCCGTGCTGACCCTGGAGCAGGTCGAGCGCCCGGCGGACTGGCAGTGAGCGCCACCCCCGGCGCCGCGCCCGTCGGCATCGACGAACTGCTGGAGCGGGTCCGCGCGACGTACGAGCGGATCGGGCCCGCCGCGGCCCACTCCGCCTCCCTGGGCGGCGCCCTGCTGGTGGACATCCGCTACCAGGCGCTGCGCGAGCGGGACGGCCTGATCCCGGGCGCGCTGGTGATCGAGCGCAACGAACTGGAATGGCGCCTCGACCCGCGGGGCAGCCACCGCGTCCCCGAGGCCACCTCCCACGACCTGCGGATCGTCGTGATCTGCAACGAGGGCTACGCCTCCACCCTGGCGGCGGCCTCCCTCCACGCCCTGGGCCTGACCCGGGCCACGGACCTGACCGGCGGCTTCCAGGCCTGGAAGGCGGCGGGCCTCCCCGTGACGGCCGCGGACTGACGGCCTGCGCGGACCGCCGCCCCGCCCGGGCTGGCGGCCCCGTGCCGGCCCGTCTGCCCTCCGGGGGCGCCTCAATCGCCGGCGAGGCTGGGATTGGCTCCGGGCGCGGGCATTTCAGCCTCGCCCGGGGGCCCCTCCCAGCGGTAGCTGGGGGAGTTCGAGGCCCCCCGGAGGGGACGACCGGCTCGGGCCAGGCTCCACGCGGCGGCGTACAACGGCCCTCTGCCGCCGGGGCCGGGCATTTCAGCCTCGCCGGCGTTTGAGGCGCCCCCGGAGGGGATGACCGGCTCCGGCCGGGGTCCGGGCGGCGTCGTACAAGGGCCCTTTGCCGCCGGGGCCGAGCATTTCAGCCCCGCCGGCGTTTGAGGCGCCCCCGGAGGGGACGACCGGCTCCGGCCGGGGTCCGGGCGCCCTGGCTCTCGTAGCGGCGGCTAGCCCTTGGCCGAGGCCACCTCCACCGGCCGCACTCGCAGGGCGAAACGGCCCGGCAGGGCGGTGGCGACCAGGGCCAGGAGCCCGGCGGCGCCGACCACCACCCCGTAGACCAGCGGCAGCACCGCCGGGGCCGCGCGCCCCGTCATCCCGACGCTGAAGGCGATCAGCACCGCGAGCGCGATCCCCGACCCCAGCCCCGCCCCGATCAGCAGGACGGCGAGGGCCTCGGTGCGCAGCATCCGCAGGACCTGGCGGCGGGTGGCCCCGGCCAGGCGCAGCATCGCGAACTCGCGGAACCGTTCCGCCGTGGACATCGCCAGCGTGTTGACCACCGCGATCGCGGTGAAGGCGAGGACCAGACCCATCGCGAGCAGGTTCACCTCCGCCTGCGCGTCCTGCCGCTCGGCCCGCGCCCCGTCGGCGTCGGCGGCGCTCAGCACGACCGTGCCCGGGAACTCCTTAAGCGCGGCGGCCAGCTGCTCCCGCCCGGTGCCCGGTTCGGTCGCCACCAGTACGCCGCCGGCCAGCGGGTTGTCCACGTGCGCGGCCACCAGGTCGTGCGCCAGGGTCAGGTCACCGAAGCCGAGGCCCCGGGCGTAGACGGCGGCGACGGTCACCGTGACGGGGGTCCCGTCGCCCAGGGTCAGGGTGAGCGGGCCGCCGGTCTTCAGGCCCAGCTGTTCGGCGGCCAGTTCGCTGACGGCGGCGCTGCCCGGCCCGAAGCCGTCGAGGCTGCCCGCGGTGACCTCCGGGTCCCAGGTGCGGGTGAGCCCCTCCGGGGTGACGCCCTGGGCCGCGTACTTGGTCAGGCCCACCCGGACGGTGGTGCCCACCAGCTCGGTGGCGGCGGTGACCCCTGGCGTGCTGCGGATCCTCGCGGCGGCCCCGGCGGTGACGCCCGGCCCCTGCCCGGCGAGCAGCCAGGGGGCCCGTACGCCCGCACGGGCCTGGCTCCGGGCCGCGTCGCCGAGGGTCGGGGTGACGAAGAGCACCGTGCAGGTCATCCCGACGAGCAGCGCGAGCGGGGTGACGGCGGAGGCCATCCGGGTGGCGTTGCCGCGCAGGTTGGCGGTGGCCAGGCGGCCGTTCTCGCCGGTCAGCCGCAGCGGGCCGGCCAGCAGCGCGGTCGCGGCGCGCACCAGCAGCGGGCCCAGCAGCGAGACCGCCCCGGCGAGGACCACCACCGCGAGGAAGGTGACCGGGGTGGAGGCGGGTTCGGTGCGCAGCGTGGAGAGGACCGCGACCAGGACCGCGCCGCCCGCCAGCAGCAGCGTGCCGATGACGATCCGGGTCCAGGCGGGCCGGGCGCGCTCGACCGCGGCTTCGGCGAGGGCTTCGGCCGGACGGATCCGGGCGATCCGGCGGCCGGTGATCCGGGCGGCGGTCCAGGCGCCGAGCAGGGTGGCGGCGACGGCGGCGGCCATGGGGAAGATCCCGGCGGTGCGCTCCAGGGTGGCCGGCACCGCGCCGGTGGCGATGAACCGGCCGTGCAGCCAGGCGGCGAGCGGCAGTCCGGCCAGGGCGCCGGGCACACCGGCGGCGAGGCCGACGACCAGGGCCTCGCGGCCGAGCATCCGGCGCAGCTGGCGGGGGGTGGCGGCGATGGCCCGCAGCAGGGCGAGTTCGCGGTGGCGCTGCTGGACGGAGAGGGCGAAGGTGCCGACGACGACGAGGACGGCGACGAGGAGGGAGGTGCCGCCCATCGCTCCGCCCATGGAGACGAGCTTGGTGCGCGCGCCCGCCGCGTCGAGGAACTCGACGGGGCCGCGGTCCACGCCGCGGGACACCTGGGCGGTGGTTCCGGCCAGGGCCTCGCCGACCTGCGCGGCCAGTGCGGCGGCGCTGACCCCGGGGCGGGGCAGGACGCCGATCGCGGTGATCCGTCCGTCGCGGGCGGCGAGCCGGCGGGCCTCGCCGGAGTCGAAGAACAGCGAGGTCTGGTGGCCCAGCGCGTCGGCGCCCGCCCCGGCGCGGGCCGGGTCCGCCGCCCGGGCGATGCCGCTGACGGTGTACGTACGCGCTTCCGCGGTGGCCTGGACGGTGAGCGGGGAGCCGGGCCGCAGCCCGGCCAGGGCGGCCAGCTCGCGGTCGACGACCACCTCACCGGCGCCGCGCGGGGGCTGCCCCTCGGCCAGGGTGAAGGGGGTGAGGGCGGCGGATTCCCAGGCGTGCCCGTAGGAGCGCTTGCCGGTGCCGTGTGCCACCAGGGGGACGGCCTGGAAGGTCAGCTCGGGGACCGCCTGCGCGACCCCGGGCACGGCCCGCACGGTGTCGAGGGTGGCGGCCGGCAGCCAGGCCCGGTCGGCGACGGGCTTGGCCTTCTCCTTGACCTTGGTCTTGCCCTTCTTCTCCGCGACCGACCGCTCGTGCACGTTCTGGTCGGCGGAGACGATCACCGGGGCGCCCGCGTAGCGCTCGGTGGCGATCGCTCCGCGCAGGCCCGTTTCGAGGAGGGTGCCGCAGGCGGTGATCAGGGCCGCCGCGCACAGGAGGGCGACGAAGGCGCCGAGGAAACCGGCTGTGCGGTCCCGGACGCTCTGAAGGGCGTAACGCAGCATCATGCGGGTAACTCTGCTGTTCAGGACCCCTGTTGAGCAGTGGAGCGCCCCGGCGTCCCGGCCCGGGGGCTACCCCTACCCCGCCGCGGGGGCGGCCCGGGCGCCGCCGGGGCGGGTCAGAACGCCCGGTACTCCGGGCCACCGAGGTCGTCCACGTCCTCGCCCTCCTCTTCGAGGGCGCGCCGCACCACCCGCAGGGCCATGCCCTCCCCGTAGCCCTTGCGGGCCAGCATTCCGGCGAGGCGGCGGATCCGCTTGTCCCGCTCCAGCCCCCGGGTCCCGCGCAGCTTGCGCTCCACCAGCTCCCGGGCCGTCCGCTCCTCCTGCTCGGAGTCGAGCTGCTCCAGGGCCTCGTCGACCAGGGTCGCGTGCACCCCCTTGGTACGCAGCTCGCGGGCGAGCGCCCGGCGGGCGAGGCCACGGCTGTGGTGCCGGGACTCGACCCACGCCCCGGCGAAGGCTGCGTCGTCGATCAGGCCCACCTCCTCGAACCGGGAGAGGACCTGCTGTGACACCTCCTCGGGGATGTCCCGCTTCTCCAGGGCGTCCGCGAGCTGCTGCCGGGTGCGCGGCGACCCGGTGAGCAGACGCAGGCAGATCGCCCGCGCCTGCTCTTCGGGGCTCTGGGGCGACAGTCCCCGCTCGGCTCTCGGCGTGCCGGAACCACCCGCCCCGTTCTGCTCCCGCACGGTCAGCTCTTGGCTACGGCGGCCTTGGCCGTCTTGGCCTTCGTCGCCGGAGCGGGAACGGTCTTGGCCGCGTCATCGGCCGCCGGGGCCGCGCCGCCCGCCGCGTCAGGACCGGGCTCGGCGCCGGGGGCCTTGCGGATGCCCACGCCCAGCTTCTCCTTGATCTTCTTCTCGATCTCGTCCGAGAGGTCGGGGTTGTCGCACAGGAACTTGCGCGCGTTCTCCTTGCCCTGGCCGAGCTGGTCGCCCTCGTACGTGTACCAGGCACCGGCCTTGCGGACGAAGCCGTGCTCCACGCCCATGTCGATCAGGCCGCCCTCGCGGCTGATCCCGTGGCCGTAGAGGATGTCGAACTCGGCCTGCTTGAAGGGCGGCGCGACCTTGTTCTTGACGACCTTGACGCGGGTGCGGTTGCCGACCGCGTCCGTGCCGTCCTTGAGGGTCTCGATCCGGCGGATGTCCAGACGCACCGAGGCGTAGAACTTCAGCGCGCGGCCACCGGTGGTGGTCTCCGGCGAGCCGAACATCACACCGATCTTCTCGCGGAGCTGGTTGATGAAGATCGCGGTGGTCTTGGACTGGTTGAGCGCACCGGTGATCTTGCGGAGGGCCTGGCTCATCAGGCGGGCCTGGAGACCCACGTGCGAGTCGCCCATCTCACCCTCGATCTCCGCGCGCGGCACGAGGGCCGCGACGGAGTCGATGACGATGAGGTCGAGGGCACCGGAGCGGACCAGCATGTCCACGATCTCCAGCGCCTGCTCACCGGTGTCCGGCTGGGACAGGATGAGGTTGTCGGTGTCGACGCCCAGGGCCTTCGCGTACTCGGGGTCGAGCGCGTGCTCGGCGTCGACGAAGGCGACGGTGCCGCCGGCCTTCTGCGCGTTGGCCACGGCATGCAGGGTCAGGGTCGTCTTACCGGAGGACTCCGGCCCGTAGACCTCCACCACACGGCCGCGCGGCAGCCCGCCGACACCGAGCGCGATGTCCAGCGCGGTCGACCCGGTGGGGATGACGTCAATGGGTTCGTTCGGCTTGTCGCCGAGGCGCATGACCGCGCCCTTGCCGAACTGTCGTTCAATCTGCGCGAGCGCTGCGTCGAGCGCCTTCTCGCGGTCGGTGCCTGCCATGGGTTCCACCCGATTTGCTTGAGTCGATCGCTTCACGCCATTGACGCTAACGCCTGCCACTGACAACGCGCTCCCACGCACGGTTCGCCTGTGGACAACCCATCAGAATGGATGTTCGATTTCCCTGTCAAGCGCGCCACGCCCGACCCAGCGGGTGCGGGCGGCAGGGGGCTGCTCTAGCGTCGGATGGGGGAGGGAATCGATGAGGGAGGGAAAGCCCAGCCGAGCCGGTCCGGCGCGGGGGCCGGGCCGCGCGGCGATCCCGGAGAGCAGGTAGGTCCCATGCGCACGTCGACCCGTATCCGTATCGCGAGTGTCCTCACCGGTCTGACCCTGGCCACCGGCGGCGCGGCCTTCGCCGCCCCCGCGGCCCAGGCGGCCGCCCACGCCTCGGCCCCCGCCTCCGCCCACACGGACGTCTCGGCCTGCATCAACCGGGCCGAGCGGGAGCTGAAGGGCGGCGAGGCTCCGGAAGGCGTCCGCGCTTCGTGTTACGTCGCACTGACCGGCGCCCAGGACGCGTGCGTGACCGGTCTGACCCAGAGCGGCGTGACCCACGCGACCGCGGTCACCGCCTGCAAGGAGGCCGACCAGTAGCCGGACACCCGGACACCCGGACACCCGATCGCCCCGTCGGTCACCCGGCCACCCGGCCACCCGGTCACAGGCTCCGGACGAGGTCGTCCAGCGGAGCCGGGACCTGGGCGGGACCGAGCGCCTCCGCCAGCAGGCGGCCGTAGCGGATCTTCCGGCCCTTCTTCGTGCCGAGGAAACGCCGCAACTGCCGCTCGCGGGGCCGCCCGTGCTGTGCGGGCTGGCGCAGGAAGGTCTGCCAGGACCGCAGGTCGCCCTCGGTCCGGATGATCTCCTCGACCCGTGCCGTGCCCAGCGCGCGGATGAGTTCGTCCTCCAGGTCCGCCACGCACACGAAGAAGCCGCGACGCGGCGCCCCGGCCCGGTCCAGGCCCCGGTCGTAGAAGCCCTGTTCGCCCTCGTCGCACAGCCCCCTGAGGCGCAGACCGAGTCCGGGCGGCCCGAGCAGACCCGCGTAGCGGGCGATGCTCATCGCCCCGCCCATGGCCACGGCGCACACGCCTTCGGCGGCCAGGTCCAGCCCGCGCCGCGCGGCCAGCACCTCGACGGCCTCCAGGTCGCTCGGCCCTTCCAGCAGCACCGCCGTCCGCAGCCCCAGCCGCCCGGCCAGTTCACCCGCCGGTCCACCGGTACCGCCGGCCGCCCAGCGGCCGACCGCCTCCCGGAACGCGCACATGTCCGTCATGGAGCGAGTCTGCGCCCCCACCGGCCGCCACTGCACGCGATACCCGGGCAGGGAAGGGGCATACCCTCTTGCCCGTGCCGTCCTCCCGCCCGCATCGCGTCGCCGTCCTGGTCCTCGAAGGTGCCAAGCCCCTCGACGTCGGCATCCCCGCCCAGGTGTTCTCGGCCCGCGCGAGCATGCCGTACGAGGTGCGGGTCTGCGGAGCGGCGCCCGGACTCGTGACCGGCGGCGACGGGCTCTCGTACGCCGTCGCCCACGGCCTCGACGCCCTCGCCTGGGCCGACATCGTCTTCGTCCCCGGCTACCGGTTCCCGGACCGCGACGAGCCGCCGCGGGCCGTCGTGGACGCGCTGATCGCCGCCCACCACCGGGGGGCGCGGCTCGCCGCCATCTCCACCGGCGCCTTCGCGCTCGCCGCCACCGGGCTGCTCGACGGGAAGCGCGCCACCACGCACTGGCACTACACGCGGGCGCTCGCGGCGAAGCGGCCGCTCGTCCGGGTCGACGAGAACGTCCTGTTCGTCGACGAGGGCAGCGTGCTGACCTCGGCCGGAGCCGCCTCGGGCATCGACCTGTGCCTGCACATCCTGCGCGGCGACCTCGGGGTCGCCGCCTCCAACCACGCGGCCCGGCGGCTGGTCGCGGCCCCCTACCGCAGCGGCGGGCAGGCCCAGTACGTACCGCGCAGCGTGCCCGAGCCGCTCGGCGAGCGGTTCGCCGCCACCCGTGAGTGGGCGCTGCACCGGCTCGGCGAACCGCTCACGCTGGAGGTGCTCGCCGGGCACGCGGCGGTGTCGCCGCGCACCTTCTCGCGGCGCTTCGCCGAGGACACCGGGTACACCCCGATGCAGTGGGTCATGCGCGCCCGCATCGACCTGGCCCGCGAGCTGCTGGAGCGTTCGGAGCGGAGCGTCGAGCAGATCGCCGCCGACGTGGGGCTCGGCACCGGCTCCAACCTGCGGCTGCACTTCCAGCGCATCCTGCGCACCACGCCGAGCGAGTACCGGCGCACCTTCACCCGCGGCGAGTGACCCCCGAGCCCCCTCGCATGGCGCGATCCTTGCGGACCGTGGCGATCACGCCGCTGTCACCGGCGGGCGCCGCGCGCGAACCTGGAGGGGAACCGGAAGGGACACCGATACTCATGACTCGCATCGCCATCAACGGATTCGGCCGCATCGGACGCAACGTGCTGCGCGCCCTGCTCGAACGCGACAGTGACCTGGAGGTCGTCGCCGTCAACGACCTCACGGAGCCCGCCGCCCTCGCCCGGCTGCTGGCCTTCGACACGACGTCGGGCCGGCTCGGCCGCCCGGTGCGGGTCGACGGGGACGACCTCGTCGTCGACGGCCGCCGCATCACCGTGCTCGCCGAGCGCGCACCCGAGCAGCTGCCGTGGGAGAAGCTCGGCGTGGACATCGTGCTGGAGGCGACGGGCCGCTTCACCTCGGCCGACGCCGCGCGCGGCCACATCACCGCGGGTGCGAGGAAGGTGCTGGTCAGCGCTCCGGCGGACGGCGCCGACGTCACGCTCGCCTTCGGGGTGAACACCGCCGCCTACGACCCGGCCGCGCACACGATCGTCTCGAACGCCTCGTGCACGACGAACGCGCTCGCGCCGCTCGCCTCGGTCCTCGACGACCTCGCGGGCATCGAGCACGGTTTCATGACCACGGTGCACGCCTACACGCAGGAGCAGAACCTGCAGGACGGTCCGCACCGCGACCCCCGCCGCGCCCGCGCCGCCGCAGTGAACATCGTGCCGACCACGACCGGCGCCGCGAAGGCGATCGGGCTGGTGCTGCCGAACCTCGCCGGCAAGCTCTCGGGCGACTCGATCCGGGTTCCGGTCCCGGTCGGCTCGATCGTCGAACTCAACACGACGGTCGCCCGCGACGTGACGCGCGAGGACGTCCTGGCGGCGTACCGCACGGCCGCGGACGGTCCGCTCGCGGGCGTGCTGGAGTACTCGGACGACCCGCTCGTGTCGTCGGACATCACCGGCAACCCGGCCTCGTCGATCTTCGACTCGGCCCTCACCCGCGTCGACGGCCGCCACATCAAGGTGGTCGCCTGGTACGACAACGAGTGGGGCTTCTCGCACCGCGTCATCGACACGCTCGAACTCCTCGCCGCCGGCTGACCCGTGAGCGGGCCCGTGCCTTCGGGCTCCCCCGGCGCCGCCCGCCTCCGGATGGAGACGGGCGGGCCGTGGGGCGGGCGGTGTTACGGCCGGTGTTACGGCCGGGGCAGGACGCAGCCGGGGCGGTTCAGGTCGATCACGCTGCCGGCACCGATGCAGGGGACGATGATGTACGTCTCCTGCGCGTAGTTGATGCCCTGGCGGACCGTCACGTTGCCGTTCTGGTCGACCTCGCACGGGTTGTTCTCCGTGCAGCGCTGGCCGTCCTCGTTACCGGTGTTGTTGACGGCGACGACCCGGCCGGTCGCGGTGTCGATCACGGGCGAGCCGGAGGTGCCACCGATCGTGTTGCAGGCCGAGGTGTAGCGGATCGAGTCCTTCCAGGTCCAGTCGCCCTCCTTGAGGCGGTAGACGAACCCGTCCGCGTTGCAGGTGTAGATCCGCTTCCAGTACCCGGACACGACCTTGATCGAGGCGCCCTGCACCGGGTGCGCGTCGTTGAGGGTGAGCGCGCTGATGCCGTACTGGCTCTGGATCTGCGCGTACGTCTTGGTCAGCTGGTAGATGGAGATGTCGGTGTCGGTCATCGTCGCGTACGAGACCTTGCTGGCCCGCAGCGTCGCGACCTTCGAGCCGGAGCCGTTCAGCAGCGAGAACGAGCGGCTGGACGGCTGGTCCTTGATGACCTCACCGGCGGCCGGGAAGCCGGTTTCCAGGCAGTGGCCGTTGGAGAGGACGAGCGCGGGGTCGCTCGCGAGGGAGTTGGGCGTCCGGACGACGGAGCCGGAACAGTTGCTGAGCGCGACCGTTCCCGCGAAGTTGACCGTGACGGCCTTCGCGGCCTTCTCCGCCGTCGACTGGGGTGCGGAGGCCACGGCCGGGGCTGCCGCCGCGCCCATCAGGAGCAGGGAGAGCAGCGCGCCGACGAGAGGCTTCTTCATGTGGGGGTTCCCCTCTGAATGACGATGCAACCGAAGATCCTCCGGTTGTCATGCGCATTGTTGGGATCCCCGACTCAACTGGCAAGAGGGCAAGGTGAGTTACCCGGCCGCTCGGTCACCACTCGGCCGGATTCCGCCCCTCGGCCGAACCGGGAGGGCGCACGAAAAACCGCTGCCCGCCCGGTCCTTGGCCCCGAAGCGGGGCGGTGGACCGGGCGGGCAGCGGTGCGAGCGGGCCGGACGGGCGGCGGATCAGACCGCCGGCGCCGGGTAGGTCGGGTACTCCACGCCGGAGACGTACTGGACGACCCGGATGACCTGGCACGAGTAGCCGAACTCGTTGTCGTACCAGAGGTAGAGGATCGCGCTGTCGCCGTCGACCTTGGTGGCGCCCGCGTCGACGATCGAGGCGTGCCGCGAGCCGATGAAGTCGCTGGAGACCGCGTCGGGGGCGGTGGTGAAGTCGATCTGGCGCTTCAGCGGCGAGGTCAGCGAGACCTCCCGCAGGTAGTCCAGGACCTCTTCGCGGGTGGTCTCGCGCCCGAGCCGCAGGCTGAGGATCGCGATCGAGACGTCCGGCACCGGGACGCGGATCGAGCTGCCGCTGATCGGCGCCTTGAGGTCGGGCAGCGCCTTCGCGACGGCGGAGGCGGCACCGGTCTCGGTCATGACCATGTTGAGCGGCGCGGAACGGCCACGGCGGTCGGCGCTGTGGTAGTTGTCCAGCAGGTTCTGGTCGTTGGTGAACGAGTGGACGGTCTCCACGTGGCCGCGCAGGACGCCGTACTCGTCCGCCATCGCCTTCAGCGGCGGGACGATCGCGTTGGTGGTGCAGGAGGCGCAGGACAGGATCTGCTCGTCCGGCTTGATCGTGTCGTGGTTGACGCCGTGGACGATGTTGGGGACGTCGCCCTTGCCCGGAGCCGTCAGCACGACCTTGTCGATGCCGGGGCGCAGGTGCTTGGAGAGGCCCTCGCGGTCGCGCCACTTGCCCGTGTTGTCGATGAGGATGGCGTCCTTGATGCCGTACCCCGTGTAGTCGATCTCCGACGGGTCGTTGGCGTAGATCACCTTGATCTCGTTGCCGTTGGCGACGATCGTGTTGTTCGCCTCGTCAACGGTGATCGTGCCCTGGAACTGACCGTGGATCGAGTCGCGGCGCAGCAGCGAGGCGCGCTTGACGAGGTCCGCCTCACCGCCCCCGCGGACGACGATCGCGCGCAGCCGCAGGCCGTTGCCGGACCCGGCCTTCTCGATCAGCAGCCGGGCGACGAGGCGGCCGATGCGGCCGAACCCGTAGAGGACCACGTCGCGCGCCTCGCGGCGCTCGATCTTGTTCTCGCCCGTGGCACCCGCGACGGCCTCGGCGGTGAACTCGGCGACCGAGAGGCCGCGGCTGTCGGCCTTGTACGTCGCGGCGAGCATGCCGAGGTCGATCTGCGACGGGCCGAGATCGAGGGTGGTGAGGGCGTGCAGGAAGGGAAGCGTCTCGGTGACCGAGAGTTCCTCACCGGCTATCTGCCGGGCGAATCGGTGGATCTTGAGAATGCTGACCACCGACTTGTTCACCAAGGAGCGGCTGTGCAGCAGGACGGTCACGTCCTGCTCACGGTGCAGCTTCCCGATGATCGGGATCATCGACTCCGCGATCTCCTCGCGGTTCTTCCAGTTGGTGAACGCGTCGTCTTTGACAGTCACAGGTTTATCTTTCGAGCTAGGGGGCGCTCATATGCTATCCCCCCGCCCTTTTGATCGTTCATACGGTGCCCCCTAACCGCACCCGCACCCCCCACAACCCCCGCCGCAGCCACCCCCACAGCTGCTCCCGCACCCTCCGCCGCAGCTTCCTCCCCCGCCCCGGCCACTGCCGGAGTCGGAGGAGTCCGAGGAGCGCCAGGGCAGCGCCACGACGACGGGGACCTGCGGTTCCGGCGGCACGAGCAGGGGAACCAGCTCCGCCGGGCCCCGGTCGATCCCGTGCCGGGCGACATCGGCCAGGACGCCCGCCTCCGCGCCCACGATCGGCACTCCGGCCACGATCCGCGGCTGCCAGGTCCTGTCCTGCCTGACCTCCCGCAGCCGCCGCGCCCCCGCCCGGGTCACCCGGCCGGAGGGGGCGCGCCCGAAGCGCCGCGGGGCCAGCCACCCGCCCCCGGTCACCACGCCCAGCACCCCGAAGGCGATCAGCGGCGCGATGCCGTTCCCCTCCCCCGTCAGCTTGTCGGTGACCAGCGCCGCGATGGCCAGCAGGGCGGCGGCCACCGAGAGCACGCCGATCACGCCGTTGACCCGCCCGAGGGTCCCCACCCGCTTCCCGTCGGGCACCAGACCGCGCCCGGCCAGCACCTCCTCGATCCATCGCACCGGCGGGCCGTACGCGACCTGCCGCCGGACCGTGACGGCGGACCGGGCCCCGTCCTCGTCACAGGCGCCGCTGTACGCCGCCACCTGGACCGGATCGTCCGCCGGCGCCCCGCCCACCAGCGCCAGCCGCTTCCCCGTGCGCACCTCCAGCCGTCCGGTCAGATAGAGGGAGACCAGCGCCACGTCGGCGACGGCCTCGTGCCCGCCCCGCAGGTACGCGGCCTCGTACAGCGTGAGCGCCTCGTGACCGGCGGGCGGAAAGAGCGCCCGGTACGCCCGGACCCGCCACCCGACGGCCCCCAGCAGCGGCAGGGCCGCCGCGACGAAGAGGAAGATCCGCACAACTACCCCCAGAATCATGCTCCTTGGGAACGAGTGTGCGGCCATCTCGGCGCGCCGGGCAATCTCCGACCCGACTGACAACCCAGGGTTGACACCCCATGGACTGTCAACCTACGGTTGCACTTATGACGAACCCGAAGAACCCTTCGGCGGGCTCCGCAGAGACTGCGGCCCCCGCGCGCATGACGAACCCGGTCCGCCTCGACGATCTGATCGCGGGCATCAAGCAGACCCACCCCGACGCCCTGGAACAGCTCAGCGGTGCGGTCGTCGTCGCCGAGCACCTCGGGGACGTCGCCGACCACCTCATCGGCCACTTCGTCGACCAGGCCCGCCGCTCGGGCGCCTCCTGGACCGACATCGGCCAGAGCATGGGCGTCACCCGGCAGGCCGCCCAGAAGCGCTTCGTCCCCAAGAACGACGGGGACCTCGACCCCAGCCAGGGCTTCTCCCGCTTCACCCCGCGCGCCCGCAACGTCGTCGTCAAGTCCCAGAGCGAGGCCCACGCGGCCGGCGGTACCGAGATCCGCCCCGCGCACCTGATCCTCGGCCTGCTCGCCCAACCGGAGGGCCTCGGCGCCCTCGCACTGGCCGCCCAGGAGATCGACCCGGAAGCCGTCCGAGCCGCCGCCACGGCCACCCTGCCGCCCGCCGCGGCCGAGCCCGCCGACCCGTCCGGCCACATCCCCTTCGACGCGAACTCCAAGAAGGCCCTGGAACTCACCTTCCGCGAAGCCCTGCGGCTGGGCCACAACTACGTCGGCACCGAGCACATCCTGCTCGCCCTCCTCGAACTGGAGGACGGCGAGGGCGTGCTCAGCGGACTCGGCGTCAGCAAGGCCGCCGCCGAGGCGCACGTCACCGAGGCCGTGGACGCCGTACTCGCCGCGACCAGGCAGCAGCAGCCCTGAGCCCGGGCGCGGTGACCACGGCGCCCGGCTGCCCGGCCCCGCCGTCGTGGCCGCCGTCGTCACCCTCGCCTTCGCCCTCGCCCTCGTGGACCACGGCGTAGCGCCGTACGTACGCACCGAGGAAGGCCTGCAGGGTCGCGACGGCCGGGATGGCGATGAGCGCACCGACCGCGCCGAGCAGGGCCGTCCCCGCGATGACCGATCCGAAGGCCACCGCGGGGTGGATGTCGACCGTCTTCGCGGTCAGTTTGGGCTGGAGCACGTAGTTCTCGAACTGCTGGTAGACCACCACGAAGCCGAGGACGTACAGCGCGTACCAGGGATTGACCGTGAAGGCGATCAGCATCGGCAGCGCGCCCGCCAGATAGGTGCCGATGGTGGGGATGAACTGGGAGACCAGCCCCACCCACACCGCGAGCGCGGGCGCGTACGGCACGTCGAGCACGACGAAGACGATGTAGTGCGCGATCCCGGAGACCAGCGCCATCAGCCCGCGCGAATAGAGGTAGCCGCCGGTCTTGGTGACGGCGATCTCCCAGGCGCGCAGCACCTCCGACTGCTTCGCGGGCGGCAGTACGGAGCACAGGGCGCGCCGCAGCCGTGGCCCGTCGGCGGCGAAGTAGAAGGCGAACAGGCCGACCGTCAGCAGCCGGAAGAGCCCGCCGAGCACGGTCGCCGAGACGTCGAGCACCCCGGACGCGCTGTTCTGCACGTACTTCTGCAGCCAGTCCGAGTGCAGCACGCTGTCCTGGATCTCCAGCCGGGACAGATCCGTGTGGAAGGTGCTGTTGATCGAGCCGATGACCGAGTCGAGGTAGCGGGGGAAACCCTCCACCATGTCGACGATCTGCCCGGCGAGCATCGAGCCGAGCAGGACGACGAACCCGGCGGTCGCGGCGAACACCCCGAGGAACACCAGGAAGGTGGCCAGCCCGCGGCGCATCCCGCGGGCCGCCATCCGGGCCACCGCGGGTTCGATCGCGAGGGCGAGGAAGAACGCGATCAGGATGTTGACGAGCAGTCCGATGAGCTGGTGGAACGCCCAGCTGCCGAGCTGGAAACAGGCGATCAGCGCGAGGACGACGACCACCGCGCGCGGCAGCCAGCGCGGCATCCGCTCACGCGGGCCGCTCCCGGCCGGCGAGGCCGGATCGGGTGTACCGGACGTATCGGTGTCGAGCTGGTCGGTGACTGCCACACGGACAAGTCTCCCGTACCGGCAGCAACGCCGACACCACGGTCACCACGGTCACCGCGGCCCCCACAGCCGCCGACGCGCTCAGCGCAGCGAGGCCGGTACGTCCATCGCCGAACAGACCGCCCGCCACACGTCCTTGGTCTCCCAGCCCGCGTCCAGCGCCTCGGTCACCGTGCGCCCGCCCAGCTCGGCCATCACGTGATCGCGCGCGAAGGACTCCGCGTAGCCCGCCCCGAAGTGCTCGGCCATCCGTTCCCAGAAAATCGTCAACCGCATGCGTCCATTATCCCGCCCCGGAGAGTGCACCCGGGCCGTTCCCGCCGTCCGCGCCCCCTCCCGCGTCCTACGGTTCCCCCATGGCCATGGCAGGAGACGACGCAGCACCGCTCGCCCGCGCCGAGCGGTTCATCTGGCTCACGGCACGGGTGCTGGAGCAGCGGCGGTTCGCGTTCCACTTCCTCGGCGGCGACGCCGATCCGGTGGACACCGCCCTCGGCTCGTACCTCAACGGCGACGGCGGCTACGGGCACGCCCTCGACCCGGACCTGCGCGGCCCGCACAGCCAGCCGCTGCACACCGCGCACGCCCTGCGCGTCCTGGACGGCCTCGGCCGCTGCTCGGGACGGCGGATCGAGCAGCTGTGCCGCCACCTCGGCGGGGTCTCCACCCCGGACGGCGCCCTGCCGGTGGTGGTCCCCTCCCCGCGCGGCTACCCGGCGGCGCCCTACCACCCGGTGCAGGACGATCCGCCGGGCGATCTCCAGGTCACCGGCCCGGTGGTGGGGCTGCTCCACCGCAACCGGGTCTGGCACGCCTGGCTGTTCCGTGCCACGGAATTCTGCTGGGACCGGATCGAGACCCTGCGCAGGTCCCATCCGTACGAGATCCAGGGCGCGGTCGCGTTCCTGGACGGCACCCCGGACCGGCCCAGGGCCGCGGCCGCCGCCGACCGGCTGGGGCGGCTGGTGCGCGAGCAGGGCCTGGTCGTCCTCGATCCCGGGCGGCGCGCCGAGTTCCCGGTCGGCCCGGGCTACGCCCCCGGCGAGCACCTCTTCCCACACGATTTCGCCCGTCGCCCCGAGTCGCTGGCGCGCGGCTGGTTCACCGACGAGGAGACGGCGCGCTCGCTGGACTTCCTCGCCGCCGAACAGCAGGAGGACGGCGGCTGGCCGGTCCGCCGGCGCGCCTGGGCCCCGGGCAGCACCCTGGAGCGGCGCCCGATCGTGACGCTGGAGGCCCTGCTGACGCTCCGGGCCTACGGGCGCCCCCTGACGGGGGTCCAGACGACCTAGCCGCCCAGCGCCCGTACCCCCGCCGTGACGGCGACGGCGACCGCGACGACCACGAGGAACGGGGCCCGCAGCAGCAGGGCGATCCCGGCGGCCAGCACCCCGGCGGCGCGCGCGTCGACCACCAGCGCGGAGCCGGTGCTGAAGGTCTGCTGCGCGGTGAGCGCGGCCAGCAGCGCGACCGGCAGCAGGGCGGCCAGCCGCCGCACCAGGGGCCGTTCCAGCACCCCGGCCGGGACGAGCAGCCCGGCGAGCTTGACGGCGTAGCAGCCGAGCACGGTGAGCCCGATGGCGATCCAGACGTTCACGAGCGGGGTCCCTTCGCGCGGCGGCCGGTGAGGAAGAGCACGGCCGGCGCGGCGAGCGCGGCCACGAGCACCGGCACCCCGGCGGGCAGCACCGGCAGGAAACCGAGCCCGAGCACCAGGGCGAGCAGGGCGACGGCCCGCTCGGTGGTGGTGCGCAGCATCGGGGCGAGCAGCGCGAGGAAGACGGCGGGTCCGGCCGCGTCCAGGCCCCAGGCGGCGGTGTCCCCGATCGCCTCGGCGCCGAGCGCCCCCAGCAGGGTGGTGAGGTTCCACAGCAGGTAGAGGGTGAGTCCGGTGACGGTGAACCCGAGGCGGGCGTGGGCCCGCCCCTTCTGCGCCAGGGTGACGGCGGTGGTCTCGTCGATGACCCAGTGGGCGGCGAGCGGGCGCACGGCGCGGGGCAGGTCCAGGAGCGGGGACAGTCGCAGCCCGTAGAAGGCGTTGCGGGTCCCGAGGAAGAAGGCCCCGGCGGCGGCCGTGAACGGGTTCCCGCCCGCGGCCAGCGCCCCGACCAGGGCGAACTGCGAGGCGCCGGTGAAGACCAGCAGGCTCATCACACAGGCCTGCGCGGTGCTGATCCCGGCTCCGGCGGCGGTCACCCCGAAGGCGAAGCCGGAGAGCCCGACGGCCACCCCGACGCCGAGCGCGTCGCGCACGACGGCCCGGCGCCCGGCCCGTCCGCCGAGCCCGGCCGGCACACCCGGCCCGCCCGGCCCTTCTCCGTCGGCCGTCGTACCGGCCGGTTCCGCTTCCACTGTCCGCTGCTCTCTCACCCGGCGAAGCTATGCGGGTGCCCGCGGCTCCGTCTTGTACGTTCTTGCGCCGGACCGCCCGACACGGCGCCACGGGACGACCCTGAGTGATCATCTCGCTACGGTGGACGCATGAAGCGTGTTCGCGCCTTGCCGGTTGAACGTCCTTCGCACGCCCGCTGGGCTCCTCTCCTGTGTTTCGCCGCACTGATCGCGGCCATCGCCCTGACCGCGGTGTGGGTCAACCGCCGCCCCGGGAAGGTGCCCGGCGAAGTGGCCCTCCAGGTCTCGGGCGGCTGGGAAGGGGCCTGTCACGCGCTCTACGACCGGCGGCCGTGGTGCCCGGCCTACGGGGACCCGCTGCTGTGGCAGCAGTACAAGGCCCTGCGGCTCGACTCCTCCTTCGTCATCCCCGTGTACACGCTCGCCCTGCTCGGTGTCTTCGGGCTGGGCAGCTGTTTCCTGTACCGCCAGGTGTCCCGGCGGTACGCGGTCCGCGGCCTGGCCGCCACCCTCGCCCTGGCCGCGGCCGACGCGGGTGAGAACGTCTTCGAATACCGCGCGCTCGACGGACTGGCCCCCCACGAGGACGGTGACCTGGCGATCGCCGCGATGTTCGCCCTGCTGAAGTGGTCGATCGCCCTCCCCCTGGCGGGCGCGGCCGGATGGATGGCCTTCACCCTGCTGGCCCGGGCCGTCCTGCCGCGGGTCCGGGTCGCCAACGCGCCGCCGTGCGAGCAGCCGGCCCGGGTACAGGAGGCCCACCGGCTCGCCGACGGCTCCGAGCGGTGGGCCGGCCCGGACGTCATCGCGGCCCCCGCCGCACCGCACGCGACCACACCGGTGGCCGACTGGTCCGCTCCCGCCCCGCCCGGTCCCCTCCCACCGAAGCCGCCCCAGGACAGCGCCAAGGCCCGCTGGCGCACCCGCGCCTACCAGCCGCCCGGCCGGGAACCGGCGAGCGTCGGCATCTGCGTGTCCGGCGGCGGCATCCGCTCCGCCGCCGTCACCCTGGGCGCGCTCCAGGCCCTGCGCGAAGGCGGGGTGCTGGGCCGGGCCCGCTATCTGGTGTCCGTATCCGGCGGCGGCTACACGGCGGGGGCGTTCCAGCTGGCGCTGACCCGTCGGCGGCCCATGGATCGCGAGGACGGCTCCCCGCCCTTCGCGCGGACCGGACTCGCCACCGCGCGGGACGTGTTCGCGCCCGGCAGCCCCGAAGAGGACCACATCCGCCGCCATGCCAAGTACCTCGCGGACAGTCCCCGGGAGCAGCTGCTGGCCGTGGGCGTGATCCTGCGCGGCCTGGGCGTCTCGCTGGGGCTGTTGGGCCTCGCGTTCGTGGTGGCCGGGATCTGTCTCGGCGTCTTCTACGGGGCGGTCCCGCTCACCAGCCTCGCCCGGCTGCGTCCGGAGCCCAGCGCCCCCTTCCCCGCCTTCGAGCCGCACGCCCGCGTCCTCTACCCGGTCCTCGCCCTGGTCGGGTTCTCGGCCTTCGTCTCCGTGGTGGCCTCAGTGTTCACGTACGGCGGGAAGTCGCGGCCGGCCTGGGTCCGCGCCACCGTGCGGGGTCCCCTCGCGCTGGCGGCGGCGATGACCGTGTTGGTGGTGGTGCTGCCCGCCGTGTTCTGGTTCTTCGCGTGGCTGGCCCACCGGGAGGACGTGCTCCCCACCGGCCCCCGCGGCATCTCGATCCTGGGCGCTCTGACGGCCGCCGCCACCGCGCTCGGCGGGGTGTTCACCGCCGTGAGCGACCGCTCGAAGAAGCTGATGCCGAGCGGTGAGGGCGCCGCTCCGTTCCGGGGATCCGCCACGTCGATCGTGACCCGGATCGGGGGCGGCCCGCTCACCGCGATCGTCGTCTGGCTGGTACTGCTCCTGCTCGCGTTCTTCGGGCTCTCCCTGCTGTCCTGGTCGGCCGTCTCCGCGCACGGCTGGCCGCTCGGGTGGAAACTGGGCCTCCCGATCGCCCTGCTCGTGTCCGCGATCCTCATCGACCAGACCACCTTCAGCCTGCACCCCTTCTACCGGCAGCGCCTCGCCGGTGCCTTCGCCGTGCGCCGGGCCGTGCTGCGCGACGGGTCGGTCGGCGCCGTCCCGTACGACTACAACGCCGAGTCGACCCGGCTGAGCACCCACGGCAGGCGGGCCGAGGGCTTTCCGCAGGTGATCTTCGCCGCCTCGGCCGCCCTGTCGCTGCGCAACCGGACGGCGCCGGGCCGGCCCGCGGTGCCCTTCACCTTCTCCCACGACTGGGTGGGCGGACCGGACACCGGATGGGTGCGCACGGCCACGATGGAGGAGACCGCGCACCCGGTGATCCGGCGCGACCTCACCGTGCAGTCCGCGATGGCGGTCTCGGGCGCCGCGTTCGCCTCGGCGATGGGCAGCCAGGGCAGTGCCGTCCAGCGCCTGCTCGCCCTGTCCAACCTGCGCCTGGGCACCTGGGTGCCCAACCCCTCGTACCTCGCCGAGGTGGCCCGCCACCGCCGGGACTGGACGATGCCCCGGCTGCCCTGGTTCCGGCGGCTGCGCTACCAGCTCCAGGAACTCGCCGGGCGCTACTCCGACACCAGCCCGATGGTGCTGTGCACCGACGGCGGCCACTTCGACAACCTCGGTCTGGTCGAACTGCTGCGGCTGCGCTGCGAGACGGTCTACGTGATCGACTCCTCCGGCGATCCCCCGCCGCTGGCCGTCACCCTCGCGCAGGCCGTCACCCTCGCCTACGAGGACCTCGGCGTCCGGATCACCTTCGACCGGGCGGAGGTGCTGCGGCTGGTGCCGGGCAGCGCCGCGACGGTCGAACCGGCGGATCCGATGGCCGCCCTCAACACCCGCTTCTCGGCGGACTGCGTCGTCCGCGGGGTCATCGAGTACCCGGAGCCGGTCGATTTCCCGGGCCGCGGGAAGCCCTCGCGGTTCGCCACGATCGTCTTCGCGAAGGCCAGCCTGACCCCGGACATGCCGTACGAACTGCTGGCGTACGCCCTCAAGGAGAAGGCGTTCCCCCGGCAGAGCACCTTCGACCAGTGGTTCGACCACGCCCAGTTCGACGCCTACCGGGAGCTGGGGCACCACCTCGGCGCCGAGGCGGCGAAACCCCCGGTCAAGCGGCGCCGCTTCGGCCCTTCCGGTAAGCCCCCGGAGGCACCCCCACGATCCGGGTGAAGTGCCGGTTCAGGTGCGGCTGGTCGGTGAAGCCGACCGCGAGGGCCGCCTCGGCGGGCGGGGTGCCCGCCTCCAGCAGCAGCCGGGCCCGCCGCACCCGGGCGTCCGTCAGCCAGGTGTGCGGCGGCATGCCGTACCGCTCGCGGAAGGCCCGCAGCAGTGCGAAGGGCCGGGTGCCCAGCTCCTCCGCGAGCTGTTCCAGGGACGGCGGTTCGCACATCCGCGCTTCCAGTACGTCCCGGGCCCGCTCGGCGTCGGCGGCGCCCGCGGCAGCGGCACCGGGGGCGGACAGCGTCCCCGCGTGCCGCCGCAGCATCCGCGCCACCACGCCCCGCAGCAGGGTGTCGGCGGCCAGCGGGTTGCCCTCTTCCGCGGCCCGGTGCACCTCGGCGATCATCCGCGCGGCCCGCGGATCGAGGACCATGTCCGGGGTGAAGGCGGGGGTGCCGCGCGGTGCGCCGCTCTCGCCGGCCACCTCCGCGATCAGCTCCCGGGAGGGGTAGAGGGTGGCGTACGCCCAGCCCTCGGGGACCCCGGCGCGCGCGGAGTGCGGGACCTCCGGGTTGATCAGGACCACACTGCCGGGGCCCGCCCGCACCACGCCGCCGGGCAGCCCGATCTCCTCGACGCCGTGGGTGACGGCCGCGATGACGTACCCGTCGTGGGCGTGCCGCGGGAAGGTGTGGCGCACGTAGTGGGCGCGCAGCAGGTCCAGCCCGGGCAGCTCGGCGTACTGCCAGTGCCGGGCCCACTCGCCGGACCCGCGCGCGCCGCTCCCCTTACCCTCCGCTGCCGCCATTCCTCCATTCTGCGCCCTCGCTCCGGGGTGCGTTCGCGCAGGTCCGGGCCGTTGTCGGTGGTGGGGTGCACGATGGGGGCATGGCCGGCTCCGCGCTCGATTCGTTCTCCCCCGCGACCCGCTCCTGGTTCACGGGGGCCTTCCGTACGCCCACCGCCGCGCAGGAGGGTGCCTGGCGGGCCATCGGGGAGGGCTCCGACGTCCTCGTGGTGGCGCCCACCGGCTCCGGCAAGACCCTCGCCGCGTTCCTCGCGGCGCTGGACCGGCTGGCGGCGCTGCCGCCGCCCGCCGAGCCGAAGAAGCGCTGCCGGGTGTTGTACGTATCGCCCCTGAAGGCCCTCGCGGTGGACGTGGAGCGCAATCTGCGCAGCCCGCTGACCGGCATCCGCCAGGAGTCGCTGCGCCTGGGGCTGCCCGAGCCGGACATCCGCGTCGGGATCCGCTCCGGTGACACCCCGCCCGCCGAGCGGCGGGCGCTGGCGACCCGCCCGCCGGACATCCTCATCACCACCCCCGAGTCCCTGTTCCTGATGCTGACCTCGGCCGCCCGCGAGGCCCTGACCGGGATCGAGACGGTCATCCTCGATGAGGTGCACGCGGTGGCCGCGACCAAGCGCGGCGCCCATCTGGCGCTGTCCCTGGAGCGCCTCGACGAGCTGCTGCCGCGCCCCGCGCGCCGGATCGGGCTGTCGGCGACGGTCCGCCCGGTGGACGAGGTGGCCCGCTATCTGGCGCCGCGCGGCAAGGTGGAGATCGTCCAGCCGCCCTCGGCCAAGGAGTTCGACCTGTCGGTGGTCGTCCCGGTCCAGGACATGGGCGAGTTGGGCGGCTCGCCCGCCTCCGAGGGCAAGGACGGCGGGGACAAGCCGTCGATCTGGCCGCATGTGGAGGAGCGGATCGCGGACCTGGTGCAGGCCCACCGGTCCACCATCGTGTTCGCCAACTCCCGGCGGCTCGCGGAGCGGTTGTGCAACCGGCTCAACGAGATCGCCTACGAGCGGGCCATGGGCGAACCGCTGCCCTCGGGCGCTCCCCCGGCCGAGATCATGGCCCAGTCGGGCGCGGCGCACGGCGCCCCGCCGCTGCTCGCCCGCGCCCACCACGGTTCGGTGTCCAAGGAGCAGCGGGCGCTGGTCGAGGAGGACCTCAAGGCGGGCCGGCTGCCCGCCGTCGTCGCCACCTCCAGCCTCGAACTGGGCATCGACATGGGCGCGGTGGACCTGGTGGTGCAGGTGGAGTCGCCGCCGTCGGTGGCCTCCGGGCTCCAGCGGGTGGGCCGGGCCGGGCACCAGGTGGGCGCGGTCTCCACCGGCGTGGTGTTCCCCAAGTACCGCGGCGACCTGGTGCAGGCGGCGGTGGTCACCGAGCGGATGCGCAGCGGGTCCATCGAGTCCCTGCGGATCCCCGCCAATCCGCTGGACGTGCTGGCGCAGCAGCTGGTCGCCATGACCGCCATGGACACCTGGCAGGTGGACGACCTGCTCGCCCTGGTGCGGCGGGCGGCGTCCTTCGCGGCGCTGCCCGAGTCGGCGTTCACGGCGGTGCTGGACATGCTGGCCGGGCGCTATCCGTCGGACGCGTTCGCCGAACTGCGGCCGCGCGTGGTGTGGGACCGCGTGGCGGGTACGGTCACGGGCCGGCCGGGGGCCCAGCGCCTCGCGGTCACCTCGGGGGGCACGATCCCGGACCGCGGCCTGTTCGGCGTCTTCCTGGTGGGCTCGGACCCCAAGAAGGGCGGCGGCCGGGTCGGCGAGCTGGACGAGGAGATGGTCTACGAGTCCCGGGTGGGCGAAGTGTTCACCCTGGGCACCACCTCCTGGCGGATCGAGGACATCACCCGGGACCGGGTGCTGGTCACCCCGGCGCCCGGGGTGCCCGGACGGCTGCCGTTCTGGAAGGGCGACCAGCTGGGCCGCCCGCTGGAACTGGGCCGCGCCGTGGGCGCGTTCGTCCGCGAGGTCGGCGCCCTGTCCGAGGAGGACGGGCGGCTGCGGCTGCTGGCCGCCGGGCTGGACGCGTGGGCCGCGCAGAACGTGCTGGCGTATCTCGCCGAGCAGCGCGAGGCCTGCGGCCATGTGCCCGACGACCGGACCATCGTGGTCGAGCGGTTCCGCGACGAACTGGGCGACTGGCGGGTGGTGGTCCACTCCCCCTTCGGCGCGCAGGTCCACGCGCCGTGGGCGCTCGCGCTGGGCGCCCGCCTCGCCGAGCGGTACGGCATGGACGCGCAGGTCATGCATGCCGATGACGGGATCGTGCTGCGCCTGCCGGACGCCGATCTGCTGGGCCTGGGCGGCGAGCCGCTGGACCTGCTGGACCACGATCCGGCCCCGGCCGCCGCCGCCGCGGCTGCCTTCGACTTCGACTTCGACGACGGGAAGCCCCCGCTGGGCGCCGCCGACGTCACCTTCGACCACGGCGAGATCCAGGGGATCGTCACCGACCAGGTGGGCGGATCGGCGCTGTTCGCGTCCCGGTTCCGCGAGTGCGCGGCGCGCGCCCTGCTGCTGCCGCGGCGCAGTCCCGGCAAGCGCACCCCGCTGTGGCAGCAGCGCCAGCGCGCCTCCCAACTGCTCCAGGTGGCCTCCGAGTTCGGTTCGTTCCCGATCGTCCTGGAGGCCGTGCGCGAATGCCTCCAGGACGTCTTCGACGTACCGGGCCTGACCGAGCTGATGGGGGACGTCGAGGCCCGCCGGGTGCGTCTGGTGGAGGTCACCACCGCCGAGCCGTCGCCCTTCGCCCGGTCCCTGTTGTTCGGTTACGTCGCCCAGTTCCTCTACGAGGGGGACTCGCCGCTGGCCGAGCGCAGGGCGGCCGCGCTGTCCCTGGACTCCCGGCTGCTGGCCGAGCTGCTCGGCCAGGCGGAACTGCGCGAGCTGCTGGACCCGGAGGTACTGGCCGAACTGGAGCGGGAGTTGCAGTGGCTCACCGCGGAGCGGCGGGCCCGGGACGCGGAGTCGGTGGCCGACCTGCTGCGGCTGCTGGGCCCGCTGACGGATGCGGAGCTGGCCGAGCGGGGCGCCGACCCGGCCTGGGCGCGGTCCCTGGCGGGGGCCCGCCGGGTGATCGCGGTGCGGATCGGCGGCGCGGAGCACTGGGCCTCGGTCGAGGACGCGGGGCGGCTGCGGGACGCGCTGGGCACCGCCCTGCCGGTGGGGGTGCCCGAGGCGTTCACCGAGCCGGTCAAGGACCCGCTCGGTGACCTGCTGGCCCGGTACGCCCGTACGCACGGCCCGTTCACCACGGCGGCCGTCGCCGCCCGCTTCGGCCTGGGCACGGCCACCGCCGACGGCGCCCTGCACCGGCTCGCGGCGGCGGGCCGGGTGGTGCAGGGCGAGTTCCACCCGGCGGGCATCGGCCAGGAGTGGTGCGATGCGACGGTGCTGCGCAGGCTGCGCCGCCGGTCCCTGGCGGCGCTGCGCCAGGAGCTGGAACCGGTCCCGCCGACCGCCCTGGCGACCTTCCTCCCCCAGTGGCAGCACCTGGGCGGCGCCCTGCGCGGGATCGACGGCCTGGCCCGGGCCATCGAGCAGCTCCAGGGCGCACCGGTCCCCGCGTCGGCGCTGGAGCGGCTGATCCTGCCGTCCCGGGTCAGCGGTTTCACCCCGGGCCTGCTGGACGAGCTGACCACCAGCGGCGAGGTGGTCTGGGCGGGCGCCGGAGCGCTGCCCGGCAAGGACGGCTGGGTCTCCCTCTACCTCGCGGACGCGGCCCCGCTGCTGCTCCCGCCGCCACATCCGCTGGACCCGTCCCCGGTGCACCAGGGCATCCTGGACGCCCTCTCCGGCGGGTACGGCCTGTTCTTCCGGCAGATCGCGGAGGCGGTGCGGGGGCGGCTGCCCGAGGTGGGCGACGTACAGCTGTCCCAGGCCCTGTGGGACCTGGCCTGGTCGGGGCGGCTGACGAACGACACCCTGGCCCCGCTGCGCGCCCTGCTCGGCTCGGGCCGCACGGCGGGCGCGACCGCCCACCGGGCCCGGCGGACGGTGCCGCGCGGGCGGTACGGCACGCTCGGCGCGCAAGTCTCGCGGCCTGGCCCGCCGACCGTGTCGGGGCGCTGGTCCCTGCTGCCCGACCGCGCCGCCGACCCGACGCACCGGGCGCACGCGCTGGCCCGGACCCTGCTGGACCGGCACGGGGTGGTGACCCGGGGCGCGGTCGCCGCCGAGGGGGTGGAGGGCGGTTTCAGCGCTGTCTACCGGATCCTGTCCGCCTTCGAGGACAGCGGGCAGGCCCGCCGCGGCTATGTGGTGGAGGGGCTGGGGGCGGCCCAGTTCGCGATGGACGGCGCGGTGGACCGGCTGCGGGCGGCCGAGCGGACCCCGCCGCCGCTGGCGGCGGTGGTGCTGGCGGCGGCCGACCCGGCCTCCGCGTACGGCGCGGCCCTGCCGTGGCCGGAGCCTCCGGCCGGGTCCGCGCACAAGCCGGGCCGCAAGGCGGGTTCGCTGGTGGTGCTGGTGGACGGGGAGCTGACGCTCTATCTGGAGCGGGGCGGCAAGACCCTGCTGGCCTGGCCCCCGGTGGACGATCCCCGGCTGGCGGCGGCGATGGCGGTGCTGGCCGCCGCCTGCCGGTCGGGGACGGTGGCGCCGCTGACGGTGGAGCGCATCAACGCCTCCCCGGCCCTGACCTCGCCGCTGGGCCCGGGCCTGGAGGCGGCGGGCTTCCACGCGACTCCGAGGGGGCTGCGGCTGCGCCCGTGATCGAAGCGGAATCACTGGTACCAGGTTGAGACGGTCTTGGGACACGCTTGGCCCAAACCCGCCCCTCCGACCGATTAGGCTGCCCGCTGATCAACAGATTGACGATGCACTGTCACAAACATGGGGGATCACAATGAGCACGTTCAGCACGCGTAGAACCGCCCTTGCGGCCACGGGAGTCGCGGTGGCCGCGGTCCTGGCCCTGAGCGGCTGCAAGAGCGGCAACGAGGACACGGGCCCCGCGAAGAGCGCCTCGCCCTCCGCCGCGCCGTCCCAGTCGGCGTCGCAGCCCGCCACGAACCCCGACCCCGGCTACTCGTCGAGCGCGAGCGCGCCCGCCACGGGCGGCGGCGCGGCTCCCGCGGGCGCGGCGAAGGCCGGCCAGCAGTTCAAGATCGGCGAGCAGGCGCAGTTCCCGTTCACCTCGGGCAGCACCAAGGGCACCATCACGCTCGCCGTCACCGCCATCGAGAAGGGCCAGCCGGACGACCTGGCCCCCTTCAAGCTCGGCGACAAGGTCAAGGGGATGGTGCCGTACTACATCCGCTACCAGGTCAAGAACGTCGGCACGACGGACCTGTCCTTCACCTCGGTCGGCCACATCAAGGGCCACCTCGGGGACGGCAGCGAGGCCCAGGACCTCCTGGTCATCGGCAAGTTCGACAAGTGCCCCAACGACTCCCTGCCCAAGGGCTTCACCAACGGCCAGGTCACCACGGGCTGCGCGGTCGCGCTGGCCCCGTCGGCCTCGACCACGGTCGCCTCGGCCGAGTACTGGGGGGACCCCTTCACCCTGGGCAAGGGCCTGACCTGGAAGTAACACCCGGCCGCCGGTGAGGGCGGCGCGCCTCGGGCACGGGGTGTCTTCAGGCACGGCGCGTCTCCGGACACAGCGCGCCTTCGGGCACGGGGCCACAATGGCCCCATGCCCGAAGGCGACAGCATCCGGCGCGCGGCCGCCCGCCTGCACACCGCCCTGGCCGGCCGCGCGCTGGTCCGCAGCGACCTGCGCGTGCCGCGCCTGGCCACCGCCGACCTCACCGGCCGCACCACCCTCGAAGTCGTCCCGCGCGGCAAGCACCTGCTGCACCGCGTCGAGGGCGGCCTCACCCTCCACAGCCACCTCCGGATGGACGGTTCCTGGCGGGTGTTCGGGCCCGGGGAGCCCTGGCGCGGCGGCCCCGAGCACCAGATCCGGGCCGTCCTCGCCACCGCGTCCCACACCGCCGTCGGGTACCGCCTGCCGGTCCTGGAACTGCTCCGCACCGCGGAGGAGGACCGCGCCGTCGGCCACCTCGGCCCCGATCTGCTGGGCCCGGACTGGGATCCGGAGCGCGCGGCCCGCAATCTGCTCGCCGACCCGGCCCGCCCGCTCGGCGAGGCCCTGCTCGACCAGCGCAACCTCGCCGGGATCGGCAACATCTACAAGGCCGAACTGTGCTTCCTGGCCCGGGTGACCCCCTGGACCCCGGTCGGCGCCCTGCCCGACCCGGAGCGCACCGCGGTGCGGCTGGCGGCCGCCGCCCACCGTCTGCTGGACGCCAACAAGGACCGGCCCCGCAACACCACCGGCAGTCCCCGGCGCGGCCAGGAGCTCTTCGTGTACGGGCGCACCCACCGCCCCTGCCTGCGCTGCGGCACCCCGGTCCGCGAGGCCCCGCAGGACGACCGCCCCACCTACTGGTGCCCGCACTGCCAATCCGGCCCAGCCAGTTGACGCTCCGTCAGATACGGTCGTACGGTCCCGGCATGCCCCTACCCACCGCCACAACCCGTGCCGTACCCGAATCCCTGGCCGCCTACGACCTCACCGGCCGCACCGCCCTGATCACCGGCGCCGCCAGCGGCATCGGCCGCGCCACCGCCGCGCTCCTCGCCGGGGCGGGCGCGGACGTGCGCTGCGCGGACCTCGACGCGGCGGGTCTCGCGGAGACGGCCGCCCTCGTCGCCAAGGCGGGCGGCGGCGCAGCCACCGTCCACGTCCTCGACGTCACCGACCGCGCCGCCCTGAAGGCCGTGGTGGAGGCCGGGGGCCCGCCGGACATCACCGCCGCGGTCGCGGGGATCATGCACACCAGCACCGTGCTGGAGACCCTGGACGAGGATCTCGACCGGGTGCTGAACGTGAACTTCAAGGGGATCCTGTTCGCGTGCCAGGAGTCGGCCCGCGCGCTGATCGCGGCCGGCCGGCCCGGTTCGATCATCACCATGGCCTCCGGCGCCATGGACGCCGCCCAGCCCGGCCTGCTCTGCTACAGCGCGGCCAAGGCCGCCGTCGTCCAGCTCACCAAGACCCTGGCCACCGAGGCGGGCCCGCACGGCATCCGGGTCAACGCGGTCGCGCCCGGGTGGATCCGTACCCCGATGACCGGCCGGCACAGCCCCGAGGTCCAGGAGCAGACGGAGGCCGCGATGGTCCGGATGTCCCCGCTGCGCCGGGTCGGCGAGCCGGAGGACATCGCCCAGGCGGTGCTCTTCCTCGCCTCGGACGCCTCGTCGTTCATGACGGGTCAGATCCTGCGCCCGAACGGCGGCGTCGCGATGCCCTGGTAGCGGCGCGGTGGCGGGTGCAGTGCACCGGCAGCAGCCCCAGCCCCCAGCCGCCGACGGCGACCGCCCCCTCGACCGGCCCGGCGGCCGCGGGCACCAGCGCGAGCCGGAGCACCGCCCACCACCACAGCAGGCCCAGGGCCAGGGCCAGACCCAGGACCAGGGGTATGCGCAGGTGCAGGTTCCGTAACCGCCGCACGGCAGCCTCCCAGGGCCGGGATGGACTCGACCCATCCTCGCGCACCCCTCGCGAGCCCGCACCCAGAAGCGGTCCCCGCCGACGCCCTCGCCGCCGCACCCGGGCGGCCCGGAACGGCCGGGAGCCCCGGCCGGCGTCTCACACGCCGACCGGGGCTCCGGCCACACTCACGTTCAAAAAAATCAAGCGGCGACGACATTCACCGCTTCCACGGGCGACTTGATGGTCACCCGCTCCGGCGGGCCACCCGTGACCGAGGCCACGGAGACCGAATTGAGCATCGGGCGTACCGGTGCCGGGACCGGTTCGCTTGCCGCGGCCGACTGCGCGAGTTCGGCGAGCGACAGTTCGTCGCTCACTTCGCGCATCAGCTCGGACATCCGTACGTCCAACGCGTCGCAGATCGCGGAGAGCAGCTCGGAGGATGCCTCCTTCTGCCCCCGCTCCACCTCGGAGAGATAGCCGAGCGAAACTCGGGCGGACGAGGAGACTTCGCGCAGAGTACGGCCCTGGCGCTGGCGCTGCCGACGCAGCACGTCACCCAGCAGGCGACGGAGCAGAATCATCGGTGGCTCCCTCCTCTGACCGTGTAGCCGTAACCTTCACGCCCCACCGTACCGCCTCGCGCGGCGGCCGTGCGGGGAGCGATGTCGTGTTCACTCAGGGCTGCAAACATCAAATCCCCCCGTTCCGTTCCGTGTCCTGCCTTCGCAGATTCTCGCGGAGTTCGCTCGAGAGAAGTTCGAGCACTGTCCGTACACTCTCCCTACGGATTTCCGCGCGCGAGCCGTTCAACCTCAGCCGGGCCGATTTCCTGCCCGCGGGTCCCGCGACGGCGATGAAAACCGTCCCCACCGGCTGCCCGTCCTGCGGCTCCGGACCGGCCACTCCGGTGGTCGAGATCCCCCACGAGGCGTCCAGCACGCGTCGTACTCCGGCCGCCATCTCCTCCGCGACCTGCGCGTTCACCGCTCCGTGCGCCGCCAGCAGCCCGGCGTCGACGCCGAGCACCCGCTGCTTGAGCTCGGTCGCGTACGCCGTGACCGAGCCGCGGAAGGAACGCGAGGCGCCGGGAACCGAGGTCAGCTCGGCGGCGACCAGCCCGCCCGTGAGGGACTCCGCGACGGCGACCGTCTGGTCACTCTCCGCGAGCAGGTCCAGGACGTACGCAGCCACCTCGGCGGCCTCGGCGGCCGCATCGCGGCCCTCCGGAGACCACGCGGACTCCGTCGTCCCGTACGTCACCTCGCGGCCCGCTCCGCGGCGATGCCCGCCCGGCGCAGCACGACGGCCTGGCGAATGTAGTCCAAACCGGTGACGACTGTGAGAAGTACGGCCACCGCCATGACCCAGAACCGCAGGGTCGCCAGCGGCCCGGTCAGCGCCAGCACGTACATGCCGACCGCCGTGCCCTGGGCGAGGGTCTTCAGCTTCCCGCCCCGGCTCGCCGGGATCACCCCGTAGCGGATCACCCAGAAGCGGAGCAGGGTGATTCCCAGCTCCCGGCCCAGGATCACGCCGGTGACCCACCAGGGCAGGTCACCGAGCCAGGACAGACACACCAGAGCCGACCCCATGATCGCCTTGTCGGCGATGGGGTCGGCGATCTTCCCGAAGTCGGTGACCAGGTTGTAGGTCCTGGCCAGGTGCCCGTCGAAGATGTCGGTGATCATGGCGACGGCGAACGCCGCCCACGCCAGCGCCCGCCAGACGGGGTCGTAGCCCCCGTCAGCGAGCAGCAGCAGGACGAATCCCGGCACGAGCACGAGCCGGATCATCGTCAGGATGTTGGCGATGTTCCACAGGCTGGCCTGATTGACGGCCGCGGCCCCCAGCTTCGCGCCGGGCGCGGGCCGGCGGCCGGTCCCGCCCGCCGCGGGTGCCGGGACTCCGGTCATCCGGCCGCCTCCTCAAGGTCTCCGATGAGGCCCAGGGGCTCGGCCACCAGGTCCACACCCAGGGTGCCGACCACCTTCGCCGTGACGATGCGCCCGGGGACCAGGCCCGCGCCGTCGGTGAAGACGACCTGGCCGTCGGTCTCGGGCGCCTGGTGCGCGGCGCGCCCGTAGGCGCCGGCGGCGTCCTCATCCTCGTCGTCGACCGCGACGACCGTCTCGACGAGTACCTCCAGGGTCTCCCCGATCCGCTCCTCCGCGCGCTGCGAGGTCAGCTCCTCCGCGAGCCGCTGCATGTGCGCGAGCCGCTCGGCGATGGTGTCCTCGTCCAGCTTGTTCTCGTAGGTGACGGCTTCGGTGCCGTCCTCGTCCGAGTAGCCGAAGATGCCGATGGCGTCGAGGCGGGCGTGGGTGAGGAAACGCTCCAGCTCGGCGAAGTCCGATTCCTTCTCGCCGGGGAAGCCGACGATGAAGTTGGACCGGACACCGGCCGTGGGGGCCTTGGAGCGGATGGTGTCGAGCAGCTCCAGGAACCGGTCGGTGTCACCGAAGCGGCGCATGGCGCGCAGCACGTCCGGGGCGGAGTGCTGGAAGGACAGGTCGAAGTACGGCACGACCTTGGGGGTCGAGGTGAGTACGTCGATCAGGCCGGGCCGCATCTCGGCGGGCTGGAGGTAGCTGACGCGGACGCGCTCGATGCCGTCCACCTCGGCCAGCTCGGGCAGCAGGGTCTCCAGCAGGCGGATGTCGCCGAGGTCCTTGCCGTACGAGGTGTTGTTCTCGGAGACCAGCATGATCTCCTTGACGCCCTGCTCCGCGAGCCAGCGCGTCTCGCCCAGCACATCGCTGGGGCGGCGGGAGATGAAGGAGCCGCGGAAGGACGGGATGGCGCAGAAGGAGCAGCGGCGGTCGCAGCCGGAAGCGAGCTTCACGGAGGCGACGGGGCTGTTGCCGAGGCGGCGGCGCAGGGGCGCGCGCGGCCCGGAGGCGGGCGCGAGCCCGTCCGGCAGGTCGGAGGGGGCCTCGGCGGGCTCCTCGGCGGGCGCCGACTGGGCGTGCCCGGGCAGGGCCACGTCGGTGTCCTGGCGGGCGGCCGGGCTGATCGGCAGCAGCTTGCGCCGGTCCCGCGGGGTGTGGGAGGCGTGGATGCCGCCGTTGAGGATCGTCTGGAGGCGGTCGGAGATGTCGGCGTAGTCGTCGAATCCGAGGACTCCGTCGGCTTCGGGGAGCGCTTCGGCGAGTTCCTTGCCGTAGCGCTCGGCCATACAGCCGACGGCTACGACGGCCTGCGTGCGGCCGTGATCCTTGAGATCGTTGGCCTCCAGCAGGGCGTCTACGGAGTCCTTCTTGGCGGCTTCGACGAAGCCGCAGGTGTTGACGACGGCTACGTCCGCATCGGCGGCGTCCTCGACGAGCTCCCAGCCATCCGCCGCCAAGCGGCCTGCGAGCTCCTCCGAGTCCACCTCGTTACGGGCGCAGCCAAGAGTGACAAGGGCGACGGTACGGCGTTCGGGCATGGACTCAAGACTACTTCGTCCCGGCACCGGCACCCGCCCCCGTCCGCCGCGAGGCTACGAGAGCGGGGCCCGGTCGGGCGAAGGAGGGTGCCGCGCGGCACCCCGGGGTCTGCCGGAACAGTCGGTGAAGCGTGGTGAAACGGCCGGTCAGCCCGCCTGTGCGGCGCCCTGACGCTGATCGTCCTTGGTGTAGGTGAGGCGTTCCACCTGCCCCGACTCGAAGCCGCCCTTGATCTCCTTGCCGTTCACGAACAGCTGGACGGCCCCGGCGTCGCCGAGTACGAGATCGATGGACTGCTTGTCGGTGAAGGTCTTGGTGTCACCGGGCTGGAGGGTTCCGTCGAAGAGCAGGCGACCACTGTGGTCCTTCGCGGAGATCCAGCTCTCGGCGGTGCTGGCCGTCAGGACGACCGTGACCACGTCCTTGGGGGCCGCCGCGATGGCACTGTCCGAGGGTTCCGGCTTGGGTGCCTGCGGGGTCTGCTGGGGCTTGGCCGGGGTGGCCGGCTTGGCGCCGGGCTGCTTGGCGGGCTGCGGGGAGGCGGAACCTTCCGCCACCGGCCGCTTGGTCTCGTCGTCGCCGCCCTTGAGGACGGTGAAGCCGACGAATCCGATCACGGCGACGATCGCCGCGACCATGGCGGCGGTCCAGTTGGGCCGCTGCCGCTCGGGACGGATCCGCTCGGCCTCGAACATCGGGGCGGCGGGGGTCGGCGCCGGGCGACCCCCGTGGGCTGCGTCGTAGCTCTCGACCAGGGGTTCGGGATCGAGGTGTACGGCGCGGGCGAGCGTACGGATGTGACCGCGGGCGTAGACGTCGCCGCCGCAGCGCGTGAAGTCGTCCTGCTCGATCGCGTGCACGATCGGGATGCGCACGCGGGTGGTGGAGCTGACCTCGTCGACGGTGAGCCCGGCGGCGATCCGGGCCTGCTGGAGGGCCGTCCCGATGGACGGACCGGCGGCGGGCCGCTCGACGATCGCGTCGTCGGTCGAAGGCCGGTCTTCTTCGGGGGACTTGGAGTTGCCGATGGACACGGGGGCGCCTTTCGAGCGTGTAGCCACCTGCTGGATGTCCAGTCTAGGGGGGTGACGAAAGGGTGGAGCAACCGGAGGGTGCCCTCCGTACGCCATCCGTATGGCTTCGGACTCCCCCGCCGCTCCGGTGTGGATCCGAGGCGCGGGCGCGCACGGCGCCACCCCTTTCCTCAACTTGACGAGCGGCCGGGGGAAACGGTTGCTCCGGGATTCTTTACGACCCGGTCACGGTCCGGTCTCGCCGCGGATGACCGCGAGCAGTCCGTCCAACTCGTCCGGTTTGACCATCACGTCGCGCGCTTTGGAGCCCTCGCTGGGCCCGACGACGCCCCGCGATTCCATGAGGTCCATCAGCCGTCCGGCCTTGGCGAAGCCGACCCGGAGCTTGCGCTGGAGCATGGAGGTGGAGCCGAACTGCGTGGTGACGACCAGCTCCGCGGCCTGGCACAGCAGGTCGAGGTCGTCGCCGATCTCCTCGTCGATCTCCTTCTTCTGCTTCTGCCCGACCGTGACGTCCTCCCGGAAGACGGGCGCCATCTGGTCCTTGCAGTGCTGGACGATCCCGGCGATCTCGTCCTCGGTGACGAAGGCGCCCTGGAGCCGGGTCGGCTTGTTCGCCCCCATCGGCAGGAACAGCCCGTCGCCCTTTCCGATGAGCTTCTCGGCGCCGGGCTGATCGAGGATGACCCGGCTGTCGGCGAGCGAGGAGGTGGCGAAGGCGAGCCGCGAGGGCACGTTCGCCTTGATCAGGCCGGTGACCACGTCCACCGAGGGGCGCTGGGTGGCGAGCACCAGGTGGATGCCGGCCGCGCGGGCCAGCTGGGTGATGCGGACGATCGAGTCCTCGACGTCGCGCGGGGCGACCATCATCAGGTCGGCCAGCTCGTCGACGATCACCAGCAGGTACGGATAGGGGCTCAGCTCCCGCTCGCTGCCCGGCGGCAGTTTGATCTTGCCGTCGCGGATGGCCTTGTTGAAGTCGTCGATGTGCCGGTAGCCGAAGGCGGCCAGGTCGTCGTAGCGCAGGTCCATCTCGCGCACGACCCACTGGAGGGCCTCGGCGGCCCGCTTCGGGTTGGTGATGATCGGCGTGATCAGGTGCGGGATGCCCTCGTAGGCCGTCAGCTCGACCCGCTTGGGGTCGACCAGCACCATCCGGACGTCCTCCGGGGTCGCCCGCACCATCACCGAGGTGATCAGGCAGTTGATGCAGGAGGACTTGCCGGAGCCGGTGGCTCCGGCGACCAGCACGTGCGGCATCTTGGCGAGGTTCGCCATGACGTAGCCGCCCTCGACGTCCTTGCCGAGCGCGACGAGCATCGGGTGGTCGTCCTCCGCCGCGTCCGCGAGGCGCAGCACGTCACCCAGGTTGACCATCTCGCGGTCGGTGTTCGGGATCTCGATGCCGACCGCCGACTTGCCGGGGATCGGGCTGATGATCCGGACGTCCGGCGAGGCGACGGCGTAGGCGATGTTCTTGGCCAGCGCCGTGATCCGCTCGACCTTGACCGCGGGGCCCAGCTCGACCTCGTAGCGGGTGACCGTCGGGCCGCGGGTGAAGCCGGTGACCTTCGCGTCGACCTTGAACTCCATGAAGACGTTCGTCAGCGAGGCGACCACCGCGTCGTTGGCGGCGCTGCGGGTCTTGCCGGGACCGCCGCGCTCCAGCAGGTCGAGCGAGGGCAGGGAGTACGTGATGTCCCCGCGCAGCTGGAGCTGCTCGGCGCGCGGCGGCAGCGCCTGGGTCTGCGGCGGGGCCTTGGTCAGGTCGGGTACGCCGACGGGCCCGGCCGCGACCGGCGTGGCCGGCGGGACGGGTGGGACGGGCGGCGCACCGGGCACCGCGGGCCCGGAAGGGGCCGACAGCGCGGCCTGCTCCCCCTGCTCACCGCGCTCCTCGCGGGCGGGCGGCACCGGCGCGGTGATCTCGGTCCCCTCGCGCGCGGGCGTCACCCCGTGGGTCAGGCCGGCGACGAGCGGGGAGGGCGGCATGCCGCCGTACACCGCTCCGTCCAGGGCGGCCGCCGCCGCGGCGGCGACGTCCACCGCGTCCATCTCGCGGTCCATGGCCGGGCGCGCGGGAGCCCGGCGGGGCCTGCGCCGCCGGGCGGCGAGCGCCTCCTCCTCGGCGGAGTCCGCCGGTCCGGCCGGGGCCACGCCCTGTCCGTTGGCCCGCCAGCGCTCGGGATCGTGCCGCTCGCCCTCCTGCTCGGCGTCGGCGATGTCGTACTCGTTGGGCGCGATCACCCCGAGCCGGATGCCGAGGCGGCGCAGCCGCTGCGGGATGGCGTTGACGGGGGTGGCGGTGACCACCAGCAGTCCGAAGACGGTGAGCAGCACCAGCAGCGGCACGGCCAGCGGCGCGCCCATGGTGAAGATCAGGGGTTTGGAGGCGCCCCAGCCGATCAGGCCGCCCGCGTTCTGCATGGCGGTGGTGCCCTCGTCCCGGCCGGGCGCGCCGCAGGCGATGTGGACCAGCCCGAGCACCCCGATGACCAGGGCGGTCAGTCCGATGCCGATCCGGCCGTTGGCGTCGCTCTGCTCGGGGTGGCGGATGAAGCGCACCGCCATGACCCCGAGGAGGATCGGCACGAGCAGGTCGAGGCGCCCGAAGGCACCGGTGATCAGCATCGTGACCAGATCCCCTACGGGACCGCTCAGATTCGACCAGGTTCCTGCGGCGACGATCAGCGCGAGGGCGAGCAGGAGCAGCCCGACGCCGTCCTTGCGGTGGGCCGGGTCGAGGTTCTTCGCCCCGCGGCCCATGCCGCGGAAGACCGCGCCGACGGCGTGCGCGAGGCCGAGCCACAGGGCGCGCACCAGGCGCACGACGCCCCCGGTCGGGGACGGTGCGGGTTTGGGCGCGGTCTTGCGGACCGGGCCGCGCTTGGCGGCCGCGGCCTTCTTCGCGGGCGGCTTGCCCGCGGGCGCCGCAGCCTTCTTCGCCGGCGCCGTCGTACGGCCGGTGCGGGCTTTCGCGGCACCCGCGGCGCTCTGGGAACCCTTGCCGGACGTACGTGAGGCCATGGCCCCGAGGTTACCGGTGCGCGCGCCGGTGGACACGCGTGCCCACCCCTTCACCCGTTCGTGTCGGAGTCCCGGTGCGTCATTTGACGTACGGCCAGAGCTGACGCGCCCTCAGCAGCCGGGCCCCGCCCCGTACCGCTCAGGCCACCGCTCAGGCCATCGCTCAGGCCTGGGCGGGCAGCATCGGCTGGCCGCCGCCGGTGCCGGGCTCCAAAGCGTCCAGCGCCCGGCGCAATCCGGTCAGTTTGCGCTCCAGATGGGCCGCGGTCGCGACCACCGCGGGATCGGCCGCTTCCTCGCCGAGCTGCTTGGTGAGCGCCTCGGCCTGTTCCTCGACGGCCGCGAGCCGGGCGGACAGCTCGGCCAGCAGGCCCGCCGTCTCCTTGCCCTCGACGCCGTTGGACCCGCCGCCCTCCAGCTGGAGCCGCAGCAGCGAAGCCTGCTCCCGCAGCTGGCAGTTCTTCGTGTACAGCTCGACGAAGACCGAGACCTTGGCCCGCAGCACCCAAGGGTCGAAGGGCTTGGAGATGTAGTCCACGGCTCCGGCGGCATAGCCGCGGAAGGTGTGGTGCGGACCGTGGTTGATCGCGGTCAGGAAGATGATCGGGATGTCCCGGGTCCGCTCCCGCCGCTTGATGTGCGCGGCCGTCTCGAAACCGTCCATCCCGGGCATCTGCACATCCAGCAGGATGACCGCGAAATCGTCTGTCAGCAGCGCCTTGAGCGCTTCCTCCCCCGACGACGCCCTGACCAGTGTCTGATCGAGCGCGGAGAGGATGGCCTCCAGCGCCAGCAGATTCTCCGGCCGGTCGTCGACCAGGAGGATCTTGGCCTTCTGCACCATGCCCTGTCCTCCTCGCCCCGGCATGGGGCCTCCCCGGCTCCTGGCTCCAGCGCTCAGCCCGGGTCCCGCCCCAGCGGGCGGCTTCCGTGCGCCGTCCGTCCTTGTGCCGGTCATCGTAGCCCCAGTCCCGAGATCGCCACACCCTGTCACCAAGATGTCACTGTGCACGAAGCAGAAACGGTGTGGGGGAGCAGAAGGTTCCCCGTATACCGCCCTCCCACACCGATGTGGACACACTGAGTCAGCAATTGGTATCTCTTCGCTCCGCAGTCGATCACTTGCCGCGCATCCACTGCTCCATCACCGACAGCAGGAAGTCGGGATCGACGGGCTTGGTGACATAGTCGGAAGCCCCGGAGTCGATCGCCTTCTCCCGGTCCCCCTTCATCGCCTTCGCCGTCAGCGCGATGATCGGCAGCCCCGCGAACTGCGGCATCCGCCGGATCGCCGATGTCGTGGCGTACCCGTCCATCTCCGGCATCATGATGTCCATCAGAACGACCGTCACATCATCGTGCTGCTCCAGCACTTCGATGCCCTCGCGCCCGTTCTCCGCGTACAGCACCGCCAGCCCGTGCTGCTCCAGCACGCTGGTCAGCGCGAAGACGTTGCGGACGTCGTCGTCGACGATGAGCACCTTCTCGCCGTGGAAGTCGTACGTCCGGGGCACCACCGGAAGATCGTCCTCCACGCCGCCCCAGTCGTCCTCGATCCCCTGCGCACCGCTCTGCGCGCCCAGCAGCCCGGGCCGCGCGCCGGGCTCGCCCATCGCCTTGCGGCGCCGCCGGAACAGCGTCGCGCCGCCGTGCCCGTGCCCCCCGTCGGACCCGGCCCGCACCCCGGCCCCCGGCGCGGGCGCCGACAGCGCCGACACCGGCTGTACGGGCACGGCCGGCCCCGCCGGAGTCGCCGGCGCCGCGGGCAGCTGGGGCATCACCGGAAGCGCCGAAGCCACCTCGGCGGCCCTGCGGTAGAGGTCCCCGCGGCCACCGGGCGCGGGCTGCGCGTAGCCCTGCGGCGGCAGCTCGCTCGGGTGCAGCGGCAGGTACAGCGTGAAGGTGGAGCCGCGCCCCGGCTCGCTCGCCGCGTGGATCTCGCCGCCCAGCAGCCGCGCGATCTCCCGGCTGATGGACAGCCCGAGCCCCGTGCCGCCGTACTTGCGGCTCGTCGTACCGTCCGCCTGCTTGAACGCCTCGAAGATCACCAGCATCTTGCTGGCCGCGATCCCGATCCCGGTGTCGGTCACCGAGAAGGCGATCAGGTCCGCGTCCGCCTCCCGCAGCGAACCGGCCTCCAGCAGCTGCTCCCGGATCGCCTGCGGCACGTCCGCCCCGGCGGGCCGGATCACCAGCTCCACGGCGCCGCCGTCGGTGAACTTCACCGCGTTCGACAGCAGGTTGCGCAGCACCTGCAACAGCCGCTGCTCGTCGGTGTGCAGGGTGGCCGGCAGCTCCGGCGAGACCCGCACCGAGAAGTCCAGGCCCTTCTCCGCCGTCAGCGGCCGGAAGGTGGCCTCCACGTAGTCCACGAGCTGGACCAGCGCGATCCGCGTCGGCGAGACGTCCATCTTGCCCGCCTCGACCTTCGACAGGTCCAGGATGTCGTTGATCAGCTGGAGCAGGTCCGAACCCGCCCCGTGGATGGTCTCGGCGAACTCGACCTGCTTGGGCGAGAGGTTCTCGTCCGCGTTGTCGGCGAGCAGCTTGGCCAGGATCAGCAGCGAGTTGAGCGGGGTGCGCAGCTCGTGCGACATGTTCGCCAGGAACTCGGACTTGTAGCGCATCGAGACCGCGAGCTGCTCGGCGCGCTCCTCCAGGACCTGCCGGGCCTCCTCGATCTCGGTGTTCTTCACCTCGATGTCCCGGTTCTGCTGGGCCAGCAGTTCGGCCTTCTCCTCCAGTTCCGCGTTGGCGGCCTGGAGCGCCTTCTGCCGGTTCTCCAGCTCGTCGGAGCGCTCGCGCAGCTGCTCGGTCATCTCCTGCGACTGCTTGAGCAGCATCTCCGTCTTGGAGTTGACGCTGATCGTGTTGACGCTCGTACCGATCATCTCGGCGATCTGGCTGAGGAAGTCCTTCTGGATCTGCGTGAACGGCTGGAACGACGCCAGCTCGATGACGCCCAGCAGGTTCCCCTCGAACAGCACGGGCAGCACGATCACATGGGCGGGCGGCGCCTCGCCCAGCCCCGAGGAGATCTTCAGGTAGCCGGGCGGGGTGTTCTCGACCAGGATGGTCCGCTTCTCCTCGGCGACCGTCCCGATCAGCCCCTCCCCCGGCCGGAACGAGGTCGGCATGGAACCGCCCGCGTACGCGTAACTGCCGCGCATGCGCAGCTCGTACGGGCCGTCCTGCACACCGTCGGCGCCGATCTCGGTGGCCGCGCCGGACGGCAGCGCCAGGAAGAACGCGCCGTGCTGCGCGGAGACCACCGGGGTCAGCTCGCTCATGATCAGCGAGGCGACGTCGTCCAGCTCCCGGCGGCCCTGCATGAGGGCCGAGATCCGGGCCAGGTTGCCCTTCAGCCAGTCCTGCTCCTTGTTGGCCAAGGTGGTGTCGCGCAGGTTGGCGATCATCGTGTTGATGTTGTCCTGGAGGACCTGGATCTCGCCCGCCGCGTCCACGTCGATCTTGAGGTTCAGGTCGCCGCGGGTCACCGCGGTGGCCACGGCCGCGATGGCCCGTACCTGCCGGGTCAGGTTCCCGGCCATCTCGTTCACGGACTCCGTGAGGTCGCGCCAGGTGCCGTCGACGTCCCGGACCCGGGCCTGACCGCCCAGGATCCCCTCGGTGCCCACCTCGCGGGCGACCCGGGTCACCTGGTCCGCGAAGGAGGACAGCTGGTCGACCATCGTGTTGATGGTGGTCTTCAGCTCCAGGATCTCGCCGCGGGCGTCGATGTCGATCTTCTTGGTCATGTCGCCCTTGGCGATGGCGGTCGTGACCATGGCGATCTGCCGCACCTGACCGGTCAGATTGGAGGCCATGAAGTTCACCGAATCGGTGAGGTCCTTCCAGGTCCCCGAGACCCCGGGCACGTGCGCCTGACCGCCGAGCCGGCCCTCCGTGCCCACCTCGCGGGCCACCCGGGTCACCTCGTCGGCGAACGACGACAGGGTCTTGACCATGGTGTTCACGGTGTCCGCGAGCTGCGCGACCTCGCCGCGCGCCTCGACGGTGACCTTCTTCGTCAGATCGCCGTTGGCGACCGCCGCCGAGACCTGCGAGATGTTGCGCACCTGCGAGGTCAGGTTGTTGGCCATCAGGTTGACGTTGTCGGTCAGGTCCTTCCAGATGCCGGTCACCCCGCGCACCCGAGCCTGGCCGCCGAGGATGCCCTCGGAGCCCACCTCGCGCGCCACCCGCGTCACCTGCTCCGCGAAGGAGGACAGCTGGTCGACCATCGTGTTGACGGTCGTCACCAGCTCCAGGATCTCGCCCTTGGCATCGACCGTGATCTTCTTCGACAGGTCGCCCATCGCGACCGCCGTGGTCACCTCGGCGATGTTGCGCACCTGCGACGTCAGGTTGTTCGCCATGAAGTTGACCGACTGGGTGAGGTCCTTCCAGGTGCCGGAGACCCCCTTCACCTCGGCCTGACCGCCCAGGATGCCCTCGGTGCCCACCTCGCGGGCGACCCGGGTCACCTGCTCCGCGAAGTTCGAGAGCTGGTCCACCATCGTGTTGAGGGTGTTCTTCAGCTCCAGGATCTCGCCCCGGGCGTCCACGTCGATCTTCTGCGACAGGTCACCGCGCGCCACCGCCGTGGCGACCTGCGCGATGTTGCGCACCTGCGAGGTCAGGTTCCCGGCCATGCCGTTCACCGAATCGGTCAGGTCGCGCCACACGCCGGCCACGCCGGGCACCTGCGCCTGACCGCCGAGCCGGCCCTCCGTACCCACGTCCCGGGCGACCCGGGTCACCTGCTCGGCGAAGGCGGAGAGCTGGTCGACCATCGTGTTGATGGTGTTCTTGAGTTCCAGGATCTCGCCGCGCGCGTCCACGTCGATCTTCTGCGACAGGTCGCCGCGCGCCACCGCCGTCGTCACCTGGGCGATCTGGCGCACCTGGGAGGTCAGGTTCCCGGCCATGAAGTTGACCGAGTCGGTCAGCTCCTTCCAGGTGCCGGACACCCCCTCCACCCGCGCCTGACCGCCGAGGCGGCCCTCCGTGCCCACGTCCCGGGCCATCCGCGTGACCTGGTCGGCGAAGGACGACAGCTGGTCCACCATCGTGTTCACGGTGTTCTTCAGCTGGAGCATCTCGCCGGAGACGTCCACGGTGACCTTCTGCGACAGGTCGCCGTTGGCCACCGCCGTGGTCACCTGCGCGATGTTGCGGACCTGACCGGTCAGGTTGCGGAAGGCGGTGTTCACCGAGTCGGTGAGGTCCTTCCACGTCCCCGCCGCCCCCGGCACCTGCGCCTGACCGCCCAGCTCGCCCTCGACGCCGACCTCACGGGCCACCCGCGTCACTTCCGAACCGAAGGACTGGAGCTGGTCCACCATCGTGTTGACGGTGTTCTTCAGCTCCAGCATCTCGCCGGCCACGTTCACCGTGACCTTCTGCGACAGATCGCCGTTCGCGACCGCCGTCGTCACCTGCGCGATGTCCCGCACCTGCGTGGTGAGGTTGCGGAAGACCGTGTTCACCGAATCGGTGAGGTCCTTCCACGTCCCCGCCGCCCCCGGCACCTGCGCCTGACCGCCCAGCAGGCCCTTCGCGCCGACCTCGCTCGCCACCCGGGTGACCTCGTCCGCGAAGGTCCGCAGCGTCTCGGTCATCTGGTTGATCGTTTCGGCGAGCTGCGCCACCTCGCCGCGCGCGCTCACCGTCACCTTCTGCGACAGATCACCGCTGGCCACCGCGGTCGTCACCTGCGCGATCCCGCGCACCTGGGCGGTCAGGTTCCCCGCCATGGTGTTGACCGAGTCGGTCAGGTCCTTCCACACGCCCGCGACCCCGGGCACCTTCGCCTGGCCGCCCAGCTCGCCCTCGGTCCCCACCTCGCGGGCGACCCGCGTCACCTCGGAGGAGAACGACGACAGCTGGTCCACCATCGTGTTCACGGTGTTCTTCAGCTGGAGCATCTCGCCGGCCACGTGCACGGTGACCTTGCGCGACAGGTCGCCCTTCGCCACCGCCGTCGTGACGAGAGCGATGTCACGCACCTGGGCGGTGAGCCGGTACGCCATGGTGTTGACGGAATCGGTCAGGTCCTTCCAGGAACCGGACATTCCGCGCACCTGGGCCTGACCGCCGAGCTTGCCCTCGGTACCGACCTCCAGCGCCACCCGGGTCACCTCGTCGGTGAACGCCGAAAGCTGGTCGACCAGGTTGTTGACCGTCCGGCCGATCTTGAGGAACTCCCCGCGCAGCGGGTGCCCCACCCCTTCCGCCGCCTGGGTCCGCAGGTCCATCCGCTGGTCCAGATCACCCTCGGCGACCGCCGAGAGCACCCGGCCCACCTCGGACACCGGCCGGGCCAGATCGTCCACCAGCTGGTTCGAGGCGTCGATCGCGGCCGCCCAGGAGCCCTCGCAGGCCCCCGTCTCCAGCCGCTCGCTCAGCTTCCCCTCGCGCCCGACCATCCGCCGGACCCGCGACAGCTCACCGGTCAGGTGGAGATTGCGGTCGGCGACCTCGTTGTAGACGGCGGCGATCTCCGCCATCACCCCGTCGCCGGACACGGTCAGCCGCTTGCGGAAGTTCCCGTCCCGCATCGACACCAGGGCCGTGAGCAGCCGGTTCAGCGCCGCCGTATCGACCTCGGTCGTGCTGCCCCGCCGGGACCGTCCGCCCTTCGCACGCGCACCTGTCCTGCGCGCCGCTACGCCAGACTCCACCGTGTCCCTCCCGAAAGGGTCGACCGCACCACCGGGTCCTGACTCCACGCGACCCGGCTCTCCAAGCCTGCCCAGTGTTTCACCCCCGCCGAACCAGGCCATAACACTTCGGCACCTTCGCACACGGTCCACACCCTGTGGGGGGAATACCCGACGACCGCACCGCACCGACCGCGAAGGTAAGTAACCTGGCACCCGATGTCCAACCGCGTCGGAGGAGACTTGTGATCACGGCACGGGCCGCTGCCAGCTTCGACCCCCTCGGGCGCTCGGTCGCCGCCGCCCGCGCCTTCGTCCGCGACACGCTCCAGGGCTGGGGCTTCGCGGACATCGTCGACGACGCGGTGGTGCTCACCAGCGAGCTGGTCACCAATGCCGTGGTGCACGCCGGAACCCGGGCCGAGGTCCTGTGCCTGCGCACCGAGGACGGCGTCCGGGTCGAGGTCGCCGACCGCTATCCGGAACGCGCCCTCCCGCTGGAGTACCCGGGAGAACGGCCCTACGCCGACCCGGACCGCGAGAGCGGCCGCGGCCTGATGCTGTGCGCCGCCCTCGCCACCCGCTGGGGCGTCGAGTACACGGCCACCCACAAACACGTGTGGTTCCGCCTCGACCTCCCGGACCGTCCGGTCGGTACCCGCTCCGCGGGCCCGGTCGTCCCCGACCAGCTGCTGCCCCTGGCCGACAGCCGGGTACGGGTCGCCGTCGTCCAGATCGACGCGGCCGACCAGGTCACCGCCTGGAACGAGGACGCCGAGCACATCTTCGGCCACGCCGCCGAGAAGGCCATCGGCCGTCCCCTCGCGGAACTGGCCGCCTGGCCGCAGACCCCCGGCACCGGAACCGGCATCGCCGAGGCCCTGCGCCTGTCCCGCTGGGAGGGCAGCTACGGCATCCGCGGCGCCGACGGCCGCGTCATCCCCGTCTACGCCTCCCACCTGCGCGTCCGCGACGCGCACGGCGAACCGTCCATCGTCTGCCTGCTCGTCCACGACGACGAGCGGGCCCTGCTCCAGACCCCCGTCCGGATCCCCGCCGACGGCGGCATGCTCACGGAACCGCGCGCCGCCGACCCCTTCGAGATCTTCATCGGCTCCCCCGCCCCCGACGACCTCGACGGCCTGCTCCAGCGCACCGTGGAACGCGCCCGCGACCTCCTCGACGCCGACTCCGCCTTCCTCCTGCTGGCCACCGACGACGAGACCGAACTGGAGGTACGGGCCACCACCGGCCTGCCCTCCACCCGCCAGCGCTTCGCCCGCGTCCCCGTCGAAGCCGGCACCAACCGGTACGGCTCCGCCCGGATGCCCGCGGTCCACGACGACCTGGCCGCCGTCCCCGGCGCCGTCCCGCTCCTCGAATCCACCGGCATGCGCTCCGCGATCACCGTCCCCCTCAAGGTCGAGGGCCGGCTCACCGGCTCCCTCGGCATCGCCGCCGAAGGCCCGGACCGCTACACCAACGAGGACGCCCTGCGCCTCCAGTTCGCCGCCGACCGGATCGCCCTGGCCGTCGAATCCGCCCGCCTCGGCGAACTGGAACGCCTGCGCCGCGGCTCGCTCTCCTTCCTCGTCGAAGCCTCCGACCTGCTCGCGGGCACCCTCGACCGGGACCAGACCCTGGCGCTGATGGCCCAGATGACCGTCCCGACCCTGGCCACCTGGTGCGCCGTCTACACCATCGCCGACCAGTCCTCGGACCCCTTCCTCTCCTTCGTCCTGCACGAGGACGAGGAGCGCATCGACGACCTCAAGATCCTGCTGTCCCGCGTCTCCCCGCCCGAGGCCCTGCGCGAGGCGGGCGCCCGCCCGTGGCCCGAGGCCTCCGTCGCGGTCGGCGGCGAGACCGTCGTCCTGCCCCTGATGGCCCGCAACCGGGTCATCGGCCTGCTCACCCTCGGCAAGCCCAGCGAGGAGCACTTCCGCCAGGAGATCCTCGAACTCGCCGAGGACCTCTCGCGCCGGGCCGCCCTCGCCCTCGACAACGCCCGGCTGTACTCCGAGCGCACCGCGATCAGCCGCTCCCTCCAGCGCAGCCTCCTGCCGCCCGGCTCCCCCGCCATCCCCGGCATGGAGGTCGAGGTCATCTACCGCGCGGCCGGCGAGGGCAATGAGGTGGGCGGCGACTTCTACGACGTCTTCCCGATCCGCGCCGGTGTGTACGGCTTCGCCATCGGCGACGTCTGCGGTACGGGCCCCGAGGCGGCGGCGGTCACCGGCCTGGCCCGGCACGCCCTGCGCCTGCTGGCCCGCGAGGGCCTCGGCGGCCCGGCCGTCCTGCAGCGGCTCAACGCGGCCATCCTGGACGAGGGCGCCCGCAGCCGCTTCCTCACCCTGCTCTACGGCGAGCTCCACCCGCAGCCGGACGGCGGCGCCCTGATGAAGGTCGTCTGCGCGGGCCACCCGCTCCCGCTCCGCCTGCGCCCGAACGGCGAGGTGGTCCCGGCCGCGGAACCGCAGCCCCTGCTCGGCGTGATCGAGGACCTCGACCTCTACGAACAGACCCTCACCCTGGACCCGGGCGACGTCCTGCTCTGCGTCACGGACGGCGTGACCGAACGCCGGGAGGGCACCAGGATGCTGGGCGACGACGGCCTCACCGAAGTCCTCACCACCTGCACCGGCCTCACCGCGGGCGCGGTCGCGGCCCGCGTCCTGCGCGCCGTGGAACGCTTCGCCGCCGAACCGGCCTCGGACGACATGGCCATCCTCGCCTTCCGCGTCCCCCACCAGCGCGAAAGCGACTGAGAACGCCGTCACCCCCTCTCGGCTCCTACTTCCGGGGCAGCAGCGACACGATCATGAACGACGGGGCCGCCATCTCCCAGGACCCGGGCTCGCTGCCCCGGGCGACGGCATCGGCGGCATCGTGAGCGGAGCCCGCGGCGGGCCGGGGGTTCGACGGGGAGGCGCCCTCTGCGGACAGGTCCGTCTTGGAGGCGTGGACGAGGTGTCGGAAGCGTTCGATGTTCATGAGTCCCATTGCGCCCCGAACGCCGACCCTGGTCACGGCCCGAAGATTCGGGGCTTGACAGGGGGACGGGAACCCCCTGGAACGCAAAAGGGCCCCCGCCAATGGCGGGGGCCTTCTTTGTTGGAGCCCTTTAACGGAATCGAACCGTTGACCTTCTCCTTACCATGGAGACGCTCTACCGACTGAGCTAAAAGGGCGGGTTGTTCGGCGGCGTCCTACTCTCCCACAGGGTCCCCCCTGCAGTACCATCGGCGCTGAAAGGCTTAGCTTCCGGGTTCGAAATGTAACCGGGCGTTTCCCTAACGCTATGACCACCGAAACACTATGAAGTTAACCAAACCGGATATGGCACAGTTCGTTACTTCAGAACTAACACAGTGGACGCGAGCAACTGAGGACAAGCCCTCGGCCTATTAGTACCAGTCAGCTCCACCCGTTACCGGGCTTCCACATCTGGCCTATCAACCCAGTCGTCTACTGGGAGCCTTACCCTCTCAAGGAGGTGGGAATACTCATCTTGAAGCAGGCTTCCCGCTTAGATGCTTTCAGCGGTTATCCCTCCCGAACGTAGCCAACCAGCCATGCCCTTGGCAGGACAACTGGCACACCAGAGGTTCGTCCGTCCCGGTCCTCTCGTACTAGGGACAGCCCTTCTCAATATTCCTACGCGCACAGCGGATAGGGACCGAACTGTCTCACGACGTTCTAAACCCAGCTCGCGTACCGCTTTAATGGGCGAACAGCCCAACCCTTGGGACCGACTCCAGCCCCAGGATGCGACGAGCCGACATCGAGGTGCCAAACCATCCCGTCGATATGGACTCTTGGGGAAGATCAGCCTGTTATCCCCGGGGTACCTTTTATCCGTTGAGCGACAGCGCTTCCACAAGCCACTGCCGGATCACTAGTCCCGACTTTCGTCCCTGCTCGACCCGTCGGTCTCACAGTCAAGCTCCCTTGTGCACTTACACTCAACACCTGATTGCCAACCAGGCTGAGGGAACCTTTGGGCGCCTCCGTTACTCTTTAGGAGGCAACCGCCCCAGTTAAACTACCCATCAGACACTGTCCCTGATCCGGATCACGGACCGAGGTTAGACATCCAGCACGACCAGAGTGGTATTTCAACGGCGACTCCACAACCACTGGCGTGGCTGCTTCAAAGTCTCCCACCTATCCTACACAAGCCGAACCGAACACCAATATCAAACTATAGTAAAGGTCCCGGGGTCTTTCCGTCCTGCTGCGCGAAACGAGCATCTTTACTCGTAGTGCAATTTCACCGGGCCTATGGTTGAGACAGTCGAGAAGTCGTTACGCCATTCGTGCAGGTCGGAACTTACCCGACAAGGAATTTCGCTACCTTAGGATGGTTATAGTTACCACCGCCGTTTACTGGCGCTTAAGTTCTCAGCTTCGCCACACCGAAATGTGACTAACCGGTCCCCTTAACGTTCCAGCACCGGGCAGGCGTCAGTCCGTATACATCGCCTTACGGCTTCGCACGGACCTGTGTTTTTAGTAAACAGTCGCTTCTCGCTGGTCTCTGCGGCCACCCCCAGCTCACGGAGTAAATCCGATCACCAGTGATGGCCCCCTTCTCCCGAAGTTACGGGGGCATTTTGCCGAGTTCCTTAACCATAGTTCACCCGAACGCCTCGGTATTCTCTACCTGACTACCTGAGTCGGTTTAGGGTACGGGCCGCCATGAAACTCGCTAGAGGCTTTTCTCGACAGCATAGGATCATCCACTTCACCACAATCGGCTCGGCATCAGGTCTCAGCCTTAATGTGTGACGGATTTGCCTATCACACGGCCTACACCCTTACCCCGGGACTACCACCGCCCGGGCTGGACTACCTTCCTGCGTCACCCCATCGCTTACCTACTACCACCTTGGATCAGCGGCTCCACCACTTTCCTTTCCCCGAAGGGTCCGGAACGGCTTCACGGCCTTAGCATTAATGGATTCGATATTGGGCGTTTCAAAGCGGGTACCGGAATATCAACCGGTTGTCCATCGACTACGCCTGTCGGCCTCGCCTTAGGTCCCGACTTACCCTGGGCAGATCAGCTTGACCCAGGAACCCTTAGTCAATCGGCGCACACGTTTCTCACGTGTGTATCGCTACTCATGCCTGCATTCTCACTCGTGAACCGTCCACAACTAGCTTCCGCTGCTGCTTCACCCGGCACACGACGCTCCCCTACCCATCACAGCGGGCGTTGGCCCTATTGCTGCAATGACACGACTTCGGCGGTACGCTTGAGCCCCGCTACATTGTCGGCGCGGAATCACTTGACCAGTGAGCTATTACGCACTCTTTCAAGGGTGGCTGCTTCTAAGCCAACCTCCTGGTTGTCTCTGCGACTCCACATCCTTTCCCACTTAGCGTACGCTTAGGGGCCTTAGTCGATGCTCTGGGCTGTTTCCCTCTCGACCATGGAGCTTATCCCCCACAGTCTCACTGCCACGCTCTCACTTACCGGCATTCGGAGTTTGGCTAAGGTCAGTAACCCGGTAGGGCCCATCGCCTATCCAGTGCTCTACCTCCGGCAAGAAACACGTGACGCTGCACCTAAATGCATTTCGGGGAGAACCAGCTATCACGGAGTTTGATTGGCCTTTCACCCCTAACCACAGGTCATCCCCCAGGTTTTCAACCCTGGTGGGTTCGGTCCTCCACGAAGTCTTACCTCCGCTTCAACCTGCCCATGGCTAGATCACTCCGCTTCGGGTCTAGAGCGTGCAACTCAATCGCCCTATTCGGACTCGCTTTCGCTACGGCTTCCCCACACGGGTTAACCTCGCTACACACCGCTAACTCGCAGGCTCATTCTTCAAAAGGCACGCAGTCACGACCCATTGAGTAAACTCAATGAGCGACGCTCCCACGGCTTGTAGGCACACGGTTTCAGGTACTATTTCACTCCGCTCCCGCGGTACTTTTCACCATTCCCTCACGGTACTATCCGCTATCGGTCACCAGGGAATATTTAGGCTTAGCGGGTGGTCCCGCCAGATTCACACGGGATTTCTCGGGCCCCGTGCTACTTGGGAGATTCTTAAGCAAGCCGCTGATGTTTCGTCTACGGGGGTCTTACCCTCTACGCCGGACCTTTCGCATGTCCTTCGACTACATCAACGGTTTCTGACTCGCCGACCGGCCGGCAGACCGATCAAAAGAATTCCCGCAACCCCGCATGCGCAACCCCTGCCGGGTATCACACGCATACGGTTTGGCCTGATCCGGTTTCGCTCGCCACTACTCCCGGAATCACGGTTGTTTTCTCTTCCTGCGGGTACTGAGATGTTTCACTTCCCCGCGTTCCCTCCACACTGCCTATGTGTTCAGCAGTGGGTGACAGCCCATGACGACTGCCGGGTTTCCCCATTCGGACACCCCCGGATCAAAGCTCAGTTGGCAGCTCCCCGGGGCCTATCGCGGCCTCTCACGTCCTTCATCGGTTCCTGGTGCCAAGGCATCCACCGTGCGCCCTTAAAAACTTGGCCTACAGATGCTCGCGTCCACTGTGTAGTTCTCAAGCAACGACCAGCCACCCATCACCCCACCAGACAAGCTGGCGAGTTCACTGGGGCCGGCATCGCAGAAAGCACAACCTCACGGCCGTACCTTCAGATACCCAACAACGTGCCAGGCACGACCACCCATCAGAATCTTCTTTCCACGCCGAAGCAGTACTTGAAGACCGTCAGGTCTGATCGCGCCAAATAATCAACGTTCCACCCATGAGCAACCGTGCGAGTCATTCGCTCGCAGTCGGCTATATGCTCCTTAGAAAGGAGGTGATCCAGCCGCACCTTCCGGTACGGCTACCTTGTTACGACTTCGTCCCAATCGCCAGTCCCACCTTCGACAGCTCCCTCCCTTACGGGTTGGGCCACCGGCTTCGGGTGTTACCGACTTTCGTGACGTGACGGGCGGTGTGTACAAGGCCCGGGAACGTATTCACCGCAGCAATGCTGATCTGCGATTACTAGCAACTCCGACTTCATGGGGTCGAGTTGCAGACCCCAATCCGAACTGAGACCGGCTTTTTGAGATTCGCTCCGCCTCGCGGCATCGCAGCTCATTGTACCGGCCATTGTAGCACGTGTGCAGCCCAAGACATAAGGGGCATGATGACTTGACGTCGTCCCCACCTTCCTCCGAGTTGACCCCGGCAGTCTCCTGTGAGTCCCCATCACCCCGAAGGGCATGCTGGCAACACAGAACAAGGGTTGCGCTCGTTGCGGGACTTAACCCAACATCTCACGACACGAGCTGACGACAGCCATGCACCACCTGTATACCGACCACAAGGGGGCGACCATCTCTGGCCGTTTCCGGTATATGTCAAGCCTTGGTAAGGTTCTTCGCGTTGCGTCGAATTAAGCCACATGCTCCGCTGCTTGTGCGGGCCCCCGTCAATTCCTTTGAGTTTTAGCCTTGCGGCCGTACTCCCCAGGCGGGGAACTTAATGCGTTAGCTGCGGCACCGACGACGTGGAATGTCGCCAACACCTAGTTCCCAACGTTTACGGCGTGGACTACCAGGGTATCTAATCCTGTTCGCTCCCCACGCTTTCGCTCCTCAGCGTCAGTAATGGCCCAGAGATCCGCCTTCGCCACCGGTGTTCCTCCTGATATCTGCGCATTTCACCGCTACACCAGGAATTCCGATCTCCCCTACCACACTCTAGCCTGCCCGTATCGAATGCAGACCCGGGGTTAAGCCCCGGGCTTTCACATCCGACGCGACAAGCCGCCTACGAGCTCTTTACGCCCAATAATTCCGGACAACGCTTGCGCCCTACGTATTACCGCGGCTGCTGGCACGTAGTTAGCCGGCGCTTCTTCTGCAGGTACCGTCACTTTCGCTTCTTCCCTGCTGAAAGAGGTTTACAACCCGAAGGCCGTCATCCCTCACGCGGCGTCGCTGCATCAGGCTTTCGCCCATTGTGCAATATTCCCCACTGCTGCCTCCCGTAGGAGTCTGGGCCGTGTCTCAGTCCCAGTGTGGCCGGTCGCCCTCTCAGGCCGGCTACCCGTCGTCGCCTTGGTAGGCCATTACCCCACCAACAAGCTGATAGGCCGCGGGCTCATCCTTCACCGCCGGAGCTTTTAACCCCCGCCCATGCAGGCAGGAGTGTTATCCGGTATTAGACCCCGTTTCCAGGGCTTGTCCCAGAGTGAAGGGCAGATTGCCCACGTGTTACTCACCCGTTCGCCACTAATCCACCCCGAAGGGCTTCATCGTTCGACTTGCATGTGTTAAGCACGCCGCCAGCGTTCGTCCTGAGCCAGGATCAAACTCTCCGTGAATGTTTACCCGTAATCGGGTGCCCACTCGCGTTGAGCGGGACAGTCATGCCGGAATATGGCCGACCGTCCACTGCGTCCTCGCTGTTGTGGTTGCCTGCAAGCACCCGAAGGCCTCACAGGTCTTTTTCAAAGGAACCTCATCCACCGAAGTGGACGGGGTATCAACTTCTGGCGTTGATTTTTGGCACGCTGTTGAGTTCTCAAGGAACGGACGCTTCCTTTGTACTCACCCGCAGTATCACTACTGGGGCTTTCCTCCGGGCTTCGTTCTTCGTTTCCGACTCTATCAGACTCTCTCGTGTCCGATTCCCGGTCGAAGCGGGTTCCGCTTTCCAGGTTTTCGCTTTCGCGTTTCCCTTTCCGGCGATTCCAACTCTACCAGATTCTCTTCCCGCTCCGTTTACCGGAGTTGAATTGGAATTCGGTGGCCGTTGGGGGCCTTTCCCTTTCGGGCGGTTCAGACCATATCAGGTTTCCCTGGGCTGTTTTACCCGCCCGCTCGCGGGTGCGCCCGGACACGTGAGTGCTCGGGGGTTCCTTCGAGGCGGGAGACGTAAACGTACTGGAGCGGGGCCCCCGGATGCAAATCCGGTTGCCCCGCTCCAGTGATGACGCTACGAGGTCGCTACGGAGAGCGTCAGACCTCGACCACGACGGGGAGGATCATCGGGCGGCGGCGGTAGCCGTCCGAGACCCACTTGCCCATGGTGCGGCGGATGAGCTGCTGGATCTGGTGCGGCTCCGCGACGCCGTCCGCGGCTGCGCGGGCGATGGACTCCTCGATCTTCGGCAGGACCGCGGCGAAGGCCGAGTCCTCGATGCCGGAGCCCCTGGCCTGGATGTTCGGGCCGCTCACGATCTTGCCGGTGGTGCTGTCCACCACGACATAGACCGAGATGATGCCCTCGTCGCCCAGGATGCGGCGGTCCTTGAGGGAGGCCTCGGTGACATCGCCGACCGAGAGGCCGTCGACGTACACGTAGCCGGCCTGGACCTTGCCGGTGATCTTGGCCTTGCCGTCGATGAGGTCGACGACCACGCCGTCCTCGGCGATGACGATGCGGTCCTTCGGGACACCCGTCAGCGCGCCCAGCTCGGCGTTGGCGCGCAGGTGGCGCCATTCGCCGTGGACCGGCATGAGGTTGCGCGGCTTGCAGATGTTGTAGAAGTACAGCAGCTCGCCGGCCGAGGCGTGGCCCGAGACGTGCACCTTGGCGTTGCCCTTGTGGACGACGTTGGCGCCCCAGCGGGTCAGGCCGTTGATCACGCGGTAGACCGCGTTCTCGTTGCCCGGGATCAGGGACGACGCCAGGATCACGGTGTCGCCCGGGACGATCCGGATCTGGTGGTCGCGGTTGGCCATGCGGGACAGCGCGGCCATCGGCTCGCCCTGCGAGCCGGTGCAGACCAGGACGACCTCGTGGGCCGGCAGGTCGTCGAGGGTCTTGACGTCGACGACGAGACCGGCCGGGACCTTCAGGTAGCCCAGGTCGCGGGCGATGCCCATGTTGCGGACCATCGAACGGCCGACGAAGGCGACCCGGCGGCCGTACTCGTGGGCGGCGTCGAGGATCTGCTGGATGCGGTGCACGTGGCTGGCGAAGCTCGCCACGATGATCCGGTTGTTGGCGTTCGCGAAAACCGTGCGCAGGACGCCCGAGATCTCGCGCTCGGGCGGCACGAAGCCGGGGACCTCGGCGTTCGTCGAGTCCGAGAGGAGGAGGTCGATGCCCTCTTCGCTCAGACGCGCGAAAGCGTGCAGGTCGGTGAGCCGGTTGTCCAGCGGGAGCTGGTCCATCTTGAAGTCACCGGTGCACACGACCATGCCGGCGCCGGTGCGGATGGCCACGGCCAGGGCGTCCGGGATGGAGTGGTTGACCGCGACGAATTCGCAGTCGAAGGGGCCGAGGTTCTCGCGCTCGCCTTCCTTCACCTCAAGGGTGTAGGGGCGGATGCGGTGCTCCTGGAGCTTCGCCTCGATGAGGGCCAGCGTCAGCTTGGAGCCGATCAGCGGGATGTCCGGCTTCTCCCGGAGGAGGTACGGGACGGCGCCGATGTGGTCCTCGTGGCCGTGCGTGAGGACGATGCCCTCGATGTCGTCGAGCCGGTCCCTGATGGACGAGAAGTCCGGCAGGATCAGGTCGATGCCCGGCTGCTCCTCTTCGGGGAAGAGGACGCCGCAGTCGACGATCAGCAGGCGACCGTCGAACTCGAAGACGGTCATGTTGCGGCCGATCTCGCCGAGACCGCCCAGGGGGGTGACCCGGAGGCCGCCCTTGGCGAGCTTCGGCGGCGGGCCGAGTTCAGGATGCGGATGGCTCAAAAGTATCTCCTCAACCACACGCGCCACGTACCTACGAAGGCACGTGGCGGGCATGTCATTCGTGCACTGGTGCACTTGCTGTGTGTCTTGTGGGTGTTGCTGGTACTGCGTATTCAGTTGTGAAGTCTGTGGTGTCCGGCGTCGGGGCCGGTGTCAGAGCTGTACCCCGCCGGCGGCAAGATCGATCTTGAGCTGGGCCGTCTCTTCGGCGGTCAGCTCGATCAGCGGCAGTCGCAGCGGGCCCGCGGGCAGGCCCTGGAGGTGCAGTGCGCCCTTGGTGGTGATGACGCCCTGCGTGCGGAACATGCCGGTGAAGACCGGGAGCAGCTTCTGGTGGATCTCGGTCGCCTTCTGCACGTCGCCGCCGAGGTAGGCCTCCAGCATGGAGCGCAGCTCGGGGGTGACCACGTGGCTCACGACGGAGACGAAACCGGCCGCGCCCACGGACAGCAGGGGCAGGTTCAGCATGTCGTCGCCGGAGTACCAGGCCAGGCCGCTCTGTGCGATGGCCCAGCTGGCTTGGCCCAGGTCACCCTTGGCGTCCTTGTTGGCGACGATACGCGGGTGCTCGGCGAGACGCACGATGGTTTCGGTGTTGATCGGGACACCACTGCGGCCGGGGATGTCGTAGAGCATGACCGGCAGCCCGGTGGCGTCCGCGATCGCCGTGAAGTGCCGGTAGAGGCCTTCCTGCGGCGGCTTGCTGTAGTACGGGGTGACCGCGAGCAGGCCGTGGGCGCCGGTGCGCTCGGCCTGGCGGGCCAGCTCAAGGGTGTGGGCGGTGTCGTTGGTGCCGATGCCGGCGACCACGTGCGCGCGGTCCCCGACCGCTTCGAGAACGGCTCGTACGAGGTCGTTTTTCTCCGCGTCGGTGGTGGTCGGGGACTCACCGGTGGTCCCGTTGATGATCAGGCCGTCGTTGCCTGCGTCCACCAGGTGGACGGCGAGCTGCTGCGCGCCGTCGAGGTCGAGTGCGCCATCCGCCGTGAACGGCGTGATCATGGCGGTGAGGACCCGCCCGAAGGGGGTCTGCGGAGTCGAGATCGGAGCCATGGGTAACACGCTACTCGCTGCCACGCTCGCGGTGTCCCCTCGGGGGACGTCAACAGGGGGGTGCCGACCCCGGAAGGCCGGATGGTGGCCGGATGGTGTTGGATCCCGGCACTGCCTGCTCGGGGGTTCAAGCAGTGCCGGGTCCGTTTGATCAGCCTAGATGAACTTTACGAAACGTCGCAATACGGACACTTCGGTCAAGACTCCGTACATGCGTACGTCCCGGGCGGCGCACGGGATTCCGGTGTTACGGAGCCACACGGCCGTTGGTGTTGAAGGCCGCGTGGGTCAGCGGCATCAGCGACGCCCAGTGCTGTTCCATCTTCTCGCCGACCATCTCGATCTCCCGCTGCGGGAAGGACGGGACCGTCGCCAGCTCGTGCTGGGTGCGCAGGCCGAGGAAGTGCATGAGCGAGCGGGCGTTGCACGTGGCGTACATGGAGGAGAAGAGCCCCACCGGCAGCACCGCGCGGGCCACCTCGCGGGCGACGCCCGCCGCGAGCATCTCCCGGTAGGCCTCGTACGCCTGACGGTACGAGTCCTCCATGACGCGGCCCGTCAGCTCCTGCTGGTCGGCCGTGCCGTCGACGAAGACGTACTTGCCGGGGCGGCCCTCCTGGACGAGCTTGCGCTCGGCGTCCGGGACGTAGAAGACCGGCTCCAGCTCCCTGTAGCGGCCCGATTCCTCGTTGTAGGACCAGCCCACGCGGTGCCGCATGAACTCGCGGAACACGAAGATCGGGGCGCTGATGAAGAACGTCATCGAGTTGTGCTCGAAGGGGCTGCCGTGGCGGTCCCGCATCAGGTAGTTGATCAGGCCCTTGGACCGCTCGGGGTCCTTCTGGAGCTCCTCCAGGGACTGCTCGCCGGCCGTGGAGACCCGCGCCGCCCACAGCACGTCGGAGTCGGCGGCGGAGTGCTTCACCAACTCCACCGTGACGTCACTGCGGAAGCTGGGTTTCAGTTCTGAAGCGGCGGTCTCGCTCACCGGGGGTCCTTCCAAAGGGCATCGCTTGGGGCGCGACCACTCTACGGCGCCCGGCGGCGGTCCCCGGACAAGGCGCAGACCGTTCCACAACTGACTCCCAGCCATAAAGTTCCGCTAAATTGCCGAAATCCGGCACCGTTTCGCCCCGCCGAGCGTCCTTACAGGTAGTGGCGACCACCCAGCTCGCCGCCCGGCCCCAAGGGCCCGATCGTGAGGAGAGCCGCCCCTATGTTCCGCCGGCGCGAACCCGTCCCGTTTGCCTTCGTCGCCGAGGCCGACCGTTTCCGCAGCAACGTCACCCCGCCGCCACGCGAGAGTCTCGGTTTCGGGCAGATCGCCGCCCGTAGTCTGGTCGGACTGACCGTGGTGGCGGGGCTCGTCGGCTCGCTGCTCTTCGGCATGCCCGCACTGCAGCCGCACAAGGCACCCGAGAAGACCCAGCAGTCCGAGGCCTCCGAAGGGCGTTGAGCCGTCCCGACCCGTCCGGCCCCCCTGAGGTGGTCGGCCGAGACCGGACTGGGTAGCCTCACCGGCACTGCCCTACCGAACGTGCATGTGAGTGAGGATCAGCCGTGCCCCTGCCCTTCCTGACGGCCGAACACCTCGACGGCGAGGACGACGCCGACGCGGCGCTCCCCCACGACGATCCCGACCGCTGGCGGCGGCCCTACCGGCCCGGCCCCTGGCGGGTGGCCATCGCGGCCCTGCTGCTCCTGGTGTCCTCGTTCATGCTGCTCGCGACGATGATCATCGCGTTCGCGGGCGCGTGGGCCGGGGCCGCCGTCTGTGCCGCCGCCGCGCTCGCGGTCATCGGGACCTCGCTGCGGATGCTGCGCGCGGGCGTCTGGGTGAGCCGTACGGGGCTGCGCCGGGTGTCGTTCTTCTCGACCCGCTCCATCCCCTGGTCCGAGGTCGGCGAGGTCCGCACGGTGCAGCAGCCGGTGCGCTGGCTGGGCCTGCCCCGCACGGTGCAGGGCCAGGCGCTGACCGTGGCCGCGCGTGACGGGGCCACGGCTCCGGACCCGGTGCTGCTCACCGACCACAGCGCGGACTTCCTGGCCCGGAGCGAGGCCTTCGACCGCGCCGCGGGCGTCCTCGAGGCCTGGGCCGAGGAGTACCGGTCCGTCCCGGTGGGCTGAGCCCCCGGCACCGGACACGCACCACCACGCACGGGAGGCCGTACAGGGATCAGACCTGTACGGCCTTTCCGTCGTGCAGGGCGATCGCCCGCTGCATGGCCTTGCGGGCCCGCGGGGTGTCGCGGGCGTCGCGGTAGGCGACGGCCAGGCGGAACCAGTTGCGCCAGTCCCCCGGGCCGTCCTCGGTCTCGGCCTTGCGGCGCGCGAAGACCTCGTCGGCCGAGTCCCGCAGGATCCGGCCGTACTCGTCCCGCTCCAGTTCGTCCACGGGCAGCCCGCCCTCGGCCTCCAGCTCGCCGGCGAGCTGGTTGGCCCGGGTGACGAACCGGGTGTTCTTCCACAGGAACCACACGCCGACCACGGGCATGGCCAGCACCGACAGCCCGAGGGGGACGGTGATCCAGGTGCCCATGCCCAGCAGGGTGATGCCCTGGCGGCCGGCCAGGACGAAGTAGAAGACGAGGACGGCGGCCGTGATGACGTAGATGATCTTCGCGCGCATAAGGAGTACCACTGCCTGCTCAGCCGAGGTCGAGGAAGTGTTCCAGGCCGAAGGTGAGGCCCGGGGTCTGCGTCACGCGGCGCGCGCCGAGCAGGATGCCCGGCATGAAGCTGCTGTGGTGCAGGGAATCGTGACGCAGGGTCAGGGTCTCGCCCTGGCCGCCGAGCAGCACCTCCTGGTGGGCGAGGAGGCCCGCCAGGCGGATCGCGTGCACGCGTACGCCGTCCACGTCGGCGCCGCGGGCGCCGTCGAGCGCGGTGACCGTGGCGTCGGGCTGCGGGGCGCACCCGGCCTCGGCGCGGGCCGCCGCGATCAGCTGCGCCGTGCGGGTCGCCGTACCGGAGGGGGCGTCGACCTTGTTCGGGTGGTGCAGCTCGATGACCTCGACGGACTCGAAGTAGCGGGCCGCCTGGGCCGCGAACTTCATGGTGAGCACGGCGCCGATGGAGAAGTTCGGTGCGATGAGCACACCGGTCTGCGGCGAACCGGAGAGCCAGGTGTTCAGCTGCGCGAGGCGGTCCTCGGTCCAGCCGGTGGTGCCGACGACCGCGTGCATGCCGTGGCGCACGCAGAAGTCGAGGTTGCCCATGACGGACGCGGGGGTGGTCAGCTCGACCACGACCTCGGCGCCGGCCTCGGCCAGCGTCTCCAGCTTGTCCCCGCGGCTGAGGGCGGCGACCAGTTCCATGTCCTCGGCGGCCTCGACGGCCCGTACCGCCTCGGCGCCGATCCGGCCCTTGGCTCCGAGGACTGCCACGCGCAGCTTGCTCATGTCTTTCGCTTCCTTACGTCCGTACGTCCGTGACGTCTACCTTGCTACGCGACCGCTTCGTCGAGGCGGGCGGCCTGCTTCTCCTTCAGCGGGCCGATCACCGACAGCGACGGCCGCTGGGCCAGTACATCCCTGGCGACCGCCCGGACGTCGTCCGGGGTCACCTCGCCGATCCGGGCCAGCATGTCGGAGACCGACATCTGCGTGCCCCAGCACAGCTCGCTCTTGCCGATGCGGTTCATCAGGGCGCCGGTGTCCTCCAGGCCGAGGACCGTGGAGCCGGAGAGCTGCCCGATGGCGCGGCGGATCTCCTCGTCGGTGAGCCCCTCGGTGGCGACCTTGTCCAGCTCGTCCCGGCAGATCCGCAGGACGTCGTGGACCTGGCTGGGGCGGCAGCCCGCGTAGACCCCGAAGAGGCCGGTGTCGGCGAAGCCGGAGGTGTACGAGTACACGCTGTAGGCCAGGCCGCGCTTCTCGCGGACCTCCTGGAAGAGGCGGGAGGACATCCCGCCGCCCAGGGCGGTGTTCAGCACGCCCAGCGCCCAGCGGCGCTCGTCGGTGCGGGCCAGGCCGGGCATCCCGAGGACCACGTGGGCCTGCTCGGTCTTGCGGTTGACCAGCTCGACCTGCCCGGCGACGCGGATCCGGCGGGTGCCGGTGCGCGGGCCGATGGGCTCCTGGCCGGTGCCGTCGAATCCGGCGCGCTCGAAGGCGGTGCGGACCTGGCGGACGACCTTGGAGTGGTCGACGTTGCCCGCGGCGGCCACGACCAGGTGCGTCGGGTCGTAGTGCTTCTTGTAGAAGCGGCGGATCCGGTCGGCGGTCAGCGCGTTGATCGTGTCGACGGTGCCGAGGACGGGGCGGCCCAGCGGGGTGTCACCGAGCATGGTGTGCGCGAACAGGTCGTGCACGCAGTCGCCCGGGTCGTCCTCGGTCATCGCGATCTCTTCGAGGATGACGCCGCGCTCCGCGTCGACGTCCTCCTCGCGGATCAGCGAGCCGGTCAGCATGTCGCACACCGTGTCGATGGCGAGCGGCAGGTCCGTGTCGAGCACCCGTGCGTAGTAGCAGGTGTACTCCTTCGCCGTGAAGGCGTTCATCTCCCCGCCGACCGCGTCGATCGCGGAGGAGATGTCGAGGGCGCTGCGCTTCTTGGTGCCCTTGAAGAGGAGGTGCTCCAGGTAGTGCGTGGCGCCGTTCAGCGTGGGGGTCTCGTCGCGGGATCCGACGTGGGCCCAGATGCCGAAGGTCGCCGAGCGCACGGACGGCAGCGTCTCGGTGACGATGCGCAGACCGTTGGGCAGGGTCGTGCGGCGGACCGTGCCGATCCCGTTCTCGCCCGGGAGCAGGGTTTGGGTACGGGCGACGGCCCGCACCTCGGAAGAGGTGCGGGCCGTCACTCGGGAACTACGCGACATCACTTGTCGGAGTCGTCCTTGTCAGCGTCGGCGTCGGCCGCTTCGCCGTCGATCACGGGGATCAGCGAGAGCTTGCCGCGGGAGTCGATCTCGGCGATCTCGACCTGGACCTTGGTGCCGACCGCGAGCACGTCCTCGACGTTCTCCACGCGCTTGCCACCGGCGAGCTTGCGGATCTGCGAGATGTGCAGGAGGCCGTCCTTGCCGGGCATGAGGGAGACGAAGGCACCGAAGGTGGTGGTCTTGACGACCGTACCCAGGTAGCGCTCGCCGACCTCCGGCATGGTCGGGTTGGCGATCTGGTTGATCGTGGCGCGGGCGGCCTCGGCGGCCGGACCGTCGGAGGCACCGATGTAGATGGTGCCGTCGTCCTCGATCGTGATCTCGGCGCCGGTGTCCTCCTGGATCTGGTTGATCATCTTGCCCTTGGGGCCGATGACCTCACCGATCTTGTCCACGGGGATCTTGACCGTGATGATCCGCGGGGCGTTGGGGGACATCTCGTCCGGCGTGTCGATCGCTTCCATCATCACGTCGAGGATGTGGAGGCGGGCGTCGCGGGCCTGGGTGAGGGCCGCGGCCAGGACGGAGGCCGGGATGCCGTCCAGCTTGGTGTCCAGCTGGAGGGCGGTCACGAACTCCTTGGTGCCGGCGACCTTGAAGTCCATGTCGCCGAAGGCGTCCTCCGCACCGAGGATGTCGGTGAGGGCGACGTAGTGCGTCTTGCCGTCGATCTCCTGGGAGATCAGACCCATGGCGATACCGGCGACGGGGGCCTTGAGGGGCACACCGGCGTTCAGCAGCGACATGGTGGAGGCGCAGACCGAGCCCATGGACGTCGAGCCGTTGGAGCCGAGGGCCTCGGACACCTGACGGATCGCGTAGGGGAACTCCTCGCGGGTCGGCAGGACCGGCACGATCGCGCGCTCGGCGAGCGCGCCGTGGCCGATCTCGCGGCGCTTGGGCGAACCCACGCGGCCCGTCTCGCCGACCGAGTACGGCGGGAAGTTGTAGTTGTGCATGTAGCGCTTGCGGGTCACCGGGGAGAGGGTGTCCAGCTGCTGCTCCATGCGGAGCATGTTGAGGGTGGTGACGCCCAGGATCTGGGTCTCGCCACGCTCGAACAGCGCCGAGCCGTGCACGCGCGGGATGGCCTCGACCTCGGCGGCGAGGGTACGGATGTCCGTGAGCCCGCGGCCGTCGATGCGGACCTTGTCCTTGATGACGCGCTCGCGGACCAGGGCCTTGGTCAGGCTGCGGTACGCGCCGGAGATCTCCTTCTCGCGGCCTTCGAAGGCCGGGAGGAGCTTCGCGGCGGCGATCTCCTTGATGCGGTCCAGCTCGGCCTCGCGGTCCTGCTTGCCCGCGATGGTCAGCGCCTTCGTGAGGTCGCCCTTGACCGCGGCCGAGAGGGCCTCGTAGACGTCGTCCTGGTAGTCCAGGAAGACCGGGAAGTCACCGGTGGGCTTGGCGGCCTTCGACGCGAGGTCGGCCTGCGCCTTGCAGAGGACCTTGATGAAGGGCTTCGCGGCGTCCAGACCGGCGGCGACGATCTCCTCGGTGGGGGCCTCGGCGCCGTCCTTGACCAGGGCGATGGTCTTCTCGGTGGCCTCGGCCTCGACCATCATGATCGCGACGTCACCGTCGTCGAGCACGCGACCGGCGACGACCATGTCGAAGACGGCGTCCTCGAGCTCGGTGTGCGTCGGGAAGGCGACCCACTGGCCACGGATCAGCGCGACGCGGACGCCGCCGATCGGGCCGGAGAAGGGCAGACCGGCCAGCTGGGTGGACGCGGACGCGGCGTTGATCGCGATGACGTCGTACAGGTGGTCCGGGTTGAGCGCCATGATCGTGGCGACGACCTGGATCTCGTTGCGCAGGCCCTTCTTGAAGGACGGGCGCAGCGGGCGGTCGATCAGGCGGCAGGTGAGGATCGCGTCCTCGGAGGGCCGGCCCTCACGACGGAAGAAGGAGCCGGGGATCTTGCCGGCCGCGTACTGCCGCTCCTCGACGTCCACCGTCAGGGGGAAGAAGTCGAGCTGGTCCTTGGGCTTCTTCGACGCGGTGGTGGCGGACAGCACCATCGTGTCGTCGTCCAGGTAGGCAACGGCGGAGCCGGCGGCCTGGCGGGCCAGACGGCCCGTCTCGAAGCGGATGGTGCGGGTGCCGAAGGAACCGTTGTCAATGACGGCCTCGGCGTAGTGGGTCTCGTTCTCCACTAGCGTTTTCTCCATTTTCGTCGTCTCCCGTCCTCCGCCCGTGTGGCGGGGGACGGTTTTCGGAGAAGCGCTCCTGGCGTGCGGGCCGGTCTTCGATCGAAGCATCCGGTGCGGGGCCCGGCGTACGGACCTTCCGGGTGCCACTACCGAGGACCGGCGGCGTAGGGAGGGCGCTCCTCCTCTTCTGTTGTGCTGGGAACCAGACTACAAAGCGTCCGGTACGTCCCGCACGTACAGCAAAGGGAGCGGTCCCCTAATCATGGGGCCCGCTCCCTTCACGGCGTTCTTACTTGGCGCCCGCGGCACCGCGGCGGATGCCGAGGCGCTCGACCAGGATGCGGAAGCGCGCGATGTCCTTCTTGGCCAGGTACTGCAGCAGGCGGCGGCGCTGGCCGACCAGGATCAGCAGGCCACGACGCGAGTGGTGGTCGTGCTTGTGGGCCTTCAGGTGCTCGGTCAGGTCCGAGATGCGGCGGGAGAGCATCGCGACCTGCACCTCGGGGGAGCCGGTGTCGCCCTCCTTGGTGCCGAACTCGGTCATGATCTGCTTCTTCGTAGCGGCGTCGAGCGGCACGCGTACTCCTCGTGATAGGTCTTCGTAGCCACCGAGTGCCCCAGGTCGAATTCTCTGGGGAGCTTCCGTAACTCGGGAGGCGGGTCCGCTGGGCGCAGTTCTTCGGAGGCTTCGCGAGAAGGCTCCGGGAACGCGTACACAAACGGCCGTCACCCACACTACCAGGCTGCCGGAGCGGACCTTCTCAGCTGGTGAGCGAGCGGGCCGAGGTGTAGACGTCGAGGACGGCCAGGCAGAGCGGGACCAGGCTGAGCAGCACGGCGGCCTCGGTGAGGTCGAGCAGTCTTCCCCAGAAGGGTGACAGACCCTTGCTCGGGATGACCAGCGCGATCATGGCGAGCAGGGCGGCGCCGCCGGCGACGGCGGCCGTGAGCCAGATGGTGCGGATGTCCAGGCTGCCGTGGTCGCCATACCGCAGGAGGTCGCGCAGCATGGCGGCCGGCGGGTTCAGGGCCAGGCCGAGGACGAGCAGGGCGATCGCGGCGAGGCCGGCGGCCAGCGTGCACACGACCTGCGAGGTGTAGCGGAAGAGGCGGGCGCGCAGCAGCATGGCGAGTCCGGCGCCCAGGGCGAGGAGCTGGCCCCACAGGTTGTCGGAGAAGCCGAGGACGGCCGCGGATCCGACGACGACCGCGGCGCAGCCGCCGACCAGGCCGAGGAGCATCTCGTGGCCGCGGCGGGCCTGGGCGGCGATCAGCTCGGCGTCCAGGGGGGCGCCCGTCTCGGGAGTGTCGGAGGAGGGGTCGCCGTACGGCTCGCTCTCGTGGCGCTCGGGAGTCTCGTAATCCTCGACGGAGCTCTGCGGGGCCGCGTACCCGATGGGCAGCCGGGCGAAGCGCGCGGAGAGGCCGGGGAGGAAGGCGACCAGCGCGATGGCGGTGGGCGCGCAGACGGAGGCGGTGGCGGTCGCGGAGGCCTCGGTGAGGATCGCGGCGAAGGTGGCGACGGTGCCGGTGGCGGCGAGGAAGGTGGCCGCGACGAAGGGGGCGTCGCCGCTGGGGGTGAGGGCGGCCAGAGCCACCGAGGCGACCAGGACGGCGACGCAGCCCAGCAGGAACTGGAGCCGTCCGGGCCCCTGGCCCGGGTCGGGCCCGATGATCCCGGAGCCCGCGATCAGCAGGAGCGGGAGGGCGCCGAGGCCCAGGGCGACGGCGGAGCCGCGGTCGCGGTAGACCCGGGCGCGGATGCCCGCGGCGGCGGTGAGCAGCAGGCCGACGGTGCCCGCGATGATGCCGGGCAGGCCGTGCATGTCGTGGCGGACGGGGTCGGCGTACCAGAGGACGAAGCCCGTCAGGACGAGCAGCAGGACGGCTCCGGCCAGGCCCGCGCCGCGCAGCATGTCGTCGCTCCAGCGGTGCCGGTCGCGGACGACGGCCGAGGCGACGGCGTCGGAGACGTCGTCGAAGACGGCGGGCGGCAGCGATTCGGCGAAGGGGCGCAGGCTCAGCACCTCGCCGTCGAGCACCTGCTGTCCGGCGAGGGTGCGGGCGCCGTCGAGGACGGTGCCGTCGCGGCGGACCAGGTGGAAGCCGGTGGGGGCGCCGACGGGCTGGGTCTGGCCGGTGAGGCGGAGCAGCTCCGGATAGACGTCGGCGACGGCGATGTCCTCGGGGAGGGCGACGTCGATGCGGCTGTCCGGGGCCACGACGGTGACCCTGCAGAAACCCGTCGCTGCGGCCGTACTCACCTGTGTGACCCCCTGGTTGGCGGACTGGTCGGGCGCGGCTCCGGCGCGTACTGCGCTGCGGATTCGCGGATGCGCATGCTGCGCGCGGCCACCCTACCGGGCATAAGGCGGACTGTCGGCAAGTAGGATCACCTCCGCGCGGAGGACACCCGCTCCGCACCCGGGACTTGGGGGCGCCGGTATCGACGTCCCGTCCGTTTTCGAGGGATTGATGCTCCGGTGAGCCAGATCGTCGTCAAACGCCCGCCACGGTCGCTGCCGCCCGAAGTACCTTCGGACGAACTGCGGCTGGAGCCTCCGCCGGAGCTGCCGCGCGGGCAGCAGGAAGGCATGGCGATGCAGCTCCTGCCGATGCTCGGCATGGGCTCTTCCGTCGTGTTCTTCTTCATGCCGAACGTGCCGTCCTTCATGCGCATCATGGGTGTGCTGATGCTGGTGTCGACGGTGGGCATGGTGATCGCGCAGATCGTGCGGCACCGGCGCGGTACGCAGGGGCAAATGGCCGATACGCGCAGGGACTACCTCAAGTACCTCGCGCAGACCCGACGTCAGGTGCGGCGGACCGCGCGCGCCCAGCGCGACGCGCAGCTGTACCTGCACCCGGCCCCCGAACAGCTGTGGTCGGTGGTGGCCGAGGGCTCGCGGCTGTGGGAGCGGCGGGTCGGCGACGAGGACTTCGGGCAGGCCCGGCTGGGACTGGGCGCGCAGCGCCTCGCGACGCCGCTGGTGGCGCCGGACACGGCGCCGGTGGACGAGCTGGAGCCGCTGACGGCGGGCGCGATGCAGCGCTTCCTGAAGGTGCACGCCTCGCTGGACGGACTGCCGGTCGCGGTGTCGGTGCGGGCGTTCTACCACGTGACGGTGTCCGGTGAGCCGGAGGCGGCGCGGGGCACTGCGCGGGCGCTGGTGGCCCAGCTGGCCACGCTGCACTCCCCCGAGGACCTGATGGTGGCCGTGGTGGCCGCGCCGGGCGCGGTGCCGGTGTGGGACTGGACGAAGTGGCTGCCCCACACACAGGTGCCGGGGCAGGTCGACGGGGCCGGTACGAAGCGGCTGTTCGGCGATGACCTGGGTGAGATCGAGGACCTGCTGGCCGCGCGGCTGGAGGGGCGGCCGCGGTTCAGCCGGGACGTCCAGCCGGTGCTGGACCAGCCGCACATCGTCGTCGTCCTCGACGGCGGGATGGTGCCGCCGGATTCGGTGTTCGCGGCGGCCGAGGGGCTGCAGGGCATCACCATCGTCGAGGTGGTCGCGGGCGAGCTGGACGAGCCGCGCGGCGGGCTCTCGGTCGTGGTGCGGCCGGGCCGGCTGCGGCTGGAGTCGGGTGCGGGCATCGCCTACGAGGGCGTGCCGGACGTCCTGTCGCTGCCCGCGGCCGAGGCGCTGGCGCGCCAGCTGGCGCCGCTGCGCACGGGCGGCGGGGACGACGACGAGCCGCTGCTCGCCAATCTGGACTTCACGGACCTGCTGAACCTGGGCGACGCGGGCTCGATCGACGTGGCGCGGACCTGGCGGCCGCGCTCCGCCGGTGAGCGGCTGCGCGTGCCGATCGGGGTCGGCGAGGACGGCGGTCCGGTCATGCTGGACCTCAAGGAGGCGGCGCAGGAGGGCATGGGGCCGCACGGTCTGTGCGTGGGCGCGACGGGTTCCGGCAAGTCGGAGCTGCTGCGCACGCTGGTGCTGGGCCTGGCGGTCACGCACACCTCGGAGACGCTGAACTTCGTCCTCGCGGACTTCAAGGGCGGCGCGACCTTCACGGGCATGTCGCAGATGCCGCACGTGGCGGCGGTCATCACCAACCTGGCCGACGACCTCACCCTCGTGGACCGCATGGGCGACTCGATCCGCGGTGAGCTGCAGCGCCGTCAGGAGCTGCTGCGGTCGGCGGGCAACTACGCCAACATGCACGACTACGAGAAGGCGCGGGCGGCGGGCGCACCGCTGGAGCCGCTGGCCGCGCTGGTGCTCGTCATCGACGAGTTCAGCGAACTGCTGACGGCGAAGCCCGACTTCATCGACATGTTCATCCAGATCGGCCGGATCGGCCGTTCGCTGGGCGTGCACCTGCTGCTGGCCTCGCAGCGCCTGGAGGAGGGCAAGCTGCGCGGCCTGGACACCTACCTGTCGTACCGGATCGGTCTGCGGACCTTCTCGGCGGCGGAGTCCCGGACGGCGATCGGCGTACCGGACGCCTACCACCTGCCGTCGGTGCCCGGTTCGGGCTACCTGAAGTTCGGCACCGACGAGATGACCCGCTTCAAGGCGGCGTACGTCTCGGGCACCTACCGGTCGGGCGGGCCCGACCTGTCGGTGGGCCGCTTCCCGCTGGAGCGGCGGCCCGCGCTCTTCACCGCGGCCCCGGTGCCGGTGGTCTACGCGGCCCCCGACCCCGCGTACCTGGCGGCGCAGGCGGCGCGCGAGGACGACGCGCTCGCGGACACGGTGCTCGACGTGATCGTGGGGCGGCTGGAGGGCCAGGGCGTGCCCGCGCACCAGGTGTGGCTGCCGCCGCTCGACCAGGCGCCGCCGCTGGACCAGCTGCTGCCCGCGCTGGCGCCCTCGGCGGAGCGCGGACTGCACGCGGAGGGGTACACGCGGCTCGGCGGGCTCGTCGTACCGCTCGGCCTCATCGACAAGCCCTTCGAGCAGCGGCGCGAGGTGCTGTACCGGGACTTCTCCGGCGCCGCCGGTCACCTGCTGATCGTCGGTGGCCCGCAGTCGGGCAAGTCGACGCTGATGCGGACGCTGGTGTCCTCGTTCGCGCTCACGCACACCCCGCGCGAGGTGCAGATCTACGGTCTGGACTTCGGCGGCGGCGGTCTCTCCGCGGTGCAGGACCTGCCGCACGTCGGCGGGATCGCCTCCCGCCTGGACCCGGAGCGGGTGCGGCGCACGGTCGCGGAGGTCGCGGGCGTGCTGAACCGGCGCGAGGAGTTCTTCCGCGCCCACTCGATCGACTCGATCGGCACCTACCGGCGGCGGCGCGCCTCGGGCGACCTGGCGGACGAGGCGTTCGGTGACGTCTTCCTGCTGATCGACGGCTGGGGCCAGTTCAAGAACGACTACGAGCACCTGGAGCCGGTGGTCGCGGACATCGCGGCGCGCGGGCTGGGCTACGGCATCCACGTGGTGCTGGCCGCCTCCCGGTACATGGAGGTGCGCGCGGCGCTCAAGGACCAGATCCTGGGGCGCCTGGAGCTGCGCCTGGGTGACGTCATGGACTCGGAGTTCGACCGCAAGGTCGCGGCGAACGTGCCGCAGGGCGCGCCGGGCCGCGGTCAGGTGCCGGAGAAGCTGCACTTCATGTCGGCGCTGCCGCGGGTGGACGGGCAGGCGGGCCCGGACGGGCTCTCCGACTCGACCGCCGCGTTCGTGGAGTCCGTACGCACGGGCTGGTCGGGGCCGGGGGCTCCGGCGGTGCGGCTGCTGCCGCGCAAGCTGCCCGCGGACCGGCTGCCGAAGGGCTTCGAGTACCCGCAGCACGGCATCGCGATCGGCATCGACGAGACCAACCTCGAACCGGTCTTCATCGACTTCGAGACCGACCCGTTCTTCCTCATCTTCGGTGAGAGCGAGTCGGGCAAGACGGCGCTGCTGCGGCTGATCGCGAAGCAGATCAGCGAGCGGTACTCGCCGGAGCAGGCGCGGATCGTGGTCGGCGACTACCGGCGCACGCTGCTGGAAGCGGTGCCGTCCTCGCACCTGCTGGAGTACGCGCCGATGGCGTCGGCCATGCAGATGCACATGGAGGCGATCGCGACGGTCATGGGCAAGCGCGCCCCGGGCCCGGACATCACCCCGCAGCAGCTGCGCGACCGGAGCTGGTGGACCGGCCCGGAACTGTTCGTGATCATCGACGACTACGAGCTGGTGTCGACGAGCGCCTCCAACCCGCTGTCGCAGCTGGTGGAGAACCTGCCGTTCGCGCGGGACGTGGGCATCCGCTTCATCGTGGCCCGCAGTTCGGCGGGCGCGTCGCGCGGTGCGTACGAGCCGTTCATGCAGCGGGTCAAGGAGCTGGGCGCGCAGGGCCTGATCCTGTCCGGCGACCGCAACGAGGGGGACATCCTGGGCAACGTCCGCGCCCGCCCGATGCCCCCGGGCCGCGGCACCTTCGTCTCCCGCAAGCGCGGCACCCCGCTGATCCAGGCGGGCTGGCTGGCGGACCGTTAGCACGTCGCTGTGCGGGTGGTCCAGTACCGCTGACGGGCGGGGCGGGGCGCACGTACGATGCGGTGAGTGGCCGCGCAGTGACCACCCGCACCGCCGAAAGGAATTCGCGCCGATGGCTGACGCACACGAGAAGGACGCGCTGTACGCCCTGGACATTTCGGGTGTGGAGTGGATCAGCGCTCCGGGGACCGAGGAGCACGAGGAGCGGGTCGAGATCGCGCACCTGCCCGACGGGGCGGTGGCGATGCGGTCCTCACTCGATCCGGAGACCGTCCTGCGCTACACCGAGGCGGAGTGGACGGCCTTCGTACTCGGGGCGCGCGACGGGGAGTTCGACCTCCGCTAGCGCGGTGGCCGGAGCACTGGCCGGAACATGCGAGAGGGGCCCGCGCACCCAGTGCGCGGGCCCCTCTCGTACGTGCCGTCCGGGGTGGGACCGGCGTGGTGCCGGTCAGACCATCCGGAAGCGCGTCGCGTTGCCCTTGTCGGTGTCCTGGTAGCCGACGAGCGAATTGTCGAGCAGGTTCGCGATGTTGCCCAGCTTCGCGTTCATCTGGTCCATGTTGGTGGTGACGTCGCGCTGGATTTCGATGTAGGCGCTCTTGGCCTCACCCTCCCAGGTCTCGGCGACGGTCTTCACCTTGGTCATCAGGGTTTCGAGGCCCTGGCTGAGCTGCGAGCCGGTCATGCGCACGTCGGACGCGGCGGTCGCGACGGTGTCGTAATTGACTGCGAGTGACATCGCTGTCTTCCCTCCCGTTGTGGTTCGTTGCTGCCGTGCGGGCGTGCGTCAGACGCCGAGGATGGAGCTGGTGTTGCCGTGGACCTTGCGGATCTCGGCGATGCGCTCCTGCTCCTGGGCGTTGAAGCCCTTGACGCTCATGCGCATGGCGTCTTCCAGCTCGATCAGGCGCTGCTTGATCTTGTTCATGTTGTCGTTGACACCGCGCTGGAGTACGTCGTACTCCTTGCTGGCGGCACCCTGCCAGCCGGCCTGGATGCGGTCGACGACATCGTTCAGCCGGTTGATGCGGCCCGAGAGATCAGAGTGGTAGCTGTTGATCTCATCTGCGAGCTTGACCTTCTTTTCGTCATCAACTTGAAGGTTCATCGCCATGTCGGTTCTCTCCCGTCATCACACTTGTGAAGTCCACTGACACTGTAGCCACTTCATACGACAGGCCCAACAAGTATGCCCGGCCAGGAGCTTGGTTCCCGGAGTGCAAACCTGTATTGGGGCCTACGCGCGGGTGCTTGGTCCGGCTTGGCGCCTTCTGCGACGTGTCTCCCGGGCCACCGCCGCCGTTCCCGCGATGACGGCGATGAGGACGGACCCGATGCCCAGAGCGTACGTCCCGAAGCGCGCCTGGCGCTCCTGCGCGGTCTCTTTCAGGACCAGCGGAGCGGCTTCGGGCGCGGCCGCGGGCGGCGGGCCCGGGTCGGCGGCCGGCGGACCGGACGGCGGGGAGGCGCTGTCCGTGGCGACCGCGCGGACCGGGTCGACCACTCCCCAGCCGACGTAGTCGTCACGGCCGTTGACGGCGCGCTCGGCGGACTGCTCGATCTGCCAGATGACCTGCGGGGCGGTCCACTTGGGGTTCTGGGCGCGCAGCAGGGCCGCGAGACCGGCGACGTACGGCGCGGAGAAGCTGGTGCCGTTGTCCACGCACTGGCCGAAGCCGGGGACGGTGGAGACCATGTCCACGCCGGGCGCCGCGACGCCGACGAAGGGGCCGGGCTGGGAGAAGGCGGCCCGCTCGTTGTTGCGGTCCACGGAGGCGACGGCGAGGACGCCGGGGAAGGCCGCCGGGTAGGTCTTGCGCTTCTGCCCGTCCATGCCGTCGTTGCCCGCGGAGGCGACCACGACGATGTCGGCGGCCACGGCCTCCCTGACGGCCTTGGCGAGGTCGGAGTCCTCGCCCATCGGCAGGGTGGTGTCCTGCGAGATGTTGATGACCTGGGCCTTCTGCGTGATCGCGTGCCGGATCGCGGCGGCCAGGGTGTCGGCCTTGCCGGTTTCCTTGTCGTCGTTCTGCCGGATCGGGATGATCGTGGCCTCGGGGGCCAGGCCGACGAATCCGGTGCCCTCCTGGGGGCGGGCCGCGATCAGGCCGGCCACCTTGGTGCCGTGGCCGACGGTGTCGTTCGTGCCGTCGCCGCCCTTGGGGTCGATGTAGTCCTTCCCCGCGCCGATGTCGACGGCCGAGGCGAGCTGCGGGTTGACCCGGTCGACGCCGGTGTCGATGACGGCGACCCGGACGCCCTTCCCCTTCGTCTTCACCCACAGGGCGTCCAGCAGCAGGCGCTGGAGCGCCCAGGGGCGGTCGGCGATCTGCTTCTTCATGGGGAAGGTGCATTCGCCCGCGCCCGCGAGCCGGACGGCGGGGACGGGGGCGGGAACGGGGGTCACCGGTGCCGCCGCTGCCGCGGTGGCGGTCGCGGTGGCGGTCAGGGTGGCCGCGGCCGTCAGGGCGAGGGCCGTGGCGCACAGCGCGGCGCGGCGGTGGGTCGGCGTCCGGGTCGGCATCGGCATCGGCATCGGCATCCTCACGAACCCTGGGGCTGGCGGGCGGCGTTGGTGTCCAGGCGGGGTCCCTTCGACAGGAACTCCGACCACGCGATCGGCACCAGGCTCGGTACGACGTTCCCGTAGCCGAGGCGGATCTGTGCCTGGCTGGCCTCGGGCCGGCCGTCGGAGCCCTTCGCCTTCGGATCGGCCGCGCCGATCTTCGAGTGCTCGGCGTCGCTGTCCCCGTTGGCCTGGACGGCGTACCGCAGGCCGGTGTCGGTCACCAGGAAGAGGGTGCCGCCCGCGGTGCCCTGGTTGCCCTGGGTCTGGGTGTAGAGGAGGCCCGAGCCGGGGGTGACGTACGCGCTGGTGCCGCTCGCGGTGATGTCGATGGGGTAGCCGGTGCCCGCCCAGGTGCTCATCGTCTGGTTGCCCTGGCCGTCGACCGAGCGCAGGACGTTGCAGACGGTGTCCCGGTCGGGGCTCTGGCCGGAGCCCGCGGCGGGGGCCGGGGTGCCGGGGGCGGGGGTCCGGTTGATCTGGGCGGACTTCCTCGCGGGCCAGCGGGCGTCGCCCTTGAAGGGGACGGAGTCCGGGCTGAGGGACTGCAGGTCGACCTCGCGCGGCTTGCCGGTCATGTTGAGCTTGTCGGTCGCGGGCGCGTTGATGAGCAGCCAGGCGACGAACTCGGTGACCGGGGAGACCTTCCCGCCGGGCAGGACCACGTAGTGCTGCGGTCCGGAGCCGGTGACCGCGCGCAGCACCATGCCGACCCGGTTGTCTGCGGTGCTCAGCCCCGAGACGCCCGCGTCCGCGCCGACCGTGCCGGGCAGCTGCGGGAAGCCGAGGTCCTCGCCCGGCTTCAGGGTGGCCAGCCACTGGTCGGTGACCTGCTGCGGGGCGCCGCTGCCGACCAGGGCGTTGGTGAGCTTCTGGGCGTCGGAGGCGTCCTGGCTGCCCGCCGCGCCCTCGGGGAACTTGTACTTCGTGCCCGTGGCGTCGACCAGGAAGCGTTCCTTGTTCGGGCCGGAGCTCTGGACGTACAGCACCTGGCCGTCGGCGACCCGGCGGTCGTCGTCCAGCCGGGCGGCCTCGCGGTCGGCGAGGACGAAGGTGGCGGTCTGCACGCCGTGCCCGTTGCCGCCGGGCTGCTGGCAGACGGCCCAGCGCTTGGCCTTGCCCGCGTCGGCGGCGGCGGGCAGCCGGTCGGGGGCGTAGGGGATGCCGATGATCGGGCCGCGCGGGGGCTTGCCGCCGTCGAGGAGCTTGTCGTCGACCTGGATGACCTGGAACTTGTCCGGGTCCAGGAGCAGTCGCGCGGACGCCAGGTTGAGGACGGGGTGCAGCCGGGTCTGGGTCTTGCCGCCGTCCTTCGTGGTGAGCACCACATAGCGGGTCGTCGAGGTCTTGCCGACGATGACCTTCGCGCCGGGCGCGTCCCAGCCCTTGGGGGCCTGGGACTTGAACATCCCCCAGGCGCCGAAGGCGGCCAGGATCAGCGCTCCGGCCACCAGCCCCGGCAGGGCAGCGCGCAGGGGGCGCGGCGCGCCCTCCTCGGTGCCGGTGGCGGACGGCTGGAGGAACGCGGCCACGGTGCGCCGCTTCGCAAAGGTGTACGCGTTCAGCTCATCGCGTCGTGATGCCATGACCGCCTGCTTCTCCCCGCACGGCCCGGTCGGTGCGTCCGGTCCCCGGGCCTCGATTGTCGGACCGGGCACCTACTATGCCTGTTGGCGGCGGGTGCGCAGGGGGCGGGTAGGGTGAGGACGCCGCTCCGTGCCTTCCGTACCGGGGTATTCAGGGCTTGTTGGGGTGGTTAGGGGAGATTCCGGGGCTGCGCGGGCAAGTGCCGCGCCGTCGGAACTCACGGGGTCTGGCCCCGGGAAGGGGAGGTCCGCGAGTGAGGACGACCGCGAGGGAGCGGCGCGCTGCCGGGGCCGCACCGGCCCATGGCGCAGCGCCCGCCCAGGAGAACACGGGGAGTTCCGGTAGCGCGTCAGGTGTGACACCACACCCGCGGTCGAGTCCGGGGCGGTTCGGCCCGTTCCGATTGCAACAGCTGGTGCTGGTCCAGGTCGCGGCCGCCGTCCTGCTCGTCGGCTGGGTGGTGGACCCGCTGATGCTGGTGCCCGCCGGCGTACTGGCGGCCGTACTCCTCCTGCTGGCGGTCGTCCGCAGGCACCAGCGCTCGCTGCCCGAGTGGATCGGCACCGCGCTCGCGCTGCGCGCGCGCCGCCGCCGGGCCGCCTCCTCCCCCGTGCCCACGGGCACCGAGCCGGGCCTGGCCCCGCTCGTCGAGGCCGATCCGGCCCTGCGGACGCGCACGTTCAGCGACCGCGACCGCCGCCCGGTCGGCATGATCGGCGACGGGACCTTCCTGACGGCGGTCGTCCAGGTGGACATGGACGCGACCGCGCTGCGCCCGGACCGCTCCGCGCGGCCGCTGCCGCTCGGCATCGTCCGGGACATCCTCGAAGTGGACGGCATCCGGCTGGAGTCGGCGCAGCTGGTGCAGCACACCCAGCCCGCGCCCGCGCCGCACCTGCCCGCCCAGTCGATGGCCACCCGCAACTACGCGCCCCTGCAGGCCCTCACCGGCACCCCGGCCGTGCGCCTCACCTGGATCGCCCTCAAGCTCGACCCCGAACTGTGCCCGGAGGCGGTCGCCGCGCGCGGTGGCGGTCTGGCGGGCGCGCAGCGCTGTGTGGTGCGGGCCGCGGACCAACTGGCGAGCCGCCTCGCCGGGGCCGGTTTCCGGGCCACGGTCCTGACCGAGCAGGAACTGACGGCCGCGCTGGCGACCTCCTCGTGCGCGAACCCGATGGCGATCACCCAGGCGGGCCGCGCCGCCGGACGTGCGGGCACGCCCGGGCGGCGCACGGAGGAAACCCCGCGGAGCTGGCGCTGCGACGACCGGCGGCACACGACGTACTGGATCTCGCGCTGGCCGCAGCTGGGCGGCGGCGCGGCGCCGCTGCCGCAGTTCGTGGCGCTGCTGACCTCGCTGCCCGCGCTGGCCACCAACTTCAGCCTGACGCTGGCCCCGGCCGAGCGGCACGGCGTCACCCTGACCGGACACGTCCGCATCACCGGACGCAGCGACGAGGAACTGGTCGCCGCGCGCCGGGCGTTGGAGACGACGGCACGCGGGGTGAAGACCGGCCTGGTCCGGCTGGACCGCGAACAGCTGCCGGGCGTACTGGCTTCGCTGCCGCTGGGAGGCGCACGATGAGGGTGGGATATGGGTTGGTCGGCCCGCGCCGGGAGCGGCACGCGATGCCCGCCGCGGACCTGGACGGGCTGGCCCTGCCGATCGGGGACGACGGAGTGGTCATCGGCGTCGACGCCGAGAACCGGCCCGCGGTGCTCGGCGTCAACCGCCCCACGCCGTACGAGGTCACGCTCATCGGCGGCCTGTGGACGGCCCAGGTGCTCGCGCTGCGCGCGGCGGCCACCGGGGCCCGGGTCGCGGTGGAGACCGGCCGCGCGCAGGTCTGGTCGGGGCTGGCGCAGGCCGCGGGCGGCGGACAGCAGTGCGTGACCCTGCACGAGGTGGGCCGGGTGCCCCCGCAGGGCGCGTCGGCCGGCAGCCCGGTGCTGGTGATCCGCGACTGCGGGATGCGCCCGCCGCGCGGCCGGGTGGTCGCCGGGCCGTGGCAGTCCGTGCTGACCCTGCTGCCGTACCTGAGCCCGACGGCGCCGCGGCTGCTGCAGCAGTCCTCGCTGGTGGGGGTGCAGCGGGTGTCCCCCGACGAGGCGGAACAGATCGGACGGCTGATGAACCTGCCGCGGGGGGCGGTGGATTCGCTCCCGACGCTGGGTGACGGCGTGACCCTGTGGTGCACGCCGCGGGACCGGCAGTTCGTGATGACGCAGGGAACGGACGCGGAGACGGGCCTGCTGGGAGCGGCCCGGCGGATCGACTGACGGTCGGGGGTTCCCGTGGGGGTGGTGGGGACCGTGGGCCGGGGTTCCCCCGGGCGGGTGGACGCTACGCGCTTGCGGGGGGTGCCGTGCGGGCAGGCGTCTTGTGGGGTGTTGGGGCGATCCGGCCGTACGGCTGCCGTGCCGGTGGCGGTTCGGGGACGGGTCGGGGGCGGGTCGGGTCCGGGGGGTGTCGCCGGGCGCGATTAGGCTGACCGTGGGCGCGGTGCCGATGGGGGCGCCGGACCAGTGCTCGACCAGACCAGGAGGACCAGTGAACGGCGATCGGAACGAGAGCCGCGGCGGGACGTGGGACGTCCCGACGGACGATCAGTCCGACGCGGAGCCCGAGCTGACGGGCGAGTTCACCATCGACTACACCCCGCCGGCCTGGTACACACAGGACGCCCCGGCGGGCCCGACCCCGCCGGACCTCCCGGCGGGCAGCGGCTTCGAACCGCACCGGCCGGGTGACATCACCTCCCCGTCGACGATGCGGATCGCCCCGGTCCCGGCGCAGCCCGCCGCGCCCCGCCCCGCCGAAACGGACGGAGCCTCGCCCTTCCCGGCGGCCCACATCCCGGCCCCGAGCCACGGCTCCGGCCCGAGTGCGGGTTCCCCTGCGGGGGGCTCCGGTGCGCCGTACGCCGGTGCCGGTGCCGCCCCGGCGGGGGGTGCGGGTTCCCCTGCGGGGGGCTCGGGTGCGGGTGCCTCGGCGGGGGGCTCCGGTTCGCCGTACGCCGGTGCCGGTGCCGCCTCGGCGGGGGGTGCGGGTGCGCCGTACGCCGCCGGGTCCGCCCCGGCAGGGGGTGCAGGTGTGCCGTACGCCGCCGGGTCCGCCCCGGCAGGGGGCGCGGGTACGCCGTACCCCGGCTCCGCCGGAACCGCACCGGGCGGGGGTGCGGGTACGCCCGTCCCGGGCACGCCCGAAGCCGCCCCGAGCGGCGACGCCCGTACGCCCTACCCGGGCACGGGTACAGCGTTGCCCACCGCGCCCGACGCGGCGCCTGGCACGGGCGACTCCGCCCCGGCGGAGGGTGCGGGCACACCGTTCCCCGCTGCCGCCGCCGGGTCCGCACCGGGCGGGGGTGCCGGTACGCCGTACCCGGGCACGGACAACTCCGCCCCGGCGGGGGGTACGGGTACGCCGTACCCCGCTGCCGCCACCGGAGCCGCACCGGGCGAGGGTGCCGGTACGCCGTACCCGGGCACGGACAACTCCGCCCCGGCAGGGGGTGCCGGTACGCCGTACCCCGGCGCGCCGGAAACCGCCCCGAGCGGGGACGCACGTACGCCCTTCCCCGCCGCGCCCGACGCGGCGCCCGGCGCGGGCGACTCCGCCCCGGCGGAGGGCGCGGACACGCCGTACCCCGCTGCCGCCGGTTCCGGCCCGGGCGAGGGCACGGGTACGCCGTACCCGGGCGCGTCCGACGCGGCCCCCAGCGGGGGCACGGGTATGCCGGACGCCGGTTCCGCGGGCTCCGCCCGGAGCGAGGGTGGCGGTACGCCGTACCCCGGCGCGGACAACTCCGCCCCGGCGGGGAGCGCGGGTACGCCGTACCCCGGCGCGGGTACGGCGTTGCCCGCCGCGCCTGACGCAGCATCTGGCACGGGTGGCCATATCCGGGCGGAGGGCGCGGGTACGCCGTACCCCGCTGCCGCCGCCGGGTCCGCACCGGGCGAGGGGGCCGGTACGCCGTACCCCGCCGCGCCCGACGCGGGCGGCTCCGCACCGGGCGGGGGTGCCCGTACGCCGTACCCCGAGGGCGGTGTCGGCGGGGGCAGCCCGGCCGGTGAGGGGCCTGGGTCGACTCCCGCGGAGGGGGTGGCCACGCTGGATCCGTACCGGGGCGCCGAGCCGCAGGATGCCGTTCCGGGGGCGGCCTGGTCCGCGTCCGTTCCCGCGGCGCCCGCCGAACTGCCGCCGCTGCCGCCCGCGTTCCCCTCGTTCGGGGGCAGCGAACCGGCTCAGGCTCAGGCTCCGCAGGAGGGGTACGGGTATCCCCCGGCCCCCGCACCGGCACCGGCACCCGCGCCCACCGCCCCGCCCGGCTACGGCTACCCGGCCGCGCCCACTCCGCCCACCCCGCCCCAGCCCGGCGCCCCCTGGGGCCAGCCGCAGCAGACCCCGCAGGCACCGCCGCAGGCGGCACCCCAGGGCGACCCCCGGCTCGGCCAGTGGCCGCAGCCCGGCGCGGCCGGCGGCCCCGGCGGACCCGGCGCGGCCGGCCCGCAGGACCCCCGCTACCCCTCGGCCCCCCAGGGCACCGGCGGCGGCGCCCCGCTCGGCTACACCGCCGCCGTGGAGCTGTCCTCGGACCGCCTCCTGCGCAACAAGCAGAAGCCGAAGAGCAACCGCGCGGGCGGCTCCGGCGGCGCCTCGTCCCTCTTCCGGTTCGGCGGCAAGGCGGCCGAGGCGGAGCGTCAGCGCAAGCTGGAGCTGATCCGTACCCCGGTGATGTCCTGCTACCGCATCGCCGTCATCAGCCTCAAGGGCGGCGTCGGCAAGACCACGACCACCACCGCCCTCGGCGCGACCCTCGCCACCGAGCGCCAGGACAAGATCCTTGCGATCGACGCGAACCCGGACGCCGGCACCCTCGGGCGCCGTGTGCGCCGCGAGACCGGGGCGACGATCCGCGACCTCGTCCAGGCGATCCCGTACCTCAACTCGTACATGGACATCCGGCGGTACACCTCCCAGGCCCCCTCCGGCCTGGAGATCATCGCCAACGACGTGGACCCGGCCGTGTCCACGACCTTCAACGACGAGGACTACCGGCGCGCGATCGAGACGCTGGGCCGCCAGTACCCGATCATCCTCACGGACTCGGGCACCGGGCTCCTGTACTCCGCGATGCGCGGGGTCCTGGACCTGGCCGATCAGCTGATCATCATCTCGACGCCGTCCGTGGACGGCGCGAGCAGCGCCAGCACCACCCTCGACTGGCTCTCCGCCCACGGGTACGCCGACCTCGTCTCGCGCTCGATCACCGTCATCTCGGGGGTTCGCGAGACCGGCAAGATGATCAAGGTCGAGGACATCGTCCAGCACTTCGAGACCCGCTGCCGCGGGGTGGTCGTGGTGCCGTTCGACGAGCACCTGTCGGCCGGCGCCGAGGTGGACCTCGACATGATGCGGCCGAAGACGCGCGAGGCGTACTTCAACCTCTCCGCCCTCGTCGCCGAGGACTTCGTCCGCGCGCAGCAGTCGCAGTCGCCGCCGCACTGGCAGAACGCGCCCCAGGCCGGCGCCCCGGCACCCCAGGCGGCACCCGCGCCGCAGGCGCCCCAGGCACCGCAGCAGCCGTACCCGTACCCGCCGCACTCGCCGTACGGCCAGCCGCAACAGCAGCCGCAACAGCAGCCGTACGCACCCCAGCAGCCCCAGCAACCGCAACAGCCGCAGGCGCCGCAGCCGTACGGCCACCCGTACCCGCCGCAGCAGCCCCAGCCCGGCCAGGGCTGGCCCCAGCAGCCTCCGGCCGCCCCGCCGCAGGACCCCCGCCAGTAGGGGTCCGGCGGCCACGCGCGAACGGGTGAGGGCCCGTACCGTCCCTGCGGTCCAGGACGGTACGGGCCCTCACCCGTTCACAAGGAAATCAGCCCCGCGCTCAGTGGCCGGCGTCGTAGACGTCCGTCAGCACCCGCGCCCGCTTCACGTCGTCCGCGATCGCTTCCAGCAGCCCGTCCAGCGACTCGAACTTCGCCATCCCCCGCACGTAGGCGAGGAAGTCGACGGTCACGTGCAGCCCGTACAGGTCGAGCCCCACCCGGTCGATCGCATACGCCTCGACCGTCCGCTCGGTCGCGTCGAACTGCAGGTTCGTGCCCACCGAGATCGCCGCGGGCATCCGCTCGCCGTCGGCGGTCAGCCAGCCCGCGTACACGCCGTCCGCCGGGATCGCCGTGTGCGGGAGGGTCTCGACGTTCGCCGTCGGGTAGCCCAGCTCGCGGCCGCGCTGCGCACCGCGCACCACGACGCCCTCGACCCGGTGCGGCCGTCCGAGGATCTCGGCCGCGCCCTCCATGTCGCCCTCGGCGACCAGCCGGCGCACGAGCGTGGAGGAGAAGGCGTCGCCGCCGCCCGCGTTGCCGCGCACGACGAGGTCGATGACCTCGACCTCGTAGTCGTAGGTGGCGCCCAGCTCCGTGAGGAAGGCGACGTTCCCGGCGGCCCGGTGGCCGAAGCGGAAGTTCGGGCCTTCGATGACGGCGCGCGCGTGGAGCTTGTCGACCAGGACCTTCACGATGAAGTCGGCCGGGGACAGCTGCGAGAACTCCGCCGTGAACGGCAGGACCAGCAGCGCGTCGACGCCGAGCGCGGCCATCAGTTCGCCGCGCCGGTGGTGCGGGGCCAGCAGCGGCGGGTGGCTGCCGGGGCGCACGACCTCGCTGGGGTGCGGGTCGAAGGTGACGACGACGGAGGGAACGCCCAGCTCGCGGGCCCGCTCCACCGTCCGTCCGATGATCAGCTGGTGTCCCCGGTGCACACCGTCGTACGAGCCGATGGTGACGACGCTGCGTCCCCAGTCCTGGGGGATGTCCTCCAAGCCACGCCAGCGCTGCACTGTGACCGCTCCTCGCCCGAACCCGTGTTGTACCTGTAGAGATTGCAGGTCTAAGACTGCCATGCCGGTGCTCCGGGGTCCGCATCGGCATCTGCCTCAGGTCAGGGGCACGTCAAGATCACCTCGCGCCCGCGCTCACGGTCACCTCGCGCCCGGGCGCTGCGTCTCGATCATCCGGCGGGCGCTCGGCCCGAGCAGCGCGGCCGCCTCCGCGGGCCGCTCCGCGAGCCAGTGGGCCACCAGCGCCCCGAAGGCGGGAACGGCGCGTGCCAGCTCGACCGCGCGCCGGTCGAGGACATCCGCGCCGCCCGGCGCGCGCAGCAGCCCGCGCCCGGTGCGCCGCAGCAGCTCCCGGCTCCGCTCGGCGGGCCGCCCGGCCGCCCCGAGCGCCACGGCGCCGAGCAGCACGTCCAGTACGGACACGTCCGTCTCGGTGTCGAGGAGTACGTCGGCCAGCTCGTCCCGCAGCGCGTCCGCGCCGTCCCGGCCCGGCGCCGCCAGCACCTCGGCGAGCGCGGCCCGTACGGCGGTGGGCCCGCGCAGCAGGTGCAGCACCAGCGGGCGCAGCACCGGCCGGGCCGCCGGGCCCTGCTCCAGGCGGCGGTGCACGAAGACGGCCGCGTGCGGGGCGTCTTCGGGGTGCCGGGCGAGGTGGGCCCGTACCAGTTCGGCGGCCCGGCGGGCCAGCGCGGGCGTGGTCAGCACGGCCAGCGCCCGCAGCACCTCGCCGTCGGCGCGCTCGCCGAGCGCGTCGAAGACGGCGTCCTGCTCGGGGAGCAGGGGCAGCGCGGCGACCAGTTCGGCGGCGGGCAGCCGGGCGGCGCGCTCGCGGAAGCAGACGAGCGCGTCCGGCAGATGGCGGGCGCGTTCCTGCGGGTCGCGCAGCAGGATCGCGAGGGCGCTCCCGTGCAGGGAGGCGTCGGCGGGGCGCGCGAGGAGCGCCTGGGCGGCGAAGCGGAGCAGCTCCCGGTCGGCGGGGGTACGGACGTGCGGGGCGGCGGCGAGCCCGTAGGCGGCGGCCGCGACCCGGCGCTCCGGGCGCTCGTCGTGGGCCCACCGGTCCACGGCGCGGCTGACGGCGGAGGGTTCCTCCTCGGCGAGTACGGCGAGCAACTCGTCGGCGCGGGGGTGCGCGGCGGTGACGAGCGCCTCGGTCAGGTCGTCCACGGCACGGCCCCGGTGCGTGTGCAGCAGGGCCTGAGCGGCGGTGGCAACGGTGGCCCCGGGGCGCCCGCGCAGCCGGCGCTCGTCACCGAACCAGGCGCAGAGCAGCGGCTGCACGCGCCGCGGATCCCGAGCGAGACGCCGCGCGGCGGCATCGAGAAACCGGTCCCCACCGGGGGCCGCCGGGTCCTGCGGCGGGCCGAGCGGGAACCCGCGACCCTCCGGGTCCGACGCCGGGCCGGGCGGGAAGCCGCGACCCTCCGGGTCCGACGCCGGGCCGGGCCCCGGGCCGGCCGGGGAGCCCGGCGGCGGGCTGGGCGTCGGGCCAGCTGCATGGCTCGGCTGAGAGCCGCAACGACAACCCGGCACCGGGCCCGCCAAGGAGCCCGGCCCGGAGCCGCACCCGCAACCCGACGGCGGACCGGCCGGAAAGCCCGGCAGCGGGCCGGACGCCGGGCCGACCGGGGACCCGAGCGGGGAGTCCGGCAGCGGGCCGGACGGCGGGCTGGCCGGCGGGCTGGCCGAATGGCCCGGCTGAGAGCCGCAGCGGCAACCCGGCACCGGGCCCGCCGGGAAGTCCGGCGGGGAGTCGCATCCGCACGGGGAACCCGACAGCGGACTGGCCGGGAAGCCCGGCGGGGGGTCGGAGGGGAGGAGGCGGCGTAGGAGGTCCAGGCGGTCGGGTTCGGGGAGCCGCAGGCGGTTCCAGAACCAGCCGCCGAATTCTCCGGGCCCGGCCCGGGAGACGTGTTCCGCGAGCGCGTGCAGGACGGGGAGCTGGGGCAGGGCGTCGCGGCGGCGCAGCAGGGCGCCGCGCAGCAGTCGGCCCGCCCACCAGGCCCGGTCCGCTTCGCCGTCGCCGTCCCCGCCCTCCGCCAGGAGGTTCAGCACCTCGACCAGGCGGGTGAGCACCCCGGTCAGGGCGGGGTCGGGCAGCAGGAGGAGCGCTTCCAGCACCGGTCCGATGCGGTGCCGGGGGACGGGGAGGGCGCAGGCGGCGGCCGGGTGGTGGACCAGGGTGTCAAGGGCGGTCGGTACGTCGAGGTGGGCGGCCTGGAGCCAGTCGGACAGCTCTTCGTGGGCGGGGCGGTAGCCGCCGGGTCCGGCGGGCACGAGCAGCCCTTCGGCGAGCACGGCGGAGGCCCAGCCGGTGCGCCAGGGGAACAGCTCCTCGAAGGAGGCCCGGTCCAGCTGGCCCTGCCCGGGCCCCAGGCACCGGCGCGCCGCCTCGTGCACCCGGCCCGCGACCCGGGCCGCCAGCCGCCGGACCCCCGGCCCGTGCACCCCCGGCCCGTGCACCGCGGCCCCCGGCCCGGCCGGGCCGCACACGGGCTCCGGGGCGGCGTCGCCCGCGCCGCGGTCCGGGTCCGGGTCGGGGTCGGGGGCCGGGGAGGCCGAGACGCGGACCGCCACGCGCAGGCACATCAGGTCCAGGTGGGCCGCGAAGATCTCGTCGCGGGACGGGCACCCGGCGGTGACGCCCGCCGCGCGGACGTCCGCCAGGAGGCGCAGGGCCAGCGGGTGGCGGGCGGCGGAGGGGTGCACGGCGTCGTCGGGGATGCCGTAGCGGGCCCGGGCCAGGGCGGCTTCCGGCGCGGTCAGGTCGCCGAGCGGCAGTGCGGGCGGGAGGCGGCGGGCCGGGCGCCCGGGGGTGTGCAGCACCTCGGGCGGGTACAGCGCTCCGGCCCGCTCCCAGTGCTCCGGCCGCCCCGCGACGATCAGCCGCGCCCGGCTCCCGCGCAGCCAGGCCACCGTGCCGGCGGTCCAGTCCGCGAGCCGGTGGACCAGGTGCGGCGGCATCTCCTCCGGGGCGTCCAGCAGGACCAGCAGCGGCCGCCGGGCGCGGACGGCCAGCGCCGCCACCCGTTCCCCGAGTTCCGGATCGGCCGCCGGGATCCGGGGCGCGGCCACGATCCGGGCCGCTTCCGCCAGCGCCCGCCCCACCGCGTCGCCGACGGACCCGTCGGAGGCGAGCAGGTCCGCGCCGCGCAGCCACACCGTCGGGGCCGGTCGCGCGCCGCGGGCCCGGCGGGCGGCGAGGGCGGCGAGTTCGGTGGTGCGGCCCGCGCCGGGTTCGCCGACCAGCCCCAGCACGGGCCGCCCGGCCAGCAGGAAGGCGTCGAACTCCCGGACGACGTCGGCCCGTTCCACCGGTTCCACGGCGGGGGCGGGGGCCGTGGGGCCCAGCGTCGTGCCGGTCAGCTGGAGGGCTCCGGCGAGGTTGAGGTCGGTTCCGTAGCCGGGGACGGCCTGGGCGTTGCGCTCCAGCAGTTCGGCGAGGGGGCCCAGCGGGTCGGCCGTGGCCGCGGCGCGCAGCGGGACCGCGAAGGTACCGGAGCGCTGATCCGCATGCAGAGCGGTGCTCACCACAGCGAGCACCGCTCCGGTCTCCGCGTCCAGTACGGGACCCCCGCAGACCTCCCCGCCCTGCCGGAGCGCGTCCCGGCCGTCGGTGCCGATGGCCAGTTCGATGGCCGCCGCGACGGACCACGGCCCGCCGTCCCCCGCCCCGTACGTGACCTCCGCGCCCCCGAGCACCCGCGCCTGCCGCCACCCCCGCGCCGCCAGCCGGACGTACACCCCCGGCTCGACCCGCTCCCGCGCGGCCACCGGCAGCGGCCGCACCCCGAGCCCGTCGGTGCGTACGAGCGCCAGCGAGGTCCCCGGCAGCAGGGTCACCTCACCCGCTCCGGCCAGTCGGCCGCGCTCCCCCGCCCCGCGCAGCAGGACCCGGTCGAGGCCGTCCACCACCTCGTGGGCGGTGAGCACCGTCCCGCGGTCGTCGGCGACGAAGCCGCTGCCCCGCGGGCGCCCGGCCGGGTCGAAGATCCCGACCAGTTCCACCCCGTCGTACGGATCACCCGTACCACTGTCGTACGGATCACCCGTACCGCTCGTACCGCCCGTACCGCCCGTACCACTCGTACCATCCGTGAACGCCATCGCCGCACCCGCTCCCCGCCATGCCCGTGCTCACGACGGTAGGTCGGCGAAGATCAGCACGAAAAGGACGCGATGCAAAAGCGCCCCCCTTCGCTCCCTCCGTTCACTCCGAGCGCCTGCTCGGACGGGTGAATAAGGGGGCCCGGGTGGATAGAGACCTACCCGAGGGGGGTCGTGGAGCGGTGAGCGGCAGTTCCTGAGCGCTCACCGCTCCACGTCAAGCACCGCCGACGAACGCCGTGCGGCTTCGCGTCAGACGAAGACCGCCAGGGACTTCGCCTTGCCGCCCTTGTTCTCGACCAGTCCGAGCAGCGTGCCCTGCGGCCCGAAGACCGCCACGGTCCGGCCCACCGGGTACTCCTCCGGCATCTCCAGCCGCACCCCGTTGCCGAGCAGCGAGGCGCGCCGGGCGTCGAGGTCCCAGCGCGGGAAAGCCGCTGCCGCCGCCTCGGCGATCGGCATGACGGTGAGTTCCTCCTGGTGCTGGTCCAGGGTGCGCGCCTTGTCGATCTTGTACGGGCCCACCCGGGTGCGCCGCAGCGCGGTGAGGTGGCCGCCGACGCCGAGGTCGGCGCCGAGGTCGCGCGCGAGGGCGCGGATGTACGTACCGCTGGAGCAGACGACGGAGACGACGAGGTCGACGACCTTGGTGCCGTCCTCAGCCTCGGCCTCGCGCATGTCGTAGACCTGGAACGAGGAGATCGTGACCGGCCGCGCCGGGATCTCGAAGTCCTCGCCGTCACGGGCGCGCTTGTAGGACCGTACGCCGTTGATCTTGATGGCGCTGACCTTGGACGGGACCTGCATGATCTCGCCGGAGAGCTTGCGGATGCCCTCGTCCACGGCCTCGCGGGTGACCCCGGAGGCGTCGGTGGAGGAGGTGAGGTCGCCCTCGGCGTCGTCCGTCAGGGTGTTCTGGCCGAGGCGGATCGTACCGAGGTACTCCTTCTCGGTCAGTGCGAGGTGGCCGAGGAGCTTGGTGGCCTTCTCGACGCCCAGGACGAGGACGCCCGTGGCCATCGGGTCGAGCGTGCCTGCGTGGCCGACGCGGCGGGTCCTGGCGATCCCGCGCATCTTGGCGACCACGTCGTGCGAAGTGAAGCCGGACGGCTTGTCGACAATGACAAGGCCGTCCGGCGGGGGGGTGCGGTCGGTGCTCATTCCGCGGCTGCGTCCTCGTCCTCGCCCGGCTTCTTGTACGGGTCGGCCTCGCCCGCGAACGTGGCGCCCGAGGACGCCTCGCGCACCTGGGCGTCGGAGGCGCGGACCTTGTCGAGGAGGTCCTCGATGGTCTTGGCGTTCTCCGGGAGGGCGTCCGCCACGAAGGTCAGCGTGGGGGTGAACTTGGTGCCGGCCGCCTGGCCGACCGCCGAGCGCAGGACGCCCTTGGCGCTCTCCAGCCCGGCTGCCGCACTGGCCCGGTCCTCGTCGTCGCCGTACACCGTGTAGAAGACCGTGGCCTCCCGCAGGTCACCGGTGACCCGGGTGTCGGTGATCGTCACGTGCGTACCGAGACGCGGGTCCTTGACTCCACGCTGGAGCTTCTGGGCGACCACCTCCCGGATGAGGTCTGCCAGCTTCTTCGCGCGCGCGTTGTCGGCCACTGGTCCGTCTCCTTCTTTTCTTGCAGTCAGTCGTCATCACCGTGGATCCGCCGTCGTACCGACAGCAGCTCCACTTCCGGACGTGCCGCGACCAGCCGCTCACAGCGGTCCAGTACGTCCGACAAATAGCTCGTGTCCCCGGTCACCAGAGCGACCCCTATCTCGGCCCTGCGGTGCAGGTCCTGATCGCCCACCTCGGCCGCGCTCACAGAGAACTTGCGCTGGAGCTCGGCGACGATGGGCCGGACGACGGAGCGTTTCTCCTTCAGCGAATGAACATCGCCGAGGAGCAGATCGAAGGACAGAGTCCCCACGTACATGCGGTTCCGGATGTCCCGCCGGTTCGGGTTAGGTGACCTGCCGTGCCATCGCCCGGCAGGGACACCAGAACCGTACACGCAACGGCCGGGGCCGATCGACGGATATTCCGCCGACCGGCCCCGGTGTTACAGCTACCTACGACACGGTGCGAACCGCCTCGCGCTTACGCGCGCGGCTTCTCGCGCATCTCGTACGTCGCGATGACGTCGTCGATCTTGATGTCGTTGTAGGAACCGAGGTTGATACCGCCCTCGAAGCCTTCGCGGATCTCGGTGACGTCGTCCTTGAAGCGGCGCAGACCGGAGATGGTGAGGCTCTCGGCGATGACCTTGCCATCGCGCAGGAGCCGCGCCTTGGTGTTGCGCTTGACCTCGCCGGAACGGATGAGAACACCCGCGATGTTGCCCAGCTTGGACGAGCGGAAGACCTCGCGGACCTCCGCCGTACCGAGCTCGACCTCTTCGTACTCCGGCTTGAGCAGACCCTTGAGGGCCGCCTCGATCTCCTCGATGGCCTGGTAGATCACCGAGTAGTAGCGGACGTCGACACCCTCGCGGTCCGCCATCTGCGCGGCACGGCCGGCCGCACGGACGTTGTAACCGATGACGATGGCGTCGGAGCCCATCGCCAGCGAGATGTCGGACTCGGTGACCGCACCCACACCACGGTGCAGGACACGGATGTCGACCTCTTCACCGACGTCGAGCTGGAGCAGCGAGGACTCGAGAGCCTCGACCGCACCGGACGCGTCGCCCTTGATGATGAGGTTGAGTTCCTGGACCAGACCGGCCTTGAGGACCGAGTCGAGGTCTTCCAGGGACACCCGGCGGACGCGCTTGGCGAAGTTGGCGTTGCGCTCACGCGCAGCACGCTTCTCGGCGATCTGACGGGCCGTACGGTCCTCGTCCACGACGAGGAAGTTGTCGCCGGCGCCGGGGACGTTGGTGAGACCCAGGACCAGGACGGGGGTCGACGGACCCGCTTCCTCGACGTTGTTGCCCTTGTCGTCGAGCATGGCGCGCACGCGGCCGTAGGCATCGCCCACGACCATCGTGTCGCCGACGCGGAGGGTACCGCGCTGGACGAGGACGGTGGCAACGGCACCGCGGCCGCGGTCGAGGTGGGACTCGATCGCAATACCCTGAGCGTCCTGCTCCGGGTTGGCGCGCAGGTCGAGCGAGGCGTCGGCGGTGAGGACGACGGCCTCCAGCAGGGAGTCGATGTGCAGACCCTGCTTGGCGGAGATGTCGACGAACATCGTGTCGCCGCCGTACTCCTCGGCGACCAGACCGAACTCGGTGAGCTGACCGCGCACCTTGACCGGGTCGGCACCCTCGACGTCGATCTTGTTGACCGCGACGACGATCGGGACGCCGGCGGCCTTGGCGTGGTTCAGCGCCTCGATCGTCTGCGGCATGACGCCGTCGTTGGCCGCGACCACGAGGATCGCGATGTCGGTCGACTTGGCACCACGGGCACGCATGGCGGTGAACGCCTCGTGACCGGGGGTGTCGATGAAGGTGATCTTGCGCTCTTCACCGTTGACCTCGGTACCGACCTGGTACGCACCGATGTGCTGCGTGATGCCACCGGCCTCGCCCGCGACGACATTCGTCTTGCGGATGGCGTCGAGCAGTCGGGTCTTACCGTGGTCGACGTGACCCATGACGGTCACGACCGGCGGACGCGGCATGAGGTATTCCTCGCCGCCCTCGTCCTCGCCGAACTCGATGTCGAAGCCCTCGAGCAGCTCGCGGTCTTCTTCCTCCGGGCTGACGATCTGAACGACGTAGTTCATCTCGCCGGCCAGCATTTCGAGCGTCTCGTCGGAGACGGACTGCGTGGCAGTGACCATCTCGCCGAGGTTCATCATCACGGCGACGAGCGACGCCGGGTTGGCGTTGATCTTCTCCGCGAAGTCGGTGAGGGACGCACCGCGCGACAGGCGAACGGTCTCGCCGTGACCACGCGGCAGCATGACGCCGCCGACCGACGGGGCCTGCATGGCCTCGTACTCCTGGCGCCTCTGGCGCTTCGACTTGCGACCACGACGGGCGGGCCCGCCGGGACGGCCGAAGGCACCCTGCGTGCCACCACGGCCACCGGGGCCGCCGGGACGGCCGGCGAAGCCGGGACGGCCACCGCCACCCGCACCAGGACCGCCGCCGAAGCCGCCGCCACCACCGGGACGGGGGCCGCCGAAGCCGCCGCCGCCACCGGGACGCGAGCCGGGACCGGCCGGACGGCCGGCGAAGCCGCCGCCACCGGCGGGACGACCGGCACCACCGGTGCCGGGACCGCGGCCGCCTGCACCGGGACCGCGACCGGCGCCGCCGGGGCCGCCACCGGGACGGGGACCGGCAGCGGGACGCTGCGGCATCATGCCGGGGTTCGGACGGTTACCCGCGGGGGCACCACCCGGACGCGGAGCGCCGCCCTGCGGGCGGGGCATGCCGCCCGGGGTCGGACGGGCGCCACCGGCGCCGCCCTGGGGACGCGGAGCGCCGCCGGGACCACCCTGCGGACGCGGAGCACCCTGGCCACCGGCGCCGGGGGCACCGGGACGCGGAGCACCCTGCGGGCGGGGAGCCTGCGGGCGCGCCATGCCGGTGGAGCCACCGGAGGTGAAGGGGTTGTTGCCGGGGCGGGGACCCGCGGGACGGGCACCACCCGGACGGGCGGCCTGGCCACCGGCGGCGGGACGCTGTCCCTGAGCCGGACGCTCCTGGCCCGCCGGACGCGGGGCGCCGGGACGGGCACCGGACTGACCCGGGGCCGCGGCCGGACGCTGCTGCGCGGGACGCGGGCCGGGGGTCGCACCGGCGGGACGCTCGGTGCGCTCCGTGCGCTCGGCGCGCTGCGGGGCAGCGGGGGCCGACGGCGGCGCGGTGAACTCGGTCGCGACCGGAGCCGGTGCCTGGACGGCGGGCTTCGGGGCGGCCGGTGCCTTCGGACCCGGACGCGGGCCGGAAGCGGCCGGAGTCACGGGTGCGGGGGCGGTGGGGGCCGCGGCGGCGGGGGCCTCGGCGACGACCGGCTTGGGGGCCGGGGCGCCGGGCTTGGGGGCCGCGGGACGTGCAGCGGCACCCGGGGTGGGAACCCCGGGCTTGGCAGGCGCGGCCTTGCGGGGCGCGCCGGGCTTCGCAGCGGACTTGCCGGCGTTGCCGCCGGGGCCCTGCAGTGCGTCAGTCAACTTGCGTACGACCGGCGCCTCGATCGTCGAGGACGCCGAACGCACAAACTCACCGAGTTCTTGGAGCTTGGCCATGACGACCTTGCTCTCGACTCCGAACTCCTTGGCGAGTTCGTATACCCGGACCTTAGCCACTAATGCTCCTTTTAGGTCCGGGTTACGCCGGACCGTCGCTACTTCATGGGCGTACTCATCGCGTACTCATCGAGTGCTCATCGCAATCTCGACCTACTTCCAACTCGCGAGGTACCTGACCGCACGGGGCATCCGTGCCGTACTGCTTCTGTTCTTGCGCTGTGCCTCTACGGCCCTTCTACGGCCTTGCGCAGCTCCACCGTGTCGAACGGTCCCGAGGACTTGAAGGCCCTGGGGAACGCGCGTCGGCGTACCGCCTGGTCGAGGCAGACCACGGCGGGGTGCACGTAGGCACCCCGGCCGGGCAGCGTACCGCGAGGATCGGGGACGCATGCGTCCCCGACCACCACGATGCGCAGCAGGTCGTTCTTGGCCGCTCGCTCCCGGCACCCCACACAGGTGCGTTCAGGGCATGCGCGGGCATGCGTCCGGCCAGACACGCTTAAGTCTACCTCCCCGCACCGACCTCACCCCTACGGGCGAAAAATCGAACGGACGTCGTCGTGTTATCACCTGTCTACCGGCCGGGAACCTCCGGCCGGTAGCGGTTTATTCCCCGCCCGGACCCTTAACGGGCCGGACGCTCCGACCGCTGATCGCGGTCGCCGCCCCGGTCGGAGCGCTCGCCGCGGTCGGCGCCGCGGTCGGCACCTTCCTCCGACGGCTGCTCCGTGTCGGGGCGGATGTCGATGCGCCAGCCGGTGAGCCGCGCGGCGAGGCGGGCGTTCTGGCCCTCCTTGCCGATGGCCAGCGACAGCTGGTAGTCGGGCACGGTCACCCGGGCGGAACGGGTGTCCCAGTCGACGACCTCGACCTCGCTCACCCGGGCGGGTGACAGCGCGTTCGCGACCATCTCCGCCGGGTCGTCCGACCAGTCGACGATGTCGATCTTCTCGCCGTGCAGCTCGGCCATCACGTTGCGCACGCGGCTGCCCATCGGGCCGATGCAGGCGCCCTTCGGGTTCAGGCCCGAGCGGGTGGACCGGACGGCGATCTTGGTGCGGTGACCGGCCTCGCGGGCGATCGCGCAGATCTCGACGCTGCCGTCGGCGATCTCCGGGACCTCCAGCGCGAAGAGCTTCTTCACCAGGTTGGGGTGGGTGCGCGAGAGGGTCACGGACGGGCCGCGGACACCCTTGGCCACCCGGACGACGTACGTACGAAGACGCAGGCCGTGGGTGTACTCCTCGCCCGGCACCTGCTCCTGCACCGGCAGCATGGCCTCCATCTTGCCGATGTCGACCAGCACGTTCTTGGGGTCCTTGCCCTGCTGGACGACGCCGGTGATGACATCGCCCTCACGGCCGAGGAACTCGCCGAAGGTCTGGTCGTCCTGCGCGTCGCGCAGACGCTGCAGGATCACCTGCTTGGCGGTGGTGGCGGCGATCCGGCCGAAGTCCGACGGGGTGTCGTCGAACTCCTTGGGCTCCTGGCCCTCCTCCAGATCCCGCGGGTCCTCCTTCGCCCACACGACCACGTGGCCGTTGGTGCGGTCCAGCTCGACGCGTGCGCGCCGGAAGCTTCCCTCGGTGCGGTGGTACGCGATGAGGAGAGCGGACTCGATCGCCTCGACCAGCAGGTCGAAGGAGATCTCCTTCTCCCGGACCAGACCCCGCAGGGCACTCATGTCGATGTCCACGGCTACGCCTCCTCTTCCTTCTTGTCCTTGCGGTTGAACTCGATTTCGACACGCGCCTTGGCGATGTCGGCGAACGCGATGCGGCGGGCGGTCGCCTTGCGGCCCTTCACACCCGGTACTTCGAGGTCCATGCCCTCGTCGTCGACGTCGAGGATGCGGGCGATCAGTTCCCCGGCACCCTTGTCGTCCTCGGCCGTCAGCTGGAACTTCACGAGCCGGCCGATCGCCCGGACGTAGTGGCGGTGCTCGCTCAGCGGCCGGTCGGCGCCCGGCGAACTCACTTCGAGGACGTATTCGTCCTCGCCCATGACATCGCTCGCGTCCAGCGTCTCGGAGACCACCCGGCTCAGCTCGGCACAGGTGTCCAGCTCCACGCCCTCGTCGGAGTCCACGATGATGCGCAGCATGCGGCGCTTGCCCGCCTTGGAGATCTCGATCTCTTCGAGGTCCAGGTCCTGGGCGGCGACGAGCGGCTCCAGCAATGCGCGCAGCCTGTCGCTCTGGGTGGTGCTCATCCGGGTGACTCCTCGGCCGCGTGTGCTGTTGTGGTTTCCGTCGCGTGTGTCGCGTGTCAGGTCAACAGGGTATCCGGTCGCGGGGGGTGTTGCCGTCCGCCCTGTGGACAGGGCCCCGGGTACCGTGATCATTGCCTGTCCCCTGTCCCTGACCGCCGTGACCACCGAGGACGTCGCCGTGCCCTGGACCATGCCTTCGCGAAGGAGCCTGCTGGCGGGAGCCGCGGGTGCGGCCGGTGCCGCGCTGCTCACCGGGTGCTCGGGCGGCGCCGTGGGCGCCGACAGCGCCGAGGCTCCACCCGAACGGCCGATCCGGGAGGGTGCCGTACGGGACAGCGAACTGCTGCTGGAACGTTACGACGCCACCATCGCCGCGCATCCGCCGCTGGCCGAGCGGCTCGCCCCGCTGCGCTCGGCCGTGGCCGCGCACATGGGGGCGCTGGCCCCCGACGACAGCCCGCCGAAGCCATCCCCCTCGCCCTCCGGATCCCCGTCCGGAGCCGCGGCGGACGGGCGGACGGGGGCGGCCGGGAACCCGCCCGGGAAGGTCCCGGGGAAGAACGCGGACCCGGTCCCGGCGCAGCCCGCCGAGGCGCTCACCGCGCTCGCGACCGCCGAGCGGGACCTGGCCGAGGCCCGCACGATCGCCCTGGCCGGGACCTCCGGGGAGCTGGCCCGGCTGCTCGCCTCGGTGGCCGCCTGCGGCGCCGTGCACACCTACCTGCTCAGCTCGAACCCCGGAGGCAAGGCGTGACGAGGGCCGTGACACGGGCGCTGACCGCGCCGGAGCCCACCAAGGCCGGAGGCCGCGCCCTGGCGGCCGCGCAGGCCGTCCTGGCCGCCGAGCACGCGGCCGCCTACGGCTACGGGGTGATCGGCGCCCGGGTCGCGGCCGAGCGCGCGAACGAGGCGCGCGACGCCTACGGCGGCCATGTCGCCCGCCGGGACTCGCTCGCCCGTACCGTGCGTGACCTGGGCGGATCCCCGCAGTCGGCGGAGGCGGCGTACGCGCTGCCGTTCCCGGTGCGCACCCCGGGCGACGCGGAGCGGCTCGCCGCCGAGATCGAGGAGCGGGTGGCGGGCGCGTACTCCGACCTGGTGCGCGCGGCGGACGGTCCGCTGCGCCGCGAGGCGGCCGACGCGCTGAGCGCGGCGGCGGTCCGCGCGGCACGCTGGCGCGGCGGCGGCGTAGCCTTCCCTGGGCTCACGGAACGCGCTGAACGAGCCCGCAACAGCTGAAAGGGATCACCCACGCATGGCTTTCGAACCGCCGGAGCGGCTTGTCCGGGCGCTCGGCGAGACGCCGGAATCGTCGCAGACCACCCAGTGGCTCGGGCAGTTGCCCGAGCTGACCGGGAAGGCACTGGCCCGGCGTGGGGTGCTGGCCCAGCGGGTGCAGGCGCCGGGCGGGCGCAGCAGTCTGGTCGTCCTGGTCCGGTACGCCGACGGAACCCCGGCCGCGCTGAAGCTCGCGCCGCCGCAGGCCCGGCCCGACCGGGAGCGGGCCGCCCTGGACCACTGGGCCGGTTCCGGCGCCGTACGGGTCCTGGACGCGGCGGACGGGGCGCAGGACGACGGCGCGCTGCTCCTGGAGCGGCTCCAGCCGGAGGTCTCGCTTCGCTCGCTGCCGGAGGCGAAGGCGCTGCTGGAGGCGGCCGGAACGATCCGGCGGCTGTGGGTGCCGCCCGCGGCGGACCACCCCTTCGAGACGGTGGCGGAGCGTACGGGGCACCAGTGCGCGGCGTTCGCCGCGGCGCCCCCGCAGGCCGCGCCGCTGGTCGCGACGGCGCTCGCGATCCGCGAGGAACTGACCGCGCTGCCGGGTGAACGGGTGCTGCTGCACGGGAACTTCCGCCAGGGCAAGGTGCTGGCGGGCGAGCGGGCGCCGTGGCTGACGGTCGGCCCGGAGCCGCTGGTCGGCGACCGGGAGTACGACCTCGCCCGGCTGTGCCGGGACCGGCTGGAGGACCAGGTCGCCACCTCGGCGGGGGCGGCGGGCGCGCGGCGGCGGGTGAACCGGCTGGCGGACTCGCTGGAGGTGGACCGGGACCGGCTGCGGGGCTGGACGGTCTTCCGGGCGGTGGAGTCCGGGGTCCGGGCGCTGGCGGCGGGCCGCCGCCGGGACGGCGAGCTGCTGCTGGAGTTCGCGGGCTGGCTGTAGGCCGGGCGGTACGCCGCGCGACCGGTTGTCGGGGCCCCCTGCGGGCATACCGTAGGTACGTGGGTTCGTCCGCCAGGAGGCCGTCATGGTCGGAGAACTGCTGACAGCGGGAATCGCCGCGGGGACCGGTGTCGTGGTCTTCATGGGCGCCGCCGCGCGGGTGGTCAAACAGTACGAACGCGGTGTGGTGTTCCGCTTCGGCCGGTTGCGGGAGGGGATCCGGGGGCCCGGATTCACGCTGGTCATCCCGGGCGTCGACCGGCTGCACAAGATCAACATGCAGATCGTGACGATGCCGATCCCGGCCCAGGAGGGCATCACGCGGGACAACGTCACGGTCCGGGTGGACGCCGTCGTGTACTTCAAGGTGGTCGACGCGGCGAACGCGCTCATCGAGGTGGAGGACTATCGCTTCGCGGTCTCGCAGATGGCGCAGACCTCGCTGCGGTCCATCATCGGCAAGTCGGACCTGGACGACCTGCTCTCGAACCGGGAGCAGCTGAACCAGGGGCTGGAGCTGATGATCGACAGTCCGGCGATCGGGTGGGGCGTGCAGATCGACCGGGTCGAGATCAAGGACGTGTCGCTGCCGGAGACGATGAAGCGGTCGATGGCCCGGCAGGCGGAGGCGGACCGCGAGCGGCGGGCGCGGGTGATCAACGCGGACGCGGAGCTGCAGGCCTCGAAGAAGCTGGCCCAGGCGGCCGAGGTGATGTCGGAGCAGCCGGCGGCGCTCCAGCTGAGGCTGCTGCAGACGGTGGTGGCGGTGGCGGCGGAGAAGAACTCCACGCTGGTCCTGCCGTTCCCGGTGGAACTGCTGCGGTTCCTGGAACGCGCGGCCCCGGCGGCGGGCGCGGCCCCCGCGCCCGCGCCCGCCGCCGCTCCGGTGTCCACGCCCGCTCCGGCTGCGGCTCCGGATGCCGTCGAGGCCGCTGATCCCGTGCCGGAACTGCCGGACGCGGACGCGGACATGCCTCCGGAGCTGCCCGCGGCCTGACGCGCCGAGCGCGCCCCCGGTCCCGGACGGGGCCGGGGGCGCGCGGTGTCCGGGGGCGTCAGACCAGGCGGGACAGCGCCTCCGCCAGGGGGAGTTCCTCGCGGACCCCGGTGGCCCGGTTCTGGAGCTCGACCACCGATTCGGCGGAGCGGCGGCCCGCGACCAGGATCCACGGGACGCCCATCAGCTCGGCGTCGGTCAGCTTCACGCCGGGCGAGAGGCCCGGCCGGTCGTCCAGCAGGACCCGCTTGCCGGCCTCGGCCAGGGCGTCGGCGGCCTGTTCGGCCAGCGCGAGCGGCACCGCCTTGCCCGCCGCCACCACGTGGACGTCGGCCGGGGCGACCTCCGCGGGCCAGCACAGGCCGCGCTCGTCCGCGCTCTGCTCGGCCAGGGCCGCGACCGCGCGGGAGACCCCGATGCCGTACGAACCCATCGTGACCCGGACCGGCTTGCCCTCCTTGCCGAGGACGTCGAGCCCGAAGGCGTCCGCGTACTTGCGGCCCAGCTGGAAGATGTGGCCGATCTCGATGGCGCGGTCGAGCCGGAGCCCCGTACCGCAGGCCGGGCAGGGGTCGCCGGGTTCGACGACGACCACGTCGAGGTACTGGTCGACCTCGAAGTCCCGCCCGCACACCACGTTGCGGGCGTGGGTGTCGACGCGGTTGGCGCCGGTGACCCACGAAGTGCCGGGCGCGACGCGGGGGTCGGCCAGGTAGCGGACCTTCTCCAGGCCCTGCGGGCCGACGTAGCCGCGGACCAGGTCGGGGCGGCCGGTGAAGTCCTCGGCCGTCACCAGCTCGACCACGGCGGGGGCCAGGTGCTCGCCGAGCTTGCCCAGGTCCACCTCGCGGTCCCCCGGTACGCCGACGGCCACGATCTCGCCGTCGACCTTGACCAGCAGGTTCTTGAGCGTGGCCGAGGCCGGTACGCCGAGGTGGGCGGCCAGCGATTCGATGGTGGGGGTGTCGGGGGTGGCGATGTCCTCGGCCGGTGCGTGTTCGGCGGTGACCGGGGTCAGGGCGAAGGTGACGGCCTCGGTGTTGGCCGCGTAGTCGCAGGACGGGCAGTCGACGAAGGTGTCCTCGCCCGCGCCCGCCGGGGCCAGGAACTCCTCGGAGGCGGAGCCGCCCATCGCGCCGGACACGGCCGAGACGATGCGGTGGTCCAGCCCGATCCTGGTGAAGATCCGCTGGTAGGCGGCGCGGTGGAGCGCGTACGACTCGGCGAGGCCCTCGTCGCTGACGTCGAAGGAGTACGAGTCCTTCATCTGGAACTCGCGGCCGCGCAGCACGCCCGAGCGGGGCCGGGCCTCGTCGCGGTACTTGGTCTGGATCTGATAGAGCATCACCGGCAGGTCCTTGTAGGACGTGCACTGGTCCTTCACCACGAGGGTGAAGATCTCCTCGTGGGTGGGGCCGAGCAGATAGTCGGCGCCCTTGCGGTCCTTGAGCCGGAAGAGCAGGTCGCCGTACTCCGTCCAGCGCCCGCTGACCTCGTACGGCTCGCGCGGCAGCAGCGCGGGCAGCAGCACCTCCTGCGCCCCGATCGCGTCCATCTCCTCGCGGACGACGCGCGAGACGTTGTCCAGGACCCGCTTGCCCAGCGGCAGCCAGCTCCACACTCCGGCCGAACTGCGGCGGACGTAGCCCGCGCGGACGAGGAGCTTGTGGCTGAGGGTCTCCGCGTCGGCCGGGTCCTCGCGGAGGGTCTTGGCCATCAGACGGGACATGCGCTGCACGTGTTGCGTTGACATGACGCGAGGCTACCGGGGGCGCCGCGGCCCCGGAAAATCCATTACGGCCGCAGCCGGTGCCGAGGCGGCTCAGGGCCGCAGCAGGGGCAGCGGGGCGCCCATCACCGCGTAGGGCAGGCGGGCGCTCGGGAAGTGCACCCGGCGGGCGAGGTCGGTGTAGCCGAGCTTGCGGTAGAGCGCGCGGGCCGGGCTGTCGGTGTCGATCGCGGACAGGATCGAGCGCGGCTCGGTGGCGGTGTCGGTGATCCGGGTGATCAGGGCGCGGCCGACGCCCCGGCCCTGGAAGGCGGGGTGGACGTGGAGTTCGGTGATGACGAAGGAGCCGTCGAGCCATGCGTCGTGGCCGCCCGCGCGCAGGTGCGGCTCGACGACCGTGGACCACCAGTGGCCGCGGTCGTTGGGCATTCCGTAGACGAATCCGACCAGGGCGCCGCCGTCCGCGAAGGCGCCCAGCGAGCGGGCTCCGGGGCAGGTCATGTGGCGCTGCACGATGTAGCGCCGGATCGCCACCTCCTCCTCGCTCAGCCCGAAGGCGACGGCCTGGACCCGCAGGGCCTCGTCCACGCGGGCGGCGAGGTCGAGCGGACCGAGGGTGACGCCGGCGGGGTGGCGGGGGTCGCCCCCGGGGGTAGGCAGCATGCGGCCGACCTTACTTCGCGGCGCCCGTGCCGGGATACGGACTCGGCACACGCCGGTGGCACGGGACGGCGGCATACGCTGCCGCGGTGGCGGGCGCGGATCGGAAGCGGATCAGAACAGGACGCTCATGAAGGCGCCGACCTCGCGGAAGCCGACGCGCCGGTACGAGGCCCGCGCGGCGGTGTTGAAGTCGTTCACGTAGAGGCTGACGACGGGGGCGATGTCCCGCAGGGCGTAGTCGACGACGGCGGCCATCCCCGTCTCGGAGTGTCCGAGGCCGCGGTGCGCGGGGTCGACCCAGACGCCCTGGATCTGGCAGGCCCGGGAGGTGGCGGCGCCGATCTCGGCCTTGAAGACGACCTTGCCGTCCTCGATCCGGGCGAAGGAGCGGCCCGCGGCGACCAGCTCGGCCACCCGGGCCTGGTAGAGCAGGCCGCCGTCCCCGGCGAGCGGGGAGACGCCGACCTCCTCGGTGAACATGGCCACGCACGCGGGCATGATCACGTCCATCTCCTCCTTGCGGACCCGGCGGACCAGTGGGTCCGCGGCGATCTCGGTGGAGGACCGCTCCATGGTCATCAGGGGCTGGTGGGAGCGGACGTCGCGGGCGGGGCCCCAGTGCGGCTCCAGCAGCCGCCACAGCTGTCCGGCGGCTTCGGCGGGGCCCACGATGGAGGAGCAGCGGCGGCCGGTGCGCCGGGCGCGGTCGGCGAAGGCCCGTACGGCGTCGGGGGTGGCGCAGACGGGGACCAGGTTCGCGCCCGCGTAGCACAGGGAGGTCAGGTGGCCGTCGGAGTACCAGCCCCACATCTCGCCGCCGAGGCGCCAGGGGTCGAGGCCGGCGACCTGGACCCGGGACGTGACGAAGGCGTTCGCGACGGGCTCGCGGCCGAGGAGTTCGAGCGCGGCGTCGAGATCGCTGGGTTCCAGGACCCTGGTGGTGGTCTGCGTCAACACTGTAGGGGGCCTCACCGTGCACGTCCGCTGATCTCCGCACTGTACCCGGCACACCCGTGGGATGCCGCCCGCGGCGGGACAAAAAAGCCCCGGCCCCGCCCGCGAGCTGCGGGAACGGGGCCGGGGCCGGGAAAGCGGAGGGTGCGGGCGCAGCCGCTGCCGCGGGCGGCAGCGGTCCGTGCGGGAGGGTTTCAGCCCGCGACGGAGATCTGCGGCTCGCCGGACATGACGCCGTCCTTCTCCATCTGCTCGGCGATCTTCAGCGCCTCTTCGATGAGGGTCTCGACGATCTTCGACTCGGGCACCGTCTTGATGATCTCGCCCTTGACGAAGATCTGGCCCTTGCCGTTGCCGGAGGCGACGCCGAGGTCGGCCTCACGGGCCTCGCCGGGGCCGTTGACGACGCAGCCCATGACGGCGACGCGCAGCGGCACCTCCATGCCGTCCAGGCCCGCGCTGACCTCTTCGGCCAGCTTGTAGACATCGACCTGGGCGCGGCCGCAGGAGGGGCAGGAGACGATCTCCAGGCGGCGCTGCTTGAGGTTCAGCGACTCCAGGATCTGGAGGCCGACCTTGATCTCCTCGACCGGCGGGGCCGAGAGCGAGACGCGGATGGTGTCGCCGATGCCCTCGGAGAGCAGCGCGCCGAAGGCGACCGCGGACTTGATGGTGCCCTGGAAGGCGGGACCGGCCTCGGTGACGCCGAGGTGCAGCGGGTAGTCGCAGGCCACGGCGAGCTGGCGGTAGGCGTTGACCATCACGACCGGGTCGTTGTGCTTGACCGAGATCTTGATGTCGCCGAAGCCGTGCTCCTCGAAGAGGGAGGCCTCCCACAGCGCGGACTCGACCAGCGCCTCGGGGGTGGCCTTGCCGTACTTCTTCAGCAGCCGGGCGTCGAGGGAGCCCGCGTTGACGCCGATCCGGATCGGGGTGCCCGCGTCGCCTGCGGCGCGCGCGATCTCCTTGACCTTGTCGTCGAACTGCTTGATGTTGCCCGGGTTCACGCGGACGGCGGCGCAGCCCGCGTCGATCGCCGCGAAGACGTACTTGGGCTGGAAGTGGATGTCGGCGATCACCGGGATCTGCGACTTCTTCGCGATGACCGCGAGGGCGTCGGCGTCGTCCTGGGTCGGGCAGGCCACGCGCACGATCTGGCAGCCCGAGGCCGTCAGTTCGGCGATCTGCTGCAGGGTGGCGCCGATGTCGGAGGTCCGGGTGGTGGTCATGGACTGCACCGAAACGGGTGCGTCGCCGCCGACGGCGACCGATCCGACCTGGATCTTGCGGCTGACCCGGCGTTCGGCAAGCCTGGTCGGCACGGACGGCATTCCGAGAGAGATGGCAGTCATCTGCTGAGCAACCCCAAGGTGTGGATCAAGGTGTGGATCGAGGTCCCGAGATCGGCGGGCTCCAGCCTTCGAGATTACGCCAATCAGCGCGCCACCCGCGCATCCGAGGGGGCGCACCACCCAAACGTAGGGACCCGGACACGAATCGTGGCCGACTCTCCCTGGAGTGCGGTAGGAAGATCGGCTGAACGGCGGCCACCGCGGCGGGCGGTGACCGCCGCGGTGGCTGCCGTGGTGGCCCGGGTCAGCTGATCTTGATCGGGTTCACCACGTCCGCGACCATCACCAGCGCCGTGAAGCAGACGAAGACCCCGGCCACCAGATAGGCGGCGGGCATCAGCTTCGCCACGTCGAAGGGGCCCGGGTCGGGGCGCCGGAAGACCCGCGCGAGATTGCGCCGGACCGATTCCCACAGGGCGCCCGCGATGTGCCCGCCGTCGAGCGGGAGCAGCGGCAGCATGTTGAACAGGAACAGCGCCAGGTTGAACATGCCGACGAGGTTCAGGAACATCACGAGCCGGTCGGTGGCGGGGATGTCGAGGTTGGCGATCTCGCCGCCGATACGGGCCGCGCCGACGATCCCGATCGGGGAGTCCGGCTGGCGCTCGCCGTCGCCGAAGGCCGCGTTCCACAGCGGGGGGATCTTGGACGGCAGCTTCAGCAGCCCGCTGACGCTCTGGTCCACGACATCGGCCATGTGACTCGCGGACTGGCCGAAGCCGAGGGCCTCGGTCTCGGTCGCGGGGCCGAAGCCGAGGAAGCCCGCGGTGACGAACTGGCCCTTGACGTACCCGCCGTGGCCGTCGGTCTTGCCGACCGTGTTCTCGATCAGGGTGGGCCTGAGGGTCAGCTCCTTGCCGTCGCGCACGACGGTGACCGTGACCGGGCCGACGGTGTCGCGGATCTTCTCCTGGAGGACGGACCAGTCGGTGACCCGGTGCCCGTCGAAGGCGACGATCCTGTCGCCGGCCTTGAGCCCGGCGGCCTTGGCCGGGGCCACCTGGTCGCCCGGCTTGCAGGTGGTGCGCTTGTCGCTCTGCTTGAGGACGCAGTCGGAGACCGAGGCCACCTTGGTCGTCTGCTGGGTGACCCCGAAGGTCATCCACACGCCGAAGAAGATCGCGAGCGCGAGCACCAGGTTCATGAAGGGGCCCGCGAACATCACGATGACGCGCTTCCAGGGCTTGCGCGTGTAGAAGAGCCGGTTCTCGTCGCCGGGCTGGAGTTCCTCGTACGCCGCCGAGCGCGCGTCCTCGATCATCGACCGGAAGGGCGAGGTCGAGCGGGCGGTGACCTTGCCGTCCTCGCCGGGCGGGAACATCCCGATCATGCGGATGTAGCCGCCCATCGGGATGGCCTTGAGCCCGTACTCCGTGTCGCCCTTCTTGCGCGACCAGATGGTCCGGCCGAAGCCGACCATGTACTGGGGCACGCGGATGCCGAACAGCTTGGCCGTCGACAGGTGGCCCAGCTCGTGCCAGGCGATCGAGACCAGCAGTCCGATCACGAAGATCAGCATGCCGATCACGGTCATCAGAATCGTCATGCGCGCGCCTCCACTGCGGCCTGTGCCGCCATTTCCCGGGCCCGGGCCCGTGCCCAGGTCTCCGCCTCCAGGACGTCCCGGACGGTCAGGGAAGTTCCCGAGCCCGGGGTTCCGTGCTCGTCGACCACGGCTGCGACGGTATCCATGATTGCTGTGAACGGCAGCCGACCGGCCAGGAAGGCCTCCACGCACTCCTCGTTCGCCGCATTGAAGACGGCCGGGGCGGTGCCGCCCAGGGCGCCGACGTGCCGGGCGAGACCGACCGCCGGGAAGGCCTCGGTGTCCAGCGGGAAGAACTCCCAGGTGGAGGCCTTGGACCAGTCGAAGGCCGGGGCCGCGTCGGGGACCCGCTGGGGCCAGCCGAGGCCGATCGCGATGGGTCCGCGCATGTCGGGCGGGGTGGCCTGGGCGAGGGTGGAGCCGTCGGTGAACTCGACCATCGAGTGCACGTAGGACTGCGGGTGGACCACGACCTCGATGCGGTCGAAGGGGATGTCGTAGAGCAGGTGCGCCTCGATGACCTCCAGCCCCTTGTTGACCAGGGTCGCGGAGTTCACGGTGATGACCGGACCCATCGCCCAGGTCGGGTGTGCGAGGGCGTCCTGGACCGTGACGTCGGCGAGCTGGGCGCGGGTGCGGCCGCGGAAGGGGCCGCCGGAGGCGGTGACGACCAGCTTGCGCACATCGGCCCGGGTGCCGGCGGCGAGGGCCTGGAAGAGCGCGGCGTGCTCGGAGTCCACCGGGATGATCTGGCCGGGCCGGGCCAGTTCCTTGACCAGCGGCCCGCCGACGATCAGCGATTCCTTGTTGGCGAGCGCGAGGGTGCGGCCCGCGCGGAGCGCGGCGAGGGTCGGCGCGAGGCCGATGGATCCGGTGATGCCGTTGAGGACGGTGTGGCACTCGGAGGCGGCGAGTTCGGCCGCCGCGTCCGGTCCGGCCAGGATCTCGGGCATCGGCTCGGCGCCGTACTGGTCGCCCAGCGCTTCCTTCAGCGCCGGTACGACGTCCTCGCGGGACACCGCCACCGTCTTCACCCGCAGCAGCCGGGCCTGCTCCGCGAGCAGAGCGACGCGACCGCCCGCGGCGGACAGCGCGGTCACCCGGAACCGGTCCGGGTTGCGCAGGACGAGGTCGATGGCCTGGGTGCCGATGGAACCGGTCGACCCGAGCACGACGATGTCCCGGCGGCCTGCCGCGGCGTCGAAGAGGAGGTGCGGGTCGGCGAGGGGGGATGGGCTGTCGCTCATCCCCCTATTGTTGCCGCATCGCCGGGCCGCGCGGACCCGGTCTCCCCAGGACGTGTTCCTAGGCGGCGCCCGATCCCTTGGCGAACTTCTCGTACTGCGCCGTGACGACCTCCGGCGGCACCCCGCCGAAGTCCTTGGTGTCGAGCATGTCGGAGCGGAACGAGAGCGTGACGGAGCCCGAGCGGATCACCGTCAGGTACTTGTACAGCGAGATGTTCTTCTCCTTCACGTCCTGGACCACGATCCGGTAGGCCTGTGCCTCGTCCCCGAGCTTGGGCGCCGGGACCGGCTCGACCTTGAGGACCGTGCCCTCGGCGAGCATCCGGTCCTCCTTGTAGCCGCCCGCGCAGCTCTTGCCCGCGGCCGCCAGGGACTTCAGGGCCGCGGCCGCGCCGCCGTCCTTGTAGGAGCGCAGCACGATCTCGGTGCTTGCGTCCTGCATGATCCCGCCCGGGCCGGAGGTCTTCGCGTACGCCTGGGCGGTGTGGCCCGCCTTGCCCAGGCTGGTCAGCGGCTGGCACACCGCGGGGGTGGCCTCGTACGACTCGTTCATCGGCTCGTCGAGGACCGGTTCGTCCGCCGTGTAGTGCCCGGCCTTCTCGCCCGGGGCGAGGGTCAGGGTCTTGAGCTTGTCCGCGCCGGGTCCCGGAGCCGCCGGGGGCGGTGTGCTCGCGGCCGCCGTGCGGGGCGCGGGCACACCCGTCTCCTTGTCCGCCTGGCCGGCGCCGCCGCATGCGGCGGCGCCGGCCAGGAGCAGCGCCGTGGCGGCGGCCCCCGCCGCGCGCCGGACCGTCGTGTTCTTCCCCACCCTGTGCATCGTGCTCCCCGTCCCCTTCGGATCATGTCGAGGAGACGATTGTGCCCCTTCAGCCGGCGGGGTATCGGCGGATGGTCAGCGGATGGGGCGGTGCACGTTCTTGTGGACGGAGGGGCCGGGGGTGGCGTCGGCGATCCACGGGCCGTCGCCGGAGGGGTCCAGGACGCCTTCTTCCAGCCAGGTGTAGACCCCGCCGAGGACCCCCTCGACCACGGTGCGGTCCAGGTCGTCGGTGTTGGCCCACAGCCGGCCGAAGAGTTCCTCGACGCGCAGCCGGGACTGCCGGCAGAAGGCGTCGGCCAGCTGGTAGGCCTCGCGGCCGTGGTCGCCGGTGGCGCGCAGGTGCTCGGCGCGTACGCAGGCCGCGCTCATCGCGAAGAGTTCGGCGCCGATGTCCACGATCCGGCCGAGGAAGCCCTGTTTGGTCTCCATCCGGCCCTGCCAGCGGGACATCGCGTAGAAGGTGGAGCGGGCGAGTTTGCGGGCGCCGCGCTCGACATAGCGCAGGTGGGTGGCGAGGTCGGGGTGTCCGGCGGGGTGGAACGCGCGGTAGGTGCCCGGGACCTGACCGGCTCCGGTCGCCAGCTTGGGCAGCCAGCGGGCGTAGAACCCGGCGGCCCGGGCGCCCGCCTTCGCCTTGTCGGCGAGCGCCTTGTCGGGGTCGATCAGGTCGCCCGCGACCGACAGGTGGGCGTCGACTGCCTCGCGGGCGATCAGCAGGTGCATGATCTCGGTGGAGCCCTCGAAGATCCGGTTGATGCGCAGGTCGCGGAGCATCTGTTCGGCGGGGACGGCGCGCTCGCCGCGGGCCGCGAGGGACTCGGCGGTCTCGAAGCCGCGGCCGCCGCGGATCTGGACGAGTTCGTCGGCCATCAGGCAGGCCATCTCGCTGCCGTACAGCTTGGCCAGGGCGGCTTCGATGCGGATGTCGTTGCGGTCCTCGTCGGCCATCTGCGAGGCGAGGTCGACCATCGCCTCCAGGGCGAAGGTGGTGGCGGCGATGAAGGAGATCTTGGCGCCGACGGCCTCGTGCCGGGCGACGGGCCGTCCCCACTGCTCGCGCACCCCGGACCATTCGCGGGCGATCTTCAGGCACCACTTCCCGGCGCCGACGCACATCGCGGGCAGGGACAGCCGGCCGGTGTTGAGGGTGGTCAGGGCGATCTTCAGGCCGGCGCCCTCGGGGCCGATCCGGTGCGCGGCCGGGACCCGGACCTGGTGCAGCCGGGTGACGCCGTTCTCCAGCCCGCGCAGGCCCATGAAGGCGTTGCGGTGTTCGACGGTGACGCCCGGGGAGTCCGCCTCGACGACGAAGGCGGTGATGCCTCCCTTGTGCCCGTCGGACTTCGGCACCCGGGCCATGACGACGAGCAGGTCGGCGACCACGCCGTTGGTGGTCCAGAGCTTCACGCCGTCCAGGACGTAGGTGTCCTCCCCGTCCGGCACGGCGGTGGTGGCGAGGCGGGCCGGGTCCGAGCCGACGTCGGGTTCGGTGAGCAGGAAGGCGCTGATGTCGGTGCGGGCGCAGCGCGGCAGGAAGAGGTCGCGCTGTTCCTGGGTGCCGAAGAGCTTGAGCGGCTGGGGTACGCCGATGGACTGGTGCGCGGAGAGCAGGGCGCCGATGGCCGGGCTGACGGAGCCGACGAGGGCGAGCGCCTTGTTGTAGTACACCTGGGTGAGGCCGAGGCCGCCGTACTTGGTGTCGATCTTCATCCCGAGGGCGCCGAGTTCCTTGAGGCCGCGCACGGTCTCGTCGGGGATCTTCGCCTCGCGTTCGATGCGGGCGCCGTCCATCTCGGTCTCGCAGAAGGCCCGGAGCCGCTCCAGGAAGGCCTCGCCGCGCCGGACGTCCTCGGCGGCGGGCAGCGGGTGGGGATGGATCAGGTCGAGCCGGAAGCGTCCGAGGAAGAGTTCCTTGGCGAAGCTGGGCTTGCGCCAGTCCTGTTCCCGGGCCGCTTCCGCGACCTGCCGTGCCTCGCGCTCGGTCACCTTGGGCTGTGTTGCGGACATGCGCAGCTCACCTCGCCGCCGAATCGGATGATCAGGTGATTACCGGTCGGTGCTACCAGTGAGTCGTACCCGTTTCGGGCGCCCGGGAAAAGGGCCGCGACGGGGACGGCGGGAAATGCGGCGGGAAAACGGCAAAAGGGGACGGCCCGAACCCCCGCACAGTGGGTTCGGACCGTCGGCTCTCGGACGTACGGGAGGGCTCAGATGTCGAGGCCCGTAAGGACCAGGACGCGCTCGTACGTGTAGTCGTCCATCGCGTAGCGGACGCCTTCGCGGCCCACGCCGGACTGCTTGACCCCGCCGTACGGCATCTGGTCGGCGCGGTAGGAGGGCGCGTCGCCGACGATCACGCCGCCGACCTCCAGCTCGCGGTGGGCGCGGAACGCGGTCTGGATGTTCCGCGTGAAGACGCCGGTCTGCAGACCGAACTTCGAGTCGTTGACGGCGGCGAAGGCCTCGTCGGCGCCGTCGACCTTCTGCAGGGTCAGGACCGGTCCGAAGACCTCCTCGCAGGCCAGCTTGACGCCCGCGGGCAGCTCGGCGACCACGGTGGGCTCGTACGAGGCACCCTCGCGCTTGCCGCCCGTGAGCAGCTTGGCACCCGCGGCCACGGCCTCGTCCACCCAGGACTCGACGCGCTTGGCGGCGTCCTCGGAGACCAGCGGGCCGACGTCGGTGGACGCGTCGGACGGGTCACCGGTGACCTGGGCCTGGACCTTGGCGACGACCTTCTCGACCAGGCGGTCGTAGACGGCGGCGTCGGCGATCACGCGCTGCACCGAGATGCAGGACTGGCCGGCCTGGTAGTTCGAGAAGGTCGCGATGCGGGTCGCGGCCCATTCGAGGTCGGCCTCGGAGGACCAGTCGTCCAGGACGACGGCCGCGGCGTTGCCGCCCAGCTCCAGGGTGCAGTGCTTGTGGGGCACCGACTGCTGGATGGCGTAGCCGACGGTGTCGGAGCCGGTGAAGGAGATCACGGGCAGCCGCTCGTCCTTGACCAGGGCCGGCATCTTGTCGTTGGCCACGGGCAGCACGGACCAGGAACCGGCCGGGAGGTCGGTCTCGGCGAGCAGCTCGCCGAGGATCAGACCGGAGAGCGGGGTGGCCGGGGCGGGCTTCAGGATGATCGGCGCGCCGACGGCGATGGCCGGGGCCACCTTGTGGGCGCACAGGTTCAGCGGGAAGTTGAACGGCGCGATGCCGAGGACCGGGCCCTTGACGAAGCGGCGGGTCAGCGCGAGGCGGCCCACGCCACCGGCGTCGGTGTCCAGGCGCTGGGCCTCGCCGCCGTTGAAGCGGCGGGCCTCTTCGGCGGCGAACCGGAACACGGACACCGCGCGGCCGACCTCGCCGCGGGCCCACTTGATGGGCTTGCCGTTCTCGGCGGAGATCAGCTGGGCGATCTCCTCGGTGCGCTCGGTGAGGCGCTTGGACACGTGGTCCAGGGCGGCGGCCCGTACGTGGGCGGGCGTCGCCGAGAACTCCGCGGTCACGGCGTGGGCGGCCGCCACGGCCTCCTCGACCTGCGCGTCGGTGGGCACGCTGACGGTGCCCACCACGCGGCCGTCCCAGGGGGACGTGACGTCGAAGCTGTCCTCGCCGGTGGCCTGGCGACCGGCGAGCCAGAAGGCGTGGGTGGAAGTCATGGCGAATCCCGGCCCTTCGGAGTGTGTGCGGAGTCCTTGTCCCTCCCACCGTAGGACTCCGCCGCGGATTCGGCGCTTGTCCGGCGTGGAGTGGCGCCCGGCCGGGGTGCGCCGGTTTGTCAGGGGACGGCCTGGTCGTTCCCGTACCCGCGGTACGGGAGGCCGGTGTACGGGCCCGCGCGGGGTCAGGCCGGGGCGTCCGCGCCCGTGACCTTCAGGGCGAGCCACAGCTCCATCCGGACGTCCGGATCGTCCAGGGAGCGGCCCAGGATCTCCTCGACCCGGCGCATCCGGTAGCGCAGCGTGTGCCGGTGCACCCCGAGGTCGGCGGCGGCCGCGTCCCACTGCCCGTGCCGGGAGAGCCATGCCTGGAGGGAGGCGACCAGGTCGCCGCGGCCGATGGCGTCGTGGTCGCGCAGGGCCCGCAGCGTCCCGTCGGCGAAGGCCCGTACGGCGTCGTCGGCGAGCAGCGGCAGGACGGAGCCCGCCGCCAGGTCGTCGTGCTCGACCAGCGGGCGGCCGCGCCGCCGGGCGACGACGAGCGCCTGGTCGGCCTGTTTGTAGGCGGCCGCGGCGGTCGCGGGCCCGGCGGGCGCGGACAGGCCGACGACCAGCTCGTCCGGCTCCGGACCCGTGGATTCCCGGCCGCGCCGCGATTCGAGGGCTTCGGCGTGGTCGGCGACCGCCCCGGCGGCGGCGCCGCCGTCCGCGGCGAGGATCAGCAGCCGGTCCGGTTCGGTGACCACCAGCAGCGCTTCGCCGCTGCGGGCGGCCGCCGACTCGACGGCGTCGGCGAGCAGCGCGAGCCCTTCGGGCTGGGCCGTGCCGGGCAGGGCGGGTTCGGCGATGACGAGCCGGAAGGGCGCGTCGAGGAGTACGCCGTACAGGTCACCGGCGACGGCCCGTGCGTGGGCGGTCTCGCCGTCGAGCAGCAGTCGCAGGACGGCCGCGCCGAGCCGGGATTCGGCGTCGTGCAGGGACCGGGAGCGCTCGGTGGTGAGGGTGAGGAGGGCGACCGCGGAGTGCACGGCGTACCGCTCGGCGGTGCCGAGGGGGGCTCCCGTACCGACGGCGAGGGCGCCCCGGGCGCGGCGGCCGGTGCCCAGGGACTGGAGTTCGACGCGGTCCTCGGAGCCGCCGACGACGGCGCTGGCGGGGGCGGGCCGCTCGCGCAGCCGTTCCACGTCGGGGGTGAGCCGGGCGGCCCGGCGCGCGGCCCACTCGGGGGCGGCGGCGACGACCGCGCCGGAGGTGTCGTAGAGCGCGGCCCAGCCGTGCACGTGGGCGGCGAGCCGGGTGAGGAGTTCGGCGGGCCCGTCGGCGGAGAGCGCGGCCCGGGTCAGTTCCCGCTGGGCTTCGAAGCCCGCGGTGACGGCCCGGTACTGGTCGGCGGCCAGCGCCGCGGAGACGGCCTTGCTGATGGCGAGGAAGGGGGTCCGCCGGGGCACTTCCAGCAGCGGCAGGTCTTCGGCGCGGGCCGCCTCGACCAGCGCGTCGGGGACCGCCTCGTAGTTGACGCCGACGGCGAAGCCGAGGCCGACGACTCCGGCGGCGGCGAGCCTGCGGACGTAGCGGAGCATCTCCTCGGGGTCCTCCGCGTCCAGCTTCATCGCGGTGATCAGCAGCAGCTCGCCGCCCTCCATGTAGGGGACGGGGTCGGCCAGCTCGCTGACGTGGGCCCAGCGGACGGGGGTGTCCAGACGGCTCTCCCCCGCACGGACGCTGAGTTTGAGCGCCGAGTGCTGGACGAGCGAGGCGAGGGTGAGCGGCATCGGTTACCAGCGGCCTTAGCGGAGGGGGTTTTCGCCGTGTCGTATGAACGGCTCCCCTCGATTCTGCCACCCCGTACGGGTCGCGGAACCCTTTCAGTCGCGTCGCGGAACCCTTTCAGTCGAGGAGCGAGACCAGCAGCGGAGCCGCCCTCCCGCCGGCCACCGAGGTCAGCGAGAGCACGGCGTGACCGGGGGGCACGGTGTTGGCCAGTGCGGAGGCGGACCAGCGCTCCCGTTCCACCTGCCGCACGGTGACGGCGTCCGTGGTGACCGCCTTGCCGGTGATCAGCTTGCGCACCGTGTTGATGAACCGGGTCATCGGCTGGTCCGCGTACACGGTCCGGCTGGTGACGTCCCGGGTCTCCACCAGCTCCGTCCCCCAGGCGTCGGCGAACCACTTGCCGTCCCAGGTGGTCACCCCGGAGAAGGCCATCCGGCAGCCGACGGCGCCGAGCAGCGGGGTGCGCAGCTGTTCCGGTACGTCGTCCAGCGTGCGCAGGGTCAGCAGCACCCCGGCATTGGCCGAGCGCAGCCGCTGGATCCCGCGGACGGTTCCCGGGGTGAGGGTGTGCGAGGCGTCGTCGAAGGCGAGGAAGGCGAAGAGGGAGCGGTCGGCGCGGCCCGCGGCGGCGGCGGTGAACTGCGCGAGCAGCAGCCGGGCCAGCAGCCTGGAGGCTTCCGCGTGGCCCCGCTCGGGGAGGTCGACGCGGACCCGTACGGGGTGCTCCAGGGCGCGTACGGAGAAGGGCCGTCCGGCGCCGGTGGTGTCGAAGAAGCCGTGGAAGGCGGGCCGGTCGAGCAGCGCGACCCGGTCGGCGAGGGCGGGGCCGGGGTCACCGTGGACCCCGTGCTGCCGGGTCCGGGCGTCGAGTTCGCGCAGCATGTCCTGACGGCCGGCGGCCGCCAGCGCGGCGCGCAGCGGGTCGAGCGCGGCGGGGACCGCGTCGAGGAGTTCGCGCAGCTCCTGCACGGTGGGGAAGCGGTCGTACGCCGCCCGGAAGGGGCCGATGAGCTGCGCGAGGGCGGTGGCGCAGCGGCGTGCGTCGATGCCCGGCAGGTCACCGACGAAGCCTTCGGCGAGGAGCTGGGCGGCCTCGTCGGGGTCGGTGGTGCCGCCGTAGAGGTCGAGGTCGTGGACGGACGCGGGGTCGCCGGGCCGCACCACGATGTCGTAGGAGGCATCGGATCCGAGGGGCGATCCGGCGGCGGTGACGGCGATCAGCGCCGCTTCGCCGGCCAGCGCCTGGAGGGCCAGCGATTCGACGGCGGGGCGCACCAGCCGGGTGGTCTTGCCCGCTCCGGAGGGGCCGACGGCGAGCACCGAGGTGCCGAGGACCGTCGGATCCAGGGCGAGGCCGGTGCCGCGCCGTTCGTACGGGTTGGGCTCGGCGCCGGTCACCCGGCCGAGCCGGACCTGGCCGACGGTCAGGTCGTGGTCGGCGGTGCGGGTGGGCAGGTCACGGGCGCCGGACGGGTGGCCGCAGGCGGCGGCGCCCTTGTCCCGCACGGCCCGGGCGAAGGCGGTGCGGCGCGCGGGGTCCACCAGGACGGAGTCCCAGGCCCGGCGGATCCGGACGTGGTCGACGTCGTTCATCCGCCCGGCGGCGGCCTCGGCGGCCAGCCGGTCGGCGGCCTCCGCCAGCCCCGCGGCGCGCAGCCGCGGCCAGGCGGCGGGGTCGTCGGGGCCGCCCGGGACGGTCGGGAGGGGTGCGCGGGAGGGGGCGGCGGGGCCCGCCAGGACCGACTGCGCCAGGCCCGGCCAGTCGCCGAGCCGTCCGAAGACGAGGATGACGGGGAGGTAGATCACCGCGTAGAGGACGTAGGTGATGACCGAGGAGGCCGCTCCGCCGAGTTCCGCGTAGGGAAGGTGGGCGAAGGCGAGGGGGTAGACCGGCAGGACCTGGTTCTCGATCAGCGCGACGACGACGGCGGCCCCGGCGGCGGCGCCCAGCGCGCGGTACCAGGGGCCGCGGTCGGCGATCAGCCGGTCGAAGGCCGCGCGCCAGCCGCCGATCTTGGCGAAGCCGAGGAACAGGCCCACGGTGGCCAGCAGCTCGTAGACCTCCAGCGCCGCCTCGCCCCGGTGGTCGGTGGGGACGGACACGAGGCCCCGGGTCCACCAGCTGTCGGGGGTGAAGTAGTAGAGGGGAGCCCCGAGGAAGGGGAGCTTCCCGTCGAGGAAGGCCTGCCAGCACACGAAGAAGACGAGGAAGGCGACCACGACGCGGGTGAGCAGCGACCGGTCGGATCCGGCGGGCTTCGGTGCGACCGGGACGTGGCCGTAGCGCCAGACGCCCGGCTCCGCGATCGGCCGGGGGACGCGCAGCCACGCGGTGAAGGGTGAGACGGGTGCGCCGGGAGCCGGGTGGGCCCCGCCGGCCCCGCCGACACCGCCGGCCCCGGTCGGCGCGGGCGCGTACCCGGGCACGGGCGGCGGCGTCGGGGCCGCGGCCGGGCGCGGCGGGAGCGCCTTGGGAAGGGGCGGGGGCGGGCCGGCGGGCCGGGGGACCTGGGGCGCGCCCGGATCGGGTGCCGCGCCCGGATCGGGTGTGTCGTACGCACCGTGCGCGCCGTGCGTCCCGTCGGTGTCCATGAACCCCAAGCCCCCTGCCCGTTCGCCGCACTGCGTGCCGTGCGCGCGCTCAATCTAGTCGCCGGGGGTGGCCCGCGGCCCGTACCCCGTCATGATCCACGAGACACGTCCCGGATCCCTCCTATGGCCGCCACGGACAAGGACACGCGGGGACCACTCCCGTTCGGAGCATGCCGTACCCCCTCCCCCGGGCCTAGCCTGCGGACAAAGACACAAGTGCGTCCGAAAACACCCCCCAGGAGCCCCCTATGACCGCTGTCCCGCAGGAGCGCCGCATCGTCACCGCGATCCCCGGCCCCAAGTCGCAGGAGCTGCAGGCCCGCCGCCTCCGGACGGTGGCCGGTGGCGTGGGCTCCGTGCTCCCCGTCTTCACGGCCCGCGCGGGCGGCGGCATCATCGAGGACGTCGACGGCAACCGTCTGATCGACTTCGGTTCCGGCATCGCCGTGACCTCGGTCGGCGCCTCCGCCGAGGCCGTCGTGCGCCGCGCCTCCGCGCAGCTCGCCGACTTCACGCACACCTGTTTCATGGTCACGCCGTACGAGGGGTACGTCGAGGTCTGCGAGGCGCTGGCCGAGCTGACGCCGGGTGACCACGCCAAGAAGTCGGCCCTGTTCAACTCGGGCGCCGAGGCCGTCGAGAACGCGGTCAAGATCGCCCGTTCGTACACCAAGCGCCAGGCCGTCGTCGTCTTCGACCACGGCTACCACGGCCGCACCAACCTGACCATGGGCATGACGGCGAAGAACATGCCGTACAAGCAGGGCTTCGGTCCGTTCGCGCCCGAGGTCTACCGCGTCCCGGTCGCCTACGGCTACCGCTGGCCGACCGGCGGCGAGAACTGCGGCCCCGAGGCCGCCGCGCAGGCGATCGACCAGATCGTCAAGCAGATCGGCGCCGAGAACGTCGCCGCGATGGTCATCGAGCCGGTGCTCGGCGAGGGCGGCTTCATCGAGCCGGCCAAGGGCTTCCTGCCCGCGATCGTGAAGTTCGCCAACGACAACGGCATCGTCTTCGTCGCCGACGAGATCCAGTCCGGCTTCTGCCGCACCGGCCAGTGGTTCGCGTGCGAGGACGAGGGCATCGTCCCGGACCTGATCACCACCGCCAAGGGCATCGCGGGCGGTCTGCCGCTCGCCGCCGTGACCGGCCGCGCCGAGATCATGGACGCCGCGCACGCGGGCGGCCTGGGCGGCACCTACGGCGGCAACCCGGTGGCCTGCGCCGGTGCGCTCGGTTCCATCGAGACGATGAAGGAGCTCGACCTCAACGCCAAGGCGAAGAAGATCGAGTCCGTGATGAAGGCCCGTCTGACGGCGATGGCGGAGAAGTTCGACATCATCGGCGACATCCGCGGCCGCGGTGCGATGATCGCGATCGAGCTGGTGACCGACCGCGCGACCAAGGAGCCGAACGCGGCCGCCGCGGGCGCGCTCGCCAAGGCCTGCCACGCCGAGGGCCTGCTGGTCCTCACCTGCGGCACCTACGGCAACGTGCTGCGCTTCCTGCCCCCGATCGTGATCGGCGAGGACCTGCTGAACGAGGGCCTGGACATCATCGAGGGCGCGTTCACGGCCGTCTGAGACGGTCCGGACGACTCCCGGGGAGGGCGTCGCGAGCGCTCGGGCGAACACCCGAGCACGGCGCTCGATCCCCTGCTCGATCGATACCGGCGGTAACGGTCGGGCACTGTGAAGAAGGTGTGGGGGGCCGATGGCGGGAGCGCGTTCTCGCTGTCGGTCCCCCTTTCGCTGCCGTACGGTTTCTGCAGATGAGTGAAACAGCCCGCCCGCGAAATTCCACGGGCGACCCCGGCAACGGGCTTCCCCAGCGCCGTACCGGGCATGCGTTCGCGCACACTCCTCACCGATCGGACAGCCGTTCACTCCACACCCCCCGGGGTGGACGGCAACCCGGTCCGGGCGGCCGCCCCGGAACCACCCCCCCTGTTCCGGGACGGCCGGCCATTCGGTTCCCCCGCGCCCCGCGCCCCCTCTCGCCGCGCGCCCTGTGCGCCCTCGGCGCCGCATCGTGGGCCGCCTTCGCGCTGATCACCTGGCAGGTGCTGGCCTCGGGCCCGCTGCTCACCCCGGACGAACGGATCAGCCGCGCCGTGGTGCGCTCCGTCCCCGACGCGGTCACCGAACGCCTCGCCGACCTCGGCAACGTCCAGGTCGCCGTGCCGGTCCTGGTGCTGGCGATGGCGTACGCCGTCCGGCGCTCCCGGCGGTGGCGGCCCGCGCTCGCCGCCGCTCTCGCCATGGCCCTGGTCCCGGCCCTGGTCGTACCGCTCAAGGACTGGACCGCCCGGCCGGGTCCGCTGGAGCCGTGGGCCGCCGGGTACTTCCCCTCCGGCCACACCGCCACCGCGGCCGTCGCCTACCTGGGCGCCGCCCTGCTCGTACGTCCGTACGCCCGCCGCCCGTGGCCGACGGCCGCGGCCCTGCTGCTCGCGGGGGCCACGGCCGTCGGTCTGGTGCTGCGGGGGTTCCACTGGCCGCTCGACGTGCTGGCCAGCTGGCTGCTGTGTCTGCCGCTCCTGCTCTGCGTGGGCGCGGTCGGTGCGGTCAGCCGAAGTACGCGTGGAAGTTCTTCGAGAACTCCCAGCCGCCGAACCGGTCCCAGTTGACCGACCAGGTCATCAGGCCGCGCAGCGCGGGCCGGCTGCCGTGGGTCTGGTAGCTCCCGCAGTTCGTCTTCTTCGTCAGGCAGTCGAGGGCCTTGTTCACCTCGGCGGGCGCGGTGTACCCGTTGCCCGCGTTGGTGGTGGCCGGGAGGCCCATGGCGATCTGGTCCGGGCGCAGCGGCGGGAAGACCCGCGCGGTGTCGCCCGCGACGGGGAAGCCGGTGAGCAGCATGTCGGTCATGGCGATGTGGAAGTCCGCGCCGCCCATCGAGTGGTACTGGTTGTCGAGGCCCATGATGGAACCCGAGTTGTAGTCCTGGACGTGCAGCAGGGTGAGGTCGTCGCGCAGGGCGTGGATGACCGGGAGGTAGGCCCCGGCGCGCGGGTCCTGGCCGCCCCAGGGGCCGGATCCGTAGTACTGGTAGCCGAGCTGGACGAAGAAGGTCTCGGGGGCCATGGTCAGGACGAAGGCCGGGCCGTACTTGGCCTTGAGGGTCTTGACCGCGGCGATCAGATTGACGATCACCGGGGTGGTGGGGCTGCGGAAGTCGGTGTCACCGGTGGCCAGCGAGAGCGAGTGGCCCTCGAAGTCGATGTCGAGGCCGTTGAGCCCGTATTCGTCGATGATCTTGCTGACGGAGGAGACGAAGGTGTCCCGGGCGGCCGTCGTGGCGAGCTGGACCTGGCCGTTCTGGCCGCCGATGGAGATCAGCACCTTCTTGCCCGCCGCCTGTCTGGCCTTGATCGCCGCCTTGAACTCGGCGGGGCTCTCCACGCCCGGGCACTCGCTGACCGGGCAGAGCTGGAAGCGGATGTCGCCCGAGGTCACCGAGGTCGGTTCGCCGAAGGCGAGGTCGATGACGTCCCAGGAGGCGGGTACGTCGGCCATCTTGAGGTAGCCGGAGCCGTTGGCGAAGCTCGCGTGGAGGTAGCCGACCAGGGCGTGGGCGGGCAGGCCCGGGGTGCCGGGGTTCCCGCCGCCGGTGGTGGTGCTCGCCGAGACGGCCGCGCCGCGCGGGGACTCGCCCGCCGCGTTCTTGGCGCTGACCTGGAAGGAGTACGTCGTGGACGCGGCCAGACCCGTGACGGTCGCCGAGGTCCCGGTGACCGCGAGCGGCGCCGCGCCGTCCCGGTAGAGGGTGTACCCGGTGGCTCCGGCAACGGCCGACCAGGACAGGGTCAGGGAGTTCGCGGTGGCGCCGGACGCGGTCAGGCCGGTGGGGGCGGCCGGGAGCTGCGGCTGGCCGGTGCCGCCGGGGTCGGGGCCGACCAGGCTGAGGTCGTCGGTGAGGACGGGCCCCTGGCCGTACCAGCCGTGGGTCCAGACCGTCACCGAGGTGGTGGCGGGGCCGGTGCGGAAGGTGGTGGTCAGCCGCTTCCAGGCGCCCGGGGACTGGGTCCAGGTGGACACGTCGGTGGTGCCGGTCCCGGTCGCGCCGAGGTAGGCGTACCCGCCCTGCACCCAGGCGCCGAGCGTGTACGCGGAGTCCGGCTTGACGGTGACGCTCTGGGCGCACTGGGCGAAGTCCTGGCCCGCCGGGGTGGCCTTGAGGGCGGAACTCCCGCCGTGGACGGGGCTGGTGACGACGGCTCCGCTGCCCGCCGAGCAGTTCCAGCCGTCGAGGCCGGACTCGAAGCCGCCGTTGCGGGCGAGATCGGCGTCAGCGGCCGCGGCGGGCGGCCCCGCGGTCAGCAGACCGGCCACCGCCAGGGCGGTGGCCGTAAGTACGGACAGTCTTCTGCGCACAACTGCCTCCGGTGCATGGGGGGATGGAGGGGTGTGGGGGGTGTCGCGGCGCTCAAGATGGTCCAGACCAATGCTCTTGTCAAGGCTTGCGGCCCTCCTTCGCCGACGCGGCCCCCGCCACCTGCGCCGCCGCCTCGTGCATCGCCAGCTCCAGCACCGCCGGATCCGTGAGCGTGCCGTGCCCGTCCGGCACCACCAGCCAGCGCACCCCGCCGGTCGCCCGCCCCGGGTACGGGACCACGATCCAGGTGCCGCGCCCGGCGCCGCGCACGCCCGTACCGAGCCAGCGCGAGGCGGTGCCCGCGGGCACGAAGAAGCCCAGCCGGGCGTCGCCGAAATCGGCGAGCACCGGGCCGGGCTTCTCGATGAGCAGGTTCAGGACGTCGAGGGTGGCCTGGCCCAGCTCCCCCGGCAGGATCAGCACGTCCCAGCGCCGTCCGGCGGGCAGCAGCGTCACCCCGAGGGGGTTGTGCTCCCATTCCCGCCGGCAGGCGTCCGGGTCCGGCGCCACCGATACCAGCCACTCCACTGCCGTCTTGGTCCCCGGGACTGTCATCGCCCGGCCTCCGATCGCTCCGTCGTCGAGGAAGGTCCTCGTCCGGAGAGAGCGGCGCCGGGGGCGATGATGACGCGGGTTCCGTTACTCCTTGGTAGTGAAGCGGGTCACACGGCGCTGACGGTTGTGCGCCGGGCGCGTGATCAGCTGTCGAAGCCGAGGCCGAACCGGTCCAGCGTCTTGAGCCAGAGGTTGCGGTGCCCGCCCCGGGCGTCGGAGCGCGCCAGCGACCACTTGGTCAGCGCGATCCCGGTCCAGGCGAACGGCTCGGGCGGGAACGGCAGCGGCTTGCTGCGCACCATCTCCAGCCCGGTGCGCTCCCCGCGTACGCCGTCCAGCAGGTCCAGCATCACGTCCGCGCCGAAGCGGGTGGCCCCCACTCCGAGCCCGGTGAACCCGGCGGCGTAGGCCACCTTGCCCGCGTGCGCGGTGCCGAAGAACGCCGAGAAGCGCGAGCAGGTGTCGATCGCCCCGCCCCACGCGTGGCTGAAGCGCAGGCCCGCCAGCTGCGGGAAGCAGGTGAAGAACTGCTCCGCGAGCTTGAGGTAGGTCTCGGGGCGGTGGTCGTGCGCCGCGTCGAGCTTGCCGCCGTAGGGGTAGATGGCGTCGTAGCCGCCCCACAGGATCCGGTGGTCGGAGGTGATCCGGAAGTAGTGGAACTGGTTGGCGCTGTCGCCGAGCCCCTGCCGGTTCTTCCAGCCGATGGCGGCGAGCTGCTCGGCATTGAGCGGCTCGGTCATCAGCGCGTAGTCGTAGACCGGCACGGTGAACGGGCGGATCCGCTTGACCAGGCTGGGGAAGATGTTGGTGCCGAGCGCCACCCGGCGCGCGAAGATCCGCCCGTAGGGGGTGCGTACGGCCATCCCGGCGCCGGCGGCGGTCAGGTCCAGGCCGCGCGTGTTCTCGTAGATCCGCACGCCGAGGCCCAGGCAGGCCCGCTTGAGGCCCCAGGCAAGCTTGGCCGGGTGCAGCATGGCCACGCCCTCGCGGTCCCAGAGGCCGCCGAGGAAGGTCGGGGAGTCGACCTCGGCGCGCAGCGCGTCGCGGTCCAGCCATTCGGAGCCGTCGGCGAGGCCGAGGCGGCTCGCTTCCTCGTGGAGTTCGCGCAGCTCCGCGACCTGGTGGGGTTCGGTGGCGACGTCGATCTCACCGGTGCGTTCGAAGTCGCAGTCGATGGAGTAGCGGGCGACGGCGGCCTCGATCTCGTCGAGGTTGCGGGCGCCCAGCTCCTCCAGCTTCGCGAGTTCGCCGGGCCAGCGGGCGAGCCCGTTGGAGAGGCCGTGGGTGAGGGAGGCGGCGCAGAAGCCGCCGTTGCGGCCCGAGGCGGCCCAGCCCGCCTCGTGGCCCTCGATCAGGACGACGTCCCGGCCGGGGTCGCGCTCCTTGGCGATGAGCGCGGTCCACAGCCCGCTGTAGCCGCCGCCGATGACCAGCAGGTCACAGCGCTCGTCGCCGGTGAGGGCGGGCTCGGGGGCGGGCTTGCCGGGGTCGTCCAGCCAGTACGAGACCGGCAGTGCTTCGGAAAGGGATCGTGCAGCGGTGCGCATGGCAACTGGGGCCATGTCTTCCAACTCCCTACGGAATGCTGTTACTTGGACTGCGCCTCAGGTGGCCTGGGCCCTATTTGGGCTGGGCCTTCTTGCGGCGGTTGCCGATCGTCATGCCGGCGAGGACCACCAGCACCGCGATGACGAACATCGCCGTGCCGATGACGTTGATCTGCACGGGCGTACCGCGCTGAGCCGAACCCCACACGAACATGGGGAAGGTGACGGTGTTGCCCGAGTTGAAGTTGGTGATGATGAAGTCGTCGAAGGAGAGCGCGAAGGAGAGCAGCGCGCCCGCCGCGATGCCGGGGGCGGCGATCGGCAGGGTGACCCGCACGAAGGTCTGCACGGGTCCCGCGTAGAGGTCGCGGGCGGCCTCCTCCAGCCGCGGGTCCATCGACAGGACACGGGCCTTGACGGCGGCGACGACGAAGCTGAGGCAGAACATGATGTGGGCGATCAGGATCGTCCAGAAGCCCAGCTGGATGCCCATGTTGAGGAAGAGCGCGAGCAGCGAGGCGGCCATCACGATCTCGGGCATGGCCATGGGCAGGAAGATCAGCGAGTTGACCGCGCCGCGCGCCCGGAACCGGTAGCGGACCAGGGCGAAGGCGATCGCCGTGCCCAGGACGGTCGCGCCGAGGGTGGCCCACACGGCGATCTGGAGGGACAGCGAGAGGGAGCCGCACATGTCGGCGACCCCGCAGGGGTCCTTCCAGGCGTCGAGCGAGAACTCCTGCCAGGCGTAGTTGAACCGCCCGGTGGGGTTGTTGAAGGAGAAGACCGTGACGACGATGTTGGGCAGGATCAGGTAGGCGAGCGTGCCGAGGCCCGCGATGACCACGAGATCGCGCCGGAGCCGGGTGAAGAGAGTGCTCATCAGACCAGGTCCTCCGTTCCCGCTCGGCGGATGTAGACGGTGACCATGACCAGCACGATGGCCATGAGGATGAAGGACAGCGCGGCCGCGGTCGGATAGTCGAGGATCCGCAGGTACTGCGACTGGATCACGTTGCCGATCATGCGGGTGTCGGTGGAGCCGAGCAGTTCCGCGTTGACGTAGTCGCCGCTCGCCGGGATGAAGGTGAGCAGGGTCCCCGAGACCACGCCCGGCATCGACAGCGGGAAGGTGACCTTGCGGAAGGTGGTGAAGGGGCGGGCGTACAGGTCCCCGGCCGCCTCGTGCAGGCGGGTGTCGATCCGCTCCAGCGAGGTGTAGAGCGGCAGGATCATGAAGGGGAGGAAGTTGTACGTCAGACCGCACACCACGGCGAGCGGCGTGGCGAGCACCCGGTCGCCCTCGGTCATCCCGAGCCAGCTGGTGACGTCCAGGAACCCGATCTTGTTCAGGACGCCGACCACCGGACCGCCGTCGGCCAGGATCGTCTTCCAGGCCAGGGTGCGGATCAGGAAGCTGGTGAAGAACGGCGCGATGACCAGGATCAGCAGGAGATTGCGCCAACGTCCCGCCCGGAAGGCGATCAGGTAGGCCAGCGGGTAGCCGAGCAGCAGGCACAGCGCGGTCGCGGTGCCCGCGTAGAGCAGCGAGCGCAGGAACTGCGGGTAGTACTGGGTGAAGGCGTCCCAGTAGGTCTGGAAGTGCCAGGTGACCTTGAAGCCCTCCTCCAGGGAACCGGTCTGCACCGAGGTGGAGGCCTGGTAGACCATCGGGAGGACGAAGAAGACGAGCAGCCACAGGATGCCGGGGAGCAGCAGCCAGTACGGGATCAGCCGCTTGCGCACGGAGGGCTTGTGGACCGGGGGCTCCGCGGCCGCCCGGGGCGGGGCTTCGGTGGCGGTCATACCCCCTCCTCCACCGTCAGCGCGCCCGCGTCGATGTCCTGGTCCGCGTCGAGGCCGAAGGTGTGCTCGGGGTTCCAGTGGAGGATCACCTCGGCGCCGGGGGCCAGGCGCGCGTCCCGCTCGATGTTCTGGGCGTAGACCTCCAGCTCGGGGCAGACCGGGCTGTCGATGATGAACTGCGTGGAGACCCCGATGAAGGAGGAGTCGACGATCCGGCCGGGGACCTTGTTGCGGCCGGCCGCGATGGTGTGCTCCTCGTCCGCGTGGGCCAGGGAGATCTTCTCGGGACGCACGCCGACCAGCAGCTTTCCGCCGGTGCGGGGCGTGGTCGAACATCGCGCCGCGGGCAGCCTGAGCTTGGTTCCGGCCGAGCTGACGGTGATGTCGGCGGCGCTGCTCTCCAGGACCTCGGCCTCGATGAGGTTGGAGGTGCCGAGGAAGTTGGCGACGAAGGTGGTGCGCGGGTTCTCGTACAGCTCGGCGGGGGCGCCGAGCTGCTCGACCCGGCCGCCGTTCATCACGGCGACCGTGTCGGCCATGGTCATGGCCTCTTCCTGGTCGTGCGTGACGTGGACGAAGGTGATGCCCACCTCGGTCTGGATGCGCTTGAGTTCCAGCTGCATCTGGCGGCGCAGCTTGAGGTCGAGGGCGCCGAGCGGCTCGTCGAGGAGGAGCACCTGGGGGTGGTTGATCAGGGCGCGGGCGACGGCGACGCGCTGCTGCTGGCCGCCGGAGAGCTGGTGCGGCTTGCGCTGGGCGAACTGGCCGAGCTGGACCAGTTCCAGCATGTCGTCGACCTGCTTCTTCACGGACTTGATGCCGCGGCGGCGCAGCCCGAAGGCGATGTTCTCGGTGACGTCGAGGTGGGGGAAGAGCGCGTAGCTCTGGAAGACGGTGTTCACCGGGCGCTTGTACGGCGGGAGGTGCGTGACGGCGGTGTCGCCGAGGTGGACCGTACCGGTCGAGGGCTCCTCCAGTCCGGCGATCATCCGCAGGGTGGTGGTCTTCCCGCAGCCGGAGGCGCCGAGCAGGGCGAAGAAGGAGCCCTGGGGGATGGTGAGATCGAGCGGGTGCACGGCGGTGAAGGAGCCGTAGTGCTTGCTGATCCCGGTGAGGCGGACGTCGCCGCCCTCGGTCTTGTCAGTCATGGAGGGATCCCGGAGTTGGGTGCGGTCAAGGGGCCGGAACGGGAGCCAGGGGCCGGACCTGCGGGTCGGCCGGAGGCGCGGTCGGCTAGGCGCCGATGAGCTTGGTGAACTTCTCCTCGTACGCCGTCTCTTCCTCACTGCTGAGGGAACGGAAGGCGTGGGACTTGGCGGTCATCGCCTTGTCCGGGACGATCAGGGTGTTGTCCGCGAGCGCCGGGTTGATCTTGGCGAGATCGTCCTTGACGCCTTCGACGGGGCAGACGTAACTGATGTACGCGGCCAGCTGGGCGGCGACGGGCAGCTCGTAGTAGTAGTCCATGAGCTTCTCGGCGTTCGCCTTGTGCCGGGCGTGGGCCGGGACCAGCATGTTGTCGCTGGAGGTGATGTAACCGGCCGCGGGGATCGCGTACTTGATGTCGGGGTTGCCCGCCTGGAGCTGGATGATGTCGCCCGCCCAGGCGAGGCAGGCCGCGATGTCGCCCTTGTCGAGGTCCGCCGTGTAGTCGTTGCCGGTGAAGCGGCGGATCTGCTTGCTGTCCACGCCCTTCTGGAGCCGGCCGATGGCGCCGTCGAAGTCCGCGGTGGTGAAGTTCGCCGGGTCCTTGCCCTGGTCGAGGAGGGTCATGCCGACGCTGTCGCGCATCTCGGTGAGGAAGCCCACCCGGCCCTTGAGCGTGGGGTCGTCCAGGAGCTGGGTGACGGAGTCGACCTTCTTGCCGTCGGTGGCCTTGGCGTTGTAGGCGATGACGGTGGAGATGCCGGTCCAGGGGTAGCTGTAGGAACGGCCCGGGTCCCAGTCGGGGCTGCGGAACTGCGGGGACAGGTTCGCGAAGGCGTGCGGGAGCAGTGCGGGGTCGAGCTTCTGCGCCCAGCCGAGCCGGATGATGCGCGCGGCCAGCCAGTCGGTGACGACGATCAGGTCGCGGCCGGTGTCCTGGCCGGCCGCGAGCTGGGGGCGGATCTTGCCGAAGAACTCGACGTTGTCGTTGATGTCCTCGGAGTACTTGACCTTGATGCCGGTGCGCTTGGTGAACTCGTCCAGCGTGGGACGGGTCTTCTGGTCGTCACTGGTGTCCATGTACTCGGTCCAGTTGGAGAAGTTGATCTCCTTCTCCTGGGCCGAGTGGTCGTCCGAGGCCGCCTGTTCGCCGGTCCCGGCCCGCTTGGCGGGCGGGATGCCACAGGCGCTCAGCGCCGAGAGGCCGCCGAGGGTGAGCGCTCCGACACCGGAGGCACGCAGCAGCGAACGGCGGGTCAGGGCGCCGCGCCCGCTGGTGAGACTGCGCCGCATCGCGGCGAGCTGCGCCGCCGAGAGGCGGTCGGGCTCGAACTGCTCCATGAGCTGTGCCCTTTCGGGAGGGGTGGGCCGCTGGTCAGGCAGCGATGGTTATCTGTCCCCGAAGATCGTGCGGTGCCAGTCCTTCTCGGCGACCGCGGTGATGTCGTACATGATGTGCTTGACCTGCGTGTACTCCTCGAAGGAGTAGGCGCTCATGTCCTTTCCGAAACCGCTGGCCTTGTAGCCCCCGTGGGGCATTTCGCTGATGATCGGAATGTGGTCGTTGACCCAGACGCAGCCCGCCTTCAGCTCGCGGGTGGCCCGGCCGGCCCGGTAGACGTCGCGGCTCCAGGCGGAGGCCGCGAGGCCGTACGGGGTGTCGTTGGCCAGCGCGATGCCCTCGTCGTCACTGTCGAAGGGCAGGACCACGAGCACCGGGCCGAAGATCTCGCACTGCACGACCTCGCTGTCCTGGGCCGCTCCGGAGATCAGGGTGGGCCGGTAGTAGGCGCCGTCGGCGAGGTCCCCGCCCGGGATCTCGCCACCGGTGACGACCGTGGCGTAGCCGCGGGCGCGCTCGACGAAACCGGCGACCCGGTCGCGCTGCGCGTGCGAGACGAGCGGGCCCAGGTCGGTGGAGGGGTCGAAGGGGTCCCCGAGCCGGACGGTCTCCATCAGTTCGGCCACCCGGGCGACGAAGGCGTCGTGCAGCGGGCGCTGGACGTAGGCGCGGGTGGCCGCCGTGCAGTCCTGGCCGGTGTTGATCAGCGAGGCGGCGACCGCACCGTGCGCCGCCGCTTCCAGGTCCGCGTCGTCGAAGACCAGGAAGGGGGCCTTGCCGCCCAGCTCCAGGTGGAGCCGCTTGACGGTGGCGGTGGCGATCTCGGCGACCCGCTTGCCGACCCCGGTGGAGCCGGTGAAGGAGGTCATGACCACGTCGGGGTGGCCCACGAGGTGCTCGCCCGCGGTGCGGCCCGCGCCGGTGACGATGTTGATCACGCCGTCGGGGATCCCGGCCAGCTGGGCCGCCTGGGCGAACATCAGCGAGGTCAGCGGGGTCAGCTCGGCCGGCTTCAGGACGATCGTGTTGCCCGCGGCGATCGCCGGGAGGATCTTCCAGGCCGCCATCTGGAGCGGATAGTTCCAGGGGGCGATGGAGCCGACCACGCCGATCGCCTCGCGGCGCACGGCAGAGGTGTGGTCCCCCGAGTACTCGGCGGCGGCCTGCCCCTGGAGGTGCCGCGCGGCGCCCGCGAAGAAGGCGGTGTTGTCGATGGTCCCCGGTACGTCGAACTCCGTGGACAGTTTCACCGGCTTGCCGCACTGCAGGGACTCCGCGAAGGCGAAGTCCGCGGCCTGCTCGGCCAGTACGCCGGCCAGCCGGTGCAGGGCGTCCGAGCGCTCGCCCGGGGTGGCCCCGGACCAGCCGGGGAAGGCCCGCTTGGCGGCGGCGACGGCCTCGTCGACATCGGCCGTGCTCGCCAGTTCGTAAGTGAGGACCTCGTGGCCGGTGGCCGGGTCGACGACGGTGTGTGACGCGCCCGAGGTACCGGCTCTCAGCCGGCCGTCGATGTATTGCGCGCCGTCTGCGAATCGGTCTTTGACCTGGAAGCGGTTGCCCATCGCGCTCTCCGTAGCTACAGCTCGAATTGAGTGCCGATCCTGGCAGAGGGGCTGCCCTCCGCCAAGTGATTCCGTTGTTGCCTTTTGATTACGCGACGGAATCGGTCGACCATGTGTCGAGGAGGACCTCAAATCCCGTACGAAGTGTCCGTGGCGGCTGTCAGACTCGCGTGCATGGAGAAGATCGACGGACTGATCAAGCAGGTCAACAGGGGTGAACGAGTCAAGTATCTGCCGTTCTGGGGACACGCGCCCCGGCCCGACGGGACGCTCGGCCCGAGCTGCCTCAGTCAGTGGTGGCCCGCGCCCTTCACCGTGGGTGAGGTCCGCTACGCCACCGCCGAACACTGGATGATGGCCGAGAAGGCACGGTTGTTCGGGGACGCGGACGCGGAGCGCGCGGCGCTGGCGGCGAAGAGCCCCGCGCAGGCGAAGAACGCCGGTCGGCTGGTGCGCGCCTTCGACCCGGACACGTGGGAGCGCGAGCGCTTCGGGATCGTGGTGGCGGGCAGCACGGCCAAATTCGCCTCCTCGCCCGAACTGCGCGCGTACCTCCTCGGCACCGGCAAGCGGGTGCTGGTGGAGGCGTCCCCGGTGGACCGGATCTGGGGGATCGGGCTGGCGGCCGACGATCCCAAGGCGCTGGATCCGGCGCGCTGGCGCGGCCTGAACCTGCTGGGCTTCGCGCTGATGGAGGCCCGGGAGCGGCTGGCCGCACAGGGCTGAGGGGCGGCGCAGGGCTGAGGGGCCGCGCGGGGCTGAGGGGCCGCGGTAAAGCCGTGGCGGAGTGCGGAGCCCTGCTCCTACAGTGACGACGTGTCCCGGTGCGCGGGCCGCGGCTCCTTCTTCCACGAAACCGCCGCTGCCGATCCGATCTCGGGAGACGTGCGTGGAGGATGCCCGGTGCGCAGGCGACGGTTCCTTCCGGATCGATGTGTCGCGGGTTCGAATCCCGCCCGGCTCCGGCCGGTAGCTCAGTCTGGTAGAGCAGGCGACTACACCGTCACCGACCTTGATCTCGGGCATCCCCCACGCTCGCCGTCCCCCGCGCGCTCGCACGCTCTTTCCTTGTACGAATTCGGGGGGATTCGCATGGCTCGTTTCAATCGGCGCACGACCGCGCCCGCGCCCGCGCCGCAGGGTGCTCCACACTCGCCCGTACGGTCCACCGCCGGGCCCGGCGGGTCCGCCGCGACCGCGCTGGGCGGCCGGGGCCGACTGCGGGACGCACGCTCCGAACTCTTCCTGCTGGCCGTCGCCAACTTCGTGACGCAGCGGACCTTCCACGAGGACGCCGGTCAGCGCGACGACCGCTACACCGCGCTGGTGCGCGAGCTGGCCGTCCGGGACCCACGGTGGACCGCCGGACTGCTCGGCTGGCTGCGCGGGGACGCGAACATGCGCACCGCGGCGCTCGTCGGGGCCGCCGAGTACGTCAAGGCCCGCCTCGACGCGTCAGGTGGCTCTGAGGGGGGCGCCGACGGCGCGGGAGCCCTGGACGCGCCCTCGAACCGGCAGGTCGTCGACTCGGTGCTGCGGCGGGCCGACGAGCCCGGCGAGCTGCTCGCGTACTGGACGGCGACCCACGGCCGTGCCGTGCCCAAGCCCGTCAAGCGCGGGGTCGCCGACGCCGTGCGCCGTCTCTACACCGCCGGGTCGCTGCTGAAGTACGACACCGCCTCCGCCGGGCGGGCCTACCGCTTCGGCGATGTCCTCAACCTCGTGCACGCCTCACCCGATCCGGCCAAGCCGTGGCAGGGCGAGCTGTTCCGGTACGCCCTGGACCGGCGCCACCACCCGGAGTCCGCGGTCCCGCCCGAGGGCGCCCGTACCCTGACCGCCCACCGGGCGCTCATGGAACTGCCCGTCGACGAGCGGCGGGGCGTGGTCACCGGGCCCGGCGGCGCGGAGCGGCTCGCGGCGGCCGGGATGACCTGGGAGGCGCTGGCCGGCTGGCTCCAGGGGCCGCTGGACGCGGCTGCCTGGGAGGCGGTCATCCCGTCCATGGGATCGATGGCCCTGCTGCGGAACCTGCGCAACTTCGACCGGGCGGGGGTCTCGGACGAGGTGGCGGCGGCCGTCGCGGAGCGGATCAGCGACCCGGAGGCGGTCGCCCGGTCCCGGCAGTTCCCCTTCCGCTATCTGGCCGCCTACCAGCACGCGCCCTCGCTGCGCTGGGCCTACCCGCTGGAGCGGGCGCTGGGGCACTCGCTGGGGGCCGTCCCCGCGCTGCCGGGCCGGACGCTGATCCTGGTCGACCGGTCGGGCTCCATGTGGGAGCCGCTGTCGGAGCGTTCCCAGCTCAACCGGGCGGACGCGGCGGCGGTCTTCGGCTCGGCACTGGCCCTGCGGGCGGCCGGCGCGGACCTCGTCGAATTCGGCACGGGCAGCGCGGTCGTGCCGTACACCAAGGGCGAGTCGGTCCTGAAGCTGCTGGAGCGCTTCGGCGACCTCGGCGGCACGGACACCACCGAGGCGGTACGGAAGCACTACGCGGGGCACGACCGGGTGCTGATCGTCACCGACGAGCAGGCCGCGTACCACCACGCCGGTGACCCGACCGAGCAGGTACCGCCGGACGTCCCCGTCTACACCTGGAACCTCGCCGGTTACCGGGTGGGCCACGGCCCCTCGGGCCGCGCCAACCGGCACGTCTTCGGCGGGCTCACCGACGCGGCGTTCCGCATGGTGTCCCTGCTGGAGGACGGCCGCGACGCTCGCTGGCCCTGGGAGGCGTGAGCCGTCACCGTACGGGCGCGGGCACGCTGTACGCCCGTACGGTGAGCGCGTCCGTACCGTGAACGCGCCGGCTCAGGTGCCGAAGGGCGTCTGCGAGACCGAGGCCGGGGAGTCGTGCGGCGTGGTGTAGGGGTCCTTCCGGCTCTCGTCCATGATGCCGGTCACGATCGCCGCGAGCATGAGCCCGCCGAGCACGATCCCGACGATGCCCAGGATCAGGCCGGCCAGGGCCATCCCCGCGTTGTTGGCCTCGCCGCGCGTGGCCCGCTGGCGGCCCAGGACGCCGAAGACCACGGCCAGGATGCCCACGATCATCGCGATGACGCTGGTGATGCAGCCGACCACGGACACGATGCCGAGGACCAGCGCGGTGACGCCGAATCCGTTGCGCGGGGCCGCGTAACCGCCCGGGTAGCCGGGCTGGCCCGGGTACCCGGGGTATCCCGGATAGCCCTGGTAGCCGTACGCGTTCGGTTCCACCGGATACCCGTAGGCACCGGGCGCACCGGGCGCGGGCGGGGCGGGCTGCGCCGGATACCCGTAGGCGGGCGCCGACGGCGCCCCGGGTATCGGAGCCGCCCCCGGTATCGGGGCGAATCCGGGCCCCGGCTGCGGCGCGCCGAAGGACGGGCCACCGCTCTCCGCGCCCGGCATTCCCATGAGCGTCGGCTGGTCGTGCACGCCCGACGGGTCCGGCGCGCCCGGAGCGCCCTGCGGTCCCGGCGTTCCCTGCGCGCCCGGAGCGGGAGCGCCCCCCGGCGCGCCCTGCTGCTTGCCCAGATCCACGGCGGGCCGCTCCGGCGGCGCCCACGGGTCCCTGGGCTCGGGGCTCTGTTCGGTCATACGGCGCCCCCCTCTCGTACAGCCATGCTACGGGCTGCCACCGACATGCCCCGGGCTGCCTACGATGAACCCCAGACCTGCCCGCACGCGCGTCCCGACGGAGACTCCTCATGCCCGATCTGCACCCCTTCATCGCGGGGCTGCCCAAAGCCGAACTCCACGTCCACCACGTCGGTTCGGCCTCACCGCGCATCGTGGCCGACCTGGCCGCCCGGCACCCGGACTCCAAGGTCCCGACCGACCCCGAGGCGCTCGCCGACTACTTCACCTTCACCGATTTCGCGCACTTCATCGAGGTGTACCTCTCGGTCGTCGACCTGATCCGCACCCCGGACGACGTCCGCCTCCTGACGTACGAAGTCGCCCGCGACATGGCCCGGCAGAACATCCGGTACGCCGAACTGACCATCACCCCCTACTCCTCCACCCGCCGGGGCATCGAGGAGAAGGCCTTCATGGAGGCCATCGAGGACGCCCGCAAGGCCGCCGAGGCCGAACTCGGTGTCATCCTCCGCTGGTGCTTCGACATCCCCGGCGAGGCCGGGCTGGAAGCCGCGGCCGAGACCGCCCGGCTCGCCGTGGACCTGCGCCCCGAGGGCCTGGTCTCCTTCGGCCTCGGCGGCCCCGAGATCGGCGTCCCGCGCCCGCAGTTCAAGCCGTACTTCGACCAGGCGCGCGCGGCCGGTCTGCGCAGCGTCCCGCACGCGGGCGAGACCACCGGTCCCGGCACCATCTGGGACGCGATCCGCGACCTGGGCGCCGAGCGCATCGGGCACGGCACCAGCGCCACCCAGGACCCGGAACTGCTCGCGTACCTCGCCGAGCACCGGATCGCGCTGGAGGTCTGCCCGACCTCCAACATCGCCACGCGCGCGGTGACCGACCTCGACGCGCACCCGGTCAAGGAGATGGTCGCGGCGGGCGTGCTCGTCACCATCAACAGCGACGACCCGCCGATGTTCGGCTCCGACCTCAACAACGAGTACGCGGTGGCCGCGCGCCTGCTGGAGCTGGACGAACGCGGTCTGGCGCGGCTCGCGAAGAACGCCGTCGAGGCCTCCTTCCTCGACCCGGCGGGCAAGGCGAAGCTGGCGGCGGAGATCGACGCGTACACCGAGGCGTGGCTGGCTCCCTGACACCCCGGGCGCCCGCGGAGAATGGGGGTCATGCGCACTCTGACTGCCGTCGGCCACCGCGGCGATCCCTACCGCGTCCGTGAGAACACCCTTCCCTCGCTCCGCTCCGCGTTCGAACGCGGGGCGGACGCCGTCGAGATCGACGTCCGGCTGACCCGGGACGGGGTCCCGGTGCTGTTGCACGACGACACCCTCCAGCGGCTGTGGGGCCACGACGTACGGCTCGACGCCGTCACGGCCCCGCAGCTGCGGGAGTTGACCGAGGGCCGGGTGCCGACCCTGCGGGAGGCGCTGATCGCCACGGGCGCGGGGCGCGTGATGATCGACCTGCCGGGCGCGAGCCCGGAGGCGGTACGGACGGTGGTGGGCCAGGTCCGCGAGTGCGGGGCGCGCGACCGCGCGTACTACTGCGCGGGAGGGAACACGATGCTCGCCGTCCGGGCCGCCGATCCGGGCGCGGAGATCGCGCTGACCTGGACCTCGCTGAACCCGCCGCGCCGGGTGCTGATCGACGCGGTGACGCCCGCCTGGCTCAACTACCGCTTCGGGCTGGTGGAGCGCGGGCTGGTGGACGCGCTGCACGCGGACGGGCTGCTGGTGTCGGTGTGGACCCCGGACACCAAGCGGTCCATGCGCAGGATGCTGGCGGCCGGGGTGGACTCGGTCACCACGAACCGGGTGGACGCGCTGGCCGCCGTACGGGCCGGCGCCGGCCGGTGATACCGGACTGGGGGGACGTCACCCGGGCGATCCGGCGCGCCGATCCGCGCACGCAGGACCTCGGGCTGACGCTGCTGGTGCAACTGGCCGTCACGATGCCCTTCGTGGTGCCGCGGTCGGCCGAGGTGCCGCCCGCGGACTGGGCCTCGTACGCGATGACCACGCTCGGCGTGCTCCCGCTGATCTGGCGGCGGCGCGCTCCGGTCACCGTGCTGGTCGCGATCCTGGCGGTCGGCGGCGCGTACAAACTGGCGGTCGACGGGCCGGGGCAGCCGATCCCGTACGCGGGACTGATCGCCTTCTACACGGTCGCCCTGCTGTGCACGGCCCGGGTCCGGCTGGCGGTGGGCGCGCTCACGGTCCTCGCGGTCGCCGTGTCCGTGGGCCGGGGCACCGGGACGGCGCGCGAACTGCTCTTCACCCTCTTCGTCTCGGGCGCGGCCTACGCGCTGGGGCGGCTCCAGCACACCCGGCAGGCGTACACGGCCGCGGTCGAGGACCGCGCGGCGCAACTGGAGCGGGCGAACCGGATCGAGGCGGAACAGGCCGCCGCCCGGGAACGGGCCCGGATCGCCCGGGAGATGCACGACATCCTCTCGCACGCCGTCAGCATCATGATCGTGCAGGCGGAGGCCGGCCCGGTGGCCGTGCGGCGCGCCCCCGAGCGGGCGGAAGCCGCCTTCGAGGCCATCGCGGAGACCGGCCGGGACGCGATGACCCAGCTGCGGACGATGCTGGGGGTGCTGCGCACGGACGACACCTCGCCGCGGCGGCCGCAGCCCGGGATCGAGGAGCTGGCGGACCTGCTGGACCGGGTCCGGGGCAGCGGACTGGAGGTGGCGTACGAGCGGACCGGCGAGGTCCGGGCGCTGCCCGCCGCGCTGGAGGCCACCGTGCACCGCGTGGTGCAGGAGGCGCTGACGAACGTGGTGAAGCACGCCGGGGCGACGCGGGTGACGGTCACCCTGGAGTACGGGCCCCGCGCGCTCGGGGTGACGGTGACGGACGACGGGCGGGGGCCGGCGACGGGCGCGGCGACGCGGGCGGCGGGCGGCGGGCACGGGCTGATCGGGATCCGGGAGCGGGCGGCGGCCCACGGCGGAACGGCCGAGTCGGGTCCGGCGCCGGGCGGGCGGGGGTTCCGGCTGCGCGTCAGCCTCGCGATCACGCCTGTAACCACGCCTGTAACCTCGCCGCTGGAGGTGGGGAATTGACGATCCGTGTGGTGGTGGCGGACGACCAGGAGCTGGTGCGCAGCGGTTTCGCGATGATCCTGGACGTCCAGGAGGACATCGAGGTCGTCGCGGAGGTCGGTGACGGCGCGGCGGCGGTGGCCGCGGTGCGGGACCTGGCGCCGGACGTGGCGCTGCTGGACGTCCGGATGCCGGTCATGGACGGGATCGAGGCGTGCCGGACGATCTCGGCACGGAGCGCCTGCCGGACGGTGATGCTGACGACCTTCGACGCGGACGAGTACGTGTACGAGGCGCTGCACGCGGGGGCCAGCGGCTTCCTGCTGAAGGACGTGCGGCGGGACGATCTGGTGCACGCGGTACGGGTGGTGGCGGCGGGCGAGTCCCTGCTGGCCCCGTCGGTCGCGCGGCGACTGATCGAGGAGTACACGGCAGCGACGGCGCACGGCCGGCGCGGGGCGGCGGCCGAGTCGGCCGCGGCCGCCGAGGGGGCGCGGCGGCTGGAGGGACTGACGGCCCGGGAGCGGGAGACCCTGCTGCATCTGGGGCGGGGGCTGTCGAACGCGGAGATCGCGGCGGCGCTGGTGGTGAGCGAACACACGGTCAAGTCGCATGTGGGGAACGTGCTGGCGAAGCTCGGGCTGCGGGACCGGATCCAGGCTGTGATCTGCGCGTACGAGACGGGGCTGATCGCGGCCGGGACGACGGCTCCCGCCGGTTGTCCCTCTGGGGTTTCTCCCTCTGGGGAGTGAGAGGTGGGCGCGTCGACTCCCCCGCGCCGGTGAGTTGTCACACCGGTGAAGACCCCTCTCGCTGGTGATCCGCAACCACCCCCGTGAGCAGCACCATTGAGTCATCGGGAGCCGCGGTGGCCCCCGGAACCCACACCGGTTCACAGCAGCTCACGGGGGAATCACCATGAACGCTCGTACACGCACTCTGATCGCCGCGACCCTGGTCCTGGGGATCGCTTCCGGCCCGGTCGCCGCCCACGCCGCTCCGGCTCCGGCATCACCTTCGTCCTCGTCTTCGCCCTCGGCCGCTACGGGCGCCACGCCGCCCATGGTCCCGACCGCGCCCAACGCGGCGGCGCTGGCGGAGGCGATCGCGGGAGTCGGCGCGGGGAACAAGGACGCGACCGCCGCGCTGGTCCGTGTGGGCGGCACCAGCGGGAGCTGGCAGGGCAGTTCGGGTGTCGCGGACATCCGCAGCGGCCGTGCCGCGATCGAGGAGGGCCGGTTCCGCGTGGGGTCGGTGACCAAGACCTTCACCGCCGCGGTGGTCCTCCAGCTGGCGGCCGAGGGCAAGGTGAGCCTCGACCAGTCCGTTCAGCACTATCTGCCGGGGCTGCTGCCGGACACCTTCCAGCCCGTGACGGTGCGCCAGCTGCTCAACTACACGAGCGGCATCCAGTCGGCCGACGGTCCGGGGGACACCTTCGACGCCGCCTACGCCCACCGGTTCGACATCTGGGACCCGCACGCCATGATCGCCAACGCGGTGGCCAAGGGGCCGGACTTCGCCCCGGGGACCAAGCAGGAGTACCTCAACATCGACTACACGATCCTGGGCGTCCTGATCGAGAAGCTGACGGGCACCTCGTACGCGAAGGCCGTCGAGGCGCGGGTCATCAGGCCGCTGGGGCTGCGCGACACCTCCTTCCCCGGCCCGGTGCGGGTCCGGATCCAGGGGCCGCACAACCACGGCTACCAGGCGGTGACCGGGACCGGCGGGAGCAGGGAGCTGGTCGATGTGAGCGACTGGAACGCCTCCGAGCAGTTCGCCGCGGGCGACCTCATCTCGACCACGGCGGATCTGGAGCGCTTCACCGTGGCCCTGTTCAGCGGGCGGCTCGTACCGAAGGCGCAGCTGGAGGAGATGTTCACCGTGCCCGAGGTGAAGAACGTCGAGGGCGGGGACGCGGATCTGACGGCGGGCATGAAGCGGTTCGTGCTCCCCGGCGGCGTGGTGGCCTGGGGCAAGACGGGTGGCCGGCCCGGATACAACACGGCGATCGGCGCGACGCGCGACCTGTCCCGCACCCTGGTCTATTCGGTCAACTCCACGGACGCCAAGGGGCTGGACATGAACCCCATAGCCTTCAAGCTGGTGATGGCCGCCTTCAAGAAGTAGCGGCCGCCACCGCCACCTCCGGTGCGCCGTCCATCGCCTCCAGCCGCTTGATCATGCGGCGCAGCACCAGCAGGGGGATCACCCCGAAGGCGCCGAACGACATGTCGATGACGCTCCACCAGAACGGGATGCCGCGGATCGGCCCGCAGACCAGGGCCAGCGGGACGATGCCGGCGCAGGCGATCATGCCCGCCTCGACGATCCAGATGTTGCGGACCGGGTCGCGGTGGACCCCGTAGAAGAACACCGCGATCACCAGGTGGGCGAAGGCGAGCCAGTCCGTTCCGTAGAGGAGGAAGGGATAGTCCGCGTCGGCCCGGTTCAGCCCGTCGCCCACGCGCCGCAGCCACTCGTTGGAGGCCAGGGAGTTGGCCCAATGCAGCTCGCTGACCAGCGGGAAGGCGGTGAGCCCGCTGAGCACGAGGCAGACGATGAAAAGGGCCAGCCAGATCCTGATCCGGCGCAGGAGCACGCTTCTTTCGATCATGGGATGGAGGGTACGCCGATTTCTGAACGCGTTCAGCAAAATCTCTGAACACGTTCAGTTCCGTGGCCGTACCGTGACCGTGGGCCGCTCCTCCTCCCGCTCCTCCTTCGATCAGAGACCGACGATGGCGTTCCAGCGCTTCGCGAAGGGCTGCCGCTCCGCCGTCGAGATGTCCCGGGCCACCACGAGCCGCTTGCGCATCTCGTCATCGGGGAAGATCAGCGGATTCGCGGCCAGTTCGGCGGTGTCCTTGTCGCCGGACCCGGCCAGCACCTCGCGGGCCGCGGGGACCGGGCAGACGTAGTTGACGGAGGCGGCCAGCTCGGCGGCGATCTCGGGCTGGTAGTAGTGGTCGATCAGGGCCTCGGCGCTTGCCTTGTGCCGGGCGAGGTTCGGGATCAGCAGGCTCTCCGCCCACAGTTCGGCGCCCTCCTCCGGAACCACGAATTCGATGTCGGGGTTGTCGGCCTGGAGCTGGATGACATCGCCGGAGTAGGCCTGGCAGGCGAGCACGTCGCCCTTGCTGAGGTCCGAGGTGTAGTCGTTGCCGGTGAAGCGGCGGATGTGCTTCTTGCGGACCATCTCCTCGACCTGGTCGCACACCCGGTGGAAGTCCGACTCGGTCCACCGCGTGACGTCCGCGCCGTTGCCCTGCATCAGCAGGGAGAAGGACTCGTCGAGCCCGGAGAAGAGCGTCACCTTGCCCGCCAGGTCCGGGTGCCACAGCTCCTTGGTGGACTTGATCTCGCGGCCCAGCGCCTTGCGGTTGTAGGCGATGCCGGTGATCCCGGACTGCCAGGGGACCGTGTGCAGACGGCCCTGGTCGAAGGCCGGGGACCGCAGTTGCGGGTCCAGGTGCTTGGCCACGTTGGGCTGCGCCGCGCGGTTCATCGTCTGGGCCCAGCCCAGCCGGACAAAGCGGGCCGCCATCCAGTCGCTGACCACCACGAGGTCGCGGCCGGTCTCCTGGTGGTTCATCAGGGCCGGGCTGACCTTGCCGAAGAACTCGTCGTTGTCGTTGATCTCCTCGGTGTACTTCACCTCGATGCCGGTCCGCTTCGAAAAGGCGTCCAGCGTCGGGCGCCGGGTCTCGTCCTTCTCGTCGGTGTCGATGTAGAGCGGCCAGTTCGCGAAGGCCAGGCTCCGGTCGTCACCGGACCGGTCCGCGCCTTCCCGTCGGTCCTCCGGGACATAAGCGGCGGGCACACCACAGCCGGCGAGGCCGGCCAGCAGGCCCGCGGCACCGAGGCCGCGCAGTGCCGCGCGGCGGGAGAGAGCGAGTTCAGGCATGCGCACAGACTGGGCGAACGCGAAGGGGCGGGCAATAGACATGTTGTCTACTGCCCACCCCTGGAGCGAACGGCGGTGAACGATGCGCCGACGGGCCGGTGACCGGTCAGCTGTCGATCAGCTTCCGATCAGCCGTCGAGCGAGGTCATCACGTGCTTGATGCGGGTGTAGTCCTCGAAGCCGTAGGCCGAGAGGTCCTTGCCGTAGCCGGACTTCTTGTACCCGCCGTGCGGCATCTCGGCGACCAGCGGGATGTGGGTGTTGATCCACACGCAGCCGAAGTCGAGGTTCTTGGACATGCGCATCGCACGGCCGTGGTTCTTGGTCCACACCGAGGACGCGAGGGCGAACTCGACGCCGTTCGCGAACTCCAGGGCCTGCGCCTCGTCCGTGAAGGACTGGACGGTGATGACCGGGCCGAAGACCTCGTTCTGGATGATCTCGTCGTCCTGCTTGAGGCCGGAGACCACGGTCGGGGCGTAGAAGTAGCCCTTCTCGCCGACCTGGTGGCCGCCCGCCTCGACCTTGGCGTGCGCGGGGAGGCGCTCGATGAAGCCCGCGACCTGCTTCAGCTGGTTCGGGTTGTTCAGCGGGCCGTAGAGCACGTCCTCGTCGTCCGGCTGACCGGTCTTGGTGTCGGCCGCGTTCTTGGCGAGCGCCGCGACGAACTCGTCGTGGATCGACTCGTGGACGATCACGCGGGTGGCCGCGGTGCAGTCCTGGCCGGCGTTGAAGAAGCCCGCGACCGCGATGTCCTCGGCGGCCTTGGCGATGTCGGCGTCCTCGAAGACCACGACCGGGGCCTTGCCGCCCAGCTCCAGGTGGACCCGCTTGACGTCCTTGGCGGCGCTCTCGGCGACCTGCATGCCCGCGCGCACCGAACCGGTGATGGAGGCCATCGCCGGGGTGTGGTGCTCGACCATCGCCTTGCCGGTCTCCCGGTCGCCGCAGACGACGTTGAAGACGCCCTTGGGCAGGATCTGGTCGATGATCTCGGCCATCAGGATCGTCGAGGCCGGGGTGGTGTCCGAGGGCTTGAGGACCACGGTGTTGCCCGCGGCGATGGCCGGGGCGAACTTCCACACGGCCATCATCATCGGGTAGTTCCACGGCGCGACCTGGGCGCAGACGCCGACCGGCTCGCGGCGCACGATGGAGGTCATGCCCTCCATGTACTCGCCGGCCGAGCGGCCTTCGAGCAGCCGGGCGGCGCCCGCGAAGAAGCGGATCTGGTCCACCATCGGCGGCAGCTCCTCGCTGGCCGTGAGGCCCAGCGGCTTGCCGGTGTTCTCGGACTCGGTGGCCACCAGTTCCTCGGCGCGCGCCTCGAAGGCGTCCGCGATCTTGAGGAGGGCCTTCTGGCGCTCGGCGGGGGTGGTGTCGCGCCAGCCCGGGAAGGCGGCCGCGGCGGCGGCCATGGCGGCGTCGACGTCGCCCTGCCCGGACAGCGGGGCGGTGGCGTACACCTCGCCCGTGGCGGGGTTGACCACCTCGGTGGTCCGCCCGTCGGCGGCGTCCTTGAACTCCCCACCGATGTAGTTGCGCAGACGACGCAGTTCGCTGGTCACTACGGCCACTCTCCTGATCACATGTCCAATGGTTGAGACAAAACCCCAGCCTAGCGGTTCGGGAGACGCTTTCGACAGAGCCGGACGTCGCGAACTACGAAATCCGCGCAATCAGAGACCTCAGACAACGAATTACATCGGTCAAGGCTTGCGGAACAGACGACTCCTCGTGCACAGTGAGGTCGTGGTCAGTCGAAGCGCAGATTCCAGGAACAGACAACCGTCCCCTTCGGTCGATGCTGTGTCCCTGGCGATCATCGAGCAACTGCAGGAGGACGGCCGCCGTCCCTACGCGGCGATCGGCAAGGCCGTCGGCCTGTCCGAAGCCGCTGTGCGCCAGCGCGTACAGAAGCTGCTCGACCAGGGCGTCATGCAGATCGTGGCCGTCACCGACCCGCTCACCGTGGGTCTGCGACGTCAGGCGATGGTCGGCATCAATGTCGAGGGGGACCTCGATCCGGTGGCCGACGCGCTGACCGCGATGGCCGAGTGCGAGTACGTGGTGATGACCGCGGGCTCCTTCGATCTGATGGTGGAGATCGTCTGCGAGGACGACGACCACCTGCTCGACACGATCAACAAGAAGATCCGCGCGCTCCCCGGCGTGCGATCAACCGAAAGCTTCGTTTACCTGAAGCTGAAGAAGCAGACCTACATGTGGGGAACCCGATAACCGTGAGCCAGGACCTCTCCAAGACCGCGTACGACCACCTGTGGATGCACTTCACCCGCATGTCGTCCTACGAGAACGCGCCCGTCCCCACCATCGTCCGGGGCGAGGGCACCTACATCTGGGACGACAAGGGCAAGCGCTACCTGGACGGTCTCGCCGGACTGTTCGTGGTCAACGCCGGTCACGGCCGCAAGGAACTGGCCGAGGTCGCCTACAAGCAGGCGCAGGAACTCGCGTTCTTCCCCATCTGGTCGTACGCACACCCCAAGGCCGTCGAACTGGCCGAGCGCCTCGCCCACTACGCCCCCGGCGACCTGAACAAGGTCTTCTTCACCACGGGTGGCGGCGAGGCCGTCGAGACCGCCTGGAAGCTCGCCAAGCAGTACTTCAAGCTGCAGGGCAAGCACACCAAGTACAAGGTCATCTCGCGTGCGGTGGCCTACCACGGCACCCCGCAGGGCGCCCTGTCCATCACCGGTCTGCCGGCCCTCAAGGCCCCCTTCGAGCCGCTGGTCCCCGGCGCGCACAAGGTGGTCAACACCAACATCTATCGCGCCCCGATCCACGGCGACGACCCGGTGGCCTACGGCCGCTGGTGCGCCGACCAGATCGAGCAGGAGATCCTGTTCGAGGGCGCGGACACCGTCGCCGCCGTCTTCCTGGAGCCGGTACAGAACGCCGGTGGCTGCTTCCCGCCGCCGCCCGGCTACTTCCAGCGCGTCCGCGAGATCTGCGACCAGTACGACGTGCTGCTCGTCTCCGACGAGACGATCTGCGCCTTCGGCCGCCTCGGCACGATGTTCGCCTGTGACAAGTTCGACTACATCCCGGACATGATCACCTGCGCCAAGGGCATGACCTCGGGCTACTCCCCGATCGGTGCCTGCATCATCTCGGACAAGCTCGCCGAGCCGTTCTACAAGGGTGACAACACCTTCCTGCACGGCTACACCTTCGGTGGCCACCCGGTCTCCTCGGCCGTGGCGCTCGCCAACCTCGACATCTTCGACAAGGAAGGCCTCAACCAGCACGTGCTGGACAACGAGGACGCCTTCTTCTCGACGCTGAAGAAGCTGCACGACCTGCCGATCGTCGGTGACGTCCGCGGCAACGGCTTCTTCTACGGCATCGAACTCGTCAAGGACAAGAACACCAAGGAGTCCTTCACGGACGAGGAGACGGAGCGCGTGCTCTACGGCTTCCTCTCCAAGGCGCTCTTCGACAACGGCCTGTACTGCCGTGCCGACGACCGCGGTGACCCGGTCATCCAGCTGGCCCCGCCGCTGATCGCCGACCAGGGCACCTTCGACGAGATCGAGGGCATCCTGCGCTCGGTGCTCACCGAGGCGTGGACCAAGCTCTAGGCCGTGTCGTCACAGTAGCGTCGGCCCCGGCTCCGCCGGTCCCCACGGCCCGGATCCTCCGTTCGAGTGAGAACGAGGGGGTCCGGGCCGTGTGCTGTAGCCAGCCAAGACGTTCATCTCCTTACATCTCATTGCGGCGCCAGTGACCAAGCGGGCTCCGCTTCGTTCCCCCGGACGGAGGTGTACGCCATGGTTGCTCCACCGGACAACGACGTGCTCTGGGCACGCTCTCTGCACTACTCCCACAGCGGTTCGCCCGGCCTCATCGGTGTCTCGGTCGGCGTCCGCCAGGGCGAGGTCCTCGCCCTCACCGGCCCGCGCGGCAGCGGCAAGACCACCCTGCTGCGCTGCCTGTCGGGGCAGCTCGTGCCCGAACAGGGCGAGGTCTGGTTCGACGGCGTCCCCGTGCACACCATGGGAGCGCTGGCCCGGGAGCGGCTGCGCCGCGACCGGTTCGGCTGGATCGGCCCCGAGCCCGGTCTGCTGCCCGAACTCAAGGTGTGGGAGAACGCGGCGCTGCCGCTGCTCCTCTCCGGCGCCACGCACCGCGCCGCCAAGCACGCCGCCTGCGAATGGCTGGACCGGCTCGACATCGGCGGCTTCGCGCGCAAGCGCCCCGGCGCCCTGACCCGCGCCGAGTCACAGCGGGTCGCGCTGGCCCGGGCCCTGGTCGGCGAGCCCGCCGTGATCTTCGCGGACGAGCCGACGGCCCCGCTGCACCGGGCCGAGCAGGCCACCCTGCTCCGGACGCTCACCACCGCCGCCCGCTCCCACGGGATCACCGTGCTGCTGGCCACCCACGACGAGCGGACGGCCGCGATCGCCGACCGCCGCGTGGACCTCCTCGACGGCCGCCCGGCCGGGGGCACGGACGCGGAGGCGGACATCGGCGCCGGCGCGGCGGAGCCTGTGACGCCGACCGAAGCGGAGGGCCAGGGCGCGTGCTCGCTCTCCGCCTGACCCGGGGCTCCCGGCCGCTCGTCCAGTTCCGCCGCCTGCTGGTCGCGGCCGCCTCGGCCGGGACCGGCTTCCTGCTGCTGTACGTCCTGGCGGGGGCGCTCGCCGGACCTGCCGGATCGTTCCCCCGGCTGCTGTGGGCCCTCGTCCCGCTCGCCGTGACCGTGCACTTCGCCGTCGCGGTGGCCCGCACCGATCCGGCCACCCGGCCCCGCGAGGGCATGGACGCGGCCGGGCTGGGGCCCGTACGCCGCCGGCTCGTCGCGGCGATCTCCACCGCCATCGCCTGCGCCCTGGGCAGCGCGCTCGCCCTGGCCGCCTTCCTGCACCTGCGCGGGGAGGTCTCCGGGCTGCCCTTCGACGGGGCCGGGGCCTCACTGCTGCACGCGGACCAGCCGCTGCCGGTCGCCGCCGCCCTCACCCTGCTCGCCCTCGTCCCGCTCATCGCCTCGGCCACCGCCGCCCTCACCCTGCGGCCCGGGACCCGGGCGCCCCGTACCCCGCAGGCCGAACTGCCGTGGGGCATCTCGCTCACCGCCTGCGGGCTGGCCGTCGAGGCGTACGCGGGCCGTGGCGGCCCCGGAATGCTCGCGGGCTGGGCACTGACCGCCGTCGGCCTGTCCCTGGCCGGGCCCGGCCTGGCCTACGCCTGCGGCACCCTCGTCCAGGCGGTGCGCCCCGGCGCGGTGCGGCTGCTCGCCGGGCGCACCCTCCAGGAGGAAGCGCCCCGGGTCGGCCGGCCCCTCGGCGTGCTCTGCGCGGTGACGGCCGGGGCGCTGACCGCGCTGGCCCTGCGCGGGCACGGTGGGCTGCACGTGCCGCTGGGACCGCTGACCGGGCCGGCCGCCGCGCTGGTCGGCGCCTGCGCGGCCGCGACCCTGCTGACCACCGCCGTCGAGATCCACCAGGCCAGGTCACCGGCCCGGGAGGCGTTGCGCGGCCTCGGCGGCGCGGGCGGAGTGCTGCGCGGCGCCGTGGCGCTGCGGGCCGCCGCGCTGCTCGCGGTGTGCGCGCCGCTCAGCTGGGGTGTGTCACAGCTGACGGTGATGGCCTTGACCCGCTGACGTGTACAGCCCTTAGGGTGGGCGAAATGGCTTACCCGGACATCGAGATCGAGACCCTCGCCGAATTCGACCAGGTCGTCGCCCACGGCGACCTGAGCGGCTACCGCATCCAGTCGGTCAACCTGCTGGAGCGGACCCTGGCCCTGCTGTCGTCCGACACCTCGGCGGCCGTGTTCCTGGGCTGCGCCATGCAGCCGGACGCCGCCGCGAAGGTGCGCGCGGACGGAGCACTGGTCTTCCCGCCGGTCCCGGACCTGCCGTTCAACCCCTACCGGGGGCTGCTCTACACCCCGGAAGAGCTGTTCGACGCCCTCGCTTCCGGGTACGAGGCCACCCCCGACGCCGAGGCGTACGCCTGGTTCCAGGAGACGAAGGCCGACGGCGACGTCTTCTCCTCCATGCTGCGGTCCATCCACGACGACGCCATCTCGGACGCGCTCGACGAGCACCTGAGCGCCGCCCGGGTGGTCGGCGTCATGGGCGGCCACGCCATGTCCCGCGGCGGGGCGGCCTACGCGGGCGCGGCCCGGCTGGGCCGGAGCCTGGCCCGGGCCGGTCTGACCGTGGCCACCGGTGGCGGCCCGGGTGCGATGGAGGCGGCCAACCTCGGCGCGTATTTGGCCCCGGCGGCGGACGAGGCCCTGCCCGAAGCCCTGGAGATGCTGGCCAAGGCCCCCTCCTTCACCCCGTCGGTCTCCGACTGGGCGCGGGCCGCCTTCGCCGTACGGGAACGCTGGCCCGGCGGCGGCGATTCGGTGGGCATCCCGACCTGGTTCTACGGTCACGAGCCGCCGAACGCCTTCGCGGGCCACATCGCGAAGTACTTCGCCAACGCCATCCGCGAGGACGGGCTCCTCGCCCGGTCCAACGCGGGCGTGGTCTTCCTGCCGGGCGCGGCGGGAACGGTCCAGGAGATCTTCGACAACGCCACCCCGAACTACTACGAGTCCCGCGGCGAGCCCGCCCCGATGATCCTGGTCGACCGGGCGCACTGGACCGAGCGGCTCCCGGCGTGGCCGCTGCTCCAGGCCCTGGCGGCGGGCCGTCCGATGGAGTCCCGGATCGCCCTGGTCGACTCCGTCGACGAGGTTCCGGCGACGCTCGCGTCATTCGTTTAGGGGTACGAGGCAACTCCCGGGCCCTTTCAGCCGTCTGGCATAGGTAATAGACAAGCAAAAACCTGCCAGACGTGAACGGAGCCCTCTGTGCTCATAGGCCTGCTGACCGCCATCGCGGCGTCCATCTGTTACGGCACGGGATCCGTCCTGCAAGCCGTGGGCTCCCGCAAGGCGGCCCGGAGTTCCGACGCCGGCGCCGGGGTCACCCAGCACGGCGGCCCGAACCTCGCCTCCACCGCCAAGGCCGCGATGACCTGGGAATTCATCGTCGGCACGATCCTGGACTTCGTGGGCTTCGGGCTCGGCGCGCTGGCCGCCCGCCTCCTCCCGCTCTTCCTCTCCCAGACGGTGATCAGCGCCAACCTGGTGATCACCGCCGTGCTGAGCGTGAAGATGCTCGGCATCCGGCTGACCCGCAAGGAGTGGACCTCCATCGGGGTCGTCTGCGGAGCGCTGGTGCTGCTGGCGACCGCCGCCGGGCACGAGGGCGGGCACCACGCCCCGGCCGCGACGCACTGGTCGCTGCTGGCGGTGACCGTCCTGATCATCGTCGGCGGCACGGTCGCCGTACGGTTCCTCGGCGGGCGGGCGGCGATCCTCGCGGGTCTGCTGTCGGGCCTCGCGTTTGGCGCGCTCGGCGTGGGCGTACGGATCCTCGACGGCATCGAGCCCTTCTCCCTGGGCTCGCTGCTGGCCGACCCGGCCCTGTACGCGATCCTCCTCGCCGGGACCGGCGGCATGTACCTGCACACGGTGGCCCTGCAGATCGGCTCGGTGAACGGCGCGACGGCGGCCCTGGTCGTCGGCGAGACGGTGCTGCCGGGGGCGATCGGCGTCCTGTGGCTCGGGGACGCCTCCCGGCCCGGCCTGGCCTGGCTGGCGGTCCTCGGCTTCGTCCTGGCCGTGGCGGGTGCGGTGGCGGTGGCGTGGTTCGGCAACCACGACGGCGCGCAACCGGCCCCGGCCCCGTCGAACCCCCCGGTCCCGGTCCCCTGACCCAACCGGTCCGGCCCCCGCACCCCTTCCGCACCCCATCGCCGCGCGAGCTGCCCCACCTCCGCCAAGCCTCAATCGCCGGGGGCTGACCTCGCCTCCGCCAAGCCCTCAATCGCCGGGCGGGCTCAAGTTGCCCTCGACGGACCTCGACCGCCTGTCGGGCTGATCTCGCCTCCGGCGGGCCCTCAATCGCCGGGCAGGCTGGAATTGCCCTCCGGGCAACCCAGCCCGCCACCAGGGCCACAACCCCGCCAGGCGCTACACGCCATGCCCCGACCAACCCAGCCCCGCCGGCGATTGAGGCGCCCCCGGAGGCACCCGGAGGGGCGGCTGGCACGGCGGGGCGGCCGGCGCGCCAAGCCCCGACCATCCCAGCCTCGCCGGCGATTGAGGCGCCCCCGGAGGCACCCGGAGGGGCGGGTGGCACGGTGGGGCGGCCGGCGCGCCAAGCCCCGGCCTTCCCAGCCTCGCCGGCGATTGAGGCGCCCCCGGAGGGCGGGATGCGCCGCAGGCGGCAGCGTGCCGCGGCGGCAGCGGCCTCCCCCGCCCGGGGCACGGGGCTACTCCGGCGGGAGGACGACCACCTCGGACGGGGTGAAGGTGACCCCCACGCGGTCACCCGGTTCCGGCGCCCCGGCCAGCCCGCACTCGGCCTCCAGCACCGGACCCACCCCCGCCACCGCCCTCAGCAGCAGCGCCACATGCGTCCCCCGGAAGGTCCTCGCCTCCACCACGCACGGCAGGCCGCCCAGGCCCCCCGGCACCACGCCCGCCGGGCGGACCAGCAGTCGGCAGGGGCCTTCCGGGGACCCCGCCGGGACCGGGATCCGGCCCCATACCGTGTCGGCGACACCGCCCGAAACCTCCGCCGTGACCACGTTCTCGAAGCCGAGGAACCGCGCCACGAACTCCGACGCGGGCCGCTGCCAGACCTCCAGCGGGGTCCCGGCCTGCGCGATCCGCCCGTCCCGCATGACCACGACCCGGTCGGCCAGCGCGAAGGCCTCGCCCTGGTCGTGCGTGACGGCCAGGACGGTCGTACCGAGCCGGGAGAACAGTCCCCGCAGCTCGACGACGAGGCGCTCCCGCAGCCCCCGGTCCAGCTGGCCGAGCGGTTCGTCGAGCATCAGCAGCCGCGGCGACGGGGCCAGCGCGCGGGCCAGCGCCACCCGCTGCTGTTCGCCTCCGGACAGGGAAGCGATCGCGCGCCGCTGCGCGCCCGGGAGCCCGACCAGTTCCAGCAGTTCGGCCACCCGGGCCTCGTACGACGGCCGCGCCGCGCCCTGCATCCGCAGCCCGAACGCCACGTTCCCGCCGACGTCCCGGTGCGGGAAGAGCTGGTGGTCCTGGAACATCAGGCCCACCCCCCGCCGGTGCACCGGCACTCCGCGCTGGTCGGCGCCGCCGAGCAGGACCCGCCCGGCGGCGGTCGCCTGGAGTCCGGCGACGACCCGCAGCAGCGTGGACTTCCCGCTGCCGCTGGGGCCGAGCACGCACACGGTCTCGTGTTCGGCGACCGCCAGGTCCACGGCGTCCACGACCGCGCGCTCACCGAAGCGCACCGACACTCCGCTCAGTTCCAGCAGGGTCATCAGAACTCTCCGGAGGTCTTGTCGGGCCGCAGTCGCTCCAGCACCAGCAGGGACACCGCGCACACCAGCATGAGGATCGTGCTCAGGGCCATCGCCTGCCCGTAGTTCATCTCGCCCGCGCGCCCCAGCAGCCGGGCCACGGCCACGGGCAGCGTCGGACGGTCGGGGCGGGCGATGAAGACGGTCGCCCCGAATTCGCCGAGCGAGACCGCGAAGGCGAATCCGGCGGCGATCAGCAGCGCCCGCCGCACCAACGGCAGGTCCACCTCCCGCCAGGCCCGCAGCGGCGAGGCCCCGAGCACGGCCGCGGCCTCGCGCAGCCGTCCGTCGACCGCGCGCAGGACGGGCAGCATGGTCCGTACGACGAAGGGGACGCCGACCAGCGCCTGGGCCAGCGGCACCAGGATCCACGAGGTCCGCAGGTCCAGCGGCGGCTCGTCGAGGGTGATCAGGAAGCCGAAGCCGACGGTCACGGCCGACACGCCCAGGGGGAGCATCAGCAGCGCGTCGAACCCGCGCACGAACCGGCCCCCGCGCCGGGTGAGCGCCGCGGCCGCGAGCCCCCCGATGACCAGGGCGATGGCGGTGGCGGCCACGGCGTACTGGAGGGAGTTCCAGATCGACTCCAGTGGTGGCACCAGGAAGGTCCCGCCCCCGGCGCCCGCGTCCTGCAGGGCCCGGTAGTAGCCGAACCCGTACCCGCCGGGGGCGTCGAAGGACCGTTCCACCAGGACGCCGAGCGGCAGTAGCACCAGCACGGCCACCGTCAGCAGCACCGCGCCGAGCAGCAGCCGCTGTCCGGTGCCGCGCGGCCGGTGGGCGGTGTGCGCGGGGTCGACCAGCCGCAGCGCGGTCTCCCGCTTGCGCACGGTCCATGCGTGGACGCCGAGGATCGCGCCGACGGCCACGAACTGCACCATCGTCAGGACGGCGGCGGTCGGCAGGTCCAGGAGCTGCGCGGTCTGCCGGTAGACCTCCACCTCCAGGGTGGAGTACGCCGGTCCGCCGAGGATCTGCACGACGCCGAAGGAGGTGAAGGTGAAGAGGAACACCATGAGGGCGGCCGCGGCGACCGCGGGGGCGAGCGCGGGCAGGGTCACCCGGCGCCAGGCGGCGAACCGCCCCGCGCCGAGCACCCGGGCGGCCTCTTCCTGGCGCGGATCGAGCTGCGCCCACAGGCCGCCGACCGTGCGGATCACGACGGCGTAGTTGAAGAAGACGTGGGCGAGCAGGATCGCCCAGACGGTGGTGTCGAGCCGTACGCCCCACAGCTCGTCCAGCAGTCCGCCGCGTCCGACCAGGGCCAGGAAGGCGGTGCCGACGACCACGGTGGGCAGCACGAACGGCACGGTGACGACCGCCCTCAGCAGCTGCTTGCCGGGGAACTCGAAGCGGGCGAAGACGTACGCGCCGGGCAGTGCGAGCAGCAGGGTCAGCGCGGTCGAGGCCAGCGCCTGCCAGGTGGTGAACCACAGGACGTCGCCGATGTCGGGCCGGGCGAGCACCTCGCCGATCCGGCCGAACCGCCAGCCGTCGTCCCCCTTGAGCCCGCGGCCGACGATCGCGGCGACGGGGTAGGCGAAGAAGAGGCAGAAGAAGGCGAGGGGTACGGCCATCAGCGCGAGCCGCACCGCGACAGCCCGGCGCCCCTCGGCGCCGGGCCCCTCACCGCGACCGGCACCGGAGTCCGGTGCGGCGCCCCCCGGCGCCGCCCCGGGCTCCTTCGCCGTGCTTACTTCACGACGAGCGAGGACCATGTCTTGACCCACTGCTCACGGTTCTTCGCGATGGCGTCGGGAGCGACCGTCTCCGGCTTGTCGATCACCGCGCCGAACTTCGTGAAGTCCTCCGGCAGCTTGGCGTCCTTGACGACCGGGTTCACGAACATCTGGAGGGGCATGTCCTCCTGGAACTTCTTGCTCACCAGGAAGTCGAGCAGGGCCTTGCCGCCCTCCTCGTTCTTCGCGCCCTTGAGCAGGCCCGCGAACTCGACCTGACGGAAGCAGGTGCCGGTGGCGACGCCGGTCGGCGCCTCGGTCGGCTTCGGCTCGCCGTAGATCACCTCGACCGGCGGGCTGGAGGCGTAGGAGACGACCAGGGGGCGGTCGCCCTTGGCCTTCTTGCCGCCCGCGGAGCCGGAGAAGCGCTGGTTGTAGGCCTGCTCCCAGCCGTCGACGACCTCGACGCCGTTGGCCTTGAGCTTGGTCCAGTAGTCCTTCCAGCCCGCGTCGCCGTACTTGCCGACGGAGGCGAGCAGGAAGCCGAGGCCGGGCGAGGAGGTCGCCGCGTTCTCGGTGACCAGCAGGTCCTTGTACTCCGGCTTGATCAGGTCGTCCAGCGTCTGCGGCGGGGCGATCTTCTTCTCGGCGAAGTACGCCTTGTCGTAGTTGACGCAGATGTCACCGGAGTCGACCGGGGTGACCCGGTGCTCCTTGTCCATCTGGTACTCGGCGCCGACCCCGGCCAGGCCCTTGGCCTCGTAGGGGGTGAAGATGCCGTTGTCGAGGGCGCGCGAGAGCAGCGTGTTGTCGACGCCGAAGAAGACGTCGCCGCGCGGGGAGCCCTTGGTCAGGATCTCCTGGTTGAGGGCGGCGCCCGCGTCGCCGCTCTTGAGCACCTTGACGGTGTAGCCGCTCTGCTGCTCGAACTCCTTCAGGACCGCCGGGGTCACGTTGAAGGAGTCGTGGCTGACGAGGGTGATCGTCTTCGGCTTGGCCTCGCTGCCGCCGCTGCTGCCGCCGCACGCGGCGAGCGTGCTGACGCCCAGCGCGACGGCGAGCGCGCTGCCCGCGATCTTCTTGGTGGTGCTCATTGAATGCTTCCTCCTGGGATGTCCAGGAGAAGACGCGGCCCCGCCCGGCGCCCCGCGTCCGTGGACGCGGGAGCGGTCGCCGGGCAGGGCGCAACAGCTTGAGTGATGACCGAACTTCCTACCCGGAATGACCCGGGCGAGGTTCAGAGGGTCTGCGGTGACGGTTACCGCACTCTCAGCGCTGTGGCGCTCCCCTGTCGGAATATGCAGTTGGTTTCCGGCCACAGGGTACCCCGCGGGCCGCAGCACCGGCGGAGAGCCGGAGGCTAGCGCTCCGTTGCGGCGAGCTGGCCGCAGGCGCCGTCGATCTCCTGGCCGCGGGTGTCCCGTACGGTCACGGGCACGCCGTGCCGCGCGATCGCCTCGACGAAGGCCTTCTCGTCCTCGGGGCGCGAGGCGGTCCACTTGGAGCCCGGGGTCGGGTTCAGCGGAATCAGGTTGACGTGCACGCGCTTGCCCTTGAGCAGCCGGCCGAGCCGGTCACCGCGCCAGGCCTGGTCGTTGATGTCCCGGATCAGCGCGTACTCGATGGAGATCCGGCGGCCGGACTTGTCGGCGTACTCCCAGGCGGCGTCCAGCACCTCACGGACGTTCCAGCGGGTGTTCACCGGCACCAGGGTGTCGCGCAGCTCGTCGTCGGGCGCGTGCAGCGAGACGGCGAGGCGGCACTTGAAGCCCTCGTCGGCGAACCGGAGCATGGCCGGGACCAGGCCGACGGTGGAGACGGTGATGCCGCGCTGCGACAGGCCGAGGCCGTCGGGCTCCGGGTCGGTCAGCCGGCGGATCGCGCCGACCACGCGGTTGTAGTTGGCCAGCGGCTCGCCCATGCCCATGAAGACGATGTTCGACAGGCGCGCCGGGCCTCCCGGCACCTCGCCGTCGCGCAGCGCGCGCATGCCGTCGACGATCTGGTGCACGATCTCCGCGGTGGAGAGGTTGCGGTCCAGACCCGCCTGGCCGGTGGCGCAGAACGGGCAGTTCATGCCGCAGCCCGCCTGCGAGGAGATGCACATGGTGACCCGCTCGGGGTAGCGCATCAGGACGGACTCGACGAGCGTGCCGTCGTGCAGCTTCCACAGGGTCTTGCGGGTGGTGTCGTCGTCGCACGAGATGTGCCGGATGACCGACATCAGGTCCGGGAGCAGCTCCTCGCGGAGCTTCTCGCGGGAGGCCGCGGGAATGTCCGTCCACTGCGCCGGGTCGTGGTTGTACCGGGCGAAGTAGTGCTGGGACAGCTGCTTGGCCCGGAAGGGCTTCTCACCGATCGCGGCCACCGCCTCGCGCCGCTCCTCCGGGGTGAGGTCGGCCAGGTGCCGCGGGGGCTTCTTGGCTCCGCGAGGGGCGACGAAAGTGAGCTCTCCCGGAACAGGGCGGGCCATGGCAGGTACTCCTCGGTAAAGACGAAAGGCGCACCGCAAGAAGCAGCGCGCCTTTCAAGAGTAACCGCCCGGGCGGTTCCGCCCCTCTCGGGCGGATTCCCGCGGGCCGGTCCCCGCTCCCGCGACGGGTCAGCCCGTACCGACGAACGCCGCCAGCAGCAGCCACACCACGGGCGCGGTCGGCAGCAGCGAGTCCAGCCGGTCCATGATCCCGCCGTGCCCCGGCAGCAGCGTGCCCATGTCCTTGATGCCCAGGTCCCGCTTGATCATCGACTCGCCGAGGTCGCCCAGCGTGGCGCTGACCGCGACGGTCAGACCCAGCAGCAGGCCCTGCCACCAGGCGCCGTCTTCGATCAGGAACTCCATGCACAGCGCGCCGGCCGCCATCGCGAAGGCCACGGCGCCGAACAGTCCCTCGCGGGTCTTGCCGGGGCTGATGCGCGGGGCCAGCTTGTGCTTGCCGAAGCGCCAGCCGACGGCGTACGCCCCGGTGTCGCTGACCACGGTCAGGAGCAGGAAGGTGACCACGCGCTGCGGCCCGTCGTCCGCGGTGAGGAGCATCGCGACGAAGGTGGCCAGGAACGGCACGTAGAACGCGGCGAAGACACCCGCGGTGACGTCCTTGAGGTAGTCCTCGGGCGGCTCGGTCATCCGCCACACGAGCACCGCGAGCGCGGTGAGCGCCATCGCGACCCAGGCGCCCTCGGCCCCCCGGACGTACCCGGCGATGACCATGGCCGCGCCGCCGACCGCGAGCGGTACCAGCGGGGCCTTGATGCCCTTCTGCTCCTGGAGGCGGGAGGTCAGCTCCCACAGCCCCACGACGACCGCGACGACGACGACGCCGACGAAGACGGCCTTGACGATGAACAGCGAGGCGAAGATCACCGCGCCGAGGCCGATGCCGACCCCTATGGCGGCACGCAGGTCACGGCCGGCCCGCTTCTTCTGCGGGGGCTGCGAGGCGTCCTGCGGGGCCTGGGAAGGTGGGGTGGACATGGGCTCCTGCGGCGGCGTCTCGGCGCGGAACAGGGGGCCGCCCGCATCGGCGGCCCCCGGATCGCGTGGCTCCCGGTCGTCGAAGTCACGGCCGGCGGCATCGGGCACGATGGGCATGGGCCGAGTGTGCGGGCCCACCCGCGCATCGTATGCGGGACCCGCCGGAACCGGCTCCGCCCGCCAGGGAGAGTCGTTCATCAGACTTCGAGCAGCTCGGCTTCCTTGTGCTTCAGCAGCTCGTCGACCTGCGCGACGTACTTCGCGGTGGCGTCGTCGAGCTCCTTCTCCGCGCGGCGCACCTCGTCCTCGCCGGCCTCCTTGTCCTTCACCATCTTGTCGAGGGTGTCCTTCGCCTTGCGGCGGATGGCACGGATGGAGATCTTGGAGTCCTCGGCCTTGGTCTTGGCGACCTTGATGTACTCCTTGCGGCGCTCCCCCGTCAGCTCGGGGAAGGTGACCCGGATGATGCGGCCGTCGTTGCTCGGGTTGACGCCGAGGTCGGAGTCGCGGATGGCCTGCTCGATGTTGCGCAGGGCCGACGCGTCGAAGGGCGTCACGATGGCCATGCGCGGCTCGGGCACCGCGAAGGAGGCGAGCTGGTTGATGGGAGTGACCGCGCCGTAGTAGTCGGCCACGATCTTGTTGAACATCGCCGGGTGCGCGCGGCCGGTGCGAATCGCCGCGAAGTCTTCCTTGGCGACGACGACGGCCTTCTCCATCTTCTCCTCGGCCTCGAGGAGGGTTTCTTCGATCACCACGTGCTCCTGCATGTCTTGAATGGATGGTTCAGGCTGGCGGGGCCGGCCGGCCCCTGGCCCGTGTCAGGCCCGGGTGCTCTGATCGCTGACGAGCGTGCCGATCTTCTCACCCTTGACCGCGCGGGCGATATTGCCCTCGGCGAGCAGTTCGAAGACCAGGATCGGCAGCTTGTTGTCGCGGCACAGCGTGATGGCCGTGGCGTCGGCGACCTTGAGGTCGCGGGACAGCACCTCGCTGTACTCCAGCGCGTCGAACTTCACCGCGTCCGGGTTCTTCTTCGGGTCGGAGTCGTAGACCCCGTCCACGCCGTTCTTGCCCATCAGCAGGGCCTCGGCGTCGATCTCCAGGGCGCGCTGGGCGGCGGTGGTGTCGGTGGAGAAGTACGGCATGCCCATGCCCGCGCCGAAGATGACGACGCGTCCCTTCTCCAGGTGGCGCACGGCGCGCAGCGGGATGTACGGCTCCGCGACCTGCCCCATGGTGATGGCGGTCTGGACGCGGGAATCGATGCCCTCCTTCTCCAGGAAGTCCTGGAGGGCGAGGCAGTTCATGACCGTGCCCAGCATGCCCATGTAGTCGGACCGGGCCCGGTCCATGCCGCGCTGCTGGAGCTCGGCGCCGCGGAAGAAGTTGCCGCCGCCGATCACGATCGCGATCTCGGCGCCGTCGCGGACCACGGCCGCGATCTCGCGGGCGATGGCGTGCACGACGTCAGGGTCGACACCCAGCCCGCCGCCACCCGAGAAGGCTTCGCCGGACAGCTTGAGCATGAAGCGGCGACCCTTCTTCTCGTGGTCGCTCTTGTCGTCGGAAGCGGTGGTGTGGGGGTCCACGCCCTGATTCATGGAGATCTCCTCGTGCACATACGAAGGAGGCCATTGCCGGTGGGTCCTCGCGGTTCCCTCTACGGCAATGGCCTCCTCGTCAGATCTGCGGTCGTCCTGCGCGAACGCGGACGACTGCTTCAGACCCTACCGGGGTCCGGTGTCCGTCGCGTACGGACGGACTCAGATGCCGACCTTGATGCGCGAGAAGCGCACCAGGGTGACACCGGCCTCGTCCAGAACCTTCTGGACGGACTTCTTGGCGTCCAGGGCGTAGGACTGGCCGAGCAGGGTGTTGTCGCGGACGAAGCCCTTGACACGACCCTCGACGATCTTCGGCAGGGCAGCCTCGGGCTTGCCCTCCGCGCGGGTGACCTCTTCGGCCACGCGACGCTCGGACTCGAGGATCTCGGCCGGGATCTCGTCCTCGGACAGCCACTTCGGGGAGAACGCGGCGATGTGCTGCGCGACGCCGCGGGCGACCTCGGCGTTCTCCTTGTCCAGCTCGACCAGGACGCCGATCTGGAACGGCAGGTCGGGCATGGTGCGGTGCATGTACGCCGAGACGTAACCGCCGGTGAACTGCGCGAAGCGGTCCAGGACGATCTTCTCGCCGAGGTTGGCGTTGGCCTCGTCCACGAACGCCTGGACGGTCTTGCCGGGCTCGATCTCGGACGCGAGCAGCGCGTCGAGGTCGGCCGGGTTGGACGCGGCGATGTGGGCGGCCAGCTGGTTGGTGACGGCCTGGAACTTGTCACCCTTGGCGACGAAGTCCGTCTCGCACTTCAGCTCGACGATGACACCGGAGGTGTTGTCGTCGGCGATGAGCGAAGCGACGGCGCCGTTCTCGGCAGAACGGCCCTCGCGCTTGGCGACGCCCTTCTGACCCTTGATGCGGAGCGCCTCGATGGCCTTGTCGACGTCGCCGTCGGACTCGACCAGAGCGTTCTTGCAGTCCATCATGCCGACGCCGGTCAGCTCGCGGAGCTTCTTGACGTCAGCGGCGGTGTAGTTCGCCATGAGTCTGTGATTCTCTCTCGAAGTCGTAGATCTACGGGTCAACGGCGAGGGAGACGCGCTCGTGGCGCGGCTCCCCCGCCGTCATAGTCCGTGCTGGGAGTGCCCGGCGGGTGAACGCCGGACGCTCTCAGTGGGTCAGGCCTGCTCGGCGTCGGCGGCCGGGGCCTCGACGACGGTCTCGGCGACAACCTCGGCCTCGACGGCCGGGGCCTCGGCGACGACCTCGGCCTCGACGGCGGCGGCCTCGGCCGGAGCCTCGGCAGCGTCGTCAGCCTTCTTGTCGCCCTCGAGCAGGTCGCGCTCCCACTCGGCGAGCGGCTCGGCAGCGGCCTTCTCGCCCGGCTTCGAGTCACCGGTCGCGGCACCGGAACGGGCGATGAGGCCCTCGGCGACGGCGTCGGCGATCACGCGGGTGAGCAGGGTGACGGAGCGGATCGCGTCGTCGTTGCCCGGGATCTTGTAGTCGACCTCGTCGGGGTCACAGTTGGTGTCGAGGATCGCGACGACCGGGATGTGGAGCTTGCGCGCCTCACCGACGGCGATGTGCTCCTTCTTGGTGTCGACGATCCAGACGGCGCTGGGAACCTTCGACATCTCACGGATACCGCCGAGGGTCTTCTCCAGCTTGGCCTTCTCGCGCGAGAGCACGAGGAGCTCCTTCTTGGTGAGACCCGAGGCCGCGACGTCCTCGAAGTCGATCTGCTCAAGCTCCTTCAGACGCTGAAGGCGCTTGTAGACGGTGGAGAAGTTGGTGAGCATGCCACCCAGCCACCGCTGGTTGACGTACGGCATACCAACGCGCGTCGCCTGCTCGGCGATGGCCTCCTGGGCCTGCTTCTTGGTACCGACGAACATGATGGAGCCGCCGTGGGCAACGGTCTCCTTGACGAACTCGTAGGCGCGGTCGATGTACGACAGCGACTGGAGCAGGTCGATGATGTAGATGCCGTTGCGCTCCGTGAAGATGAAGCGCTTCATCTTCGGGTTCCAACGACGGGTCTGGTGACCGAAGTGGACGCCGCTTTCCAGCAGCTCCCGCATCGTGACGACGGCCATGGCCATCTCCTTGTTTTCTCGGTTTGGTTCCTGACGCCCCACCGCGCCCTGCCCCCGCCGAGGGGACCGAGAGACGCTGCCACGCGGCCTGAGCGGCCGGTGCTGGGGCGTGCGAAGTCGACCCGGTGACCCGGATCGCCACAAGAAGTGTACGGGACCCGGCGGTATGCCGGGTGACGCCGATTTCCACAAGGGACCGGCCGTCCACAGGCCGCGGCGGGGTGTGCGTCCCGCGCGGGACCGTGGGGTCATGAAGACCCTGACCTTGCTGATCGTGACCCTGCTGATGACCCCGGCGCCGGCGCTCGCCCCGGTGCCCGCGCCCGTCTCCGCGCCCTCTCCCGCTCCCTCTTCCACACCGGGGCCGGTGTCCGCCGGGGGCGGCGGGCGGCCGCTGCCCGCCCCGCTGCGGGTGGCGCGGTGGTGGGATCCGCCGCCCACGCCGTATGCGGCGGGCCACCGGGGTGTGGACCTGGCCGCGCCGGTGGGCGCGGAGATCCGGGCGGTGGGTCCGGGCCGGGTGTTCTACGCCGGACGGGTGGCGGGGCGCGGGGTGCTCTCCCTCACCCTGCCGGGCGGTCTGCGCACGACGTACGAGCCGGTACGCGCCCTCGTCGCGGAGGGCGACCAGGTGAGCGCGGGCCTCCGGGTCGCGGTCCTCGAACCCGGCGGTCACTGCGCGAGCCCGTGCCTGCACTGGGGCCTGCTGGCGGGCGAGACCTATCTCAACCCGCTGACCCTGCTCCCGCGCCCGGCTCCGAGGCTGCTGCCGCGGGCTCCCTGAGACTTCCTGGGACTCCCCGGGACTCCCTGAGCGGCGGGGCTCTCAGCCCCGGACGCCCCGCAGGGCCATGGAGACGGCGGTCTCGGTCACCTCGGCCGGGTCCTCGCCCGCGCCCAGCTCGATCCGGCGCACCGCGGCGTCCACGACACCCTGCAGCAGCATCGCGGCCAGCCGCGGCTGCTCCTGGCCGAGGGCGGCCAGCGCTTCGACGATCATCGCGATCAGCCCTCCGTGCGCGGCGCGGATCTTCTCCCGCGCCCCGGCGTCCAGCTCGCTGGCCGAGATCGCCACCACGGCCCGGTGCCGCTGGTCGCCCACCAGCCCGAGCTGGCTGCGGACGTACGCCTCGATCTTCGCTTCCGGTGTCGCGGCCCGCTCCATCGCGGCCTCGATCTCGGCGGCCCAGACGGGGAAGTCCACCGCGCACAGTTCTTCGACCACCGCCGCGCGGGAGCGGAAGTACTCGTAGACGGAGGACCGGGCGAGGCCGGTCCGCTCGGCGAGGGCGGGGAAGCTCAGCGCTTCCGTCCCGCCTTCGGACAGCAGGGAGCGCGCGGCGTCCAGCAGGGCGCCTCGCTGCATCGTCCGGTGCTCGGCCACGGAGGCCGCTCGAATCCTGGGCACGCGACCACTCTACGGAGGTGCCGGGGGCTCAGCGCCCCACATCCGCCAGCTTGGCCCGCAGCTGCAGGACCGACTTGGTGTGGATCTGGCTGACCCGGCTCTCGGTGACCCCGAGGACATGACCGATCTCGGCCAGGGTGAGCCCCTCGTAGTAGTAGAGGGTCACCACCGTCTTCTCCCGGTCGGGCAGCGTGTTGATGGCCCGCGCGAGCAGCCTGCGCAGCTCGCGGTCCTCGGCGACGGCCACCGGGTTGTCGGCGGCGGTGTCCTCCAGCGTGTCCATCAGCGAGAGCCGGTCGCCCTCGCCGCCGACATGCAGCAGTTCCTCCAGGGCGACCACATTGGCCAGCGACAACTGGCTGAAGACCGCGTGGAGTTCCTCCAGCGCGACCCCCATCTCGTCGGCGACCTCGATCTCGGTCGGCGTGCGGCGCAGCTGGGCTTCGAGCGTCGCGTACGCCCGCTCGACGGCCCGCGCCTTCTGCCGGACCGAGCGCGGGATCCAGTCCAGGGCGCGCAGTTCGTCGATCATCGCGCCCCGGATCCGGGTGATCGCATATGTCTCGAACTTGATGGAGCGCTCGATGTCGAACTTCTCGATGGCGTCGATCAGTCCGAAGACCCCGGAGGAGACGAAATCGGCCTGCTCGACATTGGGCGGCAGGCCGACGCTGACCCGCCCGGCCACGTACTTGACGAGGGGTGAGTAGTGCAGGATCAGCTGTTCCCGCAGACGCTCGTCCCCCGATTCCTTGTACGAGCGCCACAACGCGTCCAGGGGCGAGGGCGCGGTGGTCCGCACGCTGCCACGGGCAGCGGGGGGCACCGCAGCGCGGTCAGACCCTGAGGTGTGCTGGGGCATGCTTCGCCTTTGCCGGAGCCGGATTCCTTGGGAGCGTAGCGTGACGAAAGTGTCGCGGTGCGCGAAGAGTACGGGATCGCACGGGGGCGCCGGGGCCTCCCGCCTCGCACGGGAGGCCCGGGACCGGCGCCTCGCGCACGGTCCCGGCGACTGCCACCGGGAAGACCGCGTCTCTCATCGGCTTCACTCTTTCACCGGAACGCCCCAGGTCAATGACCGCCTCGCCGGGTGCCACCGGTTTGAGTGGCTCCGCCATGTGATTGCCTGCTCAACTGCCATTCGTCGCCCTGCCGTTCGACGAACCCCAGAGAGTGAAGTTCGTACAGTCTGCCGATGACTTCATCGGTGCCCGTGCCCGCGGCGCGGGCGAGGTCCGCCGCCCGGACGGGCCGTCCGGCGGGCAGCGCTTCCAGCACCCGGGCGGTGTCCGGGTGCAGCAGGTCCCGGGCGAGCACCGGCCCGCGCCGCTCGGGAGCCAGCTCCCCCATGGCGCCGACCAGCTCGACCACCTCCGCGGCGTCCGTGACCAGCACCCCTTCCCCGCGCAGCAGTTCGTGCACCCCGGCCGACAGCCCGCTGGTGGCGGGTCCGGGGACGCCCATGGTGAAGCGGCCGAGCCCCTGCGCCCGCCGGGCGGTGACCAGCGAACCGCTGCGATGGGCCGCCTCGACGACCACGGTCCCCCGGGTCAACGCGGCGATCACGCGGTTGCGCAGGACGAAGCGGCTGGGCGTGGGATGGCTGCCCGGCGGGAGTTCACCGATCACCAGTCCCTGTTCGGCGATCCGGCCGAGCAGCCCGGCGTGTCCCCGGGGGTAGGCGACGTCCACACCGCAGGCCAGCACCGCCGCCGTGGCCCCGCCCGCGGCGAGCGCCCCGCGATGGGCCGCTCCGTCGATCCCGTACGCCGCGCCGGACACCACCACCCAGCCACGCTCGGCGAGCCCTGCGGCCAGGGTCTGCGCCATGTGGGCGCCGTACGGGGTGCAGGCGCGGGCGCCGACCACCGCGACCGAGCGCAGGGCCCAGCTGCGCAGGTCGGGCAGGCCGCGCAGCCACAGTCCGACGGGCCGCGCGTCCCCCAGGTCGTCGAGCTGTGTCGGCCAGTGCGGCGAGCCCGGGCACAGGAAGCGGCCGCCGACCTCCGCCGCGGCGGCCAGGTCCCGGTCGGGGTCGGCGGCCGCCGCCCGCCTGCGGTACCCGTCGAGCCGCCGCGCGCCCAGCCCGGCCGGGCCCCCGTCTCCCCGGCCGGGCGCGGCGGTCAGTTCCCGTATCAGGGCGACCGCGCCGCGCTCCCTCAGCAGGCGTCCGGCCCGCTCGTCCCCGGGCTCCAGCACCCTGGTGAGCGCGGCCCGGGCCCGCTCCTCCTCCTGCGGGGCGGCCCCGGCCCCGGTCATGACCGGCACTCCTGCGGGAGCGGGACGCCGCGGGCGATGCCGGTGCGCAGTTCCAGGGCGACCGCCACGTCATGGGGATCGGGGCGGCCCTTGCCGGCCAGGTCGGCCACCGTCCAGGCGACCCGCAGCACCCGGTCCAGGCCGCGCGCGGTGAGCAGGCCCCGCTCCAGGTCCCGCTCGGCCTGGGCCAGGGCGCCCGGCGCGGGCAGCCAGCGGGTGCGCAGCTCGTGGCCCGGCACCTCGGCGTTGATCCGCCAGGGGGTGTCGGCGAGCCGCTCCGCCGCCCGGGCCCTGGCCCCGGCCACCCGCAGAGCCACGGCCTCGCTGCTCTCGCCCCGGCCGCCACTGCGGCCCACGAGATCGGACCGGCTGACGGGCTCCACCCCGACCCGCAGGTCCACCCGGTCCAGCAGCGGCCCGGACAGTCTCCCCTGGTAGCGCCGGACGGCCGAGGGCGAGCACTCGCAGCCCGCACCGTGCAGGGTCTGGCGCCCGCAGGGGCAGGGGTTGGCGGCGAGCACCATCAGGAACCGGGCCGGCAGCCGCATCACCCCGGCGGCCCGCGCGATCACCACCTGACCGGATTCCAGCGGCTGGCGCAGCGCGTCCAGCACCCGCCCGCTGAATTCGGGAGCCTCGTCCAGGAACAGCACCCCGCGGTGGGCCAGCGACACGGCCCCGGGCCGGGGCATCCCGTTGCCCCCGCCCACCAGGGACTGCATGGTCGCGGAGTGGTGCGGGGCGCAGTACGGCGCCACGGTCACCAGGGGCTCACCGGGCGGCAGGATGCCCGCGACCGAATGGACGGCGGTGACCTCCAGCGAGTCCTGCCGGGTGAGCGGCGGCATGATCCCGGGCAGCCGCTCGGCCAGCATGGTCTTGCCCGCGCCCGGCGGACCGGTCAGGAACAGGTGGTGCCCGCCCGCGGCGGCCACCTCCAGCGCCCGCCGGGCTCCGTGCTGCCCCGCCACGTCCGCGAGGTCGGGCGGCGCGCAGGCTCCGTACCCCCCGCCCGCCAGCCCCGTTCCGAGGCCGGCCCCCGGGAGCACCAGTCCGGCCGTCATCGGATCGGGCCGCCCGAAGGCATCCGGGGGCCCCTCGTCCGGGACCTCCCCGTCGGTCAGCACGGCGATCAGCTGGCGCAGGCTCCGCACCCCCAGCACCGACACCTCGGGCACCAGCGCGGCCTCGGCCGCGCACTGCTGCGGCACCACCACCTGCCGGTACCCCGCCTCGGCGGCGGCGAGCACCGCGGGCAGGATCCCCCGCACCGGCCGCACCCGCCCGTCGAGCCCGAGTTCACCGATGAGCAGCAGATCCGCGATGACCGCCGGGTCCACCCGCTCCGCCGCGCCCAGGACGGCGGCGGCCACGGCGAGGTCGAACCCGGAGCCGGATTTGGGGACGGAGGCCGGGCTCAGCCCGACCGTGAGCTTCTTCTGGGGCCATTCGGCGCCGGAGTTGACCACGGCGGCCCGCACCCGGTCCCGGCTCTCCACGAGCGTCTTGTCGGGGAGCCCGACCAGGGTGAAGGCGGCCACCCCCGGTTCGAGGTCGGCCTGGACCTCGACCACCACGCCCTCGACGCCGACCAGCGCCACCGAGCAGGTCCGCGCGAATCCCATCAGGCCGCCCCCCTGACGTGTTCCACCAGGGGCGCCCCGCGCCGGGGCAGCACCACGCCGACCAGGTCGATGCGGACCCCGCCCGGCGGTGGTCCGCCGTGATCGGCGAGCCAGCGCCCGGCGAGCAGCCTCAGCCGGTCGGTCTTGCCGGGCCGGACCGCGGCCATCGGATGTTCGAACATCGGCCGGCCGGGGCGTCCGGCCCGCCGGGTCTTGACCTCGCAGACGACGAGGGCGTCCCCGTCGCGGGCGATGATGTCGATCTCACCGCCCCGGCAGCGCCAGTTCCGGGCGATGACGGTCATCCCGGCCCCGGTCAGCCGCCGGGCGGCCAGCTCCTCGCCGTACCGCCCGAGCGCCCGCCGGGCCGCGGCCCGCCCCTCCGACGCCCGCCCCGCCGATTTCCGCCCCGCCGATTTCCGTACCTGTGCCACGCCCTTCGCGTCCATCCGGCACCACCTCCGGCACCGACGATCCCGCGGCCCCGCCCATCGTGTGGATCTTGGTGGACAACCCGGGCGTTGTGGACAACCCACTCACCCCATCGGGTGAATCAGCTGCCCGGCAGCTCCAAGTCGCTCTTGTTGAGCTCCTCGATGTTCACGTCCTTGAACGTCAACACCCGTACCTGCTTGACGAACCGGGCCGGCCGGTACATGTCCCAGACCCAGGCATCCGCCATCGAGACCTCGAAGAAGACCTCGCCCTGGACCGAATGCACCTGCATCTCATAGTCGTTGGTCAAATAGAAACGACGTTCGGTCTCGATCACGTACTTGAACAGCCCGACGACGTCGCGGTACTCCCGATAGAGCTTCAGCTCCATCTCGGTCTCGTACTTCTCGAGGTCCTCGGCGCTCATGGCATGTTCCCCTTCAGCCGTGCGTCCCCCTATTGTGCGCCAGGCCCGTGCGCCCCTAAACGATTTCCGGGGCCAGGATCACCGGCGCACCCGGCGGACCCTCCGCGAGCAGCGTGCGCAGCAGCTCGCCGAGTCTGGTCGGGTACACCGTCTCACGGGCCACGAGAAGTTCCTCGGAGGTCCACCACCTGGCTCCGGTGACGCTGCGCCGCTCCAGCTCGGTGAAGCCGTCGGTGGCCACCTCGGTGCGGTCGGTCCGGGCCAGGAAGTACCACTCGTCCTGTTCCCAGCGGCGCCCGTCGAAGGGGAACGCGCAGTGGCGCTGCCAGAGCACCGGCCCCAGCTCCACCTCTGTGATCCCCGTCTCCTCCGCGAGTTCCCGCAGCGCGGCCTGCTCACGGGTCTCGGCGCCCTCCAGCCCGCCGCCCGGGGTGAACCACCAGCTCTCCCCCGGATCCTCCGGCTCGAACCCGTGCAGCAGCAGGATCCGGTCCGCCGGGTCCAGCAGGATCACCCGGGAGACCTTGCGGACCTCAGACCCGGACACCGGTGCGCTCCCGCCGCCGCCCCGAGCGCCCGAGGACGCGCGCCAGCGGCCCGTAGGCAGCCCCGAGGACCACCAGCGCCGCCCCGGCCACCACCGCGGCCAGCTGGAGCCGCAGCGGGCCCGGGCGCGAGGTTCCGCCCGGCAGCGCGGCGTACGTGCTGTCCGGCCGCGCCAGCATCGAGGGGTCCGGCCACGCCCGGGCGTCCACCCGCGCGCTCACCGAGGTCAGCGGGACCATGCCCTGACCGGCCTCCTGCAGGTGGGCCCGGGAGTCCAGGGAGACCGAGCGCCGGTCGCCGAGCAGGAAGAGCTTGCCCTGCGGGACCGTGACCTCGAAGGTGACGTCCGAGGCCTTGCCCGAGCCCGTGCTCTCCTGGGTCGACTTCGGGTCGGCGATGTACGGCTCGACCAGCGGCTTGCCGTTCAGGGTCAGCCGGCCCGCCGCGTCACAGCAGCGCACCGTGTCGCCGCCGACCCCGACGACCCGCTTGACCATCGGCGAATCGCTCCACACGGAATCAGTGAAGATCACCACGTCCCCGTGGCGTACCTCGGAGCCGTCGATCCGCTGCGCCAGCACCCGGTCCCCGGCCTGCACCGTCGGAACCATCGACTCGGTCGGCACGGTGTACGGCTGGTAGACCAGCGCGCCCCACACGAAACCGCCGAGGAACAGGGCAAAGCCGATGGCCACGGCGATCCCCGACAACACATTGCCGAGGCCGCCGCGGCCATCCCTGCCGCCTATAGAACCTTGTACAGAACCTTGTGACCTGCCCATACCAGCGCCCCCAGCACCTCGGAGATCGTCGACCTGGGCGGCACCCTACCCGGCGGTAGGCGTCTTGGTCAGCTTCCGCCTGCGCCACAGCACGATCGGCAGCGCCGTCGCGAGGCCCAGCCCGGCCGGAGCGGCCGCGCCGAGCGCCGTCGCTGCGGGCCGCTTGTTGATGCCCTGCTGGTCGAAGGTGTCCGGGACCGGCAGCGTGGCCCAGCGGGTGACCGGCCAGGCGACCACCACGGCGCGCCCGACGACCTTGTCGACCGGCACGAAGCCGCCCGTCGAGTCCTCCTGGTGCCAGCGCGAGTCCTGCGAGTTCTGGCGGTGGTCGCCCATCACCCAGATCTTGCCCTTGGGCACGGTCAGCGGGCCGAAGGGCTTGTCGTCGCAGGCGGTGTTGCCCGGGAAGATGTACGGCTCGTCGAGCTGCTTGCCGTTGACGACGACCGGGCCGCCCTTCTTGCACTCCACGGTGTCCCCGCCGACCGCGATGGTCCGCTTGATCAGGTCCTTCTCCTCGGCCGAGGGCATCAGACCGATGAAGCTGAGCACCTTCTGCGCGATGTTCGGGTCCGGAGTGGGCTCGCCCGCGAGCCAGTCCGCCGGGTCGTGGAAGACCACGACCTCGCCGCGCTCGGGCTCGGAACCGAACCACGGGGTCAGCTTGTCGACGAGGACCCGGTCACCCTTCTGCAGGGTGTTCTGCATGGACTCGGACGGGATCGAGAAGGCCTGGACCAGGAAGGTCTTGATCAGCAGGGCCAGCACCAGTGCGATACCGATGAGGAGCGGCAGCTCCTTCCAGAAGGAGCGGTGCGCGCGCGGATTCCCGTCTTCGTCGTGGGTCTCGCTCTCGACGGCTGCCTCCGGCCGCTCCTCGGGACGCTCCTCGGGCTCATCGCGTCCGGATCGTGCGCCTACCGCCACGTCCCCCACATCCACTCCTCACTCCGATGTGCCGCCCGCGCCGAACCGGCGGGGCCCTCCCCTCCCTTAACGAGCGGGAGTTCCCCAAGTAAGGCGCGGGAGACCTAGGACACACTATGCGAACGCGACGGCCCCGCGACGCCCACGCCGCCCGCGCCGTCCACGGCGTCCCCGGCGCTCCTGGTCCGGTACGGACAAGAAGGTGGCGGGCTGGTCGAACTCCCGCCAGTGCCCGTACGGCCAGGCGATCACGATGGCCCGCCCCACCACGCCGCTCTCGGCGATCGTGCCGTGAAAGGCCTCGTCGAGGTGGTAGCGGGAGTCGGCCGAATTGGCCCGGTGATCACCGAGGACGAAGAGCCTGCCCGCGGGCACCTTCACCTCGAACATGATCTCGGAAGGAGCGTTTCCGGGAGACACGTACGGCTCATCGAGCGGCGCTCCGTTGACGGTGACCCGGCCCCGGGCGTCGCAGCACTTGACGGTGTCCCCGCCCACCCCGACGACCCGCTTGATCAGGTCCTGTTCGTTCGCCGAGGGCAGCAGGCCGATGAAGGTCAGGCCCTGCTTGATCTGCTTGACGACCACCGGGTCGGGGGCGGGCCGGGCGGACTCGCCCTTCAGCCAGCCGCCGGGGTCCTTGAAGACCACCACGTCACCGCGCTCGACCTTGGAGCCGAACCAGGGCGTCAGCTTGTCCACCAGGACGCGGTCGCCGATCCGGATCGTCTGCTCCATCGAGCCCGACGGGATGTAGAAGGCCTGGACGAGGAAGGTCTTGAGGACCAGGGCGATGCACAGCGCCACCGCGACCAGCAGCGGCAGCTCACCGGCCCGCCGGGTGCGCCTGCGCCGTCTGACCTTGCGGGCCAGCCTGCGCCGCTCGGCCCGGCCGCCGAGCACGGCCAGCTCCGGATCCGGCGCGTGCGCTTCCGCCCCGGGGACGGTACGGGCCTGCTCCTGCTCCCGTGCCACCGAGGCGGGCCGGACGGGCTCCGGCTCCTCGCCGCGCTCCCGTCCCCGGCTACCCATGTCCGCCACCGGAACCTCCCACGGGGCGCGCGGCCCCCAGGGACCGCATGCGGGAAACGGGCCAGCCGATCCAGTCGGCCCGCCCGATCACCTTGTCCACCGGCACCATCCCGCCGCCCGGCTCCCCGAGGTGGTCCCGGGAGTCCCGGGACTGGGAGCGGTGATCGCCCATGACCCACAGGGTGCCAAGCGGCACGACGATCCGGAAGGGCACCTTCGACGCCGTGTCCCCGGGATACAGGTAGGGCTCCTCGACCGGCGCGCCGTTGACCAGGAGCTTCCCGCCCGCGTCACAGCACGTCACGTCGTCGCCGCCGACGCCGATGACCCGCTTCACGAAGTCCGTGTCGGACGGTTCGGCGAGCCCGAGGGCGGAGGCGGCGCCGTGCAGGGCCTCGCCGACCGGATTGCCGTCGCCGGCGCGCTCGGGCACGAAGGACCCCGTGCCGTCGAAGACGACCAGGTCACCGCGCTTGGGCAGGTCCCCGGACCCGTAGGCCAGCTTGTTCACCAGCACCCGGTCGCCGATCGCCAGCGTCGGCTCCATCGAGCGGCTCGGGATCAGGAAGGGCTGCACGACGAAATTGCTGAGCAGCAGCAGGAAGACCGTGCAGACGACCCCGAGCAGACCGGCGCGGCGCCAGGTGAACCAGCCGGGACGCCGCAGCCGGGTCCCGGAAAACGCGAAACGCGGCCGCCCCTCCCCCTCGTCGGGGGAAGAGTGGCCGCGTCGCGTGTGAGATGCCTCGGTGTCCATATCGGGGGCGAGCCTATCCGGCCGCCTCCGGACACCGGAGGGGACCTCAGCGGTCGCGCTTCTCCTTGATCTTCGCGGCCTTGCCGCGGAGCTCACGGAGGAAGTACAGCTTGGCGCGACGCACGTCACCGCGGGTGACGAGCTCGATCTTCTCGAAGATCGGGGAGTGCACCGGGAAGGTACGCTCCACGCCGACGCTGAAGGAGACCTTGCGGACCGTGAAGGTCTCGCTGACGCCAGAACCCTGGCGACGGATGACTACGCCCTTGAACTGCTGGATACGGGAGCGGCTGCCCTCGATCACGCGGACGTGGACGTTGACGGTGTCACCCGGGCGGAAGGCCGGGAGGTCCGTACGCAGGGTGCCGGCGGTGACGGCATCGAGCACGTGAGACATGTTCTTCGTCTGCTTTCTTCGCACGACGCCACAGGCCGCCGGGCGGGTTTCCGGAGAGAATTCGGGAGCTGTCCCGACCGACGGGCGACGGTCCCCCTGTGGCAGGGGCGCGCGTGGGCGTACAGCAGCCGCCTATTCTTCCACGGCCGGGGGCCTGCGCCAAAATCGGCCGTCGGCCGTCGGCGACCAGCCCAGGACGGAGAGGATCTCGCGGTCCTTCTTGTCGAACCCGGACGCCTCGCAACGCTCGATCAGGTCGGGCCTGTTGAGCGCCGTGCGACGGAAGGCCTCGTCCCGGCGCCAGCGGGCGATCTTCCCGTGGTGCCCGCTGAGCAGGACCTCCGGGATGCCGCGCCCGCGCCACTCCGGGGGCTTCGTGTAGACGGGCCCCTCCAGCAGGTTCGCCATGTCGCCGGGAGCGAAGGAGTCGTCGCGGTGCGATTCGGCGTTGCCGAGGACCCCGGGGAGCAGCCGGGCCACGGCCTCGGTGATCACCAGGACGGCCGCCTCGCCGCCCGCCAGCACGTAGTCCCCGATGGAGACCTCGTAGACCGGCATGCGCGTCGCGTACTCGTCCATCACCCGGCGGTCGATGCCCTCGTACCGGGCGGGCGTGAAGATCAGCCAGGGCCGCTCGGCCAGCTCGACGGCGAGTTCCTGGGTGAACGGGCGCCCGCTCGGGGTGGGGACGACCATGACCGGGCCGCGGGCACCGGATTCGTAGCCGTCGGCCAGGGCGCTGTCCAGGGCCTCGCCCCACGGGTCGGTCTTCATGACCATCCCGGGGCCGCCGCCGTACGGGGTGTCATCGACCGTGTTGTGCCGGTCGTACGTCCATTCCCGCAGGTCGTGGACGTGTACATCGAGCTGGCCACGGGCCCGGGCCTTGCCGACGAGGGAGACGTCGAGGGGGTCGAGGTACTCCGGGAAGATCGTGACGACGTCCAGCCGCATCAGGCGTCGCCCTTGGCGGCGTCGTCGGCGTCGGCGTCAACGTCGGCGTCGGTGCCCTCGGGCTCGCCCTCGGCCTCGTCGGCGTCGCGCTCGGAGGCGATCACCGCCCGGTCGTCGATCAGCCCCGGCGGCGGGTCGATGACCGCGCGCTGCTCCTCCAGGTCGATCTCCAGGACGATCTCCTCGACGAAGGGGATCATCACCTCGGAGCCGTCCGGCCGCTCGACGATGAACAGGTCCTGCGAGGGCAGGTGGGAGATCTCGGTGATCCGGCCGACCTCGGTGCCGTCGGCGAGGACCACGTCCAGGTCGATCAGCTGGTGGTCGTAGAACTCCTCCGGGTCCTCCGGGAGCTCTTCGGGGTCCACGTCGGCGATCAGCAGGATGTTGCGCAGCGCCTCGGCGCCGGTGCGGTCCTTGACCCCCGCGAAGCGGAGCAGCAGCCGGCCGCTGTGCACCCGGCCGGCCTCGATGGTCAGCGGACCCGCCGACAGCGGTTCGGTCTGGAGGACTGCACCGGGGCCGAGCCGCAGTTCCGGCTCGTCGGTGCGGACCTCGACGGTGACCTCACCCTTGATCCCATGGGCGCGGCCGATCCGCGCGACTACGAGCTGCACGCTTGTTTCTCCTGTTCAGACGACGACGGGCCGGGAAGGGCACAGATGCCCTCCCCGGCCCGTGCCGGTCATGCGAAATTCTTTAGCGGACCTGGTCCACGTCGACGAGGTCGACACGGATCCCGCGGCCGCCAATGGCGCCCACGACGGTACGCAGGGCACGTGCGGTGCGACCGTTACGGCCGATCACCTTACCGAGGTCATCCGGGTGGACCCGGACTTCCAGCACCTGCCCGCGACGCAGGGTGCGCGAGGCGACCTGCACTTCGTCGGGGTTGTCCACAATGCCCTTCACGAGGTGCTCAAGAGCCTCCTCGAGCATGATCAGGCCTCGGTCGACTCGGCGGCGGCCTCAGCCTCGTCCGCCTTCTTGTCGGCCTTCTTGGCCTTCTGCGTGATGGCCTCGCCCTTGGTCTCGCCGATGCCCTCAAGGGCCTTGGCGAACTCGTCGAAGGTGCGACGCTTGCTTTCCTTGGTCTCCGGCTGCAGCAGCGGCGCGGGGGCCGGGAGGCCCTTGTGCGCCTGCCAGTCACCGGTGAGCTTCAGGATCGCGAGCACGGCCTCGGTCGGCTGGGCGCCGACGGAGAGCCAGTACTGCGCACGCTCGGCGTCGACCTCGATGCGCGAGGGGTTGTACGTGGGGTGGTACAGACCGATTTCCTCGATCGCACGGCCATCGCGGCGGGTGCGCGAGTCGGCGACGACGATGCGGTAGTGCGGCTGGCGAATCTTGCCGAGGCGCTTGAGCTTGATCTTGACTGCCACTGGAGTGGTGTCTCCTGAACTTGACGTGGTTGGGCACATGAGATGCCACGTGGGGTTGCGGTACTCGGGTGCCCGATGGACGCGTCAGCCGTAGGAGAGAGGGGTCCTGTTCGACTGTCGAGTACAGCTAGCCATTGTGCCACATGCCCGCGGCGCTTCCACCCGGGGCGGCCCGCACCCGGACCGCACCCCGGACCCCCCGGCCCGCCGCCGGACCGCGCTCAGGAAGCGGCGGCGGACACGGCCACCTCGGGGATGCGGAAGGGCTTGCCGCAGCCGCCGCACACGATCGGGGCCTGGGCGAGCACCGACGGCACGACCCGGACGTTGCGCCCGCAGTCGCAGACCGCCTTGACGCGCACCCCGCCGCCGGAGGAGCCGTGCCGGGCGGCCGGTCCGCGGAAGCTGCGCTTGGTGTCGGCGGAGGTGGCGGCGGTGTGGGCCTTCAGGGCGCGCTGGAGGCGCTCCATGGTCGGCCGGTACCGCTTCTTCGCCTCGGGGTTGAGGGCGACCAGCGAGAAGCCGCTGCTGGCATGCGGCTCTTCGGAGTGGTCCAGGCCCATCTCCTCGGCGATCGCGAGGAATCTGCGGTTGTGGTAGCGGCCGGCGCGCGAGGTGTCACGGACACCGCGGGCTGCGGCGATGCCGTGGACTGCCTCGTGCAGCAGTCGCTCGAAGGAGAGTTCCGCGCCGCAGGCGGACGAGGACTCTCCGATCAGGGACTCGGGCGCGGCAAGGTCAGGCAGCTCGGGGTGGTACCGCTGAATATCGGCCCACGCCTGCGCCAGCTCTGCGGCGAGAACAGGTGGTGTCGTGCTCACGTCGTGACAACGAGCCGGGGTGCCCCGGTGTTCCGATTCCGGGCCATTCCAAATTTTTTGCACGTACCAGTCAGTTCAGTCTCATGCGTCCTGATGAGGCCGGGTGCGCAGATCTCCGGAGGAGTCGGTACGTATGGGGGTGCCCCCGGAGGTGGTCAGTCACCTTCCGGGGGCACCCCCACAGCCACTTCAGGTCACATCAGTAGGAACGCGCCACGATGGCGAGGGTTCCCGGGGCGTCGTCCGCCTGCGGGACCGATCCGTCCTCGGCGATGAGGCAGCGTACGGAGACGGCCTGCTCGGCGAGCTTCGCCTCGCCCTCGGGACCCAGGTCGGCCCACGGGATGCGCGCCCAGCCACCGGCGATGGCGGCCTCGGCGGCCTCCCCGATGGTCGCGACGTCGGAGGTGCGGGACTCGCGGCGCTCGCGGGACTCGCGCAGCAGCTGCGCCTGGTCCTCCTCCAGCACCTTCGGGAGGAGGTCGGCGAGGGCCGTGATCTGCACCGGCTCCTTGCCGCCCGGGATCCGGCGGGCCAGCATCGCGGTGCCGGCCTCCAGGTCGCGGGGGCCGATCTCGATGCGGACCGGTACGCCCTTGAGCTCCCAGTCCACGGCGCGGCGGCCGAAGGGGGTGTCGATGCGGTCGTCGACCTGCACGCGGATGCCCGCGGCCTTGAGCTGGTCGCCCAGCTCGCGCACCTTCGCGACGGCCTCGTCGCCCTTGATCGCCATGACGACGACCTGGACGGCGGCCAGCCGCGGCGGCACCCGCAGGCCGTTGTCGTCGCCGTGCGACATGATCAGGCCGCCGACCATGCGGGTGGAGACGCCCCACGAAGTCTGCCAGACGAGCTCCTGCTTCCCCTCCTTGGAGAGGTACTGGGTGTTGAACGCCTTGGCGAAGTTGGTGCCCAGTTCGTGGCTGGTGCCCAGCTGCAGCGCCTTGCCGTCGCCCATCATGCCCTCGAGGGTGAGGGTGTTGATGGCGCCCGCGAAGCGCTCCTTGGCGGTCTTGCGGCCGAGCACGACGTCGATGCCGAGCACGTTCGTCATGAAGTCGCCGTAGACGTCGCGGTGGATCCGGGCGGCGTACTCGCGGGCGTCCTCGTAGGTGGCGTGGGCCGTGTGGCCCTCCTGCCAGAGGAACTCGCTCGTACGGAGGAAGATGCGCGGACGCATTTCCCAGCGGACCACGTTCGCCCACTGGTTGATCAGCAGGGGCAGGTCGCGGTAGCTCTGGACCCACTTGGAGAAGTAGTCGTTGATGATCGTCTCGGAGGTGGGCCGGACGACGATGGGCTCGTCCAGCTCCTTGCCGCCGCCGTGCGTGACGACCGCCAGCTCGGGGGCGAAGCCCTCGACGTGCTCGGCTTCCTTCGTCAGGTAGGACTGCGGGATGAACAGCGGGAAGTACGCGTTCTGGGCGCCCGCGTCCTTGATGCGCGCGTCCATCTCCTGCTGCATCCGCTCCCACAGGCCGTAGCCGTACGGCCGGATGACCATGGTGCCGCGCACCGGACCGTTGTCGGCCAGCTCGGCCTTGTTGATCAGATCCTGGTACCAGCGGGGGAAATCCTCCGCCTGGGGGGTGAGAACGGGTGCCTTTGCCATGGCGCGAATGGTACGGCGCCCGGCGCGCCGAACGTGAATCGGGTCCGGCGCTCCTCTGGACGCGGGGGCGAATGGGGAGTTCCCTGGCAACGGGGGCCAAGGGGGCGACACGGAATCAGGAGCGCTCTTTCGATGACACCGACGCCGACGGCGACGCTCGTTGCCCGGGACTGGGCGGAGATCCAGGAACGGATGCTCGTACCGCTCTACGAAGCGGTCTACGACCGGCTGGAGGTCGGGCCGGGTGACCGGCTGCTCGGCCTGGACTGCGGAGCCGGACTCGGCCTGCTGCTGGCCGCCGGCCGGGGAGCCCGGGTGACCGGGGTCGAGGGGCGGCCCGCGCTGCGGGCCCTGGCCGGGGAGCGGGTGCTGGAAGTACTGGCCGCGCCGCCCGGACCTGGGCCGGGCCGGCGCCCGTACGACGTGCTGACCTCCGTCGGGCCGGACCCTCGGGCGCTGCCCGCGGCCCTGGCCACGCTGCGCCGCGGCGCGGCGGTGGTCCTGGCCGACTGGGGGCCACCGGAGCGCTGCACGGTCCCCGCGGTGCCGGGCGGCGGGCCCGCGCCGGTGGACCTGGACGCGCTGGTGGAGCGGGCCGGGCTGCGGCCGGACGGCTCGGGGCGGGTGTTCTGCCCCTTCGGGTACGCGGACATGGAGAGCGCGGCGCGCGGCCTGCTGTCGACCGGGCTCTACGACCGCTCCGACCCGGTGCAGGCGGAGAAGGAACTCGTGGAGGCGCTGCACCCGTTCGAGCGACCCGACGGGGCCGTGTGGCTGCCGAACATCTTCCGGTACGTGATCGCCCGTACGGCCTAGGCGTGGCGGAGCGGGGCGGGGGCGCGGAGCCCCCGCCCCTTCGTCAGGGCGTCACTGCGTCAGGGCGTCACTTCGCCAGCCGGGTGATGCCCGCCGCTTCGTACGCCGCCGCCTCGTCCAGGGTCTCGTTCGCCAGCAGCGCCTGCGCCAGGGCGTCCAGCTTGTCGCGGTTCTCGCGCAGCAGCCGGCAGGCGATCTCGTAGCACTCGTCGACGATCCGGCGCATCTCGTGGTCCACCGCGTCGAGGGTGGCGGGGGCCGCGGCGAGGCCGTAGGGGCTCTGGCCGTCCGAGGGGATCGCGGTGAGCCTGCCGACGCGCTCGCTCATGCCCCAGCGGGCCACCATGCCGCGCACCAGGTTCGTCACCTGTTCGAGGTCGTTCTCGGCGCCGGTGGTGATGACCTCGTAGACCACCTGTTCGGCGGCCATCCCGCCGAGCGCGCCGATGATCCGGCCGCGCAGGTATTCCTCGGTGTACGCGTACCGGTCGGCGTCCGGGGTGGAGAGGGTGACCCCGAGGGCCCGCCCGCGCGGCACGATGGTGATCTTGCGGACCGGGTCGGCGCCCGGCTGGAGCATGCCGAGCAGCGCGTGGCCGCTCTCGTGGTACGCCGTCCGGCGGCGCTCCTCCTCCGGCATGACCAGCGGCCGCTCCGCCCCGAGCTGGACCTTCTCCAGGGCGTCGGACAGGTCCGTCTGGGTGACGGCCTGCTGCTCGCGCTTGACGGCGAGCAGGGCCGCTTCGTTGGCGAGGTTGGCCAGTTCCGCGCCGGTCATCCCGGGAGTGGTACGGGCCACCTGGGCCAGGCTCACCTCCTGGGCCAGCGGGATGTCCCGGGTGTGGATGCGCAGGATGGCCTCGCGGCCGCCGCGGTCGGGCGGGGAGACCACGACGACGCGGTCGAAGCGGCCCGGCCGGGTGAGGGCCGGGTCGAGCACGTCGGCGCGGTTGGTGGCGGCGATGACGACGACGCCCTCGGAGCCGGAGAAGCCGTCCATCTCGGTGAGGATCTGGTTCAGGGTCTGTTCGCGCTCGTCGTGGCCGCCCATGCCCGCGCCGCCGCCGCGGGCCCGGCCGATGGTGTCGATCTCGTCGATGAAGATGATCGCGGGGGCCACCTTGCGGGCCTCGGTGAACAGTTCGCGGACCCGGGAGGCGCCGACGCCGACGATCATCTCGATGAACTCGGAGGCGGAGGCGGAGAAGAAGGGCACTCCGGCCTCGCCCGCGACCGCGCGGGCCAGCAGGGTCTTGCCGGTGCCGGGCGGGCCCGCGAGCAGGACGCCGCCGGGCATCCGGGCGCCCATCCGGTGGTAGCGCTCGGGATTCTTGAGGAAGTCGACGACCTCGCTCAGCTCGCCCTCGACCTCGTCGATGCCCGCCACGTCCTCGAAGGTGGTGCGCTTGCTCCCCTCCAGCTCGACCGGCTTGGGGGGCTGTTTGCGGCCGAGCCCGCCCGGGCCGCCCAGACCGCCGCCGCTCATCCTGCGGGCGATGAGCACCCACAGGCCGACGAGCAGCAGCATCGGGGCGAGCGAGATCAGCAGGTTGGCCAGGAAGCTGCGGTGTTCGACGACCGGGGAGGCGGTGACGACGACGCCCTTGGAGGTCAGGCTGGACCAGAGCTGGTCGTCGGCGAAGGCCGGGCGCTGGGTGGTGAACTTGGTGTAGTCGCCGTCCCCGTCACCGGCGGGCCTGGGCTGCTTGGCCTTCAGCTCGCCCTGGATGGCGTCGCCCTTGGAGTAGATCTTCGAGACGTTGCCGCTGGTGACCTGCTTGCTGAACTCGGTGTACGGGATGACCGGCTCGTCACCCTCGTTGAAGAAGGACAGCACCAGGTTGGTCAGCAGGTAGACGATCAGCGCCGTCAGGATCAGCCCGCGCCAGCCGCCGGGCATCTTCTTCTTGGGCGGCGGGGCGGGCGGGGCGCCCTCGGAGCGCCAGGGCGTGTCGGCCCGGTCGCGCGGCGGTACGGGGGTGGGGCTGGGCACGAGGCCTCCTTCTGCCGTCCTCCCGGCCGACATTAAAGGGCCCCGGCCGCTTGCCGCGACCGGGGCCCTTCGAGGTGTGCACACCCCGCGAGGTGCTACTTCATGAACTTCTTGAACTCGTCGGGGAGTTCGAAGTCCTGGCCGGCCGGACCCGCGGGCAGGCCGAACGGGTTGCCCGCGTCGCCGCCCGGCTCGACGGCCTGCGGCCCCTGCTCCTTGCGGAGGGCGGCCGCGGCCTCCTCTTCCTTGCGCTTCATCGGGTTGCCGCTCTTGCGCTTGCCCTTGGCCTGCTTGATCTGCTTCTTCTGGCGACCGGGGCCGCCGCCCATGCCCGGCATGCCCGGCATCCCGGGCATGCCGCCGCCCTGGGCCATCCGGGACATCATCTTGCGGGCCTCGAAGAACCGCTCGACGAGCGACTTCACGGCGCTGACCTCGACACCGGCGCCCTTGGCGATACGGGCGCGGCGCGAGCCGTTGATGATCGTCGGGTCCTGGCGCTCGGCCGGGGTCATCGACTTGATGACGGCCGCCGTGCGGTCGACGTCGCGCTCGTCGATGTTGTTGATCTGGTCCTTGATCTGCCCCATGCCGGGCAGCATGCCGAGCAGCTTGGAGATGGAGCCCATCTTGCGGACCTGCTCCATCTGGGACAGGAAGTCGTCGAGCGTGAACTCCTTCGGCCCCTTCGCCAGCTTGGCCGCCATCTTCTCGGCTTCGGCCTGGCTGAAGGTCTTCTCGGCCTGCTCGATCAGGGTGAGCATGTCACCCATGTCGAGGATCCGGCCCGCCATGCGGTCCGGGTGGAAGGCGTCGAACTCGTCGAGCTTCTCACCGTTCGAGGCGAACATGATCTGCTTGCCGGTGACGTGCGCGATGGAGAGCGCGGCGCCACCGCGGGCGTCGCCGTCCAGCTTGGAGAGCACCACGCCGTCGAAGCCGACGCCGTCGCGGAAGGCCTCGGCGGTGTTGACCGCGTCCTGGCCGATCATCGCGTCGACGACGAAGAGGATCTCGTCCGGGCTGACGGCGTCGCGGATGTCCGCGGCCTGCGTCATCAGCTCGGCGTCGATGCCGAGGCGGCCCGCGGTGTCGACGATCACGACGTCGAACTGCTTGGTACGGGCGTACTCGATGGAGTCCTTGGCGACCTGGACCGGGTCACCGACACCGTTGCCCGGCTGGGGCGCGTAGACCGCGACGCCCGCGCGCTCGGCGACCACGCTGAGCTGGTTGACGGCGTTGGGGCGCTGGAGGTCGCACGCGACGAGCAGCGGGGCGTGGCCCTGGCCCTTGAGCCAGAAGCCGAGCTTTCCGGCGAGGGTCGTCTTACCGGCACCCTGGAGACCCGCGAGCATGATCACGGTGGGGGCGGTCTTCGCGAACCGCAGGCGGCGGGTCTCGCCTCCGAGGATCCCGACGAGCTCCTCGTTGACGATCTTGAGGACCTGCTGGCCGGGGTTGAGGGCCTTGGAGACCTCTACGCCGAGGGCGCGCTCCTTGACCTTCGCGATGAAGGACCGGACGACGGGGAGGGCGACGTCTGCCTCGAGGAGGGCGATACGGATTTCCCGGGCCGCAGCGTCGATGTCCTGCTCGGAGAGGCGACCTTTGCCCCGGAGGCTCTTGAAGGTCGCGCTGAGGCGGTCGGAAAGCGTATCGAACACGGTAGTCGCGATTCCTCGGGTCGGGGGCGTGTGGTCGCCCCCCAGGGTATCGGGCCGCGCCCGGTGCCGGACCCTGCGGGGCGCGACCCGGTCCGGGACCGCACCCGGAGCGTGCCCTCAAGCGCCGGGCGGGCTGAGTTCCCCCCGCCCCGGCCCGTGCCGCGCCGCCCCTCCGCCCGGCTCCGCCGGGTTGCCTCCGGCGGCGCCTCAAACGCCGGCGGGGCTGATTTTGCCCCGCCCGGGGGCAGCCTGCGGCACGACCCCAGCCACTTCCAGCCCCGCCGGAGGCACGGTCCACGCCTGCGGCGAACCACCGGGCAGAGGGACAAACCCAGCCCCGCCGGAGGCACAGCGCGCCTGCGGCGAGCCGCCGGGCAGAGGGACAAACCCAGCCCCGCCGGCGTTTGAGGCGCCGCCGGAGGCATCGCGGGCGCGGCCCGCCCCCCTGCCCGCGGCCCCGCTCCCTGCGCAGGGGGCGCTAGGACAGGGCGGATTCCACGGCTGCCGCCAGGAGGGCGGCTTCGGGGGGCGGGAGGGGTTTGCCCTCGACGTCCGTCACATACAGGGTGTCCACCGCGTTCGCGCCCAGCGTGGACACGTGCGCGCTGCGGACCCTGACCCCGCCCGCGTCCAGGGCGCGCCCGATCCGGTGCAGCAGTCCCACCGCGTCGGGGGCCCGTACCTCCAGGACCGTCGCCAGCGAGGAGACGTCCGCGACGACGGTGACCCGCGGCGGCGGGGGGACGACGCCCCGGCGCCGGGGGTAGGCCGCCTCGCGGTCGGCGAGCTTCGCCGGCACGTCCAGGGAGCCGTCGAGGGCCCGGATCAGGTCGGTCCGCAGCCGCGCCCCCTGCGGCAGGGACCCGTACTCCGCGGCGACCCGCCAGCGCAGCACCAGCACCTCCCCCAGCGCGTCGGGGAGTTCCAGTGTCCGCAGGTCGGCGGCCCGGACGGTGAGCCGGTGCAGGGCCAGCACCCCGGCCGCTGCGGGCAGTACCCCCGGCTGGTCGGGGACGGCGACGATCAGCTCGACGCCGACCGCGTCGTCCTCCTCCCGGCGGGCGTGGAGGGCGAGCGCGGGCTCCCCCGTGCGCAGCGCCTCCACCGCGAGCCGTTCCGGTTCGGCGCCCGGCGGCCGCGGGGTCCCGGACGCGTCGGGGACGGCGGCTTCCCCGGCGAGGAGGGCGCCGACCCGGCCCACCAGGTCGGCGACGAGCGAGCCCCGCCAGGTGCTCCAGGCGGCGGGCCCGGTGGCCAGGGCGTCCGCCTCGGTCAGGGCGTGCAGGAGTTCCAGGGTGCCCGCGGATCCCACGGCGTCGGCGACGGTGCGCACGGTCGCCGGGTCGTCCAGGTCGCGCCGGGTGGCGGTGTCGATGAGCAGCAGGTGGTGCCGTACGAGGGTGCTCAGCACGGCGACGTCGTCCGCGTCGAAGCCGACCCGTACGGCGACGTCGCGGGCGATGGTCTCGCCCGCGACCGAGTGGTCCCCGGGCCAGCCCTTGCCGATGTCGTGCAGCAGGGCGGCCATCAGGAGCAGGTCGGGGCGGCCGACCCGGCGGGTGAGGGCGGAGGCCCGGACGGCGGTCTCGATGAGGTGCCGGTCGACGGTCCAGGTGTGGACGGGGTTGCGCTGGGGGCGGCAGCGGACCCGTTCCCAGTCGGGCAGCAGCCGGGTGATGAGGCCTTCCGCTTCGAGGGCCTCCCAGACGGCCACGGTGGGTTCCCCCGCGCCGAGCAGGGTGAGCAGTTGCTCGCGGGCGTCGGCGGGCCAGGGCACGGGCAGCGGTTTCGCCTGCGCGGCCAGGCGTCGTACGGCGTGCAGGGACACCGGGAGTCCGGCCTGCGCGGCGGCGGCGCCGAGCCGCAGGGCGAGCACCGGGTCGCGTTCGGGGCGGGCGGCGAGGGCCAGTACGGCCTCGCCGTCCTGTTCCACGATCCCGTCGGCGAGCGGGGCCCGCTCCACGGCGGCCGTTCCCCGGGTGCCGAGCAGTCCGCGCAGCCGCGGCCGGGAGGCCCGGGCGCGCAGCACGCGGCCGACCTCGCGCCAGGTGACGTCACCGGCGTACGAGACGACCCGCGCCGCATCGTAGACCTCGCGCAGCAGCGCGTCCGCGTCGAGCAGGCCGAGCTGGGCGGCGACCGGGTCCTGTTCCTGGAGGGAGAGCCGGTCGGTGGCGCGCCCGGTCACCAGGTGGAGGGCGTCGCGGGCGTCCAGCAGCCGCCGCCGGGCTTCGGCGAGGCCTTCGCGCGGGGCGTCGGCCAGCCAGGAGGCCGCGACGGCCCGCAGCGCGGTGACGTCGCGGAGCCCGCCGCGGGCCTCCTTGAGGTCGGGTTCGAGGAGGAAGCGCAGTTCCCCGCTCCGCTCGGCCCGCTCGCGGCACAGCGCGTGCAGTTCCGGGAGCCGCTTCACAGCCTGGTTGCGCCAGTCGGCGAGGACGGAGGTGCGCAGTGCGGCGAGGAGGCCGAGGTCTCCGGCGACGGGGCGCGCGTCCAGCAGCCCGAGGTGCACCTTGAGGTCCTCGGCGGCGGTCTTGCGGGCTTCGCCGGGGGTGCGCACGGAGTGGTCGAGGGCGAGGCCCAGGTCCCATACGGGGTACCAGATCCGGTCGGCGAGGGCGCTGAGCGCCTTGGGGTCCGCCTTGCCGTCGTGCAGCAGGAGGAGGTCGAGGTCGCTGCGGGGGGAGAGTTCTCCGCGCCCGTAGCCGCCGACGGCGACCAGGGTGGCGCCCCGGACCCCGCTCTCCCGGACGGCGGTCGCGAACAGTGCGTTCAGCCAGTCGTCGGTCAGCCCGGAGAGGGCGGAACGGCGCGCGGGCCCGGACCGCGACTCCTCCTGGAGGAGTCGCAGCCGGGCCGCGGCGTAACCGCTGGGTCCCGGGCCGGCCGTGCCGGTCGTGTTGTCGACGCTCGTCACCCGGGGGCTCCTGTCAGCGGTGGGTCGTGAGAGAGGGCCCGGCAGGGCCTACAGCGCGTCGGCGCCGCGCTCGCCGGTGCGGACCCGGACCACCGAGTCCACGGGGACGCTCCACACCTTGCCGTCACCGATCTTGCCGGTGCGGGCGGCCTCGACGACGACGTGCATGACGTCCTCGGCCGCGTCGTCCTCGACGACCACCTCTATGCGGATCTTCGGGACGAGGTCCACGGTGTACTCGGCGCCGCGGTAGACCTCGGTGTGCCCGCGCTGGCGGCCGTACCCGCTGGCCTCGGAGACGGTCAGACCGTGGACCCCAAAGGCCTGCAGGGCCTCCTTGATCTCGTCGAGCCGGTGCGGCTTGACGATCGCGGTGATGAGCTTCATGCATCCACCTTCTTGCTGGCGGCCGCGACGGCGACGGAGCCGGCGGGCCGGGAGGAGGAACCGCCACCGGCTCCGCTGAAGTCGTAGGCGGTCTCGGCGTGTTCGACCTGGTCGATGCCGGAGACCTCGTCGTCCTCGGTGACGCGCATGCCCATCGTCTTGTCGAGGAGGAAGGCGAGGACCGCGGACGCGACGAGAGAGTACGCGAGGACCGCGAAGACCCCGACGGCCTGCTTGCCGAGCTGGGCGAGACCGCCGCCGTAGAAGAGGCCGGCCGCGTCGGACTGCACCCCGCCGGTGGCGAAGAGGCCGACGAGCAGGGAGCCGATGACCCCGCCGACCATGTGGACGCCGACCACGTCGAGGGAGTCGTCGAAGCCGAACCTGTACTTGAGGCCGACGGCCATGGCACAGGCGACACCGGCGATGGCGCCGATGGCGATCGCGCCGAGCGGGGAGCAGGAGCCGCCGGAGGGGGTGATGGCGACGAGGCCCGCGACCGCGCCGGAGGCGGCGCCGAGGGTGGTGAAGGAGCCGTGGCGCAGCTTCTCGTAGCCGAGCCAGGCCAGCATGGCGGCGGCGGTGGCGACCTGGGTGTTGACGAACATGACGGCGCCGACGCCGTCGTCGTTGCCGAGCCAGGAACCGGCGTTGAAGCCGAACCAGCCGAACCAGAGCAGGCCCGCGCCGAGCATCACGAGCGGCAGGCTGTGCGGGCGCATCGGGTCCTTCTTGAAGCCGACGCGCTTGCCGATGACGAGGATGACGCCGAGGGCCGCGGCGCCCGCGTTGATGTGGACGGCGGTGCCGCCCGCGAAGTCGATGACGCCGAGCTTGAAGAGCCAGCCGCCCGCGCCCCAGACCCAGTGGGCGACGGGGAAGTAGACGAGGGTGACCCAGAGGGTGATGAAGAGGGCCCAGGCGCTGAACTTGACGCGGTCGGCGAGGGCGCCGCTTATCAGGGCCGGTGTGATGATCGCGAACATCAGCTGGAAGACGGCGAAGACGTACACCGGGATGGTGTAGCCGTCCCACAGCTCGGTGATGCCGATGCCGCTGAGGCCGACGTAGTCGGAGGTCCACCCGATGAGGGAGCCCTTGTCGGTGCCGAAGGCGAGGCTGAAGCCGTAGAGGACCCAGAGGATCGTGACGATCCCGAGGCTGATGAAGCTCATCATCAGCATGTTGAGACTGCTCTTGACGCGGACCATGCCTCCGTAGAAGAAGGCGAGACCCGGGGTCATCAGCATGACCAGGGCGGAGCAGATGAGCATGAACCCGGTGTTCGCGGCAGACAGCGTCGGGGCGTCTGCCGCGAGGGTCGTGATGGCTGATGCCATCGGCGTCTCCTCGTCGTCGGTACGTTCGCGTGCGGGCGATCGTGAAAACCTGAGCGGCGTCAAAGGGGCCCGGCCTGGAGAGCGGACCTGGGCTGGCCGGTTATTGGCCCTGAGATTCGCGCAGGCCGGTTTCCGGCGGCGCCGCTGGGTGTTTCACGCCGATGACGAAGAGGTCGGGCGTGTTACGCGTCCATGAACGAGTGGCTCGTCCACCCGGACGCGGGGGTGGGCCCGGGAGCGCTAGACGGCCTCGGCGGACTCCGGGAGGCGGGCCGCGAGGTGGTCGGTGAGCCGGACCACGTCGGCGACGTGGCCGTACTCACGGGCGGCGGTGTCGACGGTCTTGCGCAGCCGCGTGTTCACGCGCTCCGAGCGCACCTTTCGCGCCACGTCGAGTGCCTGGTCGACGAGGACCGCGGACTGCTCGGGCTCGCGCTGGAGCAGGTGGACGGTGGCCATGCCGATCAGGTTGAGGGCGTAGGAGCGCTGGTGTTCCTCGTCCTTGGAGAAGAGTTCGACGGCCCGGCGCATGACGGGTTCGGCGAGCGAGGCGTAGGTGGGGCTGCGGCCCGCGACGTAGGCGAGGTCGCGGAAGGAATGGGCGTTCTCGCCGCTGAGTTCGGCCTCGGAGAAGAAGCGGATCCAGTCGGGTTCGCTCTCGCCGCCCAGGGCGACGTCCGAGAAGGTGTCCTCGGCCATCCGGACGGCCCGCTTGCACCGGCTGGGCTGGCCCATGTTGGCGTAGGCACGGGCTTCCATCGCATACAGCATGGCCTGGGTGCGGGGGCCTGCGCAGTCGCGGCTGCCGTACTGGGCGAGGTGGATGAGTTCCAGGGCGTCCTCGGGGCGGCCGAGGTGGATCATCTGGCGGCTCATGTTGGAGAGGATGTACGAGCCGAGCGGCTTGTCCCCGGCCTCTTTGGAGGCGTGCAGGGCGAGCACGAAGTACTTCTGGGCGGTGGGGTGCAGCCCGATGTCGTAGCTCATCCAGCCCGCGAGTTCGGCGAGTTCCGCGGCGACCTTGAAGAGCCGTCGCATGACCGGGGCCGGGTGGCTCTCCTGGAGCAGGTCGGTGACCTCGTGGAGCTGGCCGACGACGGCCTTGCGGCGCAGGCCGCCGCCGCACTGGGCGTCCCACTGCCGGAACATGACGGTGGTCGCTTCGAGCAGGTCGAGTTCCGGTTCGGAGAGCCGGGGCGGCCGGTAGCCGCCGAGGGCGCCGGGCCGGGTGCCCGCCGGTCCCGCCTCCCGCGACCCCGGGTCGGCGGCCGGGGCGGGGACGAGCCAGCGCTGCATGGGCTCGATGAGGGCGGGGCCGGCGGAGAGCGCGAGCGAGGTTCCGAGGAACCCGCGGCGGGCGAGCATCAGGTCGCTGCGGGAGAACTCACCGAGCAGCGTGACGGTCTGGTCGCCCGCCCAGGGCAGGTCCACGCCGGAGACGGACGGGGTCTGGTGCGCGGTGCGCAGGCCGAGCTGCTCGATGGCGACGACGCTGCCGAAGCGCTCGGAGAACAGCTCGGAGAGGATGCGCGGGACGGGCTCGCGGGGCTGTTCGCCGTCGAGCCAGCGGCGCACCCGGGAGGTGTCGGTGCTGATGTGGTGGGCGCCCATCTGGCGGGCCCGGCGGTTGACCTGGCGCGCGAGTTCGCCCTTGGACCAGCCGCTGCGGACGAACCACGAGGTCAGCTGCTCGTTGGGCCGGGGATCCTCGCCGGTCTTGCGGACGGCTGGTTCCGCGTCCGCTCCGCTCCCGTCGCCGTCCGTTCCGCTTGCGCCGCTGCCGCTCACTGGAACGCCCCCATCCGCTCAGCCTCTTCCACACGAAACCCTGGCCGGGCCCGGGTGAGCCACAAGGGGCATTCACAAGCCCTTCACACATTGCCTCCGGCATACCCACGGACGGGCCGCCTTCGGGGGTTCGTGCACTGAAAGTAATCCTACGATCACCCCTACCGCGAGGCGGATTCCGGAATCGCCACCATTCGCCACCCCTTCGAATGAACTCGCCACGCGCCAAGCACGATTCACTTGACACGGGACGACCTGCAGTCGGCGCAGCGGTGTACGCCGGGGCGCGCACGGCGAGGAGTGCGCCGGGCGTGGTCCCTCCGCCGCACGGCCGGCGACCACCTCGCGGTGACGTCGTAACCACCGGCTCGTTCGACCCGTTGGAGGGGGCATGGGCATGGGCATGGGCTTCACGATCGGCGGCAGCCGGAGCACCAAGGAGTTCCGGTCCGGCACTCGGCGCCGCGGCCGGATGTCGGAATGCACGGCGGTGGCCGAGTACACCGGACTGTGGGGCTGGGACGCGGTCCCGGGCGCCCGGGCCGCCTCCCCCGGCCGGGACTGCTCGTGCGGCGATCCGCGCTGCGCGGCTCCGGGGGCGCACCCGCTGGACTTCGGCGCGGGCGTCCCCGCGGGGGCCACGCTGGACGAGGTCACGGAGGCCTGGGGCGAGTTCCCGGGCGCCGCGGTACTCCTCCCCGCGGGCCGCTCCTTCGATGTCATCGAGGTCTCCGCGGCGGCCGGGCGCCAGGCGCTGGTGCGCCTGGAGCGGATGGGGCTGCCGCTGGGTCCGGTGACCGCGACCCCCGACGGGCGGGCCCAGTTCTTCGTGGCCCCGGGGGCGGCCGCCGAGCTGCCGCAGCTGCTGTACCGGATGGGCTGGGACGACGCGGACCTCGACCTGCGGGCCCTGGGACAGGGCTCCTTCGTCACGGCCCCGCCCTCGGACCACGCGGGGCTCGGGCCGGTGCTCTGGCTCCGCCCGCCCACCCTCGACTCTGCGGGCGGGCCCCCGCAGGCCCGGCTGCTGCTGGGCACCCTGGCCTACATCTGCCACCGCTTCAGCCGCTGACGCCCTCCGGGACGCGCCGGGGCCCCCGCGCTGTCGCAGCGCGGGGGCCCTGGGGTGCGTACGGCCGGGCGGGACGGACCGGGGTCAGTCGCCGATCAGGGCGTCGACGAAGGCCTCCGGCTCGAAGGGAGCCAGGTCGTCCGGGCCCTCGCCCAGGCCGACCAGCTTGACCGGGACGCCCAGCTCGCGCTGGACGGCGACGACGATGCCGCCCTTGGCGGTGCCGTCGAGCTTGGTCAGCACGATGCCGGTGATGTCCACGACCTCGGCGAAGACACGGGCCTGGGTCAGGCCGTTCTGCCCGGTGGTGGCGTCCAGGACCAGCAGGATCTCGTCCAGCGGGCCGTGCTTCTCCACGACCCGCTTGACCTTGCCCAGCTCGTCCATCAGGCCGGTCTTGGTGTGCAGCCGGCCCGCGGTGTCGATCAGTACGACGTCCGCGCCCTCGGCGATGCCCTCCTTGACCGCGTCGTAGGCGATCGACGCCGGGTCGCCGCCCTCGGGGCCGCGGACGGTGCGCGCGCCGACCCGCTCGCCCCAGGTCTGGAGCTGGTCTGCGGCGGCGGCGCGGAAGGTGTCGGCCGCGCCGAGCACCACGCTGCGGCCGTCGGCCACCAGGACGCGGGCGAGCTTGCCGGTGGTGGTGGTCTTGCCGGTGCCGTTGACGCCGACGACCATCACGACGGCCGGGGTGTCCAGGCCGCTCTCGGTCTTCACCGCGCGGTCGAAGTCGGTGCCGAGCAGGTTGAGCAGCTCCTCCTTCAGGAGGGTGCGCAGGTCGGCCGGGGTGCGGGTGCCGAGGACCTTGACCCGCTCGCGCAGCCGGTCCACCAGCTCCTGCGTGGGGGCGACGCCGACGTCGGCGATGAGGAGGGTCTCCTCGATCTCCTCCCAGGTGTCCTCGTCGAGGTGCTCGCGGGAGAGCAGCGTCAGCAGCCCCTTGCCCAGCGAGTTCTGCGAGCGGGCGAGCCGGGCGCGCAGCCGGACGAGACGCCCGGCGGTGGGCTCGGGGACGTCCAGGACGGGCGCCTCGGGCGCCACGACGACGGGGGCGTCGACGGCGGCCGGCGAGTCGGCGGCCTCCGCCTCCGGGAGGGCGACCTCCTCGATGGTGCGCCGCGGCTCGTCCACCGTGGGTGCGGCGTCTTCCCCGACCTGCGGCTCGGCGGGCGGGGCAGTGATGGTCGGCGTGCTCGGCGGTGCCGTGGGGGGCAGCTGCTTCTTCTTGCGGCTGCTGACCACGAGCCCGCTGATCGCGCCGACCGCGACCAGGGCGATGACTACAGCAAGGATCAGGATTTCCATAACCCGTCCAGTATCGGTCACCGCCACCCCCGGACCCCGGACCTTGGGGGATCCGCCAAGGGGCTTTGGCCTCTATTTGAGGTTTTCACCCCAAATCTACGATGATGGACGACCTCCCCCACGACCTCCACCCCTTCCGGAGTAGCGCATGCCTGCCGAGCCCGCCGACGGTGCGATAGAGACCGCGGCCCACGCCGCGGCGGAGACCGCGATGGAGACCCGCGGCCTCGAACCCGTCCCGGACGCCGAGCGCACGGGCCGCGTCCGTGAACTCGTCCCCACCTGGGTCGCCGCCAACATCAGCGTGCTGCTGCTGACCATGGGCGCGGGTCTGGTCATCTTCAACAAGCTGAACTTCTGGCAGGTCCTCGTCGTCGCCTTCGCGGCGCCCGTCGTTTCCTACGGACTGGTCGGGCTGATCTCGATCGCCGGAAAGCGCGGCGGCGCCCCCGGCATGGCCCTCTCGCGCGCCGTCTTCGGCCAGCGCGGCAACCTCTTCCCCGGCGCGCTCATCTGGGTCGCCCGCTGGGGCTGGGAGACGATCAACGCGGTCAGCGGCGCCTTCGCCATGCTGACCGTCCTGGACCTGCTCTTCGGCGTCCGGAAGAACACCACGCTGATCGTGGTCACGCTGCTGCTCTTCGTCGGCTGCACCTTCCTGGTCTCCGGGCTCGGGATCAACGCGCTGCGCGTGTGCTCGAAGTGGTCGACGTACCTCTTCGGCGCCTTCAGCGTGCTGGTGCTCGGCTACCTCATCGCCGAGACCGACTGGTCCGCGGTCTTCGGCAAGCCGGCCGGCTCGACCGCGATGATGGTCGCGGGCATCGGCACCATCGCGGCGGGCGGCATCAGCTGGGTGCCCTCGGGCCCCGACTTCACCCGCTACCTGCCGCGCACCGCCTCCTCCAAGGGCATGGTCGGCGCGACGGTCGGCGGCGCGGCCGTGGTCGTCATCCCGATGGTCCTGATGGGCGCGGTCATGGCGGTCGCCGCCCCCGACCTGGCCACCGCGCAGGACCCGGTCTCCTTCATCGGCGAGCTGCTGCCCGTCTGGATCGCCGTCCCGTACCTGCTGGTGGCGCTGGTCGGGATGCTGCTGATCAACTCCATGTCGATGTATTCGGCGGGCTTCACCGCGCAGACCCTCGGCATCAAGGTCCCGCGCGCCTGGGCCGTCAGTGTCAATGCCGTCATCAGCCTGGTCTTCGGCTTCCTGCTGATGGTCGTGGCGACCGGCTTCTTCGGGTCGTTCATCTCCTTCCTGACCCTGCTGGCCGTGGCCTTCTCCGCCTGGATCGGCGTCTTCGGCGTGGACATGCTGCGCGGCCGTACGTACGACGCGGGCGCGCTGCTGGACACGGGGCGCACCAGCGCCTACTGGTACAAGGGCGGCTTCGCCTGGCAGGCGATGACCGCGTGGGCGCTCGCGCTGGTCGTGGGCCTGCTGTTCACCAAGGTCGACTGGTTCGCGGGACCCCTCGCGGGCAGCTGGATCGGTGAGAACGGCCTGGGCTGGGCGGCGGGCATCGCGACCTCCGGCCTGCTGTACGCCGTCCTCCCGCGCACCGGGGCGCCCGCGGCCCCCGCGGACGCGGACGCGGCGGAACCCGCGCTCGCCGGATCCCTGTCCAACTGACGCTGCGTCAGCTAACGTCCCCCTTCGCCCGGCCCGTCACCGCGAGCAGCAAGGCGAAGGGGGACTTCTTCATGCCCATCACCGTGGTCCGGTTCAACCTCATCGACCCGGACGGCACGCCCGAGACCCTCTCCGCCCGCTACCGGGCGGCGCTGGAGATGGCGCGGTACGCCGACGAACACGGCATCGACACCCTCCAGACCGAGGAGCACCACGGCACCGACAACAACTGGCTGCCCTCGCCCTTCGCCCTCGCGGGCGCCGTCTTCGGCGCCACCCGCCGGATCGCCGTCACCGTCTCCGCGATCATCGGGCCGCTCCACGACCCGCTGAAGGTGGCCGAGGACATCGCGGTGCTGGACCTGCTGAGCGGCGGACGGCTGGTGACGGTGGCCGGCATCGGCTACCGCCCGGAGGAGTACGAGCAGCACGGCGTCGAATGGGGCAGGCGCGGCCGGCTCCAGGACGAGCTGCTGGAGACCCTGCTCAAGGCGTGGACCGGCGAGCCGTTCGAGTTCCGGGGCCGCACCGTCAAGGTCACCCCGCGCCCCTTCACCCGGCCGCACCCGCTGCTGCTGGTCGGCGGCAGCTCGCAGGCGGCGGCCCGCCGCGCGGCCCGGCTCGGCCTGCCGTTCTTCCCGAGCGCGCACCTGCCGGAGCTGGAGGCCTACTACCTCGCGCGGCTGGTGGAGTACGGCACGGAGGGCTTCTGCATGATGCCCGCGGCCGAGACCCCGCTGCTGCACATCGCCGAGGACCCGGACCGGGCGTGGGCGCAGTACGGGCACCACTTCCTGCACGAGGCGGGCATGTACGCGTCCTGGCAGTCCAAGGACATCCGCTCGGCGGTACGGTCCGGCGCGCGCACCGTCGAGGAGCTGCGCGCGGAAGGGGTGTACCGGATCCTGACCCCGGACGAGGCGGTGACGTACGCCCGGGGCGCGGGCGAGGCGGGCAACCTCGTCCTGCACCCGCTGTGCGGCGGCATGCCGCTGGACGAAGGGCAGCGCAGCCTGGAGCTGTTGTGCGAACGGGTACTGCCCCGGCTCAAGGACTGAGCCGGGGCAGCGCCACGGAGGAGAGGGGGTGTTGGCGGGGGATGGTCACCCCATCTCCTCCAACGCCTTGCCCTTGGTCTCCGGCACCCACTTGAGGATGAAGGGGACCGAGAGCAGGGCGAAGACCGCGTAGATCACATAGGCACCGGACAGGTTCCAGTCCGAGAGCGTCGGGAACGAGACCGTGATGACCCAGTTGGCGATCCACTGGGCGGCGGCGGCCACGCCGAGGGCGGCCGCGCGGATCCGGCCCGGGAACATCTCGCCGAGCAGCACCCAGACCACCACGCCCCAGGAGAGGGCGAAGAAGAGGACGAAGAAGTTGGCGGCGATGAGGGCCACCAGACCCTGGGCGTGCGGCAGGGCGATGTCACCGCTGCTGGTGTCCTTGTAGGAGAAGGCCCAGGCGGCGAGCGCGAGGGAGACCGTCATGCCGACGGAGCCGATGAGGGCCAGCGGCTTGCGGCCGATGCGGTCCACGAACACCATCGCGATGACCGTGCCGATGATGTTCACGACGGAGGTCTCGAAGGAGTACAGGAACGAGGAGCTCGGGTCGATGCCGACCGACTGCCACAGCGAGGAGCTGTAGTAGAAGATCACGTTGATGCCGACGAGCTGCTGGAAGACCGAGAGCCCGATGCCGATCCAGACGATCGGCAGGAAGCCGAAGCGTCCGCCGAGCAGGTCCTTGAAGGTGGACTTCTGCTCCGAATGGATGGCGCTGTCGATCTCGCGGACCCGGGCGTCGGCGTCGATGCCGTCGCCCTCGACCTCCCGCAGGACGGTCTTCGCCTTCTCCATGCGGCCGACCGAGACGAGGAAGCGCGGGGACTCGGGGATGGCGAAGGACAGCAGGCCGTAGAGCACGGCCGGGACCACCATCACGCCGAGCATCCACTGCCAGGCTTCCAGGCCGCCGACCTTGCCGCGCTGCTCTCCGTCGGCGAGGTTCAGGATGCCCCAGTTGACGAGCTGCGAGATCGCGATGCCGATCACGATCGCCGCCTGCTGGAAGGAGGCGAGCCGGCCGCGGTAGGCGGGCGGCGACACCTCGGCGATGTAGGCCGGGCCGATGACCGAGGCCATGCCGATGCCGAAGCCGCCGATGATGCGCCACATGGCGAGGTCCCACAGGGCGAACGGCAGGGCGGAGCCGATGGCGCTCGCGGTGAACAGGACGGCGGCGATCTGCATGCAGCGGATGCGGCCGATCCGGTCGGCGATGCGGCCGGCCGTGGCCGCGCCGAAGGCACAGCCGATGAGTGCGGCGGCGATCACCTGCGCGAGCGTCCCCGAACCGACGTCGAAGCGGTCGCGGATGGCCTCGACGGCGCCGTTGATCACGGAGCTGTCGTAGCCGAAGAGGAAACCGCCCATCGCGGCGGCCGCGGTGATGAAGATGACGTGACCGAGATGGTCGGGCTGGGACACGCGTGCGCCGCCCGACGAGGGCGCCTGTGATGTGCTGCTGGTCAAGGTCTGCTCCTGCGTGCCCGGCTGCGGTGACGGGCGGACGTGGGGGTGATTCCTTCCAGTGGCGCACAGTTCAAGATCGGGCACCACCCGAAGGGAAGGGCGGCGGGAGCGAGCCTATGTGTTCATTTCATGAAGTCAACACCCTGTAGGGAATCTCGTACCGTTCATGTCTTGAATGAAGAGACCTGAGGCAGATCTCAGCGGAGGCGCTGGCTGATGACCTTCGACACCCCGTCGCCCTGCATCGAAACGCCGTAGAGGGCGTCCGCGACCTCCATCGTCCGCTTCTGGTGCGTGATCACGATCAGCTGGGAACTCTCCTGGAGCTCCTCCATGATCCGGATCAGCCGCTGCAGGTTGGTGTCGTCCAGAGCCGCCTCGACCTCGTCCATCACGTAGAACGGGCTGGGCCGGGCCTTGAAGATGGAGACCAGCAGGGCCACGGCCGTCAGCGAGCGTTCGCCGCCGGAGAGCAGCGAGAGCCGCTTGACCTTCTTGCCCGGCGGGCGGGCCTCCACGTCCACCCCGGTGGTGAGCATGTTGCCGGGATCGGTCAGGACCAGCCGGCCCTCACCGCCGGGGAAGAGCCGCGAGAAGACCCCCTCGAACTGCCGGGCCGTGTCGTGGTACGCCTCGGTGAACACCTGCTCGACGCGCTGGTCGACCTCCTTCACGACCTGAAGGAGGTCCGCCCGGGTCTTGCGGAGGTCTTCGAGCTGCTCGCTCAGGAACTTGTGCCGCTCCTCCAGCGCCGCGAACTCCTCCAGCGCGAGCGGATTGACCTTGCCGAGCTGCTGGTACGCCCGCTCGGCGGCTCGCAGCCGCTTCTCCTGCCGCGCCCGTACGAAGGGACCCGGCAGGAGGTCCGCCTCCTGCTCCTCGCCTTCGGCGGGCGGACTCGGGCGCACCGGCTGGTCCGGGCCGTACTCGGCGACCAGCCCGGCCGCCGCCACCCCGAACTCCTCCAGCGCCTTGGTCTCCACCTGCTCGATGCGCAGCCGCTTCTCCGCGCCGAGCACCTCGCCGCGGTGCACGGAGTCGGTGAGCTTGTCGAGTTCGCCCTTGAGGTCACGGCCGCGGGTACGGGCCTCCCCCAGCTCCTGCTCCCGGACCCCCTTCGCGGACTCGGCGGCCGTGCGCTCCCGGTCCGCGCGGCCCAGCGACACCTCGATGTGCGCCAGCAGCTGGCGGGCGCCGTCGGCCACCGCCGTGGCCACCCGGGCCTCGCGCCGCCGCCGGGCGGTGCGGCGCTCGGCCCGGGCGCGGGCCTCGCGCTCCGCCCGGGCCGCGCGGTCCAGGGAATCGGCCCTTCCCGTCAGTGCCTTGACCCGCTCCTCGTGGGTGCGCAGCAGCAGCCGCGCCTCCATCTCGGTCTGCCGGGCGTTGGCGCCGTCCGCCGCGAGCCGGTCGCGGACCGAGGCGTCCGGCTCCTCCTCCCCCGGCATCTCCTCGACCACGGCGAGCCGTTCGGCGCACTCCGCCACATCGGCCAGCGCTTGTTCCAGCGCGTCCTGGGCCTTGGCCGCGGCCGCGGCGCAGCGCTCGGCCTCGCCCGCCGCGCCCTTCGCCTGGCCGGAGAGCCGCCCGAGCTGCTGGGCCACCCCGGCCTTCGCCTGTTCGCCCGCGCGGCGCCGCTCGGCCAGTTCCTCGACCAGGTCCGCGCACTCCCGGCGGCGGGCCTCGGCGTCCACCCTGGCCCCGGCCAGCTCCCGGCACCGGACCTCCAGTCCGGCCAGGTCGGCGTCCGCCTCGTCGACGGCGGCCTGCACCTCGATGAGGCTGGGCGCTCCGGCGGACCCGCCCTGCGCCAGGTGCGCCCCGAGCACGTCTCCCGCGACGGTCACCGCGACCAGCTCGGGCCGCGCGGCCACCAGCGCCTCGGCATCCGCGAGCTCCGGCACCACCCGGTAGTCCCGCACGACCCACCCCACGGCCCGCCGCACCCCACCGTCCCCACCGACCAACTCCCCCACGGCCACCCCGAGGTCCAAGGTGCCCACCCCCGCCACGGGGCCCACCCCAGCCCCGCCGGGGCCCGGGGCAGAGCCCACCCCAGCCCCGCCTGAGCCCGAGGAGCCCACCCCAGCCCCGCCGGAGGCAACTCCCAGCCCGGCACGGTCAGACCCGGGGTCCGAAGCCGCGCCCACCCCGAACCCCTCGACGGGGGCCAAGGCGCCCACCCCAGCCCCGCCGGCGTTTGAGGCGCCGCCGGAGGCAACAACAGCCCGCCCGGCGCTTGAGGGCTCCGGAACACCGCCGGCCGCAGGGTCAGGACCGGGGTCCGGGGCCGCCGACTGGGGCGGGACCGTCGTCGGGGCGATCAGGAACGTCGCCCGGCCCGCGTCGGCACCCCGCAGATGCCGGATCGCGGCGGCGGCCGCCCCGGGCGAGGTCACGGCGAGCGCATCGGCCGCCGCACCCAGCGCCGCCGCGACCGCGACCTCGTACCCGGCGGCCACCGTCAGCCGCTGCGCCGCGGGCCCGAGCAGGCCCGCGAGCTGTTCCCGGGCCGCCAGCACCGCGCCGGTGCCGTCCTTGCGCCGCAGGCCCAGCGCCAGCGCCTCCCGCCGCGCCGACACCGCCGCGCGGGACCGTTCCGCCGCCGCCAGCGCGTCCCGGGCGCCCGTGAGCGCCTCCTCCGCCGCGGTCAGTTCCGTCCGCGCATGCTCGTACTCGGCCGCCACGGACTCCCCCGCGTCCAGCGCGCCGACCTCCTCGGCGAGGGCCTCGTACTCCTCGCGCGCGGCCACCGCCCGGGATTCCGCTTCGTCGCGGGCGGCGACCAGCCGGTCGATCTCCGCCTGCGCGGCCCCGGCCCGGGAGCGGGCCGAGCCCAGCCTTCCGGTCAGCCGGGCCAGCCCCTCGCGCCGGTCGGCGATGGCCCGCGCCGCGTCCCGCAGCCGCCGTTCCTCGCCCTCCAGCGCGCGTTCCAGTTCGGCCCGGTGCGCCGAGGTGTCCTCCAGCGCGCGGGTGGCGGCCTCCAGCGCGGCCGTCAGTTCCGCTTCCTGCTCGCGGATCCGGGCGGCCTCCTTCTCCAGGTCCTCGGGGTCGCGGCCGCGCCGCTCCTCCTCGACCGGGGCCGTCGCGCTCCTGACCCGTGCCTCGGCCAGCGAGTCCGTCCCGCGGACCCGTTCGGCGAGCTGTGACAGTTCGTACCAGGTCTGCTGCGCCCGCTGGAGCCGCGGCGTCAGCGCGCGGACGGCCTCCTCCAGGGCGGCCTCCCGGCGCAGCGCGTCGGCGAGTTCCGCTTCGGCCGATTCCTTGCGTTCCTTGAGCGCGGACTCGTCCGCGATCTCCGCGTCGAGCGCGCCGCGCAGGGTGACGAGGTCGTCGGCCAGCAGCCGCAGCCGCGCGTCCCGCAGGTCGGCCTGGATGACGGCGGCCCGCCGGGCCACCGCCGCCTGCCGCCCCAGCGGCTTGAGCTGGCGCCGCAGTTCGTCGCCGAGGTCCTGGACGCGTGCGAGGTTCGCCTGCATCGAGTCCAGTTTCCGCAGCGCCTTCTCCTTGCGCTTGCGGTGTTTCAGTACGCCCGCCGCTTCCTCGATGAAGGCGCGGCGGCCCATCGGATCGGCGTGCAGGACGGAGTCCAGCTGGCCCTGGCCGACGATGACGTGCATCTCGCGGCCGATGCCGGAATCGGAGAGCAGTTCCTGGATGTCCAGGAGGCGGCAGGTGTCGCCGTTGATCTGGTATTCGCTGCTGCCGCCGCGGAACATGATCCGGGTGATGGTGACTTCGGCATAGTCGATCGGCAGCGCGCCGTCGGAGTTGTCGATGGTCAGCGAGACCTCGGCGCGGCCGAGCGGCGGCCGGCCGGTGGTCCCGGCGAAGATGACGTCTTCCATCTTGCCGCCGCGCAGGGACTTGGCTCCCTGCTCGCCCATGACCCAGGAGAGCGCGTCCACCACATTGGACTTTCCTGAGCCGTTGGGGCCGACGACACAGGTGATGCCCGGCTCGAAGCGCAGGGTGGTGGCGGACGCGAACGATTTGAAACCACGCAGGGTCAGGGCCTTGAGGTGCACGCCGCCGGACTCTACCTTTCACGCCCGGTTTCACCCATGAAGGTGCAGGGCACATCTGACGTCAAAGGAAACGGCCCACCACCTGGCCCAATGGGAGAACGGCGAGCGGAAAGCAGGGCGAGCGGAAAGAAAGAAGGGACGCCGGAGCGTCCCTTGCAGATCAAGCGGTGCTGACAGTCGAGTGGGGCAGGCTGGCAGTCACAGCGACGAGATCGCGGATCAGGTGAGCGCAGGCTCCGCCTGGGGTACGTCGATGTCGATGCTGTCCAGCAGCAAATCTCCGTGCTGAGCGGCGGCCGCGTTCAGAGCGTCATTCTCGGACTGGATTCGTCCGAGTTCGGACTCGAGGTCCTGGACGCGCTGCTGAAGCCGTCGCATCTCGGCGAGGAGTCGCGGGTCGGAACCGCCGACGTAACCGAGAAGCGCCTTTGCCATGATGGATGGTCCTCCACACTGAGTGACCGACCGAAGCGGTGTGGGTCGTGAGGGAATCGCACCCGCGTTGTCCGGCAGTGGCTGTCAGTCACTGCGCTAAATACTGCCAACACTGCCAAACAGCTCAGGTGCGCGGGGCTTCCAGCGTCTCACCAAAAAGTTTGACGGTCAACACGATCACGCCCTGTATCGGCGGGCAGCCCGTTTCCCCCAAGGGGAACGGAGATCATCCGCATCTCCGAGCCTTCCACGAATGACCACACTCGGCAACGTATGCGCAGTTCCGGCGGTATACAGATGTGATCAGTACATGATCACCGGATCGCGAACCCGTCGTAACCGCCGCGCGGAATTCCCCAGATCTCGGTCACGCCGTCCACCCGCCCGGGCGTGTCGGCGGAGCGCAGCCAGTCGAGCAGCCGGTGGCAATTCTCACGTTGACCTTCGGCGACGACCTGTACCCGCCCGTCGTCGAGGTTGAGCGCGAAGCCCACGAGGTCGCCGATCTCCAGCGCATTGGCCCTGGTGAACCAGCGGAAGCCCACTCCCTGTACCCGGCCGCGTACCCAGGCGGTGACCCGGACATGTTCATTCATGCGTGAACGCTAACCGGGCCATCGGATTCCGGTCACCTCGCCCCCGCGGCGCCATGGGCTACAGTCGCGCCTCAATGCTCACCCATTTGGGTGAGTAACGGTTGATCTTGGAAGGTGCAGCCGATGGGACGCCACCGACTCCCCGCGCCACAGCGCGACGGCCGCGGCATGCGCGGCGGCACCGCCGTGCGCACCGGCCTGCTGGGCGCCTGCGTGGCAGTGGTCCTCGGGACCGCCGCCGTGACCACCGGACTGGTGCCGGTCGGCGGCAGCTTCCCCTACGTCGGCAGCGGCGCGGACACCGGCGCCAAGGCCGAGGCCAAGGGCCCGGCGACCGGAGACGGTACCGGGGACACCTCCGGGCAGCGTGGCCTGGCGAACCTTTCCGGCCGCTCCCCCGACGCCCCGTCCCCGTCCGGCGGCCCGTCGGGCTCCACGTCACCGTCGCCGTCACCGTCGGCCTCGGCCTCCGCCTCGCCGAGCCCCTCCGCTTCCGCGTCGGCTTCGGCCTCCCCCGCGCCCGCGCCGTCGACGAAGGCCCCGCAGGTGCCCGTACCGGCGCCCCCCAAGCCGCCGAAGCCGGCCGATCCGCCGCCCGCCAAGCCCTCGGTCCCCGCCTCCGGCGGGGGCTCCTCCGAGGAGGCCGCCGTCCTGACGCTGGTGAACGTGGAGCGGGCGAAGGCGGGCTGCGGTCCGGTCCGCGCGAACCCGCCGCTGGCCTCGCTCGCGAGCGCCTTCAGCAAGGACATGGCCGTACGCGGCTTCTTCGACCACACCGACCCCGACGGCAGGACCCCCTGGGACCGCGCCTCGAACGCCGGGATCACCAGCCTCGGCGGCGAGAACATCGCCCGGGGCCAGGGTGACGCCGACTCGGTGATGAAGGCATGGATGGACAGCCCGGGTCACCGGGCCAACATCCTCAACTGCGAGTACCGCACCCTCGGCGTCGGCGCGTACTTCGCCTCCGGCGGCCCCTGGTGGACCCAGGACTTCGGCTTCTAGCCGGTCCGGCCCGCACGGTTCACACCGTTCAGGCGGCGAGCGCGGCGCGGCCCGCGAGGAAGACGCGGGTCGTCTCGGTGACGCGGCGGCCGAGGTGCTCGGCGGTCAGCAGGTCCGCCTTGTGCACGCCCTCGACGCCCTGGTCCGAGTTGCTCTGCGCGGCGGCGCCGTCGAAGAACCCGAGGCGGTTGATGTCGTTCTCGGAGGCGGTGCTGGCGTTCCAGCCCGGCTTCAGGCCGAGGTTGACCCAGTTCATGCCGTGCTGCGCGGCCAGCGTCTGGAAGTAGTCCAGGGTGTTGCCCTTGTCGCCGCTCTTGGAGGCGGAGTTCGTGAAGCCCGCGGCCAGCTTGTCCAGCCAGGCGTCCCCGAACCAGCGCTTCGAGGTGGCCTCGGCGAAGACGTGGAAGGCGCCGGAAGCGGTGCCCATGTAGGTCGGGGAGCCGAAGACGATCGCGTCGGAGGCGTCCAGGAGCGCCCACTGGGCGTCGTCGATCTCGTCGACCTTGATCAGGTGCACGGTCGCGCCCGCGTCGGCGGCGCCGGCCCGGACGGCCTCGGCGACCACGGTGGTGTGCCCGTAGCCGGAGTGGTAGGCGATCGAGACGACGGGGGTGGGGAGGGAAGCGGACACGGTGGATCTCCTCTGGAACGTGGTGGTGCGTCGAGAGAAGGTAAGCACTAACTTTTAGAAAGCACAAGCTACGAGTTAGCGCTGTGCGGGAGTAGCCTGTTCGTCATGGAGACCCCTGTCTGTACCGAAACCGCCGGAGCGGCCGAACTACCGTTCGACGTTTTCGCGCGCGACTGCCCGTCCCGGGAGACCTTGGAGCACGTCACCGGGCGCTGGGGCAGCCTGACCGTCGGCGCCCTCCACGACGGAGCGCGCCGCTTCAACGAACTGCGCCGCCGGGTCGACGGGGTGAGCGAGAAGATGCTCTCCCAGACCCTGCACGCGCTGGAGCGCGACGGCATCGTGCACCGCGAGGCGCAGCCGACGAACCCGCCCCGCGTGGACTACGAGCTGACCCCGCTCGGCCGGGAGATCGCCGAGCGGCTGCTGTCGCTGATCCACTTCGTCGAGGGCAGCATGACCCCGGTCCTGGCAGCCCGGCAGTCCTACGACGAGACGCGCGGCGGGCGCTGACAGCGCGGGCAGAAGTAGCTGGACCGGTTCATCCAGGGGCGGCGGCGCATGGGCGTGCCGCAGCGCCTGCACGGTTCGTCCTCGCGTCCGTACGCGTCGAGCGAGCGGTCGAAGTAACCCGACTCCCCGTTCACATTGACGTAGAGGCTGTCGAAGCTGGTGCCGCCGACGGCGAGGGCCGCGTTCATCACGTCACGGACGTGCCCGAGGAGTTCCTGGCTCCGGGGGCGCGTGAGGGTGGCGGTGGGGCGCTCGTAGTGCAGCTTGGCGCGCCACAGCGCCTCGTCCGCGTAGATGTTGCCGATGCCGCTGATCAGGGACTGGTCCAGCAGCGCCCGCTTGAGCGTGGTCCGCTTGGCGCGCAGCGCCGCGTGGTAGACGGCCTCGTCGAAGGCCGGGTCCAGGGGGTCGCGCGCGATGTGCGCGATGACGTCCGGGAGCCCGTCCGCGCTGTCGTCGACGGTCCGGTGCAGCGAGAGCCCGCCGAAGGTCCGCTGGTCGACGAAGCGCAGCTCGGTGCCGGTGGAGTCCGCGAAGCGGACCCGGATGCGCAGGTGCTTCTCGTCGGGGGCCCCGGTGGGCTGCACCAGGAGCTGGCCGCTCATGCCGAGGTGGGCCAGTACGGACAGGTCCCGGTCGTCCAGGGGCAGCCACAGGTACTTGCCGCGCCGCTGGGGGGCGCCGATGGTCCGGCCCGCGAGGCGCGCCGCGAAATCGGCGCCGCCGCCGGGGTGGCGGCGTACCGCGCGGGGGTGCAGCACCTCGACGGATCCGACCGTCCGCCCGGCCACCCAGCGCGCCAACCCGCGCCGCACGACTTCGACTTCGGGCAGCTCGGGCACGGTGTCTCCTCCGACGGGGCGGTCATTCTCGGCTCGCCCCGAGCCTACCGCCGCACGTAATCAGGCTGGGAAACAGGCCCGGAAACGGGTCCGCCCGCCCCTGCCGGAGCAGGGGCGGGCGGGGAAACTCCCGAAGGAAGGTCAGGCCGTCGGCGTCGGGTCGGCGGGCGTCGGCGCCCCGCCGTCCTCGGCCGGAGCCTCGGCGACAGCCGGTGCGGCGGCGGCAGCGGCTTCCGCCGCGATCCGCCCGTCCGCCTTGGCGCGAATACCGCGCCACGCGGACTCCGCAGCCTGCTGTTCCGCTTCCTTCTTGCTGCGGCCGGTGCCGGTGCCGTACGAGACACCACCGACGCGAGCAGCAGCGGTGAAGGTCTTCTCGTGGTCCGGTCCCGTCTCGCTGACCAGGTACTCGGGTACGCCGAGCCCCTCGGCCGCGGTCAGTTCCTGGAGACTGGTCTTCCAGTCCAGGCCTGCGCCGAGGTTCGAGGACTTCTCGATGAGCGGGTCGAAGAGCCGGTGAACCAGCTCCGAGGCCGCGTCGAGACCCTGGTCGAGATAGACAGCGCCGATCACCGCTTCAAGGGTGTCGGCGAGGATGGAGGCCTTGTCCCGGCCGCCCGTGCCTTCTTCGCCCCGGCCCAGCCGGATGAAGAGACCGAGTTCGAGCCCGCGCCCGACCTCCGCCAGCGCACGCGAATTGACCACAGCGGCCCGCAGTTTGGCCAGTTGGCCTTCCGGCAGGTCCGGGTGGGTCCGATAGAGCGTGTCCGTGACCACCAGGCCGAGCACGGAGTCCCCGAGGAACTCCAGCCGCTCGTTGGTGGGCAGACCGCCGTTCTCGTACGCGTACGAACGGTGGGTCAGTGCACGCACCAGAAGGGCGGACTCGAGGTGATACCCGAGCCGCCCTTCCAGAAGCGTGTGGGACGAGGCCGCGTTGTTCGTGTCTGCCTGCGTTTGGCCGCCGGCAAGCTCAGACATTGCGCCTCTCACCAGCCCGCTCAGACCTCGAGGACCTGGCGCTTGTTGTAGGTGCCGCAGCTCGGGCACGCAATGTGCTGGAGCTTCGGCTCCTGGCAACGCTCACACGAAACCAGGGTGGGGACCGCAGCCTTCCACTGCGACCGGCGGTGGCGCGTGTTGCTGCGCGACATCTTCCGCTTCGGAACAGCCACGGCTACTTCTCCTGCTTCTCGGCGGCGCGCTGGACGTCAGATGCGGCGCCGCTCATGTTGTCCTTCTCGTCGTCCTGATCGGTCACGACGAGTCCCTGCAACGCCGCCCAACGGATGTCGGTGGCGTCATGGTGGTGGTCCGGGTCGTCGTTCAGACTGATCCCGCATTCGGGACACAGTCCGAGACAGTCCTCCCGGCACACCGGCTGCAGCGGCAGTGCGAGCACCACCGCATCACGCAGCACTGATTCGAGGTCGAACAAGCCGTCCTCGATGAAGAGCCTGTCCTCGTCATTCTCAACGTCGTCGCCCGGTTCCGCTTTTGCGCGGCCCCGGTCGTCGGCGTCAGGGTACGAGAACATCTCCTGGAAGTCCGCCTTGAGCTCGCGCTCCACGGCCTCCAGACACCTTACGCACTCTCCGGCGGCCAGTGCACGGGCGGTGCCTGTGACAAGCACCCCTTCCATGACCGACTCCAGCCGGAGCCTCAGCTTCACCGGCGCGCCTTCCGGCACTCCGATGACGTCCGCGAGACCGAAGTCCCCGGGCGCCGCGATCTCGCGGGTCAGCCGCAGCAACGCACCAGGACGCCGACCCAGCTCGTGCGTATCGAACACGAGGGGGTTGCGGTGGTCGAGGTGGGTGTTCAGGGCTGGTCCAACTTTCAGAAATCGCACAGCTGTATGCCGCTTGCGGGCAGCAAGGATCGCGTCGCATACGCGCGACCGAAGAGCCAGGATACCCGCCGCTTCGCTCTGAGCCCAATCCGGGACCGGACCGCCGGCGGGAGTCCCTCAGCGGCCCTGCTCGTACTGGCGCAGCTGGTCCAAGTTGATCATGCTCGTGTCGAAGAAACTGGTCTCGTCGAGTGCCTGCTGCGCGGACTGCTGCGGGTGCTGCGCCTGCTGGTGCGGCTGACCGTGCTGCGGCTGCTGGTGCTGGTGCTGTTGCGGGTGCTGCGCCTGCTGCTCGTAGGCGGCGTACGGGTCCGGCTGCTGCGGGTGCTGCGGCTGGTACGCGGCGTACGGATCCGGCTGCTGCGGGGACGGCTGGTAGCCGTAGGGATCCTGGTACCCGTATCCGTCCGGCCGGCCCACGGGCTGCGCGGGCTGCTGCTGGTAGGAGTAGGCCTCGTAGACGGGTTCCCGCGCCGGCTGGGACTGCTGCTGCTGCTGCGGAATCACCGCCACCGGTTCCGCCAGACCGGCCAGGAAGTCCGCGTCGCTCGTCGTGTGCTGCTGCCCGCCCGCCGCGTCCTGGGCCGCCATGTGCGCGCCCAGATCGTCCGTGGGCGTCCGGCCGAGCAGCTTCTGCCGGCCGCGGCCGACCGCCTCCAGGGTCTTGGACAGCACCGCCTCGAAGGTGGCCAGCTTCGTGTCGACGTAGGCGTCGGCCTGCTGCCGCTGGGTCTCCGGGTCCTGGCTGCGCTCCGGCGCCTCCGCGTCCGCGAACCCGTGCTCGTCCAGCCCCGGGCCGCGCCCCAGCAGCTTCTCGCGGCCGCGGTCCACGGACCCGATGGTCTTGGAGAGGACCACCTCGAAGTTGGCGAGCTTGCTGTCGACGTAGTCGTCGGCCTCGGCCCGGATCTCCTCGGCCTCCCGGCGGGCCTCCGCCAGGATCCGGTCCGCCTCGCCCTGCGAGCGCCGCGCGACCTCGGTGTCGGAGACCAGCGAGCCCCGCTGGGCGTGCGCGGACTCGATGATCCGGTCCGCCTCGCGGCGGGCCTCCTCGACCATCTGCTCGCGGCCGCCGATCAGCTCCCGCGCCTGGGCGAGGGAACCGGGCAGCGCCAGGCGCACCTCTTCGAGCTGCGCCAGCAGCTCGGCGCGGTTGATCACGCACGAGGCGGACATGGGCATGGACCGGGCTCCGCCGACCGACGCGACGATCTCGTCGAGCTTCTTCTGCACGTCCACGGTGGCTCGCACTCTCTCGGCCTCAGGCGGTTCCTGAGACGGACGGGACGACTGTACGGCCCCCGGGTGGCCGCCCGACAGCGCGTCGCGCGCCGTCAGTTGCCGTGCAGCCGTTCCATCAGCGCGGTGTGGACGAAGGAGGGCAGCAGGTGGGAGACGTCGCCGCCCCAGGTCGCCACCTCCTTGACCAGGGAGGAGGACAGGAAGCTGTAGGTCGGGTTGGTCGGCACGAAGAGCGTCTCGACCCCGGTCAGGCCCATGTTCATCTGGGCCATCTGCAGCTCGTAGTCGAAATCACTGACCGCACGCAGGCCCTTGACGATGGCGGGGATGTCCCGCTGCTTGCAGAAGTCGACGAGCAGCCCGTGGAAGGACTCGACCTCGACGTTCCCGTAGTCGGCGGTGGCCTCGCGGATCAGCTCGATCCGCTCCTCGACGGTGAACAGGCCCTGCTTCGACTGGTTGATCATCACGGCGACATGCACGACGTCGTAGAGCCTGGCGGCTCTGCCGATGATGTCGAGGTGTCCGTTGGTGATGGGGTCGAACGACCCCGGACAGACGGCGCGGCGCAACTGAAGTCCCTCGCTCTCCGGTGCGGGCATCATGACTCTTCGCTGGTGAAGGCGGCGCGACCGTACCAAAGGGTGCCTTCGCCGTACCGCCGGGAGCGGAGCGGCTCGAAACCGTCGGGCCAGGGGAACGCACCGCTTCTGGTGCTGCGTTCCACGGTGACGAGCGCATCGCCGGTGAGCCAGGCATTCGACCGGAGTGTGAGCAGGATCTCCGCAAGATCGTCATGCGCGACGTCGTACGGCGGGTCCAGGAAAACGATGTCGTACGGGTCCCCGCCCGCCCGGACCGCCACGATCTGTTCCGCTTTGCCCGCCCGGAACTCGGCGCCCGGCAGGGCCAGCGTCTGGATGTTCTCGCGGATCGCCTTGGCGGCCTTGGCGTCGGCCTCCACGAGCAGGGCGTGCGCGGCGCCGCGGGAGAGGGCCTCCAGGCCGACCGCGCCGGAGCCCCCGTACAGGTCCAGGACCCGGGCTCCGCCGACTCCGTGCAGCGACTCCCAGGTGGAGAAGAGGCCTTCGCGCATCCGGTCGGAGGTGGGCCGGGTGCCGGTGCCGGGCGGCACGGCGAGGCGCCGCCCACCGGCGGTGCCGGCGATCACGCGGGTCATGTGGGGGTCCTTCGGTCAGGGAATGCTCGCGGCTCCACGATAGGACCTCCCCGAGGGGACCTCCTGGTCAGCCCTTCTCCAGGTACTGCTCGCGCTCGGTGTCGAGCAGGGCGTCGAGTGCGGTCAGCAGGCCGGGCAGAGCGGTCAGCTCGGGGTCGGCGGCGACGACCCGGGTGGCCTCCTCGCGGGCCTGCGCGATGACCTCCTCGTCCTCGATGACGGACAGCATCCGCAGCGAGGAGCGCACGCCCGACTGCGCCTGGCCGAGGACATCGCCCTCGCGGCGCTGTTCGAGGTCGATCCGGGACAGTTCGAAGCCGTCGAGGGTGGCGGCGACGGCGGCCAGCCGGGCCCGGGCGGGACTGGCCTCGTGCATCTCGCTGACCAGCAGGCACAGCCCGGGGGCGGAGCCGCGGCCGACGCGGCCGCGCAGCTGGTGGAGCTGGGACACCCCGAACCGGTCCGCGTCCATGATCACCATGACGGTGGAGTTCGGTACGTTCACCCCCACCTCGATGACGGTCGTGGCGACCAGCACCTTCACCTCGCCCGCCGCGAAGCGCCGCATCACGTCGTCCTTGTCGGCCGGGTCCATCCGGCCGTGCAGCACCTCGACGGACACCCCGGCCAGCGGCCCCTTGGCCAGCTGCTCGGCGATCTCCAGCACGGCCAGCGGCGGCCTCTTGTCCCCGTCCTCCTCCGCGGCGGCCTTCTTCTTGGCGGCCTTCGGGTCGTCCTCGCCGTCGCCGATGCGCGGGCACACCACATAGGCCTGGTGCCCCTTCTCCACCTCCTCGCGGACCCGCTCCCAGGCCCGGGTGAGGAAGTGCGGCTTGTCCTTGGCGGGCACCACGTGGGTGGCGATCGGGGAACGCCCGGCCGGGAGCTGGTCCAGGACGGAGGTCTCCAGGTCGCCGAAGACGGTCATCGCTACGGTGCGCGGGATCGGGGTCGCGGTCATCACGAGCAGGTGCGGGGGCTGCTTGCCCTTGGAGCGCAGGGCGTCGCGCTGTTCCACGCCGAACCGGTGCTGTTCGTCGACCACGACGAGCCCGAGGTCGTGGAACTTGACCTTGTCCTCGATCAGGGCGTGGGTGCCGATGACGATCCCGGCCTCGCCGGTGATCAGGTCCAGGAGCGCGCGCCGCCGCGCGGCCGTCCCCATGGAACCGGTGAGCAGCACCACCTTGGTCCCCAGATCGGACCCGCCGAGCTGCCCGCCCTCGGCGAGGTCGCCCATCATTTCGGTGATGGACCGGTGGTGCTGCTGGGCGAGCACCTCGGTGGGCGCGAGCATCGCCGCCTGCCCCCCGCAGTCGACGACGGCGAGCATCGCCCGCAGCGCGACCATCGTATTGTGCGTCACGGTGAAGTTGTCGGTGACGTACGCCCGGCTCGGGTGCTTGACGCTGATGCACTGGACCGGCTTGCGGCCGACGTATTCGATGGCGCGGATGCCGCGCCGGAAGTTCTTGTACTTGGTCCGGGGCGCCATCCGGTTCGCCTTCCGTGACAGCCGGAAGGGCCCGAACTCCTCGGGCAGGGTCAAAGCGACCTCGAACGCGCTCTTCTTCGGCCGGATCCGGGCACGTCCTCCCAAGGACCGGACGAGCCACGCGACGTCCTCGGCCAACCGCTCCGATGCCGAGCAGAACGTGATCCCGAGTCCCGTCTTCCCGATCGTGCCGTCCGTGTCCATGAGCCCCTGCAGGACGGCCAGGCGCTCCTTGACCGGGGCGTTCAGGTAGGGCTCCGGGACGAACTTGTCGTGCGAGGTCAGTCCCCACAGGCCCAGCACGCGCAGTGCCTGGATCACGGGATTGCGCCGTGTGCCGCCCTTCGGCCCGCTCATGGCGATCGTGAAGTCGCACAGGGCGCCCGGTACCTCGACCAGTCCACATCCGGGTGCCACAGCGGCGCCGACAGCCGCGCGGATCTCGTCGTCCGTCGTGGAGAGCCGCAGGTTGTGGCGGAACGAACCGTCGCCGATGAGCACGCCCAGCAGGTACGGGTCGAGCGGCCGGTCGCCGCCACCCTCCAGGTCCGCGGGAGCGGCCTCCGGGAGGTACCACTTCGACGACCCGTTGGCCTTCAGCAGATCGTTGCGGATCTCGCTGGTCGTGAGGACCTTGGGCTGCTCGCCACGGGCCCACGCGCAGCTCGTGGCCACGATCCACAGATGCTCGTCGTCACACTCGACGGTGGTCCCGTCGGAGAGTGCGAGCCGCCACACGTCTCGGACGCCTTGTGGATGGACGCTCTCGATCACAGCGATCTCGCCCGTCGGTACGACCACTTCGGCGCCCGCCTCCATCTCGCCCATGAGGCGGAAGCCCGACGGAGTCAGCACCTGGGCGTCGAGCGGCTGCGCCTTGCCCGAGCCGACCTCGCCCTGGAGGAGGCGGTGCATGGGGTGGTCGGTGGCCAGGTCGTCGAAGATCTCGCGGGAGACCGTGAGCTGGCCGTCGGTGAGGGTGAAGGGGAGCTTGGCGTCGAAGGCGTCCAGCAGGCCGCCGGGGGCGGGGCGGCGGGGGACGGCGGGGAGCAGGGTGTCCGCGTGCCGGCGGCGGGCCAGGGCGACCTGGAGGACGAAGGCCTCGTCCCACTTGAGCCGCTGGCGCGCGGCCTCGACGTCGGCCTTGGTGCGCGGCCGGTGGATCTTGAGCAGGGCTTCGGTGAGCGGCAGCATCCCGCGGCCGTCGCGCAGCGCGGGCGGCAGCGGGTCCACGGCTTCCTGGGCGCTGGGCAGGACCGCGTCGACGGCCTTGGCGATCTTCCAGGACTCCAGCTGTTTGCAGGCCGGGTAGATCGGGATCAGCTGCTGGGCGAAGGCGTCGACCGCCTCGGCGGTGGTGGCGTCCACGCCGAGGGGTTCGTAGGCGGGGTGGGCGAGCTGGAGCTTGCGGTTGAACATCGAGACCTTGCCCGCGAACATCGCGCGGCTGCCGGGGAGCAGGTCCTTGTGCGGTTTGTGGACGCCCGCGCCGAAGAAGACGAGCTGGAGCCGGCCGCTGCCGTCGGTGATGGTCACCTCCAGCCGTTTGCCGCGCCCGCCGTTGAAGGTGAGCACGCGGGCGTCGGCGACCTGGGCGACGACGGTGACGTGTTCGTCGATCTGGTCGGCCAGCTCCGCCAGCGAGGTCAGCTCGCCGCGCTCGGCGTACCGGCGCGGGTAGTGGTGCAGCAGGTCCAGGGCCGTGTGCAGGCCGAGCTGCTCGGCCAGCACCTTGGCGGTGGCGGGGCCGAGGGTCTTCTTGAGATCTTCGTCGAGCGCGGGCACCCGTTCATTGCACACCATGCCTGTGACAACGGGGGCATTCGACCCCCGCGGGCCCGCTGCCGGTCCGCTCCTCGACGCCTTACTCGACGCCGATGAGCAGGGGTGCGGAGTACCGCCCGCCCCGGTAGGTGAGGGTGTCCACGGCCAGGTGCCCGTGCTGTACGTAGGCCTCCAGGCGGGCGGCGAGCGCGTCCGGCACCTCGGGTCCCAGGACCAGGGTGACGAGTTCGCCGCCGGAGCCCAGCATCCGTTCCAGGACGGCCTCGGCGGTCTCCGCCAGCGCGGATCCGATGACGGCGACGTCCCCGTCGATGAGCCCGAGGACGTCCCCGGCCTGGCAGATGCCGGCCGAGGTGAAGGACTGCCGTTCGGCGATGGCGAGTTCGCCGTGCCGGGTGGCTCCGGCGGCCGCGGTCATGGCGACCACGTCCTCGTCGAAGGCGGCCTCGGGGTCGTGCACGGCGAGGGCGGCGAGGCCCTGGACGGCGGACCGGGTGGGGATGACGGCGACCCGTACGCCGTCGGCGCGCGCCGCTTCGGCGGCGGCCGTGGCGGCCGCGCGCTGTTCGGTGCCGCCGGGCAGCAGGACCACTTCGCGGGCGTGGGCGCGGCGCACGGCGGCGGCGATCTCGGCGGCGGCGGGCGGTTCGCCGGGCAGGACGAGCACGGTGGTCGCGCCCGCCTCCTGGCAGAGCCCGGCCAGTCCCTCGCCCTGGACGACGGCGACCACGGCCCGCTGGGCGCGCTCGGTGCGGGCGCGGCGCCGTTCGTCGCCGAAGTGGGTGATGCGGATCCGGTAGGGCCGTCCGGCGACCACTCCGGCCTCCACGGCGGCGCCGGGGTCATCCACGTGGACGTGGACGTTCCACAGGCCGTCGCCGCCGACGACGACGAGCGAGTCGCCGAGCCCGTCCAGCGCCGCGCGCAGGGTGTCGACGGCCGTTTCGGGGGCTTCGAGCAGGTAGATCACCTCGTACCCGGGCCCGTCGGGCTCCTCGGCACAGGGCTGCGGCCGTGCCGGTACGGCCACGGCCCGGCCGCGCACCGGCTCCAGGGCGACCTCCTGTCCGGAGAGGGCCTGCCACAGCGCCCCGAGGACGGCGACGACGCCGCAGCCTCCCGCGTCCACGACCCCGGCCCGGCCCAGCGCGGCGAGCTGTCCCGGGGTCTCGGCGAGGGCGGCGCGGGCCCCGTCGTAGGCGGCCCGGGCCACGTCGGCGGCGCTCGCGGCGGCCGCGTCGGCGGTGCCCGCGGCCCGCGCGGCCGCGGCGGCGACGGTGAGCATGGTGCCCTCGACGGGGTGCGCGACGGCCTGGTAAGCCGATTCCGCGGCCCGGGCCAGCGCCCCGGCCAGCAGTCCGCCGGACGCCGCCCCGCGCGGTTCCCCGCCGAGTACGTCGGCCACCCCGCGCAGCAGCTGCGCGAAGATCGTCCCGGAGTTCCCCCGGGCGCCTATGAGGGCGCCGTGGGCGTAGGCCCGTACGGCCACGGCCAGCGAGGTCGCGTCGGCATCGGAACTCTCGTCGGAACCGGCGGCCGGCGCTGTGCCCTCGCTCACATCCCCGGTGTTCCCGAAGGCGGCCTCCAGCTCGCGCGCGGCCGAGCAGGCGGTCAGGTAGAGGTTGGTCCCGGTGTCGGCGTCGGCGACCGGATAGACGTTGATCGCGTCGATGTCCTCGCGGGCCCGGCCCAGTGCGGTCAGGGTCAGGGAGCTCCAGGTGCGCACCGCGTCGGCGTCCAGGGTGAGCGGCTCGTGCGGCACCGGGTGTTCCTCCTTGGGCGGGCGAGGGTTCACCGCAGGGTAACCAAGGACCGCCCCTGTTCCGGGGCGGACCCGGGGAGCACCCGGGGCGGGGCCCGTGGCGGCCATGGTAGTTTTCTTGGACGGACGCAGTCGTTGTATGCTGCTCCGGTTGCCCGATGAGAGTCGGGCCATTCCCCCGGCAAACCACTTCAGATCTCTGATTCCGGTGCGCCGGTTTCACTGTAATTGCATCTGAAGTCTTTGGAGTGACCTGTGGCTGCCAACTGCGACGTTTGCGCCAAGGGGCCGAGCTTCGGCAACAGCATCTCCCACTCGCACCGCCGCACCTCGCGTCGCTGGAACCCGAACATCCAGCGCGTCCGTGCCGTGGTCAATGGGACGCCGAAGCGCCTCAACGCCTGCACCTCGTGCATCAAGGCCGGCAAGGTCTCGCGCTGACGCCTTCCGTCGTCGTAAGCGCAGCCCTTCCGGTTGCCAAAAAGTCCGGTCCACCTCGGTGGACCGGACTTTTGCCTTTCCCGCACCGCGTACGTACGGCCGCCCCGGATTCGCTTCCGGGGCGGCCGTACGTCGTTACCGGCCGCCCCTACCGCGAGCGCCAGGCGTGGTCCACCGGGCCGATGCCCGCGCCGAGGGGGAAGCCGCCCGCGATCGCGCCCGTGACGTACTCCTTGGCCGCGGTGACCGCCGCCGGGACGTCCAGGCCCTTGGCCAGGCCCGCGGCGATCGCGCTCGCCAGGGTGCAGCCGGTGCCGTGCGTGTGCCGGTTGCCGTGCCGGGGGGCCCGCAGCCACAGCTCCGTGGCACCGTCGCTCAGCAGGTCCACCGCCTCGCGGTCGGCCGCGAGGTGGCCGCCCTTGACCAGGACCCAGCGCGGCCCGTACCCCAGCACCGCGTCGGCGGCCCGCCGCATGTCGTCCTCGCTCTCCACCCGGACGCCCGTGAGCTGCGCCACCTCGTCGAGGTTCGGGGTGGCCACGGTGGCCACCGGCAGCAGCAGCTCCCGTACGGCCGCCAGCGCGGACGCAGCGAGCAGCGCGTCCCCGTGCTTGGAGACCCCGACCGGGTCCACCACGGCCGGGGCCGCGGTGTCCGCCAGCAGCGCGGCCACCGTCTCCACCAGGACCGCGGAGGAGAGCATGCCGGTCTTGACCGCCCCGACCCCGATGTCGTCCACCACGGCCCGGTACTGGGCCGTCACGGCCTCCGCGGGCAGTTCCCACACCCCGCGCACCCCGAGGGAGTTCTGGGCGGTCACGGCGGTGATCACGCTCATCCCGTGCACCCCGAGCGCCATCATGGTCTTGAGGTCGCCCTGGATGCCCGCCCCGCCGCCGGAATCGGATCCGGCGACGGTCAGGCACAGCGGTGGCGCACCGCTCATCGCGGGGGTTCCTGCGCGGGGTCGGCGCCGAAGTGGTCCCAGCCGCCGGTGCTGGTCCAGGGCGCGCCGTCCACGGTCACCTGGGGCAGCGCGGACCGGTTGAGCACCTCGCCGATGACCTTCCAGCGGGCCGGGAGCTTCACGTCGGGCGGGAAGGTCGCCACGATCGCGTGGTCCTCTCCTCCGGTGAGCACCCACTGGAGCGGGTCGACGCCGACGGCCTGCCCGATGTCGTGCATCTGGGTCGGGATGTCGACGGCGGCCGAGCGCAGGTCGATGCGGACCTTGCTGGCCTCGGCGATGTGCCCGAGGTCGGCGACCAGGCCGTCGCTGACGTCCGTCATGGCGGTGGCGCCGAGTCCGGCGGCCGCGGGGCCCGCGTGGTACGGCGGTTCCGGGCGCCGGTGCGCCTCGACGAAGGCCCGCGGGGAGCGGAACCCCCGGGAGAGCACCGCGAAGCCGGCCGCCGACCAGCCGAGCCAGCCGGTGACGGCGACGACGTCGCCGGGCCGGGCGCCGGAGCGCAGGACCGGGTCGTGGTTGCGCAGGTCGCCGAGGGCGGTGATGGCCACCGTGATGATGTCCCCGCGGACGACGTCCCCGCCGACCACGGCCGCGCCCGCGACCTGGCATTCGTCGCGCAGCCCGTCCATCAGCTCGGTCGGCCAGGTGACCGGCAGCTCGGCCGGTACGACGAGGCCGAGCAGCAGCGCCGTCGGCACCGCGCCCATGGCGGCGATGTCGGCCAGGTTCTGGGCGGCGGCCTTGCGTCCGACGTCGTAGGCGGTGGACCAGTCGCGCCGGAAGTGCCGTCCCTCCAGCAGGATGTCCGTGCTGGCCACGACGCGCCGGTCGGGCGCGGACACGACGGCCGCGTCGTCACCGGGCCCGAGCCGGACCGCCGGGGTGGTGGTCAGCCGTGAGGTCAGCTCCTTGATGAGCCCGAACTCCCCCAGCTCGCCGACAGTGCCCTTCATCGCTGTGCTCCTTCTGGCCCAGTCCGCTTGCGGTCGCGAGCCGTCTCAGCTCTGGGTACCGTCAACAGATACGTCAACTTCTGCTCCCCGTACGCCCCGCTGCGCGTGGCACCGGGCCCGCGGGTCTCCCCGTGACGCTCGGCGACGCGGTACCGTGGCGTCCCTTTCTCCCCGGGGCCGGGACATCCCACCCGAAGATTAGGGGAAATGATCCTCGCGGCCGCTCTGGAGGTTCCGTGGTACAGGCGTACATCCTCATCCAGACCGAGGTGGGCAAGGCATCGGTGGTGGCCGAATCGATCGGCCGGATCCAGGGGGTGATCCAGGCCGAAGACGTGACGGGGCCGTACGACGTGATCGTGCGCGCCCAGGCCGACACCGTGGACGATCTCGGCCGCATGGTGGTCGCGAAGGTCCAGCAGGTGGAGGGCATCACCCGCACCTTGACCTGCCCGGTCGTCCATTTGTAGCCCCCGTCTACTCTTGGCCGGTGATGTCCCTCCACCGCCGGCCCGTCCGTCTGCTGGCACTGCCCGCCCCGATGGCCGTACTCGCCGTGGCAGTCCTCGCGGGCTGCTCCCCGGGTACCGCCGGGGCCCGGGTGGCTCCCCCGCCCGCGCCGCCCGCCGATGTCGCGGGGCTCTGTGCCACGCTGCACAAGGAGCTTCCGGACACGGTGGCCGGCCTGAAGCGTTCCGCTGCCGAACCGCCGTCCGACCTGACCGCCGCGTGGGGCGGCTCGGCGATCGTACTGCGGTGCGGTATCCCCAAGCCCCCCACGATGTCGGATCCGAAGCAGGACGGCGTCGAGGTCAACGGTGTGGGGTGGCTCCTGGAGCCGCTCGACGGTGGCGGTTTCCGCTTCACCACCGGGCTGCGGCTCGCGTACACCGAGGTCACGGTGGACAAGGAGCACGCCACGGACACCGGTTTCCTGGTGCCGCTGTCGGCCGCCGTGAAGAAGTCGGTGCCCGAGGGCATCTCCTCCTACTGAGCCTTTTGCCCACTGAGCCTTTTACCCACTGGGCCTTTTACCGAGAACCGCCCGCCGGATCATGACCCGGCGGGCGGTCTCTCGTACGTGCGGTCCTGCTAGCGCAGGCCGGTGGAGCGGCGCAGGGCCGCCTGGATCAGGCGGTCCACCAGCTCCGGGTACTCGATGCCGGTCTCCTGCCACATCCGCGGGTACATGGAGATGGGGGTGAACCCCGGCATCGTGTTGATCTCGTTGATGACGAAGGTGCCGTCCTCGGTGAGGAAGAAGTCGGCGCGCACCAGGCCCTCGCAGGACGCGGCCTCGAAGGCCTCGACGGCGAGCCGCTGGACCTCGGCGGTCTGCTCCGGGGTCAGCGGAGCGGGGACCAGACCGGAGGCGGAGTCGATGTACTTCGCCTCGAAGTCGTAGAAGTCGTGGCTGGAGACCGGCGGGATCTCGGCGGGCACGCTCGCGCGCGGGCCGTCCTCGAACTCCAGCACGCCGCACTCGATCTCGCGGCCGCGCAGCAGCGCTTCCACGATGACCTTCGGGTCGTGCCGCTGGGCTTCCTTGAGGGCGTCGTCCAGGCCGGACGGGTCGTCGACCTTGGTGATGCCGATGGAGGACCCGGCGCGGGCGGGCTTGACGAAGAGCGGCCAGCCGTGTTCGGCGGCGAAGGCCACGATCTTCGCGCGGGCGGCGCTCTCGTCGCGCTCCCACTCCCGGGGACGGATGGTCACGTACGGGCCGACCGGCAGCCCGAAGGAGGTGAACACCCGCTTCATGTAGTCCTTGTCCTGGCCGACGGCCGAGGCGAGGACGCCCGAGCCGACGTACGGGATGCCGGACAGTTCGAGGAGGCCCTGGAGGGTGCCGTCCTCGCCGTAGGGGCCGTGCAGGACGGGGAAGACGACGTCGACCTCGCCCAGCGCCTTGGGCACGGCGCCGGGTTCGGTGTAGACGACCTCGCGGCTGGCCGGGTCGACCGGGAGCACCACGGCGCCCTCGGCGGAGTCGGACAGCTCCTCGACGCTGGGGAGCTTGCGGTCGGTGATGGCCATCCGCTCCGGTGCGTCGGCCGTCAGGGCCCACCGGCCGTCCGTGGTGATGCCGATGGGCAGCACCTCGTACTTGGACCGGTCGATGGAGCGCAGAACCGCGCCCGCCGTGACGACCGAGATGGCGTGTTCGGAGCTGCGGCCGCCGAACACGACGGCCACGCGCGGCTTGCGACCCTGCTGGTCAGGGCTCTGGGGGAGGTTCTGGCTGCTCATATCGGTCCGAGGGTACCCGGTCCGCGTACCGGAACGGAGTCAGCGGCGTTCCGGTTTGGCACTGCGGCCCATGAGTTCCTTCAGCGCGACCATGGGCGGCTTGCCGTGATGGACGATGTCGACCACGGTGTCCGTGATGGGCATGTCCACTCCGTGGCGGCGGGCCAGATCGGCCACCGACTCGCAGGACTTGACCCCCTCCGCGGTCTGCTTGGTGACCGCGATGGTCTCCTCCAGGGTCATCCCGCGGCCGAGGTTGGTGCCGAAGGTGTGGTTCCGGGAGAGCGGCGAGGAGCAGGTGGCGACCAGGTCGCCGAGGCCCGCGAGGCCGGAGAAGGTGAGCGGGTCGGCGCCCATCGCCAGGCCCAGCCGGGTCGCTTCGGCGAGGCCGCGGGTGATCAGGGACCCCTTGGTGTTGTCGCCGAGGCCCATGCCGTCGGCGATGCCCACCGCGAGCCCGATGACGTTCTTGACGGCGCCGCCCAGCTCGCAGCCGATGACGTCGGTGCTGGTGTACGGGCGGAAGTACGGGGTGTGGCAGGCGGCCTGGAGCCGCTGGGCGACGCCCTCGTCGACGCAGGCGACCACGGCGGCGGCGGGCTGGCGGGCGGCGATCTCGCGGGCCAGGTTGGGGCCGGTGACCACGGCGACGCGTGCGGAGGGGACCTTCGCGACCTCTTCGATGACCTCGCTCATCCGCTTGGCGCTGCCGAGTTCGATGCCCTTCATCAGGGAGACGAGCACGCTGTCGGCGGGGAGCAGCGGGGCCCATGCGGCGAGGTTGCCGCGCAGGGTCTGCGAGGGGATCGCGAGGACGACGAAGTCGGCGCCCCGGGCGGCCTCGGCCGCGTCGGTGGTGGCGCGCATGTTCTCGGGCAGCTCGACCCCGGGGAAGTAGTCCGGGTTGGAGCGGCCGGTGTTGATGGCGTCGACCACTTCGGCGCGGCGGCCCCACAGGACCACCTCGCAGCCCGCGTCGGCGAGCACCATGCCGAAGGCCGTGCCCCACGAGCCGGTCCCGAACACGGCCGCCTTGACGGTACGCGTCACTTGTTGCCCTCCCCCGCGGCTTTGCGCCGCTGTTCCACCCTGGCCTTGCGGTGGTCGTACGGCTGCGCGGGAGCGGTCTCTCCGCGCAGTTCCTCCAGCAGCTCCGTGATGGCCGCCATGATGACTTCGGTGACCGCCTTGAGGACGTCCGGCGTGGGTTCCCGGCCGTAGAACCCGGAGAGGTCCACGGGCGGTCCGGCGAGCACCTGGAGGGTCTTGCGCGGGAAGAGCCGGACCTTGTTCTCCTTGGCGTACGGCGGCACCGCGAGGTTCGCGCCCCACTGGGCCACCGGGATGACCGGGGCCTTCGTCAGCAGGGCCACCCGGGCGGCGCCGGTCTTGCCGGCCATGGGCCACTGATCGGGATCGCGGGTGAGGGTGCCCTCCGGGTAAAAGGCCACGCATTCGCCGCGTTCGATGGCGTCCACGGCCGCCCGGAATGCGTCCAGGGCGTTCGTGGTCTCCCGGTAGACGGGGATCTGTCCGGATCCGCGCAGGATCGAACCGACAATCGGTACCTTGAAGAGGGCGGCCTTCGCGAGCAATCGGGGCACCCGGCCGGTGTTGTACTGGAAGTGCGCGTAGGAGAGCGGGTCCAGATACGAGTTGTGATTGACGGCGGTGATGAATCCGCCCTCGGCCGGAATGTGCTCCATTCCCTGCCAGTCCCGCTTGAAGAGCACTACCAGCGGCGGTTTTGCGATGACCGCCGCCAGGCGGTACCAGAAGCCGATTCTGCGGCGGGACACTCGGACACCTTCCTCTAGGACCGGTGCGCGGCTTGGGCACCCGGCCGGGCCCGGACAAGTCTCTCCCCAGGTCCGGTCTCTGTCGAGAACACCGTACGCCCCGGTTGTGCTCCCGGGCCGCCGGGCTGCCCGGGAGCGGGGTGACAATGGCCGACGTATGTGCGAGAACGCGTCGATGACACCTCCACGGGGAAGGGGCCGGCCCTGAACGCCGTCTGGAGCCTGGTGATCCCGCTCAAGCCGCTGTCCGTGGCCAAGAGCCGTCTGGCGGCGGCCGCCGGGGCCGACCGGCCACGGCTCGCCCTGGCGTTCGCCCAGGACACGGTGGCGGCGGCGCTGGCCTGCGCCGCGGTCCGGGATGTGGTGGTCGTCACGGACGACCCGCTGGCCGGGGCGGAACTGGCCGCGCTGGGCGCGCGGATCGTGGCGGACCGTCCTGCGGCGGGGCTCAACGCGGCGCTGGCCCATGGCGCGCGGGCGGTCCGCGGGGTCCGGGCGGGGGCGGCGGTGGCCGCGATGAACGCGGATCTGCCCGCGCTGCGGCCGGCGGAATTGCTACGGGTGCTCGATAACGCGGCGGCATTTCCCCGGGCATTCCTGGCGGATGCGGCAGGAATCGGGACGACGTTGCTTTCCGCTGCGCCAGACGTGGAATTGTCCCCCGCGTTCGGCGGCCCGTCACGGGCCCGGCATTCCGCGTCGGGAGCGGTGGAAATCACACTCCGGGACGTCGACAGCGTGCGCCGGGACGTGGATACGGCGGCGGATCTGCGCGAAGCCCTGCTGCTGGGCCTGGGTCCGTACACGGGCCGTTACGGGGCCGGGCTGCGGGCCGGTCCGCCCGCGGTCCGCCCGGAAGCCCGATAACCGCTCGCGACCGCCCCGCGAAAGACCGGTGCCGCGGGAGAGCGCCTAAGCTGCGCTCATGCAGGCAACGGCATTCACCTACGACTCCCAGACCCGCGGCGGAAGCGTGCTGCTGGACGACGGCACCCCGGTGCCCTTCGGGGCCGCGGCGTTCGACGCGGGCGGCCTGCGGCTGCTGCGCGCCGGGCAGCGGGTGCGGATCGAGACCGAGGGCGAGGGCGCGGGGCTGCGGATCACCCTGATCACCCTGCAGACCTTCGTATAGGGGCGGGACAGCACCGCGGGCCGGCCCCCCTCCGTGGGGGGCCGGCCCGACGTGTGTGACGTCGCCCGAATTACTTCTTGCGGGCGGTGGTCTTCTTCGCGGTGGCCTTGCGCGTCGCCGTCTTCTTCGCCGGAGCCTTCGTCGCGGCGGTGGCCTTCTTGGCCGCCGGGGCGGTCTTCTTGGCCGTGGCGGTGGCCTTCTTGGCGGTCGCCGCGGCCTTCTTGACCGTGGTGGCCTTCTTCGCGGCCGGGCTGGCCTTCTTCGCGACCGTGGTCTTCGCGGCCGACTTCTTGACCACCGTGGCGGTGGTCTTCTTCGCCGTGGTCTTCTTCGCCACCGCGGTCTTCGCCGCCGCCTTCTTGGCGGTGGTGGCCTTCTTGGCCGCGGCCTTCTTGACCGTCGCGGAAGCGCCGCCGGTCAGGCTGCCCTTGGGCGCCTTCTTGACCGAGACCTCGCCGCCCTTGGGCAGCTTCTTGGTGCCGCTGACCAGGTCCTTGAAGCCCTGACCCGCGCGGAAGCGGGGAACAGAGGTCTTCTTGACCCGGACGCGCTCACCCGTCTGCGGGTTACGGGCGTAGCGGGCCGGACGGTCGACCTTCTCGAACGAGCCGAAGCCCGTGACCGAGACCCGGTCGCCGGCGACCACCGCACGGACGATCGCGTCGAGTACCGCGTCGACAGCGTCCGCGGCCTGCTGGCGGCCGCCCACCTTGTCGGCAATCGCTTCTACGAGCTGCGCCTTGTTCACGTCTTCCCCTTCGGAGACTTCGCCAGAACGAATGTGTTCAAGCTTATTTCGCACGTTAGGCGGATATATACCGCAAATCAAACACGAAACGGGCTAATCACCCTAGTGCCGCAACGATGTAGGCCGTTACGGAGTTCCTTCGCATCAGTCGCCTTCAGGGAATCGACCCTCGTCGAGGTCCTTCATCAACCTGTCCAGGCGCCTTGCCGCATCGGCGAGATCGTGCTTCGCCGCTGCCGTGGCGACCAACAGCTTCCGGGACAGCGCCATCCTTACGCCCTCCGGGACTTGCAGCGAGCGCACCCTTGTGTGCGCTTCTTTCAGCCGGTCCGCGACAAGTCCGTAGAGCTCTAGTTGACTGTCGCGTTCCATGCACAGATTGTGCCATCTGGGGCGAGTTGTCGCCTCATGGGGCCTCAACAAACGCGTGTGCCCCCCGCCGGAAGGCGGGGGGCACAGGAGCCAAGTCGAGTTCACCCGAGGTGAATAAGCGCTGATCAGGCCTGAATCGTGCGCGGCTTGAAGCTCGGTCGGACGCTTTCGTAGGTGGCGATGTCCGCTTCGTTCTGAAGGGTGAGCGAGATGTCGTCCAGCCCCTCCAGGAGACGCCAACGGGCATTGTCGTCGAGTTCGAACTCGGCCACGGCGCCTTCGGCTCGGACCTCCCGGGCGACCAGGTCCACCGTGATCTCGGCGGTGGGGTCGGCCTCGGTCAGCTTCCACAGCCGCTCGACGGTCTCCTGCGGCAGCACGACGGTCAGCAGACCGTTCTTGAGGGAATTCCCGCGGAAGATGTCGGCGAAGCGCGAAGAGATCACGGTCTTGAAGCCGAAGTTCTGCAGGGCCCAGACGGCGTGCTCGCGCGAGGAACCGGTGCCGAAGTCGGGACCGGCGACCAGGACGGTCGCGCCCGCGCGCTCCGGCTGGTTCGTGATGAACGCCGGGTCCTTGCGCCAGGCCTCGAAGAGGCCGTCCTCGAACCCGTCACGGGTGATCTTCTTCAGCCAGTGGGCCGGGATGATCTGGTCGGTGTCGACGTTGCTGCGGCGCAGCGGCACGGCCCGGCCGGTGTGGGTGGTGAAGGCTTCCATGGTTATCGGGCTCCGGCGGTCGCGGTGGCGTCGGTCAGGTCGGCGGGAGAGGCCAGATGGCCCAGCACCGCGGTGGCCGCGGCCACCTGCGGGGAGACCAGGTGGGTGCGTCCGCCCTTGCCCTGCCGGCCTTCGAAGTTGCGGTTGGAGGTGGACGCGGAGCGCTCACCAGGGGCCAGTTGGTCGGGGTTCATGCCCAGGCACATCGAACAGCCCGCGTGCCGCCATTCGGCGCCGGCCTCCTTGAAGACCTTGTCCAGGCCCTCCGCCACCGCCTGCAGGGCGACCCGGACCGAACCCGGGACGACCAGCATCCGTACGCCTCTCGCGACTTTGCGGCCCTCGATGATGCCCGCGACGGCGCGCAGGTCCTCGATGCGGCCGTTGGTGCAGGAACCTACGAAGACGGTGTCGACCCGGATGTCGCGCAGCGGCTGTCCGGCGGTCAACCCCATGTATTCCAGGGCCTTTTCGGCGGCGTTGCGCTCCGAAGCGTCCTCGTACGAAGCCGGATCGGGGACGTTGGCCGACAGCGGCGCGCCCTGGCCCGGGTTGGTGCCCCAGGTCACGAAGGGGGCCAGCGTCGTGCCGTCGATGACGACCTCGGCGTCGAAGACCGCGTCGTCGTCCGAGCGCAGGGTCTCCCAGTACGCGACCGCCGCGTCCCAGTCCGCGCCGACCGGAGCGTGGTCACGGCCCTTGAGGTATTCGAACGTGGTGGCGTCCGGGGCGATCATGCCCGCGCGGGCGCCCGCCTCGATCGACATGTTGCAGATGGTCATCCGGGCTTCCATCGACAGCTGCTCGATGGCCGCACCGCGGTATTCCAGGATGTAGCCCTGGCCGCCGCCGGTGCCGATCCTGGCGATGATCGCCAGGATCAGGTCCTTGGCGGTGACGCCCTCGGCCAGTTCGCCCTCGACGGTGATCGCCATCGTCTTGGGGCGGGCCAGCGGCAGCGTCTGGGTGGCCAGCACGTGCTCGACCTGACTGGTGCCGATACCGAAGGCCAGCGCGCCGAATGCTCCGTGCGTGGAGGTGTGCGAGTCGCCGCAGACCACGGTGGTGCCCGGCTGGGTCAGGCCCAGCTGGGGGCCCACGACGTGGACGACGCCCTGCTCGACATCGCCCAGGGAGTGCAGCCGGACGCCGAACTCGGAGCAGTTCTTGCGCAGCGTCTCCAGCTGGGCCCGGGAGACCGGGTCGGCGATGGGCTTGTCGATGTCGATGGTGGGGGTGTTGTGGTCCTCGGTGGCGATGGTGAGGTCGAGGCGCCGCACCGGGCGGCCCGCCTGCCGCAGGCCCTCGAAGGCCTGGGGGCTGGTCACCTCGTGCAGCAGGTGCAGATCGATGTAGAGGAGGTCGGGCTCGCCCTCGGCGCGCCGGACGACATGATCGTCCCAGACCTTCTCCGCGAGTGTCCTACCCATCGCTTTCCCTCCGGCTCACCGTCCCGGGTCCCGTGGTTCGTGGACCCGTACATACAGACTCGCTGGTTCTTGGAAAAATTGAACTTGCGTTTCACAGTGTGAGACGCGAATATCGTTTCATGGACAACTCTAGCGGCGTCGGCGTTCTCGACAAGGCAGCTCTGGTATTGAGCGCACTGGAGTCCGGTCCGGCCACCCTCGCCGGGCTGGTCGCGGCGACAGGGCTCGCACGACCCACGGCACATCGCCTTGCCGTGGCACTGGAACACCACCGGATGGTGGCGAGGGACATGCAGGGCCGGTTCATCCTCGGACCGCGGCTGGCGGAGCTCGCCGCCGCGGCCGGCGAGGACCGCCTGCTGGCCACGGCGGGACCGGTGCTCACGCACCTTCGTGACGTGACGGGTGAGAGCGCGCAGCTCTACCGGCGTCAAGGCGACATGCGCATCTGCGTGGCGGCGGCCGAACGGCTGTCGGGTCTGCGGGACACCGTCCCGGTCGGCTCCACGCTTCCGATGAAGGCCGGTTCGGCCGCGCAGATCCTGATGGCCTGGGAGGAGCCCGAGCGGCTCCACCGGGGGCTGCAGGGCGCGCGGTTCACGGCCACGGCCCTGTCCGGCGTACGCCGCCGCGGCTGGGCCCAGTCGATCGGTGAGCGGGAGCCCGGCGTGGCCTCCGTCTCGGCGCCGGTGCGCGGCCCTTCGAACCGGGTGGTGGCCTCCGTATCGGTCTCCGGCCCGATCGAGCGGCTGACCCGGCACCCGGGGCGCATGCACGCCCAGGCCGTCATCGACGCGGCCGCCCGGCTGAGCGAGGCCCTGCGCCGCTCCGGCTGAGCCCCTCCCGGCCTTGACCTCCCCCCTTTTCCACTCCCCCGGGCCCGGGGGCGCGTACGACGCCGCACACGTCCGAACGCGCGCCTCCGGGCCCGTACTTATGCCCCTCCGGTGCCCTTCCGGGAACGACGAAGAGGCCCTCCGCGATGATCGCGGAGGGCCTCTCCTGTGCGTACCCCCGACCGGATTCGAACCGGCGCTACCGCCTTGAGAGGGCGGCGTGCTAGGCCGCTACACAACGGGGGCCTGCCTGCAGTTACTGCGCTGGGCTACCAGGACTCGAACCTAGAATAAGAGAACCAGAAACTCTCGTGTTGCCAATTACACTATAGCCCATAGTGGTCTAGACCAGCTAGACAGTACCCCCGACCGGATTCGAACCGGCGCTACCGCCTTGAGAGGGCGGCGTGCTAGGCCGCTACACAACGGGGGCCCTAGCGATCCTGCATCGTGACGTCCGGGTGCGACCCTGGAGATCTCGCGGGAAGGATCTGTACCCCCGACCGGATTCGAACCGGCGCTACCGCCTTGAGAGGGCGGCGTGCTAGGCCGCTACACAACGGGGGCAAAGCACTGCGTTACTTCTGCACTGCGCTGGGCTACCAGGACTCGAACCTAGAATAAGGGAACCAGAAACCCTCGTGTTGCCAATTACACTATAGCCCACCAAAACGCAACCCCTTGCGGGGGGTTTGTTTGGGTTGTTGCGCTTCCGTTCCGGCCTTGCGGCCCGCACCGGCGGCGCAGAAAGAACATTACCGGATGCCTGACCGTGCTCCAAAACGGGTATCCCCGGCCAGCACGTCCGGAAGCTGTGCGAGACCGGTGATCCGGTGCACCCCGTCAGGCCCCTGACCGCGGCCGCCGTCCCGGTCGAGCCAGACCGCCGTCAGGCCGGCGTCGCGCGCCCCGCGCGCGTCGATCTCCGGCTGGTCGCCGACGTACGCCACCTCCTCCGGCGCCAGCCCCAGCGCGTCGCAGGCGGCGAGGAAAGCGGCCGCCTCGGGCTTGCTGACGCCCAGCTCCTCGGCGCACACGAGCACCTCGAAGCGGTCGCGCAGGCCGAGGTGGCGCATCTTGGGCTCCTGGGCGGTGGCAGAGGAGTTGGAGAGCAGCCCGTGCCGGTAGTCGTCGGCGAGGGCGTCCAGTACGGACAGCACATCGGGGAACAGCGCCCAGGCGGCCTTGTAGTGCCGGACGTAGCGGCCGAACCAGGAGTCGGCATCGGCATCGCTCATGCCGGGCGCCCCGAGGAAGTCCCGTACCCGGTCCCAACGCTGCCCCTGGAAGGTGACCTCCCCGGCGCCGAAGCGCGCCCAGTGCCGTTCGGTGGCCTCCCGCCACAGCGCGAGCGCCTCGCCCGGGGACCCGTAGCGCCCCTCCAGCCCCTCCTCGGCGAGCTGGCGCGCGAGCCCCGCGGTGTCGGCCCCGGTGTAGTCGAAGAGGGTGTCGTCGATGTCCCAGAGCACGGCGCGTATCGGCATGGCGCCGAGCCTACGCCGGGGTGATCTCCTGCGGGGGCACGACGAAGAAGTCGGTGACGAAACAGGTGAGGGCGCCCGCCGCGTCCCTGCCGACCCAGGTCGGGTAGCGGCCATCGCCGAAGCCGGAGGAGAAGGCGGCGAGGCCGTGGCCGTTCTCTCCCTCGACCAGGTGGATGCCCGCCCGGTGCCCGGCGGCTGCGAAGGCGTCCCAGAGCGGCCCCTCGTCGCCCTCGCAGTCGGGGAAGGAGTCGTCGGCGGCCTGGTCGTAGAAGGAGCCCGCGCCCGCGTCGACGCCGTAGCCGTAGAACTCGTCCTCGCCGAGCGCGGCGACGTCCTGGCCGTCCTTCACCGCGAGCTCCCAGGTCACCGCGGGGGTGTCGGTGATCACCAGGCGGGCGGCGGCGACCCTCAGGTGCGGATCGGCGGCCGCGGGCTCTCCGGGCTCGGTCAGCTCGGCCATGGCCACCTGCACCCGGTAGCGTCCCGGCGGCGCCTCGGCGGTGAACGGCGGTACGTACCCGCCTCCCAGGCCGATGAAGGGGTCACAGGCCACCACCCGGCCGGTGGGCAGCCACAGCTCACCACCGTCCACGACGGAGAGCGTCCCGGTGGGGCCCTCCTCGTAGGAGAACGTGCTGCCCGGCGTGAAGAACCAGGAGAAATCGGGGGCGGCGATCGGCACGGCAGGGGCCTTCCATACGGACTTCGGCGAACGGGAAGACCTTAGCGATCTCCGCTGACACGCCTCGGGGGGCGGTGGCCGGGGACTCCGGCCACCGCCCCCCGGGGGACAGCGAGGCAGTTCCTACGCGGTCAGCTTCGCCAGCGCCGCGTCGATGCGGGACAGGGACCTGTCCTTGCCCAGGATCTCCAGGGATTCGAAGAGCGGGAGGCCGACGGTGCGGCCCGTGACCGCGACGCGGACCGGGGCCTGCGCCTTGCCGAGCTTGAGGCCGTGGGCCTCGCCGGCGGTCAGGACGGCCTGCTTGAGCGACTCCGGGTCGCTCCAGTCGGCCGACTCCAGGTTGGCGCGGGCGGTGGTCAGCAGGGCCGCGGGCTCGCCCTTCATCGCCTTGTCCCACGAGGGCTGGTCCTCGACCGGCTCCTTGAGGAACAGGAAGTCCACGTTCGCGGTGATGTCCGAGAGGACCGTGACGCGGGTCTGGGCGTAGGGCGCGATGCGCTCCCAGGCGGCCGTGTCGAAGTCCTCGGGCGCCCAGTTGGCGTGCGGGGCCGTGAGCCACGGGGCGCAGGCGTCCGCGAAGGCCTTCGGGTCCAGCATGCGGATGTGGTCGCCGTTGATCGACTCGGCCTTCTTGAGGTCGAAGCGCGCCGGGTTCGCGTTGACGTCCGGGATGTCGAACTTCGCGACCATCTCCTCGATCGAGAAGATGTCCTGGTCCTTGGAGAAGGACCAGCCGAGGAGCGAGAGGTAGTTCAGCAGGCCCTCGGGCAGGAAGCCGCGCTCGCGGTACAGGTTGAGCGAGGCCTCGGGGTCGCGCTTGGAGAGCTTCTTGTTGCCCTCGCCCATCACGTACGGCAGGTGGCCGAAGGCGGGGGTGGTCTTGGCGACGCCCAGCTCGATCAGCGCCTTGTACAGGGCGATCTGGCGCGGGGTCGAGGAGAGGAGGTCCTCGCCGCGCAGGACGTGCGTGATCTCCATCAGCGCGTCGTCGACCGGGTTCACCAGCGTGTACAGCGGGGCGCCGTTGGCCCGCAGGATGCCGAAGTCCGGCACGTTGTCCGGGGTGAAGGTCAGCTCGCCGCGGACGAGGTCCGTGAAGGTGATCGGCTCGTCGGGCATCCGGAAGCGGACGATGTGGGGGCGGTGCTCGCCCTCGTACGCCTCGACCTGGACGGTGCTCAGCTCGCGGCAGTGGCCGTCGTAGCCGGAGGGCTTGCCGGCCGCGCGGGCGGCGGCGCGGCGCGCGTCGAGCTCCTCCGTGGAGCAGTAGCAGTTGTAGGCGTAGCCGCCGTCGATCAGCTTCTTCGCCACGTCCGCGTAGATGTCCATGCGCTCGGACTGGCGGTACGGGGCGTGCGGGCCGCCGACCTCGGGGCCCTCGTCCCAGGTGAAGCCGAGCCAGCGCAGCGAGTCGAGCAGCTGGCCGTAGGACTCCTCGGAGTCACGGGCCGCGTCGGTGTCCTCGATGCGGAAGACGAACGTACCGCCGTGGTGGCGGGCGAACGCCCAGTTGAAGAGGGCCGTCCGGACCAGACCCACGTGCGGGTTGCCGGTCGGGGAGGGACAGAAACGTACGCGGACAGGTCCGTTAACCACGCTTGATCACCTTGTTGGTGAGAGTGCCGATGCCTTCGATGGTGACGGCGACCTCGTCGCCGACGTTGAGGGGCCCGACTCCGGCCGGGGTCCCCGTGAGGATGACGTCGCCCGGGAGCAGCGTCATGGCCTCGGTGATGTGCACGATCAGGTCCTCGATGGAGCGGACCATGTCGCTGGTGCGGCCGAGCTGGCGCTGTTCGCCGTTCACGGTGCACTGGATGGCCAGGTCGCTCGGGTCGAGGTCGGTCTCGATCCAGGGGCCGAGGGGGCAGGCGCCGTCGAAGCCCTTGGCCCGGGCCCACTGCTTCTCGCGCTGCTGGACGTCGCGCGCGGTGAGGTCGTTGGCGCAGGTGTAGCCGAGGATGACGTCCTTGACGCGCTCGCGCGGGACGTCACGGCACATGCGGCCGATCACCACGGCCAGCTCGGCCTCGTGGTGGACGTCCTGGGAGAAGGAGGGGTACGCGATCTCGTCACCGGGGCCCACCACCGAGGTGGAGGGCTTGAAGAAGGTGATCGGCGCGTCCGGGACCTGGTTGCCCAGCTCCGCCGCGTGCTCCGCGTAATTGCGGCCGATGGCCACGATCTTGCTGGGCAGCACGGGCGGGAGCAGCCGGACCCGGTCCCGGGAGGAGGGGTCCAGCGGAACCTTCGTACCCGACAGTTCGAAGTCCCCGTACGGGATGCCCTTGATGATGTCGAGGACGAGCCCGCCCTCGGCGCCGGGGGCTGCGTCGCCCTCGACCGCGCCGAAGGCGACATTTCCGTCGATCGAGAACCTGGCGATGCGCACCTGTTGCGTCTGCCCCTCTGTCCGTCCGCTGCGCGGCCCGTGTGGGCCGGAGTCTGCGGACTCCAGGCTAACGCGGCGGACCGGGGCACTTCGCTCGATTACCGCGCGGTGCGGGGGTTGCTCCTGCTTCCGCGCGCTGCGGGGGTTACTGCGCGGCGGGGGCCACCGGGGCGTCCATCAGGATGGTGCGGCGCGGGTTCGCGGTCTGGGTGGGCAGGTCGGCCGAGTGCTCCGGGGTCTCAACCGTCTGCAGCTCCTCGGCGTCCTTCAGGTGCGCGAGGGTGGTGCGGCGCGGGTTGGCTATGTTGCGGAACATCATCGTCGTCTTCTGCGTACTCATCGGAGTATCGGAACCCTCGGTCGGTGTGTGGACCGGACGCACCTCGTGGGCGCCGGTTGTCGGGCGTGCCATCCCTGTAAAGAGCCAGGCTAAACATCTGAATCCCCCGAGGAACGGAGAAGTAATGGCCATGGCTGTGTGAGTTTGCTCACCAACGACCGGGCATTCCGGTCATTACGGTCAGTCAATTCAAGTTCCAGAAACGGACATTGCGCCACTGAATGCGCCATTCCGCTCCTGATCATCTCGACTGGGACACCCCGTCAGTCATAGCGATTACACAGCCAAAGTCCGCTTTCTCCCGAAAGCGGGCCCACATCCGGTAGTACCTCTGTCACAAGCCGTCACCGACTCTCCGAGGGAACCCTCGCACCTTGTTGGAGATCCGGCACTGTGCTGGAATTCGCGGGACCGCCGCGGGAATCAGCCGGCGCGCAAGCGGCGCGACTCAGCGCCGAGCGCGGCGGCAAAGAGAGGGAGACGCGCCGGTCACCGACGACCACCATGGGGCCGTCAGTGCCCCACGACTCGACACCGTCCCGCCGGTCGCCCGGAGGGACGCCTGGTCCAGAGGTTGCGAGCTAGTGCAGGGACGTTTCAAGAGGGATGGAATGGGGTCTCCCCAGGCCCGCCAGGGCCGTGGGGACGCTGCTGCGGAGCAGGACCCGCACAGCGGGACCGACCGTGGCTCCTCGCCCCAGCACGCCCAGAACCACGGGCCGGCTGCCGGTGGCACGGGTGGCCCCGACACGCCCCCCGCCGGTAAGGCGAAGGGCCGGGGCAAGAGCCCGAAGGCGAAGACGAAGGCCAAGGCCAAGGCGAGCGGCAAGACCGCCCTGGACGAGTCCGCCGAGCGGGACCAGGCGATACCGAAGGCCCCCAGCGGGCCCGGCTCCCGGCTCCACCTGCAGAACTGGCGCATCAGCACGCGACTGGTGTCGCTGCTGACCCTGCCCGTCGTCGCCGCCACCACGCTCGGTGGCTTCCGCATCAACGACTCGATGAACGAGATCGCGCAGCTGGACCACATGCAGCTGCTGACGACGATGACCCGGCAGGCCACCAACCTGGCCGCCGCGCTCCAGGAGGAGCGCGACAAGTCCGCCGGTCCGCTGTCCGTCGCCAAGGCCGCCGCGGCCGCGAACCAGGGTGCTCCCCCGGCCCCGGCCAACAGCCTGGTCGAGGGCGTCCGCGACCAGACGGACGCCGCGGCGACCGCCTTCGCCAGCGCCACCGACAAGATCGACAGCGCCCAGGACAAGGACGACACCCTCAAGTCGATCCGCAACAACGTCCTGCAGATCGGCCGCCAGCTCGCCGGCATCGAGGACATCCGCAAGAAGGCGTACCAGAACAGCGCCCAGCAGACGGTCTCCGAGTACAACGGTCTGATCGTCTCGCTGCTCTCGCTCTCCCAGGACATGGCCCAGGCCACCTCCAGCCCGGAGATGATCAAGCGCACGCGCGCCCTGGCCGCCTTCTCCTCCGCCAAGGAGTACGCCTCGATCCAGCGCGCCGTCATCGCCGCGGCGCTCCCCGAGACCGGTGACAAGCCCGGCAAGCTCAGTGAGAACGACCGTCTGTACGCCCTGGCCGCCCAGCGCGGCGAGAGCCAGGCGAAGAAGACCTTCGAACTCGTCTACCAGGGCAAGCCCGAGGAACTCCTCCAGTCGCTCGGCGACGGCAACAGCGAGATCGGCACCGCCGACCACTACGCCCGCCGCGTGCTGACCACCGAGGGGCAGTTCGGCAAGGAGAAGAACCGGTCCTGGATGGACTGGTACGACGCCGACGACACCAAGCTCGCGGCCATGAAGGTCATCGAGCTGACCCTGCTCGACGACATGGAGCAGAAGGCCCGCGAGCTCAAGACCCAGTCGCAGCAGGACGCCATCATCAACGGTGCGCTGATCCTCCTCGTCCTCGGTGTCTCCCTCGTCGGCGCCTTCGTCATGGCCCGCTCGATGATCCGCTCGCTGCGCCGCCTGCAGGACACCGCGACCCGGGTCGCCCAGGAACGTCTGCCCGAGCTCGTCAAGCAGCTCTCCGAGACCGACCCGCAGGACGTCGACACCTCCGTGGAGTCGGTCGGTGTGCACTCGCGCGACGAGATCGGCCAGGTGGCCGCGGCCTTCGACGACGTGCACCGCGAGGCCGTCCGCCTCGCCGCCGAGCAGGCCCTCCTCCGGGGCAACGTCAACGCGATGTTCACCAACCTCTCGCGCCGTTCGCAGGGCCTCATCCAGCGCCAGCTCTCGCTCATCTCCGAGCTGGAGTCGCGCGAGGCCGACCCGGACCAGCTGTCCTCGCTCTTCAAGCTCGACCACCTCGCGACCCGCATGCGCCGTAACGGCGAAAACCTCCTCGTCCTCGCGGGCGAGGAGCCGGGCCGCCGGTGGACCCGCCCCGTCCCGCTCGTCGACGTGCTCCGCGCCGCGGCGTCCGAGGTGGAGCAGTACGAGCGCATCGAACTCTCGTCGGTGCCCGGCACCGACGTCGCCGGCCGCGTCGTCAACGACCTCGTGCACCTGCTCGCCGAGCTGCTGGAGAACGCCACCTCGTTCTCCTCCCCGCAGACCAAGGTCAAGGTGACCGGTCACGCGCTGCCCGACGGCCGCGTGCTGGTCGAGATCCACGACACCGGCATCGGCCTGTCCCCCGAGGACCTGGCCGCGATCAACGAGCGGCTCGCCTCGCCGCCGACCGTGGACGTCTCGGTCTCGCGCCGCATGGGTCTGTTCGTGGTCGGCCGCCTGTCCCTGCGACACGGCATCCGCATCCAGCTGCGCCCCTCCGACTCGGGCGGTACGACGGCACTCGTCATGCTCCCGGTCGATGTGGCCCAGGGCGGCAAGAAGCCCGCTCCGATGCCGGGCCAGGGCGGCCCGGGCATCCCGGGTGCGGCCGGCCAGCAGGGCGCGGTCGCGGGTCAGGGAGCCCGTCCCCCGGTGGGCGCGGCCCCGCAGCGCGGCCAGGTCACCGGCGGCGGTCAGCGTGCCGCGCTGCCCGGCCGCGAGAACTCCGGCCAGCAGCGTCCCCAGGGACAGCAGGGCCAGCAGAACCAGCAGGGCGGCCGGGGTCAGCAGCAGGGCGGCCGCGGCCAGGCCCCGCAGGGCCAGGGCGCCTTCGGCGCGGGTGCGCCGGTGGCCGGTCGCGGTGCGGCGGGCGGGCCCCAGGCCCGTCCGGGCGGCGCGCCGAACGGTGCCACGCAGTCCGGTACCGCGGCCTTCCCGCAGAGCGACCCGTTCGGGCCCGGCACGACGCCCGGCGGACCGCAGGGCAACCACGGCTTCGAGCGTCCGCAGTCCCAGGCGCCGGGTCAGCCCGGTCAGGGCCAGGGCGCGCCGGTGACCCCGCGGGTGCGGCCGCAGCTGCCGCCGCGCGGCGGCGCTCCGCGTCCGGAGCTTCCGGGCGCCGGGACCGCCGCGTCCGCCGGTCTTCCCCCGGCCACGAGCTGGGGCGCCGACCCGGGCCGCCGGGGCGGTCAGGACGTACCGCGCGGGCACGACGAGGTCCAGGGCCCCGGCTCCACGGCCGAGTTCGCCCGCCCGGACTTCAACGCCCCGATGCCCCGCACCGGTGACGCCTCCACCACGGGCCAGTTCGCCCGTCCGGAGTTCCCCGGCCCCCAGGACCCCGCGTCCACCGGCCAGTACCCGGTGGCGGACCTGCGCGGCGCCCAGGACCCCTCCGGCACCGGCCAGTTCGCCCGGCCCGCCTTCCCGGCCGCCCAGGACCCCTCCAGCACGGGCCAGTTCGCCCGTCCGGAGTTCCCCGGCCCCCAGGACCCGGCGTCCACCGGCCAGTTCGCGCGCCCCGACTTCCCGCAGTCCGGGACGGGTCAGTTCGAGCGGGCCGACATACGCGGGCCCCAGGACCCCTCCGCCACCGGCCAGTTCGCGCGGCCCGACTTCGCGGCCCCGCGGACCGGCGGTCCCGGTGGCCCCGGCGTCGGCGGGTACGGCAACCAGGGCGCCCAGCAGGCCCTCCCGGCGCAGCAGGCTCCGCAGCAGTACCAGCCCCAGCAGCCGCAGGCACTGCCTCCGGCCCAGCAGCTGGGTGACGGCCGGACCCCGCTCTTCGACAACCTGGAGTCGAACTGGTTCCGCCAGGAGGGCGAGCAGCCCCCCGGTCAGGCACCGGCCGTACCCCAGCAGCCGCAGCAGGGGCTGCCGACCGGCCCCACGCCGGTTCCCGCTTCCCCGCAGCGCCCGCAGCAGCCGCTGCCGCAGCGCGGCCAGGAGCGTGCGGCCGAGCAGCCCGGGCAGAACCCCGCACCCGGCTCGCCCACGGTGAGCTGGCGCTCCTCCCCCAACGACGAGCTGATGCGGCAGGCCGAGCGCGTGCGCCAGCCCGCCGCGGGCGGGATCACCACCTCGGGCCTGCCCCGCAGGGTGCCCCGGGCCAATCTCGTCGCGGGTACCGCGCAGCAGCAGGCCGAGGCCCAGGCGGGCCCGCAGGTCTCGCGCGCACCCGACGACGTCCGCGGTCGGCTCACCAACCTCCGACGCGGTATCCAGCAGGGCCGTCAGGCCGGCACCACCGGACCGGCGACCGGCAGTTACCACATCGACCCCACTTACCAGCAGGAGCGATAGTTGAGTTCGATGAGCCAGGCGGCACAGAACCTGAACTGGTTGATCACGAACTTCGTGGACAACACCCCCGGGGTGTCCCACACCGTGGTGGTCTCCGCCGACGGCCTCCTTCTGGCCATGTCCGAGGGGTTCCCGCGGGACCGGGCCGACCAGCTCGCCGCGGTGGCCTCCGGGCTGACCTCGCTGACCGCCGGCGCCTCCCGCATCTTCGAGGGCGGCGCCGTCAACCAGACGGTGGTGGAGATGGACCGGGGATTCCTCTTCCTCATGTCCGTCTCCGACGGATCCTCGCTGGCCGTACTCGCGCACCCCGAGTGCGACATCGGCCTCGTGGGCTACGAAATGGCCCTCCTCGTGGACCGTGCGGGCAGCGTCCTCACCCCGGACCTGCGCGCGGAGCTGCAGGGCAGCCTCCTCATCTGACGTCCAGATCTCCCGGCCGGCGGGTACTGCCGGCCGGGAGACCGGGGCCCCGCCCCGGAAACCAGTACCGCCGTTTGGCCGTCATCCCGTCCCCCCACCGGCCCCGTCGGACGGCACGTTGACCACTGCTGTCCAGCCCGGAGGATCCATGACCCCGCCCCCCGCCTATTCCGATCACTACGGCGATCCGTCGTACTCGGAAGGCGACCAGCCGCTGGTCCGCCCCTACGCGATGACCGGTGGCCGGACCCGGCCCCGCTACCAGCTCGCCATAGAGGCGCTGGTCAGCACCACCGCCGATCCGATGCACCTGTCGGGCCTGCTTCCCGAGCACCAGCGCATCTGCACACTGTGCCGCGAGGTCAAGTCGGTCGCGGAAGTGTCCGCACTGCTGTCGATGCCGCTCGGTGTCGCCCGGATCCTCGTCGCCGACCTGGCGGAGGCCGGAATGGTGGCCATCCACCAGCCGGGCAATGGAGAGGCCGGCGGCACGCCGGATGTAACGCTGCTCGAAAGGGTGCTCAGTGGACTTCGCAAGCTCTAGCGGCGGTGGCGGAGCGACTCGCTCCACCACTTCCGCGAAGATCGTGGTGGCGGGTGGCTTCGGCGTGGGCAAGACCACGTTCGTGGGCGCCGTCTCCGAGATCAACCCGCTGCGCACCGAGGCCGTGATGACCAGCGCGAGCGCGGGGATCGACGACCTGACCCACACCGGGGACAAGACGACCACCACGGTCGCCATGGACTTCGGCCGCATCACCCTGGACCAGGACCTGATCCTGTACCTCTTCGGTACGCCGGGCCAGGACCGCTTCTGGTTCATGTGGGACGACCTCGTGCGCGGCGCCATCGGCGCGATCGTGCTCGTGGACACCCGCCGTCTCGCCGACTGCTTCCCGGCCGTCGACTACTTCGAGAACAGCGGGCTCCCCTTCGTCGTCGCGCTCAACGGCTTCGAGGGGCACCAGCCGTACACCCCCGAAGAGGTCCGCGAGGCCCTGCAGATCGGACCGGATGCCCCGATCATCACGACGGACGCCCGCCACCGCGCGGACGCCAAGAGTGCGCTGATCACGCTCGTCGAGCACGCGCTGATGGCGCGCCTCAAGTAACACGGGTGTCTCCCCGGAGGTTTCAGGGCGGGCTGTGTCATGCGACACGGCCCGCCCTCTCTTTTCATAACGTTTCGACAGAGAATTGGCCTCCTACGGCCACGCGGTGCGTTCGGGCGGTTCCGCTCCGCTCACAACTCGCCCCTTTTCTCCCGTCGGTTGCTCTTTATGTCCGGTTTATGCGGGGCATAAGGCTCTGGGTATGGCCGGATTCAACTGTTTGGAACACGGCCGTTACCCGTGCTGGAATCAACGAACTAGCTAGTAGCACCGCCGAGAGGTTGTTGGTCGAGTGAGGCGAAGCAATTCGAGCCCCGCGGAGGAACCCGCGCGCGGCAACTTCACCCCGCCGCCGCGTGCGGGGGCGTCCTTCGACGTACCCCTGGACGCGCCCGTCGGCGGTGGCAGCACCAGCAGGTTCGCGCCCCGCAACTGGCGGGTGCCCACCAAGCTGAACGCGATCCTGCTCGTCCCGGTCCTCGTCGGCCTGGTCATGGGCGGCTTCCAGGTGAAGGGGTCCATCGACACCTGGAACGAGGCGAAGGACGCCGAGAAGACCGCCCGCATCGTCCAGGCGGCGGCCGAATACGGCCAGGCGCTGCTGAACGAGCGCGACCTCACGGCCGACCCCCTCCTCAAGGGCGAGCGCAGCAGCGAGGTCGTCACCAAGGCCTACGCGGCGACCGACGCGGCCAAGGCGAAGTTCGCCGAGGCCGTGAAGGGCATGCCGAAGAAGCAGGGCCTGGAACGCCGCCTGCAGCTCTTCCAGGAGGAGGAGCCCAAGCTCGAGGTGATCCGCAAGACCGCGTACTCCGCTCCGGAGACCGCGAAGAAGGACCTCCCCAAGTCGGCCGGGCCCATCCCGACCGAAGAGGGCTACGTCCTGGTCCAGCACAACCTGATGTCGTTCTCCAACGAGCTGGGCCTGGGCACCGGGAACATCACCAGCTACGGCCGCATGGTCTACGCGATCGAGCTGGCCAAGGCCGCGAACTCGCTCCAGCGCTCCGTGGGCACCCACCTGCTGGTCCGCCCGAACGAGAGCGAAGAGGTCCGCAAGGCCCAGCTGGTCGCCTTCTCCTCCTACGCCTACCTCGAAGAGATCGCGGTGGGCGAGTACGTGTCCGCCGGCACCGAGGCGGACACGGAGCAGCTCAAGGAGGTCATGGGCAAGCGCTCCGCCCTGGGCGCGGCGAAGCTCGCCGAGGCCCAGACCCAGGCGCAGCAGGCCGGGACCCCCTTCAAGGCGCCGCCCGTCGTCAACGGCTCCGCCCTCACGGGCATGACCGACGCGATAGCCAGCGGTGCGAAGAACACCAAGCTGGCCGCCGACGGGACCACCCCGCTGGCCTGGCAGGCCGCGGCCACCGCGAAGTTCGACGGTTACGCCGAGATCGAGAAGGACCTCCTCGACAAGGCCGTCAACGACACCATCGTCATCTCCGACGACGCCCGCAACGCCGCCATCACCAACGGCGCCATCGTCGTCGTGGCCCTGCTCGCCGCCTTCATCCTGGCGGGCATGATGGCCCGCCAGATGGGCCGCTCGATGCGCCGCCTGCGCAGCGGGGCGTTCGACATCGCCGAGCAGCGCCTGCCGATGCTGGTCGACCAGCTCTCGCGGACCGACCCGGGCAAGGTCGACACCCGGGTGGTGCCGATCCCGATCGACTCCCTCGACGAGATCGGCGAGGTCGCGCGCGCCTTCGACCAGGTCCACCGCGAGGCCGTCCGGCTCGCCGCCGAGCAGGCGCTCCTGCGGGGCAACGTCAACGCGATCTTCACGAACCTCTCCATGCGCAACCAGTCGCTGATCGAGGGCCAGCTGACCCTCATCACCGACCTGGAGAACAACGAGGCCGACCCGGACCAGCTGGAGAACCTCTTCCGGCTGGACCACCTGGCCACCCGTATGCGCCGCAACGGCGAGAACCTCCTCATCCTCGCGGGTGAGGAACCGGGCCGCCGCTGGGACCAGCCGGTCCCGCTGGTCGACGTCCTGCGCGCCGCCTCCTCCGAGGTGGAGCAGTACGAGCGCATCGAGCTGTCGGGCGTCTCCGAGGCCGAGATCCACGGCCAGGCCGTGACCGACCTCGTGCACCTGCTCGCCGAGCTGCTGGAGAACGCGACCACCTTCTCCTCCCCGCAGACCAAGGTCCGCGTCAACGCGACCCGGCTGCCCGACGGCCGCGTCATGGTCGAGATCCACGACAAGGGCATCGGCCTCACCGCCGAGGACTTCGCGGACATCAACCACAAGCTGGCCAACCCGCCGACCGTGGACGCCGCGATCTCGCAGCGCATGGGTCTCTTCGTGGTCGGGCGGCTGTCCGACCGGCACGGCATCCGGGTCCAGCTGCGCCCCTCGGGCGAGCAGGCCGGTACGACCTCGCTGGTCATGCTCCCGGACGCGATCACCCATGGTGGTGGTGGCGAGGGCATACCCGAGGACGACTTCACGGTCTCCCAGATGATTCCGCAGCAGCACCAGCTCCAGCAGAGCGCTCCGCTGCGCACGGCCGCCGAACTCGGCTTCGACGACTCGCAGTACGACCGCCGCCCGGGCCCGGGCGAGGGCCAGGACGGCGCCCCGCGCCAGCTGGACCCGGTGGGCCGCTCGCTGGGCCGCGACGAACGCCGGGCCGCGCTGGAGGCGCAGGTCGGCTTCCCGCAGCAGGAGCAGCCGGCCCAGCCGTCGCAGCAGGAGTATCCGGAACCTCAGCCGGAACACGGCTACCAGCCGTACCAGGGGTACGAGCAGCAGCCCGAGCAGGGCTACGAGGCCGCCGCGTACGAAACCCAGGACGGCTACCCCCAGCAGGCCGGATACGAGACGTACCAGCAGGATGGTTACGCCTATCCGGAAGCCGGGTACCAGGACACCCAGCAGACCGAACAGCCCTACGACGGTGGCTACGATGTCCAGTCCCACCAGGCACAGTGGCCGGAACAGAACACCCATCCGGCCGCTTACCAGCAGGATTACGGGACCGAATCGGAATCACCGTCCGGTGCCGAACAGGCCCCGGAGCGCGTAGGCTTCGACCGTCCGGACACCGCTGCCGACGCCGGTCACACCTTGACCGGAGCGGGCCTGCCGCGTCGTGGCAGCCAGCAGCAGTGGCAGCCGGCACAGCAGGAAAAGGAATCCACCGGATCCCTCTTCGAAGGGCGGTCGCAGCGACAGCAGCGGTCCGCCGAAGCGGAGGCGGCCCCGGCGGAAGCGGAAGGTCCCGAGTCCTGGCGTTCGCGCAACGACGAACGCTGGCAGCAGGCCGGAAAGCTTCGTGAGCCGAAGGCGGGCGGGGTCACCCCGTCCGGTCTCCCTCGGCGAGTGCCCAAGGCCAACCTGGTCGAGGGCACGGCGGAATCGACCCCGCAGGGCGGCCCCCAGGTCTCCCGTGCCCCGGAGGACGTCCGTGGCAGGCTGAGCAACCTGCGCCGCGGTGTCGAGCAGGGGCGCAGTGCGGGTTCGGAGCAGTCAAGTAACAGCTATGACCAGGAGCGTTAGTGTGAGCCCGATGAGCCAGGCGGCACAGAACCTGAACTGGTTGATCACGAACTTCGTGGACAACACCCCCGGGGTGTCCCACACGGTGGTGGTCTCCGCCGACGGCCTCCTTCTGGCCATGTCGGAAGGATTCCCGCGGGACCGCGCCGACCAGCTGGCGGCCGTGGCCTCCGGGCTGACCTCGCTGACCGCCGGCGCCTCCCGCATCTTCGAGGGCGGCGCCGTCAACCAGACGGTGGTGGAGATGGACCGCGGGTTCCTCTTCCTCATGTCCGTCTCCGACGGATCCTCGCTCGCGGTGCTCGCGCACCCCGAGTGCGACATCGGTCTGGTGGGCTACGAGATGGCCCTCCTGGTGGATCGCGCGGGCAGTGTCCTCACCCCGGACCTGCGCGCGGAGCTGCAGGGCAGTCTTCTCAACTAGCAGACAGGCAGTGCGTTTCGCGCCATCGCACCATAGGGTGCGGTGGCGCGGTTCCACAGGGAGTACTGCGTTCTTGGAGTCGGAGGAGGAAACGTGACAACACCCCACGGAGGACATCCTTATGGCGGCGCGCAGCAGCCGCAGGGTGGGCACGACCAGAACCGCTTCAACTTCCCTTCCTCCCCCAGCCGGCCCGCGCCGGAGCACCAGCCCTACCCGCAGCAGCCCTACGGCCGGCCCTCGCAGGCCCCGCAGCGGCAGCAGCCGTACACTCCGCAGCAGCACCAGCAGCCGCAGCGGCCTTCGCAGCCGCCGGCCCCCAAGGCACACAACCCGCTGGTGCGTCCGTACGCCATGACCGGCGGCCGGACCCGGCCCCGCTACCAGCTCGCCATCGAGGCGCTGGTCAGCACCACGGCCGACCCCTCGCGCCTGCAAGGGCAGTTGCCCGAGCACCAGCGCATCTGCCGGCTCTGCATCGAGATCAAGTCGGTCGCCGAGATCTCGGCTCTTCTCTCCATCCCCCTCGGCGTCGCCCGAATCCTCGTCGCCGACCTGGCGGAGGCGGGCCTTGTCGCCATCCATCAGCCCGGCGGGGACGAATCCGCCGGCGGTCAGCCAGACGTGACACTGCTCGAAAGGGTGCTCAGTGGACTTCGCAAGCTCTAGCGGCGGTGGCGGAGCGACTCGCTCCACCACTTCCGCGAAGATCGTGGTGGCGGGTGGCTTCGGCGTGGGCAAGACCACGTTCGTGGGCGCCGTCTCCGAGATCAACCCGCTGCGCACCGAAGCCGTGATGACATCCGCTTCCGCGGGGATCGACGATCTCACCCACACCGGGGACAAGACGACCACCACGGTCGCCATGGACTTCGGCCGCATCACCCTGGACCAGGACCTGATCCTGTACCTCTTCGGTACGCCGGGCCAGGACCGCTTCTGGTTCATGTGGGACGACCTCGTGCGCGGCGCCATCGGCGCCGTCGTGCTCGTCGACACCCGCCGTCTCGCCGACTGCTTCCCCGCCGTCGACTACTTCGAGAACAGCGGCCTGCCCTTCGTGATCGCCCTGAACGGTTTCGACGGGCACCAGCCGTACACCCCCGAAGAGGTCCGCGAGGCCCTGCAGATCGGCCCCGACGCCCCGATCATCACCACCGACGCCCGCCACCGCGCCGACGCCAAGAGTGCCCTGATCACTCTGGTCGAGCACGCGCTGATGGCGCGCCTGCGGTAACGGCTCCGGCGCACACGAAAAGGCCCCCGCACTCGGAAGAGTGCGGGGGCCTTTCGCATCGGCCCGGTGGGCCGGGAAGTACGGCCTAGCCCTGCCAGCTGTGCGGGGCGCGGAAGCCCGGGGTGCGCTCCAGACGGCGCCAGCCAGCGGTGGAGCCGGTGGACTGGGCCGGGACGGCCTCGGGGGTGGCGGCGGCGCGGGCGAGCAGGATCGCGGTGATCGCGGCCAGCTCCTCGGGCTCGGCGTGACCCTTCTCGACGCGCAGCAGGGTGTCAGTGATGCTCATGGGTGGCAGGTCTCCTTCACTTCTTACTGCGGCGGGTTGCCGTGCTTGCGGGACGGCAGGTCTGCGTGCTTGTTGCGGAGCATCGCGAGGGCGCTGACGAGCACCTCGCGGGTCTCGGCGGGGTCGATGACGTCGTCGACGAGACCGCGCTCGGCCGCGTAGTACGGGTGCATCAGCTCGGACTTGTACTCCTTGACCATGCGCGCGCGCATCGCCTCGGGGTCCTCGGCGTCCGCGATCTGCTTGCGGAAGATGACGTTGGCTGCGCCCTCGGCGCCCATCACGGCGATCTCGTTGGTCGGCCAGGCGTAGGTGAGGTCGGCGCCGATGGACTGCGAGTCCATGACGATGTAGGCACCGCCGTACGCCTTGCGCAGGATCAGCGAGATCCGCGGCACGGTCGCGTTGCAGTACGCGTACAGCAGCTTCGCGCCGTGCCGGATGATCCCGCCGTGCTCCTGGTCCACGCCCGGCAGGAAGCCGGGCACGTCCAGCAGCGTGATGATCGGGATGTTGAAGGCGTCGCACAGCTGGACGAACCGCGCGGCCTTCTCGGACGCGTGGATGTCCAGGACACCGGCGAGGTGGCCGGGCTGGTTCGCGACGATGCCGACGACCTGCCCGTCCATCCGCGCCAGCGCGCAGATGATGTTGCGGGCCCAGCGCTCGTGGATCTCCAGGACGTCGCCTTCGTCGACGAGTTCCTCGATGACCTTGAGCATGTCGTACGGGCGGTTGCCGTCGGCCGGGACCAGGTCCAGCAGGACGTCCGAGCGGCGGTCGGCCGGGTCGGCGCTCTCGTGGACCGGGGGGTTCTCCCGGTTGTTGGAGGGCAGCATCGAGATCAGGTAGCGGACCTCGGAGATGCAGGTCTCCTCGTCGTCGTACGCGAAGTGCGCGACGCCCGAGGTCTCGGCGTGCACGTCCGCGCCGCCCAGTCCGTTCTGGGTGATCTCCTCACCCGTCACCGCGCGGACCACGTCCGGGCCGGTGATGAACATCTGCGAGGTGTCGCGGACCATGAACACGAAGTCCGTCAGCGCCGGAGAGTAGGCCGCGCCGCCCGCGCACGGGCCGAGCATCACCGAGATCTGCGGGATGACACCCGAGGCCCTGGTGTTGCGCTGGAAGATGCCGCCGTACCCGGCCAGCGCCGAGACGCCCTCCTGGATACGGGCGCCCGCGCCGTCGTTCAGCGAGACCAGCGGAGCACCCGCGGCGATCGCCATGTCCATGATCTTGTGGATCTTCGTGGCGTGGGCCTCGCCCAGCGCCCCGCCGAAGATCCGGAAGTCGTGCGCGTAGACGAAGACCGTCCGGCCCTCGACCGTGCCCCAACCGGTGATCACACCGTCGGTGTAGGGCTTCTTCGACTCCAGGCCGAACCCGGTCGCCCGGTGCCGGCGGAGCTGCTCGACTTCCTTGAACGAACCCTCATCGAGCAGGAGCGCGATCCGCTCCCGCGCCGTCAGCTTGCCCTTGGCATGCTGCGCCTCGGTCGCACGGTCACTCGGGCCGCGCTGCGCCTGCTCACGCAGGGCGTGCAACTCGGCCACGCGGCCACGGGCGTCCGTCGGCTCGCTCGAAGTCTGGTCCACAACGGTCATGTACTGACCTTACGAAGTCGACCGGCGAAAACCCTCCGTTGGTTCCGCACAGTCTCGGGCCCGATCCGCTGTGCGGCCCGGACAGATGCCTTCCGTCATGCGAGGACTCCACCAGTTGGGACCTTCGTCCTTTGTGGGGACACCACAAAGCCCGACGACACGCGGCGTAGATGTTGAAATTTGAACTGAATGGGTCTAGCGTCATTCTCGTTGAAGGTTAAACAAAAGACCTCAACCCGAACCGAGGAGTGAGTCATGGGAATCTTCACCCGCCGCGCCGAGAACACCGCCGTCGCCACGCCCGCCGTGGACCCGGCCCTGGCCGCGCTCACCGGTGACTACGTCATCGACGCCGGCCACAGCAGCATCGGCTTCACCGTGCGCCACGCCATGGTGACCAACGTCCGCGGCAGCTTCGCCGACCACGAGGGCACCCTGCACCTGGACGGCACGGACCCCGCGCGCTCCACCGCCTCCATCGACGTGAAGATCGCCTCCGTCGACACCGGGGTCGGCGACCGCGACGCCCACCTGCGCGGCGGCGACTTCTTCGACGCCGAGACCTTCCCCCTGATGACCTTCCGCTCCACCGCGGCGGCTCAGCTCTCCGGCGACACCTACCGCATCACCGGCGAGCTGACGATCAAGGACGTCACCCGGCCGCTCTCCATCGACCTGGAGTTCAACGGCTCCGCCACCGACCCCTACGGCAACGAGCGCGTGGGCTTCGAGGGCGCTGCCGAGATCCTGCGCTCCGACTGGGGTCTGACCTGGAACGCCGCCCTGGAGACCGGTGGCGTCGTGGTCAGCGACAAGGTCAAGCTGACCTTCGACATCTCCGCGATCAAGCAGGGCTGACGCCGCGGGGCCGGGGCGCGGGTCAGAAGTCCCCGCCGCCGAAGCCGCCGCCTCCGTCGAAACCGCCGCCGCCACCGAAGTCTCCCCCGCCGAAGTCGGACGGGTTGAAGTCGGCGCCGGAGACGTCCCCGCCGTCGAAGCCGCCGCCCATGTCGGAGGCGTAGGCGGGGCCGGACATCATCATCGAACCGAGCATCGTGCCCATGAGCAGACCGGGCAGCATGCCGCCGCCGAAGTAGCCGCCGGCCCAGGGACCGTACGCCGGGCCGGCGTCGTAGTACGGGCGCGGGCCGTGCTCGGTGTCGACCGTACGAACAGCCGGGTCCTGACCGTCGCGCAGCCGGACGGCGTCCGCCGCGCAGACCGGTACGGTCCGGGGCGCCCCGCCCGCCGGGGCCCAGGCGGCGTCCTCGGTGCTGGGACCGTGGCGCGGGTCGAAGAAGCACGGCGCCCGGCGTTCGGGCACGGGCTTGCCCTGACGGCGCGCGTCCAGCGAGGCCAGCGCGAACCGGCCGTCCTCCAGCGCCTGGGTGACGCCCTGCACCTCTCCCGGGTGCTGCACCGTGGCCATGATCTGCTTGGCCTTCTCGTACGAGTCGAGGCCCTGCTCGTAGTCCTTGCGCATCGCGTCGTCCGCGCCGGGCTCACCGGGGTGGAAGTCCAGTCGGTCCAGCTCCTCGCCGAAGGCCGTGATGTCCTCGTCGACGACCACGGAGAGCTTGCGGATCGCCTCGCGCTCCTCCTCTTCCTTCTTCTTGCGGCCCCGGCGCACCAGTGCGTACGCGCCACCGCCGCCCACGAGCGCCACCGCGCCGAGGCCGATCAGCGCGCCCGAGCCGCCGCCGTCACCCGCGCCGGAGCCGCCCCAGGAGGCCGGGGCGCCGCCCTTGGTCTGGGACAGGGCCTGGTCGACGAAGTTGTTGAGCTGGGTGGCCGCATCGACCGGGCCGCCCGCCTTGACGGCGTCGGTGAGGTTGCGGACCGAGTTGACCGGCATGACGGTGCGGTCGGCCGCGGCGTTGAAGCCGTCGCCGAGCCGGATCGCGTACAGCCCGGTGATGCCGGTCTCGGTACGGACGGTGCGCAGCACGCTGTCGGCCGGGAACTCGGCGTTCGCGGGCAGCACCGCGACGAACACCGGCTTGCCCGCGTCCTTGATCTTCTTCGCGAGGGCGTCCGCCTGGTCCTTCGGCAGCTGCGCCTCGGCGCGGGGGTCGACGTAGACCGGGCCCTTCTTGAGGGCCTCCGCCACGGTCGCGGGTCCGGTGGCCGCGGACGCCTGGGGCGCGACCACGAGGGCGGTCGCGGACAGGGCCAGCAGCAGACCGGAGAGAGCGGAAATCAGCCTGGTCCTCATGGCCTCGACGGTACCTGAACCGGTTGTTTCCCGTGTGAGCTGGACATAAAGGGCCAGGGGCCCGTCTCCGGGCCCCTGGCAGCCGTCCGGAGGCTACTCCGCCGGTTCCACGCCCGCGCGCAGCAGACCGTAGGTGAACGCGTCCTCCAGGGCCTGCCAGGAGGCCGCGATCACGTTCGTGCCCACGCCCACCGTGGACCACTCGCGGTGGCCGTCGGTCGTGGCGATGAGCACCCGGGTCGTGGAGTCCGTGCCGTGCTTGCCCTCCAGGATGCGGACCTTGTAGTCGATCAGCTCGAACTTGGCGAGCTGGGGGTAGAAGCGCTCCAGCGCCCCCCGCAGGGCCCGGTCGAGCGCGTTGACCGGGCCGTTGCCCTCCGCGGTGGCGACGATCCGCTCGCCCTTGGCCCACAGCTTCACCGTGGCCTCGTTGGCGTGCGTGCCGTCGGGGCGGTCCTCGACGATCGCGCGCCAGGACTCGGTACGGAAGTACTTGCGCGCCCGGCCCTCGACCTCGGCCCGCAGCAGCAGCTCGAAGGAGGCGTCGGCGGCCTCGAAGGTGTAGCCCGCCAGCTCGCGCTCCTTGACCCGCTCGACCACGCGGGAGATCAGGGCGCGGTCCCCGCCGAGGTCGACGCCCAGCTCCTTGCCCTTCAGCTCGATCGAGGCGCGCCCGGCCATGTCGGAGACCAGCATCCGCATGGTGTTGCCGACCCGCTCGGGGTCGATGTGCTGGTAGAGGTCCGGGTCCACCTTGATCGCCGAGGCGTGCAGGCCCGCCTTGTGGGCGAAGGCCGAGACGCCGACGTACGGCTGGTGGGTGGAGGGGGTGAGGTTGACGACCTCGGCGATGGCGTGCGAGATCCGGGTCATCTCGGCCAGCGCGCCCGCGGGGAGGACCGTACGGCCGTACTTGATCTCCAGCGCGGCCACGACCGGGAACAGGTTGGCGTTGCCGACCCGCTCGCCGTAGCCGTTGGCGGTGCACTGGACGTGGGTGGCGCCCGCGTCCACGGCGGCGAGGGTGTTGGCGACCGCGCAGCCCGTGTCGTCCTGGGCGTGGATGCCGAGCCGCGCGCCGGTGTCGGCGAGGACGGTGGCGACGACGGCGCTCACCTGGGCGGGCAGCATGCCGCCGTTGGTGTCGCAGAGGATGACCACGTCGGCGCCGGCCTCGTGGGCGGCACGCACGACCGACTTCGCGTAGGCGGGGTTGGCGCGGTAGCCGTCGAAGAAGTGCTCGCAGTCCACGAACACGCGCCGGCCCTGCTCGCGCAGGTAGGAGACGGTGTCCCGGACCATGTCGAGGTTCTCGTCCAGGGTGGTGCGCAGGGCCAGCTCGACGTGCCGGTCGTGGGACTTGGCCACCAGGGTGATGACCGGGGCGCCGGACTCCAGCAGGGCGCGGACCTGCGGGTCCGCGGCCGCCGAGCCGCCCGCGCGCCGGGTCGCGCCGAAGGCGACGAGCTGGGCGTGCTTGAAGTCGATCTCGGTGCGGGCGCGGGCGAAGAACTCGGTGTCGCGCGGGTTGGCGCCGGGCCAGCCGCCTTCGATGAAGCCCACGCCGAAGTCGTCGAGGTGCCGGGCGATCGTCAGCTTGTCCGCGACGGTGAGGTTGATGCCCTCGCGCTGTGCGCCGTCGCGCAGCGTGGTGTCGAAGACGTGGAAGCCGTCGTCGAGGGCCGCGCTCGCCGCTGTCGCCTCTGTCGTCGTCATGCTGATCTGACTCCTGTCGGATGAGTGGCTCCGGATGTCCGCCCGAGGGAAGGCCGCCGTCGCTTGCCCCCATCATCGCGCGCGGTCGGCTCCCGGCAGGGATGGGGCCGGGAAACGAAAAAACCCCTCGCGGGTGCGAGAGGTCTGCGCGCGGGTCTGGGGCACGATGCCGCTGCCGCGAAGGTCTTCCACGGTGTCAGCGGTCACGGCGGACCGGCGCGCTGCTGCCGGTAATCATGGGCTGAGCAAGCACGCCCGCAGTCTGCCACACGTCCCGTCCCGCGAGCGGGCCGTCTCAGGATCCGGGCGGAGCAGGCTGTACGAGCGCCTCGCCGAGGAATTCCGCGACGTGCGCCAGGATGTCGGCGCGCCCGATCCCGGGCAGGCCCACGGCCAGCTGGATGCTGAACCCGTCCAGCAGCGCCCGCAGCCGGGCCCCGAACCGGTCGGGGTCGACCGGCCGGAACTCCCCGCGCGAGACGCCCTCGGCGAGCAGTGCCACCAGGTCGCGGTGCCAGGCGCCCTCGATGGCGGCCTGGCGTTCGCGTTCCTCGGGCCCGGCGTTCTGCGAGCGGTTCCAGACCTCCATCCACAGGGTCCAGTGCGGGTCGCGGGCGCCGAGGGGCACGTACAGGTCGACGTACCGCCGGATCCGTTCGAGGGCCGGGCCGCGGCGCGAGAGCAGGGCGCGCCGCTCGTCGCCGAGGGCGGCCTCGCTCCACTCCAGGGTCTGCAGGAGGAGTTCGTCCTTGCTGCGGAAGTAGTAGAGGAGGTGGCCGCTGCTCATCCCGACCTGACGGCCCAGACCGGCCATGGTCAGGCCCTCCAGGCCGCGCTCGGCGATCGTGGCCATGGCGGCGACGAGTACGTCCTCGCGCGGCGGCGCGTTCTTCCGCGCGCGTACCCCACCGGCCACCATGGGCCACTCCTTGTCGTCCGCCGCAGGTCACACCTTCGGCTGTTGCTGGGTGATGCAGTGGATACCGCCACCCCCGGCGAAAATCGTACGCGCGTCAACCGGGCGGACGGTCCGCTCGGGGAACAGTCCGCGGAAGATCTCGGCGGCCTCCTCGTCGCGCGGGTCGTCGAAGGAGCACAGCACCACGCCGTCGTTGCACAGGTAGTGGTTGATGTAGGAGTAGTCGACCCACTCGCCGTCCTCCTCCAGCACGGTCGGCGCGGGCACCTCGACGACCTCCAGCCTGCGCCCCCGGGCGTCGGTCTGGGCGCGCAGCAGGGCCGCGATCAGCTTGCAGCGCTCGTGGTCGGGATGCGCCGGGTCGGGCTGGGTGTGCACCAGCACCACGCCGGGGCGGGCGAAGGCCGCGACGATGTCCACGTGGCCCTGGGTGCCGTAGGTGCCGTAGTCGCCGGCCAGGCCGTAGGGCAGCCAGATCGCCTTGGTGGTGCCCAGGTGCGCGTGGATCTCCCGCTCGACCTGCTCCCGGGTCCAGTCGGGGTTGCGGCCCTGGCCCAGCTGCACGGTGTCGGTGAGCAGGACCGTACCCTCGCCGTCGACGTGGATCGCGCCGCCCTCATTGACGAGGGGGGTGCTGTACGTCCGGGTGCCGGCCAGGTCGGAGACGTGCCGCGCGACCTTCGAGTCGTGCTCCCAGCGGGCCCATTCCTGGGCGCCCCAGCCGTTGAAGGTCCAGTCCACGGCGGCCAGTTCGCCCGCGTCGTTGGTGACGAAGGTCGGGCCGATGTCCCGCATCCAGGCGTCGTCCAGCTCGCGCTCCACCAGCTCGACGTCCTCGCCGACGAGGGCGCGGGCGCTCGCGGCGTCGCCGGGCGCGACGACCAGGGTCACCGGTTCGAAGCCGCGCACGGCGCGGGCGACGGCGCCCCAGGCCTCGCGGGCCTCGGCCAGCTCCCGCTCGTTGGTGAAGGTCGGGTTCGGGCTGGGCCAGGCCATCCAGGTGCGCTCGTGGGGAGCCCACTCGGGGGGCATGCGGAAGCCGTCGGAAGCGGGGGTGGCGGGGGTGGCGGTCATGACGGGGGGGGTCCTTCCGGGCTGCGGGCGGTGCAGGAGGGGCGGATCGGGGGGATCGATCCGGGCGGATCAGAGGAAGTAGAGGCGGTTCAGTGACACGGAGTCGGCCGCCTCGGAGCGCAGCGGGTCGCCGTCGAGGCTGACGAGTCCGCTGCGCGCGTCCACATCGACCGCGCCCACCCGGGAGTTGAGGAGGAGGTCCTTGGGTCCGATGCCGCGGGTGCCGCGGACGGCGACGCGGCGCCTGCGGGTGGGCATCTCGTCGCTGCCGAGCGCCGCCGCGGCGGCGGAGACGAAGGCGACGGAGATGTCGGCCGCGGTGGCGCCGTACGAGCCGAACTGCGGCCCCAGGACGAGGGGTTCACAGGTGTCGGTGGCCGCGTTGGGGTCGCCGGTGACCCCGTAGGCCGGGAATCCGGACTTCAGGACGAGCTGCGGCTTCGCGCCGAAGAACTGCGGGCGCCACAGCACGATGTCGGCGAGTTTGCCGACCTCGATGGAGCCGATCTCGTGGGCCAGGCCGTGGGCGATGGCCGGGTTGATGGTCAGCTTGGCCATGTAGCGCAGCACGCGGGCGTTGTCGTCGCCCTCGCCGTCGCCTTCCAGCGGGCCCAGTTCGCCCTTCATCTTCGCGGCCATGGCGAAGGTGCGGCGGATGGTCTCGCCCGCGCGGCCCATGCCCTGGGCGTCGGAGGAGGTGATGCCGATGGCGCCCAGGTCGTGCAGGACGTCCTCGGCCCCCATCGTGCCCGCGCGGATCCGGTCGCGGGCCATGGCCGCGTCGCCGGGGAGGTCGGGCTTGAGGTCGTGGACGGAGACGATCATGCCGTAGTGCTCGGCGACGGCGTCCCGCCCGAAGGGCAGGGTCGGGTTGGTCGAGGACCCGATGACGTTCGGGACGCCCGCCATCTTGAGGACGTTGGGGACGTGCCCGCCGCCGCAGCCCTCGATGTGGAAGGCGTGGATGGTGCGCCCGTCCAGGACGCGCAGGGTGTCCTCGACGGAGAGGCACTCGTTGAGGCCGTCGCTGTGCAGGGCGACCTGTACGTCGTACTCCTCGGCCACCCGCAGGGCGGTGTCCAGGGCGCGGGTGTGCGCGCCCATGTCCTCGTGGACCTTGAAGCCGGACGCGCCGCCCTCGGCGAGGGCCTCGATGAGGGGGGCGTCGTGGGAGGAGGAGCCGCGGGCGAGGAAGCCGATGTTGACGGGCCAGGCGTCGAAGGCGTTGAAGGCGTGCTTCAGCGCCCACGGGGAGTTGACTCCGACGCCCCAGACGGGGCCGAACTCCTGACCGATGATCGTGGTGACGCCCGCCGCGAGCGAGGCCTCCATGATCCGCGGGGAGAGCAGGTGGACATGGGTGTCCACGGCTCCGGCGGTGGCGATCATGCCCTCGCCGGAGACGATGGACGTGCCGGTGCCGACCACCACGTCCACCCCGTCGAGGGTGTCCGGGTTCCCGGCCCGGCCGATCGCGTGGATGCGGCCCTCGCGGATGCCGATGGACACCTTGCGGATGCCGAGGACCGCGTCGATGACCAGGACGTTGCTGATGACGACGTCGCAGGTGTCGCGGACGGCCGCGGCCTTCAGGTGCAGTCCGTCCCGGGCGGTCTTGCCGAAACCGGCCAGGAACTCGTCGCCCGGCTTCTGCGCGTCGGACTCCACGCGGACGGTCAGCCCGGAGTCGCCGAGCCGGACCCGGTCCCCGGCGCGGGGGCCGAAGACGGAGGCGTACTCCTGCGGGTCGATGTGCCGGCTGCCGGGGGCGCAGTGGTCGCTGTGCCGGGTCTGCTTGCTCACGCCTGGTCTCCGTCCGTGACATCGGTGGTCCCGGTGGTCCCGGTGGTCTCGGTGCCGAGGTAGCCGCAGGCGGCGGCGCGGCGCAGGGCCTCGGCCTTGGCGCCCGGGGCGTCGAGGGGGCCGTCCACCAGTCCGGCGAAGCCGACGGCGATCCGCTCGCCGCCGATCGGGACCAGCCCGACCTCGGCCTCGCCGCCGGGGTCGAAGCGGACGGAGGAGCCCGCCGGTACGCACAGCCGCATGCCGTACGCCGCCGCGCGGTCGAAGTCGAGGCGCGGGTTCGCCTCGAAGAAGTGGAAGTGGGAGGTGACGCTGACCGGCACGGTCGCGGTGTTGCGCACGTGCAGGTGGACGGTGGGCTCCGGCTGGGGGGCGCCGGGGCCGGGCACGACCGCGCCGGGGGCGTTCTCGCCGAGGCCTGCGGCGCCGCGGATCGGGGACGGGATGACCGCGAGGCGGGATCCGTCGTCGAAGACGGCCTCCACGTGCACCTCGGTGACCACGTCGCTGACGCCGGGCAGGACGTCGTCCGGGCCCAGCACCGAGCGGGCCTCCTCGATGGCCTCCGCGAGCCGCTTGCCGTCGCGCGCGGCCTCGCAGGCCGTGTCCGCGATGAGCGCGGTGGCCTCCGGGACGTTGAGCTTGAGTCCGCGGGCCCGCCGGGCCCTGGCCAGTTCCGCAGCGCTGCGGAGCAGCAGCCGGTCGCGCTCCGTAGGGGTCAGCCGCACGCCGATCCACCACCTTTTGAGTCGATGGGTTAGAGCATCACTCTAACTCTTCATTTCTCGGTAATGAAGCATTGACCTGAGACCAGGCCTTAGGTCACATTGAATGTCGCTCAAACATTGCATCGCCGCCCCCCGCCCTGCCAAGGGAGTCCCCCCATGCCCATCGAACAGCGCGGAGTCGACACCATCCCGGAGGAGGAGCGAACGAGCGGTCCACGTGACCTGATCTCGATCCTCCTCGGATCCAATCTCTGCCTCGGTGTGATCGTCTTCGGCTGGCTGCCCCCGTCCTTCGGACTGGGCCTGTGGCCGTCGGTCACCGCCATCGTGACCGGCACCATCGTGGGAATCGCCGTCACCGCGCCGCTGGCGCTGGTCTCGCTGCGGACCGCGACCAACCTGTCCACCTCCAGCGGCGCCCAGTTCGGCGTCCGCGGCCGGCTCGTCGGCTCGGTCGTGGGCCTGCTGCTCTCGCTCGGCTACACCGCGCTGACGCTGTGGATCGGCGGCGATGTGATGGTGGGCGCCCTCTCCCGGCTCACCGGGCTGCCGGACACCGGTGTCTCGCGGGCCGCGATGTACGGCGTGCTCGCCGCCTGTACCGTCGTCGGGGCCGTCTTCGGCTACCGGCTCCTGCTGCGCATGAGCAAGATCCTCTCCATCGGCATGGTGGTCCTGCTCGCGATCGGCGTCTTCGCCTACGCCCCCGACTTCACCGCCACCGCCGCGGAGCCCGCGTACCTCCTCGGCGGCTTCTGGCCGACCTGGCTGCTCGCCGCCGTCGCCGCGGGCCTCAGCGGTCCCGTCGCCTTCATCACTCTGCTCGGCGACTACACCCGCTACGTCTCCCCCCGCAGGCACAGCCCCCGCAAGGTGTTCTGGGCCACCGGCTTCGGCCTGCTGATCGGCCTGCTGATACCGCAGCTGTTCGGCACCTACACCGCGCTCGCCGCCAAGGCCGGGGCCGAGGACTACGCCGGGCCCCTCGTGGCCGCCTCGCCCTTCTGGTACCTGGTCCCGCTGCTGGCCGCCGCCGCGGCCGGCTCGGTGGGCAACGCCGGGCTGATGCTCTACTCGATGGGCCTGGACCTCGACGCGATCGTCCCCAAGGCCACCCGCACCAAGGCCACCGTGATCGCCGCCGCCGTCGCCACGGCCTTCGTCTTCGTCGGTTCCTTCGAGTGGAACGTGCAGTCCGCGATGACCTCCTTCGTGCTGCTGCTGACCGCGATCGGCACCCCGTGGGCCGTGATCACCCTGATCGGCTTCGTCCGGTGCCGGGGGCGCTACGACGCCGAGGCGCTCCAGGTCTTCAACCGCCGCTCGGTGGGCGGGATCTACTGGTACCGGGGCGGCTGGAACCCGAGCGCCACCGCCTCCTGGGCGATCGGCGCGGTCGTGGGCCTGCTGGCCGTGAGCACGCCCTTCTACGAGGGCCCGCTGCTCGCCCTGACCGGCGGAGTGGACTGCTCCTTCATCTTCTCCGGCCTGGCCGGAGGCCTCGTCTACACGGCGCTGACCGCCCGCGGCGCGGCCGCCCAGGCCCCGGCCGCCACCCCCGCCGAGGAGCTGGCCGGCGTCTGAGCCGCCGCGCCTCCCCCGTACGTACGAAGGCCCGCGCTTCCCCGATGGGGGAGCGCGGGCCTTCGTACGTACGGAAGCGGGAGCGGCTAGCCGAGCGGGTGCATCCAGCCGTGGGTGTCGGCGGCGTGGCCGGTCTGGAGGTCCAGGAGCGCCTTGCGGAGCTTCATGGTGACCTCGCCGGGCTCGCCGTTGCCCTGGGTCCAGTCGGCGCGCTCGGACTTGACCGAGCCGACCGGGGTGATGACGGCGGCGGTGCCGCAGGCGAACACCTCGGTGAGGGTGCCGTTCTCGTTGTCGCGCTTCCAGTCCTCGGTGGTGATGCGGCCCTCTTCGGCGGTGTAGCCGAGGTCACGGGCGATGGTGAGGAGGGAGTCGCGGGTGATGCCGGGGAGGAGCGAGCCGGTCAGCTCCGGGGTGACGATCCGGTCGCCGTACACGAAGTACAGGTTCATGCCGCCCATCTCCTCGATCCAGCGGTGCTCGATCGCGTCGAGCCAGACCACCTGGTCGCAGCCGTGGGAGGCCGCCTGGGCCTGGGCCACGAGGGAGGCCGCGTAGTTGCCTCCGGTCTTGGCGTCGCCGGTGCCGCCCTTGACGGCGCGGACGTACTGCTCGGAAAGCCAGACGGAGACCGGCTTGACGCCACCGGGGAAGTAGGCGCCCGCCGGGGAGGCGATGACGATGAAGAGGAACTCGTTCGCGGGGCGGACACCGAGGCCGACCTCGCTCGCGAACATGAACGGGCGCAGGTACAGGGAGGCTTCACCCGAGTCCGGCACCCAGGCGCGGTCCTGCTTGATGAGCGCGTCGCAGGCCTCGATGAACAGCTCGGTCGGCAGTTCCGGCATGGCCATGCGGCGGGCGGAGCGCTGGAACCGCTCGGCGTTGGCCTGCGGGCGGAAGGTGGAGACGGTGCCGTCGGGCTGGTGGTAGGCCTTGAGGCCCTCGAAGATCGTCTGCGCGTAGTGCAGCGTCATGTTCGCCGGGTCCATCGACAGCGGCGCGTAGGGGACCAGCTCGGCGTCGTGCCAGCCGCGGCCCTCGGTCCACTTGATCGTCACCATGTGATCGGTGAAGTGGCGGCCGAAACCGGGGCTGGCCAGGATCGCCTCGCGCTCCGCGTCGGACAGGGGGTTCGAGGAGGGCTTCAGCTCGATCGTGGGCGTCGTCATGAGTGCTTGTCCTTCACCGGTTCGTAGGGCGGACCGCGCTCACGGCGTACTAGGACGTCCGAGCTTCCCCGTATTCCGCGGCCTCGCGTTCGATTATCGCGCGAGGGGAGGCTTCGGTGAAACGGGGTGTTGTGCGGCCCAGGGGAGATGGTGGCACCCGGGGCCGTACAGGAAAAGCCGCCGGGTGCGGTGTGCCACCCGGCGGCTTCCTGGAAGTGGAACTGCCGGGTCAGCCGGCTACTCGTGCGGCGAGTGCGTCGCCGATCTCGTCCGTGCTGCGGAAGGTGCCGTCGCGTCCGGCCAGGTCGGCCGTGACCGCGTCCTCGATGCGGGCGGCCTGGGCCTCGTAACCCAGGTGGCGCAGCAGGAGGGCGACGGAGAGGATCGTCGCGGTCGGGTCGGCCTTGCCGGTGCCCGCGATGTCCGGGGCCGAGCCGTGGACCGGCTCGAACATGGACGGGAAGGCGCCGGTCGGGTTGATGTTCCCGGAGGCGGCCAGGCCGATTCCGCCGGTCACGGCGGCGGCGAGGTCGGTGAGGATGTCACCGAAGAGGTTGTCCGTGACGATGACGTCGAAGCGCTCGGGCTGGGTGACAAAGAAGATCGTCGCGGCGTCGACGTGCAGGTAGTCGGTGGTGACCTCGGGGTACTCCTTGCCGACCGTGTCGAAGATGTTCTTCCACAGGTGACCGGCGAAGACGAGGACGTTGTTCTTGTGGACCAGCGTCAGCTTCTTGCGGGGGCGGGCGTTGGCCCGCTCGTACGCGTCGCGCACCACGCGCTCCACGCCGTACGCCGTGTTGACGCTGACCTCGGTGGCCACCTCGGCGGGCGTACCGGTGCGCAGCGAACCGCCGTTGCCGGTGTACGGGCCCTCGGTGCCCTCGCGGACCACGACGAAGTCGATCTCCGGACGGCCCGCCAGCGGGGTGGCGGTGTTGGGGAACAGCTTCGACGGCCGCAGGTTGATGAAGTGGTCGAAGGCGAAGCGGAGCTTGAGCAGCAGCCCGCGCTCCAGGACGCCCGACGGGACCGACGGGTCGCCGATGGCGCCCAGGAGGATCGCGTCGTGCTGCTTGAGGGCTGCGAGGTCCGCGTCCGGGAGGGTCTCACCGGTGCGGTGCCAGCGCTGGGCGCCGAGGTCGTATTCCTTGGTCTCCAGCTTCACATCCTGGGGCAGGACCGCGGTAAGGACCTTGAGGCCCTGAGCCACGACTTCCTGGCCGATGCCATCACCGGGGATCACTGCGAGATTGATGCTGGTCGCCATGTCGGAACCGTACTCCCTGTCCCAGCCCTCGACATGTCCCGTCCAGGATGTGGACGGGACGTGTCGTGAGCAGCGACTTCCCGGCAGCAGCCGGGGTCGCGGCCGGTCAGTGGCCCGTCAGTGGCCGGTCGAGCCGCCGTTGTCACGGCGGTCGAGGGCGCGCTGGAGGGCGGCGGCGGCGTTCTTGCGGTCGGCCTCGGCGGGACGGGAGCCGTGGCGGACGCGGCGGACGGCAGTGGTCTGGGGCATGGTGATCGACTCCTTGAGAAGAGGGGGGTCTTCAAGGCGCCGGAAGAGGCGGGGAACGGTGCGCCACAGGGGTTGCCTGTCTCGGGGCGCACGCTCTCGACCGCCATTCGCTGGATCAGCGAGACGTTCGGCTCCTACAAAGCTAGGCCAGCTCGCCCTGTATGTCTCCGCAATTACTCGGACTTCCTACTATCTGAGACGGCGAACCGCCCGGAAGGGCCTCCCGGACCCTCCCCCAAACGCTCCGTTTCAGCCCTTCTCGGCCCGGAGTTCCCTGATCAGCGCCCTGACGGCGAGCGTGGACGCCGCTTCCGGTGTGGTGACGTACCCCACGTGCCGCACCGGCCGCCGCGGGCCCAGCCGGGTGATCTCCACGGCGTCCGTGGCCTCCCGGAGCGACAGCTCGGGCATGATCGCCATCCCCAGCCCCCGGCCGACCATCGTCAGCACCATCGCGTCGTCGTCCGCCTTCACGGTGGCGCGCGGGATCCAGTCCTGGGCCCGCCACCAGGCGCGGGTGTAGGAGCCGCAGTTCTCGTCCCAGTCCAGCAGGGGCAGTTCGCGCGGGCGCGGGTGCCCGGCCGGGTGGACCAGGACGTACGCCTCCTCCACGAGCACCCCCGTCAGCAGCCCGGGCAGTCCGGACGCCACATCGCCGGACCCGCCCAGGGTCGCGATGCCCAGGTCGGCGCGGCCCGCGGCCACCTCGCCCGCGCTGCCGGCCCCCAGTTCACGGACCACCCGCACCTCGGGCCATGAGCGTCGTTCATAGATGGCTCCCATCCATGAACGCAACCGTTCCTCTGGACTGAGCAGGAGTGAGTCCGCTCAGCCGCACACCCCGAACGGTCTTGGGCGCACTGGTCCCCGGCGTACTCAACCCCGGGGCGGCGACACGCATCCTGTGCGTGGTCCGGGCCCGGGAGGTCGGTTCCCTTGCGCGATCTGGCCAAATAGGTACGGCCAGAGGCGACGGGGAGGCCCTGAACCATCACTCCGGTGGAGCAGGGGCCCCGCACACTGGCGCCGTACCCGGCGTCCCAGATCACACGGTCACGTTAACCCGGACAGCCCAAGACGCCGCAAGCCCGGAGGCCAACCACCACACGATCGAGTTAAACCGCCTTCGTGCACCCTCCCCGGCAAGCAACTGACGACCCCCTGCCCGGCCCGGGGATTCCTTCCTAGCCTCCTGATCATGACTTCACCGACCGCCTACGCCGTCCACCTGAGCGCCCGCCCCACCGGCTTCCCGACCGCCGCCGACTTCCGCATCGACGCGAGCCCCGTCCCCTCCCCCGCCCCGGGCACCGCCCTCGTCGAGAACCTGCTGCTCTCCGTGGACCCGCCCCCAGCTACCGCTGGGAGGTGCCCCCGCACCGCGGGATGATGGACGGCGGTGAGGGCGGCTTCGAGCTGGGCACCCCGCTGGAGGGCCGCTCGGTGGGCCGGGTCGTCGCCTCCCGGGACCCCGGGCTGCGCGAGGGCGACCTGGTCTTCCACCGGGAGGGCTGGCGCACCCACGCGCTCGTCACCCGCGGCGTGGCCGGGACCCGCGTCCTGCGCGGCCACGAGGGCATCCCGCTGGAGGCGTACCTGAGCATCCTGGGCGGCACCGGACTGACCGCCTACGCGGCCCTGACCCACACGGCGGGGCTGCGCGAAGGCGAGGACCTCTTCGTCTCGGCCGCCGCGGGCGGGGTCGGCACCGCCACCGGCCACATCGCCCGGCTGCTCGGCGCGCGCCGGATCATCGGCAGCGCGGGGTCGGCGGCCAAGGTGGCCCACCTGACCGGGACGCTGGGCTTCGACGCGGCCTTCGACTACCACGACGGGCCGGTCGGCGAGCAGTTGGCGGCGGCCGCCCCGGACGGCATCGACGTCTACGTGGACAACGTCGGCGGCGACCACCTGGAGGGGGCGATCGAGGCCCTGCGCGAGTACGGCCGGATCGCCTGGGTGGGCGCCATCTCGATGTACAACGGGGACCGTTCGCCCGCCGCCCCCCGCAACCTCTTCGAGGTCGTACACAAGTCACTGCGCCTGGAAGGGGTATTGGTTCGCAATCACACCAATCTGCAGGACGAGCTGGAGGACTTCCTCGTCCCGCACCTGCGCAGTGGCCGGATCGGCACCGACACCACCGTTGTCCAGGGCTTCGAGCACACCGTGGAGGCCTTCCTGGGCATGCTCCGAGGGGACAATCTGGGCAAGATGCTGGTCAGGATCGATGGCTGAATCCCACCACCTGAAGTTCACCGAACTCTTACCGCACGGCTGTAGACCTTTGAACCCCGCGCCGCCACTCTTGCGGCTGACGTGCCGACAGGGCACCCGAGTGGGGAGTGGTGGCCAGTGACTCCGATCAGCCGCAGAGGATTCGTGGGTATCGGCGCCGGGCTGATGGCGGGGGCGGCCCTGCCCCCGCTCACGGCGACGGCAGCCGCGGCCGCCGCGACCGGCACGATCACCGATGTGAAGCACGTGGTGATCCTCATGCAGGAGAACCGCAGCTTCGACCACTACTTCGGCAAGCTGAAGGGCGTCCGGGGCTTCGGCGACCGCGCCGCGGGCAACATCCCGGGCGGCTGGGGCATGTTCAACCAGCCCAACTGGGGCGGCCGCCAGTACCCGTGGAAGCTCAGCTCCACCCCGGCCGTCGGCGGCGTCGACGGGGAGACCCTCGCCCAGTGCAACGGCGACCTGCCGCACAGCTGGTCCTCGCAGCACGCGGCCTGGAACAAGGGCCGGCTGGACAACTTCGTCACCGGCGTCGGCAACACCCGCACCCTCGGCTACCTCGACCGCGGCGACATACCCTTCCACTACGGCCTCGCCGACAATTACACCATCTGCGACGCCTACTTCTGCTCCACCCTCAGCGCCACCGGCCCCAACCGCACCTTCCTGTGGAGCGGCAAGGTCGACTCGGGCAGCAAGGACGGCGGCGACGAGTCCGGGCTGACCTGGGAGACCTACGCGGAGGCCCTCCAGCGCGCGGGCATGAGCTGGAAGGTCTACCAGAACGCCCAGGACAACTACGGCGACAACGCCCTGGCTTACTTCAAGAAGTTCACCGACGCCAAGCCCGGCGACCCGCTGTGGGACCGGGGCATGGGCTCGGTGCCCAAGGTCACCGGCTCCACCCCCGACGACATCGCGGCCGCCATCCGCGCCGACGTGGTCGCGGGCACCCTCCCCCAGGTCTCCTGGGTCGTGGCCAACGAGGCGTTCTCCGAGCACCCGTACGCCCCGCCCGCCGACGGCGCGCACTTCGTGGACCTCGTGTACCGCGCGCTCGCCGCGAACCCCGAGGTCTTCGACTCGACCGTCCTCTTCCTCAACTACGACGAGAACGACGGCTTCTTCGACCACGTCCCGCCGCCGGTCGCCCCGCCCGGCACCCCCGGCGAGTACATCGACGGCACCCCGATCGGCCTGGGCTTCCGCGTCCCGATGATCGTGATGTCCCCGTGGACCCGCGGCGGCTGGGTCAGCTCCGAGGTCTTCGACCACACCTCGGTGCTCCAGTTCATGGAGACGTGGACCGCGGCCCTCGGCACCCCGGCCACCTGTCCCAACATCAGCGACTGGCGCCGCAAGGTGACCGGCGACCTGACCGGCGTCTTCGACTTCGCCCACCCGGTCTACGGGGTCCCGTCCGGCCTCCCCTCCACCGCGAAGGTGATCGGGCAGTCGACCTGCGGCCCGCTGACCAACCCGGCCCCCCAGGACAACGCCCTGCCCGTGCAGGAGGCGGGGACCCGCCCGGCGCGCGCCCTGCCGTACCAGGTGAACGGCAACCTCGACCGCTTCGAGTTCGGTGCCGCGGGCAAGATCCTGGCCTGGTTCTCGATGACCAACCAGGGCGCCGAGGCGAAGAGCGCGGCGCACTTCCAGATCCGCCCCCACCAGTACCGCGACACCGCGTCCTGGGAGTACACCGTCGACCCGGGCGGCGTCGCGACCGACTACTTCAACATCGGCCTCGGCAGCGGCTCCGGCAAGTACGACCTCTCGATGGTCGGCCCGAACCGCTTCCTGCGCCGGTTCATCGGCGACACGTCGAAGGCGGGCAAGTCGATCGAGGCCGCGGCCCGCTTCGCGACCGAGCCCGGCTCCGGCAAGACCGCGATCTACTTCAAGCTGACCAACACCTCGGCCTCGCCGGTCACCTTCACCGTCCGCTCCAACGCCTACCGCGCGGACGGTCCCTGGACCTACACGGTGCCCGCCAACTCCTCGCGCGAGGACTTCTGGAACGCGGTGGCTTACTCGAACGGCTGGTACGACTTCACCATCCTCGCGGACTCCGACGGCACCTGGTCGCGCCGCTACACGGGCCACATCGAGACCGGCGCCCCCAGCATCAGCGGCTGACCGGCCGGGCCGGGGCGTCCTAGAGGACGTCCCCGTCGCGCCAGTCGAAGTCGAGCCGCCCGGCGTGGTCCAGCCGGACCCCTCCGGGCGGCACCCACACGTACGTCGACCCCTCCTCCCCGGCGAGCCGCTCGGGCCCGCCGGGCCCCAGGACCCCGATCTCCCCGCCCCACACCCGCCAGCCCCGGCCCGCGTACAGGGCGGCCCCCTGCTCGGACGCCGAGAGCGCCCCGAGTACGTAGGCCCCCGCGACCACCCCCTCCAGGGCGGCCACGATCCCCGCGCCCAGCCCCCGGCGGCGGCACTCCGGCCGCACGGCCACGGCCTCGACGTACCCGGTCCGCAGGGACCGGCCGCGGTGCACCACCCGGCGCATGACGACGCTGCCGTGCGCGACGATCCGCTCCCCCTCGTACGCCAGGGCGTGCATCCCGCCGAGCGCGTGCTCGAAGTCCAGGTCGCCGAAGTCCCCGTCGAAGGCGCCGTCGAGCAGCGCGCGCACCTCGCCCAGCTCGCCGTCGGCCAGGGCGGCGGTGTGCACGACCCGTACGCTCATACGGGGACCGTACCCGCATTGCGGACACCGAAGCGGTCCGCACCGGCCGGAATCGGCCGACGCGGTGCTGGCCGGGACGGGCGCGGCCTCGGCAGACTCGGCGCATGTCCTCTCAGACCCAGCAATGGACCCCCACCCACGGCGAGCCCTACCGCCCCGTCGCCTACCGGCCCGAGCGGATGCCCGCCCCCGAAACCCTCGCGCGGGCCGCCGAGTTGCGGGAGCGGATGGACCAGCGGCGGACCGTGCGCCACTTCTCCGCCGAGCCCGTGCCCGAGCAGGCCGTCCGGGACGCGATCGCCTGCGCCGCGACCGCGCCGTCCGGGGCGCACCAGCAGCCGTGGACCTTCGTCCTGGTCAAGGACCCGGAGGTGCGCCGCCAGATCCGGGACGCCGCCGAACAGGAGGAACTCCTGTCCTACGACGGCCGGCTCGGCGACGAATGGCTCGCCGCGCTGCGCCCGCTGGGCACGGACGCGGTCAAGACGCACCTCACCGACGCGCCCGCGCTGATCGTGGTCTTCCAGCAGCGGTACTGGCTCGGCCCGGACGGCACCAAGCGCAAGCACTACTACGTCGACGAGTCGGTCGGCATAGCGGTCGGCATGCTGCTGTCCGCCCTGCACCTGAGCGGGCTGGCGGCCCTGATCCACACCCCGAGCCCGATGCGCTTCCTGAGCCACGTGCTGCGCCGCCCGGAGAACGAGAAGGCCTTCGCGGTCATCCCCGTCGGCTACCCCGCCGACGACTGCGAGGTCCCCGACCTCCTGCGCAAGTCCCTGGACCAGGTCATGGTGGAGATCTAGGGGCCCGTTTCGGCGGGCGGTGCCTCCCGCCCGCCGAACCCGCCCAGCGCCCCGGCCATGCGCAGGCAGATCCGCGCGCGGTCCTCGGGCGAGCACTCCGCCATGGCCGCGCGCAGCTGCCTCAGCAGGACCACGTCCCGCACCACCTTGGCCACCCCGAACACGGCCGCCGCCAGCAGCGCTCCGGTCAGCACGCGGCACACTCATGCCGGATGATCCTGCGCAGGACGACCCTGGCGTTCTCCAGGGCGATGACCCCGGGAACCGGTGGGTCACCGGGACCGATCCCCGGGGGCGCGGTGGCGAGTCCGCTCCGCCGGAGCCGCCCCTCCAGCTCCGCGACACCCCGGTCACAGCACCACTCGATGACGAGGTCCCCGTACCCGTACGGCTGACCGTCACTGTGGCCGTAGCCGCGGCCGTGGGCCCATCCGAGCACCACGTCTGCCGCGTTGACCAGCAGCGGACGCCGCAGGAGGCGGCTGAGCAGCCAGTCCCGGGCGGCCGGTCCGTCGGCCCAGTCGTCGAGCCGCGCCCGCTCGGCGCTGTGCAGCGGGATGTCGACGCGACGGCCCACGTAGACCATGCGCCCTCGGGGCAGGGGCTGCCGCCAGGCGGGCACGGACTGCAGGATGCGGATGGCACCACCGCTCGCCACGCAGCACAGGTGGAGCCCGTCGCGCCGGTGCTCCAGCCGGAGGCCCGGCACCCCTTCGAGATCTCCGGATCCGGGATCGACCCTCGGCATCAGCGCCGCGAACACCCCGGGCGACAGGTCCGGGTGCAGCTCGATCCCGAGCCCGGAGGGCGTGGGCCGCACCGCCGTGATCCCGAGCCGCGCCCCGGCCCGCATGGCATAGACCAGCACCAGCGCCACCCGGGCTTCGAAGGCCCGCTGCGCGGGGCTTTCCGCGTCGGGGACGGGCTGGCCCCGCGAGATCAGGCCTTCGGCGGCCCACCGCAGGCAGACGTGGTGCGGCAGGCCGGTGGCCTCGCGGCAGAGGGTGGCCGCGCGGTGGCGGTTGTCGGTGCGCCGGGACATACGTCTCCTCGGCCCCCGTCCCGGCACGGACGCGTAGAGGCTGCGTATCTCCTGGTCGTGGAAACCCACCCCGCACGGGAACTCGTGAGAGCCCTTCGCTCCCCCGGCTGCCGGGCCCGGGTGCTGGAGCGTGTCGCCGTACGCGACAACTCGTTCCAGGCTAGCAAGAGTTCCCGCCTATCGTGGGGCGTCCAAGAATTCGATCAGGGAGTCCCATGCTGCGCGTCCGGTTCGAGGTCAACGGTGGTCCCGAGGTGCTGTTCACCGAGCGGGCGCAGGTGCCCGTTCCCGGTCCCGGGGAGCTGCTGATCCGCGCCGAGGCCATCGGGGTGACCCTGCCGACCGTCCGCAAGGTCCGCGAAGGCGACGGCCCGGTGCCGCTCGGCGGCGAGGTGGCGGGCGTCGTGGAGGCCGTCGGCGACGGCGTGGACTTCGCCGTCGGGGAGCGGGTGACGGGGCTGTGCTTCTCGCACGCCTACGCCGAATACGCCGTCGTACCGGCCGCCTTCGCCTCCCGGATCCCGGACGCGGCGAGCGCCGCCACCGCGGTCGCCCTGGTCCGCAGCGGGCTGGTGGCGCGCGGGGCCTACGAGGCGGGCGCGCCCGAGCCGGGCGGGTCGGTGCTGGTCACCGCCGCCGCGAGCGCGGTCGGTTCGCTGGCCCTGCAGTACGCCCGGGCGGGGGGCGCGAAGCGGGTGGTCGCTGCGGTCGGCAGCCCCGCCAAGGCGGATTTCGTGCGTGCCCTGGGCGCCGACGAGGTCGTGACGTACGACGCGGCCGACTGGGGGGACCCGTACGACGTGATCCTCGACGGGGTCGGCGGCGAGCTGCTCGGCCCCGCCGTCCGCGCGCTCGCCCCGGGCGGCCGGCTGGTGGCCTTCAGCTCCGGCGGCGGCACGGTGGAGGCGTACGAGCTGCTGGTGCGCGGCGCGTCGGTGATCGGCTTCCAGATGGCGGTGATCGCGCGCGGCAAGCCGGAGGTGTACGCCCGCTGGCTGCGCGAGCTGTGGGACCTGTGGGAGCGGGGCGTCCTGCGCCCGGCGGTGCACGCCGAGGTGCCGCTGGCCGAGGCCGCGCGGGCGCACGCCCTCATCGAGGCGCGGCAGAACCTCGGCAAGGTGGTGCTGGTCCCGTAGGGGGTGCAACTGGGACCGCCCCCGCTCCGGACTTGGGGGTACCGGATCGGGGGCGGGGTTCAGCGGGGCCGGTCGGCGGCCCGGGAGGGGCTCAGCCCATGTGGGGGTAGCCGTACTCGGTCGGCGGGACCAGGGTCTCCTTGATGGAGCGGGTCGAGGTCCAGCGCAGCAGGTTGGAGGCCGCGCCCGCCTTGTCGTTCGTACCGGACGCGCGGCCACCGCCGAAGGGCTGCTGGCCGACGACGGCGCCGGTCGACTTGTCGTTGATGTAGAAGTTGCCCGCGGCGAAGCGGAGCTTCTCCATCGCGTCGGCCGCGGCGTAGCGGTCCTGGGCGATGACGGCGCCGGTCAGCGCGTACGCCGACACCGACTCCATCTGCTCCAGCATCGCGTCGAAGGCCTCGTCCTCGTAGACGTGGACGGCGAGGATCGGGCCGAAGTACTCGGTCGTGAAGACCTCGTTGGCCGGGTCGGTGCAGGCGATGACGGTCGGGCGGACGAAGTAGCCCTCCGCGTCGTCGTACGTGCCGCCCGCGACGATCTCGCAGGTCGGGTCGGCCTTCGCACGGTCGATCGCGGCCTTGTTCTTCGCGAAGGAGCGCTCGTCGATGACCGCGCCGATGAAGTTCGACAGGTCGCGGACGTCACCCATGGTGATGCCGTCGACCTCGGCCGCGAACTCCTCCTTGAAGCCGTCGTTCCAGATCGAGGCCGGAACGTAGGCGCGGGAGGAGGCCGAGCACTTCTGACCCTGGAACTCGAAGGAGCCGCGGGTCATGGCGGTCTTCAGGATCGCGCGGTCCGCGGACGGGTGCGCGACGACGAAGTCCTTGCCGCCGGTCTCGCCGACCAGGCGCGGGTAGGACTTGTACTTCTCGATGTTGTTGCCGACCGTCTTCCACAGGTGCTGGAAGGTCTTGGTCGAGCCGGTGAAGTGGATGCCGGCCAGCTCGGGGTGGTTCAGCGCCACCTCGGAGACGGCGATGCCGTCACCGGTCACCAGGTTGATGACGCCCTTGGGCAGACCGGCGGCCTCCAGCAGCTCCATGAGGAGGACCGCGGAGTGGGTCTGGGTCGGGGACGGCTTCCACAGGACCACGTTGCCCATCAGGGCGGGGGCGGTCGGCAGGTTGCCCGCGATGGCCGTGAAGTTGAACGGCGTGATCGCGTAGACGAAACCTTCGAGCGGGCGGTGGTCGCTGCGGTTCCACACGCCCGCGGAGTTCGCGACCGGCTGCTCGGCCAGGATCTGGCGGGCGAAGTGGACGTTGAAGCGCCAGAAGTCGACGAGCTCGCACGGGGTGTCGATCTCGGCCTGCTGGGCGGTCTTCGACTGGCCGAGCATGGTGGAAGCGGCCAGCTTCTCGCGCCACGGGCCGGACAGCAGCTCGGCGGCGCGCAGGATGATCGCGGCGCGGTCGTCGAAGTCCATCGCGCGCCAGGCCGGGGCGGCGGCGAGGGCGGCGTCGATGGCCTCCTGCGCGTCGGCCTGGGTGGCGTTGGCGTAGGTGCCGATGACGGACTTGTGGTCGTGCGGCTGCACGACGTCGAAGCGGTCGCCGCCGCCCATCCGCTTCTCGCCGTTGATGGTCATCGGCAGGTCGATCGGGTTCTCGGCCAGCTGCTTGAGCTGGAATTCGAGACGCGCGCGCTCCGGGGTGCCGGGGGCGTACGAGTGGACCGGCTCGTTGACCGGCGCGGGGACCTGGGTCACAGCATCCATGGGGCGGGGACTCCTTGAGCTGGGGGAAGGGGCCTTGGACTAGTGGGGTGCCTAGTTCTTGGTGATCATCGAGCGGACGAAGAAGAGGAGGTTGGCGGGCTTCTCCGCGAGGCGGCGCATGAAGTAGCCGTACCAGTCCGTGCCGTACGCGGTGTAGACGCGCATCCGGTGGCCCTCCGCGGCGAGGCGCAGGTGCTCGTCGCTGCGGATGCCGTACAGCATCTGGAACTCGTACTCGTCGGGCTTGCGTCCGGCCTGGCGGGCCAGCTCCTGGGCGATGGCGATCAGGCGCGGGTCGTGGGACCCGATCATCGGGTAGCCCTCGCCCTCCATCAGCGTCTTCAGGATGCGGACGTACGCCTTGTCCGTCTCGGCCTTGTTCTGGTAGGCGACCTCGGCGGGCTCCTTGTAGGCGCCCTTCACGATCCGGACGCGGCTGCCGGCGGCGGCCAGGCGGCGGGCGTCGGCCTCGGTGCGGAAGAGGTACGCCTGGATCACGCAGCCGGTCTGCGGGAAGTCCCGGCGCAGTTCCTCGTGGATGGCGAACATCGAGTCGAGGGTGGTGTGGTCCTCGGCGTCCAGCGTGACCGTGGTGCCGATGGCGGCGGCGGCCTCGACGACGGGGCGGACGTTGGCGAGGGCCAGCTCGTGGCCGCCTTCCAGCGCCTGGCCGAACATGGAGAGCTTGACCGACATCTCGACGGTCTCGCCCAGGCCCAGCTCGGCGAGGTGCTCGATGAGCTGGAGGTAGGCGTCGCGGGCGGCGTGCGACTGCTCGACGGTGGTGATGTCCTCACCGACGACGTCGAGGGTGACCTCCAGGCCCTTCTGCGTGAGGTCCACGACGATCGGGATGACCTGGTCGACCGTCTCGCCCGGGATGAACCGGTTCACCACGGGCTTGGTCACCGGAGCGGCGGAAACGATGCGGCGCATCTTGTCGCTGCGCGAAGCGGCAAGGATCGCGGGACCCAGCACGGGCACCTCCAACGGGTGGCAGAAGTAAAAGAATGGCAAGTAAGACCACCGTGAAACCTAGAGATCGCCTCGATCCTCTGCCATCGACAGCTGTCACGCATCCGTGGCCGCGATCTCATACATCTGTCTGAAATAGGGACCGCCAGGTGGGAGAATGTCCGGGTGAAAGGCGATTACCAGGACCTGGTGGACGAGATCTCGGCGCTCCTCGGCGCTCCGGCGACGCTGGAGAACCGGGACTTCCGCCTCATCGCCTTCGGCGCGCACGACAGCGAGGACGACCTCGCGATGGACCCGGTCCGGACCCGCTCGATCCTGACCCGCCAGTCGACCGCGGCCGTACGGGCCTGGTTCGAGGGGTTCGGGATCACCCGGGCGACCGAGCCGGTACGGATCCCCGCGGCGCCGGAGGCCGGGGTCTTCCGCGGACGGATCTGCCTGCCCGTGCGCTACCGGGGGATCGCCCAGGGATACGTGTGGCTCCTGGACGCGGAGCCGGGGCCCGGGCCGGAGCAGCTGGCCGCGGCGATGGAGGTCGCCGAGCGGATCGGCGTCCTGATGGCCGCGGAGGCGAAGGCGGGGGCCGATCTGTCCCGGGAGTTCCGCGCGGTGGTCACCGCCGGGCGGGGCTGGCAGCGGGACATGGCGGTGGCCGCGCTCCGGGTGGCCCTGGGGCCGGGCGCGGAGGGGCCGCACGCGGTGGTGTGCGTGGCTCCCTGGACCGGGCAGGCCCCGCCGTCGGTGCCGGGGGCGGCGGCCGTGTGCCTGGTCCCCCGGACCACCGGGGACGACGGCGCCGAGGGGCCGTCCGGGTTCGCGCTGGCGGTGCTGGTGCGGCTGCGGAGCACGGACCTGCCCGCCCCGGCGCTCGCGGCGGCGACCCGGCTGCTGGCCGGGGCGGGGGCCGTCACGGCTGCGCCCGCGGGAGGCCCGGCGGGCGCAGCCGTGACGGCCGGTGTCGGGCTCCCCCGGACCGGGCTGGCCGGGCTGCCGGACGCCTGGGAACAGGCGGTGGCCGCGGCCCGGGCAGCGGCGGCGCAGCCCCTGCTGGGCCCCGTGGCCCAGTGGTCGGCGATCGGCCCCTACCGGATGCTGTCGGCGCTGGCGGCGGCCCCGGAGCTGGTCCGGGACGACCCGGCGGCCCGCGCCCTGCTGGCCCCGGCCCACGCCGAGCTGGCCCGTACCGCGGAGGTGTTCCTCGACTGCGCCGGCCAGGCGGGCCGCGCGGCGGCCGCCCTGGGCATCCACCGGCAGACCCTCTACTACCGGCTGGCCCGGGTGGAGAAGCTGACCGGGCTGGACCTGGACGCCGGCGAGGACCGGCTGCTGCTCCACATGGCCCTCAAGGCGTCCCGGCTGCACGGCTGATCAGAAGCCCTCACGGTCCGACGGGGGGCATCAGATCGCTTTCGCTGACGGTGTACGTCAGCGGGGGGTAGGCGAAGTCCGTTTCCCTGTTCTCACGGCGCCTCAGTTGATGGAACTCGCGCCTCTGTTCCTCGTCGGCCGACACGAGGAGCGCACCCTGCGGGAGATGTGCGTGCCCGTCGTGAAACCGGACGAAGGTCTTCGACGTCCGAAAGGTCACGCCCAGCCATTGATTGTCCGCCGCCGCCCGACCGGGCGCATCCAGAACGATCTTGTGCTTGAGCCGCCGGTTCGAGTCGACGGAAAAGGCGACGACACCGTGGTGGGCGAGCGGAATCTCGAACTTCTCACCACCGGACTCCTTCGATGCGAAGACGAGTTTCCTCGGCGGGCCCGCTTCGGGATTCCGGTAGCAGGAGAAGACCGCTATGAACGACTCGTCGGCCAGGTCAAGGGCTTGGTCGCTATGGCTGCCCATGGTGGTGTAAGCGCTCGTGTAGATCTCCATGAGGGCGTTGTTGAAGCCGACCGAAAGCGCCGCACGTTCTTGGATCCGCCGCGCGAGCCGTTCGTGCACGGCCCGGAAAGGCTGCGTCGGGCTGCCGTATTGAGTGGTGGTGCGCACGAGGGGCACACCACCACTCGCCTCGTCGATCCTGGCGAGCACCGCGCCTCGCCGGCCCTTTCCCACGTCTTCCAGACGAGCCGACTCGGACAGCTCCGCGAAGGAATTCCCCTCGGCCGGCAAAGCGAACGCGAGGATGTCATCCGAGATCCTAGAGGCGTGGGGCAACATAATCTCCCGTGTTCATGCTGAAGAGGAATCTGTCGCCGTAATCGATGAAGGCCGAGGTCCTGTTCTCCTCGGCGTACACCCTGCGCAGTTCGTCCAGGCCGTCCGGTGTGGGTGGCCCCAGCTCCACCACGTCCCCGGGCACCTTGAGGAACGTACGGCCGTCCTTGTGCACGGCTTCGGCGCTCGAACAGCGCACCACGTATCCCAGACGGGTGGGCAGCAGCCCGGCGTCCAGCGTTGAGGGCCGGATTTCGTGCGTGTACAGGCGGTTGGTGGACAGCGGCATGAAGAACACGGAGCCGGGATAGAGGGTCAGGCTGAACTGCGCGGGGAGCGCGGCCCCGTCGCGTTCTCCGGTCGGCTCGGTCGGCTCGGTCGGCTCCTTGAGGCGAAAGCGGAGTGTGGTCAGCCCGCTGACACCCTTCACCCCGAGGTCGAAGGCGTCCTCGGCAAGGGGCTGGAGCTTGTCGACCTGGTCATAGAAAGTGCAGAAGGCCATGATGCCGTTGACGGGCATGTCCTTGGTCTTGTCGGCATGGGACGAGATCTTGGCCTTGGACTGCTTGCGCCCGGTCGTGGCGAGGGTGTTGTGGTAGATCTGGGCGAGAACGTGATTCAGCGGTGCCCGGTCCCGGAAGACGGAGGCGGCCTCGCGGTTCAGAGCCTCGACGATGCGCGTGTCGGTCGGGCCGAAGTTCTCGGTCGGCCCCGAGAGGTTCGTGGAGCACCGGAGCAGGCGGAAATGCAGTTCTTCGCCGTCTCGCGTGACGGGCGTCAGATAGATTCCGCTGCGATGGGCCGTTCCGGGCTTGGTGGACTCCGTCAGGGACTGGAAGGTGTGCTCCGCACGGATCCGTCCGAAGTGACCGGCGCCGGGGCCGAAAAAGCGGCGGTAGTACGCACCGACGCCGTGCACGCGGAGGGGAACTCGGCCGAGGCCGACGACGGGCCACGGCGCGCCGGCGTCCTCGCGGTAACCGTGCGACAGCTCCCGTACGACGAACACCCGGGCAGCCTCGTGCAGTTGGCGGCCGCTGATCCCGGACATGTCGCCACACAGGTACACGGTCTTCTGTGCGAGGTCGGGCGAGCCGGAATCCAGCTCCTCCGGCGTGGTGGTGGACCCGAAGAAGCCCTTGATCACGTCATCGTCCCGCAACGCCGAAGGCGCGACCAGGACGTTGCCCGCATCGTCGATGCGGGCTTCTGTCAGCTCTGCTGTGTACGGCATCGCACAGCCCCTAGAGAGAGTGCGGCAGCGGCCCGGCTGCCTCGGCCTCGGCGAGCAGGGCTGCCGCGACCGCTCGTACGTTCTCGTCCACATCTGCCTTGCCCACGTTGTGGCGCAGGTGCGGCAGCAGCCCGGGGTCCTTGGCCAGCCTCTTGCGAACATCGGCGACCGCGTCGACCGCGTCGACGGCCGGACGACCGGCGGCGGCCACCTCGCGGGCGTGATCCGTGAGCGCGGTGGTCAGGGCGCCCAGCCGGGCCGACCTGCGCAGCCCCAACTCGCCGTACCCCTCGGGCCGGCCGACGGCCCGCTGGGCGCGCTCGGCTTCCGCTCGCTCCCTCATGGCGGCGGCTTCGACGGTCGAGGCCTTGAAGTTGGCCTTGACCTCGCCCGCCACTCTCTTCAGCCGCCGGACCACCCAGAGGGTCCCGGCGCCGGCGAGGGCCGCCAGGCACACCGACTCCGGGATGCCGACGACAGCGCCGTGAGCATGCCAGTCATTGATGTTGAGTTTGATCGCACCCACCGCGACGCAGATCATGCCGGTCGCCCACAGCGAGGGTGCGTCCTTCCGGTAGGGCCTGGCGGTGAAGTAGGCGACCTGGCTCGCGGCGGCTCCGGCGAACACCGCGCCCCACGGGCCGAAGAGGGGCATCAGCACCGCGGCGAGCGCCGCCCACACACCGATGAGTATCAGGACGTGGGTTTTGGCCTGGCCAAGCATCCCGGCCTACCTTCCAGTTCAGGAGGCCGCCCGCCCATGCCCTGCCGCTGATCGGGTCGGCTCCGCAGGCGGTGCTGTGCACGCTCACCGCGTCGAATCGCGCCGAATCTAGCAAGCGGCGCGGCGAGAGCGCCAACACCATCGCAACGACGGTCACCTGTGGCCGCGTCAGCTCACACACGGAAGGGCCCGGGGTCTCCCCCGGGCCCTTCTTTCACACGCTCGTGTCGTGCTGCGGTCAGCCCAGGTTGACCGAGCGGGCCGAGACCGCGCCGATCTCCTCGGAGATGGCCGCGAGGACCTCGACCGGCACCTCGGCGTCCACGGTGAGGACGCCGAGCGCCTCGCCGCCCTCCTCGGCGCGGGCGACCTGCATGCCCGCGATGTTCAGACCGGCCTCGCCCAGCAGGCGGCCGACCGCGCCGACCACGCCGGGGCGGTCGGTGTAGCGCAGGACGACCATGTGGTCGGCGAGCGACAGGTCCACGTCGTACTCGCCGATGCCGACGACCTTCTGCAGGTGCTTGGGACCGGCCAGGGTGCCGGAGACCGAGATCTCCTGACCGTCCGACAGGGTGCCGCGCACGGTGACCACGTTGCGGTGGTCCGGGGACTCCGAGGAGGTGGTCAGGCGGACTTCGACGCCGCGCTCCTGGGCGAACAGGGGCGCGTTGACGTAGGAGACCGTCTCGTCGACGACGTCCTCGAACACGCCCTTGAGCGCGGAGAGTTCGAGCACCTTCACGTCGTGCTGGGTGATCTCGCCGCAGACCTCGACATCGAGGCGGACCGCGACCTCGCCCGCGAGGGCGGTGAAGATGCGGCCGAGCTTCTCGGCGAGCGGGAGGCCGGGACGTACGTCCTCGGCGATGACCCCGCCCTGCACGTTGACCGCGTCGGGGACGAGTTCACCGGCGAGCGCGAGGCGCACCGAGTTGGCGACCGAGATACCGGCCTTCTCCTGGGCCTCGTCCGTGGACGCGCCGAGGTGCGGGGTGCAGACGACCTGGTCGAGCTCGAACAGCGGGGAATCCGTGCAGGGTTCCTTCGCGTACACGTCGAGACCGGCGCCGGCGACGCGGCCCTCCTTGATGGCCGAGTACAGCGCGGCCTCGTCCACGATCCCGCCGCGGGCGGCGTTGACGATGCGGACGGACGGCTTCACCTTGTGCAGGGCCTCGTCACCGATGAGACCGAGGGTCTCCGGGGTCTTGGGCAGGTGCACGGTGATGAAGTCGGCGACCTCCAGCAGCTCGTCCAGCGTCAGCATCTTGACGCCCATCTGGGCGGCGCGCGCGGGCTGTACGTAGGGGTCGTAGGCCACGACCTTCATGCCGAAGGCCGACATGCGCTGGGCGACCAGGACACCGATGCGGCCGAGGCCGACGACACCGAGGGTCTTCTCGCTCAGCTCGACGCCGGTGTACTTGTTCCGCTTCCACTCGCCGTTCTTCAGGGCGGTGTTGGCCTGCGGGATGTTGCGCGCCGTGGCGACGAGCAGGCCACAGGCCAGCTCGGCGGCGGTGACGATGTTGGAGGTCGGAGCGTTGACGACCATCACGCCGGCCTTGGTGGCGGACGAGACGTCGACGTTGTCCAGACCGACGCCCGCACGGGCGACGACCCTCAGCTTCTTCGCGGCGGCGATGGCCTCGGCATCGACCTTGGTGGCGGAGCGCACCAGGATCGCGTCGGCGTCGACGATCGCGGGCAGCAGCTCGGCGCGGTCGGCGCCGTTGCAGTGCCGGATCTCGAAATCGGGGCCGAGTGCCTCCACGGTGGCAGGCGACAGCTCTTCGGCGATGAGTACGACAGGTTTCGAGCTCACGTGGGTCCTCACAAGTCCAGTGCGGACGGCCGTCCCGACGGCCGCAGGCGTGGAGGGGGTAGCCGCGTGGAAGACGCACGACACTGTGGGCCTGACGCGTTGTGTTGAGCAGTGTAATGGCGTTGCGGGACCGCTATTCCGCCTGTCCGGAAGGATCACTCGTCCGTGGTTGGCCGAGGTGGACAAGGCGGTGCACTGGAAGGCCGGATTCCGGCGGGGCCGGGTCCACGCCGGGGCCGCGGTGGGGCCGGGACGCGCGTCCCGGCCCCACCGCGCGAGGGCTCAGCTCTCGTCGTTGTCGACCCAGCTCATGAGCTTGCGGAGCTTCTTGCCGGTGGTCTCCAGCAGGTGCTCCTCGTCGGCCTTCTTGTACTCGTTGTACTTCGGCAGACCGGCCTTGTACTCGGCCATCCAGTTGTTGGCGAAGGTGCCGTCCTGGATCTCGGCGAGGACCTTCTTCATCTCGGCCTTGGTGGCGTCGGTGATGACGCGCGGGCCGGTGATGTAGTCGCCCCACTCGGCGGTCTCGGAGACCGACCAGCGCATCTTCTCCAGGCCGCCCTCGTACATGAGGTCCACGATGAGCTTCAGCTCGTGGAGGCACTCGAAGTACGCGATCTCCGGCTGGTAGCCAGCCTCGGTCAGGGTCTCGAAACCGGCCTTGACCAGGGCGGAGGCGCCACCGCAGAGGACGGCCTGCTCACCGAACAGGTCGGTCTCGGTCTCCTCGGTGAAGGTGGTCTTGATGACGCCGGCGCGGGTGCCGCCGATGCCGGCCGCGTAGGACAGGGCCAGCTCGAAGGCCTTGCCGGTCGCGTCCTGCTCGACCGCCGCGATGCACGGAACGCCGCGGCCCTCTTCGTACTGGCGGCGGACCAGGTGACCCGGGCCCTTCGGGGCGACGAGGGCGACGTCCACGTCCGCGGGCGGCTGGATGAAGCCGTAGCGGATGTTGAAGCCGTGGCCGAAGAAGAGCGCGTCGCCGGCCTTGAGGTTGTCCTTGATGGACGCCTCGTAGACCTCGGCCTGGATCGGGTCCGGGGTCAGGATCATGATGACGTCGGCCCAGGCCGAGGCCTCGGCAACGGAAACAACCGTCAGGCCCTGCTCCTCGGCCTTGGCCTTGGACTTGGAGCCCTCCTGGAGGCCGACGCGGACGTCGACACCGGAGTCGCGCAGGGACAGCGCGTGGGCGTGGCCCTGGCTGCCGTAGCCAATGACCGCGACCTTGCGGCCCTGGATGATGGACAGGTCGGCGTCGTTCTCGTAGAACAGCTCGGCCACTGGGATATCTCCTTGGTGCGCTGGTGTTGCACCCACCGTACGGCGGGGAACGGAATCAGAGGTTTCAAGTCTCGCTATGCGAACAGGCAGCTCGGCCGCCCGCTGCGCCCGCGAGTGGATCAGGCGCTGCGGTCGAGCGCGCGCAGGCTGCGGTCCGTGATGGACCGGCCGCCACGCCCTATGGCGATCGTGCCGGACTGCACGAGTTCCTTGATGCCGAAGGGCTCCAGCATCTTCAGCATCGCGCCGAGCTTGTCCGTGCCGCCGGTCGCCTCGATGGTGACGGCCTCCGGGGAGACGTCGACCGTCTTGGCGCGGAACAGCTGGACGATCTCGACGATCTGCGAGCGGGTCTCGTTGTCGGCGCGGACCTTCACCAGGACGAGCTCGCGCTCGATGGCGTGGTGCTGCTCCAGCTCGACGATCTTGAGCACGTTGACCAGCTTGTTGAGCTGCTTGGTCACCTGTTCGAGCGGCAGGTCCTCGACGTTGACGACGATGGTGATGCGGGAGATGTCGGGGTGCTCCGTGACACCGACCGCGAGCGAGTCGATGTTGAACCCTCGGCGGGAGAACAGCGCGGCGATCCGGGCGAGGATGCCGGGCGTGTTCTCGACCAGGACGGAGAGCGTGTGCTTGGACATGTCGGTCGTTCTCTCTTTCGCTCTTCGCTCAGTCGTCTTCGTTGTCGCCGAAGTCGGGACGGACGCCCCGGGCGGCCAGCACCTCGTCGTTCGAGGTGCCCGCGGCGACCATCGGCCACACCATGGCGTCCTCGTGGACGATGAAGTCGATGACCACCGGACGGTCGTTGATCGCGTTGGCCTCGGCGATGACCTTGTCCAGGTCCGCCGGGTCCTCGCAGCGCAGCGCCACGCAGCCCATGGCCTCGGACAGCTTGACGAAGTCCGGGACGCGGGTGCCCTTGCGGGGAGCGCTGGACTCGCCGAGCTGGGAGCCGACCGCCGTGTCCTGGCCGGTCTCGTCGGCGTGCAGGACGGTGTTGGAGTACCGCTGGTTGTAGAACAGGGTCTGCCACTGGCGGACCATGCCCAGCGCACCGTTGTTGATGATCGCGACCTTGATCGGGATGTTGTTCAGCGCGCAGGTGACCAGTTCCTGATTGGTCATCTGGAAGCAGCCGTCACCGTCGATCGCCCAGACCGTGCGCTCCGGCATGCCGACCTTGGCGCCCATCGCGGCCGGGACCGCGTAGCCCATGGTTCCGGCGCCGCCGGAGTTGAGCCAGGTGCGGGGCTCCTCGTACTTGACGAAGTGCGAGGCCCACATCTGATGCTGGCCGACGCCCGCGGCGAAGATCGTGCTCTTCGGCGCGAGCGCGCCGATCCGCTCGATGACCTGCTGCGGCGAGAGCATGCCGTCCTCGGGCAGGTCGTAGCCCAGCGGGTAGGTGTCGCGCCAGCGGTTGAGGTCCTTCCACCAGGCGGTGTAGTCGCCCGCGTGGCCGTCGGTGTGCTCGGCCTGGACGGCCTGGACCAGGTCGGCGATGACCTCGCGGGCGTCGCCCACGATCGGGACGTCGACGGCGCGGTTCTTGCCGATCTCGGCCGGGTCGATGTCCGCGTGGATGATCTTCGCGAACGGGGCGAAGCTGTCCAGCTTGCCGGTGACGCGGTCGTCGAAGCGGGTGCCGAGCGCGATCAGCAGGTCGGCCTTCTGCAGCGCGGTGACCGCGGTGACGGCGCCGTGCATGCCGGGCATGCCCACGTGCAGCGGGTGGCTGTCGGGGAAGGAACCGAGCGCCATCAGCGTGGTGGTGACCGGGACGCCGGTCAGCTCGGCGAGGACCTTCAGCTCGGCGGTCGCGCCGGACTTCATGATGCCGCCGCCGACGTACAGGACCGGGCGCTTGGCCTGGCAGATGAGCTTGGCGGCCTCACGGATCTGCTTGGCGTGCGGCTTGGTGACCGGCCGGTAGCCCGGGAGGTCCTGGGTGGGCGGCCAGCTGAAGGTGGTCTTCGCCTGGAGGGCGTCCTTGGCGATGTCGACCAGGACCGGGCCCGGGCGGCCGGTGGAGGCGATGTGGAACGCCTCGGCGATCGTCCGCGGGATGTCCTCGGCCCTGGTGACCAGGAAGTTGTGCTTGGTGATCGGCATCGTGATGCCGACGATGTCCGCCTCCTGGAAGGCGTCGGTGCCGATCGCCTTGGAGGAGACCTGACCGGTGATCGCGACCAGCGGCACGGAGTCCATGTGCGCGTCGGCGATCGGGGTGACGAGGTTGGTGGCGCCCGGCCCGGAGGTGGCCATGCAGACGCCGACCTTGCCGGTGGCCTGCGCGTAGCCGGTGGCGGCGTGACCGGCGCCCTGCTCGTGGCGGACCAGGATGTGACGGACCTTGCGGCTGTCCATCATCGGGTCGTACGCGGGGAGGATGGCGCCGCCCGGGATGCCGAAGACGGTGTCGCACCCCACCTCTTCGAGAGAGCGGATGAGGGACTGCGCACCCGTGACGTGCTCAACTGCGGCGGTGTGGGATCCGCCGTTACGGGCCCGCGGCTGCGGATGGTGGGCCCCGGTGGCCTGCTCGGTCATCGGCATTCTCTTCTCGAAGCTGAGGGTTTTTGCGAGGGTTCGGTGTGTGCCAGTGCAACAAAAAACCCCTCGTGCCGGGAGGCAAGCGAGGGGAGCGCGTCGGGTGCAGTGAGCGGGGGCATGATTGACCCTGCTTCAGCCGACGCGCTTTCCAAGTACGAGAATTCGGGTGCGCATGGCACTGACCCTCCCTCCGGCGGGAGGTCGGTGTCAAGCGGGTGGGACGGGCGTCTCATTATTTGAGCCCCTATGGACGGCCATCGGGCCCCCGAGGGACCCGCCTGCCAAGGCGGGGTGAGCCGCCCCGCCCGGTACAGGGAACGTACCGCGCACGAGCGCGCGGCGCAGCCGGTACTCGTCGAGAGGTCCGGAGAAGGCCATTCCCTGGCCGTGTGTGCACCCCATGGCCCGCAGCGCCATGAGCTGTTCGGGGAGGTCCACCCCGTCGGCCACCGACTGCATGCCCAGGTCGTTTGCGATCCGCAACAGCCCTGCGGTGATCTTGTGCAGCCTGGGCGATTCGACCACTCCTTCGACCAGGCCCCGGTCCAGCTTGAGGACGTCGACGGGCAGCCGCCGCAGGGCGCTGATGGCCGCGTAACCGCTGCCGAAGCCGTCGAGGGCGATCCGGACGCCGAGCCGCCGCAAGGCCGTCAGGCGGCGCTCCAGCTCGTCGAAGGGCACTCTGGGGTCGCTGTCCGCCAGCTCGATCACCAGCGCGCCGGAGGGCAGCCCGTGCCGGGTCAGCAGGGACTCCACGGAGCCGCCGGGCATCGACCGGTCCAGGAGCCGCTGGGCGGTCATCCGGACGGCCACCGGTACGTCGTGCCCCGACCGGTGCCGCTCGGCGGCCTGGTCCACCGCCTCCTCCAGCAGCCAGCGGCTCAGCTCGGCGGTCCGGGAGGCGTCCGGGGCCGCGGCCGGCGAGGGTCCGGCGGGCCCGCCCGGGCCCGCCGCGCCCTCGCTGTACTCGGCCACCCGGAGGAATTCGGCGGGGGTGAAGAGGATCCCCTGGGCGGACCGCCAGCGGGCCTGCGCGGCCACCGCGGTGACCTCGCCGCTCGCCAGGCTGACGACGGGCTGGTGGAGCAGCGCGAACTCGCCCTCGTGGAGCGCGGTGCGCAGCCGCCCGGCCAGCTCCGCCTTGCGGACCACCTCGGCCTGCATCTGGGGCGCATACAGCTCCACCCGGTTCTTGCCGCCCGCCTTGGCCCGGTACATCGCCAGATCCGCGTTGCGCATCAGGTCCGAAGGGGTGATGCCGGGGTCGGCGAAGGCCACTCCGATGCTGGCGGCGACCCGGACCTCGCTGCCCGCGATCCGGTAGGGCTGGGAGAGGGTGGCGCGCAGCCGGTCGGCGATCTCGTGGACCTGGTACTCGCGGGCGGAGCGGTCGCGGCTGCCGTCGCCGAGGATCAGGGCGGCGAACTCGTCCCCGCCCAGCCGGGCCGCGGTGTCCCCGGCGCGGACGGAGTCCTGCAGGCGGCGGGCGGCCTCGACGAGGAGTTCGTCGCCGGCCTGGTGGCCGATGGTGTCGTTGACCGCCTTGAAGCCGTCGAGGTCGATGAAGAGCACGGCGGTGCTGTGGTCCCCGGCCCGGCGGCCGGTGAGGGCCTGGCGGACCCGGCGGGTGAACAGGGCCCGGTTGGGCAGGTCGGTCAGCGGGTCGTGCTCGGCGCTGTGCTGGAGCTGGGCCTGGAGCCGGACCCGCTCGGTGACGTCCCGGCTGTTGAGGATGAGCCCGCCCTGGTGCCGGTTGACGGTGGACTCCACATTGAGCCACTCGCCGCCGCCGGACTTGAAGCGGCACTCGATGCGGGTGGTGGGCTCCTCGGCGGGCGGCGCCGCGAGGAAGCGGCGCACCTCGTGGACCACCCGGCCGAGGTCCTCGGGGTGGATCAGCGCGGAGAGTTCGCTGCCGACCAGTTCCTCGGCGTCACGGCCGTAGACCCCGGCGGCCGCGGGGCTGACGTAGCGCAGTATCCCGGTCGGCGCGGCGATCATGATGACATCGCTGGAGCCCTGGACCAGGGACCGGAAGTGGTTCTCCTTCTGGGCCAGTTCCTGGGTCAGCGCGATGTTGTCGAGGAGCATGATGCCCTGCCGGATCACCAGGGCGAGCACGACGGTGCAGCCGGTGAAGACGACCATGCGGTCGACCTTCCGGCCCTCGATCACGTTGTAGAGGATCCCGAGGGTGCACACGGCCGCGGCGAGGTACGGGGTGAGCGCGGGCAGCGAGCCGGTGATCGGGCGGCTGACCGGACGCACCTCGCGCGCGTGCGCGGAGAGCAGCTCGCTCCCGGCGTGCGCGGCCCGGCGCCGGGGGTCGCCCGGGCGGCCCGCTCCCCTGCCGCGCGGTGGACGCCGGCGGCGCGGGGCGGGCTCGCGCCGGGCGATCTCGGGGACCGGATGCATCCGCCGGGCGCCCCAGGGCGCGTAGGCCAGGAGCAGGGAACCGGCGAACCAGCCCGCGTCGAGCAGCTGTCCGGACTGGTAGTGGGCGCTCAGCAGCGGCGAGGTGAAGAGGGCGTCGCTGAGCACGGTGAGCGCGAGGGCCGCGATGGCGGTGTTGACGGCCGAGCGGTTGGTGGCGGAGCGCCGGAAGTGCAGGACCAGCACCATCGAGACGAGCGCGATGTCCAGCATCGGGTAGGCCAGCGACAGCGCGGCGCGCGGGACGCTGCCGAGAGCGCCCGACTGGGCGGTCCGGGCGGCGTGCGCGAGGGCCAGGCTCCAGGAGAGGGTCAGCAGGGATCCGGCGATGAGCCAGGAGTCGAGTGCGAGGCAGACCCAGCCGGCCCGGGTGACGGGGCGTTTGGCGAGGACGAGGAGTCCGACGATGGCGGACGGTGCGAAGCAGAGGAAGGCGAAGTCGGCGACCGAGGGTTTCGGCACTTCCTGACCGAGGACGACCTCGTACCAGCCCCAGACGAGGTTGCCGACGGCGGCCATGAGCGAGGAGAACGCGAACAGCAGCCAGGCGGGGCGTTCGCGGCGGCCGATGGTCCTCGCGTAGTGGTAGCAGGAGACCGCGGCCAGTAATCCGGCGGCGCTGAGGCCGAAGTCGCCCATGATCTCGGCGGCTTCTTTGGTCCCCCAGCCGACGGCGGCCCCTACGGCATAGCCGGCGCTGATCACGGCGAGGAGCAGCTGCGCCGCCAGGCCCCGGCCGCCACTGGCGGCGGGCGGCCGGGTCAGGAGGGCCCCGGGGGCGTTCACCGGTCCGCCTCGGTGGCTGGTTTCGGCACGCGCTGTCGTCGCTTCCGGCGGCTGTGCCGCATCGGATCCTTCGCCCATTGGCCGTACATCGCCCGTCGCCCCCCAAAGTGTCCGATCACTCCCCAGCGCCAGACGAACGCGCTGCAGCCCCTTGTTCCGGACGATACACCACTTTCGTCACTCAGGGACATAGATGCTCTACTCTCCGTCACCAACAGGGGAGTTGTGCGCACGGGGTGCGTTCGTCCGGCTACGCATGGTGCGCGGGCGGGCTCACGTCGTGGTCAGCACCGTGTTCGCGAGCGGCTGCCCGTCGGCCAGTGCGGTGAGCTGGCGGGCCACCAGTCGCTTGGCCCGTGGCTCGAACGCCGAGCTGCTGCCCCCGACATGGGGCGTGATCAGGACATTCGGAGCATGCCAGAGCGGGTGCCCCTGGGGCAGCGGTTCGGGGTCCGTGACGTCGAGCGCCGCCCGCAGCCGCCCCGATTCCACCTCCGCCAGCAGGGAGTTGGTGTCGACGACCGGTCCGCGCGCGACGTTGACGAGCAGCGCGCCGTCCCGCATCCGGGCCAGGAATCCGGCTCCGGCCAGCCCCCGGGACTCCTCCGTGAGCGGGGTCGAGAGGATCACCACGTCGGCCCGGGGCAGCAACTCGGGGAGGTCGGCGAGGGCGTGTACGGGGCCCCGGGCGGCGGTGCGCGCCGAGCGGGCCACGCGGGTGATCCGCGCGCATTCGAAGGGGGCGAGGCGGTCCTCGATGGCGGCGCCGATCGATCCGTAGCCGACGATGAGGACGGACTTGTCGGCGAGGGCCTCGTAGAAGCCGGAGCGCCATTCCTCCCGGTCCTGGCCGCGGACCATGCCGGGGATCCCGCGCAGGGAGGCGAGGACGAGGGTGAGGGCGAGTTCGGCGGTACTGGCCTCGTGGACGCCGCGGGCGTTGCACAGGTGGACGCCGGGGCGCAGGGCGCCGAGGCCGCCCAGGACGTGGTCGATGCCCGCGGTCAGGGTCTGCACGGCGCGCAGGTCCGGCATGTGCGCGAGCGGGCGCACGGTGACCGCCGGGGGCTTCATGTAGGGGGTGACGTAGAAGACGCAGGCGGCGGGGTCGGCCGGGAACTCGTCCTCGCCGTCCCAGTGCCGGTAGCGGAAGCGGCCGGGGAGACCTTCGATCTCTTCGGCGGGGAAGGGCAGCCAGACGTCCTCGGTCTTTGAAGTCATGATCGCGAGGCTATGCGAAGCGATCCCCGACGAGCCGTTAGTTTGTGTGGCGGACCGGGAGGGGGACCCAGGAATGGAGCGCAGGTCGATCGGGGCAGCGGCTCTGACGGTGGGTGCCATCGGGCTCGGCTGCATGCCGATGAGCTGGGGGTACGCCGCCTCGGGGCGCCAGAGCGCCGAATCGCTGCGGACGGTGCACACCGCGCTGGATCTGGGTGCGAACCTGCTGGACACGGCGGACATCTACGGGCCCTACACCAACGAGCTGCTGGTGGGGCGGGTGCTCAGGGAGCGGCGGGCGGAGGCGTTCGTCTCGGCCAAGGTCGGGCTGCGGACGGGTGATCAGCACGTGGTGGCCGACGGGCGTCCGGGGTACGTGCGGCGGGCGTGCGACGCCTCGCTGCGGCGGCTGCGGACCGATGTCATAGACCTCTACCAGCTGCACCGGGTGGATCCGGACGTGCCGGTGGAGGAGACCTGGGGCGCCATGGCGGAGCTGGTGGGCGCGGGCAAGGTGCGCTCGCTGGGGTTCTGCACGCTCGGGGCGGGTGCGGGGCCGGGGGCCGGGCGGCTCGGGGACCGCGCGTACACGGCGACCCTGCGCCATCTGGACCGGGCGCAGCAGGTGTTCCCGGTGAGCGCGGTGCAGGCGGAGCTGTCGGTGTGGTCGCCCGAGGCGGCCTGGCAGCTGCTGCCGTGGTGCCGGACGCGCGGGGTGGGGCTGCTGGCCGCGATGCCGGTGGGCAGCGGGTTCCTCACCGGGACCCTGACGCCCGGGCAGGGCTTCGAGGAGACGGATGCCCGGGCCCGGCATCCGCGGTTCACGGCGGACGCGATGGCGGCGAACCAGGTGCTGGTGGCGGGGCTGCGGCGGATAGCGCGGCGGCACGAGGGGCCGGGCGGGCGACCGGCGACGGTGGCCCAGGTGGCGCTGGCGTGGGTGCTGGCCCAGGGGCCGCAGGTGGTTCCGGTGCCGGGGGCCGAGCGGGCGTGCTGGGCGGCGGAGAACGCGGGGGCGGCCCAGGTGCGGCTGACGGCGCTGGACCTGGAGGAGGTCGCGGCGCTGCCGGTGGCGGTGGGGGCCTGGGACTGACCGGACCGGGCCGGTCCGCCCTCTTCCCCGATCGGGGCTCCCCCATCCCCACTCGATCGAGTGTACGAAGTGCCGGAACTTCGCCGACTCTCCGGGCTGTTGAGACAGGTGACCGGCAGGATCGACAGGATCGACAGGGCAGTGGGGACGAGAGGGAGCGGGGCAATGGGTACGGAAGCGATGCGGGGCGGGGCGGTCCGGGCGACGGCGGTACGGGCCACGGCGGTACGGGCGACGGCGGCCGGGAGCGCGGCCGGGCGGGGGCTGTGGACGGCCGTGGCGCTGGCCGGGTGCGGGGCGCTGCTGGTGGCCGGGTGCGGTCCGGCCGGGGGGCCCGGGGCCGGGGCCTCGGCGGGTTCCTCGCCACCGGCGAAGGGAGCGGCCAGGCCGTCGGGGGGCGCCTCCCCGGGGGCCTCGCCGTCGGGGCCCCCGGCGAAGGGGTCGGTGACGGTGTCCGGCGAGGTGGCCAAGGGCCTGGAGACGCCGTGGGGCGTGGCCGCGCTGCCGGACGGGGACCTGCTGGTCACCTCGCGGGACAAGGGCACGGTCTCCCGGGTCGCGGCGAAGACGGGGAAGGTGACGGAGATCGGGAAGGTCTCCGGGGTGGCCCCGGGCGGCGAGGGCGGGCTGCTCGGCCTGGCGCTGTCCCCCTCGTACGCCTCGGACCGGCTGGTCTACGTGTACTTCACGACGGAGTCCGACAACCGGATCGCCCGGCTCAGGTACGACGAGCAAAGACAGCCCGGACAGCAACTGGGCGCCCCCGACACGGTGTTCCGCGGCATTCCGAAGGGGCTCCTGCACAACGGCGGCCGGATCGCCTTCGGCCCGGACAAGATGCTCTATGCGGGGACGGGCGAGACCGGGGAGACCGGGCTGGCCCAGGACAAGAAGTCGCTGGGCGGCAAGATCCTGCGGATGACCCCGGACGGGCAGCCGGTGCACGGCAATCCGGAGGCCGATTCGGTCGTCTACTCCTCCGGGCACCGCAATGTGCAGGGGCTCGCCTGGGACAAGGACAAGCGGCTGTGGGCCGCGGAGTTCGGCCAGAACACCTGGGACGAGCTGAATCTGATCGAGCCCGGCGGCAACTACGGCTGGCCGGAGGCCGAGGGGAAGGCGGGCAAGCCCGGATTCATCGATCCGGTGGCGCAGTGGAAGACCGATGACGCCTCGCCGAGCGGGATCGCGTTCGCCCAGGGGTCGATCTGGATGGCCGGGCTGAAGGGCGCCAGGCTGTGGCGGATCCCGCTGGACGGCACGAGAGCGCTGGCGGAGCCGGAGGCGTTCCTCCAGGGGACGTACGGGCGGCTGCGGACGGTGGTGGCCCTGGGCGGGGACAAGCTGCTGCTGGTCACGAGCGAGACGGACGGGCGCGGGACGCCGGAACCGGGGGACGACCGGATCCTGAGCCTGACGGTGCGGTAGCCCGGCTCCCGGCCGCCGCTCCCGGCCGCCGCTCGCGGCCACGGGGGCAGGGCCGGAGCGGGGCCGGAAGGGACGGCTCAGGAAGGGGCGGGGGTGAAGAGACGGAGCCGGTGGGCGAGGGCGGCCGCCTCGCCGCGGCCGGCGACACCGAGCTTGGCCAGGATGTTGGAGACGTGGACGCTGGCCGTCTTCGGCGAGATGAAGAGTGCCTCGGCGATCTGACGGTTGGTGTGACCGACCGCGACCAGGCGCAGTACGTCCCGCTCGCGGCTGGTCAGGCCCAGGCTCTCCACCGGATCGGTGTCGGGCGCCGCGGGGGCCTGGGACGTGGTCTCGTCGGGGGCGGTGAGCTGGAGGCGGCCGCGCCGGGCGAGCAGGGCCAGGTCGTCGCGGAGCCGGAGCGAGCCCAGTTGCTCGGCGGTGGCGTGGGCCGCGCGGACGAGGTCGGCGGCGCGCTCGCGGTCGCCGCCCGCGGCCAGCAGTGACTCGGCGAACCGGTGGCGGGCCCGGGCCAGCAGGTACGGGCGGTCCAGCGGCCGGACCGCGGCCTCGACGGCGGTCCAGTCGGCGGGGGTGTCACGGTCCTCGCCGCGCAGCAGTTCGGCGCGGACGAAGTCGGCGTGGGCGGTCCACAGCGGGACCGGGGCGGCCAGGGCGAGGGTGGCGGCCCGGAGGGTCTCCACGGCCTCGCCGTGGCCCGCGGCGGCGGCCGGCAGGCCCCGGGTGTCGGCCTCGGCGGAGGCGGCGGCCAGCAACAGGGGCCAGGCGTAGCGGTGGTGGCCGAGCGGGAACCCTTGGCCGATCGCCTCGGCCACCTCCGTGCGGACGTCCGCGATCCGGCCCTCCAGCGCGGCCAGGCCGACCGCCAGGCGGTACATCGGGATCCGGTGCTGGGGCTGGGCGTCGTGGGTGCCGAAGTGTTCGTGGGCGGCGGCCAGCCACTCGGCGGCGGCGGCCACGTCACCGCGGGCCAGGGCGAGGTAGGCCAGGCGCGCCGAGGCCATGCCGCGCGGGGCGGCGCTCTGGCTGACGCGCAGGGTGCGCTGGGCCGCCTCGGTGGCCTCGTCCCACCGGCCGAGGCTGTACAGGCTCTCCGCCATGTTGCCGCGGACCCAGGCCTCGGAGTCCAGGAGCCGGGAGGCTCCGACGAGCTGGACCCCTTCTTCCGCCAGTTCCACCGCTTCCCGTGAGCGGCCGTTGTTTTCGAGCTGAGAGGTGAGGTTGATATGAACACGACCCGAGAGCATGACCAGGCCGAGTTCGCCGGCCTGTTCCTTGACCTCGTGCATCAGCGCGAGTCCGCCCTCCACGTCGCCGGCGTCGGCGAGCAGGGAGCCGAGGGTGATCCGGGAGTGCAGTTCGACTTCCTGGGCGCCGACCATCCGCGCGTATTCGACGGCGCGTTCGGCGGCCGCGATGTTGTCGAAGCCGGGGTTGTGGAGCATGCCCCAGCCCGCCGCGCGAGAGAGCACTTCGGCGTGCACGTGGGACGGGGGCAGCCCCTGGACAAGCTCCTGGGCGGTGCTCAGTTCGGCCCAGCCGTCACCGCGGCCCAGGCTGGCGACCAGCTTGGAGCGTTCGGTCCAGAACCAGGCGGAGCGCAGCGGATCGTTCTCGTCCTCCAGCATCCGCAGGGCCATCTTGGTTATCTTCAGGGCGCGTTCGCGCTCTCCGCCGAAGCGGGCCGCGACGGTGGCCTCGGCCAGCAGGTCGAGGCGGCGCAGCGGGGTCGTCGCCGGGTCGCAGCCGCAGGGCGGGTACACCTCGGTGTAGTCCGCGGGGCGCAGCTCCGCGCGCACCTCCACCGGGGCGCTCTCCCACAGGTCGATGGCCCGGTCCAGCAGCCTGAGCTGCTCGGAGTAGGCGTGCCGGCGGCGGGCGGCGACGGAGGCGGCCAGGACGGCGGGCAGGGCCTTGGCCGCGTCGTTGGCGTAGTACCAGTAGCTCGCGAGCCGGATGGTCCGTTCCGAGCCGCCGACGAGGCTCTCGTCGGCTTCCATGGCCTGCGCGTAGCGGCGGTTGACGCGGGCGCGCTCGCCGGGCAGCAGGTCGTCGCTGACGGCTTCGCGGACGAGGGAGTGCCGGAAGCGGTAGCCGTCGTTGTCGGCGCTCGCCAGCAGGATGTTGGCGCCGACGGCGGCGCGCAGCGCCTCGATCAGGGCGTCCTCGGTCAGCTGGGCGACGGCGAGGAGGAGGTCGTGTTCGACGGTGGAGCCGCCCTCGGCGACGATCCGCACCACGCGCTGGGCGGCGTCGGGCAGCACCTCGACGCGGACGAGCAGCAGGTCGCGCAGCGATTCGGTGAGTCCGGTGCGGCAGCCGCTCTCGCGGCAGGCGACGAGTTCCTCGACGAAGAAGGCGTTGCCGTCGGAGCGGTCGAAGACGGAGGTGACCAGGTCTTCTTCGGGCGTCGCGGCCAGGATCCCGGCGAGTTGGCGGCGTACTTCCGCGCGGGTGAAGCGGGACAGTTCGATCCGCTGGACGGTGCGCAGCCGGTCGATTTCGGCGAGCAGCGGGCGCAGCGGGTGGCGGCGGTGGATGTCGTCGGCGCGGTAGGTGGCGACGATGACGAGGCGCCCGGTGGAGAGGGCGCGGAAGAGGTAGGCGAGGAGGTGCCGGGTCGAGGTGTCCGACCAGTGCAGGTCTTCCAGAATGATGACGACGGTGCGGTCGGCGGCGAGCCGTTCCAGCAGGCGTACGGTCAGTTCGAAGAGCCGGGCGGTGCTCTCCTCGTCGTGCGGTCCGCGGGGGGTCTCGCCGAGTTCGGGCAGGATCCGGGCGAGTTCGTCCTCCTGGCCCTCGGCGGCCGCGGTCAGCTGCTCGGGGAGCTGGCGGCGCAGACTGCGCAGGGCAGCGGAGAAGGGGGCGAAGGGAAGCCCCTCCGCCCCTATCTCCACACAGCCGCCGACGGCCACGACGGCTCCGCGCCGCTCGGCCTCGGAGACGAACTCCTCCGTGAGGCGGGTCTTGCCGACCCCGGCCTCGCCCCCGATGAGGAGGGCTTGGGGTTCCGGGCCCGCGGCCCGGGTCAGTGCGTCGGTGAGTACGGCCAGTTCGTCGGCACGGCCGACGAACACCGGGCTGACAGATCTGGTCTCCACGCCGCCGAGCATCGCACAGCGTTCCTGGTGACCGGCACTGGATTTCGGTGCGCTTCTCATCACGTGTCAGGTCACGTGGTGCGTGGCGCGGGTTACGCGGCCGGGGTGAACCGGCTGCGGCTCTCACTCACCGGCCTTTCCGGGGCCTTCTTGAGTGAGAACCCGCGGCGCGCGGCGCGGGCCTTGGCGAGGCGCACCTGGCGGTACTCGGCGGCCTCACGGATGAGCTCGTCGCGGTGGGCGATGGCGATCTCGTACACGAACATCTCGTACTCCCTGGTTGTGTTTCTCGGGCACCTCGTTCGGTGTGTTCCAAGAATCGCGTCCCAGGGGGTCCGGGGGCATCGGGCGCATGCCGCATCTCCGTGCGGCCGGGGGCCTTAGGCGCGGGGCCTCAGGCTCCCGTACGGACTAAGGAGGGGGTCTCTCGTGCCTAGACCGTGGTCCTAGGCGGCGGGCGCGGCGGCCTTGGGGAGGTCGAGGAGCAGGTCGAAGTACATGAGGCCGAAGATCAGCACGCCGATGAGGCCGATCGCGACGGCGACCCAGGAGACGGCCTTGACCCAGTTCGGGTTGACCCGGCCGGGGGCGCCGAAGGAGGGGCCGACCAGCACGAACATGCCGATGAGGAGGGCGATCGTGGAGAAGACGCCGTTGACGAGGGCGGTCTGGTGCCAGCCGTCGCTGTACAGCGCGTTGATCTTCTGTTCCATCGAGGTGGCGTTGACCGACTCGATCTGGCCGATGAGGCCCTGGCGCTCGGAGATCACCCGGGCGACCCAGGTGCCGCTGAGGGCGACGAGGGAGAGACCGGCGCCCGCGATGGCGGAGGCGGCGGCGAACACACCGGTGGGGCGGTCCTCGTTGTCCTGGTTCAGGAAATCGTCGGACTCGTCACCGTCGAGGTCCCCGTCCTGGTCGCCGACCACGTCCGCGATATCGGTGACCTCGACATCGGTGGCGGTGGTTGCGGTGACGGCGGCGTCGGCCGACTCCTTGGAGTCGGGCTCGGGCGCGTTCGGGGCGGGGGTCTTCGTGGTGTCCATGCGGGGCACGGTAAGCGGCGTTTCTGAGAGGTTCCTGAGAGCCGGGTGTGCGGCTGTGCGACGGGCTGTGCGGGGGTGCCGACGGCGGCCCGCCGCCTGGGTCGGGCGGGCCCTCTCACGCCTCGGGCTGGTCCGATGGGGCGGACCTGCCGGTGGGTCGTGCCGGGGCGTCCCGGGCGGTGGGAGAGCCGAGGTTATGACTGAAATCGCACGACCGTTTCATCACCCGACCATCCATGAGCGTCAGCCTCAGGAGCCACACGATGCGCCCCATCAGATCGGCCTGTCTCGGCGCGGCCACCGCGCTGGTCACCCTCCTCGCCTGCGCCCCTCTCGCGGCCGCCGCCGCGACGGACACCGGTTCCGCCCACGACAAGGGCAAGCACCAGGTCATCACACTCACCGGCAAGCTGGAGCAGCAGACGTACTTCCCCGTCAACCCCGGCGGCCCCGCCGCCCAGGGCGACCGGACCGTCGTCCGCTCGGGCCTCTACGACAAGGACGACAAGAAGGTCGGCGAAACCGGCGGCTTCTGCACCCTCACCCGGGCGGCGCTGCCGGAGGACAAAGGCGGGGCGGAGGAGTGCGTCGTGACCTACACCCTCCCGGGCGGCCAGCTCACCGCGCAGGGGATGTACTTCGGCATCCTCAACCCGGGCCCTCCCCCCTCCTTCGACAACGCGATCACCGGCGGCACCGGGAAGTACGACCGGGCCCGTGGCTCGGTCCACGCCGACACGCTCGGTGGGGGCATGAGGCGCTTCACGATCGACCTCTACCTCTGACCGGCCCCACGTCAAGTCCTAGGGGGTGTCTGGTGGATCTCCGCGGCGTCGCGGAGATCCACCAGACACCCCCTAGACGGCCGGGGCGGGGGGCCATTCGTGGGCGAGGAGTGCCCAGATCTCGGTGTTCTGGCGGACGCCCCGGTAGAGGTAGCTCTCGCGCATGACGCCTTCGCGGGTCATGCCGAGGCGCTCGGCGACGGCGAGGCTCTTGGTGTTGAGCGCGGACGCGTGCCATTCGACGCGGTGCATGCCGCGCTCCCGGAAGGCGTGGTCGATCAGGATCCGGCAGGCCTTGGTGACCAGGCCCCGGCCGGCGGCGGACGGCTCCAGCCAGCAGCCGATCTCGCAGTTGCCGGCGTCCGCTTCGAAGATCCGGTAGAGGACGCCGCCGACGAGGGTGCCGTCGACGCGGATGCCGAAGAGCCGGCCGCCGTCGGCGGCCGCCTTCTGGGCGTAGTTGCTCAGCAGGGTGCGGGCCGACTCGATGTCGGTGGCGGCGTCGGGGAAGCCGATGTGTTCCCCGATGTAGTCGCGGCCGCGCTCCATGTGGGCGAAGAATTCTTCGGCGTGCCGGATTTCCAGGGGGAACAGCTGGGCGTCGTCGGCCAGGTCTATCGAGAACATGCGGATTCCTTCGGGTTCCTACGGCGGCAGGCCCGGCGCGTCGGCGGGGCGCGTCAGCGGGGCGCGGCGGCGGGTTCGTCAGTTTCGCTGCGCTGCGCGGGAAGTGTCGCACGGGAGCGGCACTCGGGCGGTTCGATGCTGATCTTGGGCAGTCGGCGGTCGAGCCAGCCGGGGATCCACCAGTTCGCGCCGCCGAGCAGGTGCATGAGGGCGGGCACGAGCAGGGTCCGCAGGACGAACGCGTCCAGGGCGACGGCGGCGGCGAGGGCGATGCCGAACATGGCGATCAGCCGGTCACCGCTGAGGACGAAGGCGAGGAAGACGGAGATCATGATGACCGCCGCCGAGTTGATCACCCGGCTGGTCTCGGCGAGGCCGACGCGGACGGCCCGGCGGTTGTCACCGGTCTCCAGCCACTCCTCGTACATCCGGCTGACCAGGAACACCTGGTAGTCCATGGACAGCCCGAAGAGCACAGAGACCATGATCACCGGGAGGAAGGGCTCGATCGGCCCGGCGCTGCCCAGGCCCAGCGGTTCGCTGCCCCAGCCCCACTGGAAGACCGCGACGACGACGCCGAAGGAGGAGGCGACGGCGGCGATGTTCATGGCGGCCGCCTTGAGCGGGATGCCGATGGACCGGAAGGCCAGGAGCAGCAGGACGCAGCCGAGGGCGATGACGACGCCGACGAAGAGCGGCAGCTTCCCGATGATGACGTCGGCGAAGTCGTCGTAGCCCGCGGTCACGCCGCCGACGTGGACGTTCAGGCCGTGGCCCCGCTCGACGCGCGGGATGACGTCGTGGCGCAGCCGGTCGACCAGGTCGCTGGTGTCCCGTGACTGCGGGGCGGTGGTGGGGACGACCGTCAGGACGGCGGTGTCACCGCTCCGGTTGAGGACGGCCGGGCCCGTGCCCGCGACGCCGGGGGTGGTGCGCAGGGTCTCGCCGAGGGCGTCCAGGGCGGCGCGGTCCGCCGGGCCCGCCAGCCGGGCGACGAGGGTGAGCGGCCCGTTCACACCGGGGCCGAAGCCGTCGGCGAGCAGGTCGTAGGCCTGCCGGGTGGTGGAGGCGGCCGGGTTGTTGCCCTGGTCGGAGGTGCCGAGGTGCAGGGAGAGGGTGGGCAGTGCCAGGACGGTCATGACCAGGGCGGCGAGGGCGCCGAGCAGCTTGGGCCGGCGTTCCACGAAGCCGGACCAGCGGGCGGCGAACCCGGTGGGGGGCTCCGGCCGCGGGCCGTCCGAGGCGAGCTTGCGGCGTTCGCGGCGGGACAGGGCGCGCATGCCGATGAAGGAGAGGAGCGCGGGCAGCAGGGTGACGGACGCGGCAACCGTCAGGACGACGGTGAGCGAGGCGGCGAGGGCGACCCCGTTGAGGAAGTTCAGCCGCAGGACCAGCATGCCGAGGAGCGCGATGCAGACGGTGGCTCCGGCGAAGACGACGGCCCGGCCGGTGGTGGCGACGGCTGCGCGGGCGGCCTCCTCGACGGGCAGGCCGCGCCCCAGGCCCTTGCGGTGCCGGGTGACGATGAAGAGCGCGTAGTCGATGCCGACGCCGAGCCCGACGAGGGTGCCGAGCATCGGGGCGAAGTCGGCGACCGGCATGGCGTGCCCGAGCAGGGTGATGCCGAAGTACGCGGTGCCGACGCTGACCAGTGCGGTCGCCAGGGGCAGCAGGCTGGCGGCGAGCGAGCCGAAGGCGAGGAAGAGGACGATCCCGGCAACGGCGACGCCGAGCACCTCGGCGAAGTGGGCCGAGGGCGCCTCGGTGAGGCCGATGGCGCGGCCGCCGAGTTCGACCTGGAGGCCGTCGCGTTCGGTCGCGGGGTTCTTCGCGGTGTCGAGGACCGCCCTGGCCTGTGCCTTGGGGACGGCGTCGGCCTGCCGGTCGAAGGTGACGACGGCGTAGGCGGTGCGTCCGTCGGCACTGATCTGCGCCGCGCCCTCGGGGGCGTACGGGCTGAGGACCGAGCCGACTCCGGGGAGCGCGGCGATCGCGCCGAGGGCCCGACTCATGCGCCGCTCGACCTCGGGCGTACGGGCGTTCTCGTGCTCGGGGGTCCGCCACACGACGGTGTCGGTGTCGCCGCCCTGGCCGTGGAAGCCTTCGCGCAGCAGGTCGTGGGCGGCGGTGGACTCGGTGCCGGGGACCTCGTAGTCGTTGGAGAAGGCGGATCCGGCGCTCGCGGCAGCCGCCGCGGTCCCGCCGAACGCCAGCAGCCAGAGCATGACGGCGACGAGGCGGTGCCGCATGCACCACCGTGCGATTGCTGCCAACGAACGTGCTCCCTGGTGGTTCGGATCCTTTGCCGGGGAACAGCCCGTCGGAAAGAACGCGTATGTCCGAGGTGGTCTACACCGCAACGATCTCAGCGATTCGTGATCGTCGGCCCCATTCGTGTGCATCGTCACAGGGCCCGGGCGGGACTCGGGACTTACTCCCCGGGTCCCCCGTCGGCCCGGTATCCGGGGAGGGAGGGCCAGCGCACGGTGAGGACGACGGCGTCTTCCTCGGCGTACCAGGAATGGTCCACTCCGCGCCCCCAGAGTACGTAGTCCCCCTGCTCGGCGAGGACCACGGTCCGCCCGGGGAACTCCAGCCGGAACCGGCCGCTGATGAGGACCTGGAGGGCCGTGCGCTCCTCGCCGGTCACCCACTGCCCGCGTTCCTCGCCCTTCGGGTGGACGCCCCACTTGATCTCGACGTCCGCGCTGTGCCGGGGGTCGTCGGCGTCCTTGAAGTGGCCGAGGAGCCAGCCGCGGTCGGCGGCGGCCTCGGGTCCCGCCTTGCCGGTGTGGACGAGCCCGTCGGAGGCGCGGGCCGTGGGCGCGGGGCGGCGGGTGCGATCGGTCGCATCGGTCATGTGGGGAGGCTAATGCACTTGCGTTGGGGGCCGATTGCCTGCTGAGCTGCACGGATGACGATGGATCTTGATGCGGTGAGGACCCTTTTCGATGCCGAGGCCCGTCGGGGGGCGCAGTCGGACGGGGATCATTCCCTGGTGGAGCACGACGGGGACGTCGTACGGCGCGTCTCGCGCGGACCGGGCTGGAACGGGGTGCTCTGGTCGGACCTCGACGAGAACACGGCGGACGCGCGGATCGCGGCGCAGGTCGCGTACTTCGAGGGCCGCGGGGTGCCGGAGTTCGAGTGGAAGACCTACGACTACGACGCCCCCGCCGACCTGGGCGCACGACTGCTGGCCGCCGGCTTCGTGCCGGAGCCGCCGGAGACCCTGATGGTGGCGCCGGTCGCGGAGATCGCGCGCGCGGTGCCGGCGCCCGAGGGGGTGACCCTGGTGAACGTGACGGACGTCGAGGGCGTCGACCTGATGATGGACGTTCACGCCCAGGCCTTCGGCGGGAACCGGCCGCGGATCCGGCACGCGCTGGTCACCCAGGTGACGCAGGCCCCGGAGACGATCCTGGCGGTGGTCGCGATGGCGGACGGCCAGCCGGTCAGCTCGGCGCGGATGGAGATCACCCCGGGCGCTTCCTTCGCGGGCCTGTGGGGCGGCGGCACCGTCCCGCAGTGGCGGGGCAAGGGCATCTACCGCGCCCTGGTCGCGCACCGCGCCCTCGCCGCGGCCGAGCTGGGCATCCCCTATCTCCAGGTGGACGCGTCGAGCGAGAGCCGCCCGATCCTGGAGCGCCTGGGCTTCGGGGTGCTGGGCGTGACGGTGCCGTACGTGTGGGCCGGCAAGTGAGGACGAGTACGGGCGAGTAAGGGCGAGCGGCGGCCCGGGGCTTTCGCCGCGCCGGTCCGGGGGTGCAAGATCAACCGCATGGATCGCATAGCACCCCCGCTGACCGGCAACGAGCGCGAAACCCTGCGCGCGTTCCTCGACTTCCACCGCGCCACCCTCGCCATGAAGTGCGAGGGGCTCACCGACGAGGAGCTGCGCCTGCGGGCGTCGCCGCCCTCGACCCTCACCCTGCTCGGCCTCGTGCGGCACATGGCCGAGGTGGAGCGCCACTGGTTCCGGCGCGTCCTGGCGGGCGAGGACGTGTCCCACGTGTGGTCCGACAAGCACGACTTCCAGGAGGCGTACGACGCCTCTGCCTCCACCCGCGCCGAGGCCTTCGCCGCGTGGGAGGCGGAGACCGTCTTCTCCCGGCGGTTCGAGGCGGAGGCCGACTCCCTCGACGTGACGGCCTACTTCGGCAAGTGGGAGGCGGACGTCTCGTTGCGCCTGGTGATGCTCCACCTCATCCACGAGTACGCCCGCCACAACGGCCACGCCGACTTCCTGCGCGAGGCGATCGACGGCGTCACCGGCGCCTGAGCCCCGGCTCCCGGCCCCGACTCCCGAGCCCGTTGACCCGCGGCCGGGCCGGGGGTCCACCCGCGCGCAGGCGCGCTGGTGCGGCTTGCCCCCGCTCTCGAACCCCCGGCTTCCCCCGGCACTCCCACAGGGCCCTATAGTTAGGCGAGCCTAACCTAAAGTACTTGGGGAACAGTGTGAGCAGCTCGACCAGTTCGGCGCCGACGGAAGCGGCAGACCGGGCCGCCCCGGAGACCTACGCGTGCTACCGGGACGCGTGGGGCATCCCCCATCTGCGCGCGGCCGACCCCTTCCGCCTCTCCTACGCCCAGGGCCGGACCACCGCCGTGGACCGCGCCTGGCAGCTGGAGGTGGAGCGGCGCCGCTCGCAGGGCTCCACCGCCGCCTTCCTCGGCGCCGACGAGGTCGCCTGGGACCGGTTCGCCCGCCAGTCCCGGCTCGACGACACCGCCCGCCGCTGCTTCGGGTCCCTCGACGCGGAGACCGCCGCGTGGGTACGGGCGTACGTCGACGGGGTCAACGACGGCATGGCGGCGGGCGCGGCCCGCGACGAGCGGTTCGCCCGCACCGGCCTCGTCCCCACCCCCTGGGAGCCCTGGGTCCCGCTCGGGATCTGGCTCTCCACCCACGTCCTGTTCGCCGGGTTCCCCACCAAGCTCTGGCGCGCCCAAGTGGCCCGCGCCCTCGGCGACGAGGCCGTCACCCTGTTCGCCACCGACGGCCCCGGCACCGCGGGCAGCAACGGCTGGCTCGTGCCGGGCGAGCGCACCTCCACCGGCGCGGCGATCATCGCGGGCGACCCGCACCGCTTCATCGAGGACCCGGGGGTCTACCAGCAGATCCGGCTGGCCTGCTCCGAGTACGACGTGGTCGGCCTGGCCGTCCCCGGGGTCCCGGGCCTGGCGCACTTCGGCCACACCGGCTCCGTCGCCTGGGCGATCACCAACGCCATGGCCGACTACCAGGACCTGTACGTCGAGCGGCTCACCCGCACCGGCGGCCCCGGGGGCGAACGCGTCTGGGCCCTCGGCCCGGACGGTGCCCGCGAGCCCGTCGCCCGGCACACCGAGACCATCACGGTCGCGGGCGCCGACGGCGCGGCTCCCACCGAGGTCGAGGTCGAGGTCCTGGAGACCGCGCGCGGCCCGGTCGTCATCGACACCCCCGAGCAGACCGTCAGCCTGCGCCACCCGTCACGGGTCCGCGCGGACCTCGGCTTCGCCGCGCTCCCGGCCCTGCTGCGCGCCCGTACGGTCGCCGACATCGACCGCGCCGTCGACGGCTGGGCCGAACCCGTCAACGTCATCCACGCCGCCGACACCGGGGGCGGTCTGCTGCACCGGGTCGCGGGCGCCGTACCGCTGCGCCACCCGGACAACCGGCTGCGGCCGGTGCCCGCGTGGGAGCCGGGGCACGCGTGGCAGGGCTGGGCCGATGCGCCCGCCGAGCCGGTGCAGGGGTTCGCGGTGATGGCCAACGCCCGCGGGATCGCCTCCCCGCTGGGCGTGGAGTTCGCGCCCCCGCACCGGGCCCACCGGATCAGGGAGCTGCTCAGCGGCTCGGCCGACTGGTCCGCCCCGGACATGGCCGACGTGCACCGGGACACCTTCCTCGGTTCCGCCGCCGCCCTGCTGGACCGGCTGCCCGCGCTGACCGGGCTCTCCCCCGAGGCCGGGACGCTGCGCGAGCGGCTGCTGGGCTGGGACCGGCACATGGCGGCCGGGAGCACCGACGCCACCCTGTTCGCGGCGCTGCGCACGGCGCTCGTCCGGCGGATCGCCGCCGACCCGGCGCTCGCGGAGCTGGCCGGCGCGCCGACCGGCCCCGAGGTCTTCCACCCCTGGCTGTACCTCCTCCCCCGGGTCGGTTACGCCCTCGAAGGGCTCCTCACCACCGCGCTGCTGCCCGGGCTGGACCGGGCCGCGCACCTGCGCGCCGCGCTGGAGGAGACGGCCGCCGCGGCTGCCCCCGACACCGCCTGGTCCGAGGTGCACCGGCTCGCGCCGTGGCAGGCGCTGCACGATCCGGGGGCCGCCTGGCCCGGCCTGGGCGGGGACCACGACTGCGTGAACGCCACCTCCTCGGTCCCCGGGGTCACCGACCTCAGTTCCCGGGCGTCCGCCGCCCGTTACGTGTGGGACCTGGCGCGGCGCGAGGACAGCCTGTGGGCCGTCCCGCTGGGCGCGGACGGGGTCACCGGCTCCGCGCACCACCGCGACCAGCTCCCGCTCTGGGCCCGGGGCGAACTCGTACCCGTCGTCACCGACTGGACCCTGCTCACCAAGGAATCGATATGACCTCGCCCGCCACCCCTTCCTCCGCCTCGGCCCGGCAGCCCGTCCACACCCGTCACGTGGAGGGTTTCGGCACGGTCACCCTCACCCCCGTCGATCCCGCCGCCGACGCCCCGCTGATCCACGGCTGGGTCAGCGAGGAGCGCGCCCGGTTCTGGGGCATGAACGGGGCGAGCCGCGAACTGGTCCAGGAGATCTACGAGGACGTCGACCGCCGCGACACGCACCACGCGTTCCTCGCACGCCGCGACGGAGTACCGGTGGCGCTCTTCCAGACCTACGACTGCGAGGCCGACCGGGTCGGCGAGTGCTACGAGGTCCGGCCCGGGGACACGGGCGTGCACCTGCTGATCGGCCCCGTGGCGGGTGCGGCCGAGCGCGGTTTCAGCGCGGGCCTGCTGACCGCCTTCCTGGAGTACGTGTTCGCCGACGGCCGCACGGTCCGCGTCGTCGCGGAACCGGACGCGCGCAACGAGAAGGCCATCGCGCGCCTGGAGCGGACCGGCTTCGTACTGGGTCCCGAGGTCGAACTCCCCGAGATCGACCTGCCCGAGGTGTACCTCCCCGCGAAGCCGGCCCGGCTCGCGTTCCTCAGCGCGCCGCGCCCGTAGCGCCCGTAACGCCTTCGGCTTCGGCTTCGGCTTCGGCTTCGGCTTCGGCGAGGAACTCGCTGATCAGCGCCTCCCATTCGGCCGGGCGCTCGGCGAACAGCAGGTGCCCGGTGGCCAGTTCCGCCCACCGGGCGCCCGCGACCGAGTCCGCGACCTCCCGCTGGAGCGGCAGCGGCACGAGCCGGTCCGCGGTCGTCGCGATGACCAGGACCGGTACGTCGAGCGACGCCAGCTCGGCGCGCATGTCCGCGCCCGGCACCAGCGCGGCGTGGTCCCCGCCGCCGGGCGGGAAGACGGCGGCCGTCGCGGCCACGGTTTCGGCCAGCTCCTGCGGGGTCAGCGACTCCAGCACGCCCGGGCTGAGGACCAGCGGGACCAGCACCTTGGCCAGCAGACCGGTCTCGCCGCGCCCGGCCAGCTCGGACCAGAGCCCGGTGACGAGCGAGAGCCGGTTGTCGGCGCGGGCGAAGGTCGCGGTGAGGACGAGCGCGCTCACCCGCTCCGGGTGGCGGCTCGCGACCCGGGTGGCCACGTGCCCGCCGAGCGAGTAGCCGAGCACCGCGAACCGATCCAGCCCCTCGGCGTCCGCCGCGGCCACCAGCTCGTCGGCCAGCTCGTCCACGGTGAGCGTGTGGTCGGCGCGCGGGGTGCCGCCCGTACCGGGATAGTCGACCCCGACGACCGAGTGCCGGGCGGCGAGCCCGTCGAGGACCGGCCCGAAGTTCCGGTCCACGGATCCGCCGCCGCCGTGGGCGAGCAGCAGCCCGGGCCCGCCGCTCTCCTTGCGGACGGTGCGGGCGTAAGTGGGTGCGGTGACAGTGGACATGACGGTCTCCCCGTTGATTGGCCAATGATCGCTACGGAAAGAAAGGTATCGGATTTAACTAGCGATCGCTACAGAATCAATGTGATCCAGATCACTTCACCAAGATCGCCGTGGACGATGACTTCCGGACGCTCCGCCGGTCTTCAATGACGTAGACCCGAAAACGCAAGAGGAGCGAGTCACCATGCGCATCGTCATCACCGAGTTCATCAGCCTGGACGGTGTCGTGCAGGCTCCGGGCGGGCCCGGCGAGGACCCGGACGGCGGCTTCGCCCACGGCGGCTGGTCGCACCCGTTCTTCGACCCGGAGGTGGTCGGCGGGGCCTTCGCCGGCTCCCTGGCCACCGCCGGCGCGCTGCTCTTCGGGCGCCGCACCTGGCAGACGATGGCCGGGGCCTGGCCCGAGCGGGCCGGCGACCCCTTCGCCGACCAGATGAACTCGCTTCCCAAGTACGTCGTCTCCGACACCCTCGGCGACGACAAGCTCGACTGGAACAACACCACCCGCATCCCCGGCGCGGACGCCGTCGCCCGCATCCGGGAGCTGCGCGCGGCGGACGGCGGCGACCTGGCCGTGATGGGCAGCCCGACCCTCGTCCGCACCCTGCTGAGCGAGGGCCTGGCCGATGAGCTGCGGCTGATCGTCATGCCGGTGCTCGTCGGCGGCGGCAAGACGATCTTCCCGGACGACGGCCGGCTGCACACGCTCGAACTGGTCTCCACGGCCACCAGCCCCGCCGGAGTCATCGTGTGCACCTACCGCCCGGCCGCCGGATAGCGCACGGCCGGTCAAGTGCCTCGGGCCGGACACGAATTGACCGTCCCCGCCCCACACGAAAAACTGACCCCCACTGATCACAGCTGGGGGGACATTGGCCGGCCAGAACTTGCACATAGGGCCCGACTCCGCGCCCGACCGGTACCGGCTCCTCCGGTCCATCGGTCGCGGCGGGGAGGCCGTGCTCTACCTCGCGGAGATAGACCTGGCGGGCGGAGCGGAACCCGTGGTCGTCAAGGTGCTCGACGCGAAGACGACCCTGACGCCGGAGCTCTTCGAGCGGATCAGCCAGAAGTGGAACGAGCAGGCCGAGCTGCTGCGCTTCGTGCACCGGCCGGGCGTGGTCGGGGTCCGGGAGCACTTCCAGGGCCCGCCGATCCACCGGTCCGGGGAGTCGGACACGGTCAGCGGGCGCGCCCTGGTCCTCGTCATGAACCGCGTGGACGGCCTCGACCTGCGGGACTGGCGGGCCGAGCGGGCCTTCACCACGCCCGGCGAGCGGCGCGAGCTGATGCGGACGCTGGAGCAGCTCGCGGACGTACTGGACTGGCTGCACTCGGGGCGTGCCACCCCGTCCGGCCGGACCGTCATCCACGGTGACCTGTCACCCGGCAATGTGATGGTCGATGAGCACGGGCAGGCCACCCTGGTGGACTTCGGGCTCAGCAAACTCACCGCGGACCACCAGACGGCCGAGGTCTGGTTCACCCCCGGGTACGCCGCCCCCGAGGTCTTCGACGGCAAGCGGACCCCGGGCACCGACCGGTACGCCTTCGGGGCGATCGCGTACTTCCTGCTCAGCGGCGAGTCGCCGCCCCCGACCCCGGAGCTGCTGGCGCGGGCCATGGCGGCGCTGCCGCAGATCGCCGTGCTGGACGAGGATGCGCGGGCGCGGATCCTCGCGCTGCACTGCGCCGACCCGGACGAGCGACCGGTCAGCCTGACCGGGTGGATGAAGGACCTCCGGCGCGCGGTGGTCTCCACGACCACCTCGACCTCGGGGCCCGTGCCGGTCCAGGGCGCGGTGCCGGTCCAGGGCGCGGTGCCGGTGCCGCGGGCCCCCTTCGTCCCGCCGCTGCCCGCCGCCCCGCCGGTGGCGACGGCCCCGGTCGCCGGGGCGCCGGTCGCGCAGACACCGCCGCCGTCGGTCCCGCCCGCCTACATGCCGATGCGGGCCCCGGCCCCGTGGCCGGTGGCCCCGGCGCCCGGACCCCGGCCACCCCTCCAGCGGAAGCGGACCGGACGGATCCTGGGGGCGGTGGGCGGGGTGCTCGTCATCGCCGTCCTCGCGGTGGTCGGCGTACAACTGATCGGCAAGGACAAGGACAAGGGGACGGCGACGGGGACGGGCGGCCAGTCGGGGAGCACCGCCAAGCCCGGCGGTCCGTCGGCGGCCGGTCAGCCCGCCGGTCAGCCCACCGCGCAGCCGACGCCGTCCAGTCCGGACTCCACCTCGCTCGCCCTCATGAATCCGGTCGCCAAGGACAAATACGGCTGGCTCGCCGCGGGGAGCGGCACCCTGGACGCGAAGCGCTACGACACCGCGCTGCTCCCCGACGGGGTCGCCGGCGAGGAGCGGTGCAAGGGCAGCACCGAGTACAACCTGAGCCGGGAGTGGAAGACGCTGACGATGGTCGCGGGCATCGACGACTCCTCGGCGGACCGGGCCTCCAGGCTGACCATTTCGGTGGACAACAAGGCCGTGTTCACCGGTGAGGTGGACCTCGGGGCCCCGCAGACGCTGAACCTGGACGTCTCGAACGGCCTGCGGCTCTCCATCGCGTACGCCAACACGGGCAGCGGCTGCCACATGGGCACCCTCGTCCTCGGGGAGCCCACGCTCAAGAAGTAGCGCGACGCGCGAAGGGGCCGTACCCGCGAGATCGCGGATACGGCCCCTTCACGTGAACGGGTACCTGAACGGGTACCTGAACGGCGGGAACTACTCCGAGACGCCCAGGCGTTCCAGGATCAGTTCCTTGACGCGCGCCGCGTCCGCCTGGCCGCGCGTGGTCTTCATGACCGCGCCGACCAGCGCGCCGACGGCCGCGACCTTGCCGCCGCGGATCTTGTCCGCGATGGCCGCGTTGCCCGCGATGGCCTCGTCGACGGCCGCGCCGAGCGCGCCGTCGTCCGAGACGACCTTGAGGCCGCGCTTCTCGACGACCTCGTCCGGGGTGCCCTCGCCCGCGAGGACGCCCTCGATGACCTGGCGGGCGAGCTTGTCGTTCAGCTCGCCGCCGGCGACGAGCGCCGCTACCCGGGCGACCTGCGCCGGGGTGATCGGCAGTTCGTCGACGACGACGCCCTGCTCGTTGGCGTTACGGGCCAGCTCGCCCATCCACCACTTGCGCGCGGCGGCCGAGTCGGCGCCCGCCTCGGTGGTGGCGACGATGGAGTCCACCGCGCCCGCGTTGAGGATCGACTGCATGTCGTGCTCGGTGACCCCCCACTCCTCGCGCAGCCGGTTGCGGCGCACACGGGGCATCTCGGGGAGTCCGGCGCGCAGTTCCTCGACCCAGGTGCGGGCCGGGGCGATCGGGACGAGGTCGGGCTCCGGGAAGTACCGGTAGTCCTCGGCGTTGTCCTTGATGCGGCCGGAGGTGGTGGAGCCGTCCTCTTCGTGGAAGTGACGGGTCTCCTGGAGGATCGAGCCGCCCGACGAGAGCACCGCCGCGTGGCGCTGGATCTCGAAGCGGGCCGCGCGCTCGACGCTGCGCAGCGAGTTGACGTTCTTCGTCTCGCTGCGGGTGCCGAACTCGGACTCCGGGGTGGGGCGCAGCGACAGGTTCACGTCGCAGCGCATCTGGCCCTTGTCCATGCGGGCCTCGGAGACGCCCAGCGCCTTGATGACCTCGCGCAGCTCGGCGACGTACGCCTTGGCGACCTCGGGGGCGCGCTCGCCCGCTCCCTCGATCGGCTTGGTGACGATCTCGATGAGCGGGATGCCGGCGCGGTTGTAGTCCAGCAGGGAGTGGGACGCGCCGTGGATACGGCCGGTGGCACCGCCGACGTGCAGCGACTTGCCGGTGTCCTCCTCCATGTGGGCGCGCTCGATCTCCACGCGGAAGATCTCGCCGTCCTCCAGCTGCACGTCGAGGAAGCCGTTGAAGGCGATCGGCTCGTCGTACTGGGAGGTCTGGAAGTTCTTCGGCATGTCCGGATAGAAGTAGTTCTTCCGGGCGAAGCGGCACCACTCGGCGATCTCGCAGTTCAGCGCGAGACCGATCTTGATCGCCGACTCGATGCCGATCTCGTTGACGACCGGGAGCGCGCCGGGCAGGCCGAGGCAGGTGGGGCAGGTCTGCGAGTTGGGCTCGGCGCCCAGCTCGGTCGAGCAGCCGCAGAACATCTTGGTGCGGGTGCCCAGCTCGACGTGGACCTCAAGGCCCATGACGGGGTCGTACGACGCGAGGGCGTCCTCGTACGACAGGAGTTCGGTTGCGGTCACGGTGAAACTTTCCCTCTCAGCCGAGCAGGACGTCGTCGTCGCCCAGGCGCTTCAGCTCGCGGTACAGGATCGCGAGACCGGTGATGATGGCGGCGGCGGACACGACGGCGTCGACCAGCTTCAGCGTGTCGTGCTCGGTACGGGCCTTCTTGGCCTGCTTGACCACGCTCAGCGCGCCGAAGGCGGTCGTACCGATCGACAGGTACGTACCGGACTTGGACTTCTTGAAGCCTTTGGCCTTGGTCAGTGCACTCACAGGGACGGAGCCTCCTCCAGCAGCGGGTGACCCCAGCGCGCGACGAAGGCGGCCTCGACGGCCGCGCCGACCTTGTAGAGCCGGTCGTCCTTCATGGCGGGGGCGATGATCTGCAGACCGACCGGGAGACCGTCCTCCGGTGCCAGGCCGCAGGGCAGCGACATGGCGGAGTTGCCGGCCAGGTTGGTCGGGATGGTGCACAGGTCCGCGAGGTACATCGCCAGCGGGTCGTCGGTGCGTTCACCGATCGGGAAGGCGGTGGTGGGCGTGGTCGGGGAGACGATCACGTCCACCTGCTCGAAGGACTTCTCGAAGTCCTTGGTGATGAGCGTGCGGACCTTCTGGGCCGAGCCGTAGTACGCGTCGTAGTAGCCGGAGCTGAGCGCGTACGTACCGAGGATGATGCGGCGCTTGACCTCGTCGCCGAAACCGGCTTCGCGGGTCAGGGCGGTGACGTCCTCGGCGGACTTGGTGCCGTCGTCGCCGACGCGCAGGCCGTAGCGCATGGCGTCGAAACGGGCCAGGTTCGAGGAGGCCTCGGACGGCGCGATCAGGTAATACGCAGCCATCGCGAGGTCGAAGGACGGGCAGTCCAGCTCGACGATCTCGGCGCCCAGCTCCTTGAGCAGCTCGACCGACTCGTTGAAGCGCTGGACGACACCGGCCTGGTAGCCCTCACCGGCGAACTGCTTGACCACGCCGACGCGCATGCCCGCGACGGAGCCGTTGCGGGCCGCCTCGACGACCGGCGGGACCGGGGCGTCGATGGAGGTGGAGTCCAGCGGGTCGTGACCGGCGATGACCTCGTGGAGCAGGGCCGTGTCCAGGACGGTGCGGCCGCAGGGGCCGCCCTGGTCCAGGGACGAGGAGAAGGCGACCATGCCGTAGCGGGAGACCGCGCCGTACGTGGGCTTCACGCCGACGGTGCCGGTGACGGCGGCGGGCTGGCGGATGGAACCGCCGGTGTCCGTGCCGATGGCGAGCGGGGCCTCGAAGGCGGCCAGCGCGGCCGCGGAGCCGCCGCCGGAGCCGCCGGGGATGCGGGTGAGGTCCCAGGGGTTGCCGGTCGGACCGTAGGCGCTGTTCTCCGTCGACGACCCCATGGCGAACTCGTCCATGTTGGTCTTGCCGAGGATGACGACGTCGGCCTCCTTCAGCTTGCGCGTCAGGGTGGCGTCGTACGGCGGGATCCAGCCCTCCAGGATCTTCGAACCGACGGTCGTCGGGACCCCGACGGTCGTGAAGATGTCCTTGAGCGCGAGCGGTACGCCGGCCAGCGGGCCGAGCTTCTCGCCCCGCTCCCGCTTCGCGTCGACGGCCGCGGCCTGGGCGAGCGCGCCCTCACGGTCGACGTGCAGGAAGGCGTTGACCTTCTCGTCGACGGCCTCGATGCGGGCGAGGTGCGCCTCGGCGACCTGGACGGCCGTCAGCTCGCCGGAGGCGATCTTCTCGGCGGTCTGGGCTGCCGTGAGCTTGATGATGTTGATGTCCGTCATGGTGATTAGTCCTCCCCCAGGATCTGCGGCACCTTGAAACGCTGCTGCTCCTGAGCGGGGGCGCCGGCCAGCGCCTGCGCGGGGGTGAGCGACGGACGGACCTCGTCCGCGCGCATGACGTTCGTCAGCGGGAGCGGGTGGGAGGTCGGCGGGACGTCTTGGTCGGCAACCTCGGAAACGCGGGCGACCGCGCCGATGATGTCGTCGAGCTGTCCGGCGAAGTGGTCGAGCTCTTCGCTTTTCAGCTCCAGACGTGCCAGCCGAGCGAGGTGGGCGACCTCCTCGCGCGTGATGCCAGGCATGCAGCGATCCTCTGGGGTGGTGTATCGGGATTCAGGTTTCGGCCCCAATCCTATGGGGCGGGGCGCCCGACCCACGAAACGGTTCCGTCCCCGGGGGGCGCGGCGTGCGACCCTGCCGGGCGCCGAACCGGCCCCGCCTGGCGCCCGACCCAGCCCCGCCGGCGTTTGAGGCGCCGCCGGAGGCACCCGGGCGCAGCCCGGAACCCGCGCCTCAATCGCCGGCGCGGCTCAAAGATGCCCTCAAACGCCGGGCAGGCTGGAATGCCGGGCCTGAGGCTGGCCCTGCCGGGCGGACAAACCAGCCCCGCCGGCGTTTGAGGCGCCGCCGGAGGCACCCGGGCACAGCCCGGAACCCGAAGACGCCCTCAAGCGCCGGGCCGGCTGGAATGCCGGGCCTGAGGCCGGCCCTGCCGGGCGCCCGACCCAGCCCCGCCGGCGTTTGAGGCGCCGCCGGAGGCACCCCGGGCGCAGCCCGGAACCCGAAGATGCCCTCACACGCCGGGTGGGCCGGATTGGCGGGCGGAATCCGGGGTCGCGGCCGCGGCGGCGGCGAGTTCCGCCGTGATGTCGGCCGGGCGCCGCCAGCCCCGCTCGCCGCGCGCCAGCAGCCAGGCCGTGGCCTCGGCGGGCGGCATCGCGGCGGCCACCAGCCACCCCTGCACCGCATCGCAGCCCAGGTCCCGCAGCCGCTCCCAGGTCTCGTCGTCCTCGACGCCCTCGGCCACGACCAGCAGGCCGAGGGAGTGGGCCAGGTCCACCGTGCAGCGGACGATCTCCGCGTCCTGCGCGTCGACGGCCAGCCGCGCCACGAAGGACCGGTCGATCTTCAGTTCGCTGACGGGCAGCCGCCGCAGGTGGACGAGGGAGGAGTAGCCCGTCCCGAAGTCGTCGAGCGACATCTTCACGCCGTGCCCGGTGAGCCCCGCCATGGTGTCGGCGGCCCGCTGCGGGTCCTCCAGCAGGACGTGCTCCGTTATCTCCAGTTGCAGCCCGCTCGCGGGCACCCCGTGCCGGGCGAGCCGCGCGGCGACGGCCCCGGCGAAGCCGGGGGTGTGCACGTCGCGCGGTGAGACGTTGACGGCGACCGGCACCTTCAGGCCCTGGGCCCGCCAGCGGGCGACCTGGGCCAGCGCGGTTTCGAGCACGTACTCCGTCAGGTGCGGCATCAGACCGGAGGTCTCCGCGATCGCGATGAACTCGTCGGGCGAGACGCGCCCCCGTTCGGGGTGCACCCAGCGGACGAGGGCCTCCAGTCCGGCGACCTGTCCGTCGAAGCGGACCTTGGGCTGGTAGTGGAGTTCCACCTCGCCCGCGTCGAGCGCGCGCCGCAGGTCGCCGAGGAGACCGAGCCGGTCGGGGGTGTTGCTGTCCCGCTTGGACTCGTAGACCTCGACTCCGGTGCGGTCCCGCTTCGCCTGGTACATCGCGACGTCGGCCCGCCGCAGCAGCCCTTCGGCGTCGAGGGCGTGGTCGGGGAAGACGGCGAGGCCCGCGCTGGCCTCCAGGACGAGGGTGAGCCCGTCGAGGTCGAGCGGCGAGCTGAGTTCGGCGACGAGGTGGCGGGCCACCCGCTGGGCGCTGGTGGTGGAGTCGGCGACGGGCAGCAGGACGGCGAACTCGTCGCCGCCGAGCCGGGCCACTTCGGCGTCCTCGGGCAGGGCCTGGCGGAGCCGGTCGGCGATCTGGAGGAGCAGCCGGTCTCCGGCGAGGTGGCCCAGGGTGTCGTTGACGGCGCGGAAGCGGTCGAGGTCGATGAGGACCAGGGCGGAGCGGGTGCCGATACGTTCAGCCTCGTCCAGGGCCCGCCAGGCGCGCTCCAGCAGCCACTGCCGGTTGGGCAGTCCGGTGAGCGGGTCGCGCAGTTGTTCCTCGGCGCGGGCCCGGGCGATCCACAGGGTGGAGTCGAGGGCGATCAGCGGGACGGCGAAGAGGGGCAGCAGGACGGGCAGGGTGATGGCGACCACGCAGATCAGCGGGGCGATGCCGAGCAGCGCCGCGGCGACCAGGGCCTGGCGGATCAGCGCGGTGCGGGCGACGGTGGGCAGCCCGCGGCCGCGCGGGGTCAGGGCGAGCCACAGCAGGACCCGGGTGACCAGCAGGTAGGCGATGGCGACGAGGGTGATCTCGGGGATCGCCCCGGGCCCCCAGCCGGTGGGCTGCCAGGGCACCTCGACGCTGGGCGCCTGGCCGAAGAGGGCGAGTACGAGCGCCCCCGCGGCGATGCCGAGGATGTCGGCGGAGCCGTGCAGCAGGCCCTGGCGCCAGCGGTGCCTGCGGGCGGCGCCGACGAGGGAGACCACGGCGAGCGAGACGAGCCCGGCCGGGATCCAGCCGTAGAGGATGAGCACGCCGAGGGTGAGGGCGGCGCCGGAGCCGGTGCCGCCCCACCAGCGGTCCCGGCCGAGCGCGACGAGGTGGCCGACGATGATGCCGGTGAGCAGGGCGAGGCCCCATCCGGCGGCGCCGCCGGGGAACAGGGCGTGACGGTCACTCAGCGCCCGGGCGATCCCGACGACGAGGACGACGAGGGAGAGGCCGACGACGGCGAACGGGAGTGCGGCGCGCCAGCCGTGGACCTCGGTGCCCGGCCCGCCGCCGGAGCCCGCTCCGGATCCGGCCTCGGGCGGGTGGGGTTCGGGCGTGCGGGTGGTCCGTACGCCGTACCGCGGGGGCTGGGCGGGGCGCTCGGCGACGGCCGGGCGCTCCTGCCGTACCGGGCGTTCGGCGCGCGGTGCGCGCTCGGGCCGGGGGGCACGTCCGTCGCGGCGCGCGTGTCCGGCGCGGCTCCCCCGCCCGGCGGTGCGGGCCGCCCGGTCCGTCCGCAGGGACGGCAGTTCCCCGCCCGTCCCGCCGAAATCCGGTGGCGGGTCGGCGCTTTCGATGGGTTTCATGCCCGTCCCTCTCACAGCCGGCGATGCCGTTGCCTCGTGATGGCCCCGATGTCATGCCATCACGGCTGGATTCGCGTCCCGCAACCGTGCACGACAGGCGCACCCCTCAACAGTAGGACGCGAGGGGCTCCCAAGGGCAGCGGTCGACGGCGGTTGCCCGAATACGACCCAGCCATCCTCATCAGTACGGTATCCGCCGAACGGGTGAGGCCGGACCAGGACTTCCGGGTCACCCTTGCGATGATCCGACAGGTCAACGCCTTGCGGCTAGGCCGGTACCGGCCGTTCACGACCACCTCGCGCGCCCGGCGTGCGCCCGCCCGTACGGCCGCACGCCACGCATCCGTTCGCCTCCGGCCGCTCCGCCGCCGGTCGACCCGTGCTCTTTCGTTACTCCGATTCGGCGGCCGTGTCGAGCGCGGCGGTGTCGAGGGCGGCGGCAGGAGCGGCGGCGGGCTCCTCCAGCGGCAGGGCGGCCTCGCGCGCCGCCTCGGGGCCCTGCTCCAGCAGGACGGCGAAGCCCGCGTCGTCCAGGATCGAGAGCTTCAACTGGACGGCCTTGTCGTACTTGGAGCCCGGGTTGTCGCCGACGACGACGAAGGAGGTCTTCTTGGAGACCGATCCGGTCACCTTGGCTCCGCGGCTCTGCAGGGCGTCCTTGGCGCCGTCGCGCGTGTGGCTCGCGAGCGTGCCGGTGACGACGACGGTCAGGCCCTCCAGCGGGCGCGGCCCCTCCTCCTCGGCGGAGACCTCGTCCTCCATCCGGACCCCGGCGGCCCGCCACTTGGCGAGGATCTCCTGGTGCCAGTCGACGGCGAACCATTCCTTGAGGGCGGCGGCGATGATGGCGCCGACGCCTTCGGTGGCGGCGAGTTCCTCTTCCGTCGCCGCCTCGATCCGCTCGATGGAACGGAACTCGCGGGCCAGCGTGGCCGCCGCGACCGGTCCGACGTGCCGGATCGAGAGGCCGTTGATGAAGCGGGCGAGCGGCCGGTCCTTGGCCGCCGCCACGTTCTCCAGCAGGGCCAGGGCGTTCTTCCTGGGCTCGCCCTTCTGGTTGGCGAAGACCGTGACGATCTTCTCCTCGCCGGTCTTGGGGTCGTGCTTGGGCAGCCCGCTGTCCGCGTCCAGGACGTACGCCTTGATGGGGAGCAGCTGTTCGATGGTGAGGTCGAACAGGTCGCCCTCGTCCAGCAGCGGGGCGACGGCCGGTTCCAGCGGTCTGGTGAGCGCGGCGGCGGCGACCTTGCCGAAGTTCTCGATGTCCAGGCATTCGCGGCCGACGAGGTAGAAGAGCCGCTCGCGCAACTGGGCGGGGCAGGTCTGCGCGTTGGGACACCGGACGTCGATGTCGCCTTCCTTCATCGGGCGCAGCGGGGTGCCGCACTCGGGGCAGTCGGCGGGCATCACGAACTCGCGCTCGCTGCCGTCGCGCAGGTCCACCACCGGGCCGAGGATCTCGGGGATGACGTCACCGGCCTTGCGCAGGACCACGGTGTCCCCGATGAGGACGCCCTTGGCCTTGACGACCTGCTGGTTGTGCAGGGTGGCGAACTCGACCTCGGACCCGGCCACCGTCACCGGCTCGACCTGCGCGTAGGGGGTGACCCGGCCGGTGCGGCCGACGCCGACCTTGATGTCGATCAGCTTGCTGTTGACCTCTTCGGGCGCGTACTTCCAGGCGATCGCCCAGCGCGGGGCGCGCGCGGTGGAGCCGAGTCGGCCCTGGAGCGGGATCTCGTCGAGCTTGACGACGACGCCGTCGATCTCATGGGCCACCGAGTGCCGGTTCTCGCCGAAGTGGGCGATGAACTCACGGACTTCGGCGAGGGAGCCGACCACCTTGTTGTACCGGGCGGTGGGCAGGCCCCATTCGTGGAGCAGTTCGTAGGCGTGCGAGAGCCGGTCGATGTCGAAGCCCTCGCGGGCGCCGATGCCGTGGACCACCATGTGCAGCGGGCGGGTCGCGGTGACCTTGGGGTCCTTCTGGCGCAGTGAACCGGCGGCCGCGTTGCGCGGGTTGGCGAAGGGCTTGTCGCCCGCCTCGACCAGGCGGGCGTTCAGCTCTTCGAACTTCTCCATCGGGAAGTAGACCTCGCCGCGGATCTCGACGAAGGCCGGGACGCGGTCCCCGGACAGCCGGTCGGGGATCTCGGCGATGGTGCGGACGTTGGGCGTGATGTCCTCGCCGCTGCGGCCGTCACCGCGGGTGGCGGCACGGGTCAGCCGGCCGTTCTCGTAGGTGAGGTTGACGGCGAGGCCGTCGACCTTCAGCTCGCACAGATAGTGGTAGTCGGAGGTGTTGACGTCCCGGGCCACCCGCTCGGCCCAGGCCGCCAGCTCCTCGTCGTCGAAGGCGTTGTCGAGGGAGAGCAGCCGCTCGCGGTGCTCGACGGAGGCGAAGTCGGTGACATAGGCCCCCGCCACCTTCTGGGTGGGCGAGTCGGGGGTGCGCAGCTGCGGGTACTGCTCCTCCAGGGCCTCCAGCGAGCGCAGCAGGGTGTCGAACTCGGCGTCGGTGACGACCGGCTGGTCGTTCACGTAGTACCGGAAGCGGTGTTCCTCGATCTGCTCGGCGAGCAGCGCGTGCTGCTCCAGCACCGCCGCCGGTGCGTCGGCCGCGGCCGCCGTGCCCGTGGCCGCGCCCGCCGCCGTGCCGTCACCGTGCTTCTGTTCGGCTGCCATGCCGTGTCCTCCCGTGGGCCCGTCTCTACGTCACTCAGGGTTGTCGGCGAGCGACCTCGCCGCCTTGACGCAATGCGCCATCGCCGCGCGGGCGTAGGCGGGCGAGGCGCCCGCCAGACCGCACGACGGGGTGACCACGACGGACTCCGCGAGGGTCCCCGGGGCCAGCCCCAGCCTGCGCCAAAGCTTCCTGACACCCATGACGCTACCGCCCGGGTCTGACAACGGACCGTCGGTCCCCGCCACCACTCCGGCGAAGAGTTTCATGCCGTCCTCAACGGCTTCGCCGATGACGTCGTCATCGCGCTCGGTGAGCAAGGAGAAATCGAACGACACGCCCGCGACCCCGGCCCGCCGCAGCAGTGCGAAGGGGACGTCCGGCGCGCAGGAGTGCACGACGGCCTCCCCATCGTGCACGGCGAACAGGTCCCGCAGCGCGCCTTCCACCACCTGCCGGTCGACGGCCCGGTAGGTGCGGTACTCGCTGGCCGTACGGACGTGCCCGCGCAGGACCGCGGTCAGCGAGGGCTCGTCGACCTGGAGCACGATCTCCGCGCCGGGGATGCGTTTCTGCACATCCGCCAGGTGTTCCCGCAGTCCTTCGGCCAGCGAACCGGCCAGGTCCCGGCAGGCGCCCGGGTCCCGCAGGACGGCCTCGCCGCCGTGCAGTTCCAGGGCGGCGGCGAGCGTCCACGGCCCGACCACCTGCACCTTGAGCTTGCCCTGGTAGCCCTGGGTGAACTCCTCCAGCGCGTCGAGGTCCTCGCCGAGCCAGGACCGGGCCCGCTTGGTGTCCCGGCCGGGACGGTCGCTGAGGCGCCAGCCGCTGGGCTCGACGTGCGCGTACATGTCGACGAGCAGCCCCAGCGAGCGCCCGATCATGTCGGCGCCGGGCCCGCGGGCGGGCAGCTCGGCGAGGTACGGGAAGTCCTCGAAGGACCCGGTGACGGTCTTGGCGGCCTCGCGGGCGTCCGCGCCGGGCAGCGAGCCGACTCCGGTGGCCGCGCCGGTCACGGGTGCGCTCATCGTCCGGGCCGCACGGAGAGGTCGTTGACCTCCGCGTCGCGGGGCAGGTCGAGGGCCATCAGGATGGTGGTGGCGACGGACTCGGGGTCGATCCAGTCGGCCGCGTCGTAGCTCTCGCCCTCCTGGGAGCGGACCTTGGCCTGCATCGGGGTGGCGGTGCGTCCCGGGTACACGGAGGTGACGCGGATCCCGTTCGGCTTCTCCTCGGCGCGCAACGCGTCGGCCAGCGCGCGCAGTCCGTGCTTGGAGGCGGCGTACGCGCCCCACTCCGCGTGCGCGGTGAGTCCGGCGCCGGAGTTCACGAAGAGGACCTGCCCGCGGGAGGCGCGCAGCGAGGGCAGCGTGAGCCGGGTCAGCTCGGCGGGGGCGATCAGGTTGAGGTTGAGCTGCTGGTGCCAGGTCTTGGGGCGCAGCTCGCCGACCGGGCCGAGGTCGACGATCCCGGCGATGTGCAGCAGGGAGTCGAGCCGGTCGGGCAGCGCCTGGTGGGAGAAGGCCCAGGAGATCCGGTCGGGGTCGGCGAGGTCCGCGACGAGCGCGCGCGAGCCGGGGAAGAGGGCGGTCAGCTCCTTGCCGCGGGCGGCGTCGCGGGCGATGAGGATGAGTTCGTCGCCGCGTGCGTGCAGGCGGCGCGCGACGGCGGCGCCGATGCCGGAGCCGGCGCCGGTGATGAGGTGGGTAGCCATACCGCCCATGCTCGCACCCCGGCCGCCCGGTCCGGTCCGTCCGGCCCGCGCCCGCCCCTCCCCGGCCCTTTTCGTCAGAGCCCGGCGGCCGCGCGCAGTGCCGCCGCCCTCTTCGTGGCGTCGTAGCCCGGGGGGACGCCGTCGATGAGGACGGCCTCGCCGGGGATGTGGCGGGTGCGCAGCGGGAGGAGCTCCTGGTAGGCGGGCGAGGCGTACCAGGCGCGGGCGCGCTCGATGTCCGGGAAGCCGATGACCACCACGGTGCCGGGGAAGGGGCCCTCCAGGACCTCGGGGGTGGCGCCGTGGACGAGGAAGGCGCCCTCGAAGGGGTCCATGGTGGCCTGGATCTCCTCGATGTAGCGCAGGATGTCGTCGTTCATCGTGTCGGGGCGCAGGTGGGCGATCGCGTATGCGGTCATGGCGGCTCGGTGTCCTCTTCTTCCGTGGCGGGACCGGCTGTTGGTCCGATCCTGCCCCGGCCGCGGAACGGCGTCGATTACCCCGCGGGTCATGCCGCCGCGGCGGGACGGAAGGTGCGCCGGTAGGCGATCGGCGACACTCCGAGCGAGGTCCGCATGTGCTGGCGCAGGGAGTTGGCCGAGCCGAAGCCGGCCCGGTGGGCGACGAGGTCGACCGGGAGGTCGGAGGATTCCAGCAACTGGCGGGCGGCCTCCAGGCGTTGCCCGGTGAGCCACTGCACCGGGGTCATGCCGACCTCCTCGCGGAACCGCCGGGTGAAAGTACGCAGGCTCATCCGGGCGTGATCGGCGAGCTCGGTGAGAGTGATCGGCTCGGCGAGGCGTTCCAGAGCCCAGGCCCGGGTGGCGGTGGTGGTGGCGACGGTGGGTACGGGGACGGGCCGGTCGATGTACTGGGCCTGGCCGCCGTCGCGCCACGGCGGGACCACGCACAGCCGCGCGGCGCGGTTGGCGACGGCGGAACCCTGGTCCTGGCGGATCATGTAGAGGCAGAGGTCGACACCGGCGGCCACGCCCGCCGAGGTGAGGATGTCGCCGTCGTCCACGAAGAGGACCTCCTCGTCGAGCCGGACGCGCGGGAAGCCCCGCTGGAACTCGGGCGCGTGCAGCCAGTGCGTGGTGGCGGGCCGGCCGTCGAGCAGCCCGGCGGCGGCGAGGACGTAGGAGCCGGTGCAGAGGGAGACCAGCCGGGTGCCGGGCCTGATCGCGGCGAGCGCGTCGGTCAGCTCCTGCGGCAGGGGCGCGCCGTGCGCAAGCTCGTCCATGGCGTGCGTGGGCGTGATGATCACGGTGTCGGCCACGGCGAGGGCTTCGGGACCCGCCGAGACGCCGACCGTGAAGCCCGCGTCGCTGGTCACGGGCTGCCCGTCGGCGGTGCAGACGGTCAGCTCGTAGAGCGGGTTCCCGGCCTCGTCCAGGGCGTTGCCGAAGACCCGTGAGGGGATCCCGAGCTCGAACGGGGGGACGCCTTCGAGGGCGAGTACGGCGATCCGGTGCATGGCCAGATCCTGACACATGGTGGCCGTCCGGCCAACACCGCGGCCTCGTCCGGGCACCGAAGCTGGTTCCAGAGCAGCACCGGACACACCTGAGGAGAAACACATGCGCGCCATCGTCGTCAGCCAGTGGGGCGGGCCCGAGGTACTGACCGAGACCGAGATCGAACGGCCCGAGCCGGGCCTGGGCGAGATCTTGGTACGGGTCCACGCGGCCGGGGTGAACCCCGTCGACTGGAAGACGCGGGCCAGCGGCACCCCCATCGCCTGGGGGCCGGTCCCGATGGTCGGCTGGGACGTGTCCGGCACGATCGAGGCCGTCGGCCCCGGCGTGACGCTCTTCCAGCCGGGCGACGAGGTCTTCGGCATGCCGCGCTTCCCGCAGCAGGCGAGCGCGTACGCCGAGTACGTCACGGCCACGGCCCGGCACTTCACCCACAAGCCGGCCGCGATCGACCACGTCCAGGCAGCCGCCCTCCCGCTCGCCGCGCTCACCGCCTGGCAGGCGCTGACCGACACCGCGGATCTGCGGCCCGGGCAGCGGGTGCTGGTGCACGCCGCGGCCGGCGGCGTCGGACACTTCGCCGTCCAGATCGCGAAGGCGCTCGGCGCGTACGTGATCGGGACCGCGAGCGCCGCCAAGCACGACCTCGTCCGCTCCCTCGGCGCCGACGAGATGATCGACTACCGGACCACCGCCTTCGAGGACGCGGTATCGGACGTCGACGTCGTGATCGACGCCATCGGCGGCGACTACGGGGTGCGCTCCTTGAAGGTGCTGCGCCCCGGCGGACACCTGATCACCCTGAACGGTCCCGACGACGTGCCTGCCGACGCCGGGGGCTTCCGCACCGGCTGGACCCTCGTCGAACCCGACTACGCGGGCCTCAAGGCCATCGCGGCCCTCGTGGCGGAGGGCAAGCTCCGACCGGTGGTCGACACGGTGCTGCCGCTGGAGCAGGCCGCGAAGGCCCACGAGATCGGCGAGCAGGGCCGGACCACCGGCAAGATCGTCCTGACGGTGGTCCAGGACGCGGCTTAAGCCGACACGGTGTCCGTGGCCTTCGTCGTCGTCGCGATGGTGGCGGAACCGACGACGCGGGTGCCGTCGTAGAGCACGATCGCCTGGCCGGGGGCCACGCCGCGGACCGGCTCCGCGAAGCGCACCCGCAGCTCGCCCTCGACCACCTCGGCGAACACCTCGGTCTCGCCGCCGTGGGCGCGCAGCTGCGCGGTGTAGGTGCCCGGGGCGGCGGCCGTGGAGCCGCACCAGCGGGGGCGGATCGCGGTGAGGGCGCTGACGTCGAGGGCCTCGACGGGGCCGACGGTGACGGTGTTGTTCACCGGGGAGATGTCGAGGACGTAGCGCGGCTTGCCGTCGGCCGCCGGGTGCCCGATGCGCAGGCCCTTGCGCTGGCCGATGGTGAAGCCGAAGGCGCCCTCGTGGGTGCCGAGCTTGGCGCCGGACTCGTCGACGATGTCGCCCTCGGCCTTGCCGAGGCGGCCGGCCAGGAAGCCCTGGGTGTCGCCGTCGGCGATGAAGCAGATGTCGTGGCTGTCGGGCTTCTTCGCGACGGCCAGGCCGCGCGCCTCAGCCTCGGCGCGGATCTCTTCCTTGGTGGTGAGGGTGTCACCGAGCGGGAAGAGGGCGTGCGCGAGCTGCTTCTCGTCGAGGACGCCGAGGACGTACGACTGGTCCTTGGCCATGTCGGAGGCGCGGTGCAGCTCGCGGCTGCCGTCCTCGTTCAGCACGACGGTGGCGTAGTGGCCGGTGCAGACGGCGTCGAAGCCGAGGGCGAGGGCCTTGTCGAGCAGCGCGGCGAACTTGATCTTCTCGTTGCAGCGCAGGCACGGGTTCGGGGTGCGCCCGGCCTCGTACTCGGCGATGAAGTCCTCGACGACGTCCTCGCGGAAACGGTCGGCCAGGTCCCACACGTAGAAGGGGATGCCGATGACGTCCGCGGCACGGCGGGCGTCACGGGAGTCCTCGATCGTGCAGCAGCCGCGGGCTCCGGTGCGGAAGGACTGCGGGTTCGCGGACAGCGCGAGGTGGACACCGGTCACCTCGTGCCCGGCTTCGGCCGCGCGGGCGGCGGCGACGGCGGAGTCCACGCCGCCGGACATGGCGGCCAGGACGCGAAGGGGGCGGGTGCTCGGCAGGTTCTCAGTCATAGCACCGTCCAGGGTACGGGGAACCGCAAGGGGTCACAGCGCGTTATCTGGTGCGGGGGTGGTTCGGATGGGCAAGAAGGGGCGTCGGGCGGTACTGCTCGGGGGGCTCGGGCTGGTCGCGGCCGGTGCGGTGGCGGGCCGGGAGGAGATCGCGCGGAGCTGGTGGCTGCTGCCGGGGGTGGGCAAGCCGCGCCAGGAGGGTGCGCTGGATCACGCGGGCGCGAGCTGGACCGCGGCCTCCCCCGCGAACTGGCGGCTTGCCGACCGGCCCGCCGACCACCGCATCGACCGGATCGTGATCCATGTGACCCAGGGCGATTTCGCCTCGTCGGTGGAGGCCTTCCAGAACCCGTGGCACAAGGCGTCCGCCCACTACATAGTCCGCCAGGACGGACACGTGGAGCAGATGGTCCGCGAGCTCGACATCGCCTTCCACGCGGGCAACCGCTCCATGAACGAGCGCAGCGTCGGCATCGAGCACGAGGGCTTCGTCACACGGCCGCAGGACTTCACCGACGCGATGTACGCCGCCTCGGCGCGGCTGGCCGCCGACATCTGCCGGCGGTACGGAATACCCGCCGACCGCACGCACGTCCTCGGCCACTCCGAGGTGCCCGGCGCGGACCACACCGACCCCGGTCCGCACTGGGACTGGGACCGCTACCTGCGCCTGGTCGGCGAACTCCTCAGCTGAGGCCGGCGGTCCGGGCGCGGTCGACGGCCGGGCCGATGGCGGCCGCGACGGCGGCGACGTCCTCCTTGGTGGAGGTGTGGCCGAGGGAGAACCGCAGGGTGCCGCGGGCCAGGTCCGGGTCCGTGCCGGTGGCCAGCAGGACATGGCTCGGCTGGGCCACGCCCGCGGTGCAGGCCGAGCCGGTGGAGCACTCGATGCCCTGCGCGTCCAGGAGGAGGAGCAGGGAATCGCCCTCGCAGCCGGGGAAGCTGAAGTGGGCGTTGGCGGGGAGACGGTCGTCCGGGTCGCCGCCGAGGATCGCGTCCGGCACCGCCGACCGTACGGCCGCGACCAGCTCGTCGCGCAGGGCGCCGACCTCGCGGGCGAAGGCCTCCCGGCGCTCGGTGGCCAGTACGGCGGCCACCGCGAAGGCGGCGATCGCCGGTACGTCGAGGGTCCCGGAGCGGACGTGGCGCTCCTGGCCGCCGCCGTGCAGGACGGGTACGGGGCTCTGGTCACGGCCGAGGAGCAGCGCGCCGATGCCGTAGGGGCCGCCGATCTTGTGACCGCTCACCGCCATGGCGGCGAGACCGCTGTCGGCGAAGCCGACGTCGAGCTGTCCGATGGCCTGGACGGCGTCGGAGTGCATCGGGATGCCGAACTCGCGGGCGGTACCGGCCAGTTCGTGGACCGGCATGACGGTGCCGATCTCGTTGTTGGCCCACATGACGGTGGCGAGGGCGATGTCGTCCGGGTTGCGGGCGATGGCCTCGCGGAACGCCTCGGGGTGGACCCGGCCGAAGCCGTCCACCGGGAGGTACTCGACGCGGGCGCCCTCGTGCTCGCCGAGCCAGTGCACGGCGTCGAGGACGGCGTGGTGCTCCACGGGGCTGGCGAGGATCCTCGTCCGGGCGGGGTCGGCGTCGCGGCGGGCCCAGTACAGGCCCTTGACGGCGAGGTTGTCGGCCTCGGTGCCGCCGGCGGTGAAGACCACCTCGCTCGGGCGCGCGCCGAGCGCCTCGGCGAAGGCCTCGCGGGCCTCCTCGACGGTACGGCGGGCCCGGCGGCCGGCGGCGTGCAGGGAGGATGCGTTGCCCGTCGCGGCGAACTGCGCGGTCATCGCCGTGGCGGCCTCCGGCAGCATCGGCGTGGTGGCGGCGTGGTCGAGGTAGGCCATGATTCCCCGATTCTACGAGTCCCCGCGCGCGGCCCGAACCGGGTCCCGGGGCCGGAGCCGGTCCTCAATCGCCGGACGGGCTGAGGTGGGTCGGCATGACCGAGCCCGGACCTGCCCCGGGGGGCGACCCGTAGACCCCCGACCACCGGGCGGTCGGGGCCTCCGGAAGGTCCTCAAACGCCGGACAGGCTGGAGTGGGCCGGCTTCGCCGAGGCCGGGCCTGCCCCGGGGGGGCGACCCGTAAGCCCCCGGCCGCCAGGTGGGCGGGGCCTCCGGCGGGTCCTCAAACGCCGGACGGGCTGGAGTGGGCCGGCTTCACCGAGGCCGGGCCTGCCCCGGGGGGGCAACCCGCAGACCCCCGGCCACCAGGTGAGCGGGGCCTCCGGCGGGTCCTCAAACGCCGGACGGGCTGGAAGGCGGGGCGGGGGTGGCCCGGATGAGCCGGAGCGGGCCGGGGCCGGAGGCCCACAGGTCCCTGGGGCCGCAGGCCCGCAGGGGCCGGGGCCGGGAGCAGGCCGCAGGCCCGCAGGGGCCGGAGGCCCGCAGGTCCCCGGGGCCGGAGGCCGGAGCAGGCCGCAGGCCCGCAGCGGCCGCGAGGGCCTGGGGGCCGGGGGCCGGAGGTCCCGAGGAGGGCCGGGGGCCGGAGGTTCCAGGGGGGCCGGGGGCGGAGCCCTCGGTTTCGGGAAGGGGCGGGTAGGGGAACAGCCCCGCAGGGCCCGCCCGCGCCACCACACCCTCCGGGCCACCCGACGGGCGGAGGCGGCTCCGCGCCGGGGCTCGCGAGCCTCGCGTCGGGGAAAGGGCCGGGCGCAGCGGGGCCAAGGCGGGGCGGCGGGCCCGTGCTGGGGCTCGCGGGCCTCGCAATGGGGGAAAGGGCGCCGGTTAGGGGCGGGGGGCTCGGGCCAGTTGGCGGGACTGGGCTACCAGGTGGTTCGCGGAGTCCCAGACCTCCGCGTCCTCCTCCAGCATGCCCCCGGCCAGGTTCCGCGTGGTGATGGCGACCCGCAGCGGCCCCGGCGCGGGCATCCGCCGGACGTGGGTGGTGAGTTCGACGGTCGGGGTCCAGCCGATGAGGCCGAGGTCGAAGGAGGTCGGCGGGAGCGCGTCCACGACCAGGAGGAGGGACAGCGGGTCGGCGTCCCGGCCGTCGGCCAGTTCGAACCAGGACCGCATCTCGCCCTTGCCGGACGGCGCGCCGACCGCCCAGCCCGCCGTGGCGGGGTCCAGGCGCAGCCGGAGCCGGTCGACGATGGCCGAGCTGCCGGGGATCGGGGCCGGGCCCGCCTCGGGGCCCAGGCAGTCGGCGTAGGCGGGCATCACCGGCGGCGTGGCCGTCGTACGGACGTCGTCCGGCAGCGCCGCGAGGTCACCGTAGGACGCGAGGACGCGGATGCGTTCGACCTCGGCGCCGTTCTCGTCGTACTGGAACAGCGAGGCCTGGCCCGTGGAGAGGGCGCGCCCGGCCCGGACCACCTCGGTGCGGATCACTGCGGGTCCGGGAACCGAGGAGGTCAGGTAGTGGGCGGTCACCGTGAAGGGATCGGGGTGCGGCAGGGCGGCCGACAGCGCCCGGCCGACCAGGGCGAGCAGGTACCCGCCGTTGACGGCGGTGATGATGGTCCACCCGCCGGAGAGTTCCGCGTCGTAGACCCCGGGCTCGTCCGCCCGCTCGGTGACGGCGGTGTCGCGGTCGAATTCGCTGTCGCCGATGGTGGCCAGCGCTGCTGCGTGAGTCATGCGGCGAGGGTATCGCTACTTGCTACTAAGCGGTAGCTTTCCCGCTGGCGCGGCGGCTACGGCTCCTCCGGGACCGACGAGCGCCGGTTCCACGCCAGCGGCGCCCGCCAGTGGTAGCGCATCGCCAGCAGCCGCAGGACGAAGGTGGTGACGATGGCGATGCCACTGGTCACGGCGCTGAGCATGTCGAAGGCGATGAAGACGGCCACCATGGCGGCCCCGATGATCGCGGGCACGGCGTACATCTCGCGGTCCCGCAGCAGCGACGGCACCTCGTTGACGAGTACGTCGCGCAGGACGCCGCCGCCGACGGCCGTGGCGAGGCCGAGCGCGGCCGACGCGGTCAGCCCGAGGCCGTACTCGTAGGCCTTCGTCGTGCCCGTCACGCAGAACAGGCCGAGGCCCGCCGCGTCGAAGACGTTGATGGCCCGGTTGATCCGCTGCACCTCGGGGTGCAGGAAGAACACCAGGGCGGCGGCGACCAGCGGGGTGACGAAGAAGCTCAGCTCGCCGAAGGCGGCCGGGGGGACCGCGCCGATGACGAGGTCGCGCAGCAGACCGCCGCCGAGGGCGGTGACGAGGGCGAGGACGGCGATGCCGAAGACGTCGAAGTTCTTGCGGACCGCGAGCAGCGCGCCCGCGGTGGCGAAGACGAAGATGCCCGCGAGGTCCAGGGCATGCTGGACGCCGGGTGGGAAGAGATCGTGGAGCACGGGGTCATTGTGCCGGGCGCCTGGCGGCGGGCCGCGCCATTGGGTGCCGGGCGGGTGTGGGTGCGGGTCGCTGCCGGGGCTCCGCCCCGGACCCCGCTCCTCAAACGCCGGAGGGGCTGAAATGCCCCGGGGCGGGGCCGGGAGGACCGGCCCCGCCCTCCGGCTACTCCGCGGGCTCTCCGGCAGCCGCGACCGCGGGGGTGTCCGCGTTCTCCGGGTGGTGGCAGGCCACCTGGTGGCCCGGCTTGAGGGCGACCAGCGGGGGTTCCTTGGTGGCGCAGATCTCCGTGGCCTTCCAGCACCGCGTGTGGAAGCGGCAGCCGCTCGGCGGGGAGATCGGCGAGGGGACGTCGCCCTTGAGCAGGATGCGGCCGCTCTTGGCGCCCCGGCGGCGCGGGTCCGGGACCGGGACGGCCGAGAGGAGGGCCTTGGTGTACGGGTGCATCGGGCTCGCGTACAGCGAGTCGCGGTCCGTCAGCTCGACGATCTTGCCGAGGTACATCACCGCGATCCGGTCCGAGACGTGCCGGATGACCGACAGGTCGTGCGCGATGATCACGTAGGTGAGGCCCAGCTCCTCCTGGAGGTCGTCCAGCAGGTTCACCACCTGGGCCTGGATCGAGACGTCCAGCGCCGAGACCGGCTCGTCCGCGACGACCAGCTTCGGCTTGAGCGCCAGGGCGCGCGCGATGCCGATGCGCTGGCGCTGGCCGCCGGAGAATTCGTGCGGGTAGCGGTTGTAGTGCTCGGGGTTCAGGCCGACCAGCTGGAGCAGCCGCTGGACCTCCGCCTTCAGCCCGCCCTCCGGCTGCACTCCCTGGAGCTTGAAGGGGGCGCCGACGATGGTGCCGACCGTGTGGCGCGGGTTCAGCGAGCCGTACGGGTCCTGGAAGATCATCTGGACGTCGCGGCGCAGCGGCCGCATCGCCCCCACGCCGAGGTGGGTGATGTCCTTCCCCTCGAACTCCACGGTCCCGCCGGTGGGTTCGAGCAGCCGGGTGATCAGCCGGCCCATGGTCGACTTGCCGCAGCCGGACTCGCCGACGATGCCGAGGGTCTCACCCCGGCGGACGTCGAAGTCGATGCCGTCGACGGCCTTCACGGCCCCGGACTGGCGGCGCAGCAGCCCCTTGTGGATGGGGAAGTGCTTGACCAGGCCGGTGACCTTGAGGAGCGGCTCCTCGGCCGAGGAGTCCGCCGCGCGGTCGGCCGTCTCGTCCGCCGTCTTCTTCATGTCCGTCGTATCGGTCACAGCTTCGGCGCAATCTCTTCGGTCCAGATCCGGGTCCGGTCCTCCTGCGACATGTGGCAGGCGGACCAGTGTCCGGCACTGGTCAGGGCCAGCTCGGGCCGCTGGGTGCGGGTGACGCCGCCCTTGGGCACGTCGGCGAACGGGCAGCGCGGGTGGAAGGCACAGCCGCTGGGGATGTTGATCAGGCTGGGCGGCGAGCCCTTGACCGGGATCAGCCGCTCGGTCTGGTCGCGGTCGATGCGCGGCATGGAGCCGAGCAGGCCCCAGGTGTACGGGTGCCGGGGCTCGTAGAACACCTGCTCCGCGCTGCCGCGCTCGACGCAGCGGCCGCCGTACATCACGAGGATCTCGTCGGCCATCTCGGCGACCACGCCCAGGTCGTGCGTGATCATGATGACGGCCGAGCCGAACTCCTTCTGCAGGTCGCGGATGAGGTCGAGGATCTGCGCCTGGACGGTGACGTCGAGGGCGGTCGTCGGCTCGTCCGCGATGAGCAGTTCGGGGTTGTTGACCAGGGCCATCGCGATCATCGCGCGCTGGCGCATGCCGCCGGAGAACTCGTGCGGGTAGGAGTCCACCCGCTGGTCCGGCTCGGGGATGCCGACCCGGTCGAGCATCTCGACGGCGCGCTTGCGGGCCGTCTTCTTGTCGACGTCCTGGTGGGTCCGGTACGCCTCGATGATCTGCTTGCCGACCGAGTAGTACGGGTGCATCGCGGACAGCGGGTCCTGGAAGACCATCGCCATCTTCTGGCCGCGCAGCCTGCGTACGTCGTCGGCGTCGGCCCGGACCAGGTCCTCACCGTCCAGCAGCACCTCACCGGAGATGTGCGGACGGCTGCGGGCGTTGCCGGTGCGGTGCAGGCCCATGATGGCCAGCGAGGTCACCGACTTGCCGGAGCCGGACTCGCCGACGATGCCGAGCGTCTTGCCGCGCTCCAGATCGAAGGAGAGTCCGTCGACGGACTTGACCAGGCCGTCGTCGGTCGGGAAGTGGACCTTGAGGTCACGGACCGAGAGGAAGGAACGGGCGGGGTCCTTGGGACCGGCCTGCTCGGGTACGAGGGAAGGGGTCTCGGTCACGTCAGCCTCACGCGCGGGTCGATGACGGCGTACAGCATGTCCACGATCAGGTTGGCCATCACCACGAAGAGCGCGGCGAGGAGGGTGATCCCCATGATCACGGGGAGGTCGCCCTGGCCGATGGCGGCGACGGCCGCCGTCCCCAGACCCTGGAAGTTGAAGGTCGTCTCGGTCAGTACCGCGCCGCCCAGGAGTCCGCCGAGGTCGAGGCCGAACATCGTGACGATCGGGGTGAGCGTGGAGCGCAGGGCGTGCTTGCGGATGACCACGCTCTCGGTGAGGCCCTTGGCCCGGGCGGTGCGGATGTAGTCCTCGCCCATGACCTCCAGCATCGTCGCGCGGGTGATCCGGGCGTAGGTGGCGGCGAAGAGGAAGGCGAGGGTGATCCAGGGCAGGATCATGCTGTTGAGCCAGGCCGCCGGATCCTCGGTGATGGGACGGTAGTTGGAGACGTCCAGCCAGCCGAGGCCGTAGACCAGGACGGCAGGGGCGACCATGCCGGTGAAGAAGATGGGCAGCGAGACACCGGCGAGCGCGCCGACCATCACCGTCCGGTCGATGGCCGTACGGCGTTTGAGCGCCGAGATCACACCGGTGGCGACGCCCGCGAGCACCCAGATGACGGCCGCGCCCGAGGCGAGCGAGAGGGTGACCGGCATGCGGCTGGTCATCAGCTCCCAGACCGGGGCCTCGCTCTTGAAGGAGTAGCCGAAGCAGGGGGCCGGGCAGTGCGTCTGCTCGACGCCGGAGTCGTAGTCGCGACCGGCCACGACTCCCTTGAGGAAGAGCAAGTACTGCTCGGAAATGGGCTTGTCGAAGCCCATCTTCACGCGGATGCCCGCCAAGGCGGTTGCGTTGGTCTCGCGGCCGGCGTACATGAGCGCCGGGTCGGACCCGGTGATCTTCGGCACCGCGAAGAAGATGCCAAAGGTGACCACGGAGACCACCAGCAGCGTGGCGACGACATTGAACAGCCGCCTGATGAGGTAGACGAGCACTGCAGTCGGCCGCTCCGGCGGGCGGCCGCCGCCCCTTGTGGGGACGGCAGCCGCCGCCTAACGGCCTTCACCTGCCCTTCGAGCTAGCGCATGTGCGGTGAAGGCACGTGCCGACTGTTACTTGACGACGCCGAGGGTGGCGAGGTCGATGCGGCCCATGGAGTCGTTGAAGTAGACGTTCGTCAGGCGCGGGTTGTGGTAGATGAGCGCCTTGTCGAAGTTGATGGGAAGGTAGAGCGCCTTCTCCATGACCTTCTTGTTGATGTCCGTGTAGAACGGAGCGGCTTCCTCCGGCGTCGCGGCGGCGGCGGCCTTCTGGAACAGCCCGTTGACCTCGGGGTCGTTCAGCATCGTGTAGTTGTTGTTGCCGTTCGGCAGGATGAACTTGCCGTCCACCAGCGGCTGCAGGAAGCCGGAGCCGCTGTTGTAGTCGGCGCCCCAGCCCATGATGATGATGCCGTAGCCCTTCTTCTTCACGTTCTCGGGCGAACCGATCGTGGAGGAGGAGAGCTTGCCGTCGTACTGGTCGATGGAGGCGTCGATGTTGATGGCCTTCAGCGCGGCCTGGAGCGACTCGGCGGTCTTGACCTCGGGGGCGCGGTTGTTGCGGACCGCGATGGTGGTCTTGAAGCCGTTGGGCAGGCCACAGGCGGCGAGCGCGGCCTTGGCCTTGTCGACCTGCGGCGCACCGGCGGTCAGGCCCCACGGGTCGTAGGACTTGTCGGCTCCGGGCACGCCCGGCGGCAGCATGTTCGCGCCGAGGTCACCGCTGGTCGGGCCGCCGCGGGCGGTCTGCAGGGACTTCGGGTCGGCCGCGTAGATGACGGCCTTGCGGCACTCGATGTTGTCGAAGGGCGCGACCGTCTGCGGGAAGGCCATGTAGCGGATGTAGCCCGTGAAGGGGTTGTCCGCGTTCTTCTTCAGGTCCGGGGACTGGAGGATCTTGTTCTTCGCGGCCTGCTGGACGCCGGTGCCGTCGACCGCGAGGTCGATGTCGCCGGAGAGCAGGCGCTGGTCCATGTCGTCCGGGTTGGTGGTGACCGTGAAGGAGACCTTGTCCGGCAGCGCCGTGCGGATCTTGTCGGTGCTCGGGTCCCAGTTGGTGTTGCGGACGAGGGTGGCGCCCTTGCCCGAGGTGAAGGACTCGACCTTGTACGGGCCCGTGGAGACGGGCTTGTTGGTGTACTTGGCGCCCTCGTCCTTGGCCACCGGGACCGGCGAGGAGGACGGCATGGCCAGCAGGTAGCTGAAGTCCGAGTTGGCGCTCGCCAGGTTGAAGACGATCGTCTTGTCGTCCGGCGTCTGGACGGACTTGAGGCCCATCTTGTTGGCGTCGGTGTCCTTGTAGGGGCCGGGGTACTTCTGGCCCTGGTCCAGCAGGTCGATCAGGTAGGTCGGACCGCCGGAGAGGACGTCCTGCGCGAAGACGCGCTCGACGCCGTACTTGATGTCCTTCGAGGTGATCGGCGTACCGTCCTCGAACTTCACGCCGTCCTTGAGCTTCAGCGTGTAGGTCTTGCCGTCGTTGCTGAGCACCGGCAGGGCCTCGGCGAGGTCCGGGACCAGCTTGGTGCCGTCCTTGCCCGGCTTGCTGTCGTAGGCCAGCAGCTGGCGGATGTACAGGCGCTGGAGGTTCCAGACGAAGCCGTAGTAGGCGCGCGCCGGGTCGAGGTAGTCGACGTCCTGGGGCGACCAGAGCTTGAGCTCGCCGCCCTTCTTGTCGGACGCGTTGACGACACCCTTGGTCGCGGCGTCGAAGGCGGCTCCGTTGGAGGCCTTGTCCTTCGAGCCGTCATCGCCCTTGCCACCGCACGCGGCGGTCAGCGACAGGGCTGCGACCACGGCGGTGATCGCGATTGCCTGCTTTCTGCGGATCACGTTTGTCCAACCTCCATGAGTGGATGACATGAGTGGATGAGTCGAGGGACTCGGATCAGTTGCCCTTGGGGTCGAGCGCGTCGCGCAGACCGTCCCCGAAGAGGTTGAACGCCAGGACGGTGATGAAGATCGTCACACCGGGGACCACCATGTACATGGGGTCGAACTGGTAGATGGGGACGGCGTCGGAGAGCATCTTTCCCCAGGACGCGGTGGGCGGTTTGACGCCCGCGCCGAGGAAGCTCAGGGCCGCTTCCGTCAGGATGTTGGTCGGGATGATCAGCGTCGAGTAGACGAGGATCGGCGCGACCAGGTTCGGCAGCAGCTCCTTGAACAGGATGTACAGGCGTCCGGCGCCGAGGCTGCGGGCGGCCTCCACGTACTCGCGCTCGCGCAGCGAGATCGTCTGGCCGCGGACGATCCGGCCGATGTACGGCCAGCCGAAGAACCCGATCACCAGGACCAGGACACCCATCCGGACTCCCGAACCCTCGAACCCCCAGAGGGAGTTGGGGACCACGGACACCAGCGCGATGGTGAACAGCAGCTGCGGGAAGGCCAGCAGCAGGTCCATGACGCGGCTGATGACTCCGTCGACCCAGCCGCCGAGGAAGCCCGCCAGCGTGCCCAGCAGGCTGCCGAGGACCACGGAGACGATGGCCGCCAGGAAGGCGACGGTCAGGGAGATGCGGGCGCCGTAGACGATCCGGCTGAACACGTCGCGCCCGTTGGTGGGTTCGACGCCGAGCAGGAAGTCGGAACTCATGCCCCCGTAGGAGCCGGTCGGCGTGCCCAGGTTCGGGTCGATCAGGTCCTCGTGGAACTCGTTGGGCGGGTGGCCCAGCAGGCTCACGATCTGCGGCGCGAACACCGCCACCAGGATCAGGAGGAGCACGACGATGCCGCCCGTGAGCGCGACTTTGTCGCGCTTGAGCCGCATCCAGGCGATGCGGCCGGGTGAGCGGCCTTCGATGGCCTTGGCTGGGACGTCGGCTACGGACACGGCAGCGGGCGTCTCCGCGCTCGTGTCATGCAGTGGTGCCGTCATCTGGTGGGGACCCCTCTCGGCCGACTGGTGAGCCGGCCCATGCCCGCCGCTGTGGCGGCGTTGGTGCGGAGTGGCGCTTCGGAGTGCGTGGAACCGTGCGCATGCGTGGATCTGTGCATGTGCCGGGGACTGCGTTTGCTTCAGTGCGTTGGTCTTCGGTGGCGCGTGCTGCGTGGTGCTTGAGGTGCAGGAACCGCAGGAAGTGCAGGGTGAAGTGCAGAGTGAAATGCAGATGCCGAGTCGGGTAACAGCAGGACTGACCGGCTCTTGGGTGGGGAGTCTTCATGGGGCGCTCGATCGCCCGCCAGACCCGCAGGTGAATGGATGCGCAACCGTGATGTGAGGAGCCGTTACCCGCTATCCGGACTGCGGTGACTCCTCAGCGGAGCAAGACCGTCCGTTCGGTACGCAATCGGGCATCCCGCCCAATCGGCGCTTCTCGTGTGCTAATTGGACAGGGGTGGCAGGACAAACCGCGACAAGAAGAAGGCCGCACGGAACCGGGGTTCCATGCGGCCTGATACGGGCGTCTCAGGGAGTGGTCAGTACGCCGGGGCCTGGCCCTCGCGGTCGTAGAACGGGCGCGCCTGGGCGCGCAGCCACATCGCGACCGGATCGTGCTCGTCCGCGAGCGCGACGGTGCACACCGGCACGCCCTCGGGCACGGCCCCCACCGACTGGCGCATCATCTCGCGCACCGACTCCAGCGCGGGCGCGGAGGCGTCGTAGAGGTCGAGGCCGACGGCCAGGTACGGCGATCCGAGCACCGGCTGGACCCAGGCGCGGCGCAGCGAGCGCACGGCGGGCGTGCGGTGGGCGTGCTGGGTGAGCAGCCCGTAGAACTGCGGGAGTTCGATCGAGGGCTCCGACAGGCGCAGGGGACCCGCGGGCATCCGGTCGAGGCCGGTGGCGATCCGGCGCAGGTCGGCCCAGGGGATGCCGAGGCCGCCGCCCTGGGCGTGCGGATTCACCCACAGGCCCCAGCGGTCGGGGTAGAGGGCGCGGGCGACGTCGCGGCCGGTGACCACCTCGTAACCGCGGTTCCAGCCGCTGGCGGCCAGCTCCTGCGGCGAGGTCACGCACGGCGCGTACCCGAGGCCCTCGACCTCCATGCCCCCGTACTGGGCGTCCGGCGAACCGGACTGCCCCTGCCACAGCAGCATCCACAGCCGGCCCTCGGCCAGCCCGTGGAGCAGCTGCTCATAGCTGTCGTAGCGCCCGGGTGTCACCTGGCGCAGCATGTGCTCGACCTGCCCGGCCGCGGCCGTGCCTGACGCACTCACCCGGTACCCCTCTTCGTCCGCCCGTCGTCCACGCGTACCCCGGGCCACGCGTGCGCCGGGCAATGCGAACAGCTTAAGGGCGACTAGGGCAGGTAGAACGGGCGCACGCGCTCACGGATCCAATCGGCCACCGGGTCCTCGACCGCGTCGAGGAGGACCAACTGCACCGGCCAGGGCGGCTGGACCCGGCCCAGCGCCCGGCCCAGGGCGTCCATCGGGGCGTTCCGGTTCTCCGGCTCCCATCCCAGCAGGCGGACACCGATGTAGAGCTGCGGCTCCCCGCCCTCGACGCTGGCCAGGCAGCGGTGGGCGGCGGCCACCACCCCGCTGGCCCGGAATTCCTCGGCGGCGGCGGCCAGGAAGTCCACCGGGTCGTGCTGCCAGTCGGGCTCGTACAGGCGGACCCGGCCGCCGGTGGCCAGGCCGTCCAGTTCGCTGCGCCCGGCCCGGCAGAGCAGGGCCACGGCGGGCGGCGGCAGCGGGACGCCGACGGCTCCCTCGGGGTTCACGGCGATGCCGAGCTGCGGGGGCAGGCCGCGGGCGAATTCGACGGCGGGGGCGACGACGAAGTCCATGCCGGCGCCCACGCAGGCCAGGAACTGGGCGTGGGAGCTGTAGACGGGCACGTAGGCGGCGCCGCCGATGTCCATGGTGGGCAGGTTCAGGCTCGCCGAGGCCGGGCCGCCGCCCGTGGGCAGCGGTACCCACACCTCGCTGCGGGCCAGGGTGTCCAGGATCCGGGGCCCGGCCTGCGGGTCGCCCATCGCCGTGCCGAGGACCGCTTCGAGTTCGTTGGCCGGCCAGCCGCTGCCCTGCATGCCCGTGTCTCCCCGCTTTTCCGTGCCGGTCCCGTCACCGTGGGGGACCTGTCACCGCCGAGGCTAATGCGTCCCGGGCCTAGGCCGCCTCTTCCGGATCTTGCCTGGCCCGCGCCGCCCGGCACCGCACCTCGCCGCACTGCCGGGGCACCCGAGTACGTCCAGTACACGGGAGCCCCGGCAGCACACCGAGGCACGGCACCGGACGGCGCGGGCTTAACCGGCAAGATCCGAAAGAGACGACCTAGCGCCGAAGCCGATCCGGGTCACCCGGGCCGCCGCCGCCCGGTCGAGCAGGACGGCGGAGGCGCAGCCCGCCGGGAGCCGGCCCGATTCGGCCTCGCGCAGCAGCCGGGTGACCGCGCCGCGGTGGCGGGCGAAGGCGTACGCCGACACTCCGCGTCCCCGGGCCGCCTGCCCGGCCAGGGCCTCCTCGGCGGTGGCGTCGAGCAGCACGAGGTGCAGGTCCCGGCCGCGGCGGCGGGCGGCTCCGGCCAGCAGCGCCCGTACCCAGGTCTGGGTGCCGCAGTCGTGGACGACGGCGGAGTCCCCCGAGCGCAGCACCCGCCACAGCCCCCAGTAGTGCGTGGCGCGCACCAGCGGGCGGTAGGCGGCGTACGGCAGGGCGCGGGGCATCCGGTGCTCCCAGCGCTCGCGGGCGTCCTGGGAGTCGACCCCGCCGCCCGCGACGGCGCGCTTGATGAGGGTGCTCTTGCCGCCGCCGGGCAGGCCGGACACGACGACGATGTCGCCTTCGGCGAAACCGAGGCGGGCCGGGCCGCCGCGCGCCGCCGCCCCCCGGCCGCGCAGGTCCCGTACGGCGGGCCGCGCGGCGGGCGCCGCGGCCTCCCGCACCCGGCGCCCCGGCTGGGCCGGTACGGCGCCGCCCGCCGCCACCATCCCCGCGCCCGCTCCCGCCACCGCTCCTGCCGTCGTCCCCGCCGCCGCGCCGAATCTGCGCACAGTGATCGCCTCCCCCGGATCGGGTCACCAGGACCCTTGCCCCCTGAGTGTAAAGAGACGGTAATGCGGCGGACATGGTTCCGGTCGGGCCACCGGACCGGGGATGGGCAGGGGGCACATCCGGGGACCCGCACGCCCATTCGGGGCCGGGCCGTGCAATGATGTGCGCCATCTGGACCCAACTGCATAAAGGCCGCTTGAATCCGCGCGGGAGAGTCCCGGGAGTTGCTCCGCACCCCGGGCGCCGAAGGAGCAAGACCCTCCCTTGAATCTCTCAGGCCCCGTACCGCGTGGATGAGGCAGATCTGAAAAGCGAGCCGTACCGCCTCCTGGCGGTGCGCGCTCCACCCAAGGTGCAAGTCGAGGAACTCGGTGCGAATCGAGGAACTCTCGGCGAACCTCTCAGGTTCCGATGACAGATGGGGAGGATCCTCCTCGTCATGTCATGTCGATGCCCTGTCGATGCCCCGGGACCTTGGGAGCCACACCCATGAGCACTGCCCCCCGCCTGACCGCCCTTGACGCGCTGCACCGTTCCCTCGGTGCGACGATGACCGACTTCGCGGGCTGGGACATGCCGCTGCGTTACGGGAGCGAGCGCGACGAGCACAACGCCGTCCGCACCCAGGCAGGCCTGTTCGACCTGTCCCACATGGGCGAGATCACGCTGACCGGCCCCGAGGCCGTCAAGGTCCTCGACTTCGCGCTGGTCGGGAACATCTCCACCGTCGGCGTCGGCCGGGCCCGGTACACGCACATCTGCCGCGAGGACGGCGGCATCCTCGACGACCTGATCGTCTACCGCCTCGGCGAGAACGAGTTCATGGTCGTCGCCAACGCCTCCAACGCCCAGGTGGTCCTCGACGCGATCACCGAGCGCGCCGCCGGCTTCGACGCCGAGGTCCGCGACGACCGCGACGCCTACGCCCTGCTCGCGGTCCAGGGCCCGGAGTCCCCGGACATCCTGAAGTCGCTCACCGACGCCGACCTCGACGGGCTGAAGTACTACGCCGGTCTGCCCGGCACGGTCGCCGGGGTGCCCGCGCTGATCGCCCGCACCGGCTACACCGGCGAGGACGGCTTCGAGCTGTTCGTCGCCCCCGAGCACGCCGTGGAGCTGTGGCAGGCGCTGACCAAGGCGGGCGAGGGCGTCGGCCTGATCCCCTGCGGCCTGTCCTGCCGCGACACGCTGCGCCTGGAGGCGGGCATGCCGCTGTACGGGCACGAGCTGACGACCGCGCTGACCCCCTTCGACGCGGGTCTCGGACGGGTCGTGAAGTTCGAGAAGGAGGGCGACTTCGTGGGCCGCGCCGCCCTGGAGGCCGCCGCCGAGCGCGCCGCGTCCGCCGCCCCGCGCAAGCTGGTCGGCCTGATCGCCGAGGGCCGCCGCGTCCCGCGCGCCGGGTTCCCGGTCGTGGCCGACGGCCAGGTCATCGGCGAGGTCACCTCGGGCGCCCCGTCCCCGACGCTGGGCAAGCCGATCGCGATGGCGTACGTCGACGCGTCGCACGCCGCACCGGGCACCTCCGGCGTCGGCGTGGACATTCGCGGTACGCATGAGCCGTACGAGGTCGTGGCCCTGCCGTTCTACAAGCGTCAGAAGTGACGCTTCCCCTCACCGGGAAGCCCGCTCCGCGGCCCGCGGCGCACGTCGCACAGCACGTCGCACCGCAGGCCCCACCTCGTCAGACCCCTGTTCATCAGCACTCCCCCGCATCCAGGAGAATCAGGTCATGAGCAACCCCCAGCAGCTGCGTTACACCAAGGAGCACGAGTGGCTGTCGGACGCCGAGGACGGCGTCGCGACGGTCGGCATCACGGAGTTCGCCGCCAACTCGCTCGGTGACGTCGTCTACGCCCAGCTGCCCGAGGTGGGCGCCCAGGTGACCGCGGGCGAGACCTGCGGTGAGCTGGAGTCGACCAAGTCCGTCAGCGACCTGTACTCCCCCGTCACGGGCGAGGTCGTCGAGGCGAACCAGGACGTCGTGGACGACCCGGCGCTCGTCAACACCGCTCCGTTCGAGGGTGGCTGGCTGTTCAAGGTGCGCATCACCGGCGAGCCGGACGACCTGCTCAGCGCGGAGCAGTACGCCGAGCTCACCCACTCCGACAACTGACACCCCAGGGGATCCTGATGTCTGTTCTCAACACCCCTCTGCACGAGCTCGACCCCGACGTCGCCGCCGCCGTCGACGCCGAACTCGTGCGCCAGCAGTCGACCCTGGAAATGATCGCGTCGGAGAACTTCGCTCCGGTCGCCGTCATGGAGGCCCAGGGTTCGGTCCTGACCAACAAGTACGCCGAGGGCTACCCCGGCCGCCGCTACTACGGCGGCTGCGAGCACGTCGACGTCGTCGAGCAGATCGCGATCGACCGGATCAAGGCGCTGTTCGGCGCCGAGGCCGCGAACGTCCAGCCGCACTCGGGTGCGCAGGCCAACGCCGCCGCGATGTTCGCGCTGCTGAAGCCGGGCGACACGATCATGGGTCTGAACCTGGCCCACGGCGGTCACCTGACCCACGGCATGAAGATCAACTTCTCCGGCAAGCTCTACAACGTGGTTCCGTACCACGTCGACGAGACCGGCCGGGTGGACATGGCCGAGGTCGAGCGCCTCGCCAAGGAGTCCAAGCCGCAGATGATCGTCGCGGGCTGGTCCGCCTACCCGCGCCAGCTGGACTTCGCCGCCTTCCGCCGCATCGCGGACGAGGTCGGCGCGTACCTGATGGTCGACATGGCGCACTTCGCCGGTCTGGTCGCCGCGGGCCTGCACCCCAACCCGGTGCCGCACGCCCACGTCGTCACCACCACCACGCACAAGACCCTCGGCGGTCCGCGCGGTGGCGTGATCCTGTCCACGCAGGAACTGGCCAAGAAGATCAACTCCGCGGTCTTCCCGGGTCAGCAGGGCGGCCCGCTGGAGCACGTGATCGCGGCCAAGGCGGTCTCCTTCCTGGTCGCGGCCTCGCCCGAGTTCAAGGAGCGCCAGGAGCGCACCCTGGAGGGCGCGAAGATCATCGCCGAGCGCCTGGTGCAGGACGACGTCACCAAGGTCGGCGTCTCGGTGCTCTCCGGCGGTACGGACGTCCACCTGGTCCTGGTCGACCTGCGCGACTCCGAGCTGGACGGCCAGCAGGCCGAGGACCGGCTCCACGGGATCGGCATCACGGTCAACCGGAACGCCATCCCGAACGACCCGCGGCCGCCGATGGTCACCTCGGGCCTGCGGATCGGCACCCCGGCCCTGGCCACCCGCGGCTTCGGCGCCGAGGACTTCACCGAGGTGGCCGAGATCATCGCCGCCGCGCTGAAGCCGGAGTTCGACGCCGAGGACCTCTCGGCGCGCGTCTCCGCGCTCGCCGCGAAGTTCCCGCTGTACCCGTCGCTGTAGGTCACACCGTCCTAGGCGTCCGGAGGGGTCCGGGCCTGTTTTCCACAGGTCCGGGCCCTTCTTCGCGACCAAGGTCCCAGACGGGCGTGCCCTTCTGCCTATGAAATAGCCAAATTCCGGCAAATAGGCTTCACGTAAAGGCGCGGCAGCAGCCGGCCCGGCATCCCCCGTCAGGACGGACACCCCCTCTCATGGACATGAGCGCAGCGAACAGGAAGGGACTCAGTCTCTTCGCGCTGATCATGATCGGCATAGGCTCGATCTTCGGCTCCGGCTGGCTCTTCGGAGCGGGCACGGCGGCCCAGGTCGCGGGACCCGCGGCGCTCGTCGCCTGGGTCATCGGCGCCGTCTTCATCGGCATGATCGCCATGTCCTACGCCGAGGTGGGCGCCGCCTATCCGATCCCGGGCGGCATGGCCCGCTACGGCCACCTCTCGCACGGTCCGGTGCTGGGCTTCATCACCGGCTGGGCGGTGTGGATCGCCGTCGCCTCGCTGATCCCGATCGAGTCGATCGCCGCGACCCAGTACATGTCCTCGTGGAGCTTCGGCTGGGCCAAGGACCTGGTCGACGTCCAGTCCCACCAGCTGACCACCTTCGGCATGCTGGTGGCGCTGGCGCTGACCGTGCTGCTGTGGCTGTCCTGCTACTGGTCGGTCCAGCTGCTGGCCCGGATCAACGCGGGGCTGACCCTGGTCAAGTTCGCCATCCCGGTGCTCGCCGTGATCGCCCTGGTCGCCTCCGGGTTCCACACCGAGAACTTCACCGCGCACGGCGGCTTCGCGCCGAACGGCTGGTCCGCCGTCCTGACGGCCGTCACCACCTCCGGCGTGGTCTTCGCCTTCAACGGCTTCCAGGCCGTGGTCAACCTCGGCGGGGCCGCCAAGAACCCCGGCCGCGCCATCCCGATCGCCCTCGTCGGCGCGCTCTCGCTGGGCCTGGTCATCTACCTGGCCCTGCAGGCCGCCTTCCTGGGCGCCGTACCGCCCGAGCACCTCGCGCAGGCGGGCGGCTGGGCCGGAGTGAACTTCAACTCACCCTTCGCCGAACTCGCCAAGCTGCTGATGATCCACTGGGTCGTGGTGATGCTCCAGTTCGGCGCCTTCATCTCGCCCGCCGGTTCCAACATCGCCAACGTGGCCTCGGCCGCGTACATGGTGCAGAACCTCTCCGAGACCGGCTTCTTCCCCAAGAAGCTGAAGCAGACGCACCCCGTCTACGGCACCGCGCGGCCCGCGATGTGGCTGAACCTCGGCTTCTCCGTCCTGCTGCTGGTCACCGTCGGCCACAGCTGGAAGACCCTGGCCCCGATCATCTCGGCCGCCATGGTCATCTCGTACCTGATCGGCCCCGTCGCGGTCGGTGTCTTCCGGGTCACCAAGCCCGGCCTCAAGCGGCCCTTCCGGCTGCCGCTGGCGGCCGTACTGTGCCCGCTGACCTTCGTCTTCGCGGCCTGCGCGCTGTACTGGTCCAAGTGGCCGAACACCGGCATCGTGACCGCGCTGACCCTGGTCGCGGCCCCGGTCGCGGCGGTCGTCCTGGCCCGCAAGGGCGAGCGGGCCGGGACATCTGCACACCTCCTCCGGCAGTTCGCTCCGGCCTGGTGGATCGTCGTCTTCCTCGGCTGCCTGTCCCTGCTGTCCTACCTGGGCAGCACCGACTTCGGCGGCACCGGCCGGATCCCGGACGGCCTGGACATCGCCCTGGTCGCGGGCATGGCCGTCGCCGTCTATTACTGGGCCGTCCGGGCGGGCATCAAGGCCCACCGGGACGGGCTGCCGGGCCCCGACCCGGTGCTCGACGCGGATGCCGACGCCGACGCCACCGCGGAGCAGCCCGCGGGCACCGGCGAACGGGGACGTGAGCTGTCGCACGCCTGACCCTTCTGTGACCCGTTCGACGGCCGAGCCGTTCACCTCACCGCGTTAAGCTCGGCTGTCGGACTAATCCGAACAATCCACCTCTCCTGCCCCCTCCCACCCCACGAGCAGACAAGGGAGTCCGCCACCGTGGCCATCTCCGTCTTCGACCTTTTCTCCATCGGCATCGGCCCGTCCTCCTCCCACACGGTCGGCCCGATGCGCGCCGCACGCATGTTCGTGAACCGGCTGAAGAAGGACGGTGTCCTCGCCCAGACCGCCTCCGTACGGGCCGAGCTGTTCGGCTCGCTCGGCGCCACCGGGCACGGCCACGGCACCCCCAAGGCGGTCCTGCTGGGCCTGGAGGGCCACTCCCCCCGCTCCGTGAACGTGGAGACCGCCGACGCCGAGGTCGAGCGGATCCGCCAGAGCGGTCGGCTGCGCCTGCTGGGCGCGGAGATAGGCGATGGCCACGAGATCGCCTTCGACGAGCCGAACCAGCTGATCCTGCACCGCCGCCGGTCGCTGCCGTACCACGCGAACGGCATGACCCTCTTCGCCTACGACGACGCCGGCACCCCGCTGCTGGAGAAGACCTACTACTCGGTCGGCGGCGGCTTCGTCGTGGACGAGGACGCGGTCGGCGAGGACCGGATCAAGCTCGACGACACCGTGCTGAAGTACCCCTTCCGCTCCGGTGACGAGATGCTGCGCCTCGCGAAGGAGAGCGGCCTGTCGATCTCCTCGATGATGCTGGAGAACGAAAAGGCCTGGCGCACGGAGGAGGAGATCCGCGAGGGCCTCCTGGAGATCTGGCGGGTCATGCAGGCCTGCGTCGCGCGCGGCATGTCCCGCGAGGGCATCCTGCCGGGCGGTCTGCGGGTCAAGCGCCGCGCCGCGGGCACCGCCCGCCAGCTGCGCGCCGAGGGCGACCCGCAGGCGCACGCCATGGAGTGGGCGACGCTGTACGCGATGGCCGTCAACGAGGAGAACGCGGCGGGCGGCCGGGTCGTCACCGCCCCCACCAACGGCGCCGCGGGCATCATCCCGGCGGTCCTGCACTACTACATGAACTTCGTGCCGGGCGCGGACGAGGACGGCGTGGTCCGCTTCCTCCTCTCCGCGGGCGCCATCGGCATGCTGTTCAAGGAGAACGCCTCGATCTCCGGCGCCGAGGTCGGCTGCCAGGGCGAGGTCGGCTCGGCCTGCTCGATGGCGGCGGGCGCCCTCGCCGAGGTGCTGGGCGGCACCCCGGAGCAGGTGGAGAACGCGGCCGAGATCGGCATGGAGCACAACCTCGGCCTGACCTGTGACCCGGTCGGCGGTCTGGTGCAGATCCCGTGCATCGAGCGCAACGGCATGGCGGCCGTCAAGGCCGTCACGGCGGCGAAGATGGCGATGCGCGGCGACGGCACGCACAAGGTCTCCCTGGACAAGGTCATCAAGACCATGAAGGAGACCGGCGCCGACATGAAGGTCAAGTACAAGGAGACCGCGCGCGGCGGCCTCGCGGTCAACGTCATCGAGTGCTGACCTGACTCCGTAAGCGCGCCCGCACGTTCCGGGGCCCGGTCCGCCGACGCGGACCGGGCCCCGGCGCGTGCAACCGTCAGGCCGTATGGCGTGTCTTCCAAGGTGCCACTACTGTCCCCGGCATCCGAAGAATCGGGGGACGTCATGCTCCGCCACCTCATACGCTCCGTCCGCGACTCCGTCCACCACCGCCGGCGGCTGGCGGCCGTCACCGCGGGGGTCCTGCTCACCGCCGGATTCGGCCTCGCCGTACCGGCCTCGGCATCCGCCACGGCGACGCCGCTCGTGACCAATGCCCGCTGGGGCGGGCACTGCACCTACGACCGGATCGTCATCGACCTCCAGGGCTCCGTCCCCGGGGTCACCGTCACTCCCGTCTCCGAGCTGGTCTACGACGGCTCAGGCAAGCCGGTCCCGCTCGCCGGGTCGTACTTCCTGGAGATCCGGCTGCACCCGGCCGCCGCGCACGACGAGGCCGGGAACTCCGTCTACACCGGCCCCAGGCTGCAGAAGATCTACCTCTCCAAGCTCAAGGGCCTCGCCTTCACCGGCGACTTCGAGGGGTACGTCAGCTTCGGAGCGGCCTTCGACACCGCCCCGCAGTTCACGACGTCCACGCTCCACAGCCCGGAGCGCTATGTGGTCGACATCGCGCACCCGAACACCTGCTGACGGGCACTCAGGCAGCGAACGACGACGGCGGGACCGGGCGGCCGCGCCCGGTCCCGCCGTCGTCGCGCCTGGTCAGGTAGGGTCAACAGGCCTTGGTGTACGGGAAACCGGTGCGAAACCGGTGCGGCCCTCGCCACTGTGATCGGGAAGTCCGGCGCCACTCCTGCGGGAAGCCACTGGGCCGGACGGGAGACCGCACGGGCCGGGAAGGCGGCGCCAGGGCATCAGCACCCGTGAGCCAGGAGACCGACCGGGGTGCGTTGTTCCATCCACGAGGTGCTGGAGAGGTCTCCCTACACATGCACATAGCCGAGGGGTTCCTGCCCCCCTTGCACGCGGCCGCCTGGGGCGTCGCGTCCGCCCCCTTCGTCCTGCACGGAGTGCGCGCCCTGACCCGTGAGGTCAAGGCCCATCCGGAGAGCACCCTGCTGCTCGGGGCGTCCGGAGCGTTCACCTTCGTCCTGTCCGCCCTGAAGATCCCCTCGGTGACGGGCAGTTGCTCGCACCCCACCGGGACGGGGCTGGGCGCGATCCTGTTCCGGCCGCCGGTCATGGCGGTACTGGGCACGATCACCCTGCTGTTCCAGGCCCTGCTGCTGGCCCACGGCGGGCTGACCACGCTCGGCGCGAACGTCTTCTCGATGGCGATCGCGGGGCCCTGGGCCGGGTACGCCGCCTACCGGCTGCTGAAGCGGTTCGGCGCGCCCCTGATGGTCTCGGTCTTCTTCGGCGCGTTCTTCGCCGACCTGATCACCTACTGCGTGACCAGCGTGCAGCTCGCGCTGGCCTTCCCGGACCCGGCGTCCGGCTTCGTGGGCTCGCTCGTGAAGTTCGGCGGGATCTTCGCCGTCACCCAGATCCCCCTCGCCGTGAGCGAGGGCCTGCTCACGGTGCTCGTGATGCGGCTGCTGATGCAGTCGAGCAAGTCCGACCTGGTGCGCCTCGGCGTGGCCCGGCTGACCGGCGCCCGTACGGCCGGGAAGCGGGAGGCGGAGGTCCGATGACCAGGAACGCGAAGATCAACACCCTGCTGCTGCTCCTGGTGGCGGCGCTGGCGGTCCTGCCGGTCGCACTCGGCCTCGGCGAGGGCAAGGAGGAGCCGTTCACGGGAGCCGACGCGCAGGCGGAGACGGCGATCACCGAGCTGAAGCCGGACTACGAGCCGTGGTTCTCCCCGCTGTACGAGCCCCCGTCAGGGGAGATCGAGTCCGCGCTCTTCGCCCTCCAGGCGGCGCTCGGCGCGGGCGTCCTCGCCTACTACTTCGGGGTGCGGCGCGGGCGCCGGCAGGGCGAGGCCCTGGCGGCGGGAGCCACGGACACGGCGGACGCCGACCGGCCCGCCCGGGGCGCGTGAGCGGTGCTGCCCATCGACGCCGCGGCGCACAGCAGCCGCTGGCGCCGCCGACACCCCCTGGAGAAGGCCCTGCTGGGGCTCGGCCTGACCGTCACCGCGGTCTGCCTGCCGCCCTGGCCCGGCGGGCCGCTGGTGGCGGCGGCGACCCTCGCCGTGCTGCTGGGCCCGGCCGGGGTGGCCGGGCGGCAGCTGTGGCGGGCGTTCCGGCTCCCGCTCGGCTTCTGCTTCACCGGGGCGGCGCCGCTGCTCTTCGCGGTGGGCGGCCCGGCGGGGCTGGTGTCCCTGGCCCCCGACGGCCCCCGGCACGCGGCGGAGCTGCTGCTGCGCACCTCGGCCGCCTCGCTCGGCGTGCTGCTGTTCGCCTTCACCACCCCCGTCTCGGACGTCCTGCCGCGGCTGGTGCGGGCGGGGGTGCCGGCGCCCGTCGTGGACGTGGCGCTGGTCATGTACCGGATCGGGTTCCTGCTGCTGGACTCCCTGGCGAAGATCCGCCGCGCGCAGGCGGCCCGGCTGGGCCACACCAGCCGGGCGGCGGCGTGGCGCTCCGTGGCGGGTCTGGCCGCGACCGCCTTCGTCCGCGCCTTCGACCGCGCGTCCCGGCTCCAGAGCGGGCTGGCGGGGCGCGGCTACGACGGCACGCTGCGGGTGCTCGTACCGCGGTCCACCCTGTCCTGGCGGTTCCTGGCCGCGTCGGGCGCCCTGCTGGCCGCGCTGACCGCCGCCACCCTCACCCTGAAGGAGTTCGCGCTGTGAACGCACCGGTGGAACCGCTCGTCCGGCTGGCGGGCGCGGGCTACGCCTACGAGGACGGCCCCGCCGTCCTGTCCGGGGTGGACTTCGGGATCGCCCCGGGCCGGTCCCTGGCCCTGCTGGGCCGCAACGGCAGCGGCAAGACCACGCTGATGCGCCTCCTCAGCGGCGGCCTGCGGCCCGACACCGGCGAACTGCGCCTCGACGGGGCGGTGGTGAAGTACGACCGGGCCGGACTGACCCGGCTGCGCGGGGCCGTACAGCTGGTGGTCCAGGATCCCGACGACCAGCTCTTCGCGGCCTCCGTGGAACAGGACGTGTCCTTCGGCCCGATGAACCTGGGCCTGACCACCGGGGAGGTACGGGCCCGGGTCGACGCGGCGCTGACCGCCCTGGACATCACCGCCCTGCGGGACCGGCCGACGCACCTGCTGTCCTACGGCCAGCGCAAGCGGGCCGCGATCGCGGGAGCCGTGGCGATGGCGCCCCGGGTGCTGATCCTGGACGAGCCGACGGCCGGCCTCGACCCCGACGGCCAGGAACGGCTCCTGGACGTCCTGGCGGGCCTGCGCGCCGCCGGGACCACGGTGGTGATGGCCACGCACGACGTGGACCTCGCCGTACGGTGGGCCGACGACGCGGCGGTCCTGACCCCCGACGGCATCCGCCTCGGCCCGGCGCAGACCCTCCTCGCGGACCCCGCGCTGCTCGCCTCGGCGGGCCTGCGCGCGGCCTGGTCCCCCGCGGTGACGGCCGTCCTGCGCGCCCACGCCCTGCTCCCGCCGGACGCCCCGGGTCCGAAGACCCCGGAAGCCCTGGCCGCCTGGCGGTGACCGCGGCCCGCGGGGGCGCGGCGGCGCCCGCGGGGCGTATCTAGGATGGCCGCATGTCGCTGCCGCATGCCATCCTCACCGCGCTGCTGGAGAAGCCCTCGTCGGGGCTGGAGCTGACGCGGCGGTTCGACAGGTCGATCGGGTACTTCTGGTCGGCCACGCACCAGCAGATCTACCGCGAGCTGGGGCGGCTGGAGGAGGGCGGGCTGATCCGGGCGCTGCCCGGCGAGCAGCCCGTACGGGGACAGCGCAAGGAGTACGAGGTCCTGCCCGCCGGGAGCGCCGAACTGGCGCGCTGGGTCGGGGAGAGCCAGGATCCCAGGCCCGTCCGGGATCCGCTGCTGCTGCGCGTCCGGGCGGCCGGGGTCGTCGGGGTGCGCGGGCTGGGGCCGGAGCTGCGGCGCCATCTGGAGCTGCACCGGGCGCAGTTGGCGGAGTACGAGGCCATCGAGGAGCGGGACTTCCCGCCGGGCCGGGACTCCGACGAGGACCGGCTGCGGCGGCTCGTGCTGCACGGCGGGCTCGGTCTGGAGACGTTCTGGCTGCGCTGGCTGGAGGAGGCCGTGGCCGAGGTCGAGCGGCTGGAGGAGCGGGCGGGCGGCTGACGCGCCTGGGCCCCGGCAGGGGGCGCAGGCGCGTGCGGGACCGCTCGGTCCGGGACGGCTCGTCCGGGACTACTTGTTCAGGGAGGCCCAGAACTCGTCGAAGCTCATGCGACCGTCGCCGTTGGCGTCCTTGCTCGCGATGATCGCGTCGGCGACCGCTCCGGTGACGTACGCGTCGCCCATCGCCTTCATGGCCGCGCTGTACTCGTCGGCCGTGACGAATCCGTCGCCGTCCGCGTCGAAGCGGCCGAACGTCTCGCGCGCGCTCTCGATGTCCGCCATGGGTCCACCCCTTCTTGGTGCTTGTTGACCGGCTCAGGGTAGCGGCCCCGGGAGCGGTCTCCCGCCGGGGGGCCCGATCGAGCGGTCGATAGAAATGCGATTACCCCGGAGTAAGGCGGAAGCAACAATTCCAGCCAACAAATCGGACCCCCACTTGTCACGCTCCGGGATCACGGCATAACGTACCGACATTGCCGCCACACCAGGAGCGCAGGGCTCCCAGGGACAAGCGGCAACAAGGGCGATCACACACAGGTGACGATCACAGTTGACGCATCATTCGAAGTTCTGCCCTTCACCCGTGCCTGCCGCCACATCTGGGAAGACGGCGACCATGTGCTCATTGGCGTGAGTCCTGGTAACAGTTACTTCACCGCCGAGCGCATCACCAGCCTCTCCCAGTGGGCCACGACCCGCTTCGCACAGGTCGACTTCGTGTACGCAGACCTCCACGTGGACCGGATGTTCGCCGCGTTCGGTTACACCCAGGAGCACGCGGAGAAGCGTGCCACGAAGGAGATCAAAGCGGTCCGGCGGCGGATCTTGAAAGGCGTCGGGGAATCAGGGCCCCAGGACGCCGAGATCCGGGTGAGGGCACTCTCCGAATTCCAGGGCAACCCGGTCTACGAGCTGCTGCACCGACGCGTGCTGCACTTTCTGGAAACAGACGATGAATTCCGCAAGGGGTGCGAGGAAATGGCACTCCACTTCGTGGGATCCAAGCTCGCCGAAGGCGAATCCATCACCGACGAGCAGCTGCGGGTCTGTTTCGACTACATGGCCGCGGAACTGCCGTTCTTCCTCGACACCCCGAGCATTCTCGGAGTGCCGTCCTCCGTCGCGGCCTACCACGTCAAGATGCCGCTGACCGATGTCCTCTACGCACGCGGCGGGGGCCTGCGCGCGACCCGCAACCAGGCGTACGCCGTCGTCCGGCCCGAGGCCGTCGCACAGACGAACACGAACACGAACACCGCACCAGCCGAAAGGACCGTCGATGAGCGTCGAGCAGCTTGAGGGCAAGGAAGGCCGGGAGGGCGCCCGGGAGGGCGGGGAGCCCCTCCTCGACTTCCCCCTCTCCCGGCGCGGCGACGTGCTGCCCGAGGAGTGCACCTGGCTGCGCGAGAAGGCCCCGGTCGCCCGGGTCCGTACCCTCACGGGCGACCCGGCCTGGCTGGTGAGCAGCTACGCGCTGGCCAAGCAGGTGCTGGAGGACGAGCGCTTCAGCCTCAAGGACACCGCGAACGCCGGGGTCCCCCGCCAGTACGCGTTGACGATCCCCCCCGAGGTCGTCAACAACATGGGCAACATCAACAGCGCCGGGCTTCGCAACGCCGTGATGAAGGCGCTCAACCCGCGCCAGAAGGGGCTCCAGGACTGGCTGGCCGCCAAGGCCGGCGAGCTGATCGACCGGCTCGTCGCCGAGGGCGGTCCGGCGGACCTCCGGGCGGGGTTCGCCGACCCCTTCTCGGCGGCGCTGCACTGCCAGGTGCTGGGCGTGCCCTTCGAGGACTGGCGGCGGCTGATGTCGGGGCTGGACGTCGCGTTCATGACCGCGCGCGAACCCTTCGCCGACTCGTCCCTCAACTGGTACAAGGACGTCGGGTACTTCTCCGACGCGCTGCGGGCACAGCTGGCGCTGCCCGCCGAGGAGCGTACGGGGCTGCTCGGAAAGTTCGCGGAGCTGAAGGAGGCCGACCCCGAGTCGGCGCACCTGACCGACGACATGTTCGCGACGGTCGCCGTCTCGCTCTTCGGCGCGGGCGCGGTCTCCACCTCGGCGTTCCTGGTGCTCGCGGTCCTCGCGCTGCTCCAGAAGCCCGAGCTGATCGGGTACCTGCGCGCCCACCCGGAGCGCATGGGCAAGGCCGTCGACGAGCTGCTGCGCTGGAACCTGTCCGTCGGTGACGGCCTGCCGCGGATCGCGATGGCGGACATCCAGGTCGGGGACGTGCTGGTGAAGGAGGGCGAGCTGGTCCTCGTGCTCCTCGAAGGGGCGAACTTCGACCCGGCGGCCTTCGAGCGCCCGGACGAGCTGGACCTGGAGCGCCCCGCCCCGAACGCCAACCTGGCGTTCGGCGCGGGGCGGCACTTCTGCCCGGCGTCGGCGCTGGGCCGCGCGCACGCCGAGATCGCGCTGTCCGTGCTGGTCGACCGGCTGCCGGAGCTGCGGCTCGCGGTGCCGGCCGAGAACCTGGTGTGGCGCACGGGCTTCATCAAGCGGCTTCCGGAGCGGCTCCCGGTCGCCTGGTAGCGCCACCGCGCGGGGCGGTGCCCCGGGGGTCGGCGGACCCCCGGGGCACCGTCACATCACCTCGCGCGCACCCGTATCAGCGGAAGATGCCGGTGTGGCCGAGCGAGTAGCGGCCGGGCTGCGGGTAGACGGCGAGGCCGTGCGGTCCGTTGCCCACGGGGATCTTGGCGAGTTCCTTGCCGCTGGCCGTGTCGATCGCGTAGACCTCGGAGTTGTAGCGGCCCGAGAGCCACAGCACCTTGCCGTCGGCGGAGACGCCGCCCATGTCGGGGCTGCCGCCGTCGGGCAGGTCCCACTTCTTGGTGAGCCGGTTCTGCTTGAAGTCGAAGACCGAGATGCTGCCTTCGCCCCGGTTGGAGATGTACATCTCCCGGGAGTCACGGCTCACGTACAGGCCGTGGCAGCCCTTTCCGGTGGGGAGCAGCTTGGGGGTGTCGAAGGCGTCCCCGCTGAGCACCCACATGCCGTGCGCCATCATGTCCGCGACGTAGAAGGTCTTTCCGTCCGGGGAGACCTTGACGTCCTGCGGCATCGCGCCCTCGAATGGCAGTTTCTGCTGCCCGATGACCTCCATCTTCTCGGTGTCGACCTTGAGGAGTTCACCGGAGAACTCGCAGGAGACGATGAAGTACCGGCCGTCCGCGGAGAAGTCCGCGTGATTGACGCCGAAGCAGGTCACGGGGACGGTTTTGACGCGGTCCATGGTGTGCGGATCGCGGAAGACCAGCTCCTTGTCCATGGAGGCCATGACGATCGCGTACTTGCCGTTCGGCGTGAAGTAGAGGTTGTAGGGGTCGTGCACCTCGACGGGCGGGCCCGCTTCTCCGGTGGCGGGGTTGATCGGGGTGAGCGTGTGCCCGCGGTTGTTGTTCACCCACAGGGTCTTCATGTCCCAGGAGGGCACGACGTGCTGCGGCTGGACGCCGACCGGGATGGTCTCGACCACCTTGTACGTCGCCGGGTCGATGACGGACACCGTGTTGGAGCCGGTGTTCGGCACGTAGATCCGGGACGGGAAGTTCTTGACCACGGGCGAGAGCTGGTTCGGCCGGTCGGCCGCGTACACGTCGTCGGGCGCGAGCAGGGGTGGCATGCCCGCCAGCCCCGGCGGAGCGGCCGGGACGGCCTTCACGGGCCGGGCGGGGCCGTCGGAGCCGAGCGCCTCGGGCTTGCCCTTGTCGGCCGCTCCGCAGCCTGCGAGGGCGGCGAGGACCAGTCCGGCGAGCAGCACGGTGGCCTTCCGGGGAAGGCGGTTGGTCGTCATGAGGTCAGCAGCTCCGTGGTGGTCACCGCGCGCAGTTTGCGGCGCGCGAGGTCTTCGAGGAGGGGCGGCATCGCGTCGACCGTGTCCGCGTAGCCGAAGTGCAGGCTCACCACCGATCCGCCGAGGATCGGCCCGGTGACGTTGCGGATGACGGCCGCGGCGCCGGGTGAGGTGAAGTCGAGGGAGTCCACGTCGTACGAGAGGACGTGCGGGTAGCCCGCCCGCTGGGCCAGGGTGCGCACCAGGGGGCTGGCGTACTGGGTCTGGGAGGGGCGGAACCAGGTGCCGATGGACCCGGTGAGCCGCTTGAGGCGCTCCGCGCACCCGGTGATCTCGGCGAGGGCCTCCGCCTCGGGCAGGGTGTTGATCGCGAGGTGGCGCTGGGTGTGGTTGCCGAGCTCGTGGCCTCCGTCCAGGATCCGTCGGGCCATGTCCGGGTGGGCGTCGAGCCAGGTGCCGATGGCGAGTACGGTCACCCGCGCCCCGGCCTTCTCCGCCTCGGCGAGGACCGCGCGGGCGATGGCGGGATCCCCGTTCCCGTGGAAGGTGAGCGCCACCTTGGGGCTGTCCCGGGCCCCGTGGCCGATCTCGACGGGCTGTCCGGCGAAGCGGCGGGGGGCGGGTGCCGCGGCGGGCGCGGCGGCCCGCCGGGTGGCGGGGGGCGGGGCCGCGGGCGGAGCGGCGGAGCGGCCCGTCCCGCAGGCGGCGGTGAGGGCCCCGGCGGCGACCGCCGCTCCGGCGCGCAGGGCCGTACGACGGTCTGGATAACAGAGCACCTGCCCATTTAAGGGGTGGTTGGCCCTGAAGGTAACGATTGACCCAACTCGGGACGTTGGTCAGAGGGACCCGGAGAGCCGTCTGTCCACTATCTGATCAACGATTTACGCATGGCGTTCAATATCTATTCACTGATTGCGAGGCGAGTGGCCCACCTCACCTAGGATTTAGGTGGAAAGTCTTAGGATATGCACACTTATGTCCGACTTGGGACTTTTGGCGTTCGGGCCCTCATCTGCCATAGTCGGAACCACGACTTCCCCCTTGACCCGAGCGAAGTCACAGCCGAGGATCACACCCCCTTCGATCCTCGGCTCACCCATGAAGCCCCCGAGGCGCCGCACGACGGCGACAGGGGGCTTCTGCGTTCCCGGGCCGGGCGCCGTGTCAGCGGTCGGAGACCCTCATCTCGAACCAGGTGGTCTTGCCCCTGGGTAAGAGGTCCGCACCCCAGCGGTCCGAAAGCTTGTCGACCAGGAACAGCCCGCGGCCCGTGGTGTCCATCTCGTGGACCGGCATCAGACAGGGCAGCCCGCGCGAGGGGTCGCGCACCTCGATCCGGATCCAGCCGCGACGGCGCAGCATCCGCAGCCCGAAGGAACGGGCCCCGGTGTGCCGGACCGCGTTGCCGACGAGTTCCGAGACGAGCAGGACGGCGTGCTCGGCGGTCAACGGGGACAGTCCCCAATGCCGGGCAGCCACGCACTGGGTGAGCCTGCGGGCGATGGCCGCTGACTCGGGGAGCGACGGCAGGGTCACCTCCCCGTCGGCCGGGCTGCCGTACAACTCCACGGCTTTGAGGCCCTGTTCGTCCTCAAGAGCCGCCGTCGACCGTACGGCGGAAGCGCTGCTGCGCTGCCGCGGCTGTTCCACACCCTCCAGGCCCGCCATGCACCCATCATGAAGGGCCGGGCCGCCTCCCGGAGTGGTTCCGCGCGAAAACGCCCCCTCGGAATGCTTCATTCCGGGAGGCGTCCCGTCATATGCCGAAGGCAATCGGAGGGCCGCCACACCCCCTCCACCTGCGATGACTCACCGCTGCGAGATCATCACCCACAGTGGATCTCCACACGCTCTTAAGGTTCCCTTAAGGCCTGGCTAATCCACCCGCAGGGAGGACGCCGCGCCGACGCCCCTGCACTCAGAGGAACTTGGCCTTGCCCGGGCCCTCCTCGACGAAGCTGCGCATGCCGCGCTCGCGGTCCTCGGTCGCGAACAGGCCCGCGAACCAGTTGCGTTCGATGGCGAGCCCGGTGTCGATGTCCGCCTCCAGACCCGCGTCCACGCACTCCTTGGCGGCGCGCAGGGCGATCGCCGGACCCTGCGCGAGCTTCGCGGCCCAGGCGTGCGCCTGCTCGTACACCTCGGCGGCGGGCACCACCCGGTCCACCAGGCCCAGGGCCAGGGCCTCTTCGGCCTTCACCATCCGGCCGGTGAAGATCAGGTCCTTCGCCTTGGACGGACCGATCAGCCGGGACAGCCGCTGGGTGCCGCCCGCGCCCGGGATCAGGCCGAGCAGGATCTCGGGCTGGCCGAGCTTGGCGTTGTCGGCGGCGATCCGGTAGTCCGCGCACAGCGCCAGTTCGCAGCCGCCGCCCAGCGCGTAGCCGGTGACGGCCGCGACCACGGGCTTGGGGATCCGCGCGACGGCGGTGAAGGCGTCCTGCAGGCCGCGGGACCGGGCGATCATCGCCGCGTGGTCCATCACCTGCATCTCCTTGATGTCCGCGCCCGCCGCGAACACCTTCTCGCCGCCGTAGAGGATCACCGCGCGGACGTCGGAGCGGTCCGTCGCCTCGGTCGCCAGCTCGCGCAGGCGGTCCTGGGTGGCGATGTCCAGGGCGTTCATGGGCGGACGGTCCAGGCGGATGGTACCGACGCCTGCCGAGACTTCGAGAGTGATGGTCATACGGGGAAGGTTAGCGGGGGTTAACCACGAGTGGCCCGGTGCTGTGGGTCACAGCACCGGGCCACCTGGACTACGTACGAGTGCGCCTGCGCGCTACTTGATCCACTCCGCCCAGTCCATGTTCCAGCCGTTGAGGCCGTTGTCCGGGGCGATCTGCTTGTCCTTCGAGTTCTTCACGATGACCACGTCGCCGATCAGCGACTCGTTGTAGAACCAGGCGGCGGGCTGGTCGTCGTCGCCCGCGCCGCGGGCGTCCTTCAGGCCGACGCAGCCGTGGCTGACGTTGTCCGAGCCGAAGGTGTCGTCGGACGCCCAGTAGTTGCCGTGCACGAAGGTGCCGGAGTTCGACAGCCGCATCGCGTGCGGGACGTCGGAGATGTCGTACTCGCCGCCGAAGCCGACGGTGGCGCCGTTCATGCGCGTCACCTTGTACTTCTCGCTGATGACCATCTGTCCGTTGTACGTGGTCGTCGCCGGGGCGCCCGCGGTGATCGGGATGTCCCTCAGGACGGCGTTGTCGCGGACCACCTGCATCTGGTGCGCGCTCGCGTCGACGGTGGTGACCTGGGAGCGGCCGACCTTGAAGGTGACGGTGCGGGTCTGCTTGCCGTAGACGCCGGGGCGGCCCTCGACGCCGTCCAGGGCGATCTTCACGGTGACCTTGGTGCCAGCAGCCCAGTACTTCTCGGGGCGGAAGTCGAGCCGGTCGTTGCCGAACCAGTGGCCCTCGACCGGGACCGACGGCTCGGCGGTCACGATGATGGCCTTCTCCACGGCCTCCGGATTGGTGATCCCGCGGCTGAAGTTGATCGAGACCGGCATGCCCACGCCGACGGTGTCGCCGTCCTCGGGGATGTAGTGGCCGACGAACGTGTTGGTGGGGGTGAGCGTCGTGAAGGTGATGTCCTTCGCGGACTCGCGCCCGGAGGCGTCCTTGGCGACCGCGTGCACCTTGTACTCGGTGGCGGAGCCGAGGTTGCGGGCGGGCTCCCAGGTGGCGCCGTCGGCGGCCAGCTTGCCCTCGACCGCGTTGCCCTTCGTATCGGCGACCGTCACCGTGGTGAGCTTGCCGCCGGTGCTGGTTATCTTCAGGACGCCGCTCGTCGCGACCTCCTTGGCACCGTCGTCCGGCTTTATGGTGACCATCGCCTGGGACGCCTCGGTACCGGCCTTGGCGGCCTTGGCGCCGCCGCCCTTGCCGTTGTCCCCGCCGCCGGCTCCGCCGTTGTCGGCCGCGCCGCTGCACCCGGTGGTGAGCAGCAGGGCCGCTCCGAGCAGCAGGGCGGGCAGCCCGGTGCGGAAGCGGCCGCGAATCGGCTGCAGGTTCACTCTTGTTCTCCCCCGTGTCCCCCGCGCGCGGACAGTCGCGCGCATGGCGAAATGGAATCACACGCCGGGATCACGAACGGAAACGGATGTGTCACCGTTCCGTCCCAAGAGCCTGTGAACAGGGGAAAGAGGTGGGGTTGCGGGCAGGGGCGGGGGCAGAAGCGGAGCCAGGGGCTCAGTCGTCGGTTCCGGGCTTGGTGCCCCAGACATAGACGGCGTCGCCCTCGGTCAGCAGGTCCCACAGCCGGGCCGCGTCGGGGACGGCCAGGTTCACGCAGCCGGCCGACCCGCTGTAGCTGTAGAGGTTCCCGCGGTGGCCGTGGATGGCCTGGCCCTCGTCGAAGAACTGGGAGTACGGCATGGGGGCGTTGTCGTACAGGTCGGAGTAGTGGTCCTCGTCGCGCCAGTACACCTCGTGCCAGCCGGGCCGGGTCTCCAATGTGTCGCGGCCGGTACGGATCGGGACGGGCGCGAAGACGACCTTGGCGTCGCGCTGGACCCACAGCAGCTGGCGGTCCATGTCCACGCAGGTGACGCGGTACGTGCGGACCGGGCAGCGGCCCTGCGCGTTGGGGTTGGCGCGGGCCTGTACGGCGATCATCGTGCGGTAGGTCCCGAGGTTCGCGTAGCCCCAGGCGGGGCGCAGGCCCTGGGCGCTCTGGAAGCCGCGGATGGCCACGCAGTCCGCCTCGCTCTGGACTCCGTCGACCGGGCGGCGCAGGTACGCCTCCAGCTCGCGCTGGTAGGGGCCGGTCCCGGCGTTACAGGGGGTCTCGGGCGCGGCCCGGGAGACCGGGGCCGCGGCGCGCGGCCCGTCCGGGGGCCGCTCCGGGCCCGGGGGCCGGGCCTGGCCGGTCAGGGCCAGTACCGCGGCCAGTGCGGCCGCTCCGCGTATCGCGCCTGTGGCCATGCCCGCCTCCTGACAACGGCGCCCGCCGACCGGGCCGCCGCTGTCAGCTAAGCCGCGCGCGGCGTCCCCGGCGCGCGCGGGTGCGCCGATGCGGTGACAAGGTCACCCCACCGGCGCACCCGGGAGACACCGCGCCGTCGCGTCGGGTCAGCCGCGCGGGCCCCTCGGGGACCGGTCGTCGTCCGTGCCCTTGCCCTCGTGGTCGCGCTCGTTGGTCAGCCGCTGGACGTACACCCGGTTCGGGGTCTTCGGGTCCAGGTGCAGCGGTCCGGTCACCCGGTTCTTCGGGAGCACGTACCCCTCGGGGACGTCCGTCTCCACGAGGTAGTAGTGGCCCTCGGGCAGCCGCGGGAACTCACAGATCCCCTTGCCGTCGGTGGCGCAGCCGTCGGCGACCTTCTCGTCGGCGTTGATGCCGCGCATCTGCAGGCCCTCGGTGTTGTTGGTCTCCTTCCAGACCTCGAACACCGCGCCGCGCAGCGGCCGCTGGGTCTTCTTGTCCAGCTTGACGACCTTGATCGCGCCGGTGAAGTCGTCGGGCTTCTTCTGGTTCGGGACGTTGACGACGATGCCGTCCTTGACGTCCCCCTCGTCGAGGGCGAACTCGGTGACCGGGTCGGCGGGGCGCTCGTAGCCCTCGGGGGTCGCGGTCTCGCGCCAGTAGTACGTGGCGCCGACGGGCAGCTCGACGGTGCAGCTACCCTGGGCGTCGGTCACGCACTCACCGGGCAGCTTGGTGTCGGGAGCGGTGCCCGGCCCGCCGGTGGTCTGCAGGCGCGGGACGTGGTTGGTCTCCTTCCACAGCTCGAAGTGCGCGCCGCGCAGCGGTGCGCCGGAGTCCTTGTCGGTCTTCCACAGCACCACCTTGGCGGTGCCGGGCGGGACCGGTTCCTTCTCGTTGACCGCCGTGACCCGGACGCCTTCCTCCGCGTTCTGCGCGGTCAGCCGCACCGTGTGGACCGGGTTCGCGGGCAGCAGGTACCCGGTCGGCGGGGCGGTCTCGCGCCAGTAGTACGTGCCCAGCGGGCCGGTGAAGTCGCACAGCCCGGTGGCCGTGGTCGTGCAGTCCTTGACCTTGGTGTCGGCGTCCGGGCCGGTGAACTGCGGGCCCGTCCTGCCGTTGGTCTCGTGCCACAGCTCGAAGGCCGCGCCGGGCAGGGGCCTGCCCTCGGCGTCCTGCTTCAGGACGGAGGTCTTGCCGCTGACCACCGGGGGCGCGCAGTCCGGCAGGTCGCCGTTGAAGGGGTAGGCGTGGAACTCCTGGCCGCCGCCCCCGCCCTGGATGCCGGTGTGGGTGAGGTTGCCGGTGGTGAAGAAGCGGCCGTTCATGCCGGGCAGGGTGACCGAGGTGCCGGAGGCCTGCGCGCCGACCAGCACGCTGCCCTGGAACTGGCCGGTGCCGTTGAGGTGGAGGGTGGTGGCGTCCGGGAAGTTCCACAGCAGCCGGGTGCGCAGCGCGTTCCACGGGTCGGCGCCCGGGCCGGTGTCGTTGATGGTGCCGTTGGAGATGTTGACGGTGCGGGTCGTGCCGTAGACGTTGACCAGCACGGTGGCGCCCGCCGGGATCCGCGCGAAGCGGATGGTGACCTGCCCGTTGTTGCGCCCGACCAGGTCGGAGTCCACCTCGAAGACCTGGAGCGGGGAGGCGTTGTCCCCGGTGAAGGTGACGGTGCCGAACTCGTTGACGACGGTGCCGGTCACCGGGCGGTGCGCGCCGCCGGGGTGCGCGTAGCAGGTGCTGGCGGCGGTGAGCCGGTCGCGCAGCGGGGTGTAGGGGACCGCGGCGTTCGCGTCGTGGACCAGGGGGCCGGTGACGGTGCCGGGGCCGGGGGCGGTGCCCGCGTGCCGGACCACCCCGCCGTCGGAGATCAGCCGCTCGCCGGCGGCGATGTGCACGTCCTTGCCGGTGGTCAGGAAGTCGGCGCCGACCGGCGGGGGGACCAGGGAGCCGGCGCCGACGATGCCGATGTTGTAGGCGCTGCTGGCCCCGGCCACCTTGTCCTGGTCGAAGGTGCCGAGGACGACGACCCGGCCCTCGGCCTCGGCGGCGCGCTCGCGGACCTGGAAGTCGCCGCCGACGAAGATGTTGACGCCGTTGTCGCGGCCCTTGGGGATCCCGTCGAAGCCGATCTGCGGGTACGGGTCGGGGCAGTCCCCCGGTACGCAGGGACCGAGTCCGCCCGGCAGCGGTGCCCGCACGGCGGCGGCCGCCGGTCGCTCGCCCGCGGCGCCGCCGGAGCTGCCGGAGCCGCCGGGGCCCGCCGCCAGGGCGGTGGGCGCCCCGGTGGCCAGTACGGCCCCGATCGCGAGCCCGAGGGTCCACTTCCTTGCTGACATGACGCTCCGTCCGTTGCCTGCCGCTGTCGGCGCTGTGTGCGCTGACAGGCTGGCCGCAGGCTCCGGCGAGCCGGGCGGAACGACACCCCTCACCGGGTCATTCCGGTGCGACAATCACTCGATCGGGCCGTCGTCGGCCGAGTGCGGAGCCTCAGCCGAGTGCGGAGCCCTTGACCCAGTCCGGCCAGGAGAGGTTCCAGCCGCTCAGCCCGTTGTCCGCGGCGACGGTCTTGTCCTGGGAGTTCACGATCTCGACGACGTCCCCGACCAGCGACCGGTCGAAGAACCAGCCCGCCGGGGTGTCCGAGCCGCCGCCCCTGTTGTCGCGCAGGCCGATGCACCCGTGGCTGGTGTTGGTGGCGCCGAAGGTGTCGGGGCTGGCCCAGTAGTTCCCGTGCAGGAAGGTGCCGGAGGCGGTGAGCCGCATGGCGTGCGGAACGTCGGGGATGTCGTACTCGCCGCCGAAGCCGACGGTCTGGCCGTTCATCCGGGTCACGTCGAACATCTCGCTGACCACCATCTTGCCGTTGTAGGTGGTGTGTTTGGGCGCCCCGGCGCTGATCGGGATGGTGGAGAGCAGCTGGCCGTCGCGGCGGACCTCCATGGTGTGGGCGGCCGCGTCGACGGTGGAGACCTGACGGCGGCCGACGGTGAAGCGGACGGTCTTGCTCTGGACCCCGTAGGAGCCGGGCGCGCCCTCGACGTCACGGAGCTTCATGTCCACGGTGACCTCGGTGCCGGGCTTCCAGTACTCCTTGGGCCGGAAGTCGATCCGCTCGTTCCCGAACCAGTGCCCGGTGACCTCCACGGCGGGGTCGGAGGTGATGGTGATGGCCCGTTCGACCTCGGCGCGGTTCTTGATGGGGAGGTTGAAGTTGAAGGAGACGATCATGCCGGTGCCGACGGTGGAGCGGTTCTCGGGCTTGAAGTAGCCGATGAACCGTTCCTCGGGGACGTAGGTGGTGAAGCTTGTGTGCCGCGCCTGGCGGCGGTTGTGGCCGTCGACGGCGACGGCGTCCACCGTGTACTTGGCGGCGAGCGAGAGCCGTCCGGCCGCCGCGTCGGGGTGCCAGCTGAGGCCGTCGGGGTCGATCGACCCGGGTACCTGTTCCTCCTGCGCGTCCTCCACCTTGGTGACCACGACCCGCTCCAGGCGGCCCTCCGGCACGTGCACGGTCAGCGGCCCTTCGGCCGGTACGCCCTTGGCGTTGTCCTCCGGGGTGACCCGGATGGCCTCCTGGGGCGACCGGGCTTTCCCGGGGAGCTGGATCTCCACCGGTGATCCGCCGCCCGCGGTGCATCCGACCGGTCCGCCCATCAGGCCCGCCCACGCCACCACGGCGGCCATGCCCGCCCGTGCCCGCCTCTTCACAAGTCTCACGGTGCGTCCAACGACCGCGCCGTCCAGGGGAAACGTGAGTGCGGCCCAGGTTCCGGGCAGAACAGTGGGAAGGACCGGACGGGGGCGGGCCCTGGCAGGGACGCCGGGGCCCCCTTCCCTCCCCCGCAGGTACCCAGGAGCCGTGGAGGCGGGCAGTGACGAGCGCAGCCGAGGACGAGGCGGTGGAATCCGTTCCGCACGCCCCGGACAGGACCGACGGGCGGCCGGACGGCCGGGTGGGCGGACTTCCCGACGGCCGGGTCAACGGCCAGGTCAAGGACCAGGTCAGGAGCCAGGCCGACGAGCAGGTGAGCAGTGCGGTCGCGGGTCCGGTACGGACCTCCGCGCCGCCGGGTCCCGCCGTGTGGCCGGGCTCCTCGCACCCCCTGGGAGCCCGCTACCGGGCCGGCCCCGACGGGGTCGAGGGCACCAACTTCGCGCTCTGGGCACAGGGCGCGGAGTCGGTGGAGCTGTGCCTGTTCGAGGAGGGCGGCGCCGAGACCCGGTGCACGCTGGCGGAGTTGACGCACGAGATCTGGCACGGTTTCGTGCCGGGCGTACGCCCGGGGCAGCGGTACGGCTTCCGGGTGCACGGCCGGTGGGACCCGTGGACGGGCGCGCGGTACAACCCGGCGAAGCTGCTGCTGGATCCGTACGCCCGGGCCGTGGACGGCGACTTCACGCTGCCGCCGGAGGTGTACGGGCACGTCCGGGACTGGCCGCAGCAGTACATCGCGGACACCGTGCGCGACGACCGGGACTCGGCGCCCTTCGTGCCGAAGGGGGTGGTCGTCCACGATGACGACGACTGGGCGGACGACGTGCGGCCCAAGACCCCGTGGGCGGACTCCGTCATCTACGAGCTGCACGTGCGCGGGTTCACCATGCGCCACCCGGGGATCCCCGAGGAACTGCGCGGCACCTACGCGGGGCTGGCCCATCCGGCGGCGCTGGAGCACCTGAAGCGGCTCGGGGTGACGGCGGTGGAGCTGCTGCCGGTGCACCAGTTCGCGCACGAGGACCACCTGCTGCGCCGCGGGCTGCGCAACTACTGGGGCTACAACTCGGTCGGCTACTTCGCCCCGCACGCCGGGTACTCCGCCTCCGGCACGGCCGGGCAGCAGGTCGGCGAGTTCAAGCGGATGGTGAATGCGCTGCACGCGGCGGGGATCGAGGTGATCCTCGACGTGGTCTACAACCACACCGCGGAGGCGGGCGAGCTGGGTCCGACCCTCTCGCTGCGCGGGATCGACAACCGGGGCTACTACCGGCTGCAGAACGACCAGCGGCGCTACGCCGACTACACCGGCTGCGGCAACACCCTGCACGCCGGGCGCCCGCACGTGCTGCGGCTGATCACCGACTCGCTGCGGTACTGGGTGACGGAGATGGGGGTGGACGGCTTCCGCTTCGACCTGGCGGCGGCGCTGGCCCGCTCCATGCACGACGTGGACATGCTCTCGCCGTTCCTCGCGGTGATCGCGCAGGATCCGGTGCTGCGGCGGGTGAAGCTGATCGCGGAGCCGTGGGACGTGGGCTCGGGGGGCTACCAGGTGGGCGCCTTCCCGCCGCTGTGGACCGAGTGGAACGACCGGTACCGGGACGCGGTCCGCGATTTCTGGCGGGGCGCGCTGCCCGACGTACGGGACCTGGGGTACCGGCTGTCGGGGTCCAGCGACCTGTACGCGTGGGGCGGGCGGCGCCCGTACGCCTCGGTGAACTTCGTGACCGCGCACGACGGTTTCACCCTGCGCGACCTGGTCTCCTACGAGCGCAAGCACAACGAGGCGAACGGCGAGGCGGGCCGGGACGGGACCAATGACAACCGGTCGTGGAACGGCGGGGTGGAGGGGGACCCGCCCGAGGGCACGGATCCGCGGATCGCGGCGCTGCGGCGGCGCCAGCTGCGCAACCTGCTGACCACGCTGCTGCTGTCGACGGGGGTGCCGATGCTGGTGGCGGGCGACGAGTTCGGCCGGACCCAGGGCGGCAACAACAACGCGTACTGCCAGGACAACGAGACGGGGTGGGTGGACTGGTCGTTGCTGGAGGACCCTGCCTGGCGGGAACTGTTCGCGCTGACCGCCCGGCTGGTGCGGCTGCGCCAGGCGCATCCGGTGCTGCGGCGGCGGGCGTTCTTCTCGGGGCGGGCCGAGGGCGCGGACGGGCTGCGGGACCTGGCGTGGTTCACCCCGGGCGGCGCGGAGATGACCGAGCAGGACTGGTACGCGCCCGCGGCCGCGCTGGGGCTGTACCTGTCGGGCCGTGACATCCCCGGGCGGGACGAGCGGGGCCGTCCGGTGACGGACGACAGCTTCCTCGCGCTGCTGCACGCCGGGGACCGGCCGGTGGCATGGGCGCTGCCGGGGGCGCCGTGGGCGGCGGAGTACGAGGTGGTGCTGGACACCTCGCGGGAGGACCAGGAGGCGGCGCCCGGGGTGCGGTACCGGGGCGGGCGGACGATGACGGTCCCGGCGCGGTCGGTGGTGCTGCTGCGGGTGGTGGCCTGAGGTCGCCTGAGGTCGTCTCCCGGGCCCGCGGCCCTGCGATGATGTGCCGTCGTACACGCGTGCGCCTGGACACGCGTGCCAACGGGGTCGTCGAAGGGGCTGTGCGGATGGCGAGTGTCAAGGCCGCGCTACGCGAGTTGCGCGGGGCGCAGAAGTCGGCGAAGGGGGTGTCGCTGTACTCGCGCTTCGTGAACCGGCCGGCCGGGCGGTTCCTGGCCGCCGGCTCGTACGCGCTCGGGCTGAGCCCGAATCAGGTGACGCTGGTCAGCGCCGCCTTCAGCTTCGCCGCCGTGGCCGCCGTGGCGCTGAGCGGGCCCTCGTGGGCGCTCGGCATCGCGGTGTGGGCGGCGCTCGCCGTCGGCTTCGCCTTCGACTCGGCGGACGGGCAGCTCGCCCGGCTGCGGGGCGGTGGCAGCGCGGCGGGCGAATGGCTCGACCACGTCGTGGACTGCGCGAAGCTGACGGCGCTGCACACCTGCGTGCTGATCGCCTTCCACCGCTTCCCCGAGGCCTACGGGACCACCGGGGACGGCTGGCTGCTGGTGCCGCTGGGCTTCCAGTTCGCGGCGGTGGTGACCTTCTTCGGCGGGCTGCTGACCGAGAAGCTCAAGCCCGGGCCCGCTCCGGGGAGCCCCGCCGCCGCGCCCTCCACCGTGCGCGCGATCGCGCTGCTGCCGGTGGACTACGGGGTGTTCTGCCTGGTGTTCCTGCTGCTGGGCGGCGGGGAGCTGTTCCGGTGGGCCTACGCGGGTCTCGGCGCGGTGGCCGCGCTGTTCCTGCTGGCGTTCCTCGCGAAGTGGTTCCGCGAACTCAGCGCAGTTCCACGCTGACCGGGGCGCCCGCGGGTGCGGCGAGCGCGTCCAGGGCCCGGCGCAGCTGGGTGCTGGACGTGTGCACGGTGTAGGGGAAGTAGACGACGTCGACCCCGACGGCGGCGAAGTCCTGTTCCAGGCGCAGGCCCTTGGGCGTGCCCCGCCAGTCGTCGCCCTTGAAGATGACGTCGAACCGGACCTGCTTCCAGGTCTCCACCTTGTCGGGAACGGTCTCGACGAAAGCGGCGTCGACGTACTTCACGCTGCGGACGATTTCCAGCCGCTCGACGAGCGGAATCATCGGGCGGCGCCCCTTGGCCAGTTCCGCCATCTCGTCGGAGACCACTCCGGCCACCAGGTAGTCGCACTGACTACGGGCGTGCCGGAGGATGTTGAGGTGCCCGATGTGGAACAGGTCGTAGGCGCCCGGCGCATAGCCGACCCGATACGGCCTGCGTGCGGGCACGCCCGGTCCGGACATGTCCTGCTGCGTCATCTGTTACCCCCCAGAGGCCGCGCCCCCCGGCGCGGCGGATTAGCAGACCATAGCGTGCACGTACCGAGCCGTGCGGGTGAACGATTAGGGTGTGCAGCGCATCGACCTGGGGGGAAGGGGACGTTTCAGTGTCCATATCCGGTCACCGGCGCCTGCTGCTGGTTTCCACGAATTACGCTCCCGAGCACGCGGGGATTGGCCCGTACGCCACACAAATCGCGGAACACTGGGCGAATACCGGTCACGATACCCATGTCTTCGCGGGCATGCCCCACTACCCTTCCTGGTCTCTCGAACCGGAGTACAAGGGGGCGCTGCGGCGCACCGAGGAGCGTGCGGGGGTGACCGTGCACCGGCGCGCGCACACCGTGCCGTCGCGTCAGACCGCCGTGAAGCGGGCCCTGTTTGAAGGATCGATTCTGCTGCACGGCGCCGTGGCCCCGCCCCGGATGCCGAAGCCGGACGCGGTCCTCGCCCAAATGCCCAGCCTGGCGGGCGGGGTGCTCGCCGCACGGCTCGCGGCGCGCTGGAAGGTGCCGTTCGTCCCCGTCGTACAGGACCTGATGGGCGCCGCCGCCGCGCAGAGCGGGATCAGCGGCGGCGACAAGGCGGCCGTGATCGCCGCCCGCGCCGAGGCGTACGTCCTCAAGCGGGCCACCCTGGTCGGCGTCATCCACGAGACCTTCGTGGACCGGGTCGTGGGCATGGGCGTCGACCCGGCGAAGATCCGCCTGGTCCCCAACTGGTCGCACGTGCCCGCCCCCAGCAAGCCGCGCGACGAGACCCGCCGCCACCTGGGCTGGGCCCCCGGCCAGACCGTGGTGCTGCACTCCGGGAACATGGGCCTCAAGCAGGGCCTCGAAGTCCTCGTCGGCGCGGCCCGGCTCGACCCGGCCGTCCGCTTCGTCCTCATGGGCGACGGCAGCCGGCGCGGCGCCCTGGCCGACCTGTCGACGGACGTGCCGAACCTGGACATCATCCCCCCTGCCGCCGACGGGGAGTTCCCCGATATCCTCGCGGCGGCGGACGTGCTGGCGGTCACGCAGCACGCGGCCGTCCTCGACATGAGCGTGCCCTCCAAACTCACCTCCTACTTCGCGGCCGGCCGGCCGGTCGTCGCCTCGGTGGCGGCGGCGGGCGGCACCGCCCAGGAGGTGGAACGTTCCGGCGCCGGGGTGCTCGTCACCCCGGAGGACCCGGGCGCGCTGCTGAACGCCGTACGCGCACTGGCCGAGGACCCGCGGGGGGCGGACGCGCTGGGCGCGGCCGGTCCGCGCCACGTGGCGGCTCACCTGAGCCGCGATGCGGGCCTCGCCCGCATCGACGCACTGATCGACGAAGCACTTGGGGGACCCCGGCCGTGATCGAGACGAACCGCCCGGCAGCGGCCCTGGCCGAGGACGAACCCGACCTCCTCCGGGACCAGTTCCGCCAGCTGACCCGCTACCGCAGGCTGATCGGCGCGGGCATCGGGATCGGCCTGCTGGGCGGTGTGTACCTCGGCATCTCCACGGCCGACACCTACGTCGCCACCGCCGACGTGGTCCTGCGCACCCCCACCGACGACCCGTTCAACCCGAGCATCGCCCCCGACAAGGCGATCAACATCGGCTCCGAACGGCAGGTCGCGCTCAGCAGTTCCATCGCGAGCGAAGCCGCGAAGAAGCTCGGCGTCGGCGATGCCGGTCTCGCCGCGCTGCGCGCCGGTCTCCAGGTCACCAACCCGCCGCAGACCATGGTGCTGCGCTTCACCTACACCTCCGGCTCCCCCGAGGTGTCCGCCAAGCGCGCCAACGCGATGACCGAGGCGTACCTGCTCAAGCGGCGCGACGCCCTCGACGTCACCCGTGACGCCATGGTCAAGAGCTACAAGGACCAGCGCGACCCGGTCGCCAAACAGCTCGACGACCTGATCAAGCAGATCTCCCAGCTGCCCGCGGGCAGCGCGCGCGACGCCGCGTACTCCTCCCGGACCGACCTGCAGAGCAAGGTCGGCCAGCTCAACGGGAACATCGCCAAGCTCGACGCCCTCGACATGACCCCGGGCCGGGTCACCAGCGCGGCCGTCCCGCCCACCCGGCCCGACGGCCCGGGCCTGCCCATGTCGCTCGCGCTCGGCGCGGCCGTCGGTCTCGCCCTCGGTCTGCTCGCCGCCTGGGTCCGGCTGGTCTTCGACCCCTCGCCGCGCTCCGACGGCGACGTCTCGCGCGCCCTGCGCGCGCCCGTGCTCGGCACCCTGCCCCCCGACAAGACGGGCGGCGGGCCGCTGCTCGCCGCCGGTGAGGCCGATCCGCGGCTCGCGGAGGAGTACCGGTCGGTGGCCTTCCGGCTCGCCTACGACGCCCGCTTCGCCGACCGCCGGCGCCTCCTCGTGGTCGCCCCGCGCGGCAGCAGCGAGACGGCCGCCGCGGTGGCCGTGAACCTCGCCGCCTCCTTCGCCGAGACCGGCAAGGACGTCCTGCTCATCGAGGCGGACCTGCGGACGCCGCTGCTCGCCAGCCAGCTGCCCACCGACGCGGGCGAGCGGCCCCGCTGGAGCCAGCTGCCGGGCGGCCCGGCCGAGGGCGAACGCTCCGCACACCCCGATTCCGACTGGCCGGACGGGCGCATGCTCGTCGTGGACGCCGGTGAATCGGGCGACTTCGACCTGATCCCCGGCGAGCGGGTGCGCAACGTCGCCCGCGCGCTCACCACCCCGCGCGCGACCCGGCTGATCTCCGAGGCCGACTCGCCCAACTCCACGGTGGTCGTGCTCGCCCCGCCCGTCCTGTCCTACGCAGACGCGCTCGCCCTCGTCGACCGCGTCGACGGCGTCCTCGTGGTCTGCGACCCGCGCGCCGTGCACCGCACCGACCTGTCCCGGATCCGCGAACTGATCAGCGGCGCGGGCGGCACCGTGCTGGGCGCCGTGCTGCACGGGCCGCTGCCCGGCGAGAAGCGCGGCCGGACCCGCTCCTCGGCCAAGGCCGCGGCGGCGGCTCCCACCCCCGCTCCCGTTCCCCCGACCGGTGCCGACCCGGCCGAGCCGGACCGGCAGACCCCCGGTGACGGCAGCGACACGGTCGCCCTGCGCACGGTCCGCACGGGCCGCAGATGAGCCGGCGCGGCCTCGCCGCCGTCTCCTCGGTCCTGGACCAGGCGGCGTCCAGCGCCACGAACATCCTGGTGCTGGTGCTGGCCGCGCGGCTGTCCTCGGCCTCCGGCTTCGCCGCGTTCTCGATGGTCTATGTGACCTTCAGCGTGCTGCTCGGCCTCAACATGGCGTACGTCGGCCAGAGCGTGGTCCTGGAGCACGGGGAGCGGCGGGCCGTGGCCTGCCGCTCCGCCGTGGCCTTCACCGGGTCCGCCTCACTGCTCGTGGGGGCCGCCCTCGCCCTCGTCGGCCTGGTCCTGCCCGGCCCGGCGGGGTGGGCGTTCCTCGCGCTCGGGGCGGTGCTGCCGCTGGTGCTGGTCCAGGACGGGCTGCGGTACTGCTTCTCGGCGCTGCGCACGCCCGAACGCGCGCTGGCCGCCGACGCGTTGCGCCTGGTGTGCGTGGTGGGCGCGCTGCTGCTCCAGCCGTCCGGGGCCGCCCCCGGGCGCCTGGTGCTCGTCTGGGGTGTCTCGGCACTGCCCGCGCTAGCGCTCGGCCTGCTCCTCCTACGGCCGTACGTCCGTGACCTGCGGGCCGACCTGCGGCCGTACCTGCGCCGGGGGCACCTCGGGCAGCGGTTCGTGATCGAGTTCGCGGTGGGCAACGGCTCCAGCCAGCTCGCCGTGCTCGGTCTCGGCGTCTTCGCGACCCCGCTCGCGGTCGGTGCGCTGCGCGGTGCGACCACCCTGTTCGGGCCGCTGAACGTGCTGTTCAACTCGGCCAACGCCTTCGGGCCGCCGATGCTCTTGCGGCGCGGGGGCAAGCGGGCGGTGGTCCGTACGACGGCCGCGCTCGGCCTGGTCCTGGCCGTGCTGGGCGCCGGGTGGGCGGCGGTCCTGTACGTCCTGCCCGACCGGCTGGGGCGCCAGCTGCTCGGCGACACCTGGGGCTCGGCCGCGGCTCTGCTTCCGGCCACGGGGGCGCAGTACGCGGCCATGGGCCTCGGCACGTGCGCCCTCCTGACCCTGCGGGTCCTGGCCCCCAAGGCGACGCTCGCCGTCCAGCTGATCTTCTCGGTGCTGTCCGTGATCCTTCTGCTCGTGGGCTACGTCCTGTGGGGCGCCCCCGGCGCCGCCTGGGGCCTGGCGGCCGGCTCAGCCCTCAAAGCCCTGGCCGCCTGGACCCGCGTCGCCCGCCTCCCCCTCCCCTCCTCCGCCCCAGCCCCCACACCCTCGCCCGTCCCGAACTGACCCCGCCGGGGCCCATCCCATCCCACCCGAGCCAACTCCAGCCCGCCCGAGCCACATCCAGCCCGCCCGAGCCAACTCCAGCCCGCCCGGCGATTGAGGGCCCGCCGGAGGCACCACCGGCGGAGGCCCGGGGGACTACCGATCCGTCGCCGGACGCACACCGTGGGCCCTCCGGGGGCGCCTCAAACGCCGGCGAGGCTGGTTCCGGCCCGCCGAAGGCGGGGGTTAGCGGAGGGTGGTGGTGCGGTCCTGGCGGTGGGTGGCGATCAGCGCCAGGCACAGGCCCGCGATCGCGACGCGGCCAGAGGCCTGCAGGAGCGGCCCCCGCAGCAGGATGAAGGAGTAGCCCGCGACCAGCGGGACGACCACCGAGATCAGGCTGCCCGGCGGTGTGCTCCGCCGGGCCCGTTTCGCGTACCGCCGGTCGACCCGCGCGGCGGCGTACCCCATCGCCAGCAGCCCGCCCCCCATGCCCAACGGCCCGAAGTCGAGCCACAGTTCGGCCCAGACCGGCGAGGACAGGTTGGTGTTGACCGTGCCCATCCACTGCCCGACCATCACCCCCGTGTCGCGCGGCTTCCCGGGCCACACCGAGCGCGGCACCGCGAAGAGGACCGACCCGGCGAGCTGGCGCCCGTAGGAGTGGCCGGGACCGGAGTTCGAGTAGGTGATCGTGTTCGCGAACATGCCGATCTGGTCGTAGTCCTTGAGCGCCATCGGCTCCAGGAACGAGGTCGTCTCGACCGGCTTGTAGTTCTTCTCGTCGTAGCGGAAGCGGTCCGCGAAGGGGAAGACGAGGAGCGCGACCACGACGGCCATCGACAGCGCCACCCGGTACATCGCCGCGCTGACCGGGAAGACCGTGAAGAGCAGCGAGAACATGACCGTCAGGAACCAGTACCGGGGGTTCGAGATCGGGTTGTTGACGATGATGTTGAGGGCCGCCAGCGCGACCCAGATCGCGATCACCGACGGCCGGCGGCGGGCGTGCACCGAGGTGACCAGCCAGCGGGTGTAGCAGAGCAGCGCGAGCAGCGCCGGTACCGTGCCGAAGCCCCGCAGGAAGGCCTGGCCCGCCTGGCCGTCGGTGGAGACGCCCGCCTCCTGGATGCCCGCGATGATCTCCTGGCGGCTGCTGAAGAAGACGGCCGGGCCGCCGAGTTTGAGGATGAGCGCCGCGCTGCCCGCGAAGGCCAGCAGGGTGAGCAGCTGGAGCCGCCGGTGGTGCGTCATGACCGGGCGGGGCTCGCGCGGCGAACCGCCCGCGCGTCCCGAGGGCCGGTGGCGGGCGAGCAGCACCCCGACGTCGAAGGCGGTACAGCCCAGCAGCACCAGGCCGATGGCCACGGTGAGGTCGGAGCGCGGGCCGACGACGGGGGTCGGGACCTGGCCGAGGACGGCCTGCGCGAGCGGGGCGACCCCCATCGCCATGTAGACGAAGAGCCAGAAGGAGCCCTGGAGCAGCTTGCGGCGGCTGGTGAGGACCATCGCGGAGAGCCGGGCCCCCGCGTACATGGTGAGGGCCAACTGGAGCCAGAACGCGGCGTCCCGGGTGCCCGCGCCGGACTGCGAGGCCACGAACAGCGGCAGGAAGACGGTGAATCCGAGGGCGAGCGGGACGGACAGCGCGCGGGAGAGCAGGGTGCGCGGGGTGGTGACCTTCCCCCAGCCGCGTTCCGCCTCCTGCGGGGGCCCGTCCGGGGTGTTCCTCGGGGGTGCGGACACGGGTCCTCGTACGTCCGTCGCCATTGCGCCCCCGCCCCCCGTGCCTGGTCCGCGCGCAGTCTAGTCTGACCCGACGGGGATGGAGTGGGGGGTACTTCGGTGCGCAATCTCCCGGCCTTCACGCTGGCCGGATACGACAAGGGGCGCGGTCTGCTGACGCAGGCGCTCTGGTTCGCCGTGATGAACACGGTCTTCATGGCATGGTTCTGCCCGGCCCGGCTGCGGGTCGCGCTGCTGCGCGCCTTCGGCGCGGGGATCGGCGAGGGCGTGCTGATCCGGCACAAGGTGCGGGTGCTGTGGCCGTGGAAGCTCACCGTCGGCGACCACACCTGGATCGGCGAGGGTGCCTGGGTGCTCAACCTGGAGCCGGTCACGATCGGTTCGCACGTGTGCGTCTCCCAGGAGGCCATGCTGTGCACCGGTTCGCACGACCACCGGGCGGCCGACTTCCGCTACCGCAACGCCCCGATCGCGGTCGAGGACGGCGCGTGGGTGGCGGTACGGGCGACCGTGCTGGCCGGGGTGACCGTGGGCCGCTGCGCCGTGGCGGGCGCGGGGGCCGTCGTACACAAGGACCTGCCCGCACTGACCCTGCAGACCGCGGACGGCACGCGCCGCCCGGTCGAAGAACCGAAGTGAGTTCCGTCCAGTGAGAGTCCTGCACGCCGTCACACTGCACTCCCCCACGCATGCCTTCGGGGGGCCGGTCCGGGTCGCGCTCAACCTCGCCAAGGGGCTGCGGGCGCGCGGGCACGAGGCCTCGCTGCTGGCGCTCGGCGAGGGCTTCGGGGACCCCTGGCCCACCGAGGTCGAGGGCGTACCGGCCCGGCTGTACCCGGCGAAGCGGCTGCTGCCGCTCGGCTTCAGCGGTATGACCTCGCCCGCGCTGCTCGCCGCGGCCGGACGGCTGGTCCGGGACGCGGACCTGGTGCACGTGCACCTGGCCCGCGACCTGGTCACGCTGCCCCTCGCGCTGGCCGCGCTGCGCGCCGGGAAGCCGCTGGTGCTCCAGACCCACGGGATGGTCGACCCGAGCGGGAAACTGCTGGCCAAGGTCCTGGACGCGGTGGCCGTACGACGGCTGCTGCGCGGGGCGGACGCGGTGCTGTACCTGACCCCGCACGAGCGGGAGGCCCTGGACGCGGTCGTCGGCGGGGCCGGGCTGGCCAACACGGTGCGGGTGGTGAACGGCGTACCGGCGCAGGAGGCGCGGCCCGCGCTGTCGGGGCCGCCGCGGATCCTCTACTCGGCGCGGCTCCAGGAACGCAAGCGTCCGGTGGACTTCGTGAACGCGATGTCGCTGGTCGCGGAGAAGGTGCCGGAGGCGCGGTACGTGGTGGCGGGGCCCGACGAGGGCGAGTACGGGGCCGTGTTCCACCGGATGACGACGATGCGGCTCGACGGGCGTATGACGATTCCCGGGGCGCTGACCAGCGATCAGGTGCTGGAGGAGCTGCGGCGGGCGCACGTGTACGTCCTGCCGTCGGTGGACGAGCCGTTCCCGATGTCGGTGCTGGAGGCGCTGTCCGTGGGCGTACCGGTCGTGGTGACGCACTCGAACGGGCTGGCCCGTGACATTGCCGCGGCGGGGGCGGGGCGGGTCGTCGACCCGGGGCCGGAGGGGGTGGCTTCGGCCGTCCTCGACCTCCTGGATCCGGTGGCGAACGGGGCGGCGTCGCTGGCCGCGCGTGCGTTGGCCGCGGAGGCCTTCTCGATGGACTCCGTCCTGGACACGGTCCTGTCGGTCTACGCCCGGGCGGCGTCCCGCGCCTGACCCGCCCGCGTCCGCGCCTCAGTCGCCGGCCGGCTCGCGTTGCCTCCGGCGGCGCCTCAAACGCCGGCGAGGCTGATGTCGCCTCCGGCGGGCCCTCAAACGCCGGGCAGGCTGGTATTGCCCCCTCCCGGGGGCACAGTTCAGCCCCGCCGGCGATTGAGGCGCCCCCGGAGGGCAGGACCGGCCGCAGGTGAATTCGGCGCTCGCGGGAGCAACCCAGCCTCGCCCGGGGCACAGTTCAGCCCCGCCGGCGTTTGAGGCGCCCCCGGAGGGCAAGACCGGCCGCAGGCAAACTCCGCGCCGACCGGGGCAACTTCAGCCTCGCCCGGGGCCCCTCCCAGCGGTAGCTGGGGGAGATTGAGGCGGGGGTCAGGCCGGGAGCCAGGCGTAGCAGCTCGTCGACGTGAATTCCGCCGTGCCTTCGGGGATGTCGGCCACGATCTTCGCACCCGCGGGCTGCGTCATCGGGCTGGAGGCGAGCACGCTGCCGTCCTTGCCCTTCGCCTGCCAGGTGCACGTCGTGCTCTGCGTCAGCGCCCGGTACGAACCCGGCGCCGGGTTCGCGCGCGTGCCGTCGGGGAAGCCCTTCTCCGCGGCCGTCAGCACCGGCTGCTGCGCGGGGCACAGCGCCGGGATCGCGTCCTTCGCCGCCGGGATCTCCCCCGCGATGACGGAGCCGATCGCCGCGTCCTTGTCGTGCTTCGCGGTGCGTTCCACCCGCTGGCACGCTTCCTGGCCGCTCTGGAGCACCGCGGCGGGGTCCATCTTCTCGGGCACGCGCCCGCTCAGGTACTTCTTCTCCTTGTCCGTGAAGCTGCCCGTGGCGGGGGTGAGCTTCGCGTCCGGCAGCACCGGCCCGGTCGGCTTGGCCGGGGGCGGGCCCGATGCCTGCGCGTCGGCCGGGTCGGGCGCCCCCGAGGAGGCCGGGGGCTTCGGCTTGGCCGCGCCCGCGGCGTCGGGCTTGGCGTCCGAACCGCAGGCGGTCAGCGTGAGGGCGGCGGCCAGCAGGACCGCGGCCGCTGCGGAGCGTCGGTACATCAGGGGGCTCCCGTGGTACTGGGTGGTGCGGTCTGTGGATACGGGTACAGGTACGGGTACGGGGCCCGGCACACCGCCGGGCCCCGTACCCGTCCTCATCCGGCCGTGGTTACTTCGGGCCGAAGGTGAGCACGAGCTGCGGAACGGCGTCCGCGGCGGTCGACTCGCTGGACCAGATCCAGAGCGGGTCGGTGCCCGTGCTGGTCAGGGCCATGCTGTAGCTGCCGCCCAGCACCGCGGAGACCGCGGTGGTGTCCAGCTCGACGTTCTGGATGGCGGAGCCGTCCGGGACGCCGGCCAGGGAGCCGAGCGGGGTGGTGCCCAGGGTGGGCTTGGTGTTGAAGGTGGTGGCCGCACCGCTCCAGGTGCCGGTGACCGGGACCACGTTGATGGTGTCGGTCGTGCCGGCGTTCGCCTGGGTGCTGGTCTTGACCTGGAGGGACGCGGCCTTCAGGACCTGACCGGCCGGGGCGGCCGGGATGTCGAAGCGCAGGTACGTCTCGTAGGCCGAGGTGCCGCGCACCGCGAGCGAGGAGGACGTGCCGTAGGCGGTGCTGGGGGCGCCCTGGTTGATGTAGGTGTCCTCGTTCGCGGAGACCTTGGACACCGTGTCGGTGGGCGCCTTCGCCAGGTCGAAGTGGTTCTTGACCTGGGCCTGGGTGAGGACCGTCGGGTAGACGGCCGTCTCGTCGATCTGACCGGCGAAGAAGTTGCTGGTCGGCCGGGTGGGCCAGTTGGCGAGGTTGTCGCCGCCGACATGCCAGTAACCGGTGTACTGGGTGGAGTTGGCGACGTTCAGCGTGCCCTTGTTCTGACCGTCGACGTAGAGCGTCATGCCGCCGGGACCCTGGGTCGCGGCCACGTGGTGCCACTTGTTGTCGTTGTAGATGTCGAGCAGACCGGTGCTGATGGTCCGGGGCGAGCCGTTGTACGTGCCGAAGACCAGCCGCCCGGCGTTGGTCATGTAGATGTTCTTGTCGTTCGTGCCGCTGGTGCGGTCGGTGTTGTTGCCGAAGCCGATCAGCTTGCCACCGCGGGTGGTGTTGGTCTTGAACCAGGTCTCGACCGTGTAGGAGGTGCCCACCGACTGGCGGTGGTCGCTGTACACCTGCTGGCTGGTGCCGTTGAAGCCCATCGCGGTGCTGGTGCCGGACACGGCTCCGGGGGTCTGGCGCAGGGCCGGGGCGTTCAGCTGGACGCCGCTGGTGTTGCCGCCGTTGGAGGAGTCGGCGACGTACGGGCTGACGGTGTCGTCGTAGCGCCAGTACAGGCTCGCGCCGTCCGTGCGGACCTGGTTCGGGTAGGACTGGACCGAGGTGGGGACCGTCACGGAGACGTTCGCCGACAGCGCGCTGGTGTTGCCCGCGGCGTCGGTGGCGGTGATCCGGTAGGTGTAGGACTGGCCGGGCTTGACCGTGGTGTCGGTCCAGGAGGCCTGCGGCCGCTCCCAGTCGACGGAGTCCGCGACCACCGAGGCGATCGGGTTCGCCGAGCCGTTGCGGTAGATGCGGTAGGTCAGCTTGCTGTCGTCCTGGTCGTAGCTGGTGCGCCAGCGGACCTGGGCCTCGCCGGGCTTGACGCTCGCGGCGCTGGCCACCGGGGTGGTCGGGGCGCCGACGTCACCGGTGGAGGCGAAGCGGGTCAGGCCCTGCTGCGGGGTGCCGTTGATGGCGGTGAACTCGCCGCCGACCCACAGGTACTTGACTTCGCTCTTCTCCGAGACGGCCATGACGCGCGGGCCGATGCCCTCGCCGATGCCGTCGTTGGCGGTGGGGTGCCAGCCGAGCTTGCGCGGGCTGTGCACGAAGCCGTCGACGGGCGCGGGGGCGGCGCCGGTGTGGTTGGTCGGCTCCGCCAGCAGGAAGTTGCGCTTGCCGTCGGGGAACTCGTTCTCCAGCGAGCAGTCGTGCGCGTGCGAGGAGCTGTAGAGGACCCCGTCGTACGGCAGGACGTACTGGGTGGCGCCGAGGCAGCGGTCGCGCCACTTCTCGCTGAAGTCGCTGAGGTTCAGGCCGATGCGGCCGTCGAAGACGCCGCCGCCGGAGCCCTCGTTGCCGGTGTAGAAGCCGCCGTTGTCGTCGGTGGCGATCGTCTTGACCACCGAGTTGCTCGGGATGTTGCCGTACGTCTTGGTGAGCGCGCCGGTGGTCGCGTTCACCACGGCCAGCGCGTGCGTGTCGGTGCCGTTGACCGTGAAGAAGTCACCGCCCAGGATGACGTTCTTGCCGTCCGGGGTGACCGTGATGGCGCGGCCCGGCTCGTCGGCGTTGGCGGCGAAGGGCTTGAGGGCACCGGAGGTCGCGTCGACCGCGGCGAACCGCTCGCGGGTCTGGCCTTCGACGGTGCCGAAGTCGCCTGCCGCGTACAGCGTGTCGTCGGTGACGGCGAACGCGCGCACGGTGGCGGGGAAGCTCGGGTGGAACGACGTCTTCGGCGTGCAGGTCGCGATGTCGATCGCGGCGACGCTGGCGACCGGGGTGCCGTTCACGGCGCCGAAGTAGCCGCCCGCGTAGAGGGTCTTGCCGTCCTTGGAGACGACGAGCGCGCGCACGGTGGCGGTGCCGTCGGCCACGGTGAAGCTGAGCTTGCAGTCGGTCGGGTTGCCCGTCGCGGCGTCGAGGGCGACGAAGTTGACCGCTTCCTGCTCGGAACCGCTGCCGGCTCCGTCGGCCGGCCGGACCGTGGAGAAGGTGCCACCGGCGAAGACGGTGCCGTTCGTCTGCGCCATGGCGAAGACGATGCCGTTGGGCTGCCAGGTCGGCAGGTTGTCGGCGGTGAAGGCCACGGGCGGTGTGATGGCGGAGGCCTGGGGCATGAGCACCAGGCCCAATCCGGCGCCGGCACCGACCAGTGACAGGGCGAGGGCAGCAGTCAGCCCTCTGGATCTACGCATGAGCCCCCCAGGGCAATGGCCCGGTTTCATTTGGCTGGAACTATCCGCATTCGGCGGGAACGACCCGGTCACGCCCGGGTGGGCATGACCGGAACACGGCAAACTGTAAGTGAGGCGTGTGGCGTTACGACACACAGTTCAGCGGTCTATGCGGATGGTGGCGCCCGCGAGTTGGTCCTCCACCTGGCGCACGTCGGCGTCCACCATGATCCGGGCCAGTTCCTGGACGAGGACCGTCGGCTTCCAGCCGAGCAGTGCGTGCGCCTTGCTCGCGTCGCCGATGAGGGCGTCGACCTCGCTGGGGCGCTCGTACTTGGGGTCGTAGCGCACGTGCTCGTTCCAGTCGAGCCCCGCGTGGCCGAAGGAGGCCTCGACGAACTCGCGGACGGTGGCGGCGACTCCCGTGGCCACGACGTAGTCGGTCGGCTCGTCCTGCTGGAGCATCCGCCACATCGCGTCGACGTATTCGGGCGCGTAGCCCCAGTCGCGCACGGCGTCCAGGTTGCCCAGGTACAGGTGGTCCTGGAGGCCCGCCTTGATCCGGGCCACCGCGCGGGTGATCTTGCGGGTCACGAAGGTCTCGCCGCGGCGCGGGGACTCGTGGTTGAAGAGGATGCCGTTCACCGCGAACATCCCGTAGGCCTCGCGGTAGTTCACCGTGGTCCAGTACGCGAAGACCTTGGCGGCGCCGTACGGGCTGCGCGGGTGGAACGGGGTGTGCTCGTTCTGCGGCGGCGGGGTGGCGCCGAACATCTCCGAGGAGGAGGCCTGGTAGATCCGGGTGTCGACGCCGCTGGCCCGGATGGCCTCCAGCAGGCGCAGCGCGCCGAGGCCCGTCACGTCACCGGTGTAGAGCGGGGCGTCGAAGGAGACCCGGACATGGGACTGGGCGCCGAGGTTGTAGACCTCGTCCGGCCGTATGTCACGGAGCAGGTTCACGAGGGCGACGCCGTCCGAGAGGTCGGCGTGGTGCAGGACGAAGGACCGGTTGGCGGTCTGCGGGTCCTGGTAGACGTGGTCGATGCGCTCGGTGTTGAAGCTGGACGACCGCCGCACGAGGCCGTGCACCGTGTAGCCCTTGGAGAGCAGGAGCTCGGCGAGGTACGAGCCGTCCTGCCCGGTGACTCCGGTGATCAGTGCGGTCTTGCCCATGTGGATCCCCTGGTTCGTTTCGTTCTGGTTCTGGTGAGTCTGGTGCTGGTGCGCCTGGTTCTGGTGAGCGGGGCGCGCCCCGCTGCTGGCATCATCGCCGGTATGACAAGTTCGCTGCTCCTGCCCCCGCACGCCCGCGTCTTCGTCGCCGGCCACCGCGGCCTCGTCGGGTCCGCGGTCGCCCGGCGGCTCACCGCCGACGGCCACGAGGTGCTCACCCGGGGGCGTGCGGACCTCGACCTGCGCGACGCCGGCGCGACCGCCGCGTACCTGAAGGACGTCCGCCCGGACGCCGTCGTCCTGGCGGCCGCCAAGGTCGGCGGGATCATGGCCAACAGCACCTACCCGGTGCAGTTCCTGGAGGACAACCTCAGGATCCAGCTGAGCGTGATCGCCGGTGCGCACGACGCCGGTGTGGGGCGGCTGCTGTTCCTCGGGTCCTCCTGCATCTACCCGAAGCTGGCGCCGCAGCCGATCAGCGAGGACGCGCTGCTGACCGGTCCGCTGGAGCCGACCAACGAGGCGTACGCGCTGGCCAAGATCGCGGGCATCGTCCAGGTGCAGTCGTACCGCAAGCAGTACGGGGCCTCGTACATCTCGGCCATGCCGACGAACCTCTACGGTCCGGGCGACAACTTCGACCTGGAGTCCTCGCACGTCCTGCCCGCCCTGATCCGGCGCTTCCACGAGGCGGCGGCCGCGGGCAAGGACGAGGTCGCGCTGTGGGGTTCGGGCACCCCGCGCCGGGAGTTCCTGCACGTGGACGACCTCGCGGCCGCCTGCGCCGTGCTGCTGGCGTCCTACGACGGGGACGAGCCGGTCAACATCGGCTGCGGCGAGGACCTCACCATCAAGGCGCTGGCCGAGACGGTCGCCGAGGTGACCGGCTTCCGGGGCCGGCTCGCCTGGGACACGTCCAAGCCGGACGGGACCCCGCGCAAGCTGCTCGACGTGACCCGGCTGACGTCGCTGGGCTGGAAGCCGGGCATCGGGCTGCGCGAGGGCATCACGTCCACCTACCGGTGGTGGCTGGATTCCCAAGCGGAGAACACCCAGGCCGGGAACTGATCGCATCCGCAAGGCCTCAGTACGCTCCGCGACCGTCGACGACGGCGCGGAACGTACGGGCCACGACGTCGACATCGCTGGTGAAGGACCAGTTGTCGACGTACTGCAGATCGAGCTGGATCGTTTCGTCCCAGGACAGGTCGGACCGTCCGCTGATCTGCCACAGGCCGGTCATGCCGGGGCGCACGGTCAGCCGGCGCAGTTCGACCTCGTCGTAGCGCGCCACCTCCTCCGGCAGCGGCGGGCGCGGGCCGACCAGCGACATGTCCCCCGTCAGCACATTGAGCAGCTGGGGCAGTTCGTCGAGCGAGGTCCGGCGCAGGACGCGGCCGATCCGGGTCACCCGGGGGTCGCGGCGCATCTTGAACATCAGGCCGTCGTTCTCGTTGACGCCCGCGAGTTCGGCCTTCTTCGCATCGGCGTCGGTCACCATCGTGCGGAACTTCCACATCACGAAGGGGGCGCCGCCGCGGCCGATCCGGCGCTGGCTGTAGAAGGCCGGGCCGCGGGAGCCGAACCGTATCGCCAGCGCCAGTCCGAGGAACAGCGGGGACAGCAGCAGCAGCCCGAGCGCGGCCCCGGCCCGGTCGAGTACGGACTTCAGCACGGGCTGGATGCCCCGGCTGACCGGCGGCGCGATCCGCAGCACCGCGAGCCCGCCCGCGCTCAGCGTCTCCAGCCGCTTGACGGATATTTCCACCAGCCCGGGGAACACGGCCAGTTCGAGGCCGGCGTCGTGCAGGGCCCAGGAGATCCGGCGCAGCCGCTCCCCCGCCATCCGGGCGCCGGGGGCGACGAGCACCAGGTCCGCGTGGTGGCTGCGGACGGCGCCGAGCACGGCCTCGGCGTCGCCACCGGGTACGGGCGGCATCTGCGCCTCCAGCCGGGCCGCGACCGGGGCGCCGCTGCCGAGCGAGCCCTGGCCGACCGGCACGACGCCGACGACCACGTACGGGTGGTCGGTCCGCGCGGCGAGGTGGGAGATGACCTCCTCGGCGGTGCCGGGTTCGCCGATCACCAGGACGCGGCTGACGGCCTGGGCCTCCCGGCGGGCGCCGGAGAGGTGCCGGTAAGTGAGCTTGTGGCAGGCGACGGTGACGAGCAGGGCGGGCAGCAGCGCCCCGAGGGCGGCCGTGCGGGGGGTGCTCTCGTCCGTCACCACGCGGGCCACGGCGAGGACTCCGATGAGAATCAGCCAGTCGTGCACGACGGGCAGGACTCCGCGCGATTCTCCGAGCAGCCGGGAGGCATAACGGCGGCGGAGGGCTTGTACGGTGACCCAGGCGAGGGCCGCGCCCAGCGCGCAGTACGCGGGACGGGCCTGCTCGGCGGCCTCGAAGACCAGGCCGACGGGCACGGCCGCGCCGAGGAGGTCCGCGGTCAGTGCGGCGGGCAGGTACCAGCGTGCTTTGTCACCGAGCCGTCGCTCGGGCGCAGCTGTCCCCTGAGCCGAACCGGCCACTCTTTGCGCAGGAAAATGGACATGCCTCATGGGCCCCCCTGGCACGTGGACTATGACAACGGCGTATGTCCGCGGCTTCCCCAGGCAACGGACATCTGTCGCACCGGGAAACAGTACGACAAACACCCGTACGTTAAATGCCGTTCGGGTTAACGAGCCCTCTCGTTGTCCGTTCGTTAGCGGGCGGTTTCCCCGGTTCCACATCAACGTCTCAACATCGCGCACACGTTGGTGAACAGTTCGTATAGCGGACGCGTCTCTTCGGACAACGAACCGTTTCTGGCCAACCTTTTGACGCGCCCCTGACATCCAACGCGGTTGGTGGCACTCTTCGACCGTTCTGCGCACCAGCCTGCTCTGCCCGGCGGCCCACCCAGCCGCCGGAACCCCCTTGCAGAAGGAGTCTGCGTTGAGTCCCACCCCCCACCGGCGTGCCACCGCGGCCGGCGCTCTCGTTGCTGCGGCCGCTCTGCTGGCCGTCGGCATCCAGTCCGGTACCGCCTCCGCCGACGCCACCGCGTCGCAGGCCCGCACCGCCGCCCAGCCCAACCCGGGCGCGGCCGCATACCAGCTGACGGCTTCGGAGCGTGCGACGCTCCTGTCCGAGGCCAACTCGACCACCGCGCAGGCTGCCAAGGCCCTCGGCCTCGGCGACCAGGAGAAGCTGATCGTCCGCGACGTCGTCAAGGACGCGGACGGCACCACCCACACCACCTACGAGCGCACCTACGGCGGCCTGCCGGTGCTCGGCGGTGACCTGACCGTCCACGCCAAGGGCGGCGTCACCAAGAGCGTCACCAAGGCCACCAACGCCGAGATCAAGGTCGACACCACCGCCTCGGTCACCCCGTCCGCGGCCGAGGGCACGGCGTTCTCCGCCGCGTCCGCGGCGGGCGGCAAGGACGTCAAGGCCGCGAAGGGCGCCAAGAAGGTGGTCTGGGCCGCCGAAGGCGCCCCGGTCCTCGCCTACGAGACCGTCGTCGGCGGTGTCCAGCGCGACGGCACCCCGAGCGAACTGCACGTGGTCACCAACGCCAAGACCGGCGCCAAGATCACCGAGTGGCAGAAGATCGAGTCGGGCATCGGCAACACGATGTACAGCGGCCAGGTCACCCTGGGCACCTCGCAGTCGGGCAGCAACTACACGCTGACCGACGCGGGCCGCGGCGGCCACAAGACCTACGACCTCAACGGCGGCTCGTCCGGCACCGGCAGCCTCTTCACCAACACCACCGACACCTGGGGCAACGGCGCCGCCTCCAACCGCGCGACCGCCGGTGCGGACGCGGCCTACGGCGCCCAGCTGACGTGGGACTACTACAAGAACGTGCACGGCCGCAACGGCCTGCGCAACGACGGCGTGGCCCCGTACAGCCGGGTCCACTACGGCAACGCGTACGTCAACGCGTTCTGGGACGACTCCTGCTTCTGCATGACCTACGGCGACGGCACCAGCAACACGCACCCGCTGACGTCCATCGACGTGGCCGCGCACGAGATGACCCACGGCCTCACCTCGGTCACCGGCAACATGACCTACAGCGGTGAGCCCGGCGGTCTGAACGAGGCGACCTCCGACATCATGTCGTCGGCCGTCGAGTTCAACGCCAACAACGCCAACGACGTGGGCGACTACCTCGTCGGCGAGAAGATCGACATCAACGGCGACGGCACCCCGCTGCGCTACATGGACAAGCCGAGCAAGGACGGCGGGTCCAAGGACTCGTGGTACTCCGGCCTCGGCAACCTCGACGTGCACTACTCGTCGGGCCCGGCCAACCACGTCTTCTACCTGATGTCCGAGGGCTCCGGCGCCAAGGTCATCAACGGGGTCAGCTACGACTCCCCCACCTCGGACGGCCTCCCGGTCACCGCGATAGGCCGCGACGCCGCCGCGAAGATCTGGTTCCGCGCCCTGACGGTCGGCTACTTCAAGTCGAACACCAACTACGCGGCCGCCCGTACGGCGACCCTGCAGGCGGCGGCCGACCTGTACGGCGCCAACTCGGTCACCTACAACAACGTGGCCAACGCCTGGGCCGGCATCGCCGTCGGATCGCGTCCCGCCCCCAGCGGTGTCTCGGTCACCCCGATCGCCAACCAGAACACCCAGATCAACACCGCGGTGAACCTGCAGGTCCAGGCCACCAGCACCAACGCGGGCGCGCTGAGCTACGCGGCGACCGGCCTCCCGGCCGGCCTGTCGATCAGCGCCTCGACCGGTCTGATCTCGGGTACGCCGACCACCGCGGGCACGTCCAACGTGACCGTCACGGTGACCGACTCCGCCGCGAAGACGGGTACGACGTCCTTCACCTGGACCGTCGGCACCACCCAGCAGAACGTCTTCGAGAACACGAACGACTACACGATCAACGACAACTCGACGGTCGAGTCGCCGATCACCGTGTCGCGTTCGGGCAACGCCCCGAGCACCCTCAAGGTCGACGTGAACATCGTCCACACCTACGTCGGTGACCTCAAGGTCGACCTCGTCGCCCCCGACGGCAGCGTGTACAACCTGCGCAACCGCACCGGCGGCAGCGCGGACAACATCGTCCAGTCCTTCACCGTGAACGCCTCCTCCGAGGTCGCCAACGGCGTCTGGAAGCTCCGCGTCGCCGACATGGCGTCGCTCGACACCGGCTACATCAACAGCTGGAAGCTCACCTTCTGATCCCCACGGGGGCAGATGAGCACCGGCTGACATGAAACACGGGGCCGCCCGGGAGGAAACCCTCCCGGGCGGCCCTGTCCCATGTCCACGTCCACGTCCGCCGCCATGGCCGTACGGCCGCACTCGTACGGGACCTGCTCCCCGCAGGTGCGGGACCTTCGGCGCCGGACAGGCGTCCCCGGCCGGTTCACACTGAACGGGAGCGAACCTACGGTTCCGTAGGTTCGGTACCCCCGCACCGGGACGGACGGACGCACACACATGCCCGCGACAGCACAGCAGCCCCTCGCCGACACCCCCACGAACGCGGGGGCCGACACCTACCCGTGGCTGATCCAGGGCGGCATGGGCGTCGGGGTCTCCGGCTGGCGCCTGGCCCGCGCGGTGGCCCGCACCGGCCAGCTGGGCGTCGTGTCCGGCACCGCCCTCGACGTGGTGCTCGCGCGCGTCCTGCAGACCGGCGACCCCGGCGGCCACGCGCGCCGCGCGCTCGCCGCCTTCCCGCTGCCCGAACTGGCCCGGGCCGCGCTCGACTGCTACTTCCGCGAGGACGGCGCCGCGGGGGACACCGCCCCGATGCGCACCACCCCGCGGCTGCGCGCCACGGGCGGCGGCCAGGCCGAAGTCCTCACCGTGCTCGGCAACTTCGTCGAGGTGTGGCTCGCCAAGGAGGGTCACGAGGGCACCGTCGGCATCAACTACCTGGAGAAGATCCAGCTGGCGACCGCGCCCGCGATGTTCGGCGCGATCCTGGCGGGCGCCGACTACGTCTGCGTCGGCGCCGGGGTCCCCGGCCACATCCCCGCGCTCGCGACCCGCCTCGCCCGCTACGAGCCCGTCGTCTCCCGGATCCGGGTCGAGGGCGACGAGGAACCCCTGGACCACCTCTTCGACCCGCGGGCCCTGCTAGCGCCGCGTCAGGCAACGTTCGCCCCGTCGCGACGCCCGGCACGCACTCTCGCCGCACCGGCCGAAAGCCCAAGTACGTCCAGTACGAGCGCTTCCGGCCGGCACGCCGAGAGCACGCACCGGACGCCGCTCCTTGAGGGGCAAACGTTGCCTGACGCGGCACTCGCCGGACACCTGCCGGGCCCGCTGCGCCGCCCGAAAGTCCTGGCGATCGTGTCGCTGCCGGTGCTGGCTGCCTACCTCGCCCGCGACGCGGCCACCCGGCCCGACGGCTTCGTCATCGAGACCAGTTCGGCCGGCGGCCACAGCGCCCCGCCGCGCGGTCCGATGACCCTGGACGGGGCGGGCGAACCGGTCTACGGCCCGCGCGACCACCCCGATCTCGCCAAAATGGCCGCGCTCGGGCTGCCGTTCTGGCTCGCGGGCGGCCAGGCCTCGCCGGAGGCGCTCGCCGCCGCGCGGGCCCAGGGCGCCGCCGGGGTGCAGATCGGCAGCGCCTTCGCCCTGTGCGAGGAGTCCGGCATGGCCCGCCACCTGCGCGAGGAACTGCTGGAGCGGGCCCGCGCCGGAACCCTGGTGGTGCGCAACGACCCGGCCGCCTCGCCGACCGCCTTCCCCTTCAAGGTGGCGGAGCTGGCGGGCACGGTCTCCGACCCGGAGGTGGCGGCCGCCCGGCGCCGGGTCTGCGACCTGGGCTTCCTGCGGACGCCGGTGCGCGGCCCGCGCGGCCTGGCCTACCGGTGCGCCGCCGAGCCGGTGGCGGCGTACGTCCGCAAGGGCGGCGACGCGGCGGCCACCGAGGGCAGGCAGTGCCTGTGCAACGGGCTGCTGGCCACGATCGGCCTGGCCCAGCGCCGCCCGGGCGGCCGGGTCGAACCCCCGCTGGTCACCATCGGCAAGGACCTCTCGTTCCTGCCGGAGCTGTCCCCGGACGCCTCCCCCTACACGGCGGCGGACGTGGTGTCCTGGCTGGCCGCCGGGGTGCGGCCCGGTCCGGCCGCCTGATCCGCCCGGAACCCGAAGGGCCCGGTACCCGTGGCGGCCGCCACGGGTACCGGGCCCTTCGCGGGAGGGGGGCCGGATCAGCCGATGATGTGGCCCAGGAAGTCGTGCTCGAAGAAGCCGAGGCCGTCGTCGTGGATGAGCGAGTCCTCGGACTCGTCACCCTTGGGCGCCCCCACCCGGTCGGCGCGGTGGCCCTGCGGGGCCTGACCCTCTTCCTCCTGGCCGGGAGCCTGCGGACCCTGCTGCTCCTCTTCCTGGCCCGGAGCCTGCGGACCCTGCTGCTCGTCCTCCTGGCCGGGGGCCTGCTCCTCGTTCGGACCCTGCGGGCCCTGCGGCTCCTGCTCCTCCGCGGGAGCCTGGTTCTGGTCCGGACGCTGCTCCGGGCGCTGGGCCTGGTCGGGGCGCTGGGCCTGGTCCGGGCGCTGGGCCTGGTCGGGGGCCTGGTTCTGGTCCGGCGCCTGGGCCTGGTCCGGGGCCTGGTCCGGGGCCGCCTGCTCCGGGCCGTCGTCGTCCATGCGGCTCAGCTCGTCCCGCCCGCCCTGCTCGTGGCGGCCGTCGCGGTCACCGTCACGGCGCTGGTGGTGGCGGCCGTCATCGTCGTCGCGGCGCCCGTGGTGACCGTGGTCGTCATCGTCGTCGGACGGCTTGAAGAAGACCGAGCGGACCCGCACACCGCCCACCTCGTCCCCCGGATCGAGGGTCCGCACCGCCCGTCCGCCGCAGTCCCGGTCCGTGAACAGCAGCGCCAGCGACCGCGTGTTGTTCTCGACCCGGGTGGCGGCATCGTCCCAGTCGGTGCCGGTCAGCCGGTAGCAGGTGTCGTTCTCCGGCGGACGGATCTCCTCCCAGCCGTCGCCGTCGATCCGGTAGCGCAGCTCACCGAGCGAGTGGTGGTGCCCGTCGTCGTCGTTGGCGAATGACTGGCCTGCGGCCGGGAGGACGAGGGCCAGCGCGCCGACGAACGCGGCTGCGGCGGTGGTGCGAAGACGCATGGGGAGTCCGTTTCTCGGGGTGCTCGGATGCCGGGTCCGGTGGGCATCCGCGGGGGCAGCGTAGGAGCGGAGAGGGCTGCCGAAACGATTCGCCATGCGCAGCGCGTTCGAAGGTTCACCCGACAGGGCCGGACGGTTGGCCCGGACGCGCCGCCGCGCCGCCGCGCCCGCTCAGCGTCGTACGGGCGTACGCTCCCCCGCCGCCGGGGCACCCACCGTCCCCGCGGCGGCCACCGGGGCACCGGCCGGAGCCGGGGTCCGCGCGGAGTTCCGTACGAGCACGAAGACCAGCACCGCGCCCGCCAGGCCCATCCCGCCCGACACCAGGAAGGTCTCCCGCAGCCCGCTCGTGAAGGCCTCGTCCACCAGGTGGTCCAGCGCCTCGCGCGCCGCGCCCGCCGGAGCCGCGCCGAGCAGTCGCCCGGCACCGCCCGAGGCCAGCGCGTCGGCCGTGCCGCGCGCACCCTCCGCGCCGCCGAGCCCGGAGACCAGGCCGGAGTGGAAGACCGCACCCAGCACCGCGATGCCCAGGGCCGTGCCCAGCTGGCGCGCGGTGTTCAGCGCGCCGCCCGCCATGCCCGCCCGGGCCGGGGCCACCGCGCCCATCGCGGCCGCGGCCAGGGCCGGGGTCGCCATGCCCACGCCGACGCCGGTCACCGCGAGCCCCGGGACCAGCGCGGACCAGCCGTCACCGGCGTCCAGCATCAGGGCCTGGAGCAGCGCCCCCGCGCCGATCAGCAGCAGCCCGCCGCCGATGGTGAGCCGGGGGGACATCCCGTGCAGCAGCCGCCCGGCCACCGCGGCGACCAGGAACGCGGCCAGGCTGAGCGGCACCAGCACCAGACCGGCGCCGACGGGGCTCATGCCCTCGGCGGACTGGAGCCACAGGGAGGTGTACATCAGGTAGGAGAAGGCGGCGCCGGAGAGCAGCAGTCCGGCGGCCATGACCGCGACGAAGGCGGGGCTGCGGAAGAGCGAGAGGTCCAGCATCGGGTGGGCGGCGCGCCGTTCGGCCACGACGAAGGCGGCGAAGGAGAGGACGGCGAGCGCGAAGAGGCCGAGGGTGGTGGCCGACATCCAGCCGTTCTCGCCGACCCGGATCAGGGCGTAGGTGACGGCGGCGGCGCCGACGGTGAAGGTGGCCATGCCGGGCAGGTCCATGCCCTTGGCGTGCGGGTTGCGGGACTCGGCGACGGCCTTGAGGGTGACGAGGACGGCGAGGGCGCAGACCGGCAGGTTGATGTAGAAGATCCAGCGCCAGCCGAAGTGTTCGGTGAGCAGCCCGCCGATGATCGGTCCGGCCGCGGCGGCGGCGCCGTTGACCGCGCCCCACACGCCGAAGGCGATCCCGCGGTCGCGGCCCTGGTAGGCGGCGCTGAGCAGGGCCATCGTGGTGGCGAACATCGCGGCGCCGCCGATGCCCTGGACGGCGCGGAAGGCGATCAGGGTGCCGGGGCCGTCGGCGAACCCGCAGGCGAGCGAGGCGGCGGCGAAGACGGCGAGGCCGCCGAGGTAGACCCGGCGGCGGCCGATCCGGTCGGCGAGCGAGCCCGCGCCGAGGAGCAGTGCGGCCAGTGCCAGGGCGTAGATGTCCATCACCCACTGGAGCCCGGCGAACCCGCTGTGCATGTCGGTGGCCATGTCGGGGAGGGCGACGGTCACGATCGTGACGTCGACCAGCAGCATGAACGCGCCGAGGCAGACCGCGGTCAACGGCAGCCATTTACGCATGGGGATTCTCCTTGGGCAGTTCTGGGGTTCCGGTGCTTGCGGTGCTTGCGGTGCCCTCAAGGTTCCAGCCGGTCTCCGGATCCCCCATCCAGCGCACCCGTTCCGCCGGATTTCACTCACCCACCGCTCTGTGATGATGGAAAACATGAAACCCACGGAGCTGGACCGGCTCGACCAGTCGCTCGTCCAAGCGCTGATGATCGACGGCCGGGCCCCCTTCAGCCGGCTCGCCGAGGTGCTGGACGTCTCGGACCAGACGGTGGTCCGCCGCTACCGCCGGATGCGCACCACCGGGCTGCTGCGCGTGGTCGGGCTGCCGCTGGGCCCGCGGGTGGGGCTGCTGGAGTCCTGGCTGCGCGTGCAGTGCGCACCGGACGCGGCGCTCGCGGTGGCCGGGGCGCTGGCGCGGCGCCCGGACATCGCGTGGGTGCAGCTCGCCTCGGGCGGGACCGAGATCCACTGCATGACCAAGGCGCGGAGCCGCCGCGAGCGGGACGTGCTGCTGCTGGACAAGCTGCCGAGCACCCGGCGGGTGACCGGGATCAGCGCCCACACCATCCTGCGTACGTTCATGGGCGGGCCGGAGGCCTGGTTCGGCCTGGACGTGCTCGGCCCGGACCAGGTGGCCGCCCTCGCGCGGCCCGTCGGGGAGCCCCGGCCGCGGGAGCGGTACGCCCTGGACGAGGCGGAGCTGGCCCTGCTGGGGGTGCTGGGCCAGGACGGCCGGGCCGGTTACCCGGAACTGGCGCGGGCCTCGGGGCTGTCGGAGTCCACCGCCCGCCGCCGCCTGGACCGGCTGCGCGAGCTGGGCGCGGTCTACTTCGACGTGGAGACCGTCCCGGGCGTGCTGGGGTACGAGGCGGAGGCCACCTTGATGATCACCGCGGCGCCCGCCCGGCTGGCGGAGGTGGGCGCCGCGCTCGCCACCCATCCCGAGGTGCCGTTCGCGGCCGCGGTGACGGGCTCGGCGAACCTGCTCGCGGTGGTGGTGTGCCGGGACACGGACGCGCTCTACACGTATCTGACCGAGCGGATCGGCGCGGTGGAGGGCGTCCAACAGGTGGAGGTGATCCCGACCCTGCGGAACATCAAGCGGGCCGGGATGCTGGTGGAGGGCGGGCGGCTGGTCGATCCGCCGCCCGCCCCCTGACTTCCCGTCGTCAGCGCAGCACCACCCCGGCCCCGGCGGACGGGCCGGCCGGCGGGTCCACCGGGGCGGCGACCAGGCCGAGTTCGGCCGGGGTGGCCAGCAGCGGGTGGGCGGGCAGGATCCGGACGGTGTAGCCGAAGGGTCCCGTACGGTCCAGGGCGAGCGGGCCCTCGTACAGCCAGCGGCCCTCCAGGTCCGGTCCGGCGGCGGGCTTCAGCGGGAAGGTCCGCGCTCCGGCGATGACGTCCTGCGCGTCCACCCGCCCCGCTACGGCCTGTACCTCGACCTCGTCGGGGCCGAGCACGTCCAGCGCGACCTGGACCCGCAGGGTGAGGGTGGAGCCCAGTTCGGCGGCAGCGCCCACGGGTCCCGCGGGCCCGGCGGCCAGGGCCTCCACGTGCAGGGCGGCGACCCGCGGCCAGGCGGCCCGTACCCGGCCCTTCCAGGCGGCGAGTTCCCGGGCCGCGTCGGGGGTGAGGGCGCGGTGGGCGAGCGCGGCCGGTGCGTACAGCCGCTCCACGTACTCGCGCACCATGCGTCCCGCGAGCACCTTCGGCCCCAGGGAGACGAGGGTGCGCCGGACCATCTCGATCCACCGCACGGGCAGCGCGCCGCGTCCGCCCCGGTCGTAGAAGCGGGGTGCGACCCGGTTCTCGATCAGGTCGTAGAGGGCGTTCGCCTCGACGTCGTCGCGCCGTTCCTCGTCGGTTCCGTAGCCGTCGGCGGTGGGGATCGCCCAGCCGAAGTCCGGCTCGAACCACTCGTCCCACCAGCCGTCCAGGACCGAGAGGTTGAGGCAGCCGTTCAGCGCGGCCTTCATCCCGCTGGTCCCGCAGGCCTCCAGCGGGCGCAGCGGATTGTTCAGCCACACGTCGCAGCCGGGGTAGAGCTTCTGCGCCATGGCCATGCCGTAGTCGGGCAGGAACACGATGCGGTGGCGCACCCGCGGGTCGTCGGCGAAGCGCACCAGCTCCTGCACGAGCCGCTTGCCGCCGTCGTCGGCCGGGTGCGCCTTGCCCGCGACGACGATCTGCACGGGCCGGTCCGGGTCCAGCAGCAGCCTGCGCAGCCGGTCCGGGTCGCGCAGCATCAGCGTGAGCCGCTTGTAGGAGGGCACCCGGCGCGCGAAACCGATGGTGAGCACATCGGGGTCGAGTACGGAATCCACCCAGCCGAGTTCGGCGTCCCCGGCCCCGCGCTGGCGCCAGGAGGCGCGCAGCCGGTCGCGGACCTCCTGGACGAGCTGTTCGCGCAGCACCCGGCGCAGGTCCCAGACGTCCTGGTCGGCGATGTCGGCGACCGCGTCCCAGCGCTGCGAACCGCCGACGGACAGGGCGTCCTCGGTGCGCCCCGCGCCGATCTGGCGGGCGCCGAGCTTCACCACCTCGGGGGCCACCCAGGTCGGCGCGTGCACCCCGTTGGTGACGGAGACGATGGGGACGTCGGCGGGGTCGAACCCCGGCCACAGTCCGGCGAACATGCCGCGGCTGACGGCGCCGTGCAGGGTGGAGACCCCGTTGGCGCGCTGGGCGAGCCGCAGCCCCATGACGGCCATGTTGAAGACCCCGGGTTCGCCGCCCGGGTAGGTCTCGGCGCCCAGTTCGAGGATCCGGTCCACGGGTACGCCGGTCAGCTCGCCGCCGTCGGCGAAGTGCCGGGCGACCAGGCCCCGCTCGAAGCGGTCGATGCCCGCGGGGACCGGGGTGTGGGTGGTGAACACGGTGCCCGCCCGGACCGCCTCGACGGCCGCGTCGAAGGCCAGGCCCTCGCCCGCCAGTTCCCTTATGCGTTCGAGCCCGAGGAAACCGGCGTGCCCCTCGTTGGTGTGGAACACCTCCGGGTCCGGGTGGCCGGTGAGCGCGCAGTACGTCCGTACGGCCCGGACCCCGCCGATGCCGAGCAGCATCTCCTGGAGCAGCCGGTGCTCGCTGCCGCCGCCGTAGAGCCGGTCGGTCACCTCGCGCGCGGCGGCGTCGTTGTCCTCGACGTCGGAGTCGAGGAGCAGCAACGGCACCCGGCCGACCCGGACCTGCCAGATGTGCGCGTGCAGGGACCGGCCGCCGGGCAGGGCGAGGGTGACGCGGGCGGGGGTGTCGTCGGGCCCGCGCAGCAGGGCGACGGGCAGCTCGTTGGGGTCGAGGACCGGGTAGTGCTCCTGCTGCCAGCCGTCGCGGGAGAGGGACTGGCGGAAGTACCCGTGCCGGTAGAGGAGGCCGACGCCGATCAGCGGGACGCCGAGGTCACTGGCGGCCTTGAGGTGGTCCCCGGCGAGGATCCCGAGCCCGCCGGAGTACTGCGGCAGCGCGGCGGTGATCCCGAACTCGGGCGAGAAGTAGGCGATGGCGGCGGGCAGCTCGGCGCTGTTCTCCTGCCCCTGGTACCACCGGTCGCCGTGGACGTAGTCATCGAGGTCGGCGGCGGCCGCGTGCAGGCGGCGCAGGAACCTGCGGTCCCGCGCGAGTTCCTCCAGCCGGGCGACGGGTACGTCCCCCAGCAGCCGGACGGGATCACCCCCGGCGGCGAGCCAGCCCTCGGGGTCGACGGATTGGAAGAGTTCCCGGGTGTCCCCGTGCCACGACCAGCGCAGGTTGCGCGCGAGGCCGGCGAGCGGCAGCAGGGGTTCCGGCAGGACAGGGCGCACGGTGAATCGACGGATAGCCTTCACGACTCCACCTTCGCAGGGGCATACGCACCGGAGCGGCCGCACCACGCTGTGCACCCGCGTGTCACCCCGGGAAGGCTAGCGGCGCGCCGGGCCCGCGGCCATAACGCCTCCGCCGCGGGTCAAGGCCCGCTCGGCGGCGCCGACCTGACGAGGTCTCGGGCGGTCCGGGCGCACCCCCGTCCCTTGCGCTCGTCCCTACGTACGAGTAGTTAACCAAGCGCGCGGGTTGGGCGGGCCGAGAGTGGGAAGGGCTCCCCGGGTACAGCACACGGCACACCGCACCACAGCGCACGGCACACCCCCCGCCCCACCTCCCGCCACCCGAGTGAACGCGGACAGGAGCGGCCATGCCCGCAGCCCAGCCGTCCACTGAGCGGCTAGAAACAGAGCGAACAGAGCGTGCACAACCAGCCGGATGGTCATCGGCTGGACCGTTGTCACCGAGCCCTGCGAACTGCCCCCAGGTGATCCCATCATGATCGGTCGCATTCCCGTGCTGGACGTCCGCCCCGCCGTCGACTGCGGCGCCAGACCCGCCAAGGCGGTCGTGGACGAGGTCTTCGAAGTCTCCGCCACCGTGTTCCGCGAGGGACACGACGCGGTCGCGGCACATGTGGTGCTGCGAGATCCGAGCGGCCGGCCGCGGCCGCCCGTGCCGTTGTGCGAGCTGGCGCCCGGCACCGACCGGTGGGGCGCCCGGGTGTCCGCCGACACCGAGGGGAGGTGGACGTACGTCGTCGAGGCGTGGAGCGATCCGGTCGCGACCTGGCGCGCGTACGCCTCGGTCAAGGTCCCGGCCGGGACCGACGCCGAGCTGGTGCTGCTGGAGGGCGCCGAGCTGTACGAGCGGGTCGCCGCCAAGATCCCGAAGCGGGACGGGCGCGAGGCGGTGCTGGCCGCCGCCGACGCGATGCGCGACGAGGACCGTCCGGCCGTGGTGCGCCTCGCCGCCGCCCTGGCCCCGGCGGTCGACGCCGCGCTCGCCCGCAAGCCCTTCCGGGAGCTGGTGAGCGCCGCGAAGCCGCTGGCCGTGCTCGTCGAGCGCAAGCGGGCCCTCTTCGGCGCCTGGTACGAGCTGTTCCCGCGGTCGGAGGGGGCGGTGCTGGAGCCCGGCGAGGCCCCGGTCAGCGGCACCTTCGCGACCGCCGCCGAGCGATTGGCGGCGGTCGCCGCGATGGGCTTCGACGTGGTGTACCTGCCGCCGATCCACCCGATCGGGAGCACGTACCGCAAGGGGCCCAACAACACGCTGTCCGCGGGGAGTTGGGACCCGGGTGTGCCCTGGGCCATCGGCTCGACCGAGGGCGGGCACGACGCCGTCCACCCCGAGCTGGGCACGATCGAGGACTTCGACCGGTTCGTGACCCGGGCCCGCGAGCTGCGCCTGGAGATCGCGCTGGACTTCGCCCTCCAGTGCTCGCCGGACCACCCGTGGGTGGAGAAGCACCCGGAGTGGTTCCGCCACCGCGCGGACGGGACGGTCGCCTACGCGGAGAACCCGCCGAAGAAGTACCAGGACATCTATCCCGTGCACTTCGACACCGACATGGGCGGAATCGTCGAGGAGACCCTGCGCATCCTGCGGTACTGGATGGACCACGGCGTGCGCATCTTCCGGGTCGACAATCCGCACACCAAACCGGTGGTCTTCTGGGAAAAGGTGATCGCGGACATCAACAAGAGCGATCCCGACGTGATCTTCCTGGCCGAGGCCTTCACCCGGCCCGCGATGATGCGCACCCTGGCCGCGATCGGATTCCAGCAGTCGTACACGTACTTCACCTGGCGCAATACGAAGCGGGAACTCACCGAATACGTCACCGAGCTGTCGGGTGATTCGGCTTCCTGCATGCGGCCCAATTTCTTCGTCAATACGCCGGACATCCTGCACGAGTACCTGCAGACCGGTGGCCGCCCCGCCTTCGAGATCAGGGCCGTGCTGGCCGCGACCCTCTCGCCCACCTGGGGGGTCTACGCCGGTTACGAGCTGTGCGAGAACACCCCGGTGAAGGAGGGCAGCGAGGAATACCTCGATTCCGAGAAGTACGAGCTGCGCCCGCGCGACTGGGCCGCCGCCGAACGCGAGGGCCGCACCATCGCCCCGCTGATCACCTCGCTGAACCGGCTGCGCCGCCGCAATCCGGCGCTCCAGCAGCTGCGCGACATCCATTTCCACCCGACGGACAACGAGCAGGTGATCGCCTATTCGAAGCACAGCGGAGCGCATTGCGTCCTGGTGGTCGTCAACCTCGACCCGCACCACACCCAGGAGGCGACGGTCTCGTTGGACATGCCGGTACTCGGCCTCGACTGGCACGGGTCCCTCGCGGTGCGCGACGAGCTCACCGGCGAGACCTATCACTGGGGCAGGGCGAATTACGTGCGTCTGGAACCGGGCCGTACGCCCGCGCACGTGCTTTCCGCTCTGCGACCGTCCCCGCTCACCGGAGGGTCACCCACCTCATGATGATCAACGACCCCGTCCACGACCTCTTCGAGGACACCCCCGCCAAGGACCGCGATCCGGACTGGTTCAAGCGCGCGGTGTTCTACGAGGTCCTCGTCCGCTCCTTCCACGACAGCAACGGCGACGGCGTGGGGGACCTCAAGGGGCTCACCGCCAAGCTGGACTACCTCCAGTGGCTCGGCGTCGACTGCCTGTGGCTGCCGCCCTTCTTCGCCTCGCCGCTGCGCGACGGCGGCTACGACGTCTCCGACTACACCTCCGTGCTGCCCGAGTTCGGTGACCTCGCCGACTTCGTGGAGTTCGTCGACGCGGCCCACCAGCGCGGCATGCGCGTGATCATCGACTTCGTCATGAACCACACGAGCGACCAGCACGAGTGGTTCCAGCAGTCGCGCAAGGACCCGGACGGCCCGTACGGCGACTACTACATGTGGGCCGACAACGACAAGCAGTACCAGGACGCCCGGATCATCTTCGTCGACACCGAGTCCTCGAACTGGACCTACGACCCGGTGCGCAAGCAGTACTACTGGCACCGCTTCTTCTCCCACCAGCCGGACCTCAACTACGAGAACCCGGCCGTCGTGGAGGAGATCGTCTCGGCCCTGCGCTTCTGGCTCGACCTCGGCATCGACGGGTTCCGGCTCGACGCGGTCCCCTACCTCTACGCCGAGGAGGGCACCAACTGCGAGAACCTCCCGCGCACCCACACCCTGCTCAAGCGGGTCCGGGCGGAGATCGACGCGCACTACCCGGACACCGTGCTCCTCGCCGAGGCCAACCAGTGGCCGGAGGACGTCGTCGACTACTTCGGCGACTACAGCAAGGGCGGGGACGAGTGCCACATGGCGTTCCACTTCCCCGTCATGCCGCGCATCTTCATGGCGGTGCGCAGGGAGTCGCGCTATCCGGTCTCCGAAATCCTCGCCAAGACCCCGGAGATCCCGGCGAGCTGCCAGTGGGGCATCTTCCTGCGCAACCACGACGAGCTGACCCTCGAAATGGTGACGGACGAAGAGCGCGACTACATGTACGCCGAGTACGCCAAGGACCCGCGGATGCGGGCCAACATCGGCATCCGCCGAAGGCTCGCCCCGCTGCTCGACAACGACCGGCACCAGATCGAGCTGTTCACCGCCCTGCTGCTGTCGCTGCCCGGCTCGCCGATCCTCTACTACGGCGACGAGATCGGCATGGGCGACAACATCTGGCTGGGCGACCGGGACGGTGTCCGCACGCCCATGCAGTGGACCCCGGACCGCAACGCCGGTTTCTCCTCGTGCGATCCGGGCAGGCTCAACCTGCCGGTCATCATGGACCCGGTCTACGGGTACCAGGTCACCAACGTCGAGGCCGCGATGTCCTCGCCCTCCTCGCTGCTGCACTGGACCCGGCGGCTGATCGAGATCCGCAAGGCGAACCCCGCCTTCGGTCTCGGCTCGTACACCGAACTTCCGTCGTCCAACCCCGCGGTGCTGGCGTTCCTCCGTGAGGCACCCTCCACCGAGGGCGAAGCGGACGACCTGGTGCTGTGCGTGCACAACTTCTCCCGGTTCGCACAGCCGACGGAACTGGACCTGCGGTCCTTCAACGGACGGGTGCCGGTGGAACTCACCGGTGACGTCCGGTTCCCGCCGATCGGCGAATGGCCGTACCTGCTGACCCTGGCCGGGCACGGCTTCTACTGGTTCCGGTTGCGCGCCGAGCAGTGACGCAGGGCGCCGCGGGCACGGCGCCGATGACCTCACCAAGTGCGCGTCCGTGGGCGGCGAATGGGTCAATCGCCGCCCTGTACGGACCATCCTGACCCGACACTCGCACGCACCACCGGACAGCAACTGCCGCGATCCGGGACACTCTGCGCAATCCATGACGGCCCCGGGGAAAGGACGCGATGCCATGTCGGAGGCTGCATCCACCCGGAGCCAGGTCAGCCGGCCGGGCCGCCCGGCGGCCGACCGGACAGGACCCCTGAACCGGTTCGACCGGCTCGGCCCGCTCGAACCGCTGCTGCGCGCCTGGCTGCCACGGCAGCGCTGGTTCGCGGGCAAGGGGCGCGCGATCAGCGCCCTGCGGCCGGTCTCGGCGGCCGAACTGCTCCCACCGGGGTCCTCGCCCGGGCTGCTGCACCTACTGCTCGACGTGGACGGCGACTGCTACCAGCTGCTGCTCGGGATCCGCCCCGAGCTGCCGCCCGCCCTCGCGCCCGCGCTGATCGGCCGCCCCGAGGAGGGCCCGTACGCCGGTCAGGCCGTCTACGAGGGCCTCGGCGACCCACGGCTCGCGGCCCTGCTGCTGGAACGATTGCGCTCCCCGGGCACGCTCGGCCCGCTGCGCTTCGACCGCGACCCGGGGGTGAGCGTCCCGGCTGCGCTGGCGGCCCGGCCGCTGTCCGGGGAACAGACCAACTCCTCGCTGATCTACGGGGACGCCTACATCCTCAAGGTGTTCCGGCGGGTCGGCCCCGGGGTCAATCCCGACCTGGAACTGCCCAGGGCCCTGGCCGCCGCCGGGTGCGCCCGGGTCCCCGCTCCCGTCGCCTGGTACGAGGCGGAGCTGCCCGGGTCCGAGCCGCTGACCCTGGGCGTCCTGCAGCCCTATCTGCGGGGCTCCGACGACGGCTGGCAGCTCGCGCTGCGCCGGCTCGGCGCGGGAGCCGACTTCACCGCCGAGGCCCACGCCCTGGGCCGGGCCACCGCCGAGGTGCACAGCGCGCTCGCCGACGCCCTGCCGACCATCGCGCTGGGCCCCGAGCAGACGGCCCGGCTGGCCGCCGGGATGACCGCGCGGCTGGCCGCCACCGCACGTGAGGTGACGTCACTGCGCCCGTACGAGGCGGGGCTGCGCGGCGCCTTCGACGCGCTCGCGTCCTCACGCGGTTCCGGGGTGCCCGCCCAGCGCATCCACGGCGACCTCCATCTGGGCCAGACCCTGCGCACCCTCGACGGCAGTTGGTCGTTGATCGACTTCGAAGGGGAACCGGCCCGGCCGCTGGCCGACCGGCGCCGCCCCGAACCGGCGGTCCGGGACATCGCCGGGATACTGCGTTCCTTCGACTACGCGGCCCGCTCCCACCGCCCCTTCGCCCCCGCCTGGGCGGATGCCTGCCGGGCCGCCTTCTGCGAGGGGTACGCCCGCACCACCGGCCGCGACCCGCGCGAGGACCCCGTCCTGCTGCGCGCCTACGAGACCGACAAGGCGGTGTACGAGGCCCGCTACGAGTCCCGCCACCGTCCCGACTGGCTGCACGTCCCGATGGCCGCCGTGCGGCGGCTGTCCGAACGCGAGCGGCCCGCCCACCGCCTGCCGCCCCCGCCGCCCGTCACCGATTCCCTCCCGCTCTCCCCCACACCCCACCCCCGCGAGCAGCCCCCTAGGAGGCCGCACACGTGAGCGCCGCCCGACAGCCGTCGCCGACGTCCCGCCCGACCACCTCCACCGCCACCGCCGCCGGCCAGGCCGAGACGGCGAAGAAACCGCGCGCGCCCCGGGCCCGGCGGACCGCCCCGCCGCACGGGGTCCGGCCCGCGCCGGCGCTGGGCGCGGAGGAACGGTCCCGGCTGCTGGAGGGCCGCCACCACGATCCGCACGCGGTGCTGGGCGGCCGCACCCACCGGGGCGGGGTGGCGTTCCGGGCGCTGCGCCCGTACGCGAAGGCGGTCACCATCGTCGCCAAGGGGCTGCGGGCCGAACTCGTCGACGAGGGAGACGGGTTCTTCTCCGGACTGCTGCCGCTGACCGGGGTGCCCGACTACCGGCTGCTGGTGACGTACGACAGCGACGAGGTGGAGGTGCACGACCCCTACCGCTTCCTGCCCGCGCTCGGCGAGCTGGACCTGCACCTGATCGGCGAAGGCCGGCACGAGGAGCTGTGGACGGCGCTCGGCGCGGAGCCGATGGAGCACCAGGGCGTGGCCGGGACCCGGTTCACGGTGTGGGCGCCGAACGCCCAGGGGGTCAGGGTCACCGGCGACTTCTCGTACTGGGACGCGGTGGCCCACCCGATGCGCTCGCTGGGTTCGACCGGGGTGTGGGAGCTGTTCCTGCCCGGTGTCGGCGAGGGCGCGATGTACAAGTACGACATCACGCGCCCGGACGGCAGCCACACCCTGCGCGCCGACCCGATGGCGCGCCGGGCCGAGGTGCCGCCCGCGAACGCGTCGATCGTGACCGCCTCGCACCACACGTGGCAGGACACCGACTGGATGGCGACCCGGGGGCTGCGGCCCGCGCACCAGGCGCCGCTGTCGGTGTACGAGCTGCACCTGGCCTCCTGGCGGCCGGGGCTGAGCTACGCGCAGCTGGCGGAGCAGCTCCCGGCGTACGTGAAGGAGCTGGGGTTCACCCACGTCGAGCTGATGCCGGTCGCCGAGCACCCCTTCGGCGGCTCCTGGGGCTACCAGGTCACCGGTTTCTACGCGCCCACCTCGCGGATGGGCACGCCCGACGATTTCCGCGGCCTGGTCGACGCCCTGCACCGGGCCGGCATCGGGGTGATCGTCGACTGGGTGCCCGCGCACTTCCCGCGCGACGACTGGGCGCTCGCCGAGTTCGACGGGCGGCCGCTGTACGAGCACCACGACCCGCAGCGGGCGGCGCACCCGGACTGGGGGACGCTGGAGTTCGACTACGGGCGCAAGGAGGTCCGCAACTTCCTCGTGGCGAACGCCGTGTACTGGTGCCAGGAGTTCCACATCGACGGGCTGCGCGTGGACGCGGTGGCCTCGATGCTCTACCTGGACTACTCGCGCGGCGAGGGCGAGTGGACGCCGAACGAGCACGGCGGGCGGGAGAACCTGGACGCGGTCGCGCTGCTCCAGGAGATGAACGCGACGGTCTACCGGCGCTGCCCGGGCGTGATGACCATCGCCGAGGAGTCCACGGCCTGGGAGGGCGTGACCCGGCCGACGGACGCGGGCGGGCTCGGCTTCGGGCTGAAGTGGAACATGGGCTGGATGCACGACACCCTGCGCTACGTCGCGAAGGAGCCGGTGCACCGCAAGTACCACCACCACGACATGACCTTCGGGATGGTCTACGCGTACAGCGAGAACTACGTGCTGCCGATCTCGCACGACGAGGTGGTGCACGGCAAGGGGTCGCTGGTCGGGAAGATGCCGGGCGACTGGTGGCAGCAGCGGGCCTGCCACCGGGCGTACCTGGGGTTCATGTGGGCCCATCCCGGCAAGCAGCTCCTGTTCATGGGGCAGGAGTTCGCGCAGGGCGCCGAGTGGTCGGAGGCGCACGGGCCGGACTGGTGGCTGCTGGACTCCTCCTACGCCGCGGCCGCCGACCACCGCGGGGTGCGCTCGCTGGTGGGCGAGCTGAACCGGACCTACACGGCGACGCCCGCGCTGTGGGAGCGCGACACGGTGCCGGAGGGGTTCGCCTGGGTGGCGGCGGACGCGGCGGAGGACAACGTCATCGCCTTCCTGCGCCACGCGGTGGACGGCTCGCCGCTGCTGTGCGTCTCGAACTTCTCGCCGGTGGTCCGGCACGGGTACCGGATCGGTGTCCCGGACGAGGTGCCCGAGTGGCACGAGGTGCTGAACACGGACGCCGAGCGGTTCGGCGGCAGCGGGGTGCGCCACCTGCGGCCGCTGCGGCCGGAGCCGGTGCCCGCGCAGGGGCGGGCGGCGAGCCTGCGGATGACGCTGCCGCCGCTGTCGACGGTGTGGCTCAGGCCGTGACGGCCGGGGCCGGGGCCGCCTGGTCGAGGACGTCTTCGAGGTCCTGAAGCAGGCGGCGCTTGGCCCGGGCGCCGACCAGCGTCTTGACGGGTTCGCCGTCGCGCAGGACGAGCAGGGTGGGCATGGACAGCACCCCGTACCGGACCATCGTCTCGGGGTTGCTGTCCGCGTCGATCTGCACCACCTTCAGGCGGTGCGCCTCCTCGGCGGCGATGGCGGACAGCACCGGCGCCAGCTGGCGGCAGGGCCCGCACCAGTCGGCGGTGAACTCGACCAGCACGGGGCGCCCGCGCTCGGCGAGCACCTCGTTCGCGAAGGTCGCGTCGGTGACCTCGTCCACTCCGTGGGCACGCAGCATGTTCTTCTCCCCTGTTCGAAGGCGTCAGTCTGTGGTGGTGGCGGGTGCGGTGGTCTCGCAGCGCGGGGTGGCCGCCTCGCCGGCGGCCTCCTCGGCGGCTCCGAGCTGCCGCGCGACCTGGTCGCGTACGTCGGCGAGCTTGCCGATCAGGCCGTCCAGCTCCGCGAGCTTGCGGCGGTAGACGGCGAGCGAGGCGGGGCAGGCGTCCCCGGCCGGGTGGCCGGCCCGCAGGCAGTCCACGAAGGGACGGGTCTCCTCCAGCTCGAAGCCGAAGTCCTGGAGCACCCGGATCTCGCGCAGCAGCCGCAGGTCGTCCTCGTCGTACGAGCGGTAGCCGTTGCCGGTCCGCCGGGCGGGGAGCAGCCCCCGGTCCTCGTAGTAGCGCAGGGTCCGGGTGGTGGTGCCCGCCCGCTCCGCCAGTTCGCCGATTCGCATGGGCCGACCGTAATCCTTGACGCCCACGTCAAGGCAAGGAGCGGGGGAAGGAGGCCCTCGCCACCCCCGTGTACGAGGGCCCCCGACTGATTCACGCCTGCGTGGCCGAAGTGGTTCAGGTGACGTGACGGGGTGTGATGGGGTTCACTCGAACGGCGGGCGTAGGGTTGGCTTGAACCGGACCCCGGGGAATGGATCTTCGCACCATCCGATTACCGGACGGTCATGCAAAATCCGGACTTAATCCCCGAACACCGTAGGAGGATCCTACGAGTTGTGGCCTTGTTTGAACGGTCTGTAGTCGCCAAGGCCGTTTCGCTCCTACGGTGTGGCACGTGCACTCCAGCCCTCCTTTCAATGCCCCCGCCGCCCGCCGCCTGCGGGCGGCCCTGGGCATGGCGCCCGGCCACGTCGCCTACGGCCTGCGCGCCCAGTACGGGCTCCTCGTCGACCCCGAGACCGTCATGGCCTGGGAGCGTGGCGAAATACCGCCCTCCTCGACCGAGGTGACGGCGCTCGCGGGCGTGCTGTGGTGTTCGCCCGGCGAACTTCTGGCCGAGCCGGTGACCCTGCGGGAGCACCGGATCGCGCGCGGCGTGGCCCCGGAGGAGCTGGCCCGGCGGGTCGGGCTGGAACCGGCCGCCTACCAGAAGATGGAGGACACTGGCCGCTGGAAGGGCAACGAGCGCCAGTCCGCCACCCTCAGCTCGCTGCTGGGGCTGTCACTGGCCCAGTTCGTGGCCGCCACCGGCAAGCAGGACGAGCTGGCGGAGCTGCTGCGCAACGCGGTGACGACCCGCTGGCAGGCCTATGTGAAACCGCTGACCAAGCTGCTCCCCGTGCCCAAGCCCCAGTTGGAGCGGGTGCTGGAGCTGCTGCACGGGGACTACCAGTCCCGGATGCTCTCCACCCTGAGCTGGGGCGGCGCGGGCGGCCGACCCGACAGCGGGGACGCGGGGCGCGAGTTCCTGGCGGAGATCGTGGACCGCTTCTGGGAGCTGGCGAACGTGCGTTAGCCCACGCCGAGCGGACGGGAAACGGCCCCGGCCGGTCCCGGGAGGGGACGCGATCGGGGCCGTTCGGCGCGGAGATCGGGGACGTAAGTCCCGGCGGGAGGGTCGGACGGCGAGGGCTAGAAGACGGACTCGGCCTCGTAGATGCGGTCTTCCGGGACGGTCTTCAGCTCGGTGACCGCCTCGGCGAGCGGGGCCATCACGATGTCGGTGCCGCGCAGCGCGGTCATGTTGCCGAAGTCGCCGCGGTGGACGCCCTCGACGGCGTGCCAGCCGAAGCGGGTCGCGAGGACGCGGTCGTACGCGGTCGGGGTGCCGCCGCGCTGGACGTGGCCGAGGATGACCGGACGGGCCTCCTTGCCCAGGCGCCGCTCCAGCTCCACGGCCAGCCGGTTGCCGATGCCGGCGAAGCGCTCGTGACCGTACGCGTCGATCGCGCCCTTCTCGTACGGCATGGAGCCCTCGGCCGGGTGCGCGCCTTCGGCGACGCAGACGACCGCGAACTTCTTGCCACGGGCGAATCGTTCCTCCACCATCTTCACCAGGGCGTCGACCTCGAACGGCCGCTCCGGCAGGCAGATGCCGTGGGCGCCGCCCGCCATGCCGGACTCCAGGGCGATCCAGCCCGCGTGGCGTCCCATGACCTCGACGACCATCACGCGCTGGTGCGATTCGGCGGTGGTCTTCAGCCGGTCGATCGCCTCGGTCGCCACCATGACGGCGGTGTCGAAGCCGAAGGTGCGGTCGGTGGAGGAGATGTCGTTGTCGATGGTCTTCGGTACGCCGACCACCGGCATGCCCGCGTCCGACAGCATCCGGGCGGCGGTCAGGGTGCCTTCGCCGCCGATCGGGATGAGGGCGTCGATCTCGTACCGCTGTGCCAGTTCCGCCGCGTTCTCGGCGGCCTCGTGCAGCCGGGCGCGCTCCATCCGGGCTGAGCCGAGAATCGTTCCGCCGCGCGCCAGAATGCCACTGACGGCATTGATGTCGAGGGGGCGGTAATGACCATCGAGGAGGCCCTTGAACCCGTCCTCGAAACCGATGACTTCGTCGCCGTGTCCGACCACGGCACGGTGTACGACCGACCGGATGACAGCGTTCAGGCCCGGGCAGTCGCCGCCTGCGGTGAGAACTCCGATACGCATCGTGCTGTGTCTCCTGCTCCTGGTCGTACCGAGCGGCCCACGCGGGGGCGGACCGCCGTACAGATGAAGGGCGTATTGATGAAGCCTGTCCGATTGTTCCACGGGCCACGGGTGGGGCGCGCTTCGAGCGAAGCCCCCCACAGGGCCTTTCGGCCCTCCCGGACAGGCCCTTTTCCCGGCGGGCGCCCTATCCATCGGCAGAGGTATTGTCAAGAGGGCAAGCCCCTATCAAATGGGCAAAATGCCGCAGAAACGACTCGTAAGACACACAGGTAAGACACACAGGGACGGAGAGCACGCGTGACGCGCAGCGTGTACGTGACCGGCATCGACCGGGGGGACGGCCGGCAGGTCATCGAGCTCGGACTCATGGAGCTGCTGACCCGCCAGACGGGCCGGGTGGGTGTCTACCGTCCACTGCTGCACGACGGACCCGACCGGCTCTTCGACCTCCTCAAGGCCCGCTACCGGCTCGACCAGGACCCCTCCACCGCCTTCGGCATGGAGTACCACGAGGCGTCCGCGCTGCTCGCCGAGAAGGGCGCCGACGAACTGGTCTCGCAGCTGGTCGACGGCTACCACCGGGCCGCCCGCGACTACGAGGTCATGCTGGTCCTCGGCACCGACTACGCCGACACCAACCTGCCCGACGAGCTGGGGCTCAACGCCCGCCTGGCCAACGAGCTGGGCGCGGTCGTCGTCCCCGTGGTCGGGGGCGCCAAGCAGACCGCCGAGTCCGTGCGCGCCGAGATCCGCAACGCCTACCGGGCCTACGAGAGCCTCGGCTGCGAGGTCGTGGCCGTGATCGCCAACCGGGTGGCCGCCGAGGACCGCGAGGTCATAGCCGAGCGGCTGGCCGCGCGGCTCCCGGTGCCCTGTTACGTCCTGCCCGACGACAAGACGCTCTCCGCCCCGACGGTCGCCCAGATCACCCGGGCGCTGGGGGGCGAGGTGCTGCTCGGCGACGAGGCCGGGCTGGCCCGCGACGCCGTGGACTTCGTCTTCGGCGGCGCCATGCTGCCGAACTTCCTGAACGCGCTGACCCCCGGCTGTCTGGTCGTCACCCCCGGGGACCGCTCCGACCTGGTCATCGGCGCGCTCGCCGCGCACACCTCCGGCACCCCGCCGATCGCCGGCATCCTGCTGACCCTGAACGAGCGCCCCGGCAAGGACATCCTGACGCTGGCCTCGAAGCTGGCACCGGGCACCCCGGTGGTCTCGGTCGCGGGGAACAGCTTCCCGACCGCCGCCGAACTCTTCGCCCTGCAGAGCCGGCTGAACTCCGCGACCCCGCGCAAGCTGGAGACCGCGCTCGGCCTCTTCGAACGGCACGTGGACACGGCCGCGCTGCGCGACCGGATCTCGCTGACCCGCTCCACCCGGGTCACCCCGATGATGTTCGAGCACGAGCTGCTGGAGCAGGCGCGCTCCGAGCGGCGCCGGGTGGTGCTGCCCGAGGGCACCGAGGAGCGGGTGCTGCGCGCCGCGGACGTGGTGCTGCGCCGCGGGGTGTGCGACCTGACCCTGCTGGGCGAGGAGCAGGCGATCCTGAAGAAGGCCGCCGACCTCGGCATCGACATCAGCGCGGCGCAGCTGATCGACCCGATGACCTCGCCGCTGCGGGAACGGTTCGCCGAGTACTACGCGAAGGCCCGCGCCCACAAGGGCATGACGGTCGAGCTGGCCAACGACGTGGTCACGGACGTCAATTACTTCGGCACGCTGATGGTCCAGGAGGGCCTGGCCGACGGCATGGTCTCCGGCGCGGTGCACTCCACCGCCGCCACCATCCGGCCCGCCTTCGAGATCATCAAGACCAAGCCCGAGGCGTCCATCGTCTCCTCGGTCTTCTTCATGTGCCTGGCCGACAAGGTCCTCGCCTACGGCGACTGCGCCGTGAACCCGGACCCCAACGCCGAGCAGCTCGCCGACATCGCCATCCAGTCGGCCACCACCGCCGCGGCCTTCGGGCTGGAGCCGCGGATCGCGATGCTCTCGTACTCGACCGGCACCTCCGGTTCGGGCGCGGACGTCGACAAGGTCCGCAAGGCCACCGAGATCGTCCGCGCGCAGCGCCCGGACCTGCTGATCGAGGGCCCGATCCAGTACGACGCCGCCGTCGAGCCGTCGGTGGCCGCGACGAAGCTGCCGGAGTCCGAGGTGGCCGGGCGGGCGACCGTACTGATCTTCCCGGACCTCAACACCGGCAACAACACCTACAAGGCCGTCCAGCGCTCCGCGGGCGCCGTGGCGGTCGGCCCGGTCCTGCAGGGTCTGCGCAAGCCGGTCAACGACCTCTCGCGCGGCGCGCTGGTCCAGGACATCGTCACCACCGTGGCGATCACCGCGATCCAGGCCCAGTCCAAGCCCGCCGCCGGCTGACCCCCGTACGACGTCGTACGACCCCGCACCGCACCCCCCACCCACACGAGAAGGTTCCGCACACGTGACCGCATCGCGCGTACTCGTCCTCAACTCCGGCTCCTCGTCGGTCAAGTACCAGCTGCTCGACATGGCGGACCGGTCCCGCCTGGCCGTCGGGCTGGTGGAGCGCATCGGCGAGGAGACCTCCCGGCTGGTGCACGAACGGCTCACCGGGGATCCGGACGCCGCCGACCGTAAGCGGGAGGTGCTCGGCCCGATCGCGGACCACCGGGCGGCGCTGACGGCCGTCGCCGCCGAGCTGGCCGCCGACGGCACGGGCCTGGACTCCGCCGAACTGGCCGCCATCGGCCACCGGGTGGTGCACGGCGGGACGAAGTTCACCCGGCCGACCGTGATCGACGACGAGGTGCTGGCCGAGATCCGGGCCCTGATCCCGCTCGCGCCGCTGCACAACCCGGCGAACGTGACGGGCATCGAGGTGGCCCGCGCGCTGCGCCCGGACCTCCCGCAGGTCGCGGTCTTCGACACGGCCTTCCACGCGACGATGCCGGAGTACGTGGCGCGGTACGCGATCGACGCGGCGACCGCCGAGAAGTACTCCATCCGGCGGTACGGGTTCCACGGCACCTCGCACGCCTACGTGTCCCGGGCGACCGCGGCCCTGCTGGGCAGGGCGCCCGAGGACGTGAACGTCATCGTGCTGCACCTGGGCAACGGCGCCTCGGCCTCGGCGGTGCGGGGCGGGGTGTGCGTGGACACCTCGATGGGGCTGACCCCGCTGGAGGGTCTGGTCATGGGAACCCGCTCCGGGGACCTCGATCCGGCCGTCGTCTTCCACCTGGCCCGGGTGGGCGGCCTCTCGGTGGATGAGATCGATTCGCTCCTGAACAAGAAGAGCGGTCTGCTGGGCATGTGCGGGGACAACGACATGCGCGAGGTGCTGCGGCGCGCGGGCGAGGGAGACGAGGCGGCGGGCGTCGCCTTCGCGGCGTACGTCCACCGCCTGAAGAAGTACATCGGTGCCTACTCGGCCGTTCTCGGCCGGGTGGACGCGGTGGTGTTCACGGCCGGGGTCGGCGAGAACGCGCACCAGGTGCGGGAAGCTGCGGTGGACGGGCTGGCCGAGCTGGGGCTCGCGCTGGACCTGGAAGCCAACGCGGTGCGCTCCCCGGAGCCGCGGCTGATCTCGGCGGAGTACGCCCGGGTGGCCGTGGCCGTGGTCCCGACGGATGAGGAACTGGAGATCGCCACCCAGGCGTACGAACTCGTTACCGTTACCGGGTAGCTGCGTCTTGGACTTTCCACCAGACGGAATATTCCGCTACGAAACAAACCGATAGGATCCGCTCCATGCGCCGTTCCAAAATCGTCTGCACGCTGGGCCCCGCCGTCGACTCGTATGAGCAGCTGAAAGCGCTCATCGAGGCAGGCATGAACGTGGCCCGATTCAACTTCAGCCACGGATCCCAGGCAGAACACCAGGAGCGGTACGACCGCGTCCGGAAGGTCTCCGAGGACACCGGGCGTGCCGTCGGCGTCCTCGCCGACCTCCAGGGTCCGAAGATCCGTCTGGAAACCTTCGCCGAGGGTCCCGTCGAGCTGGTGCGCGGTGACGAGTTCACCATCACCACCGAGGACGTCCCTGGCGACAAGTCCATCTGCGGCACCACCTACAAGGGCCTGCCGGGTGACGTCTCCAAGGGCGACCAGATCCTGATCAACGACGGCAACGTCGAGCTTCGCGTGACCTCGGTCGAGGGCGCGCAGGTCAAGACCATCGTCATCGAGGGCGGTGTCATCTCGGACCACAAGGGCATCAACCTGCCGGGTGCCGCCGTCAACGTCCCGGCCCTGTCCGAGAAGGACGTCGACGACCTCCGCTTCGCCCTGCGGATGGGCTGCGACATGGTCGCCCTGTCCTTCGTCCGTGACGCCAACGACGTCAAGGACGTCCACAAGGTCATGGACGAGGAGGGCCGCCGGGTCCCCGTCATCGCCAAGGTCGAGAAGCCGCAGGCGGTCGCGAACATGGAGGCCGTCGTCGACGCCTTCGACGCGGTCATGGTGGCCCGTGGTGACCTGGCCGTCGAGTACCCGCTCGAAAAGGTCCCGATGGTCCAGAAGCGGCTCATCGAGATGTGCCGCCGCAACGCCAAGCCGGTGATCGTCGCGACCCAGATGATGGAGTCGATGATCACCAACTCGCGGCCGACCCGCGCCGAGGCCTCCGACGTCGCGAACGCCATCCTCGACGGCGCCGACGCGGTCATGCTGTCGGCCGAGTCCTCGGTCGGCGCCTACCCGATCGAGACCGTCAAGACGATGTCGAAGATCGTCGTCGCGGCCGAGGAAGAGCTGCTCTCCAAGGGCCTCCAGCCCCTGGTCCCGGGCAAGAAGCCGCGCACCCAGGGCGGCTCCGTCGCCCGTGCGGCCTGCGAGATCGCCGACTTCCTCGACGGCAAGGCGCTGGTCGCCTTCACCCACTCCGGTGACACGGCCCGCCGCCTGTCGCGCTACCGCGCGGTCCAGCCGATCCTGGCCTTCACGACCAGCGAGAGCACCCGCAACCAGCTCTCCCTGAGCTGGGGCGTCGAGTCGTACGTCGTGCGCCACGTGGACAACACCGACGCGATGGTCGACCTGGTGGACGACGAGCTGCTCAAGCTCAAGCGCTACAACCAGGGCGACACCATGATCATCACGGCCGGTTCGCCCCCCGGCGTCCCGGGCACGACCAACATGGTCCGCGTCCACCACCTCAACGGCGGCGCCCGCGACTGACGTCGCTCGCGTACCGCTCCGTCTGCCGCACAGACACGAGGGCGGCACCCCGAACGATCGGGGTGCCGCCCTCGGCGCGTCGTGCGGGGCGCTGCCTACTCCGGCGGGCCGATGTAGTTGTGCAGGCCCGGAACGGTCAGGTTGCCGCCGAACTGGCCCGCCTGGACGACCTTGACGTTCGTGAAGAACGCGAAGGGGACGTTCAGCGGCGGCGGGGTGTTCGGGGTGAACTCGATCGGGATCAGCCCGAACAGGTTCCCCTTCAGGCTCTCGGTGTACATCGTCACCGTGCCGCCGCGGATCGTGGACGTGGAGCCCGGACGGGACTTGAGGTGGGCGACGTTCCCGCTCTTGCCGACCGTCTGGTAGAGGTCCTTGATGTCGAGCGAGTCCGCCGTGAACTTCAGGACCTTCTTGGTGCTGCCGTTCGCCGTCTTGACCTCGACGATGCCCGCGTAGTCCAGCCCGTAGAGGGTCAGCAGGGAGCTGTCGAGGTACCAGGGCTCGTCCGGCAGGACCGGGACGCCGGGATCCAGCTTGGCGTTGGCCAGGGCCTGCGCGTCCAGCGTCGGGCAGGGGAAGGGCGTCTTGCCGTCCGCCGTCGCGGGGTCGCCGGTCGTGGCGTCCCCGCTCTTGGAGGGGCTGGGGCTCGCGTCGTCTGCCTTCTTCTCCTCGTCCGCCTTCCCCGTCTCGTCCTTCGGGGTCTTCGCGCTGTCCTTGACGTCCTGCGGCAGCTCCGAGACCGAGACTCCGGCCTTGTCCGCCGCCTCGCGGACGGCGTCCGCGGCCGGGTCGGGGCTCTGCTTCGCGCCGGGCGTGGTGGCGGGCGCGGGCGTCGGGGTGACCGCGTCCTTGGCGCCCTTGAGGGGCTTGCCCAGCTCGTCGAAGAAGTCCTTGACCGTGCTGCCCAGACCCAGCGGGTCCAGCGGGTTCGTGGTCTTCGCCGACGGCGAGGCGCTCGCGGACGGCGAGGCGGCCGGGGCCCCCTGCTTCGCCGGCTGGGACGGGCTCCCCTGCTTGGCCGCGGGCTTGGGCGCCGACGGGGAGGCAGAGGACTTCGGCACCACCGGGACGCCCGCCGAGGGGGTCGCGGTGGGCGACGCGCTCGGGGACGGGCTCTTGGAGGTGGAGGCCGACGGGGAGGGCGATTCCGTGGGCTCGTCGGACCGTGTGACGCACGGCCCGGGCGCGAACGGGATCTCCTTGTCGTCGGCCAGCGCCATCTTCGGCGCCATGCCCATCCCGACGAACACCGCGGTCGGCATGGCCGCCAGGGCCATCGTCTTGCCGACGGGTATCTGGAGCTTGGTCAGCAGCGACTTCCTGGGCGCCGCGTGGCGCGGGCCCCTTCTCTCACGGGACTCTTCGCCTGGGGCCTGCGCCCGTTGCGTTTCGTCACCCCGCACTGTTCCTCCCGCCATCGGCGTGGGCAGTCGTCTCGGAAGCGTGGTCCGTTTCCGCCTCGCGGGGAGCGGGCAGCTCGACCGCGGGGTCGAGGGGCCTGCCGGGCGCCCACGCCAGCGCGAGGCACCCGCCGATCAGCGCGCACAGGAAGCCCAGCAGGAAGCCGCCGATGTTCGACACCGGAAGCGACACCAGCCCCAGCAGGAGCGTGGCCACTCCGGCGAAGATCCTGATGCCCTGCTGGAACCAGAGGGCGAGCCCGAGCGTTACCAGCAGGACACCGATGATCAGTGACCCGGCGCCGGCCGTCGTCGCCATGGCGATCGTGATGTTGCCCAACCGGACGTCCGCGTACGGGAAGTACGCGATCGGGAGGCCGCCGAGCAGCGTGAACAGCCCCGCCCAGAAGGGCCGGGCGCCGCGCCAGGCGCGGAACCGGTACCAGAGCACCGTGAGCCAGTGATCGTCTGCCGGGGTTACGGGGGCCTCGGGGTACATGGACAACAGCTCCCTGAAAACGGTCGTACGGAGAACTACGTGGTGCGCCCGGACGGGCGGACGGGGCGGCGTACCTGCCACCGCGCCCACCCGGCGGGTTCAAGCGACCGGACGGACTACTTGGCGTCCTGGTAGCACGGCTGGTCACCGCTGAGCAGACGAAGCTTGAGGTCCGGCAGCGTGAAGGTGCCCGCCGTCGTCGCCCATGCCTTCTGCCGCACGTTGGTCAGCGTGGCCTTCTTCGCGCGCTGCGAGAAGAGACCGCCATCGGCCACCGTGCCGGGCTGGGCCTTGGTGACGTGGCTCGGGTCGCTGACCGCGACACCGATGTCGAGCTGCTCGAACTTCGCGTCCGCGTCCAGCTCGGCGACGTCGAGGTAGATGTTCTCCGCGACGGCGGGACGGCCCTTGTTGCCCGTCCGCAGCTGCAGGGTGATGTTGCCGAGGCCGGGCACCGGGGTGACCAGCGACTGGCACATGTTGGTGATCTCGGCGTGACTGAACCCGGAGATGGTGACCGGGTGGTACGCGTCCTTGTTGGGGTCGCCGAGGGTCTTGCCCTTGGCCACGCTGCCGTACTGGATCAGGTTGTCACCGACGAGCTCGTCGGCCGACACCTTGAAGTCCTGGCCCGAGACGCTGAAGGACGCCGCGAGGGCACCCTGCGCCAGACCCACACCCACCGCGGCGGTGGCCGCGATGCTCGGCACCATGACGAGAGCGAAGCGCTTCCATCTGGTCCCACCACGAACCTGGGAATTCATGTTGTTCCTCCTCATCGGACGTACATCTCCGGTCCGGGCCCTGCCCGTCCTGGGATGGGAGAAGTGCTACGTCCTCGGGAAGGAGCGCAGGCGGCCGAGTCACGGCTGTGCCGCGTCAGGAACACCGGCGATCACCCCCGAGCGACAACCACTGGGCCACGCGTTCGCGCAACCTGATGAGGACAGGCACCACCGGGTACGGCGGCGACCCCCCTGTCCCGCGTCCGGCGCCACTGCCACCGGCCGGCTCGGTGGGGACCCATCCTCGCGGTGCCGGGCGACCGGCGCTGCGGGATGGACCGAGCGTGGCCGATCGTGGTCCATTCCCGGCCGGGGCACAAGGGGGTTCGTTACTGGCGGGTAACGGCTGGATAACCGCAGTGCGACACGTCGCCGTCGAGCGGCAACACAGGGTGTCACCCAAGGCCACGACAGATGGGTGGAAGACCGAATCAACCGGACAGTTCACGGGGTTCGGCTTACTACGAGTAACAGCGGCCGCGATTGCCAAGTTTTGGCAAAGTGCGGCCGCTGTTTATCTCCGTGTCAACAAAACGGTGGCGGTCCACCGAGACGCGAGCGCGTCGCGGAGCAGGCCCGGAACGGACCCCGGCCCGCCCTAGAAGAGCACCCGCGCGAGGGCCGTGCGCGCCGCCGAGACCCGGGGGTCGTCCGCCCCGATGACCTCGAACAGCTCCAGCAGCCGCACCCGTACCGCGTCCCGGTCGTCACCCGCCGTGACACGGACGGCGTCCACGAGCCGTCCGAAGGCGTCCTGGATGTGACCGCCGGCCATGTCCAGGTCGGCCGCGGCGATCTGCGCCGCCGGATCGGCCGGATTCGCGGCCGCCGCGGTGCGCACCTCCTGCGGGTTCATGTGCTGCACCCGCGCGAGGAGTTCGGCCTGGGCCAGACCCAGCTTGGCCTCGCTGTTGGCCGGATCCCCGGCCAGTACGTTCTTGTACGCCTGGACGGCGCCGCCCAGGTCGCCCGCGTCCAGCGCGACGACGGCCGCTTCCAGCAGGGCGTCGTACGGGCCTTCCGGCTCCTCGTCCGCGCCACCCGCGCCCGCGGCGTAGGCGCCGTCCGCGGCGGGGTCGACCACGATGCCGGTGAGACCGTAGCGCTCCTCGGCGACCTGGATGAGCTGGCCGAGGGTCTCGCGGATCTGCTGCTCGGGCACCGCGCCCTGGAACAGCGGCAGCGCCTGACCGGCGACGACCGCGAACACGGCGGGAATGCCCTGGACGCCGAACTGCTGCATCAGCATCTGGTTGGCGTCGACATCAATCTTGGCCAGAACGAGACGGCCGTTCGCTCCGTTGACCAGTCGTTCCAGCACCGGGCTGAGCTGCTTGCACGGCTCGCACCACTCGGCCCAGAAGTCGATGACGACCGGGACCTGGTGCGAGAGTTCGAGCACGTCGAGTTCGAAACCGGCCTCGTCGACATCGATGACGAGCGAGGCCGGAGCCGCGGCGCCGGGCACGGCGCCGACGGCGCCGCCCTGGGCCGCGGCCGCGCGCGCCTGCTCCGCCTTCGCCTTGGCCTCGCCGGCCGCCTTCACCGCGGCGAGGTCGACGACGCCGCTCATGGACATGTTTCTGGGCTGCATGCGTACATCCTCCCCCGTGTGCGCGCGCCGACGAAAAGACCTCGTGAAAGACGTCGTAAAACAGCACTGCCGATCGGCCGTGGAACCGTTGAACCGTTGCCGATCGGCCGTGCACCTGAACCGGCCGTACACCTGAACCGCTTGAACCTCTGTGGCGCCGGGTCCCCACCTGGCGCCGTAGCCTTCGCGTGGTTGCCGCTCTTACGCTACGAGCCGTAGCGTAACTCCCCGGAGGCCCTCGCGCCCCGTGATCTGAACCACACCGTCCGGGGTCCTCGCGGTTCCGCTACTGGCGGGTATGGTCACCGTCCATGCGCAACCCCGTCTCCGGCAGCCCCGCCTCCGGCTCCGGCCGCACCGGCCGCCCCCGCAGCGCCGCGGCGGACACCGCGATCCTCGCCGCCACCCGGGACGCGCTGGTCGAACTCGGCTGGTCCAAGCTGACCATGGGCGACGTCTCGGCCCGCGCCGGGGTCGCCAAGACCACCCTCTACCGCCGCTGGGCGGGCAAGAGCGAGCTGGTCGTCGACGCCGTCGCGGAACTCTTCGACGCGCTCGAACTCCCCGACCGGGGTTCGCTCCAGGGCGACATCGAGTACGTCGTCCTGCGCTTCGCGGAGCTGCTGCGGCGCCCGGAGGCCCGTACGGCCCTCATGGCGGTGGTCGCCGAGTCCACCCGGGACGAGGCACTGCGCGACCGGATCCGGTCGGCGATCGTGGACCGGCAGAAACGTCTCGTCGTGCTGGGCCGCGAACGCGCCCAGGCCCGCGGCGAACTCCCCTACGAGGCGGACCCGCAGCTCGCCGGACGCACCACGGACCTGATCTTCGACGTCATCGCGGGCACCGTGGTGCACCGCGCCCTGGTGAGCGGGGAGCCGGTGGACGAGATGTGGGTCGCCACCTTCACGGCCCTGCTGATGCACGGCCTGCTGGGCACGGCGCAGGCGGGTACGGCCCCGGCGTCTGCGGCCCCCGCGGGTACGCCGCAGGCCGGCACCGCCTGACGGCGGTACCGGCCCGGGTGGCGGAACACTCGGCTCAGAAGCCGGGCGGCTCCGTGTACGTGCCCCACTCGTCCCGCAGCACGTTGCAGATCTCGCCGAGCGTCGCCTCGGCCCGTACGGCGTCCAGCATGGCCGGGATCATGTTCGACCCGTCCCGCGCGGCGGCCAGCATCGCGTCCAGCCCGGCCCGCACCTTCGCGTCGTCCCGGCGGGCCTTGCGCTCAGCCAGTTCGCGGACCTGCACCACCTCGACCTCGTGGCTGACCCGGAGGATCTCCAGGTCGCCGGTGACGGAGCCGTGGTGCACATTGACGCCGACGACCCGCTTGTCGCCCTTCTCCAGCGAGCGCTGGTACTGGAACGCCGACTCGGCGATCTCGCCGGTGAACCAGCCGTCCTCGATGCCGCGCAGGATGCCCGAGGTGATGGGCCCGATCGGGTGCTGCCCGTTCGGGTGGGAGCGCAGCCCGCGCTCCTTGATCTGCTCGAAGATCTTCTCGGCGTCCGCCTCGATCCGGTCGGTGAGCTGCTCGACGTACCAGGCGCCGCCGAGCGGGTCGGCCACATTGGCCACCCCGGTCTCCTCCATCAGCACCTGCTGCGTGCGCAGCGCGATCTCGGCGGCCTGCTCGCTCGGCAGCGCGAGGGTCTCGTCGAGGGCGTTGGTGTGCAGGGAGTTGGTGCCGCCGAGGACCGCCGCGAGGGCCTCCACGGCCGTGCGGACGACGTTGTTGTAGGGCTGCTGGGCGGTGAGGGAGACGCCGGCCGTCTGGGTGTGGAAGCGCAGCCACATGGACTTGTCGGACTTCGCGCCGTAGACCTCCTTCATCCAGCGCGCCCAGATCCGGCGGGCGGCGCGGAACTTGGCGATCTCCTCGAAGAAGTCGAGGTGCGCGTCGAAGAAGAAGGACAGGCCGGGCGCGAAGTGGTCCACGTCCATGCCGCGGGAGAGCCCGAGTTCGACGTAGCCGAAGCCGTCGGCGAGGGTGTACGCCAGCTCCTGCGCGGCCGTCGCCCCGGCCTCGCGGATGTGGTAGCCGGAGACGGAGAGCGGCTTGTAGGCGGGGATGCCCTTGGCGCAGTACTCCATCAGGTCGCCGATGAGGCGCAGGTGCGGCTCGGGTTCGAAGAGCCACTCCTTCTGGGCGATGTACTCCTTGAAGATGTCCGTCTGGAGCGTGCCGTTGAGCAGGGCCGGGTCGACGCCCTGGCGCTCGGCGGCGACCAGGTACATGCAGAAGGCGGGCACGGCGGGTCCGCTGATGGTCATCGAGGTGGTGACGTCGCCGAGCGGGATGTCCTTGAACAGGACCTCCATGTCGGCGGCGGAGTCGATGGCGACCCCGCAGTGGCCGACCTCGCCCAGCGCGCGGGGGTCGTCGGAGTCGCGGCCCATAAGGGTGGGCATGTCGAAGGCGACCGAGAGGCCGCCGCCGCCCGCGGCCAGGATCATCTTGTAGCGCTCGTTGGTCTGCTCGGCGTTGCCGAACCCGGCGAACTGCCGGATGGTCCAGGTCCGCCCGCGGTACCCGGTGGCGTGCAGGCCCCGGGTGTACGGGTACTCGCCCGGCCAGCCGATCCGCTCGAAGCCCTCGTAGGTGTCTCCGGGCCGCGGCCCGTACACCGGTTCGACCTCATCGCCGGAGAGCGTGGTGAAGTCGGCCTCGCGGGTGCGGGCCCTGTCATAACGGGCCTGCCAGCGAAGGCGGCCTTGCTCGATGGCGTCAGCGTCCATGCTTCAAATTTACTAGGACGTCCTAGTAAATGTCGATGGCCAACCCCGGGAAGTCGTCCCGGGGTGGTGTGATTCGAGGCTCGCTCTAGCTTTCGGGGCTCAGACTCACGCCGTCGCGGCCTGCGGGGCGCCGCTCACCAGGGGCTCGATCTCGGCGCGGACCTTGCGCTCGACGAAGAACGCGGCGAGCGGGATCGTGCCGGAGAGCATGACCCACAGCAACTTGCCGAAGGGCCACTTCGCCTTGGAGCCGAGGTCGAAGGCGAAGACCAGGTAGATCATGAAGAGCACGCCGTGGGCCTGGGAGACCACGAAGGTCAGGTCCGCGCCCTTGTCGAAGCCGTACTTGAAAATCATGCAGGTGCACAGCACCAGCAGCATCACTGCGGTGGCAAAGGCCATCACCCGGTAGCGGGTCAGCACGCTCTTCTTCATGGCACTGAGCCTAACCGTCCGTTTTGCGCGATCTTGACGGGGGCCCTTGGCAGGGTCCCCGGCCGGGCCGTCCTCCCGGTCAGGAGTTCTCCGCGGCCCGGCGGAGCAGCGCGACCGGCTGGTCGGCCGCCGTCCCGACGGTCTTCATCCCATAGGGCTCCTGCTGGTCCTCGCTGAGGACTTCCCTGCTGTCCGGATCACGGGCGATGTGGACCTCCATAAAGGGGTCGGTGTCGCCCGGCGCGAACCGCTCGCCCTCACGCCATTTCGGAATGACCCACCACATCGCGGCCCAGTCGGGCGCCTGGGTCATGTTCATGAGGGCGCTGCTCCGGTAGATCCTCGCCGTGTAGCGGAAGTAGTCGTCGCCCGGGTTGGCGAGCCACGCGGGGGCGTCCCGTACGTGCTGCTGCCGCCCGGTCGGCCCGTAACGCCAGGAGTACTGGACCGAGTCCCGGTAGCTGTTCGCGAGTTTGCAGCGGTCGGCCCGGATGTACGAGGCCTTCGCATTCAGCTGGATCCGGCCCTGGCCGAGGTCCGCGGGAGCCTCGACGACGACGTCCCGGGACGACTCGTCCCCCGGATCGAGGCGGCTGCCCGCGCCGGCGAACTGCCCGGCCGCCAGCATGCGGGTCGGCGCGCTGTACTCCTCCTGCCGGTGGGTGTCCCACCCCTCGGCCAGTTCGTCCCGCCGGTACTCCCGTCCGGTGCCCTGCTCGCGGAAGGTGCTCGGCCAGAACACCGCCGACCAGAGGGTCCCGACGACGAAGATGCTGACGGACCCCTCGTTGCGGAAGGTGATGTGGGCCGGTACGAACAGACGCGTACGGTCGGCGTTCAGGGACGGCTTCCCGAAGGAGACGACGAAGGGCACCTTCGGCGGCGCCACGTACGGGACGTACATGGCCGAGTACGTCAGGCTCGCGGAGCCGATGAGGGCCGACAGCGCGACGCCGGCGGCGAAACCCCGCGGATGCGGAACGCCCCGCCAGGCCTTGTGCCGGGCCACCTCCCACACCGCCCAGAAGGACCAGGCCACCAGCGCCGCCCAGAGCCAGAACCGGCCGCTCCGGTGGCCGCCCTCCCACTGCAGGACGAGGAGCACCAGGCTCGTCACCGTCACGACGGTGACGCCGAGCAGGACGCACGGCCCCGCGTACCGCACCGCCCGCTTGCCCCAGAAGTCGACGGCGGCCGCTGCCGCCGCCACCTCGGCCAGGGCGCCCGCCAGGAACACCGCCCCCATGACGCGGCCGCCGAAGCTCAGCGCCCGCAGCGCGTCCGTCAGCCCCACCCGGAACAGCACCGCGGCCGACACCAGGAAGCCGAGCGCCATCGCGCAGGCGGTGGCGCGTCTGCGCCAGGGGCGGTCCGGCCAGTCGGCCGGGTCGGCGCGCCACCGGACCAGCCCCGGATGGCCGAGGTCGAGGTCCGCGGGGACTCCGGCCCGGCGCAGGATCCGGCGCAGGTCGCGCGGCGACCACGCCCGCCCGACCGTCCCGCTGCCGAGGCGGACCTCCCGCAGGCCCCGTTCGTCGGGAGCGCCCACGATGATCTGCTGCCGACCGGTCGTCATGCCCCCAGGATCGGCGCGCGGCCGGTGCGCCGCAGCGGGCGCCCGCATCCGGGTGACCGCGTCCGTATGCCCGGGAGGAAGCTACTTCTCGTCGAAGTCGTCGGCGGCCACCCGCAGCGGCCGGAGCAGCGCGAAGATCTCCCCGCACTCCTCGGCGTCGTAGGCGCCCAGCCCGAACTCCATCTCCATCAGGTCCCGGGTCGCCGCCTCCACGACCTCGCGCCCCTTGTCGGTGATCGAGGCGAGGGTGCCACGGCCGTCGTTCGGGTTGGGGCGCTTGGCGACCAGGCCGGAGCGCACCAGGCGGTCGACGGTGTTCGTCACCGAGGTCGGGTGCACCATCAGCCGCTCGCCGATCTTCGACATCGTCAGCTCGCCGGCCTTGGAGAAGGTCAGCAGGACGAGTGCCTCGTAGCGCGCGAAGGTCAGCCCGTACGGCTTCACCACCGCGTCGACCTCGCCGAGCAGGATCTGGTGCGCCCGCATGATCGAGGTGATCGCGGCCATCGCGGGCACGGGTCCCCAGCGCTGCTGCCAGAGTTCGTCGGCGCGGGCGATGGGATCGAAGGGAAGACTGAGCGGCTTGGGCACGCACCAGACCCTACCCGTCGGTCATTTGGGGGTGGAGACCGTCTCACTCCTCGGCCCCTCCGGCCCCTCCCTCCTCTGTGGTGCGGTCGCGCGCAGCTCGGCGAGCAGGTACACCACGCACCCGGTGCTCAGCAGGGTCATGGCAGCGTGCCGCCCCCGCCCCTCGTGATCGCCTCGGCCATGAGCCCGACCACATCGGCGGGCAGCAGTGGCAGCTGCACGCAGGGGAACCCCTCGGCGCTGACGGTGGGCCGCATCCCCCTCCACACGACCTCGGGAACCCCGAGCGCCACGAGGGCCGCGCGCAGCGACTCGGCGGCGTCATCGGCCCGCGCGTGCCCGTCCCGCCACGTCCGCATGTCCACTACCGCACCTCCCCGTGCTTCGAGTGCGCGGCCAACTCGACGTTGCAGTCCGAGACGGCGGACATGTCCCCGGCTTCGCGGGCCGCCGTGCGCTGCTCCACCAGAGCGACGCAGACGGCGCAGCCCGGTGCGGGCACAGGCGGCTTTCGGGGCAGGGACAGGTGAACCGGCGGGTCCATGGTTGTTGTCGTGGGGCTGCTCATCGGAATTCCCTCCCTCGACGGTATCGGCATGGAGAGATGATTCCGGTGCGCTGGTGACACCGCCAGTCGCATTCCCGTTACGGAATAAAGATCAGGCCCTGTAGGTTTCAGCCCATTCTGCCAATTGCCGGCGCGCCATCGGTCCGAACTGTGCATGGCGTTCAAAGTCTGCGAAGACGGCGAGATGCTCGCCTACATCGCGTGAATCCTGAAACACCATGCGGCCGGTGAAATTCTCCACTGTGGCCAGGCGGTCGTCATACACCGTGAACGTATTCATCGGGCCACGGGTCATCGGGGTGCCGAACGGAATCACGCCCACGCGCACGTTCGGCAAGTGGGACAGCGAGGCGAGCCGGTCGATCTGCACGGCCATGGCGGGAGGCGGCACGATCGGCCATCTCACGGCCTGTTCGGTGAGCAGGAACGTGAAGGACTTCGACGTGTCGTAGAGAACCGCTTGCCGCTCCAGCTTGCGCGCCACCGTTTTGGACGTGTCGCCTGGAGCATTGCTCAGGCTGGCCCGTACGTACTCGGGCGTCGCCAGCAAGCCTGTGACCATGGCGGGCAGGAAGTACCGGAGGGCAGTGGCACCGGCCTCCAGCGCGGCCAGCTCCGTCTGCCTCTTCTCCAGACCCCTGCGCCACGAGGAGCGTTTGTCCTGCCACTCGGTGTTCGCGATCCTCGCGAGCGCCGCCATTTCGGTGATCAGCTCAGGCGGGGCGCCGAGCGCTCGAAGGATGCACTCCACGTCGACGAGCCTGGGGGTCTTCTTTCCCGTTTCGAACTTGCTGATCTGCGACTGGGACATGTTGCAGCGCTTGGCCAGCCGGTCTCCTGTGAGACCGGCTGCCTTCCTTAGCGCTCTCAGCTTCTCGGCCAGGTCCGCCTTGGACTGCCCCAGCTGTTCAGGATCGAAGGTCACCCATGCGCTTTCACGTACTCCGCGAAGGGCACGGACGCGGCGAGCGCGACACGCTTCCACTCCCGATACGGCGCGATATCGCCATCGAACGATTCGCGGCCGATCTGAGTCCCGTCAGGTCGGAAGTTCAGCTGAACAATGCGGGCGTCATCGAACATCCACCAGTCCGTTCCGCCCAGCGGCAATCCGTGGTCGTGGGTGGTGACATCGAGGATGCGAATGTCCTCGCCCGCTTCGATGTTGCCCGGAATGCCCCAGGCGAACTGATAGCGCTGGTAGGCGGTGAGCGGCTGCCGGACGATGCGCACGCGGCCTATCCGCCGCCCGGACGAGAGGTGCCCGCGCACCCTCCCGTGCCACCGCGCGTTGTGGTCGGCCGGCTTGCCTTCGCCCCGGAGGAATCGGGCGACGTTCTCCGCCTCCTGAGGCATGGTGTAGGTGGGCTGGGCCTCGAACCGCCAGGCGTCGCGCGTGAAGGAGTCGAACGCCTGCCGCCACTCGTCACCATCCAAGCGCACGGACGGCCTCCCTCAGGACGTGTTCCGGGATCTCCACGAGCCCCTCCCCCTCCGGCACGGTGAAGCCGTCGAAGACGTCGCCCTGCACGACGATGGAACCGCGCGCCTCGTGCCTGTAGACGTTCGGGCAATCGTCATCGTCACAGTTGGGTCCGTCGACCTGGCCGGTGAGCCGGGTCAGTCCGTCTCGCGCCATGGCGCATCCCTCCCGTCCGGCCCCTGTCCGGGACCGCTTGAGACGACGCTACGGAAGCCGGTCACCCCAAGTCCATGCCGACTCCGGAATATTCCCGTTCCGGAATGGATGACCTTGCCGACCCGCGTCAGCACCCCCCGGCCACCCGTACGGCCCCTCAGAGAGGCACCCGTGCCGGAACCCCCCGCTTGGCTCAATCCAGGTCGACATGACTGGTTTTCTGGCTTTCCGTGGGGTTATCGATTCTGGATCGATCAATCGATCACTGGAGGGACCGTGCGGCCGGAAGGCTTCGACTACGAGACCCACAGCCGTCTCGCCGGTCCGTTCGCGGAGCCGGAACCCGGTCCGGACGGTGTCTACCGGGTGGGGTACCGCTCCCTGCTGGCGCGCGAGCCGCACCGAATACGCGCCGTCGCGCTGATGACGCTCGCGCCCGTCCTGTCCGCCGTGCTGTTCCTCTACCTCGTCTGGCCGAGCCACTGGACCGTCCGGGAGGGCGGCGAGCGCTGGCTGGTGCGCTGCGACACCGTGATGCTCGTGTCCATCGCGTTGATCATGCTCTTCATGCTGGTCAACGTGGTGTCCATCGCCCACGCCACGATGGTGGCCCGCGACCCGGTCCCGGTTCCGGCCGAGCCCGGCACCCGGGTGGCGTTCCTGACGACGTACGTCCCCGGCAAGGAGCCCCTCGCGATGGTGCGGGCCACCCTCCGGGGGGCCGTGCGCGTCCGCCACGACGGGCCGCTCGACGTCTGGCTGCTGGACGAGGGGGACGACCCGGCCGCCCGGGAGCTGTGCGCGGAACTCGGCGTACGGCACTTCACCCGCAAGGGCATACCCGAGTGGAACACCCGCGAGGGCGCCCACCGCGCGCGGACCAAGCACGGCAACTACAACTCCTGGCTGGCCGGGCACGGCGAGGACTACGCGTTCTTCGCCTCGGTCGACACCGACCACGTCCCGACGCCCGACTTCCTGGAGCGGATGCTCGGCTACTTCCGCGACCCCGACACGGCCTTCGTCGTCGGGCCGCAGGTCTACGGGAACTACACCGCCTCCGTCACCAAGGCCGCCGAATCCCAGCAGTACCTCTTCCACGCGCTGATCCAGCGCGCGGGCAACCGCTACGGCGCCCCCATGTTCGTCGGCACCAACAACGCCGTACGGATCAGCGCGCTGCGCCAGGTCGGCGGGCTGTACGACTCGATCACCGAGGACATGGCCACCGGTTTCGAGCTGCACCGCCGCCGCAACCCCGCCACCGGCCGGTTCTGGCGTTCCGTCTACACCCCGGACGTGCTCGCCGTCGGTGAGGGCCCGGCCTCCTGGACGGACTTCTTCACCCAGCAGCTGCGATGGTCGCGCGGGACCTACGAAACCCTCCTCCGGCAGTACTGGAAAAGCTTCTTCCGGATGCCCCCCGGCCGCTGGCTCAACTACACGCTGATGCTCGTGTACTACCCGATGACCGCGGTGAACTGGCTCCTCGGCATCCTCAGCTGCGTCCTGTTCCTCTGGTTCGGCGCCTCCGGCACCCAGGTCTCCTCCGAGGTCTGGCTGATGCTCTACACGGACGCCGCCGCCCTCCAGGTGGGCCTCTACCTGTGGAACCGCCGCCACAACGTCTCGCCCCACGAGCCCGAGGGCTCCGGCGGACTGGCGGGCATGGCGATGTCCGCGATCTGCGCGCCCGTCTACCTGAAGTCGCTCGGCTCCGCGGTCCTGCGCACGCGGGGCCGCTTCGTCGTCACCCCCAAGGGCGGCGACGCCAGCCCGGACCACCTGATGACCTTCCGGATCCACCTCTTCTGGGCCCTCGTCCTGATCGTCTCCCTCGCCGCCTCGGTCCGCTATGGCCACACCCACGCGGCCATGCGCGTCTGGGCGCTGCTCGCGCTGTGCGTCACCCTCGCACCCCTCGCCGCCTGGACCCTCACCCGGCTGCGCGACGGCACCGAGCCCAAGGAAGACCCGGAGCCGGCCCTCGCGAGCACGGCGGGCACGGCGGGCACGGCGAGCACCGGAGGGAGCTGAACCATGGCCATGGCCCACCGGCCCTCGAAGCGGTTCAAGAAGACGGCCCTGGGGACGGGCGCGGCCCTCGTGCTGGTCGCGCTCAACGCCCCCGCCACGCTCTCCTTCGCCGGGGACACGTACCACGCGTACAAGATCGGCCGGTCCAGCTACAAGATCCAGTACGGCTCGTGGGACCTGATCGACCTGCCCGGCCGGTACCGGATCAACGCGATGCACGCCGCGCTCCTGCGCACCGGCAAGGTGCTGCTGATCGCCGGATCCGGCAACAACCAGCGCAACTTCGACAGGGGAACCTTCGACACCGTCCTGTGGGACCCCTCGGACAACACCTTCCGGAAGATCCCGACCCCCGAGGACTTCTTCTGCTCCGGGCACGCCCAACTCCCCGACGGACGGCTCCTGGTGGCGGGCGGCACCGCCCGCTACGAGGTGCTCGACGGCAAGGTCACCCGGGCCGGCGGCGGCATGCGGGTCAAGAACGAGAGCCCCGACAAGGCCGTCACCCTGAAGAAGGGCACCCGGTTCCGCTCCCCCACGGGGGTCGAGTACGTCTCCCGGTTCGACGTCACCGTGCCCCGCGCCACGCGCGAGTTCGAGATCGCCTACGGACGCGGCGGCCAGATGAAACCCTGGCGCACCAAGGTGACCGCCGCCGAGGCGCGGGTCTTCGTGGAGGCCGTACGGGAGGGCCGCGAAGGACTGACCACGCAGGCGGCGCAGTACGAGGTCCTCGGCCTGCGGGGCAAGGACGCCACCGACGTCTACGGTCTCGCCGAGCGGCTCAGCACCGTCAAGCAGGACTTCCAGGGCATCAAGTCGGCGTACGAGTTCGACCCCCTGGCGGAGAAGTACGTCCCCGTCGACCCCATGCGGGACGCCCGCTGGTACCCGACCCTCGTCGGCCTGCAGGACGGCAGGGTCCTCGCGGCCTCCGGCCTCAACGACGTCGGCGACGTGGTCCCCGGCGACAACGAGATCTACGACCCGCGGACCAGGAAGTGGACCAAGGGCCCCTTCCACTACTTCCCGACCTACCCCGCCCTCTTCCTCACCCGGGGCGGCAAGCTCCTCTACACCGGGTCCAACGCGGGCTACGGACCCAAGGACAAGGGCCGCGCACCGGGCGTGTGGGACCCGGCCACGAACGAGTTCACCGCGGTCGGCGGGCTCACCGACACCGACCAGCTGGAAACCTCCTCCTCCGTCCTGCTGCCCCCCGCCCAGGACCAGAAGGTGATGGTGCTCGGCGGCGGCGGGGTCGGCGAGTCCAGGCTCTCCACCGCACGCACCGCCGTGATCGACCTCAAGGCGGACAAGCCCGCCTTCCGCACCACCGCCCCGCTGCCCCGGGGCACCCGCTACCTCAGCAGCGTGCTGCTCCCCGACGACTCGGTCTTCACCACCGGCGGCTCCGCCGACTACCGCGGCCGGGGCACCTCCGACATCCACAAGGCGCAGTTCTACTACCCGCGCAGCGACTCCTTCGTGGCCGCCGCCGACCCCACCGTGGGCCGCGACTACCACTCCGAGGCGCTCCTGCTGCCCGACGGGCGGGTGGCCACCTTCGGCTCCGACCCGCTGTTCGCGGACAAGGACAACACCAAGCTGGGCACCTTCGAGCACCGGCTGGAGGTGTACACCCCGCCCTACCTCTACCGGGACCCGGCGCGGCGGCCCGTCCTCGGCGCGGGGCCGGACCGGGTCGAGCCCGGCGGCCGGGCCACCTTCAAGACCCCCCGCCCGGAGCGGATCGAACGGGCCCGGCTGATGCGGCCCAGCGCGGTCACGCACTCCACGGACGTGGAACAGCGCTCCGTCGAACTGGGCCTGACCCGCACCAAGGACTCCGTCACGGTGGAGGTGCCGGGCGACCCCACGCTCGTACCGCCCGGCTGGTACATGCTGTTCGCCGCCGACGCGGACGGGACGCCGTCGGTGGCGAAGTGGATCCGGGTCACGACGCCGGTGCCGGTGCCGCCGCGGTCTTACGAGGGGTGGATGCCGCCGGACTGACGCTCAGGACGGTCCCCGGTCCCGGGCTCGGCGGGCGAGGCCCAGCGCATAGTCCGGCCACCAGCGTCCGGCCGCCGGGCCGCCCCGGCAGGGGCCGTCCGACTCCCCGGGCCGCTTGATCCACAGGTACGCGTCGACCAGCGGATCGCCGGTCTTGTCCGTGGGCCGCACCCCCAGCGCCCGGCCCGGCGGATTGCACCAGGCCTGCTGCCGGTCCCCCGGCAGCGGGCCGTCGCCGTTGCGGCTGGTGTCGATGACGAAGTGCTTGCCCTCGGTCTCCTGGGAGAGGGCGGCGCCGTACGCGCGCCCCGCCGCGTCCGGCTGGAAGTTGGACACATTCAGCGAGAAGCCGTCGGCCCGGTCGATGCCCGCCTTGTACAGCGCCCCGACCAGCTTCATCGGATCGGGGATCCACGCCGGATTGCCCGCGTCCAGGTAGACCCTGGTGTTCTTGTTCCGCTTCAGCCGGTCGACGGCCTCCGACAGCAGCCGGAAGCGCTCGTCGTGGTGGTCCGCCCGGGTGCAGCCGTCCACCATGTGCGGGACGGCGTCCGGCTCCAGGATGACGATGGCCTTCGCGGCGCCGATGTTGTCGGCGAAGGCGCCGATCCAGCTGCGGTAGGCGGTGGCGCTCCCGGCCCCGCCGGCCGAGTGCTGGCCGCAGTCGCGGTGCGGGATGTTGTACGCGGTCAGGAGCACGGTCCGCCCCGCCGCGCGGGCCCCGTTCACGGCCCGGCGGATCTCCGGCCCCGGATCGTCCCCCGGTCCCCACAGGGCCATCGGCTGGTCCGCGATCCTGCGCAGCACCTGGGCGTCACCATTGCGTCCCTGCGCTTCCCAGGCGGCGACCTGGCGGGCCGCGTCGCTCTGCGGATCCACCCAGTACGGCGAACCGGCGGCCTCGGCGTCGGCGGGCGCGGCCGCCTGGGTCCGGGCGGGGGCGGCTCCCGGCCCGGAGGAGGAGGTGCAGGCGGCGGTGACGGCGGCCGCCAGCAACAGGAGGACGAGGCTGGTCAGGGTGGTGATGCGACGGCGGCGGCCTGGCATCCGGCTTCCTCGGGGCGGCGGGGCGGGCAGCGGACCGGGACATCGTGACATAACGGACAGTAGGCGAGGGTTCACGACACCGCGCGTCAGCCCCCGGCGAGGTGGCGTTCCACCGTCTCGATCTTCGAGGTCATGCCGTCGCTGACGCCGGGGCGGATGTCGGCCTTGAGGATGAAGGAGACCCGGGGCGCCCGCGCCTCCACGGCGGCCACCGCGCGCCGGACCACGTCCATCACCTCATCCCACTCGCCCTCCACCGTGGTGAACATGGCGTCGGTGCGGTTGGGCAGCCCGGACTCGCGGACCACGCGGACCGCGTCGGCGACGTACTCGCCGACCTCTTCGCCAACCCCCAGCGGGGTCACGGAGAACGCGACGATCATGCGCGCGCCGCCTCGCGGGCCCGCGCGGCCAGCACGCTGTCGGCCTCGTCCCGCTTCAGGATCCGGTCGCCGAAGAGGCCGCCGAAGGGCAGCAGCGCGAACAGGAAGAACAGGGCGACCTTCTTGACCGGCCACTTCGCCTTGAGCCACACGTCCAGCAGGAAGACCGCGTAGATCACGAAGAGGATGCCGTGCAGGATGCCCAGCGGCATCATCAGGTAGTCGATGTCGGAGATCCGGCTCAGCAGCGAGCCGAAGATCAGCAGCGCCGGGAACGACAGCGCCTCCGGTACGGAGATGAGGCGCAGCCGGTGCAGGGCGGAGGCGGTCTTGATGTCCACGAGGAACCTTCGGGGTGGAGGCCGGGGGTCCGTCCCAGTGTCTCAGCAGGCCCCTGTGATCTTCCGCCGGGTCCGCCCGTGACGGATATCGGCCGGGGGGCTCTGTTCGCACCGGCCCGCTGCCGATAACGTCATCCCGTGGCTCAGTTCCGACTCCAAGGCAGCAAGGTGCTCGCCGTCGACCTGACCGGCGACGCCGTCAAAGCGAAGAACGGCTCGATGGTCGCGTACGACGGCCAGATGGCCTTCAAGAAGATGACCGGCGGTGGCGAAGGCCTCCGCGGGATGGTCACGCGACGGCTCACCGGTGAGCAGATGACCGTGATGGAGGTGCAGGGGCACGGCACCTGCTTCTTCGCGGACCGCGCGAGTGAGATCAATCTGGTCGATCTCCGCGGCGAGAAGCTCTACGTCGAGTCCAGCAACCTCCTGTGCACCGACGCCGGCCTGCGCACCGGCACCACCTTCACCGGCCTGCGCGGCGGGGCGACGGGCAACGGCCTGTTCACCACGACCGTCGAGGGCTCGGGGCAGGCGGCGATCATGTCCGACGGCCCGGCCGTGGTGCTGCGGGTCAGCGGCCAGTACCCGCTCTCCGTGGACCCGGGCGCGTACATCGCGCACACCGGCAACCTCCAGCAGCACTTCCAGTCCGGGGTGAACTTCCGCACCCTGATGGGCGAGGGCTCGGGCGAGTCCTTCCAGATCCGCTTCGAGGGCGAGGGCCTGGTCTACGTGCAGCCCAGCGAGCGCAACACCATCGGGGGCGACCTCTGATGCCGTTCCGCGAGATCAACTCGAAGATGATCGAGGCCCAGGTCGTCCCCGGGCAGAAGCTCTACAGCCAGCGCGGGGCGATGCTCGCCTACCGCGGCGAGGTCTCCTTCACCCCGAACCTCACGGGCGGTCAGGGCGGCGTGATGGGCATGATCGGGCGCCGGGTGGCGAACGAGCAGACCCCGCTGATGACGGTCGAGGGCAGCGGCACCGTGATGTTCGGCCACGGCGGCCACCACGTCCAGGTCATCAACCTCTCCGGCGAGACCCTCTACGTCGAGGCCGACCGGCTGCTCGCCTTCGACGGCACCCTCCAGCAGGGCACGATGTTCATGGGCTCGCAGGGCGGCGTCATGGGCATGGTGCGCGGCCAGGTCACCGGCCAGGGCCTGTTCACCACGACCCTCAAGGGCCACGGCGCGGTCGCGGTGATGGCGCACGGCGGGGTCATCGAGCTGCCGATCACCCCGCAGCGCCCCATCCACGTGGACCCCCAGGCCTACGTCGCCCACCACGGCGAGGTGCGCAACAAGCTCTCCACCGCGCTCGGCTGGCGGGACATGGTGGGCCGCGGTTCGGGCGAGGCGTTCCAGCTGGAACTGTCCGGCCAGGGTGCGGTGTACGTACAGGCGTCGGAGGACAAACTGTGAACTACGGACCTGTACAGGGCGGAGCCGGCGGGCCGACGGTCTTCGACCCGCACACGCTGCCGTCCGACGACAACGTCAACTCCTACACCTTCTGCGTGGAACTCAAAGGAAGTCAGTGGTTCCTGCAGAAGGGCAAGATGATCGCCTACTACGGGCGGATCGAGTTCAACGGGATCGGGCACGGCCGGTTCGACCGGCTGCTGCGGACGAGCTTCCACTCGCCCCTGCACGCGAGCGACTGGGTGGTGGCCGAGGGGCAGGGCAAGATGCTCCTCGCCGACCGGGCCTTCGACGTGAACTCGTACGACCTGGAGGACGGGAACCTGACGATCCGGTCGGGGAACCTGCTCGCCTACCAGCCCACCCTGGCCCTCAAGCAGTCGATCGTCCCGGGTTTCCTGACGCTGATCGGAACCGGGAAGTTCGTGGCCGCGTCCAACGGACCGGTGGTGTTCATGGAGCCGCCGCTGCGGGTGGACCCGCAGGCGCTGGTGGGCTGGGCGGACTGCCCGTCGCCCTGCCACCACTACGACCACGGGTACATGTCCGGCGTGCTGGGCGGGCTGCGTTCGCTCACCGGGATCGGCGGCACCTCGGGCGAGGAGCACCAGTTCGAGTTCGTCGGCGCGGGCACGGTGCTGCTGCAGTCCACCGAGCTGCTGATGGCGGAGCAGTCGGTCGGGGCGGTGGGCGCGGGCGCCGGGGAGCCGGGTGTGCCGGGGGCCGGGCACGGGGCGCAGGGGCCGCTGGGCCAGCTGGGCGTGCCGCGGATGCCGGGGCAGCTGGGTGATCTCCAGCGCCGTCTCGGGCTGTGACCGCCCGCCGTGTGACCCGCCGTGTGACCCGCCGCTTGACATGCCATTTTTGTACGTAATTCAACTTCTTAGGTAGAGTTCAATCATGGAGACCATGGAGACCGAGACGGCCACCGCCCCCCAGCCTCCGGCTGAGGGGACCACCTGGCTCACCGACGCCGAGCAGTGCGCCTGGCGCACCCACCTGGACGTCAGCAGGCTGCTGATGCACCAGCTGGAAAAGGATCTCCAGCCCTTCGGGCTCACCAACAACGACTACGAGATCCTGGTCAACCTCTCGGAGTCCGAGGGCCTGCGGATGCGCATGAGCGACCTCGCCACCTCGACGCTCCAGTCCAAGAGCCGGCTCTCGCACCAGATCACGCGCATGGAAGCCGCGGGGCTGGTCATCCGGGTCAACTGCGAGTCCGACCGGCGCGGGCTGTACGCCGTGCTCACCGAGACCGGCATGGACCTGATGCGCAAGGTCGCCCCGCACCACGTGGCATCCGTCCGCAAGCACTTCATCGGCCTGCTGACCCCGCAGGCCCTGGCGGACCTGCGCGCCTCGCTGGCTCCGGTCGCCGACCACCTCAGGGACCAGCGCGGCAAGGCCTGAGCGACGCGGGCCCGACGGGCCCGCCGCGCCGTTCCCTCCGGTAGCCCCCAGCATGGTGTGGGGGCAATTCCGGCAGGAAGGTCAGCCATGAAGCGCAATCTGTTCGTCTCGTCCGCCGCGGCCGTGGTCCTGATGGCCGGCGGTCCGGTCGCTGCCGCCGCCGCCCAGACCACGGGCGACGCGGCGAGAGCCGGGGCCGCGGTCACCGCCGTACCGGCCGACGTATCGGCCGAGACGGCCGCCACCGCGGCGCTGAAGCACTTCCCGGGCGTCGTGGAGTCCCTCGACAAGGACGGCTCCATCTGGCACGTCAACGTGATCGGCAAGAACGGCGCCAGCCACGCCGAGCTGCAGGTCGACGTCGCCAGCGGCGCGGTGACCCAGCCCAACAGCGCCGACAAGAACGACAACGGCAACGAGTACGCGCCCCTGATCGCCGCCAAGGTCACCGCCGTCCGGGCGATGAAGGCCGCCGTCGCCGCCCACGCCGGCCAGGTCCGGTCGGTCAGCTGGGACAGCGACGACGACAACGGCAGCACCAAGCGCTACTGGAACGTGGAGATCAAGACCTCCGGCGGCGGCACGCAGAACGTCCACGTCGACCCCACCAGCGGCAAGGTCCTCTCGTCGAACTCCGACAACGGGGACGGCGGCAACGACGAGAACTCCGACGGCGGCAGCTAGGCGACGGCGACCGGCAACCCGCCACCGGTGACACGAGAGCCGCGCCCCCGGATTCCGGGGGCGCGGCTCTCGTGTCACCGGCTGGTCAGACGGTCACCGGTCAGCTGTTGGGACGCTTGCCGTGATTCGCCTTCTTCTTCCTGCGTGCTCGCTTCTTGTTGCCGCGCTTCGCCATGACGCACTCCCTGGGTCGGGGCATTCCGGGCGTTCGCCAGTCTAGGCGCGCCCCGCCCGGCACGCAGCGGAACGCGTCCGAAGGCAGCGGAAAACCGCCCTGATCAGCCCTCCGTCAGCGTCGCCAGCAGCGTGTCGGAGGCGGCGTACGGATCCAGCTCCCCGGCCGCCACCCGCGCGGCCAGCGCGTCGAGATGGGCATCGCCGTGCAGATCGGCCAGCCGGGCCCGCAGCGCGGTGATCGCGATGGTCTCCACCTCACGGGCCGCACGCGCCCTGCGGCGCTCCGCCAGCACCCCGTGCTCGTCCATCCACGCCCGGTGCTTCTCCAGGGCCTCCACGACCTCGTCGATGCCCTCCCCGCGGGCCGCCACCGTCTTGATGATCGGCGGCCGCCAGGCGCCCGGGCCCCGGGACTCCCCCAGGCCCAGCATGTGGTTCAGCTCGCGGGCGGTGGCGTCGGCCCCGTCCCGGTCCGCCTTGTTGACCACGTACACGTCGCCGATCTCCAGGATGCCCGCCTTGGCGGCCTGGATCCCGTCGCCCATGCCCGGGGCCAGCAGCACCACGGAGGTGTCCGCCTGCGAGGCGATCTCCACCTCCGACTGGCCCACGCCGACCGTCTCCACGAGGACCACGTCGCAGCCCGCCGCGTCCAGCACCCGGATCGCCTGCGGGGCGGACCACGCGAGGCCGCCCAGGTGCCCGCGGGTGGCCATCGAGCGGATGTAGACCCCCGGATCCGAGGCGTGGTCCGACATCCGCACCCGGTCACCGAGCAGGGCCCCGCCGGAGAACGGCGAGGAGGGGTCCACGGCCAGCACGCCGACGCGCTTGCCCATGCGCCGGTACGCCGACACGAGCGCCGAGGTCGACGTGGACTTGCCCACGCCGGGCGAGCCCGTGAGGCCCACCACGTACGCCCCGCCGGTCAGCGGGGCCAGGGCCGCCATCACCTCGCGCAGCTGCGGGGACGCCCCCTCGACCAGCGAGATCAGCCGGGCCACGGCCCGTGGCCTGCCCTCCCGGGCCTGGGCCACGAGCGAGGGAACGTCCACCGTCGTCATGCGGTCGGCACCTACGCCTTCGAGCCGGAGCCGGGAGCGGGCACGCGCACGATCAGCGCGTCGCCCTGACCGCCGCCGCCGCACAGGGCGGCCGCGCCGACGCCGCCGCCGCGCCGGCCCAGTTCCAGTGCCAGGTGCAGCACCACGCGGGCGCCGGACATGCCGATCGGGTGGCCCAGCGCGATCGCGCCGCCGTTGACGTTCACCCTTTCCGGGTCCACGCCGAGGTCCTTCATTGACTGCACGGCGACCGCCGCGAAGGCCTCGTTGATCTCGATCAGGTCCAGGTCGGCGACCTCCAGGCCCTCCTTCTTGAGGGCGTGCAGGATCGCGTTCGAGGGCTGCGACTGGAGCGAGTTGTCGGGGCCCGCCACATTGCCGTGGGCGCCGATCTCCGCGATCCACTCCAGGCCCAGCTCCTCGGCCTTCGCCTTGCTCATCACGACCACGGCGGCCGCGCCGTCGCTGATCTGGGACGAGGTGCCGGCGGTGATCGTGCCGTCCTTCGCGAAGGCGGGGCGCAGCTTGCCCAGGGACTCGACCGTGGTCTCGGCGCGGATGCCCTCGTCCTCGGCGAAGACGACCGGGTCGCCCTTGCGCTGCGGGATCTCCACGGGGGTGATCTCGGCGGCGAAGACGCCGTTCTTCTGGGCGGCGGCGGCCTTCTGGTGGGAGGCGGCCGCGAACTCGTCCTGCGGGGCGCGCTCGATGCCCAGACGGGTGTTGTGCGTCTCGGTGGACAGGCCCATCGGAATGTTCTCGAAGGCGTCGGTGAGGCCGTCGTAGGCCATCGCGTCGAGCATTTCGACGGCGCCGTACTTGTAGCCCTCGCGCGACTTGGGCAGCAGGTGCGGGGCGTTGGTCATCGACTCCTGGCCGCCCGCGACCACGATGTCGAACTCTCCGGCGCGGATGAGCTGGTCGGCCAGGGCGATGGCGTCCAGACCCGACAGACACACCTTGTTGATGGTGAGCGCGGGGACGTTCATGGGGATGCCGCCCTTGACCGCCGCCTGGCGGGCGGGGATCTGGCCGGCGCCCGCCTGGAGCACCTGCCCCATGATCACGTACTGCACCTGGTCACCGGAGATCCCGGCCCGGTCCAGCGCGGACTTGATGGCGAAACCGCCGAGATCGGCACCCGAGAAGGACTTCAGCGAGCCGAGCAGCCGCCCCATGGGCGTGCGGGCCCCGGCGACGATCACTGAAGTGGTGTTGTTCGTTCCGGACATGAGGCACAGCCCCTTGGATGAGAGGAGTGAACGAGGGTTTACCCGAATGTACTGAGCGGTACCCGCGCCGTCACCGGGGTGTGGGTGTGATCGCTGGCACGTTGCGTGACCGCCCTCCTCCAGAGTGCACTGGTCCCATGCTGACAAGAATCGACCACATCGGGATCGCCTGCTTCGACCTGGACAAGACCGTCGAGTTCTACCGTGCCACGTACGGCTTCGAGGTGTTCCACTCCGAGGTCAACGAGGAGCAGGGCGTCCGCGAGGCCATGCTCAAGATCAACGGGACCTCGGACGGCGGCGCCTCCTACATCCAGCTCCTGGAGCCCACCCGGGAGGACTCCGCGGTCGGCAAGTGGCTGGCCAAGAACGGCGAGGGCGTGCACCACATCGCCTTCGGCACCGAGGACGTCGACGGGGACTCCGAGGCCATCCGCGGCAAGGGCGTCCGCGTCCTCTACGACGAGCCGCGCAGGGGCTCCATGGACTCCCGGATCACCTTCCTGCACCCCAAGGACTGCCACGGCGTCCTCACGGAACTGGTCACCGCCAACCCCGAGCCGTCAACCACCCATCATTAGAGCGATGGGCTTGCGTTACGGCACACCACCGGCTGTGGTGTGCCGTCCGCGTCCGGCCACCCGGCGTTCCGGAATGGCTGGGGCCGTTGACGGGGCCCCGCTTCGCCACAGCATCTGCGCGCGTGCGCGGATGTTGCGGGAGCCGTTGCGGTCTGCGTGATCAACGAATCCGCACGACCGGCACACGAACCGGGCCTGTGAGACCCGGTTCGCCTTGTCCACGTGCCCGCATTCGGCGCAGGTGCGGGAGGTGTACGCCGGATCGACGTACACCACCGGCACTCCCGTTCGGCGGGCCTTGTACGCGATGAACTCCCCCAGTTGAGCGAAGGCCCAGGAGTGCACCATGGCCCGTTGGGGCTTCCTCAGCCGTACCCGTTCACGGATCCCGGTCAGGTTCTCCAGACCGATCCCGCGTCCGGTGCGTTCAGCCTCGGCCACGATGCGCTTCGCGATTTTGTGATTGACGTCCCGGCTGCGCCGGGCCTCCTTGCGCCGCCTTCGCTGTGCGCGACGCCTCGCGGACTTGGTTCCCTTGCGTTGCAGCTTGGCCCGTAATTTCAGGTCCCGTTCGCGCAGGCGATTGAGGCGACGTCCGGCCATGATCTCGCCGTCCGAGGTGGTGGCGACGTTGACGACGCCCAGATCCACGCCCAGAAAGTCCACCGGCTCCGTGTTCAGCTCCGCCTCGGGCACCTCGCAGGTCGCGAGCAGGAACCAGGCTCCGTCCCGGTACAGCAGATCCGACTCGCCCTTGCGGTACAGAGCAAGGGTGGCGAGCTGTTCCGGGCCGCCCGTGAAAGCAACGTCCTTCATCCGCCCGCTGGTGGTCCAGATCGAGACCGTCCGCGCATCCACCTGCCACGACAGCATCCGGTCGTCGTACGGCTGAGCCGCGGACGTCCGGAATCCGATCGGCGTCTGCGACGCCCGGCGGTGGCGCTCCGACCCGGGCCGACCCAGTTTGCCGGTCCGCAGGTTCGCCCTCAGCGTCGTATACGCATCGCACGTTTTCTTGATCACATGCTGGGCGGCCTGCGCTCCCAGACCCCACCTGGCCTTGATCTCGGTGTAGACGTGCTTGCGCAGGTCGAAGTTCCGGTACGTGTCCCGCTCGACCGCCACCTCGCTCACCCACGAGCCCGCTTCGTTGCAGGCGCGCAAGGTCGCCGCGAGCGCCACCTCCTGCGCCACCGTCGGCAACAGCTTGACCTGCACCACGAGCTTCACTTCGACGACGGTACGCGGGCTCTCGGACACATACATTCGAACACCGCAAATCGCCGTACAGCGGACCCGAAGAGGGAATTGCACAAGACCGGGGCCCGGGGGTCCCCGCAAGAGCGCACTGATGTCGCCTTTCCCCGGCCGGTAGAGTGGCCATGGCTCGGCCGGGGTTCGGTGCGCGAGGGGTCGGGGCCTGTGGGCCTTGGCCCGTCATCTGACACCATTCCCCCGGGGGCGTCGTTCAGCGGGCGGACGATGCTCATTTGGGAGTGAGCTTGCGACCAGGGGACGGATGGGACCGCGCTGTGCGGGGCTACGAAAGCCAGGAGAGCCATCAGGCCGAGGCCGACCATCTCTCGCGGTTCGAGGCCGAGATGGAGCGGCTGAAGAAGGAGCGCGGGAAGGCCGTCCAGCACGCCGAGGACCTGGGATACCAGGTCGAGGTGCTGCGCGCCAAGCTCCATGAGGTACGCCGCAGTCTCGCGTCCCGCCCCGCCTACGACGGCGCGGACATGGGCTACCAGGCGGAGCAGCTGCTCCGCAATGCCCAGATCCAGGCCGATCAGATGCGTTCGGACGCCGAACGCGAACTGCGCGACGCCCGGGCCCAGACCCAGCGCATCCTCCAGGAGCACGCCGAGCACCAGGCACGCCTGCAGGCCGAGCTCCACAGCGAGGCCGTCAACCGGCGCCAGCGCCTGGACCAGGAACTGAACGAGCGTCGCCAGACGGTCGAGGCCCACGTCAACGAGAACGTGGCCTGGGCCGAGCAGCTGCGCGCCCGTACGGAGGCCCAGGCCCGCCGGCTCATGGAGGAGTCCCGCGCCGAGGCCGAGCAGTCCCTGAACGCGGCCCGCACCGAGGCCGCCCGGCTCGCCGAGGAGGCCCGCCGCCGGCTGACCGCCGACGCGGAGTCCTCCCGTACGGAGGCCGAGGCCACCCTGCTGCGGGCCCGCAAGGAGGCCGAGCGGCTGCTGACCGCCGCCTCCGCGCAGGCCCAGGAGGCCACCGAGCACGCCGAGCGGCTGCGCAGCACCACCTCCGCCGAGGCCGAGCAGACCCGGCAGCAGACCCTGGACCTCGGCCGGGTGGCCGAGCAGCGGGTGCAGGAGGCCGACGGCGCGCTGCGCGAGGCCCGCTCCGAGGCGGAGCGCGTGCTCAGTGACGCCAAGGAGAGCGCTTCGCGCCAGCTGGCGTCGGTGGAGTCCGTCAACGAGCAGCGCACCCGCACCGCCAAGGAGCAGGTCGCCCGGCTGGTCGGCGAGGCCACCAAGGAGGCCGAGGTCCTCAAGGCCGAGGCCGAGCAGCTGCTGGCCGATGCCCGCGGCGAGGTCGAGCGGGTGACCGCCGAGGCCGGCGACCAGGCCCGTACGGCCGCCGCCGAGGACACCGCCGCCCAGCTCGCGAAGGCGGCGCGCGCCGCCGAGGACGTACTCAACAAGGCGTCCGAGGACGCCCGCGCGACCACCCGGGCCGCCTCCGAGGAGGCGGAGCGGATCCGCGGCGAGGCCGAGGCGGAGGCCGAGCGGCTGCGCGCCCAGGCCGCTGCCACCGCCGACGAGCTGAAGGGCGCGGCGAAGGACGACACCGAGGAGTACCGGGCCCGCACGGTCGAGCTGCAGGCGGACGCCCGGCGGCTGCGCGGCGAGGCCGAGCAGCTGCGCGCCGAGGCCGTCGCCGAGGGTGAGCGGATCCGCGGCGAGGCGCGCCGCGAGGCCGTCCAGCAGATCGAGGAGGCGGCCCGGACCGCCGAGGAGCTGCTCGGCAAGTCCAAGGCGGACGCCGACGAGCTGCGCGGCGGGGCGACCGCGGAGAGCGAGCGGGTGCGCGGCGAGGCCGTCGAGCGCGCCACCACGCTGCGGCGGCAGGCCGAGGAGACCCTGGAGCGCACCCGCGCCGAGGCCGAGCGGCTGCGCGCCGAGGCCCAGGAAGAGGCCGAGGCGCTGCGCGCCGAGGCGGAGGCGGCCGTGGCCGCGCGCCGCGAGGAGACCGACCGGGCCCTGGCGGCGAAGCGCGCCGAGGCCGACACCGAGCTGGTCCGGCTGCACGAGGACGCCGAGGGCCGGCTCGCGGGCGCCGAGCAGGCGCTGCGCGACGCCCGTGCGGCGGCGGAGAGCATCCGCCGGGAGACCACCGAGGAGAGCGACCGGCTGCGCGCCGAGTCGGCGGAACGGATCCGCACCCTGCAGGCGCAGGCGGAGGCGGAGGCCGCGCGGCTGCGCACCGAAGCCGCCGAGGAGGCCGGGCAGGCCCGCGCCGAGGCGGAGCAGGCCGGGGTGCGGCTGCGCACCGAGGCGGAGACCGAGGCCGAACGGCTGCGCACCGAGGCGCAGGAGACCGCGAACCGGCTGCGCGCCGAGGCGAAGGCGGCGGCCGAGCGGGTCGCCGAGGAGGCCGCGGAGGCGCTGGCCGCCGCGCAGGAGGAGGCCGCCCGGCGTCGCCGGGAGGCCGAGGAGACCCTGGCGTCGGCCCGTACGGACGCGGACAGCGAGCGGGCGCAGGCCCGTGAGCAGAGCGAGGAGCTGCTGGCGCAGGCCCGCAAGCGCTCGGAGGAGGCCACGGCCGAGGCGGTCTGGCTGACCGAGGAGGCCGAGCGGCGCGCCTCCGAGGTGGTCTCGGCCGCCGAGGCGACCGCGCAGCAGGTGCGCGACGCCGTGGCGGGGCTGCACGAGCAGGCCGAGGAAGAGGTCGCCGGGCTGCGCAGTGCGGCGGACCACGCCGCGGAGCGCACGAAGACCGAGGCGCAGGAGGAGGCGGACCGGGTCCGTTCCGACGCCTACGCCGAGCGGGAGCGGGCCACCGAGGACGCGAACCGGATCCGCGGCGAGGCCCGGGTCGAGACCGACGCGGCGAAGGCGCTGGCCGAGCGGACCGTCGGGGACGCGATCGCCGAGGCCGAGCAGCTGCGCTCGGACACCGCGGAGTACGCGCAGCGGGTGCGCACCGAGGCCACGGACGCGCTGGCCGCGTCCGAGCGGGACGCCTCGCGGACCCGTGCCGACGCCCGTGACGACGCCAACCGCATCCGCGGGGAGGCCGCGGAGTCGCTGGAGGCCGCGCGCGCCGAGGGCGCGCGGATCGTCGCCGAGGCGACGGAGCGGGCCGAGGCGCACACCGAGCAGACCCTGGCCGCGAACGCGCTGACCGTCGGCGAGGCCGCCGCGGAGGCGGAGCGGCTCACGACCGAGGCGCTGGCCGCGGCGGACGCGACCCGCGCCGAGGCCGCGGACACCCTCGACGAGGCCCGCACCGAAGCCGGACGACTGCGCACCGAAGCCGCCGAACAGGCCGACCACCTCATCACCGAAGCCACCGCCGAGGCGGAGCGGCTCACGGAGGAGACCCGCGCGGCCAACGAGCGTACGGTCGGCGAGGCCGCGGCCGAGGCCGAGCGGCTCACCACCGAAGCGGTGGCCGCGGCGGACGCGACCCGCGCCGAAGCGGCGGACACCCTCGACGAGGCCCGCACCGAAGCCGGACGCCTGCGCACCGAAGCCGCCGAACAGGCCGACCACCTCATCGCCGAGGCGACCACGGAGTCCGAGCGGCTGCGTACCGAGGCGGCCGGGGTCCTGGACGACTCCCGCGCGGAGGGCGGCCGGATCATCGGCGAGGCCACCGCCGAGGCGGAGCGGGTCACGCTCGCCGCCGCCGAGACGCTGGCTTCGGCGGAGCGCGAGTCCGAGCAGACCCTGGACGAGGCGCGTGCCGAGGCGGGCCGTCTGCGGTCCGAGGCGGCCGAGCAGGCGGACCGGCTCATCGGCGAGGCCTCCGCGGAGGCGGCCCGCCTCACGGAGCTGACCCGCAAGGACAACGAACGTACGGTCGGCGAGGCCGCGAACGAGGCCGAGCGGCTGCGCGCCGAGGCGTCCGAGTCGCTGGCTTCGGCGCAGGAGCACGCGACCCGGACCCGGGACGGGGCGGAGCGGGTCAAGGCGGAGGCGGCCGCAGAGGCGGAGCGGGTGCGCGCGGAGGCCCGTACCGAGTCGGAGCGGGTGCTGGACGAGGCCCGGCAGGCGGCCAACAAGCGCCGCAGCGAGGCCGCGGAGCAGGTGGACCGGCTCATCGGCGAGGCGTCGGCGGAGGCGGAGAAGCTCACTTCGGACGCGCAGGCGGCGGCCCTGGCGGCCACCACGCAGGCCGAGGAGCAGGCCGACGCGATGGTCGACGCGGCGCGCAAGGAGGCCGCGCGGATCACCTCGGAGGCGACCGTCGAGGGCAACTCCACGGTGGAGAAGGCCCGTACGGACGCGGACGAGCTGCTGGTGGGCGCGCGGACGGACGCGTCGGCCATAAGGGAGCGGGCGGAGGAGCTGCGCGGCCGGGTCGAGGCCGAGGTCGAGGAGCTGCACGAGCGTGCCCGCCGGGAGTCGTCCGAGCAGATGCGCTCGGCCGGTGAGCGCGTGGACAAGCTGGTGAAGGCGGCGACCGAGCAGAGCCAGGAGGCCGAGGCGAAGGCCAAGGCCATGGTGTCGGACGCGAGCAGTGAGGCCGGCAAGGTCCGGATCGCGGCGGTCCGCAAGGCGGAGCAGCTGCTCAAGGAGGCCGAGCAGAAGAAGGCCGAACTGGTCCGGGAGGCCGAGAAGGTCCTCTCGGCGGCGCAGGCGGAGGCGACGCAACTGGTCGACGAGGGGCGGCGTGAGCTGGAGGTCCTGGTGCGCAGGCGCGAGGACATTCAGGCGGAGATCTCCCGTGTCCAGGACGTGCTTGAGGCGTTGGAATCATTCGAGGCGCCTTCGGGTGGCGGAAAGCCCGCGGCCGGTCCGGCCTCGGGTGGAGTGAAGGCGGGAGTGTCGGCGGGTTCCACTCGTTCGGGTGGTAAGACGTCAGAGGGCTAGTCGGGAGACAAAATGTGTGCCCCTGATGGAGGTTCAGGCGAACGAGTGACAAGCATTCTGTCGCCTTGCCACTCAAAAGGGGTGTCATTGTCCAGATCAAACGTGGATTGACTCGATGACACGCCGCTCCGGCGCCTAGGATTCCCCTTAACACCTCACGTAGCACCTCATCGGTCTCATTCGACAGGAACCTCATGAGCGACACTTCCTCACCCTTCGGCTTCGAGCTCGTGCGGCGTGGTTACGACCGCGGTCAGGTGGACGACCGCATTACCAAGATCGTCGCCGACCGTGACAGCGCCCTGTCCCGCATCAACTCCCTGGAGAAGCGGATCGAGGAGCTCCACCTCGAAACGCAGAATGCCCAGGCCCAGGTCAACGACGCCGAACCGTCGTACGCCGGTCTCGGCGCCCGGGTCGAGAAGATCCTGCGGCTCGCCGAGGAGGAGGCGAAGGACCTGCGCGAGGAGGCCCGCCGCGCGGCCGAGCAGCACCGTGAGCTGGCCGAGTCGGCGGCCCAGCAGGTGCGCAACGACGCCGAGTCGTTCGCGGCCGACCGCAAGTCGAAGGCGGAGGACGAGGGCGTCCGCATCGTCGAGAAGGCCAAGGGCGACTCCGCCACCCTGCGCTCCGAGGCCCAGAAGGACGCCGCCTCCAAGCGCGAGGAGGCCGACGCGCTCTTCGAGGAGACCCGCGCCAAGGCCGCCCAGGCCGCCGCGGACTTCGAGACCAACCTGGCCAAGCGCCGCGAGCAGTCCGAGCGCGACCTGGCGGGCCGCCAGGCCAAGGCGGAGAAGCGCCTCGCGGAGATCGAGCACCGCGCGGAGCAGCTGCGCCTGGAGGCCGAGAAGCTCCGTACGGACGCCGAGCGCCGCGCCCGGCAGACCGTCGAGACCGCGCAGCGCCAGGCCGAGGACATCGTCGCCGACGCCAACGCAAAGGCGGACCGCATCCGCAGCGAGTCCGAGCGCGAGCTGGCGGCGCTCACCAACCGCCGCGACTCCATCAACGCGCAGCTGACCAACGTCCGCGAGATGCTCGCGACGCTGACCGGCGCCGCGGTGGCCGCGGCCGGTTCCCCGATCGACGACGAGCCGGTGACCCGCGGCGTTCCGGCCCAGCAGAGCCGCTGACGCGCCGCCACGACAGTGGTGGCGCCGGGCTCGGCCGACCGGCTGAACCCGCGCCGAACCTGACGGAAGCTACTCGCTGGTAGCGAAATGCCACGCCCCAGGGCCTTGTGACACCTTTTGAGGTGGCGCAAGGCCCTGGGGCGCTCTAGCGTGGCCGCATGATCGAGCTTGAGGGCCTTACCAAACGATTCGGCGCGAAGACCGCCGTGGACAACCTCAGCTTCCAGGTCAGACCGGGGGTGGTCACCGGCTTCCTCGGCCCCAACGGGGCGGGAAAGTCCACGACCATGCGCATGATGCTCGACCTCGACAACCCGACCAGTGGTTCGGTCAGGATCGACGGCAAGCACTACCGGGACCTGCCGGAACCGCTGAAATACATCGGTGCGCTGCTGGACGCGAAAGCGATGAACGGCGGACGCAGCGCCTACAACAACCTCTTGTGCCTGGCCCAGTCGAACCGGATCCCGACGAGCCGCGTCGCCGAGGTACTTGACCTGGTCGGACTCACGTCCGTCGCCAAGAAGAAGTCCAAAGGATTTTCGCTCGGCATGGGGCAGCGGCTGGGAATCGCCTCCGCGCTGCTCGGTGATCCGGAAATCCTGATGTTCGACGAACCCGTCAATGGTCTGGACCCCGAGGGAATTCTCTGGATCCGCAATCTCATGAAGGGCCTGGCCTCGGAGGGAAGGACGATCTTCGTTTCCTCCCACCTCATGAGTGAAATGGCCCTGACCGCAGACCATTTGGTCGTGATCGGCCAGGGCCGGCTGCTCGCCGACACCTCGATGGCCGATTTCATCCAGCAGAACTCGCGCAGTTACGTGCGCCTGCGCTCCCCGCAGCAGGAGCGGCTCAAGGACGTCCTGCACGAGGCGGGCATCCCGGCGATCGACGTCCCGGGCACCGGCTCCCTGGAGATCGACGGCGTGAGCTCCGAGCAGCTCGGCGAGCTGGCGGCCCAGCACCAGATCGTGCTGCACGAACTCAGCCCGCAGCGGGCCTCCCTGGAAGAAGCGTTCATGCGCATGACGGCCGACTCGGTCGAATACCACGCCCACGCGTCCGGCCTGCCCGGACACCCCATCGGCCCCGGACACCACCCCGGGGGTCCCGGCGGCCCCGGAGGCGGTCTCCCCGGCGACAACCCGGCCCGGCCCGCCGACGTCCCCGCCTGGGGCGCCGGCTTCGACGCGCAGCGCAAGGACGGCAAGTGACCATGGCTTCCTTCCCCGCCGTTCTCCAGTCCGAGTGGACCAAGATCCGCACGGTCGCCTCCACCAGCTGGACGCTCGCCCTCGCCCTCATCGCGACCGTCGGTTTCAGCGCCGCGTTCTGCGCCCTGGTCAACGCGAGCTTCAACGACATGAGCGCGGCCGACCAGGCCACTTTCGACCCCGCCCTGCTGAGCTTCAGCGGGATGCAGTTCGGCCAGCTGGCGATGATCGTCTTCGGGGTGCTGGTCGTCAGTACCGAGTACAGCTCGGGCATGATCCGTACCTCGCTGGCCGCCGTGCCCGGGCGCGCGGGCTTCCTGCTGGGCAAGCTCACCGTGGCCACGGCGCTGGCGCTGGTGGTCGGGCTGCTGACCAGCTTCCTGTCGTTCTTCATCGGCCAGGCGATCCTGGGCGGCCACAGCATCGGCATCGGCGAGGACAACGTCCTGCGCGCGGTGGTCGGCGCCGGCCTGTACATGGCGCTGCTCGCCCTGTTCTCCATGGGCGTGGCCGCGATGCTGCGCAGCTCGGTCGCCTCGATCAGCATCCTGATCCCGTTCTTCCTGATCGTCTCGAACCTCCTCAGCGGTTTCGAAGCGACCCGCAAGTACGGCCAGTACCTGCCCGACAAGGCGGGGTCCAAGATCATGCAGATCGTGCCGGACGCCATGGGCAGGGCCGAGACGCCCTACGGCCCCTGGGGCGGCCTCGGGATCATGCTCCTGTGGGTGGCCGCCTCGGTCCTCGGCGGGTACCTCGTCCTGAAGAAGCGCGACGCCTGACCGACGCCCGATCCGCTCGGTCCGCACCCCGGGGCCGTCCCTTCTCAGGGGCGGCCCCGGGTCGTATCTCAGGGGTACCTCAGGGATGGGCCGGGGGTGGAACCGTACGAGGCTCGATATCCTCTTAAGCCTTACCCGGGAGAATCTCGCCCAGTCTGGCAAGGGACACGGAAATGATCGAGGCAGTCGGCCTGACCAAGCGCTTCGGCGCCAAGACCGCCGTCGACCAGCTCTCCTTCCAGGTCAGGCCGGGTCACGTCACCGGATTCCTGGGGCCCAACGGGTCCGGGAAGTCGACCACCATGCGCATGATCCTCGGCCTGGACCGGCCCACCGCCGGGCGGGTCACGATCAACGGCTCCGCCTTCCGCGAGCTGCCGAACGCGCAGCGCACCGTCGGCGCCCTGCTCGACGCCAAGGCCGTCCACGGCGGCCGCCGGGCCCGTACGCACCTGCTCGCCCTCGCCCAGCTGTCCGGGATCCCGGAGAAGCGCGTGGACGAAGTGCTCCGTGTGGTCGGCCTCCAGGACGTGGCCCGGCAGCGGACGAAGGGCTTCTCGCTCGGCATGGGCCAGCGGCTCGGGATCGCGGCGGCCCTGCTCGGCGACCCGCAGGTGCTGCTCTTCGACGAGCCGGTCAACGGCCTCGACCCCGAGGGCATCCTCTGGGTCCGCAACCTCATGAAGCAGCTGGCCGCCGAGGGCCGCACCGTCTTCGTCTCCTCGCACCTGATGAGCGAGATGGCGGTGACCGCCGACCACCTGATCGTCATCGGGCGCGGGCGGCTGCTGGCCGACATGGGCGTACAGGAGTTCATCACGCACAATTCGGCCGGATTCGCTCGGGTCCGCGCCTCCGCCGACGCCCCCGGGGACGGGGAGCGCCTCTCCCGGATCCTGGCCGAGGCGGGCGCACGCGTGCTGAAGGAGCCGGACGGCGCCCTGCGCGTGACCGGCCTGGACCTGCCGCGCATCTCCGACCTCGCGCACGGGGGCGGCGTACGGCTGTGGGAGCTGTCCCCGCACAAGGCCTCGCTCGAAGAGGCCTACATGCGGATGACCCACGCCGCCGTCGAATACACCTCCACCGAGGACCCGCGGGCCGAGCTGTTCGAGCCGGAGCCGCTGAGCGTGCCCGCGTGGGAGGAGGAGGCGGCCCCGCCGGCCGTCCCCCACGAGGGCTGGTACGTGCCCGCTCCCCCGGCGGCCGACGGCGCGCCGGGATCCGCGCCGGCCACCGCCACGGCGCCCGCCGACGGCGCGCCCGCCGGGGCGGCGCCCCCGCCCGCCGGGCCCAGCGCCGCCTTCCTGATGCCGAGCAGCCCCGCTGATCTCGCCGGGGCCGTCAAGAACAACCCCGAGGACTCCCGATGACCCCGCCGAGCAGCACGCAGCAGCGCCCGCCGCGGCCGGGCCCGGCGGGCAACACCGACCCGCTGCCCACGCCGCGCCCGCACCTCGGTCACGCGGTGGCCTCGGAGTGGACCAAGCTGATCTCGGTCCGCTCCACGCTGTGGACGATCGGCTCGCTGGTGGTGACCGTCGTCGGCATCGGGCTGGCCTTCGTGGCGCAGACCTCCGACGAGAACTACCGGAGCATGCCGTTCACCGCGCCCGCGCTGTTCGGCCTGATGGCCGGCCAGCTCTCGGTGCTGGTGCTCGGGGTGCTGACGATCACCTCCGAATACGGCACCGGGCTGGTCCGGACGACCTTCGGCGCCGCTCCCGACCGCCACCGGGTGCTCACCGCGAAGTACCTCGTCTTCAGCGCCGTCGCCTTCCTCACCGTCGCCGCCTCGATCTTCCTGGTGGGGGTCTCCGCGGCCATGGTGCACGGCGGTCCCACGGCCGGTCCGCACAGCAACAGCGCCTGGGCCTACGCCCTGGCGGTGAGCGTCTACGTGACCCTGCTCGGGGTGCTCTCACTCGCCGTCGGGGCGCTGGTGCGGCATTCGGCGGGGGCGATCGCGGTGATGCTCGGGGTGGTCACGCTGCCGCCGCTGATAGGGGCGATGCTCAGCATCTGGTCGGCTTCGGCGCCGCTGGGCCGCCTCGTCCTCGACTACAACGCCCCGGTGGCCCTGATGCAGCTCTTCGGCATGCCGGACGGGACGGGCTCCACCGATCTGCCGAGCAGGATGGTGCAGATGGCGCTGCTCGTGCTGGTGACGGGCGCCGCGGTGGCCGCCTCGTACGTGGTGGTCCGGCGCCGCGACGTGTGAGGCCGCGGGCCGCGCGGGGATCCGTACGGCCGGTCGGTGCGGCCGGACGGTGCGGCCGGACGGTGCGGCCGGTCAGTACTTGGGAGCGTTACGGGACCGCTGCACCCGCGAGGTGCGGCGGTCCTTCGCGTTCCAGCAGGCCTTGTGCCAGTGCCTGCGGTCGTCCACGCCGCCGTACTCGGGCCAGGCGACCAGGTGCGGGGTGCCGGAGGGGATCTCCTGGTCGCAGCCGGGGCAGCGGTAGCGCTTGCCCGCGGCGCTCGCGCCCGCGACGTGCCGGACCATCCACTGCTCGCCCTGGTACTCCTCCGTGCGCTCCAGACCGTACCGCTCCAGCCCGGGGCCGCGGCCCGAGTCCGTGTCCGATCGGTCGGCAGGATTCTCGCCGCCCCGGGGGCGGTTGTGGCGCGGTGACACGTATACCTCACGGATCGGCGGACGGACAGGACTTTTCCCCAGACTACGCGCCGCGCACCCGGGTACCCGCAGAGTGGCCGAAGACGATTCCCCGACAATCCCAATAACTTTCCTGTCAGGCCGTGCCTATGGCACGTGTCAGACGTTGTTGCCAGCAGACGGTGTCTCACGAAACCGGTCCACCTGGGGAGGCCGCGTCAGCCGCGAGGAGGAGAAGGCGATGCGCGTAGGAGCATTTGTACTGGGGGCCCAGTTCCCCGGCCAGGGGCCTGGCGAGGCCCTGCACAGGGCGGTCCGGACCGCCGAGGTGGCCGAGGAGGCCGGGCTGGACTCGGTCTGGGTGGCCGAGCACCACTTCGTTCCGTACGGGGTGTGCCCGTCGGCGGTGACCCTGGCGGCCCTGCTGCTGGGCCGGACCCGGCGGCTGCGGGTGGGGACGGCGGTGAGCGTGCTGCCGAACGCACATCCGGTGGCGCTCGGCGAACAGGCCGCCCTGCTGCACCTCACCTCGGGCGGCAGGTTCACCCTCGGGGTGGGCCGGGGCGGGCCCTGGGTGGACCTGGAGGTGTTCGGCGGCGGCCTGGAGGCGTACGAGCACGGCTTCCCGGCGGCGCTGGACCTGCTGCGGCGGTGGCTGACCGAGCCGAGCGTGGGGGTCCCCGCGGGCCCCGGGGAACGGTACGGCTTCCGCGAGGTGGCCGTCGTACCGCGCCCGTCGGAGTCCCTGGACGAGGACGGCAGCGGACCGGAGGTGATCGTCGCCTGCACCTCCCCCGCGTCGGTGCGGCTCGCCGCCGAGCGGCTGCTCCCGATGCTGCTCGGCATGCACTGCGGCGACGAGGACAAGGCCGCGATGGTCGCCCTGTGGCGGGACGCGGCACTGGCCGCCGGGCACCCGCGGGACCGGGTGCTGGCCGCCGGGCACGTGTCGGCCGGGGTCTGCCAGCTGGCGGACCGTACGGCCGACGCGCGCGAGGCCCTGCTCAAGGCGATGCCCGGATGGCTGAAGCAGGGGCTGGACGCGCACGTGACGGTGGACGGGCGGGTGCGCGCCATGCGGGATCCCGTCGCCTACACGGAGCTGCTGTGCGAGCTGCACCCCGTGGGCACGCCCGCGCTGGCCGCGGACCGGCTGGCCGCCACCTCCCAGCGCACCGGCATCACCCGCTTCGCCCTTCTGACCGAGGGCTCCGGCGATCTCGCGGGCACCGAGGAGAACGTACGCCGCCTGGGCATCGAGGTCCTGCCGCTGCTGGCCTGAGCCCCGCGCACCGGTGGCTGCCGCTCCGGTATCAGTCGCACCTCCCGCGATACGGAGCGGCAGCGGAGTACTAAGTCACTAGCAGTCCCGAAGTTCCGGCGACTGGTTGAGCAGCTGGCCCCTGATGGACGTGAACTTGGCCAGCCGGTCGTCCACCGCGGGATCCAGCGGGAACACCGCCACGCGGTGACAGTTCTGGAATGCCAGACGCACTCCGAAGTGCCGCTGCAGCGCACCACGTATGGCATCACTCGCGAGTGCGCGCAGCAGCTGGCCGCGCGCCTGCTCGTTGGGCGGCGGCGTCTGGTTGTCGGCGAACTCGCCACCGTCAACCTTCAGTTGGGCCACCAACGAGCTGATCATCTCCCAGGCGAAAGGCAGGGAGGTCCGGACGCAGTCGACGAAAGCGGCTTCGTCGACCTCGCCTCGCTCGGCCTGTTCAAGTAGGGCCGGTGAGACGTCGAGCGACATGGGTTCTCCTCTCGCGACCCCGGCCGTTTGGTGACCGGAGTCTTACGGGCAGGGAAGGGAAACCGCGACGCAGCGTGCACGCACGACGACCTCCCGCTCACCACGGTAGGCGCCCGGTGGGTACCGCACCAGGAGAATGCGCATACAACGCGCCATCCGCGAAGGGGGCTTTCGGGGGCGAATCGCGTGGAGGCGGGTCGGTCGAGTAGCGTTGCCGACCATGCGTCTCGTCATTGCCCGCTGCTCCGTCGATTACGCGGGCCGGCTCACCGCCCATCTGCCCTCGGCACCCCGTCTGATCCTCGTGAAGGCCGACGGCAGTGTCTCGATCCACGCGGACGACCGGGCGTACAAACCGCTCAACTGGATGTCCCCGCCCTGCACCCTCAAAGAGGGGACGGGGGACGACGCGGGCGTCTGGACCGTCGTCAACAAGGCGGGTGAGAAGCTCATCATCACGATGGAGGAAGTCATCCACGACTCCTCCCACGAGCTGGGCATCGACCCCGGTCTGATCAAGGACGGCGTGGAGGCCCACCTCCAGGAACTCCTGGCCGACCGGATCGATACCCTCGGCGAGGGCTTCACGCTGATCCGCCGCGAGTACATGACCGCGATCGGGCCGGTCGACATCCTGTGCCGGGACGCCTCGGGCGCGACGGTGGCCGTGGAGATCAAGCGGCGCGGCGAGATCGACGGCGTGGAGCAGCTGACCCGCTACCTGGAACTCCTCAACCGCGACCCGCACCTCGCGCCGGTCCGCGGCGTCTACGCGGCCCAGGAGATCAAGCCCCAGGCCCGCGTGCTGGCGACGGACCGCGGCATGGAGTGCGTGATCCTCGACTACAACGCGATGCGCGGCATCGAGGACGACAAGCTGCGCCTCTTCTGATCTTGACCTGAATGCCCCCTTCCGTCACCGGCGGAAGGGGGCATTTTCGCGCGCTCAGCCGCGGGCTCAGGGCGTGGCGGCGGGCGGGGAGAGCTGGGTGGTGGTGGGCCCGGTCGGAGTGCTCGGGGAGGTCGACGGCGACGTGGAGGACGGCGGCGAAGCAGGTGCCGACGACGACGGGCTTCCACCCGGCGAGGAGGCCGGAGGTGAACCCGGAGTCGTCGAGGACGGGGGCTTGGAGCCGGGACCACGGGTGGGCACGTTCCCGGGGCCCGGGACCGAGGCGGAGCCGGAGGGTCCCGGCGGCGAGGTGCCCGGGGACGGCGGGAGCACGGTCGCGGAGCCGGAGGTGGACGGTGAAGGAGACGCGCCGGGAACCGCGGGGGCGGGCGCAGGATCGTTCCCGCTCTTATCGGGAGCGGAGGACGAGGACGAGGGAGTCACGGAACCCGAGTTCTCGGTGTCCGACCCGTCGCCCGAGGTGATCGCGAAGCTCACCGCCGTCCCCAGGGCCAGTACCGCGAGCACGCCCCCCGCCGCCAGCACCGCGGGCCGCCGGTGCCACTGCGGGGCCGGGGCCTGCGCGGGCCGCGTCACCGGCACCCGTACGGTCACGGGCGCGGGCTTCGCGTCCAGCGGGAAGGTCTCCTCGAAGACCGCCGCGGGCGGCGGCGCCACCGCGGGCACCGGCGCGACGCGCACCAGCGGGAACGCCTCGGTCCGCGCCTCCGACCCCGCCGGAGCGGGGGCTTCCAGGCGCAGCGGGGGCGAGAGCTGCCGGCCCGCCGACTCCCGGTCCGTGACCAGGGCCAGCGCCCTGCGGCCCGCCACCGTGCCGCGCTTGTCCGCGAGGGCGCCGCGCAGCCCGTTGGAGGTCTCCAGTTCGGCGCGGGCCCGGTCCAGCCGTCCGCCGCACAGCGCGAGGATGCCGAGTTCGTGGTGGAAGTACGCCTGCTCGGCGACCTCCCCGGCGGTCCGGGCGGCCTCGGCCCCGGCCCGCAGGACCCGTTCCCAGGCGCCCCAGTGCAGGGAGGCGGCGAAGGCGGGCGCGGCCGTACGGGCCAGCAGGACGGCCGCCACCACATCGGCGCCCGCGAGGGCGGCGAGCACCGCGTCCGCCTCGGCCGCGACCCGCTCCGGCGTCACCGACGCGTGACCGGTCCACCAGGCGTAGTGCCGGGCCGCCGTCAGCGCCTCGCCGGAGGCCCCGAAACCGGACTCGGCGAGCTGGCGGGCCACCCCGGCCGCCAGCCGGTAGCGGGTACCCGCGGCCGTCAGCAGCCCGCACGCCAGCAGCTCCCCGACCGCGGCGTCCGCGTGGGTGTCGCCCACCAGGGCGGGCAGGTGCGCGGGGTGCGGCATCTCGCCGTCGAGAGCGCAGGCGAACCGCAGCGCGGCCCGCGCCGACTCGCTGACCCGCGAGGCCAGCAGCTCGGCCGGTGCGGCGCCCTCGGCGAGCGTCGGCAGCGGGACGAGCACGGTGTCCCTGGGGCGCTCCTCGAAGACCCCGGGCTCCTCGTCCCCGTCCTCGGCGCTCCGGTTCAGCTCGTCGCGCTGCCGCAGCAGCCCGCCCGCCTGTACGAAGCGCAGCGCGAGCCCCTCGGAGGCGAACCGCAGGTCCCCCGCCCAGGCGCTCTCCAGCTCGGTCAGCGGCCGCTCAACCGCCAGCTCCAGGAGTTCCACGCACGCGGCCTTGCCCAGCCCGCCGAGGAAGACCTCCTCCAGATGAGAATGATCAGACGGAGCAGGCGTATCCGGAGTAGCGGCCAGCAACCAAGCACACTCGGGCGTGGCACGCAGCAGCTCTTCCAGGCCGGCGCCGCCGAATTCCAGATCATCCAGCAGAACAACGGCGCCGATCTGCCCGACCCACCGCAGCAGTTCATCCCGCGCGGGCCGCTCGGGAAACCCCTCCGAAGGCGCATAAACAACCGAATACAGCGCGTACAACAACTCACTGACAGTCTGCCGATGCCCACAGAGCCGTACGACCCCATCGGGCGCGAGGTCCGCACAGTCCCCGGCCACGGCGTCGAGCAGCGCGGTTCGCCCCGACCCGGCGGGCCCGGTGAGCCGAACGGAACGCCCACGTCCGAGCAACCGGGCAAGCCTCTCCCGCTCCTCCTCACGCTCCAGCAGCGGCCACGTGACCACAGGCGCCCCAGGAGCCACGGGAGGCCGCAAGGCGCCCTCCAGAGCGCCCCGTGAGGCCGCGTCACGCCGAAGGGGACCCGAACCCTCCGCATCCCCCACACCAGCCGCACCAGCCACGGGGGGCCGACGGCCCTCAATCTCACTCCCGTCAACGGGATTGACCGTAAGGACGTACTCCCCCACGGAAACCCGCACGACCCGCGCGGGCGAGCCCCCCTCATCCGGAGTGGGCTGCCCCTGCATGCGGTCCATGACCAAGTCCCCCGATCGCGTCGTGCGCCGTCGTCTCGCCCGGCCTTCGCACTCCGCTGCCGCTACTGGTCCGGTTTCGCCCGAACCCTAGACCGTGAACGCCCGTCCGGGAACCACAGGGCCCCCATCGCGCCCGGCCCGTCACGATTCGCCCCGCATCGGCCGGGTCGCGGCCGGGACGGGGACACGCAGGAGTGTCCCCGCAGGACGAGCGGTCACCACCGGCCACACGCTCCGACGCCCCGAGCCCGCGAGCCGAGGAGACACTCGTGCGGGGCACCGGCACGGCCGCGGCCCACCCACCCGACCCCGGGCCGGGGGAAACACCCCAGCCCCGCCGGCGATTGAGGCGAACTCACACCCGAGGAAGCGATTCCGCTTCCAGCCCACCCTCGATCGCAAGGATCCGGTGCAGCCGCGTCGCCACCAGCAGCCGCTGCATCTGCGGCGGAACCCCGCGCAGCACGAGCCGCCGTCCGGTCCGCCCGGCCCGCCGGTGGGCGCCCATGATGACGCCCAGCCCGGTCGCGTCCCAGGAGTCGAGCCCGGTCAGATCGAGCACGAGGTCTCCGACGCCGTCGTCGAGCGCGGTGTGGAAGGCCGTACGGGCGTCCGCCGCGCTGCGCACGTCGAGGCGGCCCCCGACTGCGAGTTCGGCGTGGTCGCCCCTGATGTGCATGTGTACTCCCGGCAGTGCGGCGTGCGTATGGTCCGATGGGGACGTGGTCGGCAACTCTCACTGCAACTGACTGCCGCACGGGCAGGGAAGTTGCCGACCGTGAGCGAACCGATACCTAATTCACCCCGTGGGGTGAGCGCATTCGAACGGTGTCGCCCTCGCTGCGTACACAGCGCGTACTCAGTGCTTGTAGAAGCCCTGCCCGCTCTTGCGCCCGATATCCCCCGCGTCGACCATCCGGCGCATCAGCTCCGGCGGCGCGAACTTCTCGTCCTGGCACTCCGTGTAGATGTTGCTGGTGGCGTGCAGCAGGATGTCCACGCCGGTCAGGTCGGCCGTGGCCAGCGGCCCCATGGCGTGCCCGAAGCCCAGCTTGCAGGCGATGTCGATGTCCTCGGCGGAGGCCACGCCCGATTCGTACAGCTTCGCCGCCTCGACGACGAGTGCCGAAATCAGACGGGTCGTCACGAATCCGGCGACGTCGCGGTTGACGACGATGCAGGTCTTGCCGACGGACTCGGCGAAGGCGCGCGTGGTGGCGAGGGTCTCGTCGCTGGTCTTGTAGCCGCGCACCAGCTCGCACAGCTGCATCATCGGGACGGGCGAGAAGAAGTGGGCGCCCACGACCCGCTCCGGACGCTCCGTCACGGCCGCGATCTTCGTGATCGGGATGGCGGAGGTGTTGGAGGCGAGGATCGCGTCCTCGCGCACGAGCTTGTCGAGCGCGCGGAAGATCTCGTGCTTGACCTCCAGCTTCTCGAAGACGGCCTCGACGACGATGTCGGCGTCGGCGACCGCGTCGAGGTCGGTGCTGGTGGTGATGCGCGCCAGCGCGGCCTCGGCGTCCTCGGCGCTCAGCTTGCCCTTGGCGACGAACCGGTCGTACGAGGCCTTGATGCCGTCGGTGCCGCGGGTCAGCGCGGCGTCCGTCACATCGCGCAGGACGACGTCCCAGCCCGCCTGTGCGGAGACCTGCGCGATTCCCGAACCCATGAGTCCGGCACCGATGACGGCGAGCTTCCCAGCCACTTCACACCCCACGTTCTTCCATACGGCCCAGTCTCGGCCCGGTCTCGTAGCCTCTCCGGCGGAGAGTAGCGTCCGGGAAGGGTCCGATGACCGGGAAGTAACACGCGTCACGTCTCAGATGACGGACATCACACCGGGACGGCCCAGCACTGCGGCGGGGGCGCGCAGTTGACCCGAACTACGCTGACCACATGGTGAACCTCACGCGCATCTACACCCGTACCGGCGACAAGGGCACGACCGCCCTGGGCGACATGAGCCGGACGGCCAAGACCGACCTGCGGATTTCCGCGTACGCCGACGCCAACGAGGCCAATGCGGCCATCGGGACGGCGATCGCGCTCGGCGCGCTCGCCGAGGACGTCGTCAAGGTGCTGGTCCGGGTGCAGAACGACCTCTTCGACGTGGGCGCGGACCTGTGCACCCCGGTGGTGGAGAACCCGGAGTACCCGCCGCTGCGGGTGGAGCAGTTCTACGTCGACAAGCTGGAGGCTGACTGCGACACCTTCAACGAGGAGCTGGAGAAGCTGCGCAGCTTCATCCTGCCCGGCGGCGCCCCCGGCGCGGCGCTGCTGCACCAGGCGTGCACGGTGGTCCGGCGCGCGGAGCGCTCCACCTGGGCGGCCCTGGAGGCGCACGGCGAGTCGATGAACTCGCTCACCGCCACCTACCTCAACCGGCTCTCCGACCTCCTCTTCATCCTGGCGCGGACGGCCAACAAGGAGGTCGGAGACGTCCTGTGGGTCCCGGGCGGCGACCGCTGACCCCGCCCGGCGGCCGCCCGGGAGGTCACAGCCGCCGGTAGATCTCCCGGCGGTGCCCCACCTCGATGACCAGGATGCGCAGCGCGGTCGACTGGTCGATGTCGCGGAGCTGCCGTCGCGCGGCCGACGTGAACTCGAAGGCGTACTTCACGCGGCGCCCGACGCGCCGGTCCCGAAGATGTCGGCCAGCACCTCGGCCGGCGAGGCCCGCGGTACGTCGGCCTCCCCGGCGAGGATCTGCCGGGCCCGGCGGGCGAGGATCTCGTCCGCGGCGTCCTCCAGGGCGTTGTACTCCTCGATGGGCACGATGGCCGCGACCGGAGCGCCGCCGCGCGTGATGACCGTGGGCTCACCCTCCTGCGCCTGGTCGAGCAGCTTGGCGAGGTTGGCACGGGCTTCGCGTATGGATACGGAGTCGTCCATGAGCCGAGCGTACTCGGATGCGTGTACACGCGACTGCATCCTTCGATGCAGTCGGCATCCGACGCTGGGCCGAGGCCCTGATCGATATCACCCTGTTGGATGGACCCATGCTCCCGAAGATCCCCCGCCCGCACCGCGACGACGTGCTGCTCGCCGCGGTCAGCGTGCCCGTGGGCGTGCTGCTGTGGGCGCTCGGGGTGTACAGCAACCCCAGTCGTGACCAGCTGCCCGATTGGGCCGTTCTGGTCCCGCTGGTGTGCGTCGGTTCGATGGAGCTGGTGCGCCGCTCGGCGCCCCGCGCGGGCCTCACCGTGGGCACCGTCGGGATCATCGCCGACCAGTTCACGGTGGGTTCCCTGGCCACCGTGCTGATCTTCACGGACCTGGTGTACGCCGCCGTGGTCTACGGCAAACCCGCCATGGCCCGGCGGCTTCCGGTCCACACGGGCCTGATCACCCTGGCCGTCACGATCACCGCCGTGGCCTGGCTGCGCACCCCGCAGTCCCTGCTCATCGGCGCCGTCACCGGCATCGTCTGCTTCGCCCCGGCGCTCACCGGGGCCACCCTGCGCAATCACCGCGAGGCCGCGATCGCGGCCCGGCTGCGGGCCGAGCAGACCGCGCTGCTGGCCGAGATGGACCGTAGCCAGGCGGTGGTCGCCGAGCGGGCCCGGATGGCCCGCGAGCTGCACGACATGGTCGCCAACCACCTGTCGGCGATCGCCATCCACTCGACCGCCGCGCTCTCGATCGACTCCCCCGCGACCAGCCGCGAGGCGCTCGGGGTGATCCGGGAGAACAGCGTCCAGGGGCTGGCCGAAATGCGCCGTCTGATCGGACTGCTGCGTGACGCGGGCGCGGAGGGTGAGGCCGTCGCGGTGCCCTCGCTGGACGGGCTGGAGGTGCTGGTCGAGCAGGCCCGTACGAACGGCTCCGCCAGCGGTCTGGACTTCGTCCTGCACGACGACCGGGAGCGGCGCGGGGAACGGGCCGGGGAACCGGGCGGGGAGGAGGCCGCGCCGCTGCCCGCGCCGGTGGAGCTGGCGGCGTACCGGATCGTCCAGGAGTCCCTGACGAACGCCCTCAAGCACGCCTCCCCCGGCACGGTCACCGTCCGGGTGTCCCGCCGCGGCGGGCTGCTCAGCGTGGGCGTGGACTCGCCGCACGGGAGCCGGACGGCGGGGCCGCGCGCGCCCGGGTCCGGGGCCGGGCTGGTGGGGATGCGGGAACGGGCGGAGCTGCTGGGCGGCAGCTTCCGGGCCGGGGCCGCGGACGGGATCGCGGAGGGGGCCGAAGCGCCGGACGGCGCGATGTGGCAGGTGCGGGCGTTCCTGCCCGCCGAGGAGAAGGCGGTACGGACATGACGACCGGGACGATCGACGCAGCGGCGGCCGGGGGGACGGTGACCCCGGTCAGGGTGCTGGTGGCCGAGGACCAGAGCGCGGTGCGGGCCGGGCTGGTGCTGATCCTGCGCAGCGCGGACGGCATCGAGGTGGTGGGCGAGGCGGCGGACGGGCTGGAGGCGGTGCGCCTGGCCCGCGAGCTGCGGCCGGACGTGGTGCTGATGGACGTGCAGATGCCCCGCCTCGACGGGGTGTCGGCCACCCGCCAGGTGGTCGCCGAGCAGCTGGCGGACGTCCTCGTGCTGACCACCTTCGACCTGGACGAGTACGTCTTCGGGGCGCTGCGCGCGGGGGCGTCGGGGTTCCTGCTGAAGAACGCGGAGGCGCGGGAACTCATCGAGGCGGTCCGGACGGTCGCGCGCGGGGAGGGCCTGATCTCGCCCGCGGTCACCCGGCGGCTGATCGCGGAGTTCGCGTCTCCGGCGGCGGCGCGCCCGCGGACGGAGCCGAAGACGGCCGAGGCGCTGGAGTCGCTGACCCGGCGGGAGCGGGAGGTGCTCGGATGTCTGGGCGGGGGGCTCTCCAACGCGGACATAGCCGTCCGGCTGGAGATGGCCGAGGCCACGGTGAAGACCCACGTCAGCCGGCTGCTGGGGAAGCTGGAGCTGCGCAGCCGGGTCCAAGCTGCCGTACTGGCCCAGGAGTTGGGCATGACGCACTGAATTCTTGTGCGGAGCTGGAGCGGAGGTCTGGACCTCTTGACGGTTGGTCCAGACCTTTCTAATCTCACCGCAACACTGTGGTGAGCGTGCATGACGAAGCGTGCTCACGGGCGGCGCAGGTCCCACCCCCATGCCGGGAGTCGACGCCAGCGACTCCGGCGGACCTTCGGAGGAGCACCCTTGAGCACAGCACACGCGTCACGACCGGCCCCCCCACCCCGCCATCGGCTGCTGCGCAGACTCGCCGCGACCGTGGCCGCCCTCGCCCTTCCCCTCGCCGGGCTCGTCGGCCTCGCGGGCACGGCCCAGGCCGCGACCTCGGCGACGGCGTCCTACACCAAGGTCTCCGACTGGGGCACCGGCTTCGAGGGCAAGTGGACGGTGAAGAACACCGGCACCACCACCCTCAGCAGCTGGACCGTCGAATGGGACTACCCGGCGGGCACCTCGGTCACCTCGGCCTGGGACGCCACCGTCACCAGCTCCGGCACCCACTGGACCGGCAAGAACGTCGGCTGGAACGGCACCCTCGCCCCGGGCGCCAGCGTCAGCTTCGGCTTCAACGGCGCGGGCGCCGGCGCCCCCAGCGGCTGCAAGATCAACGGCGGCTCCTGTGACGGCGGCACCACGCCCCCGGCCGACGCACCCCCCACCGCTCCCGGCACCCCCACGGCCGGGACGGTGGGCGACACCTCGGTGAGCCTGAGCTGGACCCCGGCCACCGACGACAAGGGCGTCAAGAACTACGACGTCTACCGCGGCTCCACCAAGATCGGAGTCGTGACGGGCACCAGCTACACCGACTCGGGCCTGACCAAGGGCACGACGTACGGGTACAGCGTCACCGCCCGCGACACCATCGACCAGACCGGGCCCTCCTCGGGCACCGTGACGGTCACCACCACGGGCGGCGACCCGGGCCCCGGACCCGGTCCGGGCTCCAAGGTCCAGCTCGGCTACTTCACCGACTGGGGCGTCTACCAGCGCAACTACCACGTGAAGAACATCGTCACCTCGGGCTCGGCGAGCAAGCTGACCCACATCAACTACGCCTTCGGCAACGTCACCGGCGGCAAGTGCCAGATCGGTGACGCCTACGCCGACTACCAGAAGACCTACGACGCGGCGAGCAGCGTCTCCGGCGTCGCCGACACCTGGGACCAGCCCGTCGCGGGCAGCATCAACCAGTTGCGCGAGCTGAAGAAGAAGTACCCGAACATCAAGATCCTCTGGTCCTTCGGCGGCTGGACCTGGTCCGGCGGCTTCGGCCAGGCCGCGGCCAACCCCGCCGCCTTCGCCGACTCCTGCTACAGCCTGGTCGAGGACCCGCGCTGGGCCGACGTCTTCGACGGCATCGACATCGACTGGGAGTACCCGAACGCCTGCGGCCTGTCCTGCGACACCAGCGGCGCCGCCTCCCTGAAGAACCTGCTGTCCGCGCTGCGCACCAAGTTCGGCGCGAACAACCTGGTCACCGCGGCCGTCACCGCCGACGGCTCCACCGGCGGCAAGATGGACCTCGCCGACTACGGCGCGGCCGCGCAGTACGTCGACTGGTACAACGTGATGACCTACGACTTCTTCGGCGCCTGGGACGCCAAGGGCCCGACCGCCCCGCACTCCCCGCTCACCTCGTACAACGGCATCCCGATCGCCGGCTTCAACACCGACGCCGCGATCCAGAAGTACAAGTCCAAGGGCATCTCGCCGAACAAGCTCAACCTCGGCATCGGCTTCTACGGCCGCGGCTGGACCGGCGTCACCCAGGACGCCCCCGGCGGCGCCGCCACCGGCCCGGCGCCCGGCACCTACGAGCAGGGCATCGAGGACTACAAGGTGCTCAAGGGCAGCTGCCCGTCCACCGGCACCATCGCCGGTACCGCCTACGCCAAGTGCGGCAGCAACTGGTGGAGCTACGACACCCCGGCCACCATCGCCGGAAAGATGGGCTACGTGAAGAACCAGGGCCTGCGCGGCGCGTTCTTCTGGGAGTTCAGCGGCGACACCGGCAACGGTGAACTGCTCACCGCGATCGACAGCGGCCTGAAGTAACCACCCGCACGACGAAGGAGCCGGGGAACGGGGTCCGCCCCCCGTTCCCCGGCTCCTTCGTGCGCAAGGCCGTACTACGCCACGTTCACCCTCTGGCCCGGAGGCGCCGCCTCCAGCCAGGCGAGGAAGCCGGTGAGCGCGTCCTCGCTCATCGCCAGCTCCAGCCGGTCCTCGCGGTGGCGGGCACCGAGCACGATGGCGTCGGAGAGCAGGGCCAGCTCCTCCTCGCCCTCCGGGGCGCGACGGGACACCACCTCGATGGAGGAACGCTCCAGCACCCGGCGCGGCCGGGGGGAGTACGAGAACACCCGGAACCACTCGATCCGGTCACCGCCGTAGCGCGCGACCCCGTACACCCAGCCCTTGCCGGAGACGTCGGGGGCGTCCGAGACGCCCCAGCGCACACTGCAGTCGAACGTGCCGCCGGAACGCTGGATGAGTCTCCGGCGCAGCCCGAAGACAAAGAGCCCGATCACCACCAGGGCTACGACCAGGCCGCTCACAAGCAGAGCGAGGAGCATCTTCACCGACCTCCTCGCTCATCGAATTCGGAAAACCAAAAACGGACCCGCATCGCCTCAGCCGCGACCCGGTCCGGAAAATTCCGGAACGGGCCGCGGCTGAGGACGCACACTCCTGCGGTACTGGGGTCAGTGCCCCGTCACCGCGCGCAGCCGGACATCGGCGCGACGCTCGGAGGCGCTGTCGGCCTCCGACTTCGCGCGCTCCAGTGCCCGCTCCGCACGCTCGACATCGATCTCGTCGGCGAGTTCGGCGATCTCGGCCAGCAGGGACAGCTTGTTGTCCGCGAACGAGATGAAACCGCCGTGCACCGCGGCGACGACGGTGTTGCCGTCGCTGGTGCGGATGGTCACCGGGCCCGATTCCAGCACACCGAGAAGCGGCTGGTGACCGGGCATGACGCCGATGTCGCCGGACGTGGTGCGGGCAACAACCAGGGTGGCCTCGCCGGACCAGACACTACGGTCCGCCGCGACCAGCTCGACGTGCAGCTCAGCAGCCAAGGTGGCTCCTCGGGTCACCACCCGGCGGGAAAGCCGGGTGTTGGGTCAAATTCTAATGGGCGTGGGGAGGGGGACGGGACACACCCGCCCCCCTGCCGTCAATCAGCTGTGCTCACGAGGAGCCCGGCTTCAGGAGACGCCCAGCTCCTTGGCGTTGGCCTTGAGGTCCTCAATGCCACCGCACAGGAAGAACGCCTGCTCGGGGAAGTGGTCGTAGTCACCGTCGCAGATCGCGTTGAACGCGGTGATCGACTCCTCCAGCGGAACGTCCGAACCGTCGACGCCGGTGAACTGCTTGGCGACGTGGGTGTTCTGCGACAGGAAGCGCTCGACGCGACGGGCACGGTGGACAACGAGCTTGTCCTCCTCGCCCAGCTCGTCGATACCGAGGATCGCGATGATGTCCTGGAGGTCCTTGTACTTCTGCAGGATCCCCTTGACGCGCATCGCCGTGGCGTAGTGGTCCGCCGCGATGTACCGCGGGTCGAGGATGCGGGACGTCGAGTCCAGCGGGTCCACGGCCGGGTAGATGCCCTTCTCGGAGATCGGACGGGAAAGAACCGTCGTCGCGTCGAGGTGGGCGAAGGTGGTGGCCGGAGCCGGGTCGGTCAGGTCGTCCGCGGGGACGTAGATCGCCTGCATCGAGGTGATCGAGTGACCGCGGGTCGAGGTGATGCGCTCCTGCAGCAGACCCATCTCGTCAGCCAGGTTCGGCTGGTAACCCACGGCGGACGGCATGCGACCGAGAAGGGTCGACACCTCCGAACCGGCCTGGGTGTAACGGAAGATGTTGTCGATGAAGAAGAGCACGTCCTGCTTCTGCACATCGCGGAAGTACTCCGCCATGGTCAGACCGGCCAGGGCGACGCGCAGACGGGTGCCCGGGGGCTCGTCCATCTGACCGAAGACAAGCGCCGTCTTGTCGATGACGCCCGAGTCGGCCATTTCCTCGATGAGGTCGTTGCCCTCACGGGTACGCTCACCGACGCCCGCGAAGACCGACACACCGTCGTGGTTGTTGGCGACGCGGTAGATCATTTCCTGGATCAGAACGGTCTTGCCGACACCGGCACCACCGAACAGACCGATCTTTCCACCCTTGACGTACGGGGTGAGAAGGTCGATGACCTTGACGCCGGTCTCGAACATCTCCGTCTTCGACTCAAGCTCGTCGAAGCGCGGGGCCTTGCGGTGGATCGGCCAGCGCTCGGTGACCTCGGCGTTGGTCTCCGGGTAGTTCAGCACCTCGCCCAGGGTGTTGAACACCTTGCCCTTGGTGAAGTCACCGACGGGGACGGTGATGCCCTCGCCCGTGTCGGTCACCGGGGCCTGGCGGACCAGACCGTCGGTGGGCTGCATCGAGATGGTGCGGACCACGCCGTCACCCAGGTGCTGGGCGACTTCGAGGGTCAGCGTCTTCAGCTTGCCGTCCTCGGCCGGGTCGGCGACCTGGACCTTGAGGGCGTTGTAGATCTCGGGCATGGCGTCGACGGGGAACTCCACGTCGACGACCGGGCCGATGACCCGGGCGACGCGGCCCGTGGCGGCGGCCGTCTCAACAGTGGTCGTCATTACTTGTCACTCCCCGCGGTCGCGTCAGCCATGGCGCTCGCGCCACCGACGATCTCGCTGATTTCCTGGGTGATTTCGGCCTGGCGGGCCGCGTTGGCAAGCCGGGAAAGGCTCTTGATGAGATCCCCGGCGTTGTCGGTCGCCGACTTCATCGCGCGGCGGCGGGCGGCGTGCTCGGAAGCGGCCGACTGCAGCAGTGCGTTGTAGATGCGGCTCTCGACGTAGCGCGGCAGAAGGGCGTCGAGGACGTCCTCCGCCGACGGCTCGAAGTCGAACAGCGGAAGGATCTCGCCCTTCGCACCGTCCTCTTCCTGAACCTTGTCGAGGCTGAGCGGCAGCATCCGGCCGTCCACCGCGTTCTGCGTCATCATCGACACGAATTCCGTGTAGACGATGTGCAGCTCGTCGACGCCGCCCTCGGCCGTGTCCGTCTGGATGGCCTCGATCAGCGGCGCCGCGACGCGCTTGGCGTCGGCGTAGGCCGGGCTGTCGGTGAAGCCGGTCCACGAGTCCGCGACCTTGCGCTCGCGGAACCCGAAGTAGGCGACACCCTTACGGCCGACGATGTACGTGTCGACCTCCTTGCCCTCGCCGCGCAGCCGCTCGGTGAGCCGCTCCGCCTGCTTGAGGGCGTTCGAGGAGTAGCCGCCGGCCAGACCGCGGTCGCTCGTGATGAGCACGATCGCGGCACGTGCCGGCGCCTCGACCTCGGTGGTCAGGGCGTGCTTGGTGTTCGAGCCGGTCGCCACCGCGGTCACCGCACGGGTGAGCTCGGTCGCGTACGGCATCGATGCCGCCACCTTGCGCTGCGCCTTGACGATGCGCGAGGCGGCGATCATCTCCATCGCCTTGGTGATCTTCTTGGTCGCCGTGACGGCACGGATGCGACGCTTGTAGACCCGGAGCTGCGCTCCCATGAGTCAGGTCCCTTCCGTCGTCACTTGGAGACGTTGACGGCCGGTGCGTCCTCGCCCAGCAGCTTGCCGTCCGAGGTCTCGAACTGCCGCTTGAAGTTGGCGATGGCGTCACCAATCGAGGTGATGGTGTCGTCCGACATCTTGGCGCCCTCGGCGATGGAGGTGAGGAGGTCCTTGCGCTCGCGGCGCAGGTGCTCCAGCAGCTCCGACTCGAAGCGACGGATGTCGTTGACCGGGACGTCGTCCATCTTGCCGGTGGTGCCGGCCCAGACGGAGACGACCTGCTCCTCGACGGGCATCGGCTGGTACTGGCCCTGCTTCAGCAGCTCGACGAGGCGCTTGCCGCGCTCCAGCGAAGCCTTCGACGCGGCGTCCAGGTCGGAACCGAAGGCGGCGAACGCCTCCAGCTCGCGGTACTGGGCCAGGTCCAGACGCAGACGGCCGGACACCTGGCGCATGGCCTTGTGCTGGGCCGAACCACCGACGCGGGAGACCGAGATACCGACGTTCAGCGCCGGGCGCTGGCCCGCGTTGAACAGGTCGGACTCCAGGAAGCACTGGCCGTCGGTGATGGAGATGACGTTGGTCGGGATGAACGCCGACACGTCGTTCGCCTTGGTCTCGACGATCGGCAGACCGGTCATCGAACCGGCGCCCATGTCGTCGGAGAGCTTCGCGCAGCGCTCCAGCAGACGCGAGTGCAAGTAGAAGACGTCACCCGGGTAGGCCTCACGGCCCGGCGGGCGGCGCAGCAGCAGCGACACGGCGCGGTAGGCGTCGGCCTGCTTCGACAGGTCGTCGAAGATGATCAGGACGTGCTTGCCGGCGTACATCCAGTGCTGGCCGATGGCGGAACCGGTGTACGGCGCCAGGTACTTGAAGCCGGCCGGGTCGGACGCCGGGGCGGCGACGATCGTCGTGTACTCGAGCGCGCCGGCCTCTTCCAGGGCGCCGCGAACGGACGCGATGGTCGAGCCCTTCTGGCCGATGGCGACGTAGATGCAGCGGACCTGCTTGTTCACGTCGCCCGAGCGCCAGTTGTCGCGCTGGTTGATGATCGTGTCGACGGCAAGAGCGGTCTTGCCGGTCTGACGGTCACCGATGACCAGCTGACGCTGGCCGCGGCCGATCGGCACCATCGCGTCGATGGCCTTGTAGCCGGTCTGCATCGGCTCGTGGACCGACTTGCGGACCATGACGCCGGGGGCCTGCAGTTCGAGGGCGCGGCGGCCCTCGGTCGCGATCTCGCCGAGACCGTCGATCGGGTTGCCGAGCGGGTCGACAACGCGGCCGAGGTAACCCTCGCCGACGCCGACGGAGAGCACCTCGCCGGTGCGCTGCACCGACTGGCCCTCCTCGATACCGCTGAACTCACCGAGGACGACCGCACCGATCTCGCGCTCGTCGAGGTTGAGGGCGAGACCGAGGGTTCCGTCCTCGAACTTCAGCAGTTCGTTCGCCATGGCGGAGGGCAGGCCCTCCACCTTCGCGATGCCGTCGCCGGCAACGCTGACCGTTCCGACCTCCTCGCGCGAGGCCGCGTCCGGCTGGTACGACTGGACAAAGTTCTCCAGTGCGTCCCGGATCTCCTCCGGCCGGATCGTGAGCTCCGCCATCTGGGTTCCCTGCTCTCCTTGTTGGGCCTGAAGCTTCTTAGGGGTCTGGGGGCGACCCCCAGGAATCTTCTGCAAGTTCTGCACGGCCCAACCGGGCCGCTGGAAATGCTTCTTGTATTGAGTGGCCGGTCAGCCGGCCATGCGGCGGGACGCCTCGCTGAGGCGGTCCGCGATGGTGCCGTCGATGACCTCGTCGCCGACCCGCACCACGATCCCGCCGAGGACCGTGGGGTCCACGTCGAGGTTCAGGTGCATCTGGCGGCCGTACAGCTTGGCCAGAACGGCGCCGAGGCGCTGCTTCTGCACGTCGCTGAGCGGAACCGCGGTGGTCACCGTGGCGACCATGCGGTTGCGCCGCTCGGCTGCGAGCTTGGAGAGGGACTCGAGTCCGCCCTCCAGGCTGCGGCCACGCGGGTGCGTGACGAGGCGCGTGACGAGACGCTCGCTGACCGGGTTGGCCTTGCCGCCGAGCAGGTTGCCGAGCAGCGTGCTCTTGGCGGAACCGGAGGCCGCACGATCGGTCAGCGCGGCGCGCAGCTCGGTGCTGGAGGCGACGATCCGGCCGAACCGGAACAGTTCGTCCTCGACGTCGTCGAGCGCGCCGGCCTGCTGCGCACCGGTGAGGTCGGCGGTGTCCGCCAGCTCCTCCAGCGCGTCCACCAGGTCACGCGACCGCGACCAGCGCGAACGGACCATGCCGGACACCAGGTCGAGGGTTTCCCCGCCGACCTGACCGTTCAGCAGGCGTCCTGCCAGCTCGGCCTTGGCCTCGCCGGACTGCGCCGGGTCCGTGATGACCCGACGCAGCGAGACCTCACGGTCGAGCAGCGCGGTGACGGCAGCCAGCTCACCGGCGAGCTTCGCCGCGTCAACGGACGTGTTGTCCGTCAGCGCGTCGAGACGCTCGCGTGCGGCGGCCAGTGCCTCGCGGCTCGCTCCGTTCATCGGGTCGCCTCGGCCTTCTCCTCGAGCTCGCCGAGGAAACGGTCGATGGTGCGGCTCTGCCGGGCGTGGTCCTCGAGGGACTCGCCGACGAGCTTGCCGGCCAGGTCGGTGGCGAGCTTGCCCACGTCCTGACGCAGCGCCTGAGACGCGGCCTTGCGGTCGGCCTCGATCTGGGCGTGACCGGCAGCGATGATCTCCTCACGCTGCCGCTGGCCCTCGGCACGCATTTCTGCGATGAGCGAGGCGCCCTGCTCCTGTGCCTCCTGGCGCAGGCGCGCGGCCTCGTGCCGGGCTTCGGCGAGCTGGGCCTTGTACTGCTCCAGCACGCTCTGGGCCTCGGTCTGGGCCGACTCGGCCTTCTCGATGCCACCCTCGATGGCCTCGCGACGCGCATCCAGAACCTTGTTGATGTTCGGGAGGAGCTTCTTCGCGAGGAAACCGAAGACGATGACAAAGGCGATCAGGCCGATGACAAGCTCGGGGATCGGCGGGATGAGGGGGTTTTCCGCCTCTTCGGCCGCGAGCTGAACCAGGGGGTTCACATCAGTGCCTTCCGTCTAAAGGGTCTGTTCGCTACCGAGATCAGGAGGACGTCGGGTAGACGAACGGCATGACCAGACCGATGAGGGCGAGCGCCTCACAGAAGGCGAAGCCGAGGATCTGGTTGGCGCGGATCAGGCCGGCGGCCTCGGGCTGGCGGGCCAGGGCCTGCGTGCCGTTACCGAAGATGATGCCGACGCCGACGCCGGGGCCGATGGCCGCGAGGCCGTAGCCGATGGAGCCGAGGTTGCCCTTGATTTCGACGCCAGCAGCGAGGGTCTGGAGAGCGGACATGCCGGTTCTTCCTTCTCTTTCATGGACCGGTGGGGGTTGGCCACCGGACGACTGATGGTTTGGGGGTGGGCGGTCAGTGGTGCTCGGCGACGGCGCCCTGGAGGAAGCTGCAGGCCAGCAGCACGAAGACGTAGGCCTGAACCGCCTGGATGAAGAGCTCGAACGCGGTCATCACGATGACCATCACGAACGAGACACCCGCGTAAGCGATGCCGATGCCGTTCAGCAGGTACCAGCTGGCGATCGTGAAGAGCAGCAGCAGGGTGTGACCCGCGAACATGTTCGCGAACAGTCGGACCGCGTGCGTGAAGGGACGGACGATCACGTTCGAGAAGAACTCGATCAGCATCACCATCGGAAGGATCCCGCCGAGCGACTTGTCGTAGCCCGTGAGGTTCTTCAGACCGCCGATGAAACCGTGGCGCTTGAAGGTGACCGACATCCACATGACGTAGACGATGAGGGCCAGAGCCGCCGGGTACGCGATGACCGAGGTCACCGGGAACTGGGCGAGCGGGATGATCGACCAGAGGTTCATCATCCAGACGAAGAAGAACGTCGCGACCATGAAGGGGACGTACTTCTGGCCTTCCTTCTTGCCCATCGTCTCGTAGACGATGCCGGTGCGCACGAAGTCGTAACCGGCTTCGGCGATCATCTGGAGCTTTCCGGGAACCAGCTTCGGCTTACGGAACGCGGCCCAGAAGAAACCGACGATGATGACGGTCCCGAGCAGTGCGAGCAGCATCGTCTTGTTGAAATAGATGCTGCTGTCCGCGTCGCCGAAGATCGGCTTGAACAGGAACGAGTGCAGGCCAGGAGCCGGGAAGCCACAGCCGTCGAAGATGTGGCAATCGGTCTCGAAGGCGAGCACCGTCGTCGGGTCAGCACTCACCGCGGGCTCCTTCAGCGTGGCGCATAGGTACGGCAACCTCGTTGTGTCGGCGCGGCGCACAGCCGCGGTTCGGCACGGGACTGGTCTTACGGATGTGGGGGCGGCAGCTTGCAGGCATTGAGCCTCGCGATTGAGCAGGCGTCAGCTCAGATGCCCGCGCCCGCGATGCCGCAGTTGGCACCGGACGATAGCAGCATCTCGAACGAGCACTTATTCCGCCCCTACCGTTCACGACGAGGACCCCGTGTTTTCGGGCTTCTCACCCTTGCCGCCCTTGGTGGCGTCGGGCTCGACGTAAAGGATCTTGGCCTTCATGTGCGCGCGGGTCTGCGCGCCGATCCAAGCGAGGGTCGCCGCGACGAGTGTGATCGCGAATGCCTTGGGATGGAACAGCGTCGTGTTCTTGAACACGGCGACGAAGACGAAGAGCAGCAGAATCTGGGTCGTGTACAGGACAAGACCCATCATCTGGAACAGGTGGGGCATCGATCGCGCCGTGCGTTGCAGAACGACGAAGCCGATGCCCATGAAGAGGATCACGACCAAGGTGGCGACGATGGCGCCGATGGCTCCCTTGCCGCCCGCGACGACGCCGCTGATGACGGCGACGATCGCGCCGACGGCAGCAGTGGGTACGGCGGTATGCAGAAGGGATCGGGCGTCATCAGACCGCATGGCGCATGGCTCCGCGTGGTGGTGGGGGTTTTCGGGACTCGTACGGGACGAGCGTAAGCCCGGTCCGAGAGAGAGCCTCGGGCCAATGGACCGTCGCACTACGGTCCTTCGGCTCTGTCGCCGGGTTTAGTGAACGGTATCACAAACTATTTGATGAGAGCTTTACCTGTCAGGTGTGCTCACTGTCACACATGAGAGCTAACCCGCCCGTGTGTGCACGACAGCCAACTGTTCTGTCTGATATAGGGCGTTCGGTCCGGTTACCGGAACCGCGAACGGGGGCCTACGGCGGTCGCGCCGTTGACGCCGGAAACCCCCGAGACACCGGAGGGCACCTTCGGCGCCGCGTCCCGGGCCGCCTCCGGCTCCTCCCCCGAGGTGTCCAGTGCGGCCGCCTCCGCCGCGGCCTCGGCCGCGCGTTCGGAGTGCCGGTACCGGGGCGGGACCAGCCCCTCGGCCCACCGCGGGGCGCGCGGCGTGAACCGCGGCAGCAGGAGCAGTACGAGCCCCACCGCGCTCAGTGCGACGATCACCAGCACGATCCACATAGAGGCGGAATGCACCGAATACGCCACCGCGCCGAAGGCGATCAGCGCCGACCAGAAGTACATGATCAGGACGGCCCGGCTGTGTGAATGCCCGACTTCCAGGAGCCGGTGGTGCAGGTGCCCGCGGTCGGCCGCGAACGGCGACTGGCCGTTCCAGGTGCGCCGGACGATGGCCAGCACCAGGTCCGCCACCGGGATCGCGATGATGGTCAGCGGCAGCAGCAGCGGGATGAAGACGGGCAGCATCGCGTGCGTCGCGTTGCGCTCACCACCGGCGAACAGGGCCATCGCGTCCGGGTCCACCTGACCGGTGATGGAGATGGCGGAGCCGGCCAGCACGAGGCCGATCAGCATCGATCCGGAGTCGCCCATGAAGATGCGCGCCGGGTGCATGTTGTGCGGCAGGAAGCCGAGGCACATGCCCATCAGGATCGCCGCGAACAGCGTCGCGGGGGCGGCCGGCTCGATCCCGTAACCGAACCAGATCCGGTAGGCGTAGAGGAAGAAGGCGGCGGCGGCGATGCAGACCATGCCCGCGGCGAGGCCGTCGAGACCGTCCACGAAGTTCACCGCGTTGATGGTGATGACGACGAGCGCGACGGTGAGCAGGTTGCCCTGCCACTGGGTGAGCGACACCGTGCCGATGCCGGGGACCGGGATCCACAGGATCGTCAGGCCCTGCATGACCATCACGCCCGCGGAGATCATCTGCGCGCCGAGCTTGATCAGGGCGTCGATCTCGAACTTGTCGTCGAGGACGCCGATCAGCCAGATCAGCGCCGCTCCGGAGAGCAGCGCCCGGGGTTCGTTCGACAGCTCGAAGACGGCGTTGAGGTTCGGCAGGTGGTCGGCGACGAGCAGGCCCGCGCACAGTCCGCCGAACATCGCGATGCCGCCGAGCCGCGGGGTGGGCTCGCGGTGGACGTCGCGCGCGCGGATCTGCGGCATCGCACCGGCCGCGATCGCGAACTTCCGTACCGGCCCGGTGAGCAGGTACGTCACCGCCACCGTGACGCAGAGCGTCAGCAGATATTCACGCACGGGCTGCCCCAGATGTATCGCCGGCCATCTCAGCCCCACACATTAGCCGCGATGTCCCCGTGAAAGAGGACGCAAGCGGACCCCGAACCGGTTGCACTACCCGCCGCTTGCCCTGGTTACTCCCCGTACGGGGGAAATCCGAGGGCCAGTTCGGCGATCTCCGCCCGGATGCGGACGGTGTCACCGCCGGTCACGGCCATCGCGAACAGGGTGGCGATCCGGGCCATCTCCGGCTCCCCCATCCCCTGGGTGGTCACCGCCGCGGTGCCCAGCCGCAGGCCGCGCTGGTCCCCGTACGGCAGGACGCAGGTGTCCAGCACCATCCCCGCGGCGGCGAGACGGCCGCGCGCGGTGGGGCCGTCGACGCCGAGCGGGGCCGGATCCGCCGTGATCAGGTGGGTGTCGGTGCCGCCGGTGGTGATCGCGAGGCCGCGCACCTCCAGGGCCTCGGCCAGGGTGCGCGCGTTGGCCACGACCCGGTGGGCGTAGGTGGTGAAGGCCGGGGTCGCGGCCTCCCCGAAGGCGACCGCCTTGGCCGCGATGGTGTGCATCTGCGCGCCGCCCTGCGTGAAGGGGAAGACCGCCCGGTCGACCCGCTCCGCGAACTCGGCGCCGCACAGGATCATCCCGCCGCGGGGGCCGCGCAGCACCTTGTGCGTGGTGGCGCAGACGATGTCCGCGTACGGGACCGGGCTCGGCGCGGCCCCGCCCGCGACCAGCCCGATCGGGTGGGCGGCGTCCGCGATCAGGTAGGCCCCGACCTCGTCGGCGATCTCCCGGAAGGCGGAGTACTCGGGGTGGCGGGGATAGCAGATCGAGCCGCAGACGATCGCCTTGGGGCGGTGCGTACGGGCCAGCTCCTGCACCTGGAGGTAGTCGATGAGCCCGGTCTCGGCGTCGACGCCGTAGCCGACGAAGTCGAACCAGCGGCCGGAGAAGTTCGCGGGCGAACCGTGGGTGAGGTGGCCGCCGTACGGGAGTCCCATGGCCAGCACGGTGTCGCCGGGGCGCAGCAGCGCGGCGTACGCGGCGAGCACGGCGGCGGAGCCGGAATGCGGCTGGACGTTGGCGTGCTCGGCCCCGAACAGGGCGCGGGCCCGCTCCACGGCGATCCGCTCGGCCTGGTCGGCGTACTCGCAGCCGCCGTGGTGGCGGGCGCCGGGGTAGCCCTCGGCGTACTTGTTCGCGAGCGCGGAGCCGAGGGCGGCGAGGACGGCGGTGGAGGTGAAGTTCTCGGCGGCGATGAGCTGCAGGCTGTCCGCCTGGCGGAGCGCCTCGCCGGCGAGGACGTCGGCCATCAGCGGATCCTGGCGGCGCAGGGTGTCCGTCGGCTGGGTGATGACGCTCATGGCGCGGCTCCGACGCGGTGGTGTGGACCGGGTACCGCCACTCTAGGCCCGGCCCGGCGTTCCCGCCCTTCCTGCCGTGGCGGGCCCCGCCCCGTGCCGTCGACGCCTTGCGCCCGTGTCCGGGCCTCGACCACCGAGGGTGGTCACCGTTGCCTCCGGCGGCGCCTCAAACGCCGGCGAGGCTGGTTTTGCCCACCGGGGGCCAACAGCCGAGGGCAGCCACATCCAGCCTGCCCGGCGATTGAGGGCACGGTCGGAGACGGGTCAGTGGCGGTCGTTGACGCCCGTCAGGGCGGTGACGACCGGGTCCAGGGCCTGCTGGATCTCGTCGCCGATCGAGCGGAAGAAGGTGATCGGCGCCCCGTACGGGTCGTACACCTCGTCCGCGTCGGGAGAAGGGGCCAGCAGCCAGCCCCGCAGGGCCGCCGCGGCCCGGACCAGCGCCCGCGCCCGCTCGGCCATGCCGTCGTCGAGCGGCGGCAGCGTCGCGGGGTCTATCGCCCGGACCAGCCGGGTGAACTCCTTGAGCGTGAACGTGCGCAGCCCGGCCGAGTGCCCCATCGAGATGACCTGCGCCCGGTGGTCGCGCGTAGCGGTCAGCACCAGGTCGGCGCGTATGACGTGCTCGTCGAGCAGCTCCCGCCCGATGAACCCGCTCGCGTCGGCGCCGAAGTCCGCGAGGACGGCCGCCGCGTTCGCCTCCATGGGCGCACCCTCGTGGCCCCAGGTGCCGGCGCTCTCGACGATGAGTCCGCCGGCGGGCGCCCCGCCGAGGCGGTGGGTCAGGGCATGGCGGGTCAGCCGCTCGGTGATCGGCGAGCGGCAGACGTTGCCGGTGCTGACGTGGAGTATGCGGAAGGCGTCCCCTCCGGCCCTTGCTATGCCACGCCCCTCAGGGCTCACGGAGCCACCTCGAGGTCGGGTACGACCTCGCGCAGCTGGTCCGCGGTGAGTGCCCCCTCGCGCAGGAGGACGGGAACCTTCCCGGTGACATCGACGATCGACGACGGCTGGATGCCGGGCGTGGGCCCGCCGTCCAGGTACACGGACACGGAGTCCCCGAGCATCTCGCGGGCGGCGTCGCAGTCCTCCGGCGCCGGGTGACCGGTGAGGTTGGCCGAGGACACGGCCATCGGGCCGACCTCGGTCAGCAGCTCGATCGCGACCGGGTGCAGCGGCATCCGCACGGCCACCGTGCCACGGGTCTCGCCGAGGTCCCAGGCCAGCGACGGCTGGTGCTTGGCGACCAGGGTCAGCGCGCCGGGCCAGAAGGCGTCGACGAGCTCCCAGGCCTGCTCGGTGAAGTCCGTGACGAGGCCGTGCAGGGTGTTCGGGGAGCCGATGAGCACGGGTGTGGGCATGGTGCGGCCCCGGCCCTTGGCGGCCAGCAGGTCGCCGACGGCCTCCGCGCTGAAGGCGTCCGCACCGATCCCGTAGAGCGTGTCCGTAGGCAGCACGACGAGCTCGCCGCGGCGCACGGCGGATGCGGCTTCACGCAGGCCCGTCTTACGGTCCGTCGCGTCGTTGCAGTCGTATCGCCGGGCCATCAGCGGGCCTCCTCGTGCGGGGTGATCGTGGCAGGGGTGTGCACCGGGCGGGGTGCGCTCGTCACGGCATGGCCTTGCGGGCGGTGGCGAAGCGCGGCCGGTTGTTCAGGTCGGGGTGGTCGGCGGCATCGGCCCAGCCCCGCTCCTCGGCGAAGATCCACGGGACCTGGCCGCCCTGGGTGTCGGCGTGCTCGATGACGACGATCCCGCCGGGCCGCAGCAGCCGGTGGGCGGTGCGTTCGATGCCGCGGATGGTGTCGAGGCCGTCCTCGCCGGAGAAGAGCGCCATCTCCGGGTCGTGGTCGCGGGCCTCGGGGGCGACGTACTCCCACTCGGTGAGCGGGATGTACGGCGGGTTGGAGATCACCAGGTCGACCTGGCCGTCCAGCTCGGGCAGCGCGCTGAGCGCGTCGCCCTGGTGGACGGTGACCCGGGAGCCGTCGGCGTTCTTGCGGGTCCACTGGAGGGCGTCCTCGGACAGCTCCACCGCGTGCACGCGCGAGCGCGGCACCTCCTGCGCCATGGCGAGCGCGATGGCGCCCGAGCCGGTGCAGAGGTCCACGATCAGCGGTTCGACGACGTCCATCGCCCGTACGGCCTGTATGGCCCAGTCCACGACGGACTCGGTCTCCGGGCGGGGTACGAAGACGCCCGGTCCGACCTGGAGCTCCAGGTAGCGGAAGAAGGCGCGCCCGGTGATGTGCTGGAGCGGCTCGCGCGCCTCGCGGCGGGCGATGGTCTCCCAGTACCGGGCGTCGAAGTCGACGTCCTTGACCAGGTGCAGTTCCCCCCGCTTGACGCCGTGCACGAAGGCCGCGAGTTCCTCCGCGTCGAAGCGCGGAGAGGGTACGCCTGCGGCGGCCAGCCGCTGAGTGGCCTGGGCCACCTCGGCAAGCAGCAAACTGCGGGGGCCTGGGGGTCGCCCCCCAGATTGTGGCTGCACGCTGGTCCTCCGGGCTGCTGTCGTACGGGCGGAAGGGGTCTGCTGCGCGGCAGGGTTACTGCGCGGCCGCGAGCTTGGCGGCGGAGTCGGTGTCGACGCAGGCCTGGATGACCGAGTCGAGGTCACCGTCGAGGACCTGGTCCAAGTTGTACGCCTTGAAGCCGGTCCGGTGGTCCGAGATCCGGTTTTCCGGGAAGTTGTACGTACGGATCTTCTCGGAGCGGTCGACGGTGCGCACCTGGCTGCGGCGGACGTCGGAGGCTTCCTGCTCGGCGGCCTCCTGGGCGGCCGCCAGCAGCCGCGAGCGCAGGATGCGCATGGCCTGCTCCTTGTTCTGGAGCTGGCTCTTCTCGTTCTGGCAGGAGGCCACCACACCGGTCGGCACGTGCGTGATGCGCACGGCGGAGTCGGTGGTGTTGACGGACTGGCCGCCGGGGCCGGAGGAGCGGTACACGTCGATGCGGAGGTCGTTCATGTTGATCTCGACCTCGACCTCCTCTGCCTCGGGGGTGACGAGCACGCCCGCGGCGGAGGTGTGGATGCGGCCCTGCGACTCGGTGGCCGGAACCCGCTGTACGCGGTGCACGCCGCCTTCGTACTTCAGGCGGGCCCAGACGCCCTGGCCGGGCTCGGTCGCGCCGTTGCCGCCCTTGGTGCGCACGGAGACCTGGACGTCCTTGTAGCCGCCCAGCTCGGACTCGGTGGCGTCGATGATCTCGGTCTTCCAGCCGACGCGCTCCGCGTAGCGCAGGTACATGCGCAGCAGGTCACCGGCGAAGAGGGCCGACTCGTCGCCGCCCGCTCCCGCCTTGACCTCCAGGAGCACGTCCTTGTCGTCGCTGGGGTCGCGCGGAACGAGCAGCAGGCGGAGCTTCTCGGTGAGCTCGACGCGCTGGGCGCTCAGTTCCTTGACCTCGGCGGCGAAGTCGGGGTCGTCGGCCGCGAACTCCTTGGCCGTCTCGATGTCCTCCGCCGTCTGCTTCCACGCCCGGTACGTCGCGACGATCGGGGTCAGCTCCGCGTAGCGCTTGTTGAGCTTGCGCGCGTTGGCCTGATCGGAGTGGACCGACGGGTCGGCGAGCTTCTTCTCAAGATCGGCGTGCTCGCCGATCAGGTCCTCGACCGCCTCGAACATCGGGGGCTCCTGGGGTGAAAAGTACGAACGGGCTGCGGAAGGGCGCTGGCGCCCGCGAAGGGGCCAGGACGACAAAGGCGCCGGTCCGGCCGCCCCCGAGTGGACTGGGGGCGGCCGTAGACCGGCGCCGTGGGCTCGCTACTTCGAGCCGGCAGCCTTGCCGAAGCGGGCCTCGAAGCGGGCCACGCGGCCACCGGTGTCGAGGATCTTCTGCTTGCCCGTGTAGAACGGGTGGCACTCGGAGCAGACCTCGGCGCGGATGGAGCCCTCGGTCAGGGTGCTACGGGTGGTGAACGACGCGCCACAGGTGCAGCTGACCTGGGTCTCGACGTACTGGGGGTGGATGTCGCTCTTCAAGGTGTCTCCTAGATCGGGAGGGCGCCGGGTCGCAGGGGCCGAATTGCGCGCTGCGTGAACCGGGGCCGACGGACCAGTCTGCCAGGACCGGGCCGCCTGTCAAAATTCGGGACGCCAGCCATAACGGCCACGGGCCCCCGGGTATTCCTACTGGACGATCGAACCCGTCATGCGCTGGTCATTGGCGGAGTTCTGCAGGGCCTCGGCGGGTATCGGCTGGTCGGCGCGCAGGGCGTCCCAGACGAGCTTGGACTCCTTCTCCAGCGGGATGACGCGGTCCTTGTCCTGGGGCCAGTCCATCACCGGCAGGGTCACCATGTGCATGTTCTCGGACCCGATGCCCTGGAGACCGGCGGCGAAGCCCATGAGGGACTTCACGTCGCCGAGGCCCTTGTCGGTGGTGATCGCCTTGGTGGCGGTGTCGGCGACGGACAGCAGCCGCTTGGGGTTGTCGAACACCCCGATGCTCTTGACCTGCTTGATCAGCGCCTTGATGAAGGCCTGCTGGAGCTGTATTCGGCCGAGGTCGCTGCCGACGCCGACGCTCTTGCGGGTCCGGACCAGGCCGAGGGACTGCTCGCCGTTGAGCTTGTGGGAGCCGGCCGGGAGGACGAGGTGGCTGCCGGGGTCGTTGATCGGCTTGGTGGTGGTCAGCGGGACGCCGCCCAGGCTGTCGATGATCTTCTTGAAGCCGGTGAAGTCGACCTCGATGTAGTGGTCCATGCGGATCCCCGACATCTTCTCGACGGTCTTGACCGCACAGGGGGCCCCGCCGACGGTGAAGGCCTCGTTGAACTGCTCGAAGGTGGCCTTCGCCGTCTTCCCGCCGCTCGTCGTGCAGGCCGGCCGGTTGACCATGGTGTCGCGCGGGATCGAGACGATGCTGGCCTGCTTGTGGCCGTCGTACAGGTGGACGATCATCGCGGTGTCGGAGCGCGCCGAGCCGCCGTCGTCGGCGCCGTACTGGGCGTTGTCGCCGCCGCGCGAGTCGGAGCCGAGGACGAGGATGTCCATCGAGCCGTTGTCGACGTTCTGCGGGCGGTCCTTGCCGAGCGCGGCGTCGATGTCGACGCTCTTCAGGTTGCTGTTGTACTTCACGTAGAAGTACCCGAGGCCCGCGCCTCCCAGCAGGACCACCCCCGCCGCGGTCCAGGCAGTGATGGTCAGGGCCCTGCGGCGCTTCGTCGTCGGTTTACGGCGGCTGCGCCTGGCGGCACGCCTGCCGCTGCCCCTGCTGTCCTGGCTCATGCTCTCCTCAGTCCTGGTGTACCGGCGGCCCGGTCACGGACGCCATCCCCATTGCCGGATGTCCTCTGTCTCAGACGACGGAGCGGATCCCAGGGTTCCATGCCGAATGTGACCATTCGGTGATGAACGTCCATCCGATCATCCTGCCGGACCGGACCGCAATGCCCCGCCCACCTGGACTTTCGGACCGAGGGCGCGGTGATCCCGTACGGCCACGGGTGTGGTGAAAGTCGCACCGGACGCGGGTGTGAGGGGGCCGGAAACGGGAAACCGCCCCCGCCGGTGACCGGCGGGGGCGGTTTCGTCGCAGCCCGTGGTGCGGCGGCGGAGATCAGTCGTCGTTCTTGCCCGACGGCGTGGTCTTCGCGATCTGCATCAGGAACTCGGCGTTCGACTTCGTCTGCTTCATCTTGTCGAGCAGCAGCTCGATCGCCTGCTGCGAGTCGAGCGCGTGCAGCACCCGGCGCAGCTTCCAGACGATCGCGAGTTCCTCGCTGTTGAGGAGGATCTCCTCCTTGCGGGTGCCCGAGGGGTCGACGTCGACGGCAGGGAAGATCCGCTTGTCCGCGAGCTTGCGGTCGAGCTTCAGCTCCATGTTGCCGGTGCCCTTGAACTCCTCGAAGATCACCTCGTCCATGCGCGAGCCGGTGTCGACGAGCGCGGTGGCCAGGATGGTCAGCGAGCCGCCGTCCTCGATGTTGCGCGCGGCACCGAAGAAGCGCTTCGGCGGGTAGAGCGCGGTCGAGTCGACACCACCGGACAGGATGCGGCCGGAGGCCGGGGCGGCGAGGTTGTACGCGCGTCCCAGACGGGTGATCGAGTCCAGCAGGACGACCACGTCGTGACCCAGCTCGACGAGGCGCTTGGCGCGCTCGATGGCCAGCTCGGCGACGGTGGTGTGGTCCTCGGCCGGACGGTCGAAGGTCGAGGAGATGACCTCGCCCTTGACCGACCGCTGCATGTCGGTGACCTCTTCCGGACGCTCGTCGACCAGGACGACCATCAGGTGGCACTCGGGGTTGTTGACCGTGATCGCGTTGGCGATGGCCTGCATGATCATGGTCTTGCCGGTCTTCGGCGGGGCCACGATCAGACCGCGCTGGCCCTTGCCGATCGGCGCGACGAGGTCGATGATGCGGGTCGTCAGCACGCCCGGGTCGGTCTCCAGACGGAGCCGGTCCTGGGGGTACAGCGGGGTCAGCTTCTGGAACTCCGGGCGGCCGCGGCCCGATTCGGGGGCCATGCCGTTGCAGGAGTCGAGGCGTACGAGCGCGTTGAACTTCTCGCGGCGCTCGCCGTCCTTGGGCTGGCGCACGGCACCGGTGACGTGGTCGCCCTTGCGCAGACCGCTCTTGCGGACCTGGGCGAGGGAGACGTACACGTCGTTCGGGCCGGGCAGGTAGCCCGAGGTCCGGATGAACGCGTAGTTGTCGAGGATGTCGAGGATGCCCGCGACGGGGATCAGCACGTCGTCGTCGGCGACCTGCGGCTCGTTCGGGGTGAACTCGTCGCGGCCACGACGGCCACGGCGGTCGCGGTAACGGCCGCGGCGGCCGCGGCGGCCGTCCTCGTCGAAGTCGTCCTGCGGGCCGTTGTCCTGCTGGCGGTCCTGACGGCCCTGCTGCTGGCCCTGGCCGCCCTGCTGCTGACCCTGACCCTGGCCCTGGCCCTGGCCACGGCCCTGGCGGCCGCCCTGACGGTCCTGGCGCTCGCCGCGGTCGGCGCGCTCGGCGCCGCCCTGCTGCTGGCCCTGGCCGCCCTGCTGCTGACCCTGGCCCTGGCCCTGCTGGCCCTGGCCCTGGTCGTCGCCCTTGCCGCGGTCACGGCGGCCCTGGCGCTCCGTACGGTCGCCCCGCTCGGCGCGGTCGCCGCGGTCGCGGCGGTCCCGGCGGGTGCGGCCCTCGGCGGCGTCCTGACCGGAAACGGCGGTGGCCGCCTCGGCCTTGGCGTCGGGCTGCGCGGCCACGGCGGTGGCGGTCTCGGGCTTGGTCTCGACCTGCACGACCGCGGCGGGGGCCGCGGACTCCGGGCTGCCGGAGGGGGCCGTGGCGCGGCGGCGGCGACGCTCGCCGACCGGCTGGTCCTCACTCGCCGGCTGGCCGGGGATGTCGATCTGGGCCTGCGCGGCCGGCTTCTCGGCGGGCGCCTCGGCAGCGGCCTCGCCCGTACGGGCCTTGCTGGTGGCACGGCGCTTCGGCTTGGCCTCGGCGGTGTCGGCGGGGGCGGAGGCCGCGGCCTTGGCGGTGGAGGCGCCACCGGCCTGCGTCTCCTTGATGACCTCGATCAGCTGGCTCTTGCGCATCCGCGCGGTGCCCCTGATACCGAGGCCCGACGCGACCTGCTGCAGCTCGGCCAGGACCATGCCCTCGAGGCCGGTGCCGGAGCGGCGACGCTTGGGTGCGGCGCCCGCGGCGGAGGCACTGGTGTCGACACTTGTGTCGGCAGCGCCCATCAGATCGGTGGTGTCGCTCACGAAGGGTCCTTCCCTGGAGCGGACGTCGGCCTGTCTGGCTCGGCGACCGGTTGTGCTGTCCGACCGCGGTCCATGACTTGATGGGTCGTGAACCGCAGCCCGGGCGGTGGTCCGCCGGCAGAGATACCGCGGCGGAGGGAAACGTGCATGGGTTCCGGCGAGAAGCCCCCGAGCTGGAAGCGTGGGAATGTCACGCCGATTCCGGAGCGTGCTCGAAACTGCTTGGCAGTGATCAAAGCAGTTGGGGAGGCTCCCGGAAGAAAGGTGGTCCCTGATGGGGACACTGAGCACCGAGCCATGGCGGCTTCGGATGCGCACTTGAGACTAACACTACCGGATCCAACAGACATTCCCCCTCTCAGTCACCGGCAATCGCGCCCGTCCACGGGGGCGGCCTGCCCGGCCGCCCCGCCCCCTGGCGGCCGTGTTCTAGCCGCCCTGGCTGCCCAGCGGAAGGACGCTCGCGCCCGCCGCGTCGAGGGCCAGCCGGTTGGCCGCCCACCCTTCGCCCGCGAGCTGCGCGACCTTGTCGGCCGCGTCGTTGTCGGCCAGCGCGAGGACCGTGGGTCCGGCGCCGGAGATGACCGCGGGGATGCCGTCCGCCCGCAGCCTGTTGACGAGTGCCACGCTCTCCGGCATCGCGGGAGAGCGGTACTCCTGGTGGAGCCGGTCCTCGGTGGCGGGGAGCAGCAACTCGGGACGCCTGGTCAGGGCTTCGACGAGCAGGGCCGCGCGGCCCGCGTTGGCGGCGGCGTCCACGTGCGGGACGGTGCGCGGCAGCAGGCCCCGGGCGGTCTCGGTCAGGACCGGCTTGGAGGGGACGAAGACCACCGGAACGATGGAATCCGCGGGCTCCATCCGGATGGCCTTGGCGCTGCCCCCGTCCATCCAGGCCAGCGTGAACCCGCCGAGCAGGCAGGCGGCGACGTTGTCGGGGTGGCCTTCGATCTCGGTGGCCAGTTCCAGCAGCGCGGTGTCGTCGAGGCGTGCCTCGCCGCCTATGGTCACGGCGCGGGCGGCGACGATCCCGGCGCAGATGGCGGCGGAGGAGGAGCCGAGGCCGCGGCCGTGCGGGATGCGGTTGGCGCACACGACCTCCAGGCCGCGCGGCTGCCCGCCGAGCAGGTCGAAGGCGGTGCGCATGGAACGTACGAGCAGGTGGCTCTCGTCGCGCGGCAGGTTGTCGGCGCCCTCGCCGGCGATGTCGACGTTCAGGCCGGAGTCGGCGACGCGGACGACCACGTCGTCATAGAGCCCCAGGGCCAGTCCGAAGGCGTCGAAGCCCGGGCCGAGGTTGGCACTGCTGGCGGGAACGCGCACCCGTACGGCGGCGGCGCGGAATGCTGGACCGGCCACGCTCGATGACACTCCTTGTGACTGTGCGAAATGTTTGCCGTGGATCTTCAGTGGATCTTCAGCTGTGAATCTTCGCTGTGAATGTACTGGAGAACGTACGACACCCGAAGGCCCTCGGGGCAGCACCGCGTCATATGCGCGATGGCGGATGTGAGTACAGCGTATCGAAGGAAGGTTCTTCTCCGACATAGGGCGCACAGGAGGCGCACGATGCGTGTCGCGGTGTTCCGACGCGCTTTTGTGGTCGTACGGCCCGAGTTGCCGGATTCCGAGGCCCTCGGGAGGGCTTCGGAATCCGGCCACGGGGCGGCGGCGGCCGCAGCCGCCGCCGGTTCGCCTTCGCTGCGGTCAGACGAGACCGAGGCGCACGGCGGCGGCCTCGGCGTCCACCGGGACGGTGACGGGCTGCGGAGCGCCCGCGACGGCCCAGTCGGGGTCCTTGAGGCCGTTGCCGGTGACGGTGCACACGATCTTCTGGCCCGGGTCGACCAGGCCCAGCTCGGCGGCCTTGAGCAGACCGGCGACGGACGCGGCCGAGGCGGGCTCGACGAAGACGCCCTCCTGCGCGGCCAACAGGCGGTAGGCGGCCAGGATCTGGCGGTCCGTCACCTCGCCGATGAAGCCGCCCGACTCGTCGCGGGCTTCGAGGGCGTACTGCCAGGAGGCCGGGTTGCCGATGCGGATCGCGGTGGCGATCGTGTGCGGCTCCTTGACGACCTCGCCGCGCACGATGGGCGCGGAGCCGGAGGCCTGGAAGCCCCAGACGCGGGGGGTGCGGGAGGCGAGGCCGTCGGCCTTGTACTCCTTGAACCCCTTCCAGTACGCGGTGATGTTGCCCGCGTTGCCCACCGGGAGGACGTGGATGTCGGGCGCGTCGCCCAGCGCGTCGACGATCTCGAACGCGGCCGTCTTCTGGCCCTCGATGCGGACCGGGTTGACGGAATTGACCAGCGCGACCGGGTAGTTGTCGGCCAGCGAGCGCGCCAGGTCCAGGCAGTCGTCGAAGTTGCCGTCGACCTGGAGGATCTTGGCGCCGTGGATGAGCGCCTGACCCATCTTGCCGAGCGCGATCTTGCCCTGCGGCACGAGGACGGCGCAGACCATGCCCGCGCGCACCGCGTAGGCGGCGGCGGAGGCGGAGGTGTTGCCGGTGGAGGCGCAGATGACCGCCTTGGCGCCTTCCTCCTTGGCCTTGGTGATCGCCATGGTCATGCCGCGGTCCTTGAAGGACCCGGTCGGGTTCGCACCCTCGACCTTGAGGTGGACTTCACAGCCGGTGCGCTCGGAGAGCACCTGCGCGGGGACGAGGGGCGTACCGCCTTCGCGGAGCGTGACCACCGGGGTGGTGTCCGTCACCGGAAGCCGGTGCCGGTACTCCTCGATGATCCCGCGCCACTGGTGGGTGCCGTTGTCGGTCATGGGTCCCTTACTCCCCTTCAACACGCATGATGCTGGCGACACCGCGGACGGTGTCCAGCTTCCGCAGCGCCTCGACGGTCCCGGAAAGGGCGGCGTCGGGAGCGCGGTGGGTGACGACCACGAGGGAGGCTTCGTTGCCGACCCCGTCCGGACGTCCTTGCTGCCTAACGGTATCGATGGAGACACCGTGTTCCGCGAACGTGGTCGCCACCTGGGCGAGCACGCCCGGCTTGTCGGCCACGTCCAGGCTGATGTGGTAGCGGGTGACGACCTCGCCCATGGTGCTGACGGGCAGCCGCGTGTACGCCGATTCGCCCGGACCCGTCACCTCGGCGAGCTTGTTGCGGCAGACGGCCACCAGGTCGCCCAGGACCGCCGACGCGGTCGGCGCGCCGCCCGCGCCCGGACCGTAGAACATGAGCCGCCCGGCGGCCTCGGCCTCGACGAAGACGGCGTTGTACGCCTCCCGGACCGAGGCGAGGGGGTGGCTGAGCGGGATCATCGCCGGGTGGACGCGGGCGGTGACGGACTGGCCGTCGGCGGCGCGCTCCAGGATGGCGAGCAGCTTGATGGTGCAGCCCATCCGCTTGGCGGAGGCGAAGTCCGCGGCGCTGACCTCGGTCATGCCCTCGCGGTAGACGTCGTCGAGGTGGACGCGGGTGTGGAAGGCGATGCCGGCCAGGATCGCGGCCTTGGCGGCGGCGTCGTAGCCCTCGACGTCGGCGGTCGGGTCGGCTTCGGCGTACCCGAGGGCGGTGGCCTCGTCGAGCGCCTCCTGGTACCCGGCGCCGGTGGAGTCCATCTTGTCGAGGATGAAGTTCGTCGTGCCGTTGACGATGCCCATCACCCGGTTGATCTTGTCGCCCGCGAGGGACTCGCGCATCGGGCGGACCAGCGGGATGGCTCCGGCGACGGCGGCCTCGTAGTAGAGGTCCCGGCCGTGCTGCTCGGCCGCGGCGTGCAGGGCGGCCCCGTCCTGCGCGAGCAGCGCCTTGTTCGCCGACACCACCGAGATGCCGTTCTCGAAGGCGGTGGTGATCAGGCCGCGGGCGGGCTCGATGCCACCGATGACCTCGATGGCGACGTCGATGTCACCCCGTTTGAGCAGGGCGGTCGCATCGGTGGTGATCAGCGCGGGGTCGATGCCCTCGCGCACCTTGGAGGGACGCCGCACGGCGACGCCGGCCAGTTCGACCGGCGCGCCGATCCTCGCCGCCAGATCGTCGGCGTGCGTCGTCATGATGCGCGCCACTTCTGAGCCGACCACTCCACAGCCCAGCAGCGCCACCTTCAGCGGACGCGTACGCATCATTAGACCCAAACCTTTCGATCCACGAACCGATCGCGCATCGGCCCACTCACCGATCTTCGCGTCGATCCATCCATCAGCCCCCGCTACGCGGTCTTGCGCACCAGGTGGGAACAAGTCTCACTCAATGGACACAACTTTCCATCCTTGGTCCAGTGAGTGAGACGGTTATTTCATTATCCGACGTCGATCCGCAGGAGATCTTCCTCCGTGTCACGACGGACGATCACACGGGCCGCGCCGTCACGCACGGCGACCACCGGCGGACGCAGCGCGTGGTTGTAGTTGCTCGACATGGAGCGGCAGTAGGCGCCGGTCGCGGGCACGGCGATCAGGTCGCCGGGCGCCAGGTCGGCGGGCAGGAAGGCGTCGCGCACGACGATGTCACCGCTCTCGCAGTGCTTGCCGACGACGCGGGAGAGCATCGGCTCGGCGTCGGAGCTGCGCGAGACCAGGGCCACGCTGTATTCGGCGTCGTAGAGGGAGGTGCGGATGTTGTCCGACATCCCGCCGTCGACGCTGACGTATGTCCGCAGGCCCTCCAGCGGCTTGATCGTGCCGACCTCGTAGAGCGTGAAGGCGGTGGGCCCGACGATGGCGCGGCCGGGCTCGACGGAGATCCGCGGCGCCCGCAGACCGGCGCTCTCGCACTCGCGCGCGACGATCTCGGTGAGCGACTTGGCGATCTCGTGCGGCTCGCGCGGGTCGTCGCCGTCCGTGTAGGCGATGCCGAGGCCGCCGCCGAGGTCGATCTCGGGCAGCTCGACGCCGTGCTCGTCGCGCACGGCGGCCAGCAGCTGCACCACGCGCTTGGCGGACACCTCGAAACCGGCCATGTCGAAGATCTGCGAGCCGATGTGGGAGTGGATGCCGATCAGTTCGAGGCTGTCGTGGCCGAGCACCCGGCGTACGGCCTCGGCGGCCATCCCGTCGGCGACCGCGATGCCGAACTTCTGGTCCTCGTGGGCCGTCGCGATGAACTCGTGCGTGTGGGCCTCGACGCCGACGGTGACGCGGATCTGCACGCGCTGGCGGACCCCCAGCTCGGCGGCGACGTGCGCCACCCGGACGATCTCCTGGAAGGAGTCGAGGACGATCCGTCCGACGCCCGCCTCGACGGCCCGCCGGATCTCGGGGACCGACTTGTTGTTGCCGTGGTAGGCGATGCGCTCGGCGGGCATCTCGGCGGCGAGCGCGGTGGTCAGCTCACCGCCGGAGCACACGTCGAGGTTGAGCCCCTCTTCCTTCAGCCAGCGCACGACCGCCTTGGAGAGGAACGCCTTGCCCGCGTAGAAGACGTCGGCGCCGGGCCCGAAGGCGTGCGCCCAGGCGCGGCAGCGGGTCCGGAAGTCCTCCTCGTCGAGGAAGTAGGCGGGGGTCCCGAACTCCTCCGCGAGCCGGGTCACTTCGATCCCGCCGACGCTGACCACACCGTCGCCGCCGCGGGTGACGGTCCGGGACCACACCTTCTCGGGGAGCACGTTGAGGTCGGCGGCCGGCGGGGAGTAGTGCCCCTCCGGCAGGACGTCGGCGTAACGGGGACCAGCGGGATGTGCGGAACGGCTCATGACGCTTCTCTTTCTCCTTCTACGAGTCGGTGGGGCGGCGCACCCGGCTAAACCACTTGTCACACCACTTCGGGAACGCCGATGCCGAGCAGGGTCAGGCCGCCGGCCAGCACCGTCCCGGCGGCTTCGGCGAGCGCTAGCCGGGCGCGGTGGGCGGCCGAGGGTTTCTCGTCCCCCTTGGGGAGCACGTCGTACTGGAAGTCGAGCAGGGCGTCGGCGAGCACGACGAGGTGCCGGGCGAGCCGCTCCGGCGCCCGGTGGTGCGCGGCGGCCTCCAGGACGAGGGGGTACTCGCGGAGCGCGCCGAGCAGGGGCGTGGCGTCGACGTACGTATCGGTATCGGTATCGGTATCGGCCGGCTCGAACCCCAATTGGCGGGCACCCCGCACCAGGGCGCGGGCGCGCGAAACGGCGTACCGCACCCGCCAGAACTCGCTCGCCTCCCCTTGTACGGAGAGCACCGCGCCGAAGTGCGGCGGCTGCGCGGGGTCGGTCGCGAGCATCCCCCACCGGGCGGCGTCGGCCCCGAAGCGCCGGACGACGTCCCCGTCGGCCCGCGCCACCGGCGCGACGCGCGGCGGCCCGGACGCCTCCGGCATCCCCTGGGCGGCCAACAGCCGCCCGACGGCCTCGCGCACGGCGCGGGCACGGGGCTCCTGGTCGGTGATGGGTTCTGCTCCCGTGACGGGGCGGTCGGCGAACCCGTACTCCGCCCCGCGCTCGCGGACCAGCCGTACGACATCGTCGGCATCGCCGCCGGCCTCAAGACTGAAATTCAGGAAACCCGGGCCGGTGATGTCCACGCGCCGGATCCCGGCCACCGCGCCGAGCCGCCGGGCCAGCAGCCCGGCCACCTCGGCGGGGGTGCGTCCGCTCGCCTTGGCCAGCTGGAGGGCGACGGGGCTGGCGTACTCCCCCACTCCCCCGGGCCTGGTCCGCTCGACGACGACCCGCTCGGGCACGGCCGCCCCGGGGCCCAGCTCCCCGCCCTCGACGGCGCAGCGCACGGCGCGCACGACGGTACGGGAGAGGTCAGCGGGGGTCACGGGATCCACCCTAGGGGAGAAGGTCCCCCCTGAGGCGAACCGGTTTCGCCATGTGGATACCCCGCCCGCCGCCACCGCCGCCCTTGCGCTCTATGAGCCGGCGCACGACCCGCACCAGCTCGGCCGGCTCGAAGGGCTTGGCGAGGAACGCGTCCACCTGCGCGACGGTCCCGGACTCCACCTCGTACTGCGTACAGGCACTGACGATCGCAACGGGCACCAGCCGCGTCCGCGGATCGGCCCGCAGCCGCGCGACGGTCCCGAACCCGTCGAGCCGCGGCATGACCATGTCCAGGGTGATCACATCAGGACACACGCGGTGCACGACGTCCAGGCACTCGGCACCATCGTTCGCGGTCACGACCTCGAAGCCCTCCAGCTCGAGATTGACCTTGATCAGCTGCCGGATGACCTTGTTGTCGTCGACAACAAGCACCCGGCCCGGGGCGCCTGACACAACTCGAGAGTAGGTCGCCCTAAGCCCCCGCGTCCGGGTTTTTGCCACTTCCACCCCGTCCGGGCGACCCACCCTCCCCTCCCCCGCAAACGGGTTCCTGATCACCCCGCGGAAGCTGGTAGTGTTCAACCCGTCGCCGCACAGCGGATGACACGCCCCCGTAGCTCAGGGGATAGAGCAACGGCCTCCGGAGCCGTGTGCGCAGGTTCGAATCCTGCCGGGGGCACTTCGCAAGGAGTGCCCAAAGACCCCGCCATCAGCGGCAACGCTGAGACGGGGTCTTCGCGTATGTGCAGCCAACTGCCGCGGTACGCAGCCCTATGTCAGGCCCTGTGGACTATTCGTGGACAGGATCTTGGCCCATCGGCGCAGGTCAGCGGTGGAAACGCGGAAGGCCCCCGGACAGGTCCAGGGGCCTCGCAGCGTATCGCCAGTCACTCGCGATCACTCGTACTCGCGCAGCAGATCCTCGATCCGGCGGTTGGCCACCTCCTGGCGACCGTCGAGGCACTTCGCGTACCGACTGAGCAGCACCTCCACGCTGTTGCCCGCACGCTCGGCGACCTCGGTCGGATCGACCCCAGCGTTGAGCCACGTGGACAGCGCCGAGTGCCTCAGGTCGTAGGGCCGGTGGGCGAGCGGCGAGGCGGCCGCGGCCGGCGGCAGAGCCAGCACCCGGGCTTCCTGCCACGCCCTGTAGTAGGTGGAGGAGGAGACCACTCCCCCGCCTTCACTGAAGAAGAGCCGTCCGTCGTTGGTAGTCCCGAAGGTGTCGAGGTGGTCCTGAAGGATGGCCACCAGCTGCGGAGGTATCGGCACCCGGCGTACGTCTTCCGTGGGCCGGTTCTTCAGCCCGCGGTCGTCGTGGCTCTCTCCGGAGTCGGTCCACTGCTTGCCGACGCTCGGCCTGGTGCGGTGCAGCAATGCCGTCCCCCATCCGGATTCCGGAAGTGTCAGGTCTGCCTCAGTCAGCCCCACCACCTCGGCCGGCCGGAAGCCCCCGAAGTACATCCCCGCGAAGAGACCTACGAGCCGCCTGCCGCGTGCCCGGCTGTAGCCGCCAACGTACGAGACAGCGTGCAGGAGCGATCGGGCTTGCTCAGGATTGGCCACCACCCGAGGGTCGACCTCATTCGACACCTTGGGCTTCTGCCAGCGAACCGCCGAGAGCGGGTTCTCCCGGAATTCCCCGAGATCCACCGCGTAGTGCAGGGCATTGACCAGTGTGCGTCGCTTCCGCCGTACGGTCTCGGCAGCAGCCGCAGTCCCATCTAATTTGATCTTCAGCGAGTCGAGAACCGCTCGCCCAAGAGCCGGGTCGGTGAGATCCGACAACGGCCGGGAGGCTTTGGCGACCCAGTGGAGGATGTTCCCGATCTCCGGGGGAAGCTCCCTGCTGTCCGGGCCGGGCAGGACGAAGGCCCAGTTCCGAAGTGCTTTCCGCAGCTCGGCATCGGCGGGCCGGCCGGGCCGATCGTCCAGCAGGGCCATGGTGACCGAGGCCAAGGATTCGTTGATCCCGTCACGCGTGTTCGGCGCAGCATGCGGCCACTTCATGGCGAGGTACTTGAGAGCGAAGGCGTACCAGCTCAGCGTGGCTTTCTGCTCAGCCATCGAAGCGGGAAGGCCCGACTCCGTATCGAATTCCTCGCCGTCACGGGCCGCCCGCATCAGCTTGGACCGGAAGTTATCCGCGAGCCCTTTCGTCCTGAAGGACTCGGGGAAGACCTTCCCGGCGACGGACCAGCGCACGTCATAGGAAGGCTTCTTCGTGTCCCTCTTCCGGACACTCCAGATCTTGACGTCGAGCGACTTCACGCGGCAGCACCATCTTGGCTCCGCAGCCAGGCAAGAAAATCACTCCGCCACACGCGCAGTTCGCCGTTGGGCAGCTTGAAGGCCTCAGGCGCATGACCAAGTTCGCGCCACCGGTAGAAGGTGCGTCGGGAGATCCCTTTCAGCTCGGCAAGGATCTCCGGGACGGTCATCAGCTCGTCCTTCACGTCAACGCTCCTTCCAGGTCCATCAGGGCTTCGCGGGCGGTCTCGCGGTTGAGCTGGATGTCGCGTCGGATGTTGGCGGCGAGCCAGGACTCACCGGGGGTGGAACCATGGCCGGCGTAGGACCAGTGGGCTATGACGAGGAGCGTGGCTTCGGGATCGTCGTCAGGGTCGGGAAGTCCGATCGAGGCGCGTTGCTGGGCAGCGCGGTAGTCGGCGCGGACCTGGCGTAAGGCGCCGAGCGTGGTCGAGTAGCGGCGGGACTTGGTGGAGAAGTGGCCGCGGAAGCCGAGCATGTGGGCCCAGGCCCGGAGACGGCGTTCCGGGTAGGCCCGGTCGAGATCCATGCAGGCTTCCATGAGCCGCCGGGGGTGGTCGGCGACGCCGAGGAGGATGAGGGCTTCCTTATTGCCGACCGGGTGGTCCACGGCACCGGTCGTCTCGGCAGCTTTGGTGGCGTACTTGGCGACGTAGGAGGCGACGGCCTGTTCGGTCAGGTCTTCGCCGTTGCCGAAGGCGCCGATGGGCTGCACGTCGATCTGATCGCCCCACTGGAGAATCCAGTCGTTCACGTAGCCGTGGTCCCGGTCGGCAGGTACCACGACGCGGACGCGGGCAGCCGCGGCACGGATCGCGTCCGTGAGCAGGTCGAGGGTGGCCCAGGGCGGGGGCGGGGTATGGGGGCCGGCCGATCCGTCGAAGCGGATCACGGCGTGGAAGTGGACGGCCCCGCGCTTTTGGTACTCGGCGACCTTGCCGAAGGAGACGCGGGACTGTTCTCGGGCGGCCTTCTGGGTGAGGCCGGCGCGGGCGGCGATCTCCCGGCGGAGGTAGATCGTGAAGTACCGCCACAGGTCGGAGGCGTGGTTGTTCCACAGCACCGCGCCTGCGTAGTCGTACGTGTACGGGTCGAGCGGGGTGCCGAGTTCGGGTGCGTCCTCGGGGTGCCGGGCGCCGCAGCGGCAGGGTCGGGGGCCGGGGCGGTTGTGGACCGGTCCGAAGGATGGGGCGGTCAGGGTGGCGAAGACGCGGGGGTGGTCGCGGATCGTCTCCGGGGTGCCTTTGTCGGGAGCGCCGACGAGCCCGGCGCGGATCAGGTGGTAGGTGTCGCCCGCGTAGGTCCAGGCGCAGGCGGGGCAGCGGGAGGCCCGGCGGTTGCCGCAGGCGACGCGGAGGACCCCGCCGGGTTCGGTGTCGGTGGTGTAGGCGTGGAGCACGGTCCGGGTGGCCGGGTCGAGGAGCTTGGTGCCGCCGGAGAGCCGGATCGGGGCGGTGCATCCTCCGGTGCGGCGGATCTGTTCGTGTAGGCGGTCGAAGCCCGGGGCGCCGGCCACCCGGAGCAGATCGCTCAGGGTGGCCGGGTCCAGGCCCGCGGCGGTGGCGGTGTCGGTCACGCGAGTACCTCTTGCCGCGCGGTCATGAAGGCGGTGCCGATCCAGCGCGTGTATGCGGGCGGGATCGCCTCGGTCAGTTCCGCGTGGACGTCGGTCCAGGTGATGCCCATGGCGTGCTGCATCTCCGGGACGGAGGCCTTGCCACCGCCCTTGCCGTAGGCAGCCACGTAGGGCCCGTCGCGGCGGATGCCGTGGCGGTGGCCTCGGACGTATCCGCGGTGGCGGGGGTGAGCCGGCTTGGCGGTGAACCAACCACCGAGTTCGAAGTTGCGGTGCCGCAGAACGCCGAGGCCGAACATCTCGCCGCACAGCGTGAGGTCTTTCCGGATGGCGGCCCGTCCGTTGGGCTGCTCGATCACGTACGGCAGGCCGGAGGCGTCGAGTAGTTCCCGGGTCGGCGCGACGAGGTCGGTGTGCGTGCGGCCCCATCCCTGCGACTGGTTGGTGCCGACGGTGAGACCGCAGCCGGCCTGGCAGGGAGGGGAGGCATGCGCGAGGGCGTAGTTCTCGATGGCGCCCGTGGCGATCAGATGGGCGAGGTATTCGAGGGCGTCGCCCTGGTGGTAGGCGAAGGGGTAGCGGGGGCGTTCGGCGATGTCGCAGCCGTCCACCGCGAAGCCCGCCCGGTGGTAACCCATGGCGGCACCGCCGGCGCACGAGAAGAGATCCAGGACGCGGGGCGCGCTGGTCATGCCGCACCTCCCGCGTCATGGGCGGCACCGTGGTTGGCATTCCAGCCAGCGACCAGGGCACCGACCTGCGCGTCTCCCTTGGCGGAGGCGGAGGCGCCGCAGTGGCAGACGGCGGACGCGGTGGCGGGCTCGGACGGGGAGGGCTTGCTGACGTGCAGCCCGGGTGCGCTGTTCGTGGGGGTCAGCTTGGCCACAGGGATCACCGGCCGAGCCGGACGAGGACCGCGGGCGCGGTGTGGCCGAGGCCGCGGCACGTCGGGCAGTGCACACGGAGGGTGGTCCGGGTGCCGTCGGAGTCGCGGGCGCCGGTGGTGATGGTGGCGGTGGCGAAGCCGTCGCAGTCGCGGCAGACGGGCGGGGTCGAGGCGCTCTGGGGCATGATGAGTTGTCCCTTTCGGGTCCGTTGGATCTGGGAGGGGTTCAGGCGCCCGGGGCGGCGGAAGTTTGGCGACCGAGGCCGCCCCGGGGGCCGCTCAGCGTGTGTTGCGCCTGCCGTGGCCCTTGGCCGTGTACATCGCGGTGTCGGCGGCGGACAGCGCGTCCGTGAGGGTGGGAACCGGCAGGTCGGCGCGGTGGCAGTGACCGACCGAGGCCGAGACCGGCAGGACGATCCCGTGGTGCGTGACGGGTTGGTCCAGGGTGGTCCGGAGGGTGGGAAGGCCCGGGGTGCGTCCGGGGCTGGTGACGATGGCGGCGAACTCGTCTCCGCCGAGGCGGGCGGCGAAGCCGTGGCCTCCGCACCAGGTGGCCAGGCGGAGGGCGGTCGCGGTGAGTACCGCGTCTCCGGCGGCGTGGCCGTGGGTGTCATTGACGGCCTTGAAGTCGTCCAGGTCGACTAGGAGCACGAGGGCGCCCGGGTGCTTGGCCATCAGGTGTTCGGCGCGGGCGGTCCAACCGGCGCGGGTGTGCAGGCCGGTGAGGGGGTCGCGGCGGGCGGTGGCCAGTCGGCGCAGGAGCGTCCCGCCGTGGATGGCCCAGCCCAGGGCCGGTAAGCCCGCTGCGATCACGTGGGTATCCATGCTGGTCACCGGCCCTTCTGGAGGTCCTTGACCAGCAGGCGGAGGACGACGGCGACCAGGGCGACGGAGACGCCCGTAATGGCGACGGCGAGCAGCATCGAGACGAGGACCGCACCGACGACCAGGACCACGGCGACGCCGCCCGCGACGAGCGCGGCAGTGCTGCCGGGGGTGAGCTGGACCGTGGGGTGGGCTGGAGCCGGTGCCGGAGTGACCGGAGCCCAGCCGGACGGCGCGATGTCGATCGGGCTGTGGTGGACGGGGACCGTCGGAGCGGCGGGCTTGTGCAGGGAACCGGCACCGGGCAGCGGGAACGGCTGGACGGTCGGGGTCGTGATGCCGGGCGGGAGCGGGTTCACCGGGATTCGGGGTCGGAGCATGGCGGCTCTCCTACTTGCTGGTCGGCGGGATGAGGGCGGACAGGGAGCTTCCGGCGAGGAGGTAGCCGCCGACGAGGATGACGGCGACGAGCCACCAGGGCGGGCGGACGAGCTTGATGCCGAGGGCGCCGACGACGATCAGGGCGAGCCAGAGCGGAACGTCCATGACGGTGGTCTCCTAGGCCTTGCAGCGGTGGGTACGGGCGGCGAGTTCGGCTCCGGCGCGGCTGTGGTAGTCGGCGGAGAAGTCGCAGCCGGGGGCCGTGCAGACGGCGGTGTGCTTCGTGCGGCCCCGGCCGTCGCGGAAGTCGGCGACGCGCACCGGGCCGATGCGGATCACGTTGTAGAAGCGGTTCGGGCGCATGGGAGCGATCTCCATTCGGGGTCAGGTGAGTTGGAGGGCGATCGAGTCCGCGAGGGCGGCAGGGACGCCGAGTCTGCTGCGGAGGGTGGCCCCGTCGATCGGGGTTCCGGTCTGGGCCTGGTGCGCGTCCGCGATCTTCTGGGCGTGGTCGAGGAGAGCGGGTGGAACGGGCACGGCAGGCGACGGCGGAGCGGGCGGCAGCGGTGCGATCTCAGGCGCCGCGTCGTCCGGGACGAGTGACGCGTCATCCGGGACGAGTTCGGCGGGCGGTAGTTCGGGGGCCGTCTCTGGGGCACGTTCCACGGTCAGGTCCGGCGCGGTATCGAGGCGGGGTTCCTCACGGGGTTCGGCTACCGCCGCGGGGGCCGGTGAGTGGGCGAGGAGCGTGCCGCCGAGGAATGCGAGGGCGGGCCATCCGGCGACGAGGATGCGCAGCCAGGCCGGGACGTCTTTCAGGTCGAGCAGTCCGGCGGTGGCGACGTTGGCGCCGAGCGAGGCGATCAGGGCGATGGCGAACCAGAGCCAGGCGTCATGGTTCTCGGTGTCCGTGCGCATCCGGCGCCACGCGGCGACCAACAGCAGGTCCACGCTGACCGGGTAGGCCCAGGCTTTCCAGCCGTCCTGACCGGCCGCCGCTGCCAGGTCGTGCAGGTGGGAGAAGGACAGGGCACCGGCAATGACGGCCTGGATGAGCACGGGGTCGATTCGGAGGGTGCGGAACACGGAGTCACCTCCTTGGTAGGAACTGGTGGGTCAGGCGGTGCCGGTGCCGAGGCAGGCCGGGCACAGTCCGGTCTGCGTGGCGCCGATCTCCCGGCGCTTGCGTCCGACCCGCACGGTCGTCGTGGTCTCGCCCGATCCGGCGCAGGTGCCGCAGGGCTCGGGGGCGGGAGCGGGCTTGGGCGAGCGGGGCCGCCGGGTCGTCGGCTTCTTGCTGGTGGTCATGGCAGTTCCCTTCGGTTTCGGGCATGGCCGGGTAGGGACCTGGCGCGAGACGGTCGCGCCGACCGAGGGGGAGAGAACGCCTAGTCCGCGACCGGTACCGGCGTGACCAGCGCAGCAGAGGCCACGACCGGAGAACCGGCGGGGATCTGCGGCCGGTACGGAGCGAGGCACGGCAGGACCGGGGTCAGGTGCGCGAACTGTGCGCAGACCGCCGCAGCCTCATCGGCGCTGAGTTCGGGGGTGCGGATGCGGGACCAGCCGCCGGAGGTGTCACCGGCCACCGCGAGGCCGGGCCGGTCGGCCGGGATCGCGGTCACGGCCGCCACCGCGTCCGGGGCGATGTCGCCCAAGCCCATGTCGGCGGTCTGCTTGTCGTTGACCCGGTGGACCACGCGCCCGGTGAGCTGCGCACGCAGGGTCGTAGCCCCCTTGCCGAGGTCTGACCCGAAGCGCTGCCCGCAGATCTCCAGGTAGATACCGGCGGCGCGGGCCATCTGCCCGAGCCGGATCATCTGCATGACCATCCGGTCCCGCCGCTCCTCGTCCTTCTTCACCGCGACGAGGAACAGCTCCGCGACCTCGTCCACCAGCAGCACGACCGGAACGGGACGGATCTTCTCCGGCAGGGCCCACACATCGGCCGCGCCGTGGCTGCTCAGCAGGTCGAAACGGCTCTCCATCTCGCCCACCAGGGCATCCAGCACCCCCGACGCTTCCTCCGGCGTCACAGCGAGCGCCGACAGCCGGGGTGCGTAGCCTCGCTGTTCGACCCCCCTCTTGCAGTCGATCCCGACCAGCGCGACCCGCATGCGGGCCAGGCCCACGACCAGGTTGCGCAGGTACATGGACTTGCCCGACTGGTTGGCGCCGAGCGTCAGCGCGTGCGGGACCTTCAGATAGTCCCGGACGAACGCCGAGCCGTCCTCCCGAAGCGCGACCGGCACCACCATCTGACCGGCGGGGCGCCGACGCGGCATCTTCACTCGCCGCAGGACGTCGTAGCCGGTCATCCGCAGTTCGATGAATCCCGGCTTGGTCTCGACCACGTGGACGGAGTGGACGCCCCAGGCGTGCCGGAGCCGTTCGGAGGCCGCGATCACGTCGGCGGGCTCCAGTCCGGCCGGGAGACGAAGGGTGACCCGCATGCCGGTCGAGGAGCCGCGTACGCGACGGATCTTCGGTGGCACGGGCTGAACGTCACTGCGACGGGCGACGTTGCGCACGAGGAACGCCCGCAGGCGGGACGGCTGCACGGTCAGCCCGCACACGTCCATCGTGGAGCGGTACGTCACCGCGAACCGGACCTGTGCCACCGGCAGCCCGACCACGGACCAGAACACGCGCGGCGCGCGAGCCTTCGCGTAGCCGAGACCGCCGCCCGCACCGGCCAGCGGGAGGCCGACCTCCCATAAGGGCGTCAGGTCGCCCATGATCAGGCCCCGACCGAGAGGGCGACGGCGCGGAACGAGATGCCGTGCCGGGTCTGCCCGTTGAACGTGTTCTCCCAGTCCCGTGCCTTGAGCCCGATCACCGACACCGCCATGCCCGGCATCAGGCCCTCGGGGAGACCGGTCTCCGGAACGACCACCTGGTAGAGGTTGCCCTCCCCCTCGTCCGAGATCAGCAGGCCCACCGTGGACAGTGCAGCACCGGTCTCCCGGTCCATCGCACGCTCACCGGTCTGCTTGCTCACGAGCTTCGGAGTGGGAGCCGTAGCGACGAATACCACGGCGGTCGACGTGTCCACCTTGAACGACGGCATGGTTTCTCCTTCAGAGATGCCAGCAGGAAGATAGATGACCAACTTGGCTATCCCGGTTGGTCACATCTTGAAGATAGGAGAGATGGCTAGCCATGTCAACGACATGACTGACCTGACTGTCCTGACCTAGCCCGCTCGCCTACCATCGACCCATGACCTTCGCCCCCGAGCCCCTAGACCCAGACGACGACCGAGCCCCCTACGAGCAGGTGGCCAGCAGCCTCAGCGCTGCCATCCGCACGCGGCGGCTTGCCCCTGGCGAGAAGCTCCCGTCCCACAAGGAACTGACGGAGCTGTACGGGTTCGCGCGGGCGACGATCCAGCGCGCATTGCGCGACCTCGAAGACGAGGGCCTCGTGGTCTCCCGCAAGGGCAGCGGCGTCTACGTCCGCAACCGGACCGAAAGGCCGGCGGGGCTGCGGCCGTACGTCGAGCAGGCATTCGCCAAACAGCACGTGACCATCGACTTCGCCGGGTTCTCCAGCGAGACCCTGCACGGGGCGCTTCAGGAACCGCTCGACAAGATCCGGGTCGGTCGGCTCACGCCGTCGAGCATCACCATGCGGATACTCGTCCCGGACATGTCCGTGCCGCAGGCTGCGCCGGTACGCATGGCGGACGGGGCTGACGACAAGCGGCTCCGCGACCGCATGCACGACATCATGGTCAGCTACACCCGCAGCATCAGGGACGCCATCACCGAGCTGGAGCACCTTGGCCTTGTCGCCGAGACCCGGATCAACGTCCGTGTCCATAGCGGCACGCAGTTCTTCAAGCTCTACGTCGTCAACGGCGAGGACGCGTTCTTCGGGTACTACCCGATCCGCCCCAACAAGGTCGTCGCCCAGGGCGAGACGATCGAGATCTACGACCTGGTCGGCAAGGACACCACGCTCTTCCACCACTCGATCAACGACGGCGAGTCTTCGAGCGGAGCACAGCAGGTCCAGCAGGCCCGCATGTGGTTCGACAGCGTGTGGGACACCATCGGAAGGGACTACGACCTTGACGCGCGATGACCAGCTCTCCGGAGTCCTGGAGAAGGCCCGCGTGGTCTTCTTCGACTTCGACGGCCCCGTGTGCGACGTGTTCGCAGGACTGCCCGCCCCCGAAGTCGCCAAGCAGCTCACGACACTGCTCTCCGCCCAGGATGAAGCCGCGGGGGCCAAGGCCGCCGAGACGGACGACCCGATCGAGGTCCTGCGCATCGCTCACGAAGCCGACGCCGCCATCGGTCAGCGAGTGGAGCAGGCGCTGACTGCCGCCGAGGTCGAAGCCGTCGCGGTGGCGGGTCCGCCGACTCCTGGAGCGGTGGAAGCCCTCCAGGCCACACGGTCGTCCGGGCGAGCAGCGGTGGTGGTGAGCAACAACTCCGCCGACTGCGTCCAGCGCTTCCTGGAGTTGCATGGTTTGGGGGAGTACGTCGCGAGGATCGTCGGTCGACCCTCCGGGGAACCCCATCTGATGAAGCCCAACCCGTACCCGCTGATTAGGGCGGCTGAAGAGGCGCATGTGGACATCACGCACTGCACCCTGATCGGCGACTCACTCACGGACATCCAGGCCGCTCATGCAGCCGGTACGACGGCCATCGGCTACGCCAACAAGCCCCACAAGGCAGCACTGTTCGCGGAAGCCGGGGCTGACGCCATCACCGATGCGATGCAAGCCATCGCCGACGTACTCGCGGCATAGCTGAGGAGCGGCGCGGAGCTGTTACAGGTTTCTCTACCTCATCAAGGCACCCGGCTGCGCTCCGCTCCGCCGGGCGGGCTTCCCGGCGCCGCTCCGCGCGACGCTCCTGCCTTCGGCCCGCTCCGCGCGCGCTCCGCCGACGCCCGCCCCTGCAAGGCGGGATAGGCCCAAGGGCATGAGCTGAACCCCGGGCCGCGGGTTCCCTCCCTCACCGACATGCCTCCGGCGGGGGCGCTCCGACTCCGGGATGGCCGGGGCGCCGCTGGCGGGTGCCGGCCGTGGTGGGGTGAGGTGGGGAACTCCCATCCCGTCCGCCGTCGACCCAGGACAAGCCGAGCAGACACGGCACCGGGCGTCCAGGTCGTTCGTACAGTGGCGCGCTCCACCTGGACGCCCGGCACCGCGTCCGCTCCACATACGTGTGGGCCGACGGCGGACGGGATGGGAGTTGGGAAGGGTGGCGGCAAGGACGGCTGGGGCCGTTCAGCGAAAACTCCGCAAGAGGCGCCAGGTATAGCTACCGTTCTCATCACTGTCAGATCGATGGTGGGGAAATCACCGGACGTGGAGGAGCGGGCATGAGCGAAAAGCCCGTCGTAAGTGAAGAGCTCATAGCAGCGGGGCTTCAAAAAATATTCGGGCTAACTGAAGACGAAGGCGGAGATTTCATCCTCCGGGAGCCCATACAACTAAACGACGGAAAGAGCATCCACGGAGTCACCAAGGCTGAAATATCCGAGATTGTCACACGCCTAAATGAAGCAAAGCTTGGGAATGAGAGTTCTTTCCAATGGGCAAGCGAAGCGGAGTTTTCTCTCATTTCACTCGGCTCAATTGGAGCCTTCGATCGATTCTTCGAAGATAAGGAGTTCATCGGCCAGGGAGAAAACCCCGTAACTTTCAAGATTGGAAAGCCGTCGCGGGAATTTTCCGCCTACTTGCTTTGCCTATTTGCCCAAAACCCACTGCTCACCAGAACCCCCCGTTACCGGATGCTACTGAACCGAGTGAGGCATTTCGACACCGACCGCACATCGAGGGGTTACGGAAATGCGCGTCGCCCATTTGAAGCCGACTCACTATTCGAGGCGCTTGGCGAATCGCTGCGCGTTACCACATTGCGCATCACCTCCAATAAATCCCGATCAGATTTCGAACTTCTAGCCAACTCCTTCCTATTTCACGCCGCTTACAATATCGATGCAGCGGCGCGGATCGGGCTGGATTCAATGTTTCGAGCGCAAGCCATCCAGCGAGTCCGAAGAACGCAAACCGGATTTCTCGACGCGCCCAGGCAAACCTACGACGCCGACCTGGTGCACCACTATCTCATGGGCGTCGCAGCAGAAATCCCCCTACTTGAATATCTGGCCTATTATCACATTGCCGAGCATTTCTTCGACAAAATCTTCAACGAAGATCTTGTGAATCAAATCCGGTCCGGCATCACTGACCCATCTTTCTCTGCACGCCGAAACAAAGACATCCAGTCAATCATCCGGATCGTCACCAAGGCTCAACGGCAGGTTAGAGATGAGGGCGGCGTGAACGAGCAGCGAGCGCTCCAGCTCGTGCTAGACAGATTCGTCAACGTGAGTCGACTGGCAGCTGACCTTGACGCCTACGATGCCACCTTGGTCGACTACTACGCCAACAACGACGTCCCTTTTGCCGGGGCGAGTAAGGCCGCGATTCGTGGCCGAGACGAAGAGGCGGCACGTGGCGCCATTGCCAAACGAATCTACAAAGTACGTAACGCTCTGGTGCATGCCAAGGAAGGCGAGTTGCCGAAGTATGCCCCATTCGCGCACGATGAGGAACTAGCCCGCGAGATCCCACTTATGCGATTTACCGCCGAGCAAATCATAATCGCACAGGGAAAGGTTCTTTAACTCGTTCGGACCTTTCGCGCCCCTGAGGCTCCAGAGCGACTGTTGCGACTGTTGCGACTGTTGCGACTGTCATAGCCCACCGCGTACCAGAGACGCCGGGCCAGAGTCGTGTCAGGCAGGGCCGGGGCAGCGGTCGTCAGTGGACTCCAGGACGGGCCCGCGATGTTCTCCCGGACACCCGCTGCTGGTCAGGAGCGGGATGAGGTGTCCAAGGTGGATGACTCCCAAGCTCATGGCCATGAAGGTCAGACATGCCTGTCAGTGCTGGCCGCTAGTGTCATCGAAGATCGTCAGGCTAGTGCTGCTGTGGGGGTATACGTGGGTGGTCAGTTGCGTGTTGGTCAGGTGTATCGCTACGCGACCGGCAAGGATCCGGTGCCGGAGGAGTTGCAGGGGTATCCCAACTTCCACCATGTGACTCACTCGCCGGACCTCGCCCGGGCCCTGCTGGAGGCCGGGATCAACGGCATGGCGAAGGTTCGGACGTCTGATGGGGAGCGCCGGCCGGTGATTCTCATCCGGTCGAGCCCCTGGAAGGCTGGCACCGAGCAGACGCCCTGGCATGACGTGTTCGACATGGACAACGGGCACGTCCGGTACTTCGGCGACCACAAGGCCACCACCACCGTCGCGCCGGGGAAGACCAACGGCAATGCGGCCTTGCTCGATGCCTTCACCGGGCACCAGGGGCACACGCCGGAGGAGCGGGCTGCCGCCATCCCGTTGCTGCTGTTCCGTGCGGTTTCGCGCAGCGGCAAGGTCAAGGGGCACGTCGAGTTCTGCGGGCTGGGGATCATCGAGCGGGCCGAGCGGCTGGTGCAGTGGGGCGGCAGCGACCACACGACGTTCACGAACTACGTCTACGACATCGCTCTCATCGACCTCACTGACGAGGACGACAAGGTCTCCTGGGAGTGGGTCGACTCCCGCAGGGACAAGACCGTGGCCGACGTTGAGACGCTCGAACTCGCCCCGCGGGCGTGGCGTGAGTGGGTCAAGCACGGGAACTCGGCCCTGCCCAGGATCCGCCGGCGGGTTGCCCGGGCCAAGGTGACCAAGGTGCCCGAGCAGCGCCCCAAGCCGGGAACCACCGAAGCAAAGGACCTGGAGCTGATCTACAAGTACTTCGACGGGCGGAAGCACGACTTCGAGGCCGTCGCATCCGCGGTCGCGGCCCGTGTGTTGCGCGGGGCCGGGAACAGCTATGTCGAGGGGTGGCTGACGCGTAGGTCCGGTGATGGCGGGGCGGACTTCGTGGGCCGGCTCGACATCGGCAGTGGGCTGGCCGGCACCAGTCTCGTCGTCCTCGGCCAGGCCAAGTGCGTCAAGCTCGACAACCTGGTCACCGCCGAGCAGATCGCCCGCGTTGTGGCCCGACTGCGACGAGGCTGGATCGGCGTGTACGTCACGACCGGGGCCTACTCCGTGCCCGCACAGACCGAGATGGTCGAAGACCAGTACCCCATCGTCCTGGTCAACGGATTGGAGCTGGCCCGAGAGCTCCGGAGCATGGCCCGGGACGACCACGGCGGAGACCTCGAAGCCTGCATCGAGCACATACTGACAGGCCGGGAAACCGCGGTCACGAACCGGCGCCCTGAAGAGATCTTGCTTGAGTAGCTGGTCTGCGAGCCGCGGCCTGTTTGTGGACAGCAGCAGGCGAGCGAGCCCGTTCTGAGCCCCTGGCCTGGTGAAACGCGTGAGACGCACGGGGCCTCCGGAGCCGTGTGCGCAGGTTCGAATCCTGCCGGGGGCACTTCGCAAGGAGTGCCCAAAGACCCCGCCATCAGCGGCAACGCTGAGACGGGGTCTTCGCGTTTGTCCGGGCAAGTGCCCTGGCGTGTGGCCGCGCTGGGCAACCGCGGTGCTCCGCGGGGGCGTTACCCGGCCGCGGTGAGGGCCGCGGCCAGGGTGCGGGCGCTGGACGGGACGCCGGGCGCGGAGGTGCCGTAGGGCGGGTGGGCCTGGTCCAGGGGCGGGAGGAGGCTCGGGGCGCGGTCGGTGGGGGCGCGGTCGAGGAGCGTGGTGCCTGTTTCGGCTTCCTGGGTGGGGGCGTAGCCGGCCGTGCGGAGGGCGGAGAGCGTCTCTTCCGGCGGGGCCGTGGAGATCAGGACCGTGGGGGCGATGCGGCGGAGTTGGAGTTTGGTCAGGGCGCGGGCCTGGGCGACCTCGGCGATCAGGGCGGTGTCGTCCGAGCGGATGCAGCAGGCCGAGCGGACGACCTTGAGCTGTCCGTGGGTGCGGGCGGCGTCCTTGATCGTGTAGGCCAGCGGTTGGGGGAGGGGGGTGCCGCGCTCGCTCGCCGCGGTGAGGCGGTCGAGGAGTTCGTCGGCGGTCCAGCCCTCGTCCAGGGCCCGGCGTACGGAGGTCGTCGTGATCCGCCAGACGACCGCATGGCCTTCGGACTCGATGTCGCCGACGGCCCTGAGGAGATCGGCCAGGGCGGGTGCGGGCGCGCCCGTGACGGTGGCGGTCAGGTCGCTCTGGAAGCGGGCCGTGGTGCCGGGCTCCGGCAGGGCCGCGTACAACGCTTCGCGCAGTGCGGTGACCGCTCGCGCCAGGGCGGGACGGAGGGTGAGGTCCTGGCCCAAGCCCTCGGGGCCGCGGGCGGACGGGTCCGCGTGTGCGCCGGGCACCGCCGGGTAGTGGTGGGCGGCGCCCGCCGCCAGGAGGTGGCACAAGGCCCGGCCCACGGGGGTGAGCGCGCCGTGGGCGACCACGCCGAGCAGGGCCGCTTCCGCCAGGGTGGCCGCCGAGCGGTCGAGTAGTTCCTCGGCGGCGGCCAGTTCCCCCTGGGCGTCTCCGGCGAGTTGGCCGCGCAGGGCCGGCTGGAACCACGCGGCCAGGACGACCAGTTCGACGCGTCCCGGCATGTCCCCCGTCAGTCCGTGTCCGTCGGGGAGGGTGGCGAGAGCCCTGAGCACCCCGGTCCGCAGGGTTACGGCGTCCTCGTCTCGCGGGCTGGTGAGCGCGACCGGGGTCTCCTCGGGGTCCGGCCAGTGGCTGAGGATTTCGGGGACCACGGCCCAGGCCGCCAGGAGCGGCAGCAGTTTGCCCGCGGGCGGGGCGGCGGCCCAGGCGTCGTAGCGGTCGCTGGGCAGTAGCCGGGCGGAGGGCTTGGGGGCCTTGGCGTTGCGGCGGCCCCGGGCGGCGGGGGCCGGCTCCTCGTCCTGGGGTGCGGCGAGTCCGGCGTTCACCGCGAGATCGAGCCACAGCCGGGTGGCGGCCTCGTCCGCTCCGGCCTCCTTGGCCAGCCGCCTGGTGTCGCGTACGGCGATCCCGCCCGCCTTCCGGATCGCGACGGGCTGGGCGGCCAGCGCCCGAAGGACCAGTTCGGCCCGCCACGCGGCAGCCGCGGCGGCCGTCCCTCCCTCGCCCTCCCAGCCGGGCGGGAGCAGCACGGTGGCGGTGAGCGGTTCCGGTTCCAGACGGGGGCCGGGGGTCACACCCTCATGACGGAGGGCGCGCGCGACCTCGTACGGGAGCTCCGCCAGGTCGAGGCCCACGGGGACCACGAGCCCGCGCGCGGCCAGCCAGTCGGTGCCCTCGTCGCCGCTGCCGCCCTCCCGGAAGACGTACGTGGAGGCCGGGCCCGCGTACTGCTCCCCGTACCGGCTGACGAAGCAGCGGGTACGCAGCAGCGGCGGGCCGGATGCCAGGTTGTCCAACAGCTCCAGAACCCGCGGCGGGGCGTCCACCAGCAGTGCCCGCACCCCGGCCGGATCGGCGAGCAGGGTGGTGATCAGCCCTTGGGCCTGGTCACGGGTGCGGGCCGCGCCCTCGCCGAAGAGGTTCACGGCGATCCGCTTGACCTCGGGAGCGTTGTAGGCGGCGGTCAGCAGCCGGTCGGCGGTGCGCCCGTATCCGTCCAACCCGGCGGCCCGCACGTGCAGAAGCGGCGGCAGCGCCAGTTTCCCCCGGGGCGCGGGGAGCAGCAGTGCCCGCTCCCGCAGCCGGGCGAGCGTGTGCTCCGCCCGCTGCCGCTCCGCCCCCGGCTCGAACCAGGCCAGTACGTCCCGCTCTGCCACCAGCCGGTCCGCGGGCTCCACCGGTTCCACGGGCCGGAGTTGCTGCCAGGGATACCGCGGGACGTCCTCGGCCTCGCCGTCGTCGACGGGTCCGTGCCGTTCCAAGGCCAGGGTGGCGATGGAGGCCAGCAGTGACAATTCCCCTGTGGTGCCCGCCATCAAGCCGTGGCCCACCGACTCGTCGGTGAGGAGGTGTCCGGCAAGCTCGCGGAGGGTGGTGATCCGCCGGCACTCGGCGGCGAGCGGCAGTCTCCGCTCTTCCAACAGGGCGATCAGCCGCTTGGAATCCAGGGTGCCGAGCCATTTCGCCAGGGCGGTGCGCGCGTTCACCCGGCCAGCCTAGTGCTGCCGCCCACCCCGCAGGGGTGAACTCGGCCCGGCCTCGCAGTCCCTGTTCGCCCGGCCGAGAAGGGAGGATGCGGAGTAGGATAGGTGGCATGAGTGAGCCCACCGGCAAGTACTCGATCACGATGCCGCGCGACATCGCGGAGGCAGCCCGTGCCCGCAGCGGCCCCTCCGGTCTGTCCGCTTACGTCGCCGCCGCCGTCGCCCGACAGATCGAGCGCGACAACCTCAACGAGGTCATCCAGGTCGCCGAGGCCGAACACGGGTCCATCACCGACGAAGAGCTCCAGGTCCTGCGCGACCATCTCCACCAGGCCCGGCACCAGGAGAGCGGCAGCGGAGCGGACGCGGCGTGACACGCTCCCCCACGGTCCCCGGAGGCACCCTCGTCCTCGACAGCGAGGGTCTGGCCAAGGCCGTGCTGCGCGACCGCACCATTACGGCCTGGCTGGCCCTCGCCCGGGCCGATGACCTGCGGGTCATCACGTCCGCGGCCACCCTTGCGGAAGTGGTGCACCCCCGGATCAACCGTCCGGCACTGGAGTGGACCCTCTCCCGTCTCGTCATCGAGCCGGTCACCGAGCCCATCGCCCGCCACGCCGCGGCCCTGCTGGCCGAGGCCGGCCTGCACGGTCACAAGTACGCCATCGACGCGATGCTCAGTGCCACCGCCCTCGCCTCACCCGGCCCCGTCACCGTGCTCACGTCCGACCCGGAAGACCTCACCGCGCTGTGCGGCGGCCGGGTCACCGTCATCAAGATCTGACGATCTGACACCTCGCGGCGGAGGTCAGGCGGGTGGGGTTGTGGGGTGCGGCGGGAGGGTTATCTGCTGGACCGCGTAGAGGGTGGCGCGGTCTCGGGCGGTGTTCGTCTGGTGGACGGCCAGGGGGGTGGCGGGGGTGGGGACCGACTCCGTCAGGTGGGTGAGGCCGGGGCGGGTGGACGGGTGGTGGCGCAGGAGTTCGGCCAGTTCCAGGGTCCAGTAGGCGAAGAGGGTGCGGCGGACCTCGTCGGGGGTGTCGGCGGCGCGGACCAGGGCTTCGTTGCCGTCGAGTTGGGCTTCCACCGCGGCCCGGCGGGTGCGGTCCGAGCGGCGGAAGAGGTCCAGGGCCCGGGCGCGCGTCGCCTGCCACAGGTCGGTGGCCATCGCCGTGACCAGGGCGGCGGCTCCCGCTTCGGCCAGTGCGGTCAGGTCGTCCACTGGGGCTCCCTCGTCATCTTCATCGTCATGGGTTCAGGGGGTTTCGTTGTTGTGGATGTGCTGGGTGCCGTTCTGGGTGGCGTAGAGGGTGCCGTGGCCCGAGGCCCGGTTGGTCATGCGGGAGCCTTCCGGGCGGGGGTGGCGTACGGGCGCCTGCGGAGCCGGGGGTGTGGCCAGGCCCGGGAGGTGGAGCCAGGCGTGCGCGGTGTGTTCCTTCTCCGTGAAGGTGACCTCTTGGAAGGTCTCCGGGTCGATGCCCGGGTAGCCGTGGCGCACGGTCTCCTCGTGGAAGTGCTGCGAGAGCAGGAGTGAGGTGGTCACCGCCGTCGGCGCCGCCGCCAGGGCCGCGCGGGCCGGGGGTGCGTCGAGCAGCCGGGCCAGGACTTCGAGGGGGCGGCCGGTGACCTGGCCGGACGGGGCGACGTAGACCTCGCCCGCGTGCAGTGCGGCCCTGACGCGGACCTGGGTGGCGGGTGCGGCCGTGCGGTTGTGGGCGCGCAGGTGGGCGGCGAGTTCGCCGATCAGGGGGTGGAGCAGTTTCGTCTTGCGCAGCCCCGGCGGGGCGGTGACCCTGATGCCGTCCCCGAGGTCGTCGCGCAGGCACGCGTGCCAGTCGATGCCGCTCTCCTCGAACGCGGCGCGCAGCGCGGTCGCGAGCACCTCGCGGATGCGCAGGAGCGGTACGTTCCCCCGGCCCGCGGAGCGTTCGATGTCGACCGCCAGCAGTGCCCGGTATTCCGGTTCGGGTTCCAACTCAGCTTTCATGGCGGCCTCTTGGGGATCGGGTGGGGGTGCGGGGGCGGCGTGCGGTCCTGAGTGTGCCTGCCCGTGGTCGTGGGGATCTCGTCGGATTACGGGATCCGGCGAAACCGGCGATCGTTTCAAGACAGGTGGGCGTCGGGGGGCGCGTCGCGGTCGGCTGCGGAGCGCACACTGGGCGCGCGGGACGGGCTGGAACGGGACGGGACGGGCTGGACGGACTGGGCGGACTGGACGGGGAAGTGGGGCGCGGGGCCGTGGAAGGCGTAGGGGACGGCGGCGGTGGCGGTCAGGGGCGCGGCGGGTCGTGGCCGCGCGAGGAGTGGGCCTGGCCGGCGGCCAGCCTGCTCGGCGGGCTCGGCCGGGCCTCGCGCGAGCGGCTGCTCGCGCTGGGCGCGCGGGCGCGCTACCCCGCCGACCGCGTGCTGATGCGCGAATCCGAGCCGACGACCTTCGTGGTGATCCTGCTCGACGGGGTGGTCAAGGCCACCGCGCGGACCCATGACCACCGCGACGCCCTGCTCGCCGTACGGATGGGCGGGGACCTGGTCGGCGAGTTCGCGGCGGTGGACGGGCGGCCCCGGTCCGCGACGGTCACCACCTGCGGGTCCGCCGTCGCGCGGGTGGTGACCCGCGAGGACTTCCTCGATTGCATGCGCCGGGATCCGCGGATCGCGCACGCCGTCAACGAGTCGATCGTGGCCAAACTGCGCGTGGCGAACAGCCACCGCATCGATTTCGCCGGCTGTGACGCCGCGACCCGGCTGGCCCGGGTGGTGCATCAGATCGCGATGGCGTACGGGGAGCCCGCCGGCGCGGGAGTCGTGATCCGCTGGCCGATCACCCAGCCGGAACTCGCCACCTTGTCGGGAGCGTCGGAGCCCACCGTGCACAAGGCCTTGCGGCGGCTGCGCGAGACGGGCGTGGTGTCCACCGGGTACCGGGCGATCAGGGTCGAGGACCTCGCCCGCCTGAACTCCATCGCCTTCGCCCCGGATGCCTCCGCCGAAACAGTCGTATGACGGTATTGCCGCCCCGCGCCGTGGCTAGCGTGTCCACCGGCCGGTCAGGTCGGGCCATTCACAGGCGGTCGCGTGCCGCGGCCGGGAAGGCGGAGCGATGGACGGGCCGATAGGCGCAACGGGTGAGGGCGCGGGGGCGGGTGCAGGGGCGGGCGCGGGGGACGGGACCGCCGCGAACCATGTCGGCATAGACATCGGCGGCGACGCGGGCACCGTGATCGTCGGCGAGCACAACGTGGTCGTCGATGCCCAGCACGGGTCGACCGTGACGGTCGTCATGGAGCGGGAGCGGCCCCGTCCGGTGCGCCGCGAGCGGGTCGAGCTGCTCCCCCGGCGGGTGCCGGAGCCGGTCGGCCGCGCGGCGGAGACCGCCGCGCTCGCAGACGCCGTACGGGCCGGGGGCCTGGTCCAGCTGTGGGGGCCGCCCGGGGTCGGCAAGAGCACCCTCCTGCGGTACTCGGCGCGGCAGTTGGAACCCGGGCCGGCCGGTGTGGTGTTCCTGACGGCGGCTTACCGCGATATCGCGGACCTGGCCCAGGAGGTGTTCGAGGCCTGCTACGAGGCTTCGGGTTACGCGCCGTCGCGGGCCGAACTGCGGCGGCTGATGGCGGGGATACGGGTGACCGTGTACCTCGACGACGCCGACCTGACGTACGGGCAGTTGCAGGACCTCGCCGACGCGGCGCCGGACGCGACCTTCGTCTTCACCGGTTCCGACCGGTCCTTGTGGAACGACGGCACGGCGCTGGAAATCAAGGGCCTGGACCGGGCCGCGGGCCTGGAGCTGCTGGCCCGGGAGCTGCGGCGGCCGCTGCTGGAGAGCGAACTCGGCTCCGCCACCGACCTCTGGGAGGCCGCGGCCGGCCTGCCGCTGCCCCTGCTGCGTGCCGCCGGGCTGGCCCGGACCGGCCCGGCGGGCCGGGCCCGGCTGCCGTTGCCCGGTGAAGTGGCCGGGATCCTGCCGGAATTACTCGAGCGGCTCGACGCTGCGGAGCTGAGCGTGCTGCACCTCCTGGCGACCCTGTACGGGGCCGAGCTGGACCCGGTGCACATCGGCGCGCTGACCGACGTACCGGATCCGGCCGGGCTCTGCGTCCGGCTGGCCGGTCTCGGGCTGATCGTGGCGGCGGAGCACGGGTACCGCTTCGCCACCGACCTCGGCCCGGCGCTGCGGGCCAAGCATCCGCGGCCGTTCGCCGCCGACCGCCTGTGCGGGTACTTCGCCGAGTGGGCGGAGCGGGCGGAGACGACGCCCGCGCAGGTGGCCGGGGTGAGCAGGGCCCTGGAGCTGGCGGCCGAACTGGCCGAGGCGGCGGGCCGTCCCGACCTCGCCGTACGGGTCACCCGGGCCGCCTCACCGGCGCTCGCCCGCTCGCTGCGGTTCGGCGTGTGGGGGCGGCTGCTCGGCCGCGGCTGGGTCGCGGCCCGGCGGTCGGGCGACCAGCAGGCCGAGGCGTACTTCACGCACGAGGAGGCGATCCGCGCGCTGCTGATCGGCCAGCGCGTGATGTTCGTGGCGCTGGCGGGCCAGGCGCTGCTGCTGTGGCAGGCACTGAACAACAGCCACGGTGCGGCCGCCGCGATGCAGTTGCACCAGCTCGCGAGCGTGCCGGCGGCTCCGGTGCTGCCCGCACTGCACGGAGGGGCCGCGGTCACGACGACCGGCACCGCCCACACGGCCGCCGTGACGGGCACGGCCCACACCGCCGCCGCGCCCGCGCAGAGCGTGAGCGCGCACATGGCGAACCTGGCGGGCCACGGCGGTACGAGCGGCGCGAGCACCGTCGCCCCGCACGCGGCGATCGTTCCGCACGCCGCCGTGGCCCCGCATGCGGCGGTCGCGCCCCACGCGGTGGCCGTCCCGCACGCGGCGGCCGTCCCGCACGCGGCGGTCGCGCCACACGCGGCTGCCGTGCCGCACGCTGCGGTCGCACCGCACGCGGCCGCCGCCGCGCACGGGCACGCCGCCGTCACCGCGGTGGGCGGCGGGGCACACGCCGCGGCCGCGAGCGGGGCGGGCGCCGCCGTCACGGCGGGCGGGGCCGGTACGGCCACCACCGCGCTCGGCGTCGGCGGCGCGGCGGCCGCGGGCACCTCCATGGCCACCCTGGTGTCAACCGTGATCGCCGCGCTCGTGGCCATCGTCGTGGGCGGGGTCGCCCTCAACCAGATCCAGGACACGGGTACGCCGTCCGGCGGGTCCACCAGCCTGGCCGGGACGTGGCGGGATGGGCAAGGCACCACGGTCACGTTCGTGGACTCCGGGGGCGGTTCGTACACCGCGAGGGCGTCCTCGGACTGCGGTCCCGTCGAGATCCGGCTCAGGGGCAGTGGCAGTACCTACAGCGGTACGCAGAGCGCATACACACACACGCAGAGCGGCGCCTGCGACGGAACGGGCAGGATCGAGGACCTGTCGATGACGATCACCCTCTCGTCCGACGGAACCACCGCCAGCGTCCTGAAGGGAACCGGGCCCGGGGGTACGAAGTGTGCGTTCAACTGCGAACCGGCCGTGCTGGCCCGGGTCCCCTGACCTCCCCCTACCGAAGGAGCCACCACCATGGCGAACCCGCCCGACAACCGCCAGGTCACGATCCGGATCGGCGGCGACGCGTCCGGTCCCGTGATCGTCGGCGACCGCAACCGCGTCGAGACCCGCGAACCGGCCCAAGAGTCGCCGGGCGAGGAGGCCAAGAGCGAGCAGCGCAACACGGCGAAGGACCACGGCACCGTGTACGCCGTCACGCAGGGCGACATGCACGTCCACCACACCGGGGCTCCGCTGGAGGCACAGGAGGACCCGCCGGAGACGCAAGAGTCGCAGGAGGCGCCCGTGGAGTGATCCCTTTCCGGCGGGACGTACGAGTGGGGAGGGCCCCGCATCGGCGGTTTTGCGGGTTGGGGGCGCGCCCGTGCGGTGCCTAGGATTCAAAGGAGGCCGCATTGTGCCGCTGACCTGGCACTTTGCGGATCGGGAGTCTTTCGGCGATCGAGGTGGCACGGATGCGTGAGCTGGCGGAGACGGCGCGGCAATGGATCTCGGAGGGGCGGGCCGGGTTCCTGGCGCGCCCGATCACCGAGCAGGGGTTCGGGCCCCGGGACGCCGGTGGGGCGGTGCTGGTCGATCCGCGCGGGGAGTGCGTGGGGGCCTTGTACCGGGGGGTCTTCGACGCCGAACTGGTCGCGGAGGCCGGGGCGGTGGCGGCCGGGGAGAGTGCCCGGGTGTGCGAGGTGTCGGTCCGCGGGGCCGAGGCCGTCGAGGCGCGGCTGACCTGCGGCGGACAGGCGGAGATCCTGCTTCAGCCGCTCTCGGCGGTCCCGGCCGCTTGGTGGGACCTGCTCGCCGAGGGGGCCGGGGTGGCGCTGGTGACCCGCCTCAACGAGGCCGCCGACCGGGCCGTGAGCGAGGTCGTACGGGCCCTCGACGCCCCCGCCACCGACGCGGAGCGGCGGGCGGCCGAGCTGCTGGGCACGCACCGGGCCGGGCGGGACGCCCTGTACGGGCAGTCCGGGCTGGTGCTGGTCGAGGCGTACCCCTCGGCCCCCTGCCTGGTGATCGGCGGCGGCGGGGAGCTGGCCCGCATCATCGAGCGACAGGCCCGGCTGCTGGACTGGGACGCCGTACTGGTCGACGACTGCGCCACGGCGGCCAAGGTGCTGGCGGCCCGCCGGGACGGCGCGTGCCTGGTGATGCTCAGCCACGAGCCCGACTTCGACGTCCCGACGCTGCGGGGCGCGCTGGCGAGCGGGATCCCGTACGTCGGTGCGCTCGGCTCCCGCAAGACGCAGGCGCGGCGGCGCGAGGGGCTGCTGGCGGACGGGGTGAGCGAGGCGCAGCTGGCGCGGGTGCACGGCCCGATCGGGCTGGACCTGGGGGCGCGGACGCCCGCCGAGACGGCGCTCGCGATCTGCGCCGAGATCCTGGGCGTGCTGGGCTCGCGGGGCAGTGCGGCGCGGGGCACGGGGGCGCTGCGCGACACGGAGGGCCCGATCAACTCTTAGGGCCTGGCGGTCCTGTCGGCCCTGGAGGTGTCCGGCCCGGAAGCCCGAGGTTTCCGTTTCAACCTATTTGTCATGATTCAAGGGGTATGGCCGACGGCCAACCGGGGTACACGTTCGACATGGAAACGACCCTGAGCGACATCGCGTGGTTCCTGGTCGTCGGGATTGCCGTGGCCGGATTCCTGATTGCCGCCTTCTGGATGGGCAAGCGGGTCCGGGCACAGGAACCCGCGCCTCCCACTCCCGAGAGCCAGCCGCACCTGCCCGAGGGCGGGGCGGTGTACGAGCTGCTCGAAGAGCGGGAACCGGTGGAGATTCCCAAGGGCGGCCTGCGGCCGCACGAGATGCAGGGATACGGAAACTTCGGCTCGACCACCTCCAGCCATCCGGAGGAGGTCCAGGCGGCGCGTGACGCCAAGTACACGACCTGGCACCGCCCGGCCCCACCGGCCAAGCCGGCGGCCAAGCCCCCGTTCGGAGGCACGGTGCGACCGACCTAGAGACAGCGCGGAAGCGACCCCGGATACAGCTCCGGACGCGGCTCCGGATACGGCATCGGCACGGCGGCGGGCGACCCGAAAGGGCCGCCCGCCCCCCTGTCCGGGGCCCGCGGCGTCGAGTGTCGGCCGGGGGCGGGGCGGCTTAGCCTGGGGGCCCCAGGGAAGGAGCGCGGTATGAGAGCCACCTGGAAGGGGGCCATCTCGTTCGGGCTGGTCACGATCCCCGTCCAGCTCTTCACGGCCACCGAGGAGCACGACGTGTCGTTGCGCCAGGTGCACGAGAAGGACGGCTCCCGGGTGCGGTTGCGGCGCGTGTGCGAGGCCGAGGACGTCGAGATCCCGTACCAGGAGATCACCAAGGGGTACGAGGCTCCCGACGGCAGCATGATCATGCTGTCCGACGAGGACCTCGCCGACCTTCCCCTGCCCAGCAAGAAGCTCATCGACGTGCTGGCCTTCGTCGACGCCGGGACCATCGACCCGCTGATGTTCTCCAAGGCCTATTACGTCGGCACCTCCGACCGCGCGGCCGCCAAGCCCTACGCCCTGCTCAGGCAGGCCCTGACCGAGGCCGGACAGATCGCCGTCACGAAGATCGCCATCCGGTCGCGCGAGTCCCTCGCGGTGCTCCGGGTGCACGGGGACACCCTGGTGCTGCAGACGTGCCTGTGGCCCGACGAGGTGCGCACGTCCGCGGGGGTCGCTCCGGAGGGCGAGGTCTCGATCCGGCCCCAGGAACTCCAGATGGCCCGGTCCCTGATGGACATGCTGTCCGAGGACTTCGACCTGTCGGCGCTGCACGACGAGTACCAGGAGGCCCTCCAGCGGGTGATCGAGGCCCGGCTCCAGGGCGTCGAGCTCCCGCACGAGGAGGAGGCCGCCCCGGAGGGCGGCAAGGTCATCGACCTCATGGCCGCCCTTGAGCGGAGCGTCCGCGCGGCCAAGAAGTCCCGGGGCGAGGGTACGGACGAGGGGGCGGGAGCGGAGGCCGAGGTCACGGCGCTGGCCACCCGGAAGACGGCCAGGACGGCCGGGACGGCCAAGGCCGCCAAGGCCACCAAGACCGCGAAGGCGGCTCCGGCGAAGAAGGCCGCCCCGGCGCGGAAGGCTACGGGGACCGCGGCGAAGAAGACCGCCGCCGCGTCGCCGAAGGACACCGGCGGGAAGAAGACCACCGCCGCCGCGAAGACCACGTCCAGCGCCACGCCCAAGACCGCCGCCAAGACCGTGGCCAAGACCACGGCCAAGAAGACCACCACCAAGCGGGCTTCCGCCTGAAGCCTCAGCCAGTACGGTTCCTCCCGATTCATGGGAGTCTCTTCGTATGACGCCGATCACCACGGTGGAGGGGCGTCGCCTCGCGCTCAGCAATCTGGACAAGGTCATCTATCCGGAGAGCGGTTTCACCAAGGGCGAGGTGCTGCACTACTACGCCACCGTCTCGGGCGCGCTGCTGCCCCACGTCCGGGACCGGCCGGTCTCGTTCCTGCGCTATCCGGACGGGCCGGACGGCCAGCGGTTCTTCACGAAGAACCCGCCGCCGGGCACTCCCGCGTGGGTGCGGACCGTACGGGTGCCGCGCTCCGAGGACCAGCTCGCCGAGCAGGTCGTCGTGGACGGTCTGGCGACGCTCATGTGGGCCGCGAACCTGGTCGTGGAGTTCCACACCCCGCAGTGGACCACCGGGCGGCCCGCGGTCGCGGACCGGCTGGTGTTCGACCTCGACCCCGGGGCCCCGGCGAGCGTGGTGGAGTGCTGCGCCGTGGCGCTGTGGCTGCGGGAGCGGCTGGCGGCGGATGGGCTCGACGCCTACGCGAAGACCTCCGGTTCGAAGGGGATGCACCTGTCGGTGCCGCTGGAGCCGGCCCCGTCCACGCGGGTCTCCGCGTACGCGAAGGCCCTCGCGCAGGAGGCGGAGCACGAGCTTCCGGAGCTGGTGGTCCACCGGATGGCGAAGGCGCTGCGGCCCGGGAAGGTGTTCGTGGACCACAGTCAGAACTCCGCCGCGAAGACCACCGCCGCCCCGTACACCCTGCGGGCGCGGGCCCTGCCGACGGTGTCCGCGCCGGTGTCGTGGGCGGAGGTCGCGGGCTGCGCGGAGCGGGGCGACCCCGCCGCCCTGGTGTTCGTCGCCGACGAGGTGGTGGCGCGCCTCGCCCGCGACGGCGATCTGTTCGCGCCGCTGACCGATCCCGGCCGGGCCGGGACGCTGCCGCGCGGTGGCGCCCGTACGGCGGATACGGCAGGTACAGCGGATGCGGCGGATACGGCGGGTGCGCCGTGATCCGGGTAGCGCTGGCCGCCGCCGTGCGGGAGTTGCCGCGGGGCGCGGGGCTGGCGTACGAGCCGAAGTTCGACGGGCACCGGCTGGTGATCCTGCGGACCGGCGAGGGCGTGGTGCTGCAGGCGCGGTCGGGGCGGCTGGTGACGGGCGCGTTCCCCGATCTGGCCGCCGCGGCGCGGCAGCTGCCCGCCGGGACCACCCTCGACGGGGAGGTGGTGGTCTGGCACGCGGGCCGGACGGACTTCGCGCTCGTCCAGCGGCGGGCCGCGGCGACGGCCGCCCGGGCGGCGGTCCTGGCCCGCACCCTGCCGGCCTCCTACGCGGCCTTCGACGTACTGGAACTGGCCGGGCTGGACGTGCGGGCGCGGCCGTACGAGCGGCGGCGGGCGCTGCTGGTCGGCCTGCTGCTGCCGCTGGGGCCACCGCTCCAGCCGGTGCCGATGACGACCGACGCGGGGCTGGCGGAGACCTGGTACGAGACCTTGCCGGCCAGCGGGATCGAGGGGCTGGTGATCAAACGCCTGGAACAGCCGTACCCGGGCGGGCGGCGGGGCTGGCAGAAGCTCCGGCACACCGACACGCGGGACGCGGCGGTGATCGGTTACACGGGGACGGCGGCGCGGCCGCTGGCCCTGGTGCTCGTCCTGTCGGGAGACGGGGAGGCAGAGACGCAGACGGAGATGGACGCGGGCGGGGACCAGGAGCCGGAGACCGCCGCCGACTCCGGCTCCGACTCCGCCGCCGACTTCGACGCGCCGCTGGTGTCGAGTCCGCTGACCGCCGGAGTACGGGCGGCGGTCGTCGCCGAGCTGGCGGCCGCCCGGGACGGGAGCGCCCCGCACCGGACCGCCCGGGGCGGCGGGACGGTCACGGCGATCGGGCTCGGCGAGATCCCCTACCTCGCGGTCGACCCCCCGCTCACGGCCGAGGTCCGCTGCTCCTCGGGCCGCCACCCGCCCCCGGAGGTGCTGCGGCTGCGCCCCACCTGGTGAGGCGGCCCCGGCCGCACCGCTCAGACGTCCGCCCAGGTGCGGCGGTCGCGGGCCACCGCGAAGAGGGCTTCGACGTCCGACGGTTTGAGGGCGGCCGGGGCGCGCGTGAGGCGGGTGGCGGCCGTGCCCGGTTCGAGGACCGTGACGTCGCGCAGCGACGGCACCACCTCCAGGCGGTTCGCCTCGTCCACCACCAGCGCCGGGGTGACCGCGGTGACCAGCGCGTGCGTGACGCGCTCGGCGGCCCGCCGGGCCCAGCGGACGTCGGGGCGGGGCTCGGCGCGGCCGACGGTGACGAGCAGGTCGCCGACGTGGACCCGCTGGCGGCGGCCGGGGACGCTGCGGACGCACCAGACCCCGCCCGGCCCGATCAGCAGGTGGTCGATCCGCCCCGCCCCGGGCAGCGGTACGGCGTGCAGCACCCGCCAGCCCGCGCCCTCCAGGGCGTCCAGCCCGGCCCCCACCCGCTCCTGGGCGAGCAGGTCCGGGCGCATCCGGTGCCGGGTACGGGCCCCCGCGGCGCCGTGTTCCAGCTCGCCCAGCAGGGCTTCGCCGGGGCGGTTCGGGGCCAGGTCGTCGTCCGGGTGGAGGGACAGCCGGGCCAGGTCCGCGGCGCTGGGCACGGGCGGCGGGCCGACGGTCCAGGTTCCGGTCAGGTACGGACGTAACACCGCCAGCGCCGCTTCGCGGTGCCGGTCCGAGAGCACGCTGACCCGGCCGGCCGTCCTGTCGTACCAGGCGACGCTGCGCCCGTCGGGCAGATTGACCCACAGCCGGCCACGGTCGGGCAGCACCTTGAGTCCGAGCCCGAGGCCGTGTTCCCGTTCACGATCACGCATCTCCCTCACCCCCGCCGTCCATGGGAACAGGCCCGGCCGCGCGCGGCAATCCCCCGGTTGTGTAACGACTCCGCCGGGACCCTGCCGCCTTGCTGTTACAAACCCACGGCCGAACTGCAATGGCCGCCGCCTACGTTGGTGTCACCTGGACACCCCAGGCTCCGAGCCGCACCGCCCGAGCCGCACCGAAGGATTCCCGTGAGCACCGTCCGCCGCACCATCGTTCGCGCCGCCGCCGTGACCGCCTGCGCCGGAAGTGTGCTGGCGCTGCCCGCTGCCGCCGCCCTCGCCGACGGGCTGCCCGCCGCGGCGTCCGCTCAGGCCGCCGCCGCGCCCCGGACCCTCGTGAAGAGCCTGACCCTGGCGGACGGCGTGTCCACCGCGCACGTCTACCGGGTCGCCGCGGGTTCGTACCAGGCCGACATCCAGCGCCACGGGGTCAAGGTCGCCACCCTGGCCAGCCACGACGGCGCCCCGGCCTACGGGCACACGGGCGGACTGCACCTGGCGCTCCGGCCCGACGGGCGGCTCTCCTCCTGGTCCGCCGATACGCCCGACGGGGCCGCGGGCGGGGCCACCGGCGACCAGCCCGTCGTACCGGCCGCACTGTCCTCCGGCGCCGACGGCCACAAGACGGCCCACCGCACCGGCTTCGCCGAAGCGGCCACGACCCTCCACACCGGCACGGGCATCGGGGCGGGTACCGGAACCGGCACCGACCGGACCGCGGACGCCGCCGCCGACCGGACCGTGGCCCTGCGGCTCGGTACGCTGACCGGCGCGCCCGACGACGGCGTCCTGCTGATCGCGGCGGGCGGCGGCATGGCCGCCATCGGCGCGGCGGGCCTGGGCTTCGCGATGCTGCGGCGCGGGCGCACCGAGGCCTGACGGGCCCGCGGTCCGGCCCTGCGACCAGCGGATCCGGGCCCTCCGGCCGGGTCCGCGGGGCGGACGCCCGCGCAAAAAGGGCGTACCTCTGCATAAGGTTGGCGGGACAGGTGGACCGCCACCGCCGCGCAGGGGACAGGAGGACGCAGGGGTCCGTGAAGACGTTCCGTACGCGCATCCACACCCTCACGCGCACGCGCCCGACCGCGCGCCCGGCCGCCGCACCGCTGGTCGCGGCCGCGCTGCTGGCGGCGGCCCTGACGGTCACGGGCTGCGGCAACACCGGCGGTCTGGCCAGCGCCGGGGCGACCCCGACCGCGAACGGGCCCGTGCACCTGTGGCCCGAGCGCAAGGGCGCCACCGTGCCCCCGGCCGATCCGGGCGGGGCCCCGCCCGAGTACGTCAAGGGCATCCCCCCGGTCAAGAACCAGGACGTGCACGGGGTGGACCCGGTCGCGCTCGTCCAGGCCGAGGTCAGGAACCACCGGGGCGCCACGGTCGGGCCGGACGGGATGCCGCCGGAGACGGCCGCGGCGATCCTGGCGTGCCCGACCGGGCAGCCGCCCGCCGCGCCCGGCGCCGCGAAGTCGGCCAAGTGCCCGGTGCTCACGCCGTACTACCGCGATCTGACCGGCAACGACATCGACGAGCTGATCATCGGCTTCGAGCTGCCGGACCGGCAGATGTCGGTGCGGGTCTACACCGCGGACCCGGACGGGCGGCTCAACCGGATCATGGCCACCACCGACTCCGTCATCAGCGTCGAGCTGGCGGGGCGGGACGTGGTGCTGCACGTGCCGAGCGCGAACCCCGGGTACGAGCTGAACACCGCCTGGTCCTGGGACGAGAAGCAGCGGACCATGCTGCCGACCCGGGAGCAGATCATCCGGGTGCCGCAGCGCCCCGGCGCCACCACGAGCCCGAAGCCGTTCCGGCCCCGGCGCGCCACGGACAGCACCGCCACGAACGGCGCCACCACGAACGGGGATGTGGCGAACGGCTGGGCCGTGACCGGCGCCACCGCCGACGGCAGCGGCGGCGCTTCGTGAGCGGCGGTCGGCGCGGGAGCGGCCCGCGCCGGTTCGCGGGCCGGATCGCGCGCGGGCTCCGGGCCCGGATCCCGCTGCGGCTGCCCGCCTGGACCGCCACCCTGACCTGGAAGTCGGCGTGCTTCATCGTGGTGATGTGCTGCACGCTCGCGGCCGTGCTCGGCGCGCTCGTGCACGTCGCGGTGACCCGGCAGACGGTCGCCACCGCCCGCGAGAAGGCGCTCGGCAGGCTGCACGACGCGTCCCGCTCGTACGAGGCGGGCGAGAACCTGCCGCCGGACTCCGCCATCGACCCGGCGGGCCTGCCGTCCTCGCTGCGCGCGCTGGCGGTCTCCGGGCACCGGGGCACCATCGTCAGCGACTACGGCGGCCGCCCGGTGATGTGGGCGGCGGCGCCCGCCGACGGCCGCGCGCTGGCGACGGCCCTCGACTACAGCCAGAGCGCGCGCACGATCAGCGGTCTGGACCGGGCCATCATCGGCTCCTCGGTGCTGGCCATCGGAGGCACCCTGCTGGTCGGGGCGTTCGCGGTCACCCGGGTCACCCGCAGGCTGCACCAGACCGCGACGGTCGCCCGCCGGATCACCCAGGGGGACCTGGACGCCCGGGTCGGGGACGCGCGTACGAAGGATCCCGCGCGGCGGCAGGACGAGGTGGCGACGGTGGCGGCGGCGCTGGACACCATGGCCGGCAGCCTCCAGTCGAAGCTGCTGAGCGAGCAGCGGTTCACGGCGGACGTGGCGCACGAGCTGCGCACCCCGCTGACCGGCCTGCAGGCCGCCTCGGAACTGCTGCCGGAGGGCCGGCCGACGCAGCTGGTGCAGGAGCGGGTGCGGACGATGCGCCAGCTCACCGAGGACCTGCTGGAGATCTCCCGGCTGGACTCGGGCAGCGAGCAGGTGGAGACGGACCTGCACCGGCTGGCGGCGGTGGCGGAGCGGGCGGTACGGGCCTCGGGAACGGGAACGGCGACGGAGGTCGTGGTCGTGCGCGACCTGTACGTCGAGACGGACCGGCGGCGCCTGGAGCGGGTCCTGGGGAACCTGATCGCGAACGCGCACAAGCACGGGCGGGCCCCGGTGGTGCTGACGGTGGACGGGCCGGTGGTGACGGTACGGGACCACGGGGACGGATATCCGGAGTACCTGGTGGCGCACGGCCCGCAGCGGTTCCGTTCCGGGGCGGGCGGGGGTGGGGGCGGCGGGGCCAAGGGGCACGGGCTGGGGCTGACGATCGCCGTCGGGCAGGCCGAGGTGCTGGGGGCGGAGCTGGTGTTCCGCAACGCGGCTGCGGAGGAGGGCGGGGGTGCGGTGGCGGTGCTGTCGCTGCCCGTGCCTCCGGCGGGGGCCGCCCCCTCGGCCTGACCCTGGGCTCCGCCCCGGACCCCGCGCCTCAAACGCCGGCAGGGCTGGATTTGCCCCGCTCGGGGCGGCTGCGCCGATCCCGCCTCCGGGGGCGCCTCAAACGCCGGCGGGGCTGGATCGGCGGCCAACCCAGCCCCGCCGGCGTTTGAGGCGCCCCCGGAGGGCACAACGCGCCGCAGCAACAGTCGGGGCGCGCTCAGGCCGTCGGGCGCGGGGACTTCGTCCAGGGCCAGCGGATCTCGGGCTTGCGGCCCGTGGGCTCGTAGGCGTACTTCCAGCCCTTCTGGAGGTGCAGCCGCTTGGAGTAGCCCGCCGGGACGCGCTGGTAGAGCAGGACCGTGGGCGGGCCGCCCGCCGCGTCCGGGACGGGGATCTCGTACCACTTCGGCGGATGGCCGGTCGGGCCGAGCAGGACCGGCAGCACTCGGCCGTCCATGGGGCCGCCCTCGAAGGGGGTCGGTTCGCTTCTCACCCCACCAGTGTCACAGGTGTCACAGCAGGTGGGCGGCCTCGGAGAGCACGGGGACCACCCGTCGGGCGAGCACCCCCACCGGTCCGTCCGCGGATTCCAGGGCCAGCGCGGCCCGCGCGGCGGCGGCCGTCTGGGGGTCGGTGGCGGCCGTGGCCGTCAGCAGGGCGATGAACTGGTCCACCAGCCAGTCGCGCAGCTCCTCGACCGGCGGTTCCTTGCCCTCGTCCAGCCAGATCAGCGAGGCCGCCTCGACCGCCGTGATCCAGGTGCGGACCATCATGCGCAGCCGGGGGCCGGGTTCCGGGACGTTCAGGTGGAAGAGGATCTGGCCCGCCGCGGTGCGCCGGATGCCGTCCACGGTGGCCGTGGTGCGGGAGGTCTCCACCACGCTGCCGCCCTGGAGGAGCGCGCTGAAGCCCGCGTCGTGCTCGTCGACGAAGGCGAGGTAGCGGTCCAGGGCGCGGGAGAGCCGCTGGGTCAGCGGTCCGGCCTGCGCTTCGGCGAAGCAGAGGCCGAGGACATCGGCCGCCGAGCGCAGGGCGGCTTCGTACAACTGCTGCTTGCCGCCGGGGAAGTACCGGTAGACCAGCGGGCGCGAGACCCCGGCGGCTTCGGCGACGTCGTCGAGGGAGATGTCCTCCGGCGCCCGGTGCGCGAAGAGCGACAGGGCCGCCTCGATGATCTGCGCCCGCCGTTCCTCGACGCTCAGGCGGCGGTAGGCACGCGGCGCCGGGGCCGCCGGCGGAGTCCGGGTCATGCCCGCAGGGTAACCCCCACCGGCGGCGCCGTGGCGGGCGTCAGGCGAGCAGTCCGCTGCTCTGCCACAGCTTGCGGCCGACCCCGCGCAGGACGCCGATGTCGTCGAGGAAGTCGGTGAGGCGCTTGGCCCCGGCCTGCATGACCTCGCGGCGGTGGCCGCTCGCCTTCACCTGGGCGGTCGCCTCGGCCCGGTCCAGGCCGATGTTCTCGTACACCTGGCCGTTGACGAAGGCGAGCGAGAAGACCCGGGCGGCCTCGCCGCAGCTGATCCGGGTGAGTTCGCGTTCCCAGCGCGGGGCGGTGATCATCTGGCGGCGCAGTTCCTCACGGGCGTACCGGACGTGCCGGGCCTCCTCGATCACGTGGATCCGGGTGACCCCGCGCACCAACGGCTGGACGCGCTCGTCCGGGAAGGTCAGGCGCTGCATCCAGTCGAGGATCTCCTCGCCGAGCAGGGTGCAGGCGAAGGAGCCGGGGGTGGTGGAGACGGTCTTGAGGACGCGGGCCAGGTTGTGGTTGAAGCGGGAGACGGGGTAGGCGGGGGCGCCGCCCTTCTGGATCATGCGGGCGAACATCATCGAGTGGCGGCACTCGTCGGCGATCTCGGTGAGGGCGTAGCGGACGTGACTGCTGGTCAGCGGCTTGTCGTAGATGTGCCGGGTGAGCAGCTGCATGAGGATGATCTCGAACCAGATCCCGAGCGAGCCGAGCGCGGCCGCCTCGTGGCGGGAGAGTTCGATGCGCTGCTCCTCGCCCATCTTCTTCCAGAGGGGGGTGCCGTAGAGGGAGAGCAGCTCGGGCGGCCAGTAGTACTTGCCCTCGATCACGGGGGCGTCCCAGTCGAGTTCCTTGTCGGGGTCGAAGGAGTGCCTGGCCGAGGATTCGAGCAGTCGTTCGGCGACTTGTTCCCGGCCCTTGAGGAGGCCGAGGGCGTCGCGCAGCTCCGCCCGGTCGGTCACGGTCGTCATGGCTCGGACACCTCTCACGCGTGGGTCGGCAATGGGGTTACCGGCGGTCACCTCTTATGAGACTGCTTGTCAGTAAGCTCGTCAATCCCCTGCGCCCGACTTGTTGACCCACTGTCTACCAACGTGTGACGCTGCCAACTGTCCAGTCCCGCACGGCAGTCCACACACGCGCACCCAGGGGGCGTTCATGTCGACACACCAGCTCTACACCAAGGACCCGGGCGACCCCGTGTGGCAGGTTCCGGCCTCCGGCGCGGCCCGCTTCAGCTGGGAGTACGACGAGGGGCGCGAGCGGCTCCTCGCCCTCTACCAGAAGGGCAAGGACAAACAGTGGGACGGGGCGACCCGGATCGACTGGGCGCTCGACGTCGACCCGTACGACCCGCTGGGCACGCCCGACGACGTACTGACCCTCTACGGCACCCGGCACTGGGCCAAGATGACCGACCGGGACAAGGGCGACCTGCGGCGGCACTACACGGCCTGGCAGTTCAGCCAGTTCCTGCACGGCGAGCAGGGCGCGATGGTCTGCGCGGCGCGCATCGTGGAGTCGGTCCCGGACCTGGACGCGAAGTTCTACTCCGCCACCCAGACCATGGACGAGGCCCGGCACGCCGAGATCTACAGCCGCTTCCTGCACGAGAAGATCGGCATGCTCTACCCGGTCAACGACAACCTCCAGGGGCTGCTCGGCGACACCCTGCGCGACTCCCGCTGGGACATGCCCTACCTGGGCATGCAGGTGCTCATCGAGGGCCTCGCGCTCGCCGCCTTCGGCATGATCCGCGACACGACCGACAAGCCGCTGCCGAAGCAGATCCTCGCCTACGTGATGCAGGACGAGGCCCGGCACGTGGCGTTCGGGCGGATGGCGCTGCGCGACTACTACAAGCAGCTCACCGACGCCGAACTGCGCGAGCGCGAGGAGTTCGTGATCGAGGGCTGCTACCTGATGCGGGACCGGCTGCGCGGGGTCGAGGTCCTGGAGAACTTCGGCATCCCCCAGCAGGAGGCGGCCGAGCTGAGCGAGCAGTCGGAGTTCCTGCACCTGTTCCGCAAGCTGCTGTTCAGCCGGATCGTGCCGTGCGTGAAGGACATCGGGCTGTGGGGGGAACGGCTCCAGAAGGCCTACCTCGACATGGGCGTCTTCGACATGGGCGACTCCAACCTCGACCTGCTGATGGCCCAGGACGAGGAGATCGCCGAGACCCTCGACCGCGAGCGGTTCGCGCAGGAGGAGGCCCAGCGGGTCGCGGAGGTGGAGGCGGCGATCGCGGACGGCGGCGCCTGAGGACCGGCGGATGAGGACCGGCGGATGAGGGCCCCGACCGGGCTCCGGGCCGGTCAGCGGGCCAGGGCCGCCTGCATCACCGCCCGGGCGATCGGCGCGGCCGCGCTGTTCCCGCTGATGTCCCCCCGGTCGGCCGCCGCGTCCTCCACGACCACCGCGACCGCCACCGCGGGCCGCCCCACGCCCTCGCCCTGGGCCCAGGCGATGAACCAGGCGTACGGGGTCCCCGCGTTGCCCACCCCGTGCTGGGCCGTGCCCGTCTTGCCGCCGACCCGGGCGCCCGGGATCGCCGCGTTGCGGCCCGTCCCGTCCTCGACCACCTTGACCATCATCCGCTGGATCCGCTGCGCGGTGCCCGGGCTCATGGCCCGGCCCAGGCTGCGCTGGTCGGCGCGGCGGACCGGGTCGCCGTCGCTCTGGGTGGTCCGTTCGATCAGGTACGGGCTGCGGACCTCGCCGCCGTTGGCGACCGCGCCCGCGACCATGGCCATCTGGAGCGGGGTGGCCGTGGTGTTGAACTGGCCGATGGCGGAGAGCGCCAGCTGGTCCTGGCTCATGTCGGTGTCGAAGTTGGACCGCGACACCCACGCCGGGACCCGCAGCCCCTCGTCGTTGAAGCCGAACCGGCGGGCCGCGTCGGCCATCCCGCGCAGCCCGACCTGGACCCCGATCTTCGCCATGACCGTGTTGCAGGAGAACTGCACGGCCTCCGCCATGCTGGCGTCCAGGCAGCCTTCGGACGCGTTCGGCAGCAGGGTCGTGGTGCCGGGCAGCTGGTAGGGGTCGGGGGTCTGGGTCGGCGCGTCCACATCGGTCACCACGCCAGCGTCGAGCGCGGCCGCCGCCGTCACGATCTTGAAGGTGGAGCCGGGCGGATAGGTCTCGCGCAGCGCCCGGTTGAGCATCGGCCTGGCGGGATCGGCGTTCAGCCGGGCCCAGGCGCCCTTGACCGCCGCGCCCGTGCCCGAGAGCACGGCCGGGTCGTACGAGGGGCTGCTGACGAGGGCGAGGATCTTCCCGGTGGCGGGCTCGACGGCGGCCACCGCGCCCCGTTTGCCCGCGAGTCCGGTGTAGGCGGCGCGCTGCATGCCCGCCTTGAGGGTGAGCACCGCGTTCCCGCCGTCCGGGCGGTCGCGGGCCAGCTCGTGCCAGAGCGGGAAGGCGGTCAGCCCGGGGTCGGTGCCGGCCAGGACCGCGTCCTCGGACCGCTCGACGAAGCTGGTGCCGTAGGTCTGCGAGGAGTAGCCGGTGACCGGCGCGTACAGCGGGCCGTTGGCGTACGTCCGCTCGTAGCGCAGCAGTTGGCGGCTGTCCCGGGATCCGGTGATCGGACGGCCGTCGACCAGGATGTTCCCGCGCGGCTGGGCGTACCGCGCGATCACCGGCCGCTTGTTGGCCTGGTTGCCCGCGAGCGAGCCGGCCTCCCAGACCTGGACCCGGGCCACGCCCGCGAACAGGGCGAGGAAGAGCGCCGCGCAGAAGTAGCCGCACCAGCGGATGTAACGGATCACCCGGCGCCGCCTCCCCCGCTGTCGCCGAGCGGGCGCGGGCGCCGTGCGCAGTCGCTGAGCCGCACCAGCAGGGCCACGATGATCCAGTTGGTGACGACGGAGGAGCCGCCCTGGGCCAGGAAGGGCATGGCCATGCCGGTGAGCGGGATCAGTCCGGTGACCCCGCCCGCGATGACGAAGACCTGGAGGGCCACGATCGAGGCGAGCCCGGTGGCCAGCAGCCGCCCGAAGGGGTCGCGCAGCGCGAGCCCGGCCTGGAAGCCGCGGGCGACCAGCAGGGCGTAGAGGACGAGGATCGCGCAGAGCCCGGCCAGGCCGAGTTCCTCGCCCGCGGTGGCGAGGATGAAGTCGGACTTGGCGGCGAAACCGATGAGGAAGGACTGGCCGTGGCCCAGTCCCGAGCCGAGCAGTCCGCCCGCGCCGAAGGCGAAGAGGGACTGGGCGAGCTGGCCGGGGCCGCGGCCCTGCTCGATGGAGGCGAAAGGATTCAGCCAGTCCTCGACCCGGCCGTGGACATGCGGCTCGAAGGTCCCCACCGCATACGCGCCCACACCCGCGAGCACCAGCCCGACGGCGATCCAGCCGATCCGGCCGGTGGCGGTGAAGAGCATGATCACGAACAGCCCGAAGAACAGCAGCGAGGTACCGAGGTCCCGCTCCAGTACGAGGACGCCGACGCTCAGCAGCCAGATCGCCAGGATCGGCCCCATCACCCGCCCCGGCAGCATCCGCAGCCGCCAGATCCTGCGGCCGGTCAGGGCCAGGGCGGTGCGGTTCGCGGCCAGGTAGGAGGCGAAGAAGACGGCGAGCAGGATCTTCGCGAACTCCCCCGGCTGGAAGGAGAGTCCGGCGAAGCGGACCCAGATGTGGGCGCCGTTGACCGCCGGGAAGAACACCGGGACCAGCATCAGCACGAGGGCGGCGGCCACCGCGAGGTACGCGTACCGCTGGAGCGCCCGGTGGTCGCGCAGCGCGGCCACCGCGACGACGAAGAGCGCCGCCCCGAGCCCCGACCACAGCAGCTGGTCGCCCGCGGTCAGGTGGGCGGGGGTGGTGAGGTCGAGCCGCTGGATGAGGACCAGCCCGAGGCCGTTGAGGAGGAAGGCGATGGGCAGCAGCAGCGGGTCGGCGTAGGGGGCCCGCAGGCGCACGGCGAGGTGCGCGAGGAGCGCGGCGACGGCGAGCCCGGCGGCGTGCCGGGAGGCCTGCGGGGGGAGGTGGCCGACGGTCGCGAGGCCGACGCAGAGGTAGCCGAGGACGGAGATGAGGACGGCGCCCGCGAGCAGGGTCAGCTCGACTCCCCTGCGCTTGGCGTGCGGTGCGCCGGGCGGCGGAGCGGGCTCCGTCACCTGTGCCGTCAATGCGGTCATAAAGGCAACGTAGCAAGCGGCGGTAGGTTATGTCCCTTTATGTCATAGTGAGCCGCAGAGTCGCCGAAGAGTCGTCAGAAGTGGTCGGGCACGCGCCCGTCAGTCGAGGAGTCGGGGTCATGGGGCCTGTGGAGTTTCTCGTCCTCGCCTTCCCGGAGGAGCAGCTGCGGGTGTCCGCGGTCGCGGCCGTGATGGGCCTGCGCAAGAGCGGGAACGTCCGGCTGATCGACGGGCTGGTCGCGACGAAGACGGCGGCGGGCGAGGTGCTGGCCGCGGAGTTCGACGAGTTCAAGGAGCTGAGCGGGCTGCTGAACGGCCGGGAGGCGGCCCGGCTCATCGGGCCGGAGGACGTCCGCGAGGCCGCCGACCTGCTGGACCGGGGCAGCTGCGCGCTGCTGGTGCTGGTCGAGCACGTGTGGGCCGAGGACGCGGCGATCGCCGTACGGGCGGCGGGCGGCCGGATCGCGGGCTCGGTCCGGATCCCCGCCGAGCGACTGGGGGTGGCGTGATGTTCATCCGACCGGTGCACTCGGTGGCCCGGCCCGCCGAACGGCCGGCGGGGCGGCCGCTGCTGCGGGGGTCGCTGGCGCGCGGTGCGTACGTCTGGGAGGGCGGCGAACCGGCCCGCGGCGCGACCTCCGCCGCCCCCCTGTCCCCCCGGGCCGCCGCCCTCGCGGGCCGCCTCGAACGCCTCGCCGCCCTGGCCCGCGAGGGCCTCCTGACCCCGGAGGAGTTCTCCGCGGCAAAGGCCCGCCTCCTGGAGGGCTGACGGGGGCCAGCGCCGCCGGTGACCGAAGCGCGGCTCGCAGGGCCTCCGGCGGGCCCTCAAACGCCGGGCAGGCTTGATCTGGGCTTTTCAGCCCGTCCGGCGTTTGAGGACCGGGTCCGGGCGGAGCCCGGTTTCGGGAAGGGGCGGGTGGGGGAACGGCTCCGCGCAGCGGCCTCGGCACGGGCACGGGCGTCGTCCGCCGGACGGGTGAGCGGGACGACCCGGCCGACTCGGGTGGGCGATTTGTCATACCGCCCGTGTCACGATCACGCCCTCGGTCCCCCGGAGGTGATCCCGTGTCACGTCGGCTGCTCCGTGCCGCCTGCATCGCCGCGACCCTCGTCGCGGCCGTCCCCCTGTCCGCCTCCGCCGCCGCGCCACCGGCCGCACCCCCCGTCGGCCCGCCGAGCGGCCCCGCGGCCGCACCCGAAGCCCCGGAGGCTCCGGAGGCACCAGAGGCCCCCGAGGCCGTCACCGCACCCGACGCACTCGCCGTCGGCGGCCTGCTCACCCGGATGCAGGGGCTGTACCAGAAGGCCGAGGAGGCCGCCGAGGCCTACAACGCCACCGAGGCCGCACTCACCGCACGCCGCGCCGAGGAGCGGCGGCTCAGCGCCGACCTCGCCACGGCGCGCACCGAGGTCGGCGCCCAGCGGGCACTGGCCGGGCGGCTCGCCCGGGAGCAGTACCAGGGGGCGCGCGGGTTCTCCCCGTACGCCCGGATGCTGATGTCGGGGGACCCGAACAGCGCCCTGGACGAGCGTCGGCTGGCCGCCCGCGAGGGCACCCGCCGGGCGGGCGTACTGGCCCGGCTGGCGCAGGGCGAGCAGCAGGCCGGGGTGCTGGCGGCGGCCGCCCGCAAGGCGCTGGACACCCAGCAGGCCCTGTCCGCGGAGCGCAAGCGGCACAAGGAGGAGGCCGCGGCGCGGCTCAAGGAGGTCGAGCGGCTGCTGGCCTCGCTGACCTCCGCCCAGCTGGCCCAGCTCGCCGACCGGGAGCGCGGCGAGACCGCCGACGCCCAGCGGGAGCTGGTGGGTTCGGGGCGCCTGGGCAGTCCCGGCGCGGCCCGGACCCGTACGCCGAGCGCGGCGGGCGGCGCCGCCCTCGGCTATGCGAGCGAGCAGATCGGCAAACCCTATGTGTGGGGCGGGGAAGGGCCCGCGTCCTTCGACTGCTCGGGGCTCACCTCGCAGGCCTGGGCGCACGCCGGGCGCTCGATCCCGCGCACCAGCCAGGAGCAGTGGGCGCAGCTGCCGAAGGTGCCGCTGGACCAGCTGCGGCCCGGGGACCTGGTGGTCTATTTCCCGAAGGCGACCCATGTGGCCATCTACGCGGGGAACGGCAAGGTGATCCAGGCGCCCCGGCCGGGGGCCGAGGTCAAGGTGTCGCCGATCGCGGCGAACCCGCTGCTGGGGGCCGTGCGGCCGGATCCCGACGGGGTCGCGCTGGCCTCGTACAGCCCGCCGCCCCTCCCGGAGAGCGCAGGGGCGGCGGCGGGTGACGACACCGGCTACTCCGCCGAGGAGGCACCCGAGGCGGCCGGGACGGCCGAGGCGACCTCCGCGAGGTAGTCCGCGGTGTCCTCGGGGTCGTAGAAGTACGCGTCGAAGTCGGCCGGGTGGTCGAAGCCGTTGGCGAAACGATCCGCCACCGGCTGGAGCTGCCCCGCCGCGCCGATCAGGTTCAGCACGTGCTCCGGCGGCACGCCCAGCATCGCGTTGGTCCACTGCGTCACCGGCTTGCCGGTGGTGAACCAGTACTTGTCGAAGGTGGCCTTCATCCAGGCCTCGTCGAACGGGTCGTCCCCGTGCATGAGGATCGAGGAGAGGTACGAGGCCGCGCACTTGGCGGCGGAGTTGGACCCCTGGCCCGTGATCGGGTCGTTCGCCACGACCACGTCCGCGACCCCGAGGACCACACCGCCGCCGGGCAGCCGCCCGACGGGGTTGCGGACCACCGGCGCGTACCGGCCGGCCAGGGTGGCGCCCGCGTCCGTCAGCTCCACGCCCTTCGCCCGGTCGTACTCCCAGGGCGTGAACTTCTCCATCAGCTCCAGGGTGAGCGCGAGGTGCTCCGCCGGGTCCTTGACCCCGCCGAAGACATCGGCCGGACCGCCCGGCAGGCCCTCCCAGAACAGGATGTCCGCGCGCCCCGAGGTGGTCAGGGTGGGCATGACGAACAGTTCGCCGACGCCCGGGACGAGGTTGCAGCGGACCGCCTCGGTGTCCGGGTGCTCGGGCCGCGGGCCCAGCCCGTGCACGTAGGAGACGGCGAGCGCGCGCTGCGGGGCGTCGTACGGTGAGCGCGCCGCGTCCCGCTCGAACATCGAGACCAGCTCGCCCTTGCCCGCCGCGACGAGCACGAGGTCGTAGGTGCGGGAGAAGAAGTCGAGGTCGGCGATCGAGGCGCCGTGGACGACCAGCTGGCCGCCGCGCTGCACGAAGGTGTCGAGCCAGCCCGCCATCTTCACGCGCTGGTCCACGGACTGCGCGAACCCCTTGAGGCGGCCGAGCCAGTCGACGGGGCGGGAGGCGTCGGGGGCGGCGACCGAGACGCCGACGCCCTCGATCTTCGGGGCCTGGTCCTCCCAGAAGTTCAGCTTGAGGTCGCGCTCGTGCCGCAGGGCCGTGTCGAACATGCATTGCGTGGACATGACCCGGCCGCCGCGGATCTCGTCGGGCGTCCGGTTCGACATGAGGGTGACCTCGTACCCCTTGGACTGGAGGCCGAGGGCGAGCTGGAGACCGGACTGCCCGGCTCCGACGATGAGTATCTTGCGCATGACGGTCTCTCTCCGGGCGGTACGGGCGTACGGGCGTACGGGCGGGCTGCGTGCGGGTACGGGCGGTACGTGCGCCCTATTCGGGGGTGGCGTCCAGGGCGTGGCCCACCAGCGTCAGCAGGGACTCGACGACCGTGCTCCGGTCCCGCGCGTCCATGATCACGACGGGGACGCCGTCGGGGATGGTCAGCGCCTCCCGCACGTCCTCGGGCTCGAAGGACTCGGAACCCTCGAAGTGGTTGACGGCGACGGCGTACGGCAGCCCGCAGCTCTCGAAGTAGTCGAGCGCCGGGAAGCAGTCGCGCAGCCGGCGGGTGTCGGCGAGCACGATGCCGCCGATCGCGCCGCGCACGAGGTCGTCCCACATGAACCAGAAACGTTTCTGGCCGGGCGTCCCGTACACGTACAGGACCAGGTCGTCGTCCAGCGTGACCCGGCCGAAGTCCATCGCGACCGTGGTCGTGCTCTTGTCCGGGGTGCCCGTCAGGTCGTCCGTCGGGGCGCTCGCCTGGGTCATCACCGCCTCGGTACGCAGCGGAGTGATCTCCGAAACCGAGCCGACGAAGGTGGTCTTGCCCACGCCGAAACCGCCCGCGACCAGCACCTTGACGGCGACGGGCGCGCGGGAACGGTCGTACTGCCAGGGTTGGACGGGGTCGTCCGCGAGGTCCGCGGGAGCGGTCGGGTCAAAGACGGCGGAGCCCACTGAGCACCCTTTCGAGCAGCGCGCGTTCGGGGCGGCCGGTGCCGTGCCCGGTCCCGTACACGCGGATCCTTCCCTGGTCGGCGAGATCGCTGACGAGCACGCGGACCACGCCCAGCGGCAGCTTCAGCAGCGCGGCGATCTCGGCGACCGTGCGCATGCGGCGGCACAGCTCGACGATGGCCCGCATCTCGGGCATCCGGTCGGGCCGCCCCGCGGGCGCCTTGACGCCGGGATCGAGGGTGGCGACGAAGCACTCGACGGGCAGGACGTGCGCGAAGCGGGTACGTCCGCCCGTGAGCGAATACGGGCGGACGCGGGCGGGGCGCCGGTCGGCGCCGCGTATCGGCAGCCGGTCGGAGGCCGGACTCCTCACGGGGTGTTCTCCATCGACTGGCGCAGCTCGCTGCGGACTTCGGGGGTCAGGACGTGGCCGGCGCGGCCGACGAAGAGCGCCATGTGGTAGGCGACGACGCTCATGTCGCAGTCCGGCGTGGCGTGCACACCGAGCAGGGAGCCGTCGCTGATCGCGGTGACGAAGACGGAGCCGTGCTCCATCGTCACCATGGTCTGCTTGACGCCCCCGCCGTCCATGAGCTGGGCGGCGCCGAGCGTGAGGCTGCCGAGCCCGGACACGATCGTCGCGAGGTCCGCGGAGGCTCCCCGTGGTCCCTTGAGCCGGGCCTGGGGCGCGGGGCGGCCGTCGCCTTCCCCGTCGCCGTCACCGGCGGCCGGGCCCGGTTCGGAGTTGAGCAGCAGCAGGCCGTCGGAGGAGACGACGGCGACCGAGACGATGCCGGGCACCTCCTCGACCAGGTCGGTCAGCAGCCACTGCAGATTGCGGGCCTGGGTGCTCAGTCCGTACGTACTGGGCGCGGTCATGTGCGTGCCTCCTGTGCGGTGTCCCCCGGATCGGTCTGGCCCTCGGCGTCGGCGAGTTCGGCCTCCACGACGCGTCGCCCGTCCCTGGCCCCCTGGGCGAAACCGCCGAGCCGGCGGCGGAGTTCTTCGGCGTCCACCCGCCTGGGCTCGGCGCCCGCCTCCGCCGCGGGGGCCGGGGCGGTGGCCCGGCCGGGGGCGGGGACGGCGCGCGGGGTGCGCTTCGGGAGGCCCTTGCCGGTGACGGCCTCCTGCTCGGGCTGGGGATGGCTCCCCTGCCGCGGCACCCAGTCGCCGGGCCCGTCGGGAGCCTGCGCGTGCGCGTGTTCCGTACGTGCGCTCCCCTGGCCCGCGGGGCCGCCGGGGCCCTTGCGGACGGGCAGCTGGCCGTCCCGCTGCTCCGGGTCGGCGGCGGCCGGGACCCGCTTGGGCAGCCGCCGCTCCGGCTCCGCGGCGGGGACGGTGAAGACCTGGTCCGGGGACGGGAGCCGGTCCGCCGGGTCGGCGGCGGGCACCACGCGGGCCAGCAGCTCCTCGGTGGGCTCCTGGGCCTGTTCCTCGGCCTCCGCCTCCGCCTGCGGGGGCGTCGGCAGCACCGGCAGGCGGACTTCCAGGGTCCGCTCGGACTCGGGAACCCCGGCGGGCGTCGGCCCCTCGTCCGGTGCGGACGCGGGGACCGTGACCACCTGGTCCGCCGGTACGGCCTCGGGGGCCGGTTCCTGGGACTTCTCGCTCAGCGGGACGACCGGGATCCACTCCTGGCCGCCGTCCGCGTCCGCATCCGCATCCGCGTCAGCGGACTCCGGCTCCGGCGCCGCTTCGCCGCGCGTACGGGCCGACAGGACGTTGCCGTTGGCCTCGGCCACCACACCGGGGAGGTCCAGGAAGGAGACGCCCTCGGGGGCCGCCAGGTGCTGGACCGGGGAGCCCGGCCCGGCCACCGGCAGCAGCGTGACCGGGACGACCACGAGGGCCTCCGTACCGCCGCCCCGGGAGGCGCGCAGTTCGGCCGTGACCCCGTGGCGCGCGGCCAGCCGTCCCGCGACGTACAGCCCCAGGCCCAGCCCGTGCTCCGCCTCGGGCTCCTCGTCGTAGGCCTCCGGCGCGGACAGCCGGGAGTTGAGCGCGGCGAGCCGGTCCCCGCTGACCCCGATGCCCTCGTCGATGACGGACAGCACCGCGTCACCGGAGTCGAGCAGCCACCCGGAGACCTTGACCTTGGCCTCCGGCGGCGAGAAGGTCGTCGCGTTCTCCAGCAGTTCGGCCAGCACGTGCGAGATGTCGTCGGCGGCGTGCCCCGCGACCTGGGTGGAGCCCGGGAGCGCCGCGAGGTCGACCCGCTCGTAGCGCTCGATCTCGCTGACCGCGGCCCGCATGACGTCCACCAGCGGGACCGGCGTCGCGTGCCCCGGACCGTGTTCCTGGCCCGCCAGGACCAGCAGGTTCTCGTTGTGGCGGCGCATCACCGTCGCCAGGTGGTCCAGCTTGAAGAGGGTGGCGAGCTGGTCGGGGTCCTGTTCCTTGGACTCCAGCTCCTCGATGACGGCGAGCTGCCGCTCGACCAGGCCGAGCGTGCGCAGCGAGAGCGAGACGGAGGTGGTCGACATGATGCGCCGGTGCTCCTCCAGCCCGGCCCGCAGCTGTGCGAGTTCGTCCTCCAGGGCGCTGCGGCCGTTGGTCAGCGCCTCGTTGCGGCCGATGAGGCGGCGGCGGTCGGCGTCGAGGCCCGCGATCCGGGTGTGCAGGGAGACGGTCTGTTCGCGCACCGCGTTGAGGTGGCGGACCACCTCGGCGAATTCGTCGTTGCGTCCGGTGAAGCGGACCGGTTCCACCGAGCCCTCGGGGGTCGCCAGCCGGGCGGCGCCGCGGCGCAGGACGGACAGCGGCCGGGTGAGGGAGCGTGCGACGGCGGTCGCGAAGATCACGGCGAAGAGGAACAGCGCGCCGAGGATCGCGATCGTCCGTTCGAGGGCCGTCACGTCGTCGTCGCGGAGCACGGCCAGCGCGCTGGCGCGCTGCACCGCGAGGGTGGATTCGGCGGACCGCATCCGGTCTATGCGGGCGGACAGCGCGGCCCCGACGGTCTCGCCGTCGAGCTTGCGGTCGGCGGTGGTGAGGGTGGGCCGGTCGGTGAGCCGCTTGAGGTAGTCCTCGGCGTTCTTCACCTCGGGGCCGGTGACGGTCGCGGCGAGGGTCTGGCGGACGTCGGGCCGCGCGGCGCGCGCGAAGTCGTCGAGCGCGGCGAGTTCGCGGACCCGCGAGCGCTGGGCGGCGCTGGCGAGTTCGTCGAAGGCGGCGGCGCCCTGGGGCTGCTCGCCGCGGGGGACGGCCAGCGCGGCGATCAGCAGCCCGCGGGTGGCCGAGGCCTGTTCCACGGCCTGGCCGAGGGGGGCCAGCGGGCGCGTGATGGCGAGGGCGCCGGTGGCGCGCGGCGGGGTCAGGTCGGCGAGTTCGGCGCCCGGAGCGGTCAGTTCCGCGAGGAGGGCGGAGTAGGCCTGTTGGGCGGCGAGGGCGCCGCCCTTGCCGCCGACGGCCTCGGACCGTACGGCCTGGATCCGGCCCAGGGTCCGGGCGAGCGGTTCGTCGGCCTCGGCGCGCAGTTCGCCGACCTGCCGGTCGGTGCCCGCGGCGCGGTCGTCGACGGCGGTCTTCCCCACGGGGCCCGTGGCGGGGCGGCCCGCGGCGATGTACTCGGTGACGGCGTCGCGCTCGTCGGCGAGCAGGTGCGTGAGGGTGAGGGTCTGCTGCGTCCGGTCGGCGAGCGTGACCAGCTGCTGGGAGTCCTTCAGCTCGGAGGCGGCGGTGACCACCGCGGGGGCACCGGCCGCGAGGACGGTGAGCCCGGTGACGGCAACGCCCATGACCAGCCTGCGGCGCACCCGTACGGTGCGTCCCGCACGGCCTGCCGCGGCGTGGCCGTCGGCAGGGGTGGCGGCGGTGCCGTTCTTCCGAGACGGCTTCTTCTGCACCGGTGCTCGCAATCCTGTACGTGTGCTCGTGCTCGTCTACTCGTGTGGCCGAGGTACCGGCCGGTCAACAAGTAAACGCCCCCTGCCCCCTCGTACCGCTTCAGACCTTCGCAGTGTGTTTGGGAGAGAGCCGCACATCACTCACCCGGCCACTTGAACGAGTGAACAACACGGAGGAGTTGACGAACAACTCGGGCGGCCCCTCGTCAGGGCCGGGGCATGGACAGGCGGTTGAAAGATCCATGGGTGCTTGACAGGATGCCCGCCCACAGCGGCCCGGACCCTTCAATTCCGCCGCATTCGGGCCATTCGGCCGGGAACCACCACCCTCCGCGGCGCCCCGCGCCCCACCGCCGCGGACCCGCCGCGACCGCGCCCGTTCACCCGCCCGCGCGCCGCCCGTCCCCCGGCGGACCGGACATCCCGGGCAGACTGTCCGCATGCGCATCGACCTTTCCTCAGCCCCCGGCAACCCGGAACGCCCCAACGAGGACTGGCTGTCGGCCTCGATACCCGCATCGGGCGGCGGTGGCGTACTGGTCGCCCTCGACGGGGTCACCCCGCCGCGCGGCGGGACCGGCTGCGGGCACGGCGTGCCGTGGTTCGTGGCCCGGCTCGGCGGGCGGCTGACCGAACTGTCCGGATCGCGCCGGGACATGACCCTCGACCGGATCCTCGCGGAGGCGATCCGCTCCACCGCCGACGCGCACCGCGACACGTGTGACCTTTCTCACGTGCGCACTCCGCAGGCGACGGTGGTCATGGCCCGCTGGGACGCGGAGTACGTCGAGCACCTCGTGCTGTCCGACTCCGTGCTCCTGCTGGGCGCGCCGGACGGCGCGGTGACGGCGGTCCTGGACGACCGGCTCGACCGGGTGCCCGCGGAGGTGCTGCGCTCGGTGGCGGCGACCGACGCGCTGCGCAACGCGGACGCGGCGGGCGCCTTCTACACGGCGGCCGCCGATCCGGCGGTGGCCGTCCGCGCGGTCACCGGGCGGACCCCGCGCGCCCGGGTGACGGCGCTGGCCGCGCTCACGGACGGCGCGAGCCGCTGGACGGACACCTTCGGGGCGGGCGACTGGGCCGACTGCCTGGCCGTGCTCCGCAAGGAGGGCGCCGAGGCGCTGATCGACCGGGTCCGCGTCCTGGAGTCCGCCACCGCCGAGGGCGACGCCCGGGTCCGCTCGAAGCGGCACGACGACGCCTCGGCGGCGTACGCGGAGCTATGAGCCCCCGGGGGCCCGGTGGGCCGGTGGGCCGGTCGGCTATTCGGCGCTCTGGTTCAGCTGGTTGAGCAGCCGGGCCAGCTCCGCGACCTCGCCGCGGTCCCAGTCCGCGAGCTTGCGCATGTACTGCTCGCGGCGGGCGTTGCGCACCCGCAGGTAGCGCGCCCGGCCCTCCTCGGTGAGGCCGACCAGGAAGGCGCGGCCGTCCGCCGGGTCCGGTTCGCGGGCCACCAGGCCGAGGGTCTCCAGGGCGCGCAGCTGGCGGCTCATGGTCGCCTTGCCGACGCCGAAGTAGGCGGCGAGGTCGGTGGCCCGCTGGCGGCCGGCCGCTTCGAGCCGTACGAGCAGGCCGTACGCCGCCGGTTCCAGCTCGGGGTGCAGTTCGCGGGCCATCTCGCCGGAGGAGGCGCGGGCCCTCCGGAGGAAGACGGACAGCTCCCGCTCCAGGGCGAGGAACTCCTGGTCTTCACTCCCGTGCACGTACCGCTCCCATCGATGGTGTGGAAGACCAGTATCGAGCAGCCGCGCCCAGCCTCGCCCCTCAGCCCCGCCCCCCCTCCAGCCTCGCCGGCGTTTGAGGCGCGGGCCCGGCGCCCGCCGCCCCACAGCCTCGCCCCCTCAGCCTCGCCGGCGTTTGAGGCGCGGGCCCGGGGCCCCGCCGCCCCACAGCTTCGCCCCCCCCTCCAGCCTCGCCCCCCTAGCCTCGCCCCCCTAGCCTCGCCGGCGTTTGAGGCGCGGGGTCTGGGGCGGAGCCCCAGGATCCCGGCTCCGCCGGGCACCGGGCTCCGCCCGGACCCGCGCCTCAAACGCCGGCGAGGCTGGAATGCCCCGGCCGGGATCAGGCGGCCACGGCGACCGGTTCGGCGGCGGCCGACAGGGCCAGCTCCAGCACCTGGCGGACGTCCGTCACCGGGTGCACTTCCAGCCGCTCCAGCACCTCGGCCGGTACGTCGTCCAGGTCCGCCTCGTTCCGCTTCGGGATGATCACCGTGGTGATCCCGGCCCGGTGCGCGGCCAGCAGCTTCTGCTTGACCCCGCCGATCGGCAGCACCCGCCCGGTCAGCGACACCTCACCGGTCATCGCGACGTCCGTGCGCACCTGGCGGCCGGAGAGCAGCGAGGCCAGCGCCGTGGTCATCGTGATGCCCGCGCTCGGGCCGTCCTTGGGGACCGCGCCCGCCGGGAAGTGGATGTGCACGCCCCGGTCCTTGAGGTCGGCGACCGGAAGCTCCAGCTCCGCGCCGTGCGAGCGCAGGAAGCTGAGCGCGATCTGCGCCGACTCCTTCATCACGTCACCGAGCTGGCCGGTCAGGGTGAGACCGGCGGCCCCGGTCTCGGGGTCGGCCAGCGAGGCCTCCACGAAGAGCACGTCGCCGCCCGCGCCGGTCACGGCGAGGCCGGTGGCCACGCCGGGGACGGCGGTGCGCCGCTCGGCCGGGTCCTGGCCCGCCTCGGGCACGTGGTGCGGGCGCCCGATCAGGCTCCGCAGGTCATCGGCGCCGATCAGGAACGGCAGTTCCCGCTGACCCAGTTCGTGCTGCGAGGCCACCTTCCGCAGCAGCCGCGCGATGGACCGCTCCAGGGTGCGCACGCCCGCCTCGCGGGTGTACTCGCCCGCCAGCTTGCGCAGCGCGTCCTCGCCGAGGGTGACCTCCTCGGGCGCCAGGCCGGCCCGCTCCAGCTGCCGGGGCAGCAGGTGGTCCCGGGCGATGACGACCTTCTCGTCCTCGGTGTAGCCGTCGAGCCGGACCAGCTCCATCCGGTCGGCCAGCGCCTCCGGGATGGCCTCCAGCACATTGGCGGTGGCGAGGAAGACCACGTCGCTGAGGTCCAGTTCGACCTCCAGGTAGTGGTCCCGGAAGGTGTGGTTCTGCGCCGGGTCCAGGACCTCCAGCAGCGCGGCCGCCGGGTCGCCCCGGTAGTCGGAGCCCACCTTGTCGATCTCGTCGAGGAGCACCACCGGGTTCATCGACCCGGCCTCCTTGATGGCCCGGACGATCCGGCCGGGCAGCGCGCCGACGTACGTCCGCCGGTGTCCGCGGACCTCGGCCTCGTCCCGTACGCCGCCCAGCGCGACCCGGACGAACTTGCGCCCCATGGCGTGCGCCACGGACTCGCCGAGCGAGGTCTTGCCGACTCCGGGCGGCCCGACGAGGGCCAGCACGGCCCCGCCGCGACGGCCGCCGATGACGCCCATCCCGCGCTCGGAGCGGCGCTTGCGCACGGCCAGGTACTCGGTGATGCGGTCCTTCACGTCGCTCAGCCCGGCGTGCTCGGCGTCGAGGATCGCGCGGGCGCCCTGGATGTCGTACTCGTCCTCGGTCCGCTCGTTCCAGGGCAGTTCCAGCACGGTGTCCAGCCAGGTGCGGATCCAGGCGCCCTCCGGCGACTGGTCGCTCGCCCGCTCCAGCTTCTCGACCTCCTTGAGGGCGGCCTCGCGGACCTTCTCGGGCAGGTCGGCCTCTTCGACGCGGACGCGGTAGTCGTCGGACTCCTCGCCCTCCTTCTCGCCGTTCAGCTCGCGCAGTTCCTTGCGCACGGCGTCCAGCTGGCGCCGCAGCAGGAATTCGCGCTGCTGCTTGTCAACGCCGTCCTGTACGTCCTTGGCGATGGACTCGGCCACGTCCTGCTCGGCGAGGTGGTCGCTGAGCATCTTCACGGCGAGCCGCAGGCGGGCGACGGCGTCGGCGGTCTCCAGCAGCTGGAGCTTCTGCTCCAGGGTCAGGAAGGGCGAGTAGCCGGAGTTGTCGGCGAGGGCCGAGACGCCCTCGATCTGCTGGACGCGGTCCACGACCTGCCAGGCGCCGCGCTTCTTGAGCCAGCTGGTGGCGAGCGCCTTGTACTCCTTGACCAGCTCGGCGACGGCGCCGGGCAGCGGCTCCGGCACCTGCTCGTCCACCGTCTCGCCCTCCACCCAGAGCGCGGCCCCGGGCCCGGTGGTCCCGGCCCCGATCCGGACCCGCCCCCGGCCCCGGATCAGGGCCCCGGGATCCCCGTCGGACAGCCGCCCGACCTGCTCGACGGTGCCCAGCACGCCGGTTGCGGCGTATTTCCCGTCGACCCGCGGCACGAGCAGCACCCGTGGCTTCCCGGTACCGGCGGCGGCCTGCGCGGCCTCCACGGCACCCCGCACCTCCGAGTCGGACAGATCCAGCGGAACGACCATCCCCGGCAGCACGACCTCGTCGTCAAGCGGCAGCACAGGCAGGGTGAGCGTTACGGACGTCGAAGCCATGATTTTCCCTCCGGCAGCGAAGTTGAGCTATGCCGACTCAATGCTTGTGCGCCGCCCAATGTTCCCCAACCGGCGTTCGCCCGGGGCGAACGGAGCATCGCCGGGGCCGATGTCAGTGGTGGGTCCTACCCTGCGCGCATGAGCATCCTCGGGAGCTACATCCGGCTGACCGCCGACGAGCTGGCGCGCGCCCGGCACGATCCGGACTGGGTCCTGGCCTGCGTGGAGGGGGCCGTCGAGGGGACCGCCGGGGTGGGCACGGACCGGCCGGACCGGCCGGACCGGTCGTACAGCACCGGGACCGCCTGGGACGCCCTCGGGTTCCTGACCCGGCGCATCGGGTTCCCCGTCGACATCGCGCACGGCGAGGAGGCGCTGCCCTGGTCCGGTGGCGGGGAGGTCTGGAGCTACGGTCCGCCCCGCTGCCTCACGCCCGGGCAGGTGCGGACGGCCGCGGCGGCCATGGCGGCGACGGGCGGCGAGCGGCTGGTGGCCGGGGCGGGCCCCGCGGACCTCGCCCGGGCCGATGTCTATCCGGTGGACGCCTGGGAGCGGGGGGCGTCGCTGGAGGGCGTCGTCGCCCACTACGAAGCGCTGCTGCCGTTCTTCCGGGCCGCGGCGGCGGACGGCGACGCGCTGCTCGTCTGGCTGTCGTAGCCGTAAGGGATCAGGGGGCGGTGATCTTCACGTCGCCCGAGCTGGTCTCCACGCTCAGGCGCGAGGCGGCCGCGGCGTCCGTCGGGACCGTGACCTCGCGGCTGCCGGAGCTGGTGGTCACCCCGACCCGGTACGGGCCGCCCGGGACGCGCAGGGTGACGTTGCCGGAGCTGGCCTCGGCCTTCACCGAGGCGGGCGCGCTCGTGAAGTCGAGGCGGGCGTCGCCCGAGCTGGAGTGCACCTCGGCGCTCGGTCCGCCGAGCGCGGTGCCCGTGATCTCGCCCGAGGAGGTCGAGACGCGCAGCGCCCCGGCGATCCGCTCGGCCCGTACGTCGCCGGAACTGGCGGCCAGCTCGGCCTCCGCGACCCCCGTCACCGTGATGGCGCCGCTGCTGCTGCCCAGCTTGACCTTGGCCGCGGCCGGGACCTCCAGCCGGTAGTCGACGTAGCAGGAGTCGCCGTCGCCGCAGTCGTCGGTGAAGGTGAGGGCGCCGCCGGAGACCCGCTGGCCGGGCCGGGGGACGGTGTCACCGCGGTAGTGGACGGTGCGGTGCACCACGGCTCCGGGGCCGTTGCCGGGAACCACCTCGATGGAGCCCCTGCGGGCGTTCTTGATCTCGACCGAGGTGACGGCCTCGGTGACCGTGGCGTCGGCGGCCGCCGTCTTCGTCGTCTTCTGTTCCCCGCCGAGGAGGTCGGTGGAGCAACCGGAGACGAGCAGCCCGGCGGCGAGCGCGGCGAGGGCCGTGACGGGCAGGGCGAGGGAGCGGCGTGAAGTCATGCGCCCAGTCTCGCGAGACGGGCCGCCGCCGGTCGATGGCGCTGCTACCCGTCCGGGGGGTGGGGCTAGCACCACCCCCGGCGCCAGGGCGGGAGTTCAGGACCCGGTGACCACCGGCAGCTCGCCCTCCGCGCCCGGCATGCCCCACTCGCTCCACGAGCCGTCGTAGACGGCCGGGTCCGGATATCCGGCCAGTACGGCGCCCAGCGCGAGCACGCACGCGGTGACGCCCGAACCGCAGCTGGCGTACAGCCGCTCCCGGTCATCCGCCACCGCGCGGAAGGCGGCGCGCAGGTCGGCCTCGGGAAGCATCGCGCCCTCCCGCTGGAGGTCGCCGAAGGGCAGGTTCAGCGCGCCGGGCATGTGGCCGCCGCGCAGGCCGGGGCGGGGTTCGGGGGCGGTGCCCGCGAAGCGTCCGCGGGTGCGGGCGTCGAGGACCGCCGTACGGTCCGGGTCGGCGAGGGCCGCGGTGACGGCGGCGCTGTCCACGATCAGGCCGGGGCGGGGGCGGGCGGTGAAGGTGCCGGGCGGGCCGTCGTACGCGGCGGGCACCTGCTCGACGGGCAGCCCGGCCGCCTCCCAGGCGGGCAGTCCGCCGTCGAGCACGGCGGCCCGGTCGAAGCCCATGGCGCGCAGCATCCACCAGGCCCGGGCGCTGGAGTAGATCCCGGCGCCGTCATAGACGACCACGGCGCTGGTGTCGTCGATCCCGAGCGCGCGCACGGCCTCGGTGAAGGCCGCGGCGCCGGGCATGGTGTGCGGAGCGGGCGCGGAGTGGTCGCTGAACACCCCGTCGAGGTCGAAGGCCCGCGCCCCGGGAATCCGCCGCCCCGCCCCCCGGTGCGCCCCCACGGAGGCGTCGAGCACGACCACCCCGTCCGCCCCGAGGCACGCCGCGAGCCCGTCCACCCCGACGAGCGGCCGCTCGAAGAGCACAGAAACCGGAACCGAAACCGTCACTGCCGACCTCCTGAGATCACCGTTCCCCCCATCCTGCCGCACCCCCCACCACCGAACCCGGGTGGGCCCGGGCAGGCTGAAGGGCGCGGCTCGCTGGTGCCTCCGGCGGGCCCTCAAACGCCGGGCAGGCTGAATCAGCCCGACGGCTGACGCCAGCCAAACCACCGCGCCCCGACGGCTGACGCCAGCCAAGTTCAGCCCGCCCGGCGTTTGAGGGCCCGCCGGAGGCAAAGGGCGGGCGCAGCCCCACAACCGCGACCCGACACGCGACAGCCGACACCAGCCAAATTCAGCCCGCCCGGCGTTTGAGGGCCCGCCGGAGGCAAAGGGCGGGCCGGGGCCCGGCTCGGGGGCCGGAGCACCTGGGCCGGGAGGGGCCGCCCCGCCGGGAAGCTAGGGGCAGGTGCCCGGCCGGGCGAAGAGGGCCAGCCGGGCCCCCTGCACGGGAGTGATCCGGCACAGCTCGAAGTCCGTGACCAGCGCCTGCCGCTTCACCGCCTCCCGCGGATACGGGTCCACCGGCTCGTCCGCCGGATCCAGGACCGCCAGGACCCGCGGCGCGGCCAGCAGCCGGGCCCGCAGCTCCGCCGCGGGGAGCTCCGCCCCCCACAGCGTGTCCGAGCCCGCCGGCGACTCGGCGAGGGCCACATCGCGCAGGCCCCCGTACACCCGGGGCGAGGACAGCAGCCATTCCCGCCGCCGCGCGGGCATGAACAGCACCGCGTCCCCCGGCCGCGCCTCGGCCCGTACGGCCGCCGCGACGGCGAGGACGTCGTCCTTGCGGCTCTCGGGCGTACGCAGCCACCCGGCCCAGATCCCGAGCGGCACCAGCAGCGCCACCGCCACCACCCACGCGGCCCGGCCGCCCGCCGCCAGCCGCGCCCCGGCGAGCAGGGCGAGTCCGGCGAGGGAGTAGAGCACGTACCGGTCGACGTACAGCGGGTGGACGAGGGAGACGGCCAGCAGCACTCCGGGCGGCGCGAGCGTCAGCGGCAGCGCGAGCCGGACCAGCGCCCGGTCCCGGTCCGGGATCCCGCGCGCCAGCAGCAGCGCCGCGCCCGCGATCACGGCGTACGCCGCCCAGTCCGTCCACTTCGGCCGGCCGAGCCAGCCGAGCTGCTGCTGTGCCTGCCCCGCGCTCAGCAGCACGAGCGGCGCCAGCACCGCCCCCACGGCCGCGACGCTCCACCGCCAGCCGCGCGAGCGCCACGCCACGAAGCCGTGCGCGAGCAGGACCAGTACGGCGAATTCGTGCAGCCAGCAGCCGAGCGCGAGCACCACCGCGTAGGCCGCCCAGCGCTCGCGCACCAGCAGGTACGTCGCCCAGATCACGGCGGCCGCGACCAGCGCGTACGAGCGCCCCTCCTGGGCGTACATCTGCACCGGGGGCGCCACCGCGTACGCCGCCCCGGCGAGCAGGGCCGCCCGCTCCCCCGCCCCCAGCCGGTGGGCGAGGGCCGCCACCCCGGCGGCGGCCAGGGCGGTGGCGGCGACGGAGGGCAGCCGCAGCGCCCACAGCCCGCCGTCCCACACTGCGAAGACGCCGTGCGTCAGCAGGTAGTACAGGCCGTGGACGGCATCGACCTGCCCGAGCAGGCCGAGGAGCTGCCCGGACGTGCGGTGGGCCACCTGGTACGTCACCGACTCGTCACGCCACATCGAGCCGCCGCGCGGCAGACCCCACAGGCCGAGGGCGAGTGCGAGCAGCGGAGGCAGCCAGCGCCGTGACCAGGCGGTAGTGCGGCTGATGACGGGCCTCCGGGGGACGGCGGGTGACGAGCGGTATCGGTTCGGGCGCGGGACCTCCATACTCGGGGTCGACCCGATTCCGCGCGGAGGTGGGGTGTGCGAACGTACCGAACGACGGCGACCGCGGCCGTGGCGGCCGCATGCGCGCTGACCCTCGCCCTCGGCGGCTGCGCGCCCGGCGGACCGGCCGGACCCGAACCCGGATCCGCCGGCGCCACGCGTACCGGCACCGCCCCCACCGCGCCGCCCGCGACCACCACGCCCTCCGCGTCCGCGTCCGCGACCGCGTCCGCCACCACCGCCCCCACGGCCCCCGCCCCCGCCCGGCAGCAGCTGCTCCTCGTCACCCGCAGCGGCGGCTACGCGGGGCGGCAGAGCACCCTGGACATCCGGGACGACGGGTCGTGGACCCTGCTGGACGGTTCCGCGCGTCCGGTGGGGACGGGCAAGCTGACCGCCGCCTACCTCGACGAGCTGCGCGGCGCCCTTCGCCAGGCCGATTTCGCCCACCTGCCCCCGGTGGCCACGGACCAGGGGAAGGTGTTCGACGGGTTCACCTACGCCTTCGTGCACGACGGGCACGAGGTGGTCGCGACGGACGGTTCGGTCCCGCCGACCCTGATGAAGGTCCTGGACGCGCTGCCGTCCTTCGACAAAAGCTAGGGCGAGGTGGCGGCGTACGGCGCAAGCCCAGCGCCCGAGGCCGAGATCCCGCGCAGCAGCCGGTCCAGGAAGGCGTGCAGCCGGGCGGGCATGTCCACGCCCTCCGGCGCCAGGATCCACTGGATCTGGAGGCCGTCCATGACGGCCAGGGTCTCGCGTCCCGCCGCCTCGCAGTCGGTGCCGGGCCGCAGCTCACCGCGCGCGACACCCCCTTCCAGCAGCGCGACGGTCCGGCCGAGCACCCGGGCGTAGCGCTCGGTGAAGTACGCGTGGGCGGGGTGGCCGGGGTTGCCCGATTCGCCGACGAGGGTCTGGAACATCCGGACGATGCCGGGCCGACGGGTGTTCTCGGCGGCGAGGGTGACGACGGTGGCGAAGTACCGGGCGACCGCGTCCCCGCCCTCGCCTTCCCCCTCACCGCCGAGGTCCGCGAAGAGGCGTTCCACATCGTGCCGCTCGCTCTGGGCGAGCACGCCGAGCAGCAGGTCCTCCTTGCTGCGGAAGTGGTGCAGCAGCCCGCCCTGGGTGATCCCGCAGTCGTGGGCGATCCGGGCCAGCGAGGAGGCGTGGAACCCCCACCGCGCGAAGTGCTCCACGGCGGTATCGAGGATCTTCCGGCGCCGGGCGTCGCCCACGGCGTAGGTGCCCCGGCCCGTGCTGCGAGCCGTGCTCCTGCGGGCCGTGCGCCCCTGCTCCTGTGCCATGCGCACCACCCTAGACGCGCCCTCCCGCCCTCACCCGGACGGGTGATCCAGGTCACTTCCGAAAACCTAGTAGGTACAAGGTTTTTGCGCTTGGCTGGGCGCGCCGCCCCCGCCGCGATCCGCCCCACCCGAACCCCGGAGCCCCTCGTGCCGCTCTCCCAAGGCCCCCAGCAGCGCCGCCAGCACCCCCCGCACCCCTACCAGGACGCCGCCCTGCCCATCGGGCGGCGCGTCGAGGACCTGCTCTCCCGGATGACCCTGGAGGAGAAGGCCGGCCAGCTCTTCCACTCCATGCTGACGATGAACGCCGACGGCACCCCCGTCACGGAGACCGACGGCTCGCTGCTCCCGTACGCCACCCCCGAACTGATCGGCGAGCGGCTGCTGACCCACTTCAACCTGCTGGGCACCTACGGCGCCCGCGAGATGGCCCTGTGGCAGAACGCGGTCCAGGAGCTGGCCGCGGCCACCCGCCTCGGCATCCCGGTCACCCTCTCGACCGACCCCCGGCACGCCTTCACCGACAACATCGGCGCCTCCTTCAACTCCGGCGCCTTCTCCGCCTGGCCCGAAGCCCTCGGCCTCGCCGCGATCGGCGATCCCGAGCTGGTCCGCACCTTCGCCGACACCGTCCGCCGCGAGTACCTCTCCGTGGGTTTCCGGGTCGCCCTGCACCCGCAGATCGACCTGGCCACCGAGCCCCGCTGGGCCCGCCAGACCGGGACCTTCGGCTCGGACGCGGAGCTGACGGGCGAGCTGGTGCGGGCGTACGTACGCGGCCTGCAGGGCGAGCACCTCGGCGCGGACTCGGTCTCCGCGATGGTCAAGCACTTCCCCGGCGGCGGCCCGCAGAAGGACGGCGAGGACCCGCACTTCGCGCACGGCAAGGAGCAGGTCTATCCGGGCGGGATGCGCGAGCACCACCTGGAGCCCTTCAAGGCGGCGATCGCGGCCGGGTGCGCGCAGATGATGCCGTACTACGGGCAGCCGGTCGGGACGGACTGGGAGGAGGTCGGCTTCGGCTTCAACAAGGGCGTCATCACCGGCCTGCTGCGCGAGGAACTCGGCTTCGAGGGGATCGTGTGCACCGACTGGGGGCTGCTCACGGACGCGGTGATCTTCGGCGAGGTCCACCCGGCGCGCGCCTGGGGGCTGGAGCACCTGAGCACCGCCGAGCGGGCGGCGCGGGCGCTGGACGCGGGCGCGGACCAGTTCGGCGGCGAACAGTGCCCCGAGGTCATCGTGGAGCTGGTGCGGTCCGGGCGGATCGACGAGTCCCGGATCGACGCGTCCGTACGGCGCCTGCTGCGGGAGAAGTTCACGCTCGGCCTGTTCGAGAACCCGTACGTCGACCCCGACCTGGCCGAGGCAACGGTCGGCCGGGCCGACTTCACGGCGCTCGGCGCGGCGGCCCAGCGGCGCTCGCTGACCGTCCTGACCAACGGGCGCGGCCTGCTGCCGCTCTCCGGCCGGCCGAAGCTGTACGTCGAGAACATGGACCCGGAGGTGGCGGCGGCGTACGGGGACGTGGTCGCCGATCCGGCGGAGGCGGACCTGGCGGTGCTGCGCCTGCGGACGCCGTACGAACCCCGCGAGAACGTGTTCGAGTCCTTCTTCCACTCCGGTTCGCTGGCGTTCCCGGAGCCGGAGCTGGCCGGGATCCTCGCCCTGCTCGACGCGGCGGCGACCCTGGTGTGCGTCAACCTGGAGCGGGCGGCCGTCCTCCCGGAGATCGCCGAGCGGGCGGCGGCGCTGGTCGCGGACTACGGCGCGGCCGACGCGGCGCTGCTGGACGTGGCCTTCGGGCGGGCGCGGGCCGAGGGGCGGCTGCCGTTCGAACTGCCGCGCTCGATGGCCGCCGTGGCCGCGTCCCGGCCGGACGTGCCGAACGACACCGTGGACCCGGTCTTCCCCGCGGGCCACGGCCTCAGCCTCTGACGCCGCCCCCGCAGGGTGGACCTCACGAACAACGCCCCGCCGGTGGAACCCGCACCGGCGGGGCTTCGTTGTGCGGTCGAGTGACCGGCCGGTCACGGAGAGGATCCGCCCATGTCAGCCCACGCCACCGTCGCCGATGCCGGCACCACCGCGCCCGTCACCGTCGACCGCCGCCAGGGCCCGTACGGCGAGGTCGTGCTGCGCCGCCGCGGCGCGACGTACGAGATCATCGCCAACGGCTGCTTCCTCATGGACACCTCCGACGGGCGTTCCGAGCGGCTCCTCGTCGACGCCGCCCGCGTGGCCGTCCCCGGCAGCCGCGCGCACCCAGCCGTCCCCGGCGGCCGCGCGCGTCCCGCCCTGCTCATCGGCGGCCTCGGCGTCGGCTTCTCCCTCGCCCACGCGGCGGCCCAGGAGCACTGGGGGCGGATCAGCGTCGTCGAGCGCGAGGAGGCGGTCATCGACTGGCACCGCTCCGGGCCCCTCGACACGGTCTCCGGCCCCGCGCTGGCGGACCGGCGGGTCGAGATCGTCCGCGCGGATCTGGTCGCACATCTGGGCGACCCGGCCTCCGGGCCCTACGACGCCCTCTGCCTGGACATCGACAACGGCCCCGACTGGACCGTCACCGACGACAACCGCGGTCTGTACTCCCCGGCCGGGCTGGCGGCCTGCCGGGCCCGGCTGACCCCGGGCGGGGTGCTCGCCGTATGGTCCGCACAGCCGTCCGCCGCGTTCGAAGAAGCCATGCGGAATGCCGGATTCAGCTCGGTACGGACGGAAGAGGTGCCGGTTGCCCGAGGTGTCCCGGACGTCGTCCACCTCGCGTTGAACCCGTCATAGCCGGGACCCGGAGCCTCCTCTACGCTGCACCCCATCACGCGGGATCTTCACGGGTCCCCCGTCGGACTACCGGGGCGGGACATGGATCAGACACACACCACCCACAACGGGGCCGCGGCGTCACCCGCCACCCCCGGCGCGCAGCGGCGGGTCCTCGTCGTCGAGGACGACCGCACGATCGCCGAGGCCATCGCCGCCCGGCTGCGCGCCGAAGGGTTCCAGGTGCAGACCGCCGCGGACGGGCCCGCGGCCGTCGCGGCCGCCGAGAGCTGGCTGCCGGAGCTGCTCGTCCTCGATGTGATGCTGCCCGGATTCGACGGCCTGGAGGTCTGCCGCCGGGTGCAGGCACAGCGGCCGGTGCCGGTCCTGATGCTCACGGCGCGCGACGACGAGACGGACCTGCTGGTCGGCCTCGGGGTCGGCGCCGACGACTACATGACCAAGCCGTTCTCGATGCGCGAGCTGGCCGCCCGGGCGCACGTCCTGCTGCGCCGCGTGGAGCGGGCGGCGATCGCCGCCCACGCGCCGCGGGGCTCCACGCTGCGCCTGGGCGACCTGGAGATCGACCACGCGCAGCGCAGGGTCCGGGTGCAGGCCGAGGACGTGCACCTGACGCCGACCGAGTTCGACCTGCTGGTCTGCCTGGCGGGCACCCCGCGCGCGGTGCTCTCGCGGGAGCAGCTGCTCGCGGAGGTGTGGGACTGGGCGGACGCCTCCGGGACCCGGACCGTCGACAGCCACATCAAGGCCCTGCGCCGCAAGATCGGCGCCGAGCGGATCCGTACGGTCCACGGCGTCGGGTACGCCCTGGAGACCCCGGCGCAGCCGTGAGCGGGCGGCTGCCGGGGCCGGGCCTGCGGCCGTATTCGCCGTTCTCGATCAAGACCAAGCTGGGCACCCTGGTGGTGGTCTCGGTCTTCATCACCACGGGCCTGCTGATGGTGGCCATGCGCACGGCGACCGAGGTGCGCTTCATCACGGTGTTCTCGGTGATCGCCTCGATGCTGATCACCCAGTTCGTGGCGCACAGCCTGACGGCGCCGCTGGACGAGATGACCACCGTGGCCAAGGCGATCTCGCACGGCGATTTCACCCGCCGGGTGCGCGGCTCGGGCCGCCGCGACGAGCTGGGCGATCTCGCCGCGACGATCAATCTGATGGCCGACGACCTGGAGGCGGTGGACCGCCACCGCAAGGAACTCGTCGCGAACGTCTCCCACGAGCTGCGCACGCCCATCGCGGCCCTGCGCGCCGTGCTGGAGAACGTGGTGGACGGGGTCTCGGCCGCGGACCCGGAAACGATGCGGACGGCGCTCAAGCAGACGGAGCGGCTCGGCCGGCTGGTGGAGACCCTGCTGGACCTGTCCCGGGTGGACAACGGGGTGGTCCCGCTGAAGACCCGCACCTTCGAGGTGTGGCCGTACCTGTCGGGCGTGCTGAAGGAATCGGGGCTGGCGGCGGCCGGGCGGCCGGGGCTGGCCTCCGGTTCCGGCGGGCACACCCGCAATGACGTCCACCTGCACCTGGACGTCTTCCCGCCCGAGCTGGTGGCCCACGCGGACGCGGAGCGGCTGCACCAGGTGGTGGCGAACCTGATCGACAACGCGGTCAAGCACAGCCCGCCGCACGGCCGGGTGACGGTCCGGGCGCGGGGCGCCGAAGGGCCGGGGAGCCTGACGCTGGAGGTGCTGGACGAGGGCCCGGGGATTCCGGAGTCGGAGCGGCCGCGGGTCTTCGAGCGGTTCAACCGGGGCAGCTCCGGGGGCGGTGACGGCGGCACCGGGCTCGGCCTGGCGATCGCCCGCTGGGCCGTCGGCCTGCACGGAGGCCACATCGGAGTGGCCGAATCCCCTCGGGGTTGCCGGATCCTTGTCACACTTCCGGGCAGCTCGTAGGCGACGTGTTGACGTAGGGTTCGAGTGGGAAGGACATGATCTCGGCCACACCGGCCCGGGGTCCGTCAGGGGTGCGAAGCCAGGGGGCCGCAACCACGGTGAGCCCTACCCGAACCACGCGTGTTTCCCGCCATTCCACCCCGCGAAACCCGCCGTTCGGTGTGACCTGCACGACGGAAGTCCCGCCCGGTCTGCATCCGACCGCCGGGGAGGCGTAGCCTTTATTCCCGCTGTCCATACCTTGTGAAGCGGAAGAGGGCGGTTGCCGCCGTGTCGCCACAGTCCCCCAGTAACCCGAGCACCACGACCGAATCAGCAGAGAGCGGGAAGACCCCTGCCTCAGGCTTCGGCGCGAATGAGTGGCTCGTCGACGAGATCTATCAGCAGTACCTCCAGGACCCGAATTCGGTCGACCGGGCCTGGTGGGACTTCTTCGCCGACTACAAGCCGGGTGGCGTGGCCGCCGCGGCGAAGCCGGAAGAGCCCAAGAAGTCCCCGACGACGGACGGCGCCTCCGCACAGGCCGCCCCCGTCGCCGTAGCCCCGCAGGCCGCCGACGCCGCCACGGGGGCGGCGCTCGCCGCGCCGACCTCTGCCGCCGCGCCCACGCCCGTGTCAGCTCCTGCCCCTGCTCCTGCCACCCCCTCTGGTGCCCCTGCTGTGACTGTCACCTCCCCGGTACCGGCTCCGGCCGCCGCCGCCCCCTCAGCCGCTCCCTCAGCTCCTGCCGCCGCCCCGAAGGCCGCGCCCGCCACCGAGGCCCCCGCGGGCCCCGAGCTGGTGACGCTCCGCGGCCCCGCCGCGGCGGTGGTCAAGAACATGAACGCCTCCCTGGAGGTGCCGACGGCCACGTCCGTCCGCGCCGTCCCGGTGAAGCTGCTGTTCGACAACCGCATCGTCATCAACAACCACCTGAAGCGCGCCCGGGGCGGGAAGATCTCCTTCACCCACCTCATCGGCTACGCGATGGTGCAGGCCATCAAGGCCATGCCGTCGATGAACTACTCCTTCGCGGAGAAGGACGGCAAGCCGACCCTGGTCAAGCCGGAGCACATCAACTTCGGCCTGGCGATCGACCTCGTGAAGCCGAACGGCGACCGCCAGCTCGTCGTCGCCGGCATCAAGAAGGCCGAGACCCTCAACTTCTTCGAGTTCTGGCAGGCCTACGAGGACATCGTCCGCCGCGCCCGCGTCGGCAAGCTGACGATGGACGACTTCACGGGCGTGACGGTCTCCCTCACCAACCCCGGCGGCCTCGGCACCGTCCACTCCGTGCCGCGCCTGATGCCCGGACAGTCGGTCATCATGGGCGTCGGCTCGATGGACTACCCCGCCGAGTTCCAGGGCACCTCCCAGGACACCCTGAACAAGCTGGGCATCTCCAAGGTCATGACCCTGACCTCGACCTACGACCACCGGGTCATCCAGGGCGCGGCCTCCGGCGAGTTCCTGCGCGTCGTCGCGAACATGCTGCTCGGCGAGAGCGGCTTCTACGACGACGTCTTCGAGGCGCTGCGCATCCCGTACGAGCCGGTCCGCTGGCTCCGGGACATCGACGCCTCGCACGACGACGACGTCACGAAGGCCGCCCGCGTCTTCGAGCTGATCCACTCCTACCGGGTCCGCGGCCACGTCATGGCCGACACCGACCCGCTGGAGTACAAGCAGCGCAAGCACCCCGACCTCGACATCACCGAGCACGGCCTCACCCTGTGGGACCTGGAGCGCGAGTTCGCGGTCGGCGGTTTCTCCGGCAAGTCGATGATGAAGCTCCGCGACATCCTCGGCGTGCTGCGCGACTCGTACTGCCGCACCACCGGCGTCGAGTTCATGCACATCCAGGACCCGAAGCAGCGCCGCTGGATCCAGGACCGCATCGAGCGCCCGCACACCAAGCCGGAGCGCGAGGAGCAGCTGCGCATCCTGCGCCGGCTGAACGCCGCCGAGGCCTTCGAGACCTTCCTGCAGACGAAGTACGTCGGCCAGAAGCGCTTCTCCCTGGAGGGCGGCGAGTCGGTCATCCCGCTGCTCGACGCCGTCATCGACTCGGCCGCCGAGGCCCGCCTCGAAGAGGTCGCGATCGGCATGGCCCACCGCGGCCGCCTGAACGTCCTCGCGAACATCGTGGGCAAGTCGTACGCGCAGATCTTCCGCGAGTTCGAGGGCAACCTCGACCCGAAGTCGATGCACGGCTCCGGCGACGTCAAGTACCACCTGGGCGCCAACGGCACCTTCACCGGCCTGGACGGCGAGCAGATCAAGGTCTCGCTCGTCGCCAACCCCTCGCACCTGGAGGCGGTGGACCCGGTCCTGGAGGGCGTCGTCCGCGCCAAGCAGGACATCATCAACAAGGGCGGCACGGACTTCACCGTCCTGCCCGTCGCCCTGCACGGTGACGCGGCCTTCGCGGGCCAGGGCGTCGTCGCCGAGACGCTGAACATGTCGCAGCTGCGCGGCTACCGCACCGGCGGCACCGTCCACGTCGTGATCAACAACCAGGTCGGCTTCACCGCCGCCCCGGAGTCCTCGCGGTCGTCGATGTACGCGACCGACGTGGCCCGCATGATCGAGGCGCCGATCTTCCACGTGAACGGCGACGACCCGGAGGCCGTGGTCCGCATCGGACGCCTGGCCTTCGAGTTCCGTCAGGCGTTCAACAAGGACGTGGTCATCGACCTCATCTGCTACCGCCGCCGCGGCCACAACGAGTCCGACAACCCGGCCTTCACCCAGCCGCTGATGTACGACCTGATCGACAAGAAGCGCTCGGTGCGCAAGCTGTACACCGAGTCCCTCATCGGTCGCGGCGACATCACCCTGGAAGAGGCCGAGCAGGCGCTCCAGGACTTCCAGGGCCAGCTGGAGAAGGTCTTCGCGGAGGTCCGCGAGGCCGCCACGCAGCCCGCGGTCGCCCCGGTCGCGCCCGTCCAGGTCGCGCAGGAGTTCCCGGTCACCGTGAACACGGCGATCTCCCAGGACGTCGTCAAGCGGATCGCCGAGTCGCAGGTCACCATCCCCGAGGGCGTCACCGTCCACCCCCGTCTGCTGCCGCAGCTCCAGCGCCGCGCCGCGATGATCGACGAGGGCACCATCGACTGGGGCATGGGCGAGACCCTGGCCTTCGGTTCGCTGCTGATGGAGGGCACCCCGGTCCGGCTGTCCGGCCAGGACTCGCGCCGCGGCACCTTCGGCCAGCGCCACGCGGTCCTCATCGACCGGGAGACGGGCGAGGACTACACCCCGCTGCTCTACCTCTCGGACGACCAGGCCCGCTACAACGTCTACGACTCGCTGCTCTCCGAGTACGCGGCCATGGGCTTCGAGTACGGCTACTCGCTGGCCCGTCCGGACGCGCTGGTCCTCTGGGAGGCCCAGTTCGGTGACTTCGTCAACGGCGCGCAGACGGTCGTCGACGAGTTCATCTCCTCGGCGGAGCAGAAGTGGGGCCAGACGTCCGGCGTCACGTTGCTCCTCCCGCACGGCTACGAGGGCCAGGGCCCGGACCACTCGTCCGCGCGTCCCGAGCGCTTCCTCCAGATGTGCGCGCAGGACAACATGACGGTGGCCATGCCCACGCTCCCGTCGAACTACTTCCACCTGCTGCGCTGGCAGGTCCACAACCCGCACCACAAGCCGCTCATCGTCTTCACCCCGAAGTCGATGCTGCGTCTGAAGGCGGCGGCGTCGAAGGCGGAGGAGTTCACCACCGGCGGGTTCCGCCCGGTCATCGGCGACTCCACCGTGGACCCGAACGCGGTCCGCAAGGTCGTCTTCTGCGCGGGCAAGGTCTACTACGACCTGGAGGCCGAGCGGGAGAAGCGCGGCATCACGGACACCGCGATCATCCGCATCGAGCGCCTCTACCCGCTGCCGGGTGCGGAGCTCCAGGCCGAGATCGCCAAGTTCCCGAACGCGGCGAAGTACATCTGGGCCCAGGAGGAGCCGGCGAACCAGGGCGCGTGGCCGTTCATCGCGCTCAACCTGATCGACCACCTGGACCTGGCCGTCGGCGCCGAGGTCCCGGCGGGCGAGCGCCTGCGCCGCATCTCGCGCCCGCACGGTTCGTCCCCGGCCGTCGGCTCCGCGAAGCGCCACCAGGCGGAGCAGCAGCTGCTGATGAACGAGGTCTTCGAGGCCTAGTCGCTGCGCTGAGCTGAACCGGAAGGCCCGGCCCCCACCACGGGGTCCGGGCCTTCCGCCATTCGGGGCGCCCCCCGCCCTGCCAGGCCATCCCTGACTCGCCGGGCCCATTCAGCCTCGCCGGCGTTTGAGGCGCGGGGTCTGGGGCGGAGCCCCAGGATCCCGGCTCCGCCGGGCACCGGGCTCCGCCCGGACCCGCGCCTCAAACGCCGGCGAGGCTGGATCGGACCCCTACGGCTGGGGTTCGAAGTCCCAGTACGGGCGGACTCGTTGGCGGGCGGAGACCGTGTGGACGTGTTGCGTGCCCAGGGTCCGGGCCAGGGACTTCAGCGCGTCGTCCTCGTTCTTGCGGGACTCGTCGGTCTGCTGGAGCGCCCGCAGGTCCGCCGCCAGGGCGATCTGCGCGCTCAGGGACATCGGGTGGTCGGGGCCGAGGACCTGTTCCGCCGTCCGCAGCGTGTCCCGGCTCAGCTGGACCGCGTCGTCGAGCCGCCCGGTGATGTTGCGGCAGCCCGCCGCGTTGAGGGCGCTGCCGAGGGCCCAGGGGTGGCGTTCCCCGAGCGCGTTGCGCATTCCGACGAGGGCCTGTTCGCACAGGCTGAGGGCTTCCTCCCGCTCACCCTGCGCCCTCAGCACGAGGCCGAGGTTGCCGACCGTACCGATGCTGTACGGGTGGGCCAGCCCCAGCTGGGACTGGTAGCCCCGGACCACCGCCTCGGAGATCCGCCGCGCCTCCTCGATGTCCCCGTACTCGCGCAGGTAGGTGGCGTAGTCGGAGGCGACCATCAGGGTCCACGGGTAGTCGGCGCCGAAGACCCGGGTGGCGCGTTCCCACACGGTCCGCAGCCGGGTGCCCGCACCGGGGATGTCGCCCGAACGGCGCAGGCACAGGCCGAGGTTGTGTTCGGCGCGCAGGGTCTGCGGGTGGTTGACGCCCAGGATCTGGTTGTTGAGCTTGACGCCCTGTTCCTGGCGGGTCTGGGCCTCGCGGTAGCGGCCCATCAGCCGCAGCCCCATGGCGCAGGCGATGCCGGAGGAGAGGGTGGAGATGTGATGGGGGCGCAGGATCCGCTCGCGGCGGCGCAGGGTCTCCAGGTCGAGGTCGTAGGCCTCCTGATAGCGGCCCAGGAGCCGGTAGGTGGCGGCGAGGTTGTTCTGGGCGTTGAGGGTGGTGGAGTCGTCCTCGCCGAGGAGTTCGCGGTAGGTGGTCAGGCAGTGCTCGAACAGATCGCGGGCGGGTTCGAACTTGGCGATGCACAGCAGGACCCCGCCGTAGGCGCTGGTGGCCCGCAGGGTTTCCAGGTCGCGGTCGCCGCGTTCGGCGACGAGCCGGTCGGCGACGGCCTTGGTGAGGGTCTCGGCGCGCCGGAACAGGCCGAGGTTGCGCAGCGCTCCGCCGTACTGGTAGCTCAGCTCGCGCACCCGGTCGTGGTCCTCGCCGAGCATGGACCGCCAGGCCAGGTCGGTCTGTTCGCACAGCCGCAGGCAGCTGCGGTACTCCCCGGCGAGGATGAGGTAGCGCAGGCAGCGCAGCAGGAAGGTCTGGATCCGCGGGTTGGTGCTGGTGAGCACTCCGGCGGTGTCGAGGTGCGGGATGAGTTCGGCGTACCTCGGCCAGAGCCGGGAGTCGGAGGGCCGCCCGGGGTCGGCCGCGGCGAGGACCTGGCGGACGGCGCGGGAGAGCGGTTCGGCCTCGCCCTCGGAGAGGTTCTCGCGGACGATGCCGTGCACCATCCGGTGCAGCTGGACGGTCTCCAGGCCGCCGCCGCCCTCTTCCACGGGTTGGTCGGAGTACTCCAGGCGGACGACGGAGAACTGCACGAGCTTGTTGAGGGCCGCGTTCCAGCGGACCTGGTCGTTGATCAGTCCGGCGAGCTGTTCGGGTACGTCGTCCGCGGGGAACTCGCCGAGCAGCCGCAGCGGGACCGGGCCGGGCGCGAAGAACACGAACAGCCGCAGCAGGGCCAGGGCGTCGGGGAAGTTCTCCCGGACGTTGTTGAGCAGTATGGCGAGCGCGGTCGGGAAGGGCAGCGGGTAGTCGTCGGAGACGGCGACGGCCTCCCGGGAGTCCAGCCTGCGGCGCAGCAGCGCGAGGTAATCGCCCACGCTCAGCGGGGAGTCGGCGAGCCAGCCCGCGGTCTGGTCGAGGGCGAGCGGGTAGTCCTCCAGGGCCTCGGCGAGCTGGTCGGCCTCGTCGCCGGTGAGGCGGCGGGCCCGGCGGCGGATGAAGGTGATGGACTCGGGGCGGGCGTAGAGCGGGACTTCGACCAGGCTGGTGTGCCGGTTGCCCCATTCGCGGTTGCGGGAGGTGATGATGACGTCGCCCGCGCCGCCGGGCAGCAGGTCGGTCAGGTCGTCGGGGTTGTCGCACCCGTCGAAGATCATCAGCCAGCGGCTGAACGGGGCGCCGCGGCGCAGCGCTTCGAGGACGGCCCGGATCTGCTCGCCGTAACTGCCCGCGCCGCGCGGCAGGCCCAGCGCCGGGGCGAGGTCGGCGAGCCGTTCGCGCAGGGTGGGGCGGTCCTCGGCGGGCACCCACCACACCACGTCGTATTCGGAGGCGAAGCGGTAGGCGTACTCGGTGGCGACCTGGGTCTTGCCCACGCCGGAGAGCCCGAGCAGGGTGACGGTGGCGGCTCCCGGCGGTGCCTCGGTGAGGGCGGCGCGGAGTTTGCCGATGACGTCGTTGCGGCCGGTGAAGCGGGGGTTGCGGCGCGGGACCCGGCCCCAGATCTCGGGCGGGTCGTTGGGGAAGCGGGGGCCGCGCCGGCCGGTCTCGGTGCCGATCCGTTCGGTGGGCAGCTCCAGCCTGCGCAGCACCCGGTATTCGGCCTCGTAGGCGTCCAGGCCCCACAGGTCGGTCTTCTCCAGCGCGGCGACGGCGCTGGGCAGCGGGGCGTCGGTCAGGCAGACGGCGGCGAACCGGCCGGGGTGGGTGTCGGTGACGGTGCGCAGCGCCGCGTTCCACTCCTCGTCGGTGTGGGTGCCCGCGGAGAAGTACCGCTCGCTGAGGACCATCAGGACCCGGCCGCCGCGGGCGAGGTCGTCCATGGCCTCAGTCAGTCCGGGGCTGTTCTGCGGGTCCCAGCGCTGGAGCGCGACGCGGTGGCCGTGTTCCTCCAGCCGGTGGGCGATCCACACGGCCCAGGGGCGGTTGAACCCCGCGAAGCTGATGACGAAGCGCTGCGGCTGCGCGGCTGTGTCGCGCTCGTGCCGACTACCGGTGGTCATGCGGCCGTCTCCCTGGAATCCGGGCGGTGGACGGGGTTGAAAAGGTACCGCAGGTGACGGGTGATCAGCCCTTGTCACGTCACGGCGAATGCGGCGAGTTCGGGGTGCTCCTCGCACCAGGCGCGGCGTTCGCGCTCCACGGCCCGGCGGGCGGTGGCGTGCTGGTCCCCGGGGGGCGGCAGATCGTCCATGGCCCGTTCGGCGGCGGCCATTCCGGCGATGAACTCCCGGCCGGTGACGGTGAGTTCGCGCGCGCCCTGGAGCACGGGCAGTACGGCGGCCACCTGGGCCCGGCAGCGGGCGTGCCGCGCCCAGGCCCCGCGGGCGCCGTAAAGGGCGGCGCGCTGCCAGTAGCCGGCCAGGGCCAGGTGGGCGTACGCGCCGTGCAGCAGTCCCTCCAGCGGGCGGGGGTCGCCGCGCCAGGGGGCCCAGTAGCAGGGGGTGCGGTCGGCGGTGTGCAGGGTGAGGACGTCGGCGAGGGCGGCCAGCTTCCCGTGCTGGACCTCGTGGACGAGGGTGGCGGCGAGCGCGGGCGGGGTCTGGCCGCGGACCAGGACGGAACCGGCGGCGGCGGGCAGCGTGGCGCCGGTGGAGCGGGCGCCCCCGGCCAGCGGGACGAGGGTGCGCAGCAGTTCGCCGATCTCCGCGGCCCGGGTGGAGTCGTAGCGCTCCAGGAGGGTGAGGGCGCCGGTCCACTGGATGTCCCAGCGCTTGTGCCCCTTGGGGGTGAGCCTGCGGGCGGGGCGTACGGACGCCGGGTGGCCCAGCGCCCGGTACGGGTCGAGGTCGTCCAGCGCGGTCCGGCCGCCCGGGAGGGTGTGCAGGGCCAGGACGGCGGGGTCGGCGGGGTCCCAGGAGCGTTCGGTGAGGGCGACCGGTCCGGGGCGGGCGGGGCGCAGCAGGCCGAGGGTGGGCAGCACCAGCCTGCCGTGCAGCGGGCGCAGGGTGAGCTTGAAGTCGACCCCGGCGCGCAGGGCCGCGGCGGCGGCGAGGGCCCCGAGGTGCGCGAGGTCGGGGGCGGGTCCGTGGGGCGCGTGCAGGCGGCGCAGGGTTTCCTCGGCCCACGCCCCGGTCGCCGGGTAGTGCAGTACGTCGCGCACGGCGCCGGGGGCGGCGCGCTCGGCCTCTTCCAGCAGGGCCCAGTGCTGGCCGGTCTCCCCGTCGGCCCCGCCGGGGGCGGCGTCGAGCACCCCGCGCAGCAGGACGAGGCGTTTGGAGCGCTGGATGTCGCGGACCAGCCGGAGGCCCTCGGCGCCGGGCTCGGTGGAGGAGAAGGCGCGCAGCAGGTGGGAGGTGACGGCGAAGGCGGGGAGGGGGGAGGGGCCGGCCGCGGGCGGGGTGCCGGGGGCGGGGCGGGTCACGAGGCGGCCCGCTCGGGGCCGCGGGCGGTGGGGGTGGCGGTGGCGCTGGTTTCCGCGGCGCTGGTGGTGGCGGTGGTGGCGGCCCGGTGCAGGGCCGCCGCGATGTGCCGGATGAGGACCTGGAGGTCCTCGCAGTACACCGAGGGGTGCCGGAAGCCCTGGCCGGGCCGGTAGCGGTGCGGGTAGTGGCCGCCGCCGCACACCTCGACGAGTTCGCAGGAGCGGCAGCCCGCGGCGAGCGCGGCCCGGCCGAGCTGGCGGGCGGCCAGTCCGGGGTGGTCGAGGAGTTCGTCGAAGCTGTGCCGCTCCAGGGTCATCCCGGTGGCGGCGGCGCCCTCGTAGGCGGATTTGAGGGAGTCGGCCTGTTCGATGCTGCCGTCGGCCTCGATGACGGCGGTGGTGACCGGGGCCAGGCCCAGCGATTCGTTGGCGGCGGGCAGGCCGAGGAGCAGGGCGATGATCTCCTCGAAGAGCCGGATCCGGGTCCGGCGCACCCCGTCGTGCCACCAGCGTTCGAAGACGGCGGTCAGCCAGTCGGCGTACGGGGTGGCGCCCGGGGCCGCGCCGGGCGGCGGATCCGCCCAGTTGGCCAGGGGCAGCAGCAGCCCGATGGTGGGCGGCGCGAAGGCCAGCAGCGAGGTGTACGTCTCCACCGGGTCCTGGGTCACGTCCACCACGCACAGCACCCCGGCGTAGCTCTCCGGGTGCCGGGCCAGCAGGCGCAGGCCGCGCGCGGCGGCGGCGAAGCCGGGGCGCCCGGCGTGGTCCACGCGCCGGGCGTTGTGCGCCGGGAGCCCCCCGTCGAGGCTGACGCCCACGCGGATCCCGGCGGCGGCCAGTGCCTCCAGCCTGCCGCGGGTGAGCAGGGTGGCGTTGGTCTGCACGGTGGCGGTGACCCGGGTGCCCGGGGAGCGGCGGGCGAGGGCCGCCCGTACCGCCTCGACGGGCGCGGCGAGGTCGGCGGGCGGGGTCAGCAGCGGTTCGCCGCCGTGCAGGACGAGGTCGACGCGGGTCAGGGCGTGGGCGGCGGCGTGTTCGGCGATCCGCTCGGCGGCGCGGGCCGCGGTGGCGGCGGGCATCGCCACCGGCTGGGCGCGCCAGCCCTGGTCGGCCATCGAGTAGACGTAGCAGTAGGTGCAGGCGAGGTTGCAGCGGCTGCGGGTCTTGAGGACGAACTGCCGTAAGGGATACGGCCGGTGGCCTGCGGCGCGCAGCGCGGGAACGTCGAGCCGGGTGTAGGGCCAGGGCGCGTGGACGCGGTGCGCGGGCAGCACGGCGTCGCGCGTGGTCGTCTGCCTCATTCGACTTCCTCCCGCTGCGGACGGTCCATCCCTGCCCGGTGGATGTGTACGGCTAACGGCGGAAAGTGGTCAACCAGGGGGCGTTTTCTGCCGGTTGGGCCCCTGGGGGTCTCCGGTCAGTCGACCCCGGAGTCGAAGGCGTTCAGTACCTCCGCCGGGTGCGTGACGCGCTCCACCATGCCCTCGACCACATCGGCCAGCACCGGGTGGTCGATGCCCCGCAGCGTGGCCAGATCGAGCCCGGAGAGGTCCGGCAGCTGTCCCGAACACCGGCGTGCGACCACTTCCTGATGCTTCGTCACCATGGTTTCCCTGTCCCCCTGTTGTGTCGTGTGTCCGCATGTCCGTGTGCTCATGCGCTCGTGCCCTCGTGCCCTCGTGCCCTCGTGCGCTCGTGTGCTGGATGGGTTGACTCCCCATTCCCCGCCGCCCGGGCGTGGAAACAGTCACGGGAGGGCGCGCCGAGGCACGTCAGAGGGCCGCCTCCAGCGCGCGCACCCGCGCGCGCACCGCCTCGCGCCGGTCCGTGGTGCCGGGCGCGGGATCGCCCAGACGCTGCCACAGCTCCAGGGCCGCCCGGTAGGCGTCCAGCGCGGCGCGCGGCCGGGCGAGGCGCTCCAGCACCTCGCCGCGCAGTTCCTGCACCCGGGCGGCCAGTTGTACGGCGGTCTCCTGGCGGTCGGCGGTCCGGTCGGCCTCCATCGCGGCCCGCCAGGCCCGCCGGTAGGAGTCGGCCGCGCGGTCGAGCCGGTCGGCGGCCCGGGTCTGGGCGTGGATCTCCTGCTGTACGTCGCCGTGCTCGCGCCAGGCGTGCGCCTGTTCCAGGGGGCCGCGGGCGTGCCGGACCACCAGCTCCAGCAGGTACTCGGCCTCGCGCAGGTCGACCAGGTCGCCCTCGTAGGAGTGGCGCAGCCGCAGGCCCTCGGCGAGCCGTCGCAGCCGCTCCGGTGCGCGCTGGTCGTTCTGTGGGACCGCCGCGCGGCTGTCCCGCAGCACCCGTACCGCCGTGGAGACGAACCGCCGCCCCCCGGGCGTGCGGGCCCGCTCCAGGAGTACGTCGCCCCACTCGGGCAGCAGTTCCCCGTAGGCCTCCCCGTCCCGGGGGATCAGCCGCCGGGCCCGGCCGTAGGCGTCGGCGGCCGCGTCGAGGTCCGCCGGAGCCCCGGCGCGTCCGTCCTGTCCGTCCCGCGCGTACCGCGCCCGGTGCACCCGGGCCAGGCACACCAGGGCCGCCAGCCGCAGCTCCGGCTCCCCGGCCGCGTCGGCCAGCGCCGCCGCCAGCACCCCGGGCGCCTCGTCCAGCCGCCACGGCACGTACCGCAGCGCCCGGGCCAGCTCCACCCGCACCCACCCCCGCTCCCCCGCGCCCCCGGCCCGGGCCCCTCCCCCGGAACCCGACGGCTGCTGCTCCCTCGCCGGTGCCGTGCTCGGGCCGGTGGTGGGCCGCGCGCCCGGCGTGGGCCGCGGCGAAGCCGCCGGGGTCTGGCCCGAGGACGGGGACGAGGTCGTGGCCTCGGCCGGAGGCGCGGCCGGGCCGCCGGGCGGCGCGCCCGCGTCCCGCCCGACGGGGGAGGCCGGGGCTCCGGCCGCCGGGCCCGGGTCCGGCGGGCGGGGCCCGGTGTCCGGGTGCGGCGGGAGGAGCGTGGCCAGGCCGGCTGTCAGGCGGGTGGCGGAGCGGGTCGCGAGGGCGGTGCGCTCCGCCGGGTCCGGCTCGCGGTCCGCGAGGGCCAGCAGGACCCGGCCCAGGGCCAGGTGCAGCCCCCCGTCCGGCGCGGCCCCCGGCCCGCCGTCCGACTCCCCCGCCGGCCCCCCGTCCGGCATGGCCCCCGGCTCCCCGTCCGGCCGGTCGAAGACCTCCAGCGCGGACAGCGCCTCCCGCAGCGCCGCCGGGTCGTCGTGCAGTTCGCACAGCCGCATCAGGGTCCGGGCCCGCTGGATCGCGCAGTCCAGGCGCAGCTCCCGGTCGAGCCCGGCCACCGCGCCCACGGCCGCGAACTCCCGCTCGGCGGCGGCCAGCAGCTCCGCCGCCTCCGGCCCGGATCCCGGCAGGGCGGCGACGGCCCGTTCGTACAGCGCCCGGCCCAGCAGCGCGCGGGCGCGGACCATGCCGGGCAGCGCGCTCACCGTGCGCGCCGTGCGTTCCGCCTCGGTGAGGAGTTCGAGGTCCCGCTGGACCTCCCAGAGCCGCAGCAGCGCCCCGGCCAGTTCGAACTCGGCCTCGCCGGGCGGGTCCGCGGGCCCCGGCGGCGCCGTCACGGCCCGCCGCAGCACGGCGACGGCCTCGTACAGGGCGCGCTGGCCGCCGTCGCGGTCGCGGTCGAAGGCGGCGAGCCGGTCCCGGGCGGTGCGTACGGCCCAGGCCCGGGAGGGTGCGGGCGCGGCGCCGCCGGGGGGCGGCTCCCCGTCCCCGGGCGGCGCGTCGGGCGGCCCGGGCAGGTAGCGGCGTACGACCTTGGCGGAGACCTGAGCGAAGGCCTGTGGCAGCCGCGGGGCGGGCACCCGCCCCGGCTCCTCCGCCGCCCCGGTCCCGCCGTCCGCTTCCGGCTCCCCCGTCACGGGAGCGTCAGCGGCCACGGCTCCGGTCGCCGGGACCCCCGTGAGCTGGGAGACCGCGAGCGCGGGGAAGTTCCGTACGCCCCGCCCGAAGTGGGCCAGTACGTACTCCGAGCAGTGCTTGAGCACCAGGGCCGCCTCGTCCCGCCCCAGCGGCCCGAGCAGCACGTCCTGTACCCCCGGCACGAACTCGTACCACTGCCCCGGCGCCGGACCGCTGCGCCGCAGCAGCCCGCTGAGCAGCACCTCCGCGAGGTCGGAGGGTTCCGAGTCGGGCAGCATCGTGCGCTGCACCAGCCGCATCACGGGCAGCGCGAGCGGGGTCGCCGACAGGTACACGGCGAGCTGGACGGCGCGCGGCGAGGCCGAGGAGCGGAAGCGGCGCACCAGTTCGCGCGGCGGCCGCACGGCCCGCGGCGGGGGTGGCGGCGCGGCCGGGTGGTCGGCCAGGACCCGCCCCACCTCGGCCGGTACGGTCCCGCTGCCCAGCCCGGCGACCAGCCGGGCCCAGGCGCCGAGCGCGGGGGCGCTGGGCGGCAGCACGGGCACGGTGAGCCCGCCGGCGGGCCGGCCCGGCCGCGGCGGCCGGTCGGAGCGGAACTCCAGGTGCGGCTCGCCCCCCTCGCCCCCCTCGCCGCGCGCCAGCGTGCCCCGCTCGGTCGGCAGCCAGCTGCGGCCCCACAGCCGCTGCGGCAGGGGCTGGACGACCACGCAGGGCGTGCACTGCGCCCAGCGGTACAGCAGCCGCTGCGCCTCGCCCTCGCGCCACAGCGGCCCGGCGCAGTCGGAGACGACCATGGTCAGCCCGCGGCCGGTCGGGTCGCGCAGGAGTTCCGCGGACCGCATCCGGGCCTCCGGTTCCGGTTCCGATCCGGTTCCGAGCGCGGGGGCGCCGTCGGCGCGCCGGTGCAGGTAGTGCACCTGGACGTCGCGGAAGGCGCCGAGCCGCTCGCACACCGCGCGCAGCTCGTCGAACATGTCGTGCCACACGGCCATCGACGGGGAGGCGTCCAGGACCAACCGCATCGTGCTCTCCCGCCGGGTTTCGGCCCGCATCACCGGGATGGCCAGGCCCAGCGCCCGGGCGCTGGCCTCGGCGGTGGCGGGTTCGTCCAGGACGGTACGGGCCCGGGGCGCGGGCGGTCGGCGGCGCTGGAGCGCGCGCAGGGCCCGCTGGATGTCGAGGATCCGCGGCAGCGCGGCCGCCGTCGGCACCCGGACCGGTACCGCGTTCCCGCCCGTGGGTTCCGGATCGACTTCCGGTATCCGCTGCCCCGCGCCGTACGACCCCGGCCGCCCGGGGACGTACAGGCCGACGGGATCCTCCTCGGGCGGCGCCTCGGGCCCCGGCTCCGGGTCCGGACCCGGCTCCCCCGTGCCGCTGTCCCCGCCCGCCCCGTCCCGCCCGTCGTCCGCCGCACCCTCCCGGGCCCCCTCCGCCCCGTCCGTCTCGTCCGTCCCGTCCGTCCCGGCCGCGGATCCGGCGGTCCGCGCCGCCGCCCGGGTCCGCCCGGCCAGCCAGAGCGCGTCGGCCAGCTCTTCGGCGGAGGGGTCGAGCCCGGCGGCGCGCAGCAGAGCGGCCAGGTCACGGATCGCGGTGGGCTCACGGTTCGCGGTGGGCTCGCGCGTTCCGGTCGGTGGAGGGCCGGGCGGAGGGGGGCCGGGGACGCCGGCGGTCACGGGCCCTCACCTCGAACGGTCGAGCCGCTGGATGAGCAGGTCCGCGAGGTCCTCCCGGGTGGGCGGCGCCGCGTAGTGGGTGAGGTAGATGGCGTTGAGGAGCTGGTCGGCGGCGACGAGTTCGGTCTGGGAGCGGCTGAGGAACTCCCGGATGAGGTCGGCGCCGAGCGCGGCGGCCTCCTCCCCCAGGTGGGCCCTGACCATGGTGGCGAGCCGTTTCTCGCCGGGCTGGCCGAGCTTGAGCTGGATGCAGCGGCGCAGCAGGGCGGCGGGGAAGTCCCGTTCGCCGTTGCTGGTCAGGATGATGAAGGGGAAGGCCCGGCAGCGGATCCGGCCGCCCCGGACGCTCACCTTCGCGCCGTCGTCGGTGAGGACCTGCACCTCGGGTTCGCGGTCGGCGACCCGCTCCAGCTCGGGGAGCGCGAACTCGCCCTCCTCCAGGACGTTCAGCAGGTCGTTGGGCAGGTCGATGTCGCTCTTGTCCAGCTCGTCGATGAGCAGCACCCGAGGCCGGTCGGTGGGCAGCAGCGCGGTCCCGAGCGGGCCGAGCCGGATGTACTTGCCGATGCCGGGCGTCCCGCCGGGTTCGCCGCCGCCCGCGGCGATCTGGACGTCCTGGAGGCGGGCTATGGCGTCGTAGCGGTAGAGCCCCTCCTGGAGGACGGTCCGGGAGACCACGGGCCAGCGCAGGACGCGGCCGAGTTTCAGCTCGTGGGCGACGGCGTGCGCGAGCGTGGACTTGCCGGTGCCGGGATATCCGGTGACCAGCAGGGGGCGGCGCAGGTACAACGCGGCGTTGATGGCTTCGAGTTCCTCGGGTTCGGGCCGGTGCATCTCGGCGGCGTGCCGGTGGGCGCCGAGCCGCCGGGTGGCGGCGCTGTCGGCCGCCGCGGCCACGGCGCCCGGTTCGATGACGGGTCCGCCGTCGAAGTCCCGCCACGGCGGCGGGTCGGGCAGGGCGTCGATCCCGTCGTGGGGTTCGCCGATCCCCCGGTAGATGAGCCACTCGTCGTTCATGGTCGCTCTCCCCTCATGCCCGCTCCCCGCTCCCGTGTTCCGGCGTCCCCGCGGTGTCCCCGATGCGTCCCGGCCCGCTCACAGATCCCCTTGCAGCGGCTCGTCGTCGGGCAGCGGCCGCCCCGGGTCGTCCCAGACCAGCCCCAGCCCGGCGGCCCAGTAGGCGTCGGGGTCCCGCCCGTGCGCCCGTCCCCGCAGGGACTGGAGCCGCAGCGCCAGCCCGGCGCCGCGCCCCGCGTCGGCGAGTTCCTCGCGCAGCCCGCGGTGGAAGGGCGCGCACGGCAGCGCCGGGTCCGCCGGGGGTCTTCGGCACAGCACCACTCCGTACCCGGCGCGGTGGGCCAGGTGCAGCGAGCCGAGGGTGGGGTCGGCGTCCGCGGCCCGGCAGTGCACGGGCACGGTGTTGTCGGGCTGGGCGTCGAGCCACGCGTAGGTGGGGGTGCGTCGGCGCCCCCGGTCGCAGTCGGCCCGCTCGTCGAGCAGCGGCCCGGCCTGGACCCGCGCCCAGCGGTCGGCCCTGCGGTGGGCCTGCGCGCCCTGCGGTCCGGCGCCGGGCGGGTGGCGGAAGACCACGGGGCGCTGGGCGCCGAGCGGGGCCGTGCCCGTCACCACCCAGGCGTCGATGGGCAGGGTGAACAGTTCGGGGGCGACGGCGGCCTCCAGCAGCGCGGCCCCCTCGTGCGTGTCGCAGCGCCGGAAGGCCTCGGCGAGCGGGGCCCGCAGCACCTCGGGCAGGGCGGCGAGGGTGGCCCGTTCCCCGGCCTCGACCGGGCTCAGGTGCTCCGGGCCCAGGAGCACGGACACCCGCCAGTCGTAGACGGCCTCCCAGCTGTGCGCCCAGACCTCCAGGAGCGCCGAGGGGCCGGGCGGGAGGACCTCGGCGGCGCGGGCGGGCCCGATCCGGACGGCCTGCCCGGCGGCGGCCAGCCGGCGCCGCTCGCGCTCCGCGTCGCGTTCGGCCAGGCCCCGCTCGTGCCGCTCGCCCAGCTCCCGGCGCAGGGGCCGCCACAGCCGCTCGGCGGTGGCCCGTACCCAGTCCCAGAGCTCCTCGTCGGCGCCGGGGGCGGGCGGCTCGCGGTGTTCGGCGACGCTGACGTCGGTGGCGTAGCGGAGCATGGCGGCGGCCTCGCTGACCCCGCCGGGCGGGTCGTAGAGCAGGCCGAGCCCGTCGCGCCAGCTCAGCGGGGCCAGCGGGCCGGGGTCCGGCTCCTCCCCGCGGGCCGCCTCGGCCAGTACCCGTACGGCCTCGGAAGAGCCGGGCGGCGGCAGCTCGGCCAGCAGTCCGCACAGGGTGGTCCGCTCGCCGGGGGTGAGGCGCTGGCGGCCGCCGTAGGGGTCGGGGTCGGGGCGCGGGAGTTCGTCGTGCGCGTCGGTCCAGGTGCGCCGGTTGTCGACATCGCTGAGGTGCTGGTCGTAGTGGTGCAGGTCATGGGCCTGCATGACCCGGCGGTAGAGCCCGATCCGGCTCTTGGCGGACATCGGCAGGGTGCGCAGCTGGACGACGGAGACGGCGAGTCCGCCGCCGCCGCGGGCGCGCGCCTTGACCACGCCGACGACCTCGCCGCGGGCCAGGTCCACGACGGGTCCGCCGGACATGCCGTGCTCGATCTCGTCCTCGGCGCCGAGCCGGATGGCGGCGCCGTTGCCCGCGGTGCCGCGCAGCCGGGTGGTGCGGCCGGTGATCTCGGGGGTGCCGAGGTCCTCGGTGCAGCCGAAGTAGGCGACCTCGTCGAAGCGGGGCCTGGCCCGGTCGGTGAGCCAGACGCAGGCGTGCGAGACGGGGGCCAGGACGCGGACGAGCGCGAGGTCGGGCAGTTCCCACAGGCCGGGCCCGGCCGGCCTGCGCTGTTCCAGGCGTTCGGGCAGTACGCATTCCACGCGCCCGGCGACGGTGCCGGTGGCGCCGTCCGCGCCGGAGGAAAAGGTGATGCCGACCTCCCGCCCCGCCAGCCGCATCCCGCCGCCCCCTTCACCCACCACGTGCGCGCACGTCAGGACCCAGCCCGGAGCGATGAAGAACCCGCTCCCCCAGGTGGCACCGGTCCCAGGGTCCTCATACCCGTTCGGCGGGGCGTGGACGCGTACGGTCGCGGCCTGGACGAGGGGTTCCAGAAGCTCGAAGGCGCGCGCGGAGTCGCCCGTGCGCCCGTCCGCCATCCCCCGCCCCCGGTCCCGGTGAATCAGCACCCAGCGGCAACCAACGGCCGCGTCCGCCAAGCGTGTTGAGGTCATCCAGGCTATCGCCGCCCGCTGCCCGGCGGGAGGTGTCCGGCCGAAGCGGATTATCCTGGCCGGGAAACACCACCATCACGCACGGAGCCTGTCTTGTACTTCACCGATCGCGGCATCGAGGAGCTGGAGAAGCGGCGCGGCGCGGAGGAGGTCACCTTCGAGTGGCTCGCCGAGCAGCTCCGCACCTTCGTGGACCTGAACCCGGACTTCGAGGTCCCGGTCGAGCGGCTGGCCACCTGGCTGGCCCGGCTCGACGACGAGGACGACGAGGACGAGTAGTCCCGTACGTCCCGTACGTCTCACGGGTACGCGGAAGGCCCCGCCGGATCGTTCCGGCGGGGCCTTCCGCGTACTACTGCCCAGTACCGCTCGCGCCGTCAGGCGAGGCGGGCCACACCGTCCGCGCGGGCCGCGGCGGCGACGGCCGCGGTGACGGCCTCCGCGACGCGCGTGTCGAACGGCGACGGGATCACGTACTCGGCGGTGAGCTCACCGTCCGCGACGACACCGGCGATGGCGTCGGCGGCCGCGATCTTCATGTTCTCGGTGATCCGGGAGGCCCGGACCTTGAAGGCGCCCGCGAAGATGCCGGGGAACGCCAGCACGTTGTTGATCTGGTTCGGGAAGTCCGAGCGGCCCGTGGCCACGACCGCCGCGTACTTGTGCGCGACGTCGGGGTGGACCTCCGGGTTCGGGTTGGCCATGGCGAAGACGAAGCAGTCCTTCGCCATCGTCGCCACCGCGGCCTCGGGGACCGTACCGCCGGAGACGCCGATGAAGACGTCGGCGCCGGCGAGGGCGTCCTCCAGGGATCCGGTCCGGCCGGTCTTGTTGGTGAGGCCCGCGATCTCCGCCTTGACGTCCGTCAGGTCGGAGCGGTCGGCGGAGACGACGCCCTTGCGGTCGGTGACGCAGACGTCACCGATGCCCGCGTCCACCAGGATCTTGGCGATGGCGATGCCCGCCGCGCCCGCGCCCGAGATCACGGCGCGCAGGTCCGCGAGGGTGCGGCCGGTGAGCTTGGCGGAGTTGCGCAGGGCGGCCAGCGTGACGATGGCGGTGCCGTGCTGGTCGTCGTGGAAGACCGGGATGTCCACGCGCTCCTGGAGGCGGCGCTCGATCTCGAAGCAGCGGGGCGCCGAGATGTCCTCCAGGTTGACCCCGCCGAAGGAGGGGGCGAGCCGGACGATGGTCTCGATGATCTCGTCCGTGTCCTTGGTGGCGAGCGCGATCGGGACCGCGTCGACACCACCGAACTGCTTGAAGAGGATGGCCTTGCCCTCCATCACGGGGAGGGAGGCTTCCGGCCCGATGTCACCGAGTCCGAGCACGGCCGTACCGTCGGTGACGACGGCGACCACGTTGGACTTCCAGGTGTACTCGTTCACCAGGTCGGGCTGCTCGGCGATGGCGGTGCACACTTTGGCCACGCCGGGCGTGTATGCGAGGGACAGGTCGTCCTTGTCCCGGACGGGGACGGTGGCCACGATGGCCATCTTGCCGCCCCGGTGGAGCGCGAACACGGCATCCGGGTTGTTGTCCGTAACGCTGTCGCTGCGAGGATTGACGATCTCCGCTGCCACTTTCTTGACCCCTTAAGTCTTTGAATCGTTGAGGGTGACCACTCCTGGTTAAGGGGTGGGCGGGCACCGCGTCCGTACTCCGCATCGACGGTTTGGCCCGTCTCCGCGAAGGGGGAGGTTCGTACGCGCGGGCGCGCCGCACGCGCGCCCTGAGCCCCGGATGAGGGGTGTAAGGATCTGTTCTACCCGAAGAACGCTCACCCAGACGAGTCGATTCCTGCTCGACCATAAGCCTCTTGTCCTGGTTTTGGCGAAAAGTCCAAGAGTCTGTGTCCAGTACCCGAGACGGACCGCAAAAACTCCGGTAAAGAGGGCCCCGGACGGCGCATAGTCCCGCTGTGACACCCCTTGTCCGCAGCGATGTTGGGTTGCCGGGGTCGCCCGTTATGGGATTTTGACCTGATGAGCAGCCTGAATGCGTCAGTCCGAATGGCAAGATGCCGTAATCACACAAGGTCGCGACACTCGAAGCTGCGTGCCGGACCGCCATCGGATGCTTTTCCACCCCTGTCGGAGGAACCAGCTCATGACCGCAAGCACCACCCGCCGTACGACTGCCGCCCGGTCCCGGATCGCCGCGGTCGGCGCGATCGCGGTCGCCGGCGCCCTGATCCTCACCGGGTGTGGCGACCAGACCGACAAGGGCTCGGACACGGGCGGCAAGACGAGCAGCGCCCCGCTGTTCTCCAAGCTCCCGAAGAAGATCCAGGACGCCGGCGTGATCAAGGTCGGCACGGACGCCACCTACGCCCCGATGGAGTTCAAGGAGGGCGAGAAGATCGTCGGTGTCGACCCCGACATCGCCGCCGCCCTCGGCAAGCAGCTCGGTGTGAAGTTCGAGTTCACCTCCGGCACCTTCGCCACGCTGCTGGGCGGCCTGCCCACCGGCCGCACGGACGTCGTCATGTCCTCCATGAGCGACACCAAGGCCCGCCAGCAGGGCCTCGACGACAAGGGCCAGAAGACCGGTAACGGTGTCGACTTCGTCGACTACTTCACCGCCTCGACCGGCATCCTGGTCAAGAAGGGCAACCCCGAGGGCATCAAGACCCTCGACGACCTGTGCGGCAAGAAGCTCGCCGTCCAGCGCGGCACGACGTACGAGCAGTCCGCCAAGGACCAGAGCGCCAAGTGCGAGAAGGACGGCAAGCCGAAGCTCTCCATCGAGGCCTTCGACACCGACGCCGAGGCGCAGACCCGTGTGAAGGCCGGCGGCGCCGTCGCCGACCTGAACGACTCCCCGGTCGCCGCGTACATCGCGCAGACCGCGGGCGGCGGCAACGACTTCGAGGCCGTCGCCAACCCCGGTGACGCCGGTCTCTTCGGCATCGCCATCGACAAGAAGAACACCGAGCTGCGCGACGCCCTGTCCGCCGCCATCGACGCGATCATCAAGGACGGCACCTACAAGGCCGCCCTCGACAAGTGGAACGCGGCCTCCGGCGCCGTCACCAAGGCCCAGGTCAACGCAGGTCAGTGACCCCCACGCAGCACTGAAGGGCAGTCACTGTGACTGACAAGCTCGAAAAGGTCCCCGGACCGGCGGACACCCCGCCGGCCGGGTCCGTCCCTCCCGAGATGATCCGCGCCATCCCCGTCCGGCATTACGGACGCTGGGTCAGCGGAATCATCGCCCTCGTCCTCTTCGGCGCGATCATCTACGCGTTCTCCCAGGGCAACGTGCGCTGGCAGACCGTCCCCGAGAAGCTGTTCGACGCGAGCATCCTCAGCGGCCTGTGGCACACGGTCCTGATCAGCGTCGCGGCCATGGCCCTCGGTCTGGTCCTGGGCGTCGCCTTCGCGGTGATGCGGCTGTCGAAGAACCCGGTGACCAGCACCATCTCCTGGTTCTACATCTGGTTCTTCCGCGGCACCCCGGTCTACGTCCAGCTGCTCATCTGGTTCAACCTCGCCCTGATCTTCCCGATCCTGAACCTCGGGTTCTACAAGGACGAGATGACCCAGGTCATGACCCCCTTCCTGGCCGCCCTGCTGGGTCTCGGCCTCAATGAGGGCGCGTACATGGCGGAGATCGTCCGGGCCGGCATCCAGTCGGTCGACGAGGGGCAGTCGGAGGCCTCGCACGCGCTGGGCATGACCCGCACGCAGACGATGCGCCGGGTCGTGCTGCCGCAGGCGATGCGCGTGATCGTGCCGCCGACGGGCAACGAGTTCATCAACATGCTCAAGACCTCGTCGCTGGTCGTCGCCGTGCAGTACGCCGACCTGCTGCGGGCCGCTCAGGACATCGCGGCCACCTCGTTCGCGGTGATGGAGATGTTCATCGTCGCCTCGATCTGGTACCTCGCCCTGACCAGCGTGTTCAGCGTCGGCCAGTACTACCTGGAGCGCCGTTTCGCGCGCGGCTCGCTGCGCAGCCTGCCGCCGACGCCGTTCCAGCGGCTGCGCGCCAACCTGAACATGTTCCGCCGCACGGAGACGGAGGTGGCGAAGTGACCGCCCAGCCGATGGTCAAAGCCGAGGCCGTGCACAAGTCCTACGGCGCCGCCCACATCCTGCGGGGCATCGACCTCGAAGTCGCGCCCCGCGAGGTGTTCTGCCTGGTCGGCCCGTCCGGCTCCGGCAAGTCCACCTTCCTGCGGTGCATCAACCACCTGGAGCAGGTCAACGCCGGCCGGCTCTATGTGGACGGCCAGCTGGTCGGGTACCGCCAGAAGGGCGACAAGCTCTACGAGCTGAAGGACAGCGAGGTCGCGGCCCAGCGCCGGGACATCGGCATGGTCTTCCAGCGCTTCAACCTGTTCCCGCACATGACGGCCATAGAGAACGTCATGGAAGCCCCGGTCATGGTCAAGGGCGAGAGCAAGGCGGTCGCGCGGGCGCGCGCCGTCAAGCTGCTCGACCGGGTCGGCCTGGGCGACAAGGGCGGGAACTACCCCTCGCAGCTCTCCGGCGGCCAGCAGCAGCGCGTGGCGATCGCCCGTGCGCTGGCCATGGAGCCGAAGCTGATGCTCTTCGACGAGCCCACCTCGGCGCTCGACCCGGAGCTGGTCGGTGACGTCCTCGACGTCATGCGGGACCTGGCCGAATCGGGCATGACCATGATCGTGGTCACGCACGAGATGGGCTTCGCCCGCGAGGTCGGCGACAGCCTGGTGTTCATGGACGGCGGTGTGGTCGTCGAGGCGGGCAACCCGCGCGACGTCCTGGGCAACCCGCAGCACGACCGGACGAAGGCGTTCCTGTCCAAGGTGCTGTAAGCGCCGCACGACGTGCGAGAGGGGCGGTACGGGATTCCCGTACCGCCCCTCTCCGTCGTGCTCCGGACCTCGCGGTCCTGGATTTCCTACTTCAGTCCTAGGACCAGCGCGTCGGACGGGGAGCGCCAGACGGTACGGGCCTCCGAGAAGCCCGCCTCGCGCAGGGTGCGGGCGTGCCAGGCCTCGTCCGGGGTGTCCCCGTCGGCGTGCTCGCCGTAGATCTCGTAGCGCTTCTTCGTGGGTTCGGCGAGCACCGGGTCGGCGGCGGCCAGGGCCCACCATTCAGCCCAGTCGAGCACGCCCGCGGCACGGGCCCGGTCCATGCGCGCGTGGCGGTGGGCACGGTCGGCGGCGTTGAGGAGCGGGGTCGCCGGGTCGGGCATGTGGTCGGCGTTCATGAAGACGCCGCCGGGGCGCACCAAGGGCGCGAGCTGCCCGTAGAGGACGGCGAGCTGCGGGCTGTGCAGCCAGTGCAGGGCCGTGGCCGTCAGGACGGCGTCGTAGCGGTCGTACGGGAGCCGCGCGGCCCAGTCGGGGTCCTTGAGGTCCGCGGTGACGAAGGTGACCCGGTCGTCGCCCGCGAAGTGGCCCTCGGCGATGGTCAACAGGGCGGGGTCGAGATCGACGCCCGTACTGGTGGCATCCGGGAACCGTTTGAAGACGCGGTCCGTGATACTTCCCGTACCGCACGCCAGATCCAGCACCCGGGGCGCCGTGCCGACGACCGCCTCGACCATGTCCAGCATGACCCGGAAGCGCTCCTCGCGGTCCGGGAGGTACCACTCCTGCTGTCGGTCCCAGCTGTCCTGCCAGGCCTGCCAGTCGGTTCCGGTCACCGCGTCCGTCATACCGAATCCCTCCACACGTAATACCCTCGAAGGTGCATCAGCCGTTACCCGAACGGCACACCCGCACACTAATCCGCAGCCGTAAGGACTACAAGTGGAACTGGCCCATTACTCGGACTACGCCGTGCGCCTGGTCAACACCGAGGAGCCGGCCCGTGGCACGGACGCGCTGACCTCCGCCGACGCGGCGCGGGCACTGTTCGGCGCCAGCACACAGGACGCCCGCCGGGTCACCGACGCGGACGTCACCCGCTTCCGCAACGTCCGCGGCCGGCTGCGCTCGATCTTCGAGGCCGCCGACTCCGGCGACCACGTCCTCGCGGTGGACCTGCTGAACTCGCTGCTGATGGAGTTCCCGGTGAGCCCGCAGATCTCCGGGCACGAGACGCTCGGCCCGGACGGCGCGCCGAACTGGCACATGCACCTCGCCGACCACCCGTCCAACGCCTCGGCCGGGTACGCCGCGATCGCCTCGATGGGCCTGGCGTTCCACCTGACGGAGTACGGCGCCGACCGGCTGGGCCTGTGCCAGGCGCCGCCGTGCCGCAACGCCTACCTCGACACCTCCACCAACCGGTCCCGGCGCTACTGCTCGGACCGCTGCGCCACCCGCGCCAACGTGGCCGCCTACCGGGCCCGCAAGCGCGAGGAGGCGGACGGATCCGGGAAGAGCGGGCGCACCGCGCGGGCCAGCCAGGACGCCCGCGCGGCCAGCGAGGTCTGACCGGGCGCGGGCGGCCGCAGGCGCAGCCGCCCGACGCCGAGGACCAGCTCGTCGGGCACGACGCCGTAGTCCTCGCTGTCCCCGCTCTCGTTGAACCCGTTGTCCCCGAGCACCCACCAGCCGCCCGGGCGGCGCTCGGCGGCCCGCTTGACGACCAGCAGGTCCTGCTGGAGCGGATGGCGCAGCACCACGACGTCACCGGGGCGCACGCGGCCGCCGTAGTGGACGAGCACCTGGTCGCCCGAGTCCAGGGTGGGGGCCATCGAGGGCCCGTACACCTCCACCATCCCGATCGGCACGTGCATGTGACACCTTCCCGGTTTCGTCCGTACGTTCGCTCACCACCCCCATCGTGACGCTGGACTTTTGTCCTAAGCCCACGGGGCCGCCCGCGAAATCCGCTTTCTCACGGAGTAATCTCCCCCTTGAGAAGACGATCACGAGGAGGACCCACCCCCATGCTTTCCCGCTTCTTCGCTCCCAAGGTCACGGTCAGCGCGCACTGCGACCTGCCGTGCGGCGTCTACGACCCCGCCCAGGCCCGCATCGAGGCCGAGTCCGTCAAGGCCGTGCAGGAGAAGTACCAGGCCAACGACGACGCGGACTTCCGCGCGCGCGCCATCACCATCAAGGAGCAGCGCGCGGAGCTCGCGAAGCACCACGTGTCGGTGCTGTGGAGCGACTACTTCAAGCCGCCGCACTTCGAGAAGTACCCCCAGCTGCACGCCCTGGTCAACGACACCCTGAAGGCCCTCTCGGCCGCCAAGGCGTCGAACGACCCGGCGACGGGCCAGAAGGCCCTTGAGCTGATCGCGGAGATCGACCGCATCTTCTGGGAGACCAAGGCCGCCTGATCCTGGGCGCCCGAGGATCCTCCCCGCGCTGCTGGTCAGAGCGCACATGACATCGGCCCGTCCGCTTCCCGCGGCCGGGCCGATGTCGCTTCCAAGACGCTGTTCCCGGAACCTAGCGGCTTGCGCCCTCGGGCCAGAGCACGCGGACCGGGACGCCCGTGCGCTCGGCGTACGCGACCACGTCCGCCGTCCCGCCGAACCCGCGCGCGGGCTGTCCGTCCCATACGGCCAGCAGCTCGTCCACCAGGCCGACGAGGATCTCGCTGCCCGCCATGTGCGCCGCCGAGTCGGAGGCTTTCATGCCGGTGCGGTGCACGTCTGACGCGCGGCTCATCAGCCGGTCGTAGGCGGGCCAGTGCTCCTCGGGCAGGCTCTCGCGGTACTGCTCCGCGGGAAGCACCACCTCCAAGCGGCCGCCGTTCGCCAGGACGTACTCCGCGAACCAGCTGTCCGGGCCGTCCGCGATGCAGGAGACCCCCACCAGGTCGGTGTCATCGGTGCTGTGCACCGCGGCCTGGAGGAGGTCGCGTACCTGCTGCTCCACCGGGGCGTTCAATCCCCTGTGCCCTGTGATCCCCACGCGCATGGCGCGCCCTCCCCTACAGGTAGACGTCGTGCAGCCGCTCGTCGAACTCGCGGACCACCTTGGGCGGTGACGCGGTGCGGTACGACCTTCGGACGGTCCGCGCACGGTCCACGATCCGTCCCGAACGGTACTGGACTCCCGCGTCCAACGCTTTGGAAGCCAGGGCGAAGGCGGCCTCGACGCGCCGCGCCGCCAGATGCCCGGCTGCGATGTCCAGCAGCAACAATGCGCGCTGCTTCGCGTGCCCCGTGGCAAGTACCTTCGTGTCAGCGTCGAGCACCCAGCCGGGCAGCCCCCATCGGGCCCCACAGGCAACCCGCGCCGCGGCGACCTTGGCCTCGCTGAACTGGAACACCCATGGCCAGGGCGCCGGGTCCTCCGCCCCCAGCCGCGAGGCGAGTGACCGGCTCGTGGTCAGCGCCTGGTCAGCTGCCTTCTCGTCTCCAACCGCGGCGTGCGCCACCGCTTCCACCGACAAGAGCCACGCGTCCGCGACGGGCGGCCTGCGCGCGTCCAGGAAACCCCGGGCCTTCTGCGTCCAGTTCAGGGCCTGCACTCCATTGCCTGCGTCCGCCTCGAACTGGGCCATGCTCCCGGCCTGGTAGGCCGCCAGCAACGGCTCCCCTGCGGCACGCGCTGCCTTGACCGCGGAGGCGTACCAGTTGCGCGCCGATCCGTGGTCGCCCATGTCCCACGACAGCCAGCCCACCAGGCTCGCGGCCTCACTGCCGACGGCCGCCAGCCGAGCCCGTTGCCGGTCGTCGGTCGCCGCCCGGCTCACGGTCTGCACGAGCCGGAGATGAGACTGGACTGCTTCCGCCAGTTCCCGCGACGGGGTCGACGCATCCAGGCGCCGGTACGAGGCCGTACCCAGGCGCAGCGTCGCCGCCTGCCCGACACCCTCTCCCAGGTCGGGCAGCGCGGAGAGGACGGGCGCGGCAGCGGCCGCTGCCGTCCCTCCCATGAACTGTCTCCGGTCCACCTGCTCGTACCCGTCTCGTCCCACAACGTCCGCGAGGCCCAACAGCGAGGCAGGGACACCGAGGTGCGTCGCCACCATCGCCAGTACGTCTGTCGCGTATGCCCCGGGACCGCGCTTCTCCAACCGTGACACAGCGGACTACGACAGCCCACACGCCTGCCCCAGCTGGATCTGCGTCATCTGCGCACTCTTGCGCACCAGTTCGATGACTCTGCCGTAATCCTTCGCGCGGGACGCTTCCCTCACCGCTGACGAAATGCTCAACGTCGGCCCATTCTCACGTGGCGACTGGTGCCCGCATATGCCGTTACCCGCTGCGCGCATACCCGTACTCGCATGCCGCATCGGAGATGGTCCCACAGCAGGCGCGCACCGTTGGCTGTTCTCACAACCCGCTGACGACGGTAGGGAGCATGGGGATGGAAGTACGCGAGAGCAGTCCGGCCGAGGCATTCGGGCACGTTGACCACCCGCTGCTGCACGAGCAGGTCCGCGACCCCCGGACGCAACACGGGGGCGAGTTGATGGCCGTCGTCGAGGAGTACATCGGCACGGTGGCCGGGACCCCGAAGCACACCCGGACCGCGTACATCCGCGACGCGAGCGGCCTGGAGTTCACCGCGGCCCCGGACACCCTGGAGCAGCTGTGAACGCCGCGACGGCGGCCGGGCAGATCTGCGTCGTCTGTGACCGCCCGATCCGGACCGGCGGGCGGGAGTTCATCCGGCACTCCGCGTCCGGGACCCGGCCGTCCGACTGGGCGCACGACAGCCGGGACCCGGCCTGCGAGCCGGTCTGGCGGGGCCGGCAGTGAGCCGGGAGGCGCGGCTCGCCCAGGAGGCGGCGTACGTACTCGCCCACGCCGGCAGCCGCCGGACAGCGCGATCGCTGCGGACTGGGTGGCGTACCTGAGCGACGGGGGCAGCCTCGTCGCCCACGGGGTCCGATGCTTCCACTTCCAGGCCCAGGGCCGCCGGACACCGGCCGCCGTGCAGGCCCTCGCCGCGTGGGACACCGCGGTCCGCCTCGCCCCCGAGGACCACTGGCCGAAGTCCGTCGCCCTCGCGCGCGCGATCGACGCCCTGCTCCGCGAAGAGGACGAGCACCAAGCCCGACGCCGCCAACGGCAGGCGCCGGCGCGGTGAACGAGTGGCCGCGTCAGCTCCTGTACGTCCTGATCGCGATCGGCACCCTCACCGTCATCGTCCTCGGCACCCACTGACCCCCGTCCCGGCCGCGCATCTTCGAGGACCACGGCCGGGACGGGTCGCAGCACCTCCACCCAACACATCGGAGGCACCCCATGACTATCACCACCGAAGCGCCCGTGAGGACTCCCCTCAAGTTCGCGTGGCTTGAGGTGACCGGCAAATGCCAGGAGGAGTGCGTCGGCTGCTACGCCGACTCCTCCCCAAAGGGCACCCACGGCACCATGAACGTGGACGAGTGGCGCTTCGTCATCGACCAGCTGGCGGACATGGGTACGCGCGACGTCCAGTTCATCGGCGGCGAGCCCACCCTCCACCCCGGCCTTGAGGAGCTGATCGCGCACGCCTACGCCAGTGGTCTGCGGATCGAGGTGTTCTCCAACCTGGTCCACATCCGGCAGTCCCTGTGGGACGCGTTCCAACGGTACGGCGTGAAGCTGGCCACCAGCTATTACTCCGACACCCCGGCCGAGCACGACGCCCTCACCCGGCTCAAGGGCTCCCACAAGAAGACCCGCGGCAACATCCAGAAAGCCATCGACCTCGGCATGCCCATCCGCGGCGGGGTCGTCACCGTCAACCCCGGCCAACGCGTCATCCAGGCGGCCCAGGACTTGACTGACCTCGGCGTCGACCACGTCGGTGGCGACAAGCTGCGGGCCTTCGGCCGCGCCTCCCAGGGCGCTGCTCCAAAGATCGCCGACATCGCGACCGAGCACGGCCGGGGGCCCGCGGAGGCATGCACCCCGCCGCAGTTCCTCCCGAGTTGCGGCCCGTGCGGCCCCTGTGTCCCGTCCGTGGGCGTCTGCGACCCGCGGGAGGCCAGCGCTGGACCGGCCGCCACTACGATCGGCGCTCCCCAGTGATCGCGCAGGCGAGGAGGATCATGGACGACCACGGCGACGACTTCAGCGTGTGGGTCGGCGACGGGCAACCGGACCCCTACGCCTACCGGACCGAAGAGGACTGGGCCACCATCGCCGGATACGTACGGCACTCGGCCAACAAGCTCGGCCAGCCCCTCCCGCTGTGTCTGCCGGGGGAGCCGAAGGCCTGCGGACGGTCCGCCCGTCAGCACGTCATGGCGTGGGGAGCGGAACTCAAGGCACGCGCCCAGCGGGTGATCGAAGACGCTGCGCCGTCCCCGGCTCACGCGGCATACGCCTCGGGTCCGCTGTACCAGAGCCATCTCGCGGCCCTGCGCGCGCCGCAAGGCTGACCGGACGCCCCGGCCGGGGCGGACCCGCTTCTTCTGGTCAGCTTCTAGGAGACCAGGGCCGCCCGCTCCCCCAACGGCTCCCAAATGATCTCGCGAGAGCCCAACGGCCCGGCCGCTCGAAGCGGCCGGGCCGTTGGGCTGACGTCAGTTCGTGTAGCGGAAGTCGATGACCTGGTAGAGGGCGTCCCCGCTGGCGGGGTCGTCGAATTCCAGGAGGAGGACGTGGTGGCCAACGGGCCGCTGGGGCAGGTTGAAGGAGAATTCCAGCGGGTCGGTGGGCGTGAGGCCTGCCGGGATTTCCTCGTCGCCGGTGAAGTAGGGCGCATGGGTGAAGGTGCGTGCGTAGACCGGGTTGTCCAGGTCGAACTGGACTCGGGTCAGGACCTGGAGGGCGTCCCAATTGGGCTTGGTGAGGTAGGCGCTGATCCTGCGGATCTTGGACAACGGCAAACTGATCTTGACCGTGACCGCCTGGCCGTCGGCGACCGGGCTGGCGTTCCATGCGTTGCCGAACTCGTCCCGGACCCCGTCGAGCTTGTAGGCGTAGGGGTTGTCCGCGCCGGCGATCTTCCCGTCCGGCGGCGGCGTGCGGCTCACGATGTCGCTCGGCACGTCGGGGTCCGAGAGACCCCCGGTCGTCGACTTGATGAACTTGCCGCCCCGGACGCCGGCCTGGTTCTGCGTGAGGTACGTCGACTGCCGCGACTCCGGAGAAATGAACATCGCCATGGTGCTCCTGCTTGAGGGCTGCCGAACAGGCGTTCGCGCAGCTCAGGGCGTCGATCCACAGCGGACAGTAGCGATCCGCACACCTTCGGCGATATAGCAGTCTCGGCCAGGCGCGCCCCCTCCAGGGCTGAATTCAGACGCGTGCTGCGCGATCGTCCGGTCCACGCGCGGAGGGGCCCGGCCGCGTCTCGCGACCGGGCCCCTCCGCGTACGTCCCTCCCGGCCCCCGTGCCGGGAGGGCTGCCTGGTGGCGCCTGGCCAGAATCGTACCCTGGTTTCTGGCTTGCTCACGACGTTCCGGTTAACTCCGGGGACCATGCAAGAGCGCTGCTCGTGCGGGTAGTTGAGGTCCGAACAATGGTTCCGTTCCGGGGGCCTGCGGGTGGGTGCGCGGGTGGGTCACGGACCCCCGCCGACGTGATCCGAAAGACAGCGCCGGAGTGCCGGGAGCCCTGGCGGCGGCGGCCTACCGGGCGGTAGCGTCTGGCCGCATGTTCGCTGCCTACGCCGCCCGTATCGACCGTGACCAGCCGCTGAGCGGCCTCGAACTGGGCGAGCGCCCGGCGCCCGAGGCCCGCCCCGGCTGGGTGACCGTGAACGTCAAGGCCGCCTCCCTCAACCATCACGACCTGTGGTCGCTGCGCGGAGTGGGCCTCGGCCAGGAGAAACTCCCGATGATCCTCGGCTGCGACGCGGCCGGGACCGACCAGGACGGCAACGAGGTCGTCCTGCACTCCGTGATCGGCCAGAGCGGCCACGGGGTGGGACCGGACGAGCCCCGCTCGATCCTGACCGAGCGCTACCAGGGCACCTTCGCCGAGCAGGTCACCGTCCCGGCCTGGAACGTCCTGCGCAAACCCGCCGAGCTGTCCTTCGAGGAGGCCGCCTGCCTGCCGACGGCCTGGCTGACCGCCTACCGCATGCTGTTCACCAACGCCGGTGTGCGGCCCGGGGACTCGGTCCTGGTGCAGGGCGCGGGCGGCGGGGTCGCGACCGCCGCGATCGTGCTCGGCAAGGCCGCCGGGCTGCGGATGTACGCGACGAGCCGGGACGCGGCGAAGCGTGAGCGCGCGGTGGAGCTGGGCGCGGAGGAGGCGTACGAGCCCGGCGCGCGGCTGCCCCGGCGCGTGGACGCGGTGATCGAGACGGTGGGCGCGGCGACCTGGTCGCACTCGGTGAAGTCCCTGCGCCCGGGCGGCACCCTGGTGATCTCGGGCGCGACGAGCGGCGACCGGCCCGCTCACGCGGAACTGACCCGGATCTTCTTCCTGGAGCTGAAGGTCGTCGGCTCGACGATGGGCACGAAGGACGAGCTGGAGGACCTGCTGTCCTTCTGCGCGGCCACCGGGGTGCGCCCGGTGATCGACGAGGTGCTGCCGCTGGACCGGGCGCGGGAGGGGTTCGCGAAGCTGGAGTCGGGCGACCTCTTCGGCAAGGTGGTGTTGACCGTCTGACCACATCCACACCCACATCCACATCCTGCGCGTCAATGTGGGTTGACAGCCCTCCCCTGTCAACCTAAATTGACAGCATGACGGAAGCAACCGATCTCGCCGAGCGGGCCGGTGACCACGACCCGCGCGTGGGCCTGCGTGCCGTGGCCGCCCTCCGCAGGCTGCTGGAGCAGCTGGAGGCGGTCCAGGTGCGCAGCGCCCGCAACCAGGGGTGGTCCTGGCAGGACATCGCGGCCGAGCTGGGTGTCAGCCGGCAGGCCGTACACAAGAAGCACGGGAGGGCCTGATGTTCGAGAGGTTCACGGCCGGAGCGCGTGACACCGTCACGGGCGCGGTCACCGAAGCCCGGCGTGCCGGGGCCGCCGAGGTCACCGAGGAACACCTGCTGCTCGCCCTGCTGGAGCTGGGCGCGCTCGATCCGCTGGGCGTGGACCGGGAGGCGGCCACGGCCGCCCTGGTCGTGGCCCGCCGCCGGGGCGGCCTGTCCGAGGCCGACGAGGAGGCCCTGGCGGGCCTCGGCATCGACCTCTCCGAGATCATCGCCCGGGTCGAGGAGACCCATGGCGAAGGGGCGCTGGCCACGGCGGGCAGCGGCACCCGCCCGCGCGGCGGCGGCCGCGTCCGCTTCGCGCCGGGCGCGAAGACGACCCTGGCGCGGTCGCTCCGGATCACCGTGGGCCACCGCGAGAAGAGCATCACGCCGACCCATCTCCTGCTGGCCCTGCTCACCGCCCCGGGACCGGTGGCCGACGTACTGGCCGCGCAGGGCGTGACCTACGCCCGCGTGGAGGCCACCGCCGCGGCCACCGCCTGACAGGGCCGACGCCTGACCGGGACCCCTGGTCCGGGCGCCCCCGGCTCGGGCGCCCCTACCGGGGCGCCCGGACCGTGTGCGTGATGCGGTCCGCGGCGGTCGCCAGGTCGGCGCGGATCGCCTCCAGCCGGTCGGCGGTCAGCCCGTGGTCGCGGGCCGCGTCGCGCACGTCGTCGCGGAAGCGGTCGAGCAGCCGGTCGAGATCGCGCGCCGGGTCCTCGCTGGGGCTCAGGTCCTCGGCCCATCCGGACGCCGACGACTGCGCCTTGGCCCCGTCGTGGGTCGCGGTGGAGCCCAGCCAGACGCCCGCCAGCCCGCCGATCCTGTCGGTGAACTCCGACAGCCCCTCGCGGACCCCGGACTTCGTGAACTGGTCCTGCAACTGGCTCGCGATGCGCTGGACCTCCTCGCGGGCCCGGTCCTGGGCCTCCTTCGCCTGGCGGCGGGCCTGCTGGGCCTCCTCGCGGGCCCGGCGGCTCTCGTCCTTCGCCCGGCGGGCCTGTTCCTTCCACTCCTGACGGGCCTTGCGCAGCTCCTCCTTGGCCAGCCGCCAGGCCTCGCCCTCGACCCGGGTGTCGGACTCGGACGCGGCGGCCGCCGCCCGCATCTCGCGGCGCAGCTCGCCCGCGGCGCCCCGGACGTCATCGCGCATCTCGGCGGCCAGTTCGGAGACCGAGTCGCGGATCTCCAGCTCCAGATCGGCCAGTTCGCCGCCGCGGTCGGCCAGTTCGGCGCGGCCCGCGTCAGTGATCGAATACACCTTGCGCCCGCCCTCGGTGGCGTGCGTGACGAGCCCCTCGGCCTCCAGCTTGGCCAGCCGCGGGTACACGGTGCCCGCGGAGGGCGCGTACAGCCCCTGGAAGCGCTCCTCCAGCAGGCGGATCACTTCGTACCCGTGCCGCGGGGCCTCGTCGAGCAGCTTCAGCAAATACAGCCGCAGACGGCCGTGGGCGAAGACGGGCGGCATCTCAGAGCACCTTCTTTTCGAGCACGAGGGGGGTGGACGGAGCGGCGGCATCGGCCGGCTCGCGGCGCAGCAGGGCTATGGACCCGGAGACGGTCGTCGCCCGCAGCGTGCCGGTCCCGGACCCGAGGGTGCCGGTGATCCGCTTGGCGCCGAACTGGCCGGAGACCCGCAGGTCCTCGAAGGCGTTGGAGACCCCGCCGGTGGCGGTGTTGGCCTCGACCCGCGCGTCGGTGGGGTGCGGGAGGCGGATCGCGACCTGGCCGGAGACCGAGTTCAGCGCGATGTCCACCGGCCGCGGGGACGTCTGGTCCGGGTCCAGGTCCAGGAGCATGTCACCGCTGACCGAGTCCGCCCGTACGCTGCCGCCCGCGCCCTCGACCACGGTCAGGCCGCCGGAGACGGAGTGGAAGCCGAGGGTTCCGGTGAGGGCCTGGGCCTCCACGCTGCCGGAGACCGTGTGCGCCTTGACCGCCCCGGAGAGTCCCACGAGGGTGGCGTCACCGGAAACACCGTTGACATCGGTGGCGCCCGCGATGCCCGAGACGAAGGCGGTGGCGCTGACCGTCGCGACCTGCACCCGGGTGGCGGCGGGCACGGTCAGCGAGATGACGGCGCTGCGCTCCCAGGTCTTGCGGCCGCCGTCGGAGCCAGAGCCGGAGCCGGAGCCCGTCCAGGCCTTCCACGGCTTGGAGTCGAACCACTTGCGCAGGTTCTGCGAGCCGTTCCACGGCAGGTCCTCGTAGGAGACGGTGAGGGTGTCGCCGTCCCGCACCACATGCAAGGGCGGCCCGCTGACCTCGGTGACCTGCAGCTGCGCCGGCCCCTCGGCGGCCGCGACCACATTCACCGTGCCGCCCACGACACGGATGCGGAGCTCGGAGACCGGCTCCTCGAAGGTGAGCTGCTGGGGTTCGGCGATGGACCAGGTCGTCTGGTGTGCCATGGTGCTGATCCTCCTCGGGCAAACGCGTGGATACCGCGGTTCGGCGTAACGCAACATATCGCGTCTTCTGAGTAACACGATATATCGCGGTTGCCGGAAGTCAAGAAACTCCACCCCTACGTGTTCCGCACGCGCTCCAGGCTCTTGGATTTGGGCGGGATAGGCGGGTTGGTGGGGGTTAGGTGGGTTGCGGGGATTTGCCTTAGCGTGTGGGCATGTCGATCTCCCAGACCACGGCGGGCGGGCTGCTGCTCTGCCGCACCGAGCCCTCCACCGTCCGGCCCGCCGCCGCGCACATCCTGCGCGAGCGGCTGCTGCTCGCCCCGGCGGGCGGGTGGAGCGTCCTGGTCCCCGAGGGCAAGCCCTGGGCCGGGGCCGAGGAGTCCGTGGACGAGGTGCTGACCGGCTGGACCTCGGCGCTGGCGATCGGCGCGAACTGGCTGGTGCTGGGCCTGTGGTGGGAGTCCGGGGAGACCGGCTTCACGCTCGCGTCCGGGCTGCGCCGGCCCGTCTCCTACGGGTGGGCGGCCGACGGGACCCCGCTGGGCGACCCGGACGTCATGCGGAGCCTCGCCGTGCGGCTCGGCCTGGATCCCGTGCTCGACCTGGAGGAACTGGAGCGGCTCACCCGCCCCGACGAGGCCGCGGACGGAGAGACCCGGCTGCTCGGGCTGGTCGCGCTGCTGGGCCGGGCCGGGCTGGCACTGCCCGCCGGGCTGTCCCCGGGCGAGCCCGCCGACCGGCTGCGGGAGGCCGCGCGGATCGCCCCGGGCGCCGAGGCCGTCGAGTGGTCCGGCTGGCGCGACGCGGTACGGGCGGAACTCGACGTGGTGGAGGGCGGCCCGCTGGGCCCCTGGCTGCGCGGCCCCCGGGCCCGGCTCGCGGGCGCGGCCCAGGTCGCCGCCGGAGCCCCCCTGATGCTGTGGGCGGCCCGCCACCGCAGCCCCGGCTGGCTTGCCGCGGGGGCGCTGCTGGTCACCCACGGCGCACTGGGCCTCGCCTACGACCGGGTCCGCGGCCGGGCCGCGTAGGCGCCGCGACCAGCACTCCTGAGGCGTCCTTACGCCGCCTCCGCCTCAGCCTCCGGGTCCGGGTCCGCGGCCGCCTCCAGCAGGGGGCTCTCGTGGTGGCGCAGCCAGGCGCGGTACGGCGGGGTGCCGAGGGCCGCCTCGCGGTAGGCCGCGCGCAGGTCGTCGTAGACCTCGGCGTGTGCCCCGGGGCGGGTGGCCAGCAGCAGGCGCACGGCGAGCGGATCCCCGTACAGCGGGCGGATCGCCATGTCGTCGCGCGGCCCGGAGGTCGGCTGGCAGGGGGCGACGGCCTCGCCCGAGACGATCAGTGACGCGGCGGTGTGGTAATCGGCGTGGAGCACCGCGGGGCGCAGTCCGGCGCCCGCGAGGACCCGGCGCAGCCCGTCCCATTCGCCGTCGACGGAGGGGTCCACCGTCCAGCGGTCGGCGGCGAACTCCCGTAAGTCCACGACCGGTCTGCGGGCCGCCGGATGGTCCCGCGCCATCGAGACGAACTGCGGCTCGCGCTCCATCAGCACGTGCATCTCCAGCCCCGGCGGCACCCGCAGCGGGAAACCCTCCACCTCGTGCACGAAGGCGACGTCGAGCTGCCCCGAAGCCACCATCCGCAGCAGCGCGTTGGCCGAGACGTCCACCACGAGGGAGGTCTCGGTGTCCGGCAGCCGCCGGTGCAGCCTGCGCAGCCAGCCCGGCAGCGCGCGGCTGGCGGTGGAGCCGATCCGCAGCCGCGGCCCGTGGGCGAGCGCCCGCGCCTCGGCCACCAGGGCCGCCATGTCCTCCAGCAGGGGACGCGCCCGGCCGAGCACGCTCCGCCCGAAGGGCGTGGGCCTGCATCCGGTGCGTTCGCGCAGGAACAGCTCGCCGTCCAGGGCCCGTTCGATCCGGCGCAGCTGGGTCGTCAGGGAGGGCTGGCTCACCCCGAGCTGCCGGGCCGCCTTGTGCAGGCTGCCGGCGTCGGCGATGGCGCACAGCGCGCGCAAGTGCCTCACCTCGAGCTCCATGTCCCGAGAGTAGGGCGGCTCCCGTGGACCGCACCAGCCACTGATAGCCCCCCGAATCCCGCCATTCTCACGGAAGTTGCCCTGCCGAAAACTCGTCGATAGCCCCGCGCTATCGGGCGCTGACATCATCCGCCGGCCGCTCCGGCTCCCGCAGACTCCGGTACCGAACGACCATCCACCCCCCACCGCACCGGATGAGCAGGAGCCCCCCACATGCGCCACTCCCGCAGGACCGCGTTCGCTTCCGTCGTCGGACTCGGTCTCGCCACCGCCCTCGGCGTCCTCCCCGCCACCAGCGCCAGCGCCGCCCCCAACGGCACTTCCGCCTCGTACGCGGCCTACGAGTCCTCGCAGGAGAACGCGAACGCCAACCGCGCCTTCTTCGAGGCCGTGCAGCGCTCGGTGGCCGAGCAACGCGCCGCGAACCCGGGCCTGATGGCGGTCACGGTCACCTACAACACCCGCAACGCGCCCAGCTTCCGCAGCCAGATATCCCGCTCCACGCAGATCTGGAACTCCTCCGTCTCCAACGTCAAGCTGCAGGAGGTGTCCTCGGGCGGGAACTTCGCGTACTACGAGGGCAATGACTCGCGCGGCTCGTACGCCAGCACCGACGGGCACGGCCGGGGGTACATCTTCCTCGACTACGCGCAGAACCAGCAGTACAACTCCACCCGCGTGACCGCCCACGAGACCGGGCACGTCCTCGGCCTGCCGGACCACTACTCGGGTCCGTGCAGCGAGCTGATGTCGGGCGGCGGGCCCGGCACCTCGTGCCAGAACACCCAGCCGAACTCCGCCGAGCGCTCCCGCGTGAACCAGCTGTGGGCCAACGGCCTGGTCGCCTCGGGGATGGGCACCAAGGGCTGATCCGGCCCGGCCGCACGGGGGGCGGCCCGGGCTCCCGCCAGGATCCCGGGCCGTCCGCGGCCACCGCGTCACGTCCCCGCGCCCGTACGTACGCCGGTACGTACGGGCGCGCGTGCGCAGCGGCGTACGGGGGCCGTACGGGCCCTACGGGCGTGCGTACGGGCGTACGCTCAGCGCGGCTTGCGCCACATCGGCCACATCAGCGGGCCGTCCGGCAGCCGCAGCGGGGTTCCCGTGAACTCCCACCCGAGCCGCTCGTAGAGGCGCATGCTGCGCTCGCTGCTCGCCTCCAGATACGCCGCCACGCCCTCCCGGTCGCAGCGCTCCAGCACCGGCCGGATCAGTTCGCTGCCCAGCCCCTCCCCCTGCCGGTCCGGTGCGACCGCGATCATCAGCAGGTACTCGTGCTCCTCGGCCGTGGGGTGTATCTCGCCCATGAGCCGCCCCACCAGCTCGCACCGCTCGTTGTCCGGGTCCGCGGCCTCCCGCATGCGTGCGGGGATCTCGTCCTCGCCCTCCGGTTCCCCGGCCGGGATCCGCAGCCACAGCGCGGCGGCCGAGCCGTCCGCGGTGCGGTCGATCCGGCCTTCGGCCAGGGCCACGTCGACGAAGACGCCGAGGAACGCGGCGTGGACGGCGCGCCGGTGCTCCGGGTCGGGGAAGACCCAGGTGCTGACCGGGTCGTCGAAGAAGGCCGCGTCGAGCAGCCGCGCCACCGCGTCCCGGTCCGCCGGTCCGCCGGAACGTATCTCCATGCCCGTTTCCGAGCCCGTCCCCATGCCCGTTTCCGAGCCTGTCTCCGTACCCATCAGCCTCACCTTTCGCCACGCGCAACGACCTTGCGTGATCCTAGAGTTGGCCCGGGACGTGCGGAAAGGCCGGTTCCGGCACCTTGCGGCACCGGAACCGGCCTCCTCACCACGCGTCGGCTCGCCTCAGCGCGTCCTGCGGGTCACGAACTCGGCCAGCGCCAGCAGCCCGTCCGCCGCCCCCGGATCCGGTACGGCCCGCGCGAGCTGCTGCACGGCCCGTCCCATCCGGTCGGCGGCATGGGCCTGCGCCCAGTCCCGCCCGCCGGCCCGCTCCACCGCGTCGGCGGCCCGGCGCACGTCGCCCGCCTCCATGGCGCCCGCGTACAGGGCGGCCAGGTCCGCGCCCGCCGCCGTGCCCGAGGTGAGGGCGGCGACGACCGGCAGGGACTTCTTGCGCGCCCGCAGATCGGCGCCCGCGGGCTTGCCGGTGTGCTCCGGATCCCCCCAGATGCCGATCAGGTCGTCGATCAGCTGGAAGGCCAGTCCGGCCTCCCGGCCGAACGCGTCCATCGCGTCGACCTCCTCCGGCCCGGCCCCGGCGTACAGCGCGCCGAGGGCGCAGGCGCATCCCAGTAACGCCCCGGTCTTGGCCATGGCCATCGACAGGCACTCGTCGAGCGAGACGTGCTCGCGGCGCTCGAAGGCGATGTCCGCCTGCTGCCCGCCGCACAGTTCGATGACACAGGCCGCGAGCCGGGCCGAGGCCCGCGCCGAGGCCGGATGGGGATCCTCCGCGAGCTGCTGGAGCGCCAGCGCCATCATCGCGTCCCCGGAGATGATCGCCTCCGGTATCCCGAAGACGCTCCAGGCCGTGGCTCTGCCGCGCCTGCGCACGTCCTCGTCGATCACGTCGTCGTGCAACAGCGTGAAGTTGTGCGCCAGTTCCACCGCGACCGCCGCGGGTACGGCGTCCTCGGCGTGCCCGCCGAGCGCCTCGGCGGACGCGAGGACCAGGGCGGGCCGGATGGCCTTGCCCGCCTGGCCCGCGGCCGGGGTTCCGTCGGCCTGCTCCCAGCCGAAGTGGTACATGGCCACACGTCGCATCGATCCGGGCAGGCCCTCGACCGTACGGCGCAGTCTCGGGTTGACCGTTTCTCTTGTCCTGGCCAGCAGGACCGCGGCCTCCTGCCCGTCTCCGGGCGACATCTCGCCGCCGATCGGCACGCCTTCGCCGACCGGCCGTTCCTCGGTGGCCGTCATGCCGTCGTCTCCCCCGGCCGCCCGCTCAGCGCCAGCGCCCGATCTCGACGTTCTCCAGGACACCGAGGGCGTCCGGCACCAGGACGGCGGCCGAGAAGTAGGCGGTGACCAGGTAGGAGATGATCGCCTGCTCGCTGATCCCCATGAACCGGACGGACATGCTCGGCTCGATCTCGTCCGGGATCCCGGGCTGGTGCAGGCCGATCACACCGCCGTCGTCCTCGCCGGTGCGCATGCAGAGGATGGAGGTCGTACGGGCGTCACTGATCGGGATCTTGCTGCTCGGGAAGATCGGCACCCCGCGCCAGGACGGCACCCGGTGACCGCCGATGTCGATCGACTCGGGGTAGAGGCCGCGCTTGTTGCACTCGCGCCCGAAGGCGGCGATGGCCTTGGGGTGGGCGAGGAACATCTTGGACCCGCGGCGCATGCTGAGCAGCTGGTCCATGTCGTCGGGGGTGGGCGCGCCGTCGTGCGGCTGGATCCGCTGGTCGTACTCGGCGTTGTGGAGCAGGCCGAAGTCGCGGTTGTTGAGCATCTCGAATTCCTGGCGCTCGCGCAGCGCCTCGACCGTGAGCCGCAACTGCTCCTCGGTCTGGTTCATCGGCTGGTTGTAGAGGTCCGCGACGCGGGTGTGCACGCGCAGGACGGTCTGGGCGATGCTGAGTTCGTACTCGCGCGGCCTGGCCTCGTAGTCCACGAAGGTGCCGGGCAGGACGGCCTCGCCCTTGTGGCCCGCGGAGAGGTCGATGGCGGCCTCGCCGTACTTGTTGGTCTGCTGCTCGGGCTGGGAGCGTACGTGCTCCACGTGCGCCCGCAGCGAGTCCACGCGGTCGGCCAGCAGCTGGAAGTCCTGGCGGGAGAGGACGAGCGCGGTGCCCGAGGTGGCGGCGCGGGCGGTGTACTCCCAGATCGCCTCCTCGTCGGTGAGGGCGTTCTCGCCGAAGTACGCGCCGTCGGCGACGGTGCGCAGGACCGCGTCCTCGCCGTAGGGGCCGGGGCCGATCTGGTCGATCCGGCCGTGGGCGAGCAGGAACACCTTGTCGGCGGTGTTGCCGAAGGAGGTCAGCTCCTGGCCGGCCTCGAAGTCGACCTGGTTGCAGCGCTGGGCGAGTTCGGTGAGGACGTCGATGTCCTCGTACTCGCGCAGCAGGGGCAGTTCGCCCAGCTCGGCCGGGATCACCTGGACCTGGGTCCCGGTCTTGATGAACTCCACTCGTCCGTCACCGACGGAGTAGGTGAGGCGGCGGTTCACCCGGTAGGTGCCACCCTGCACCGAAACCCACGGCAGCATCTTCAGCAGCCACCGCGAGGTGATCTCCTGCATCTGCGGCTTGGACTTGGTGGTGGTTGCCAAGTTCCGCGCGGCTGCTGTCGCGAGACTGCGCTGCGGCTGAGGCTGGGCCTCGGACTCGGAACCTGCCTGGACCGACATGTATTTCCCTTTCGATCACTCCATGGGTCTGCGGTGGAAGCCTTTCAGGACCGTGCGTGGTGGGACCATTACACAAAAGGGTGGGACTACTCCGTCCGGGGCATGGGCACTGTCTCTGGTTCACATGAGCCTCAGGACTCACTCGACTTCCCGGGCACCCCACCTGTTCCAGCCACCTCCCGCGCCCTGCCCCTCCCGCCGCTTTAACTTGCCTCCCAGATGCAAGTTTCCTAGAGTGGGGACATGCGGCTCACCCGATTCACCGACCTGGCACTGCGCGTCCTGATGCGCCTGGCCGTCGAGGAGACGGACCTCCCCACCACCCGCGAGGTGGCGGCCGCGATGGAGGTGCCCTACACGCACACGGCCAAGGTGGTCGCGAAACTGCAGCACCTGGGCCTGGTAGAGGCCCGGCGCGGCCGCGGCGGCGGGCTGGCGCTCACCGGCGCGGGGCGCTCGGCGTCGGTCGGCGGGATCGTCCGCGAGCTGGAGGGCGCGGGGGACGTCGTCGACTGCGACGGCACCACCCCCTGCCCGCTGCGCTCCGCGTGCATCCTGCGCGGCGCGCTGCGCCGGGCCCAGGAGGCGTTCTTCGCCGCACTGGACCCGCTGACGGTGAACAGCCTGGTGGCGGCCCCGACCGGGCCGCTCCTGCTGGGCATCGCCGGACCCCGGGCCCACAGCCCCGGCTGAGGGGGCCGGTTGGCCGGTAACGGACCATCGCCGGGCCGCCCGACCTGACTCCAGGGAGCCATTCGAACACATTTCCGCATCACGGCGGGCTTCCTTCGCGCCGTTAAATACGAGTCTCATATGCAAGTTAACTCGATCCAGCTACACCCACAGACGCCCCCATACACCCACACGAGGTACACAGGTGCTTTCCGAGAAGTCGACCGCGACCGTCCGCGCCACCCTGCCCGCCGTCGGAGCGGCCATCGGTGACATCACGGAACTCTTCTACGCGAAGCTGTTCGCAGCCCATCCGGAGCTGCTGCGCGACCTGTTCAACCGCGGCAACCAGGCCGCCGGCCTCCAGAAGCAGGCGCTCGCCGGTTCCATCGCCGCCTTCGCGACCCACCTCGTCGCCCACCCGGACGTCCGCCCGGACGTGATGCTGCACCGCATCGCCCACAAGCACGCCTCGCTCGGCGTCACCCGCGAGCAGTACCCCGTCGTCCACCGGCACCTCTTCGCGGCCATCGCGGAGATCCTCGGCGAGGCCGTCACCCCCGAGGTGGCCGAGGCCTGGGACGAGGTCTACTGGCTGATGGCCAACGCCCTCATCGCCATCGAGGAGCGGCTGTACGCCGGGCAGCGGGTCGCCGCCGGTGACGTCTGGCGCGAGTGGACCGTGACCGGCCGGACCGAGGAGACCGCGGACTGCGCCACCTTCCGGCTCGCCCCCGCCGACGGGGCGCCGGCCCCGGACTTCAAGCCCGGCCAGTACGTCTCCGTCCAGGTCAGCCTCGCCGACGGCGCGCGCCAGATCCGCCAGTACAGCCTCTCCAGCGCCCCCGGCTCGCCCGTCCGCGCGATCACCGTCAAGCGGGTGCACGGCGCGGCGGCCGCGGGCCCCGACGGCGAGGTCTCCGGCCACCTGCACGCCCACGTCCACCCCGGGGACCGGCTGCGCGTCTCCGCCCCCTACGGCGACCTGGTCCTCCAGGACTCCGGGGCGCCGCTGCTGCTCGCCTCGGCCGGGATCGGCTGCACCCCGATGCTGTCGATGCTGGAACACCTCGCCGACACCGGCCACCCGGCCCCCGTCACCGTCGTCCACGCCGACCGCTCCCCCGCCGACCACGCCCTGCGCACCGACCACCGGGCGCTCGCGGGCAAACTGGGCGGCCCCGAGGCCCTGTTCTGGTACGAGGAGGCGCCCGAGGCCGGTGACCGCGCCGGCCGGGTGGACCTGACGGACGTACCCCTCGCGCCCGGCACCCGGGCATACCTGTGCGGTCCGCTGCCCTTCATGCGGGCGGTGCGCGAGCAGCTGCTCGCCAAGGGCGTGGCGCCCGCCGACATCCACTACGAGGTCTTCGGGCCCGACCTGTGGCTGGCCACGGCGTGACACCCGTGCCGGGTGGGGCGTGCGGGGCGGAGGGGGTCGGTGTCCGGATCCGCTCGCACACCGCTCGTACGCCGTACGAACGCCCTGGCCTCGGCCGGATCCTCTCCGCTACACCCGTTGCGTAACGAGGCGGACACGCAAGGTGACCGTCGCGCACCGCAAAGGAGGCGGTCATGGCCGCACCCATGTCCGCGGACCGGTTCATCGGAGCACTACGGGACGAGGGGCTGACCGTCGTCGAAGTCGGCTCCTGGCGCACCCACAACCGCAACCACAAGGGCCCCTGGGGACCCGTCAACGGCGTGATGATCCACCACACGGTCACGCGCGGCGCGCAATACACCGTCGAGATCTGCCGCGACGGCTACAGCGAACTCCCCGGCCCGCTGTGCCACGGGGTCATCACCAAGGACGGCACGGTCCACCTCGTCGGCTACGGCCGCGCCAACCACGCGGGCGCCGGCGACGGGGACGTACTGGCCGCGGTGGTCGCCGAGAAGGCCCTGCCGCCGGACAACCAGGCGGACACCGACGGCAACTCGCACTTCTACGGCTTCGAGTGCGAGAACCTCGGCGACGGCGACGACCCCTGGCCCGAGGCCCAGCTCGACGCCATCGCCCGCGCGGCGGCGGCCGTCTGCCGGTCCCACGGCTGGACCGCCCGCTCGGTGATCGGCCACCTGGAATGGCAGCCGGGCAAGATCGACCCGAAGGGCTTCACGATGAACTCGATGCGGGACCGCGTGGCGGAACGCCTGAAGTGACACCCCCGGGGGCGCGGCCGCACCCGGCCCGCGCCCCCGGGTGGGGCGGCGGACAATGGCTGGGTGAACCGTCCAGGCGACCCCGATGACCACCCCGATGACCCGTTGCGCGAGCGGGCGCCCTCGCCGTTGGCCGAGGTGTGCGACGAGCGGTTCGAGCGGTACGGGGTGCGGCTGCTGCTCAAGCGGGACGACCTGGTCCATCCCGAGCTGCCCGGCAACAAGTGGCGCAAGCTCGCGCCGAACCTGCGGGCCGCGCGGGCCGGGGGGTACGGGTCCCTCGTGACCTTCGGCGGGGCCTACTCGAACCACCTGCGGGCCACCGCGGCCGCCGGGCGGCTCGTCGGGATGGCCACGGTCGGGATCGTGCGCGGCGACGAACTGGCCGACCGGCCGCTGAACCCCTCGCTGGCCCGGTGCGTGGCGGACGGCATGCGGCTGCGCTTCGTGACCCGCTCGGCGTACCGGCGCAAGGCGGAGCCGGAGGTACTGGCCGGGCTGCTGGCCGGGGCCGGTGCGGTGGGGGCGTACGTCGTCCCCGAGGGCGGCAGCAACGCGCTCGCGCTGGCGGGCTGCGCGGAACTGGGCCGCGAGCTGCGGGGGCCGGCCGATGTGGCGGCCGTGGCGTGCGGGACGGGCGGGACCCTGGCGGGTCTGGCGGCCGGGCTCGGCCCCGGGCAGCGGGCGCTGGGGGTGCCGGTGCTGCGGGGCGGGTTCCTGGGGGCGGAGATACGTTCCCTCCAGGTGGCGGCGTACGGGGGCCCGCGGGGCGCGTGGAGTCTGGCCGAGGACTTCCACCACGGGGGCTACGCCAAGGTTCCGGCCGGGCTGGAGGCCTTCGCGGCCGACTTCGAGGAGCGGCACGGGGTGCCGGTCGAGCGGGTGTACGTGGCGAAGCTGCTGTGGGCCCTGGCCGAGCTGGCGTCCCGCGGAGCCTTCGCCCCGGGCACCCGGCTCGCCGCCGTCATCACGGGCCACCCGTGACCCCACCGGGGCCGCACCCAAAACCCCCGGGCCCGGCGCCCGGCCCGCCGCCCGGTCGGCGAAGCCGAAGGGCCCGGCCCCGGCCCGTAGCCGCCTCCGGCGGGTCCTCAAACGCCGGACGGGCTGAATTCACTCCCCCGCCGGAGCCATCCCCGCACCCGCCCCGGCCCGATACCGCGTCCCGGCAGGGACCGTCGGCGAAGCCGAAGGGCCCGGCCCCGGCCCGTCACCGCCTCCGGCGGGTCCTCAAACGCCGGACGGGCTGAATTCGCTCCCCCGGCCGGAGCCACCCGGCCCGGCCACGACCACCGACCCAGGCGGGCCAACTCGGCCCGTCCGGCGATTGAGGACCCGCCGGAGGCACACCGGGCCCGCACCGGACACCCCGCCCGCCGGAGCCGCCGGCTCAGCGCAGCCATCCCAGCCCGTCCGGCGATTGAGGACCCGCGGCCCGGGGGCTATTCCTCGCGGTAGGCCGCCGCTTCCTCCAGGTCCAGGCGGCGCAGCAACGCGCGGAGCATTTCGTCGTCGATGCGACGCCGGTCGCGCAAGGTCACGAAGACCTCCCGCTCGGCCTCGATCATCTCCCGCGCCAGGCGGCGGTAGACGTCGTCCGCCGACTCCCCCGTCACCGCGTTGACCTCGCCCAGCCGCTCCCACACCGCGTTGCGCCGCCGCTCCAGCACCGTCCGCAAGCGTTCCGCAAGCGGCGGCGGCAGCGCGTTCGACGGCGAGGCCAGCAGTTCCGTCAGGCGTTCCTCCGCCGCCCGCGAGGCCTCGCTCTGGGCCTGCGCCTCGGCCAGGGTCTCGGCGTGCGCGTCCCGCGGCGGCAGCCGCAGCAGCCGGATCAGCGGCGGCAGGGTCAGCCCCTGCACCACGAGGGTGCCGATCACCGTCGTGAAGGTCAGGAAGAGGATCAGGTTCCGGTGCGGCACCGAGATCGGCACGGAGAACGCGATGGCCAGCGACACCACGCCCCGCATCCCGGCCCAGCCGACGACCACCGGCGCCTTCCAGTTCGTATCCGGTTCCCGCCCGCGGATCCGTGTCGACAGCACCCGCGGCAGGAAGGTCGCCGGGAAGACCCAGGCGAACCGCGCGACGACCACCGCCAGGAACACGAAGACGGCGTACCAGGCCGCGGCCCCGCCCTCGTACTGCGCGAGCCCCTTCAGGACCACCGGCAGCTGGAGCCCGATCAGCGCGAAGACCACCGACTCCAGCACGAAGGCGACCACCTTCCACACCGCCTCCTCCTGGAGCCGGGTGGCGAAGTCGACCTGCCAGTTCCGGTGCCCGAGGTACAGGCCGACGACCACCACGGCCAGCACCCCGGAGGCGTGCACCCGCTCGGCCGCCGCGTACGCCACGAAGGGGATCAGCAGCGAGAGCGTGTTCTGCAGCAGCGGCTCCCGCAGCCGGGTGCGCAGGTGGTGGATCGGCACCATCAGCACCAGGCCGACGCCGACGCCGCCCACCGAGGCCAGCAGGAACTCGGTGATGCCCTCCGACCAGCCCGCGCCGACGCCGACGACCGCGGCCAGGGCCACCTTGTAGGCGGTGATCGCGGTGGCGTCATTGACCAGGGACTCACCCTGAAGGATGGTCGTCATCCGGTTCGGCAGCCCGAGCCGCCGCGCGATCGCGGTGGCCGCGACCGCGTCCGGCGGTGCGATCACCGCGCCGAGCACCAGCGCCACGGGCAGCGAGAGGTCCGGTACGACCAGGTAGGCGGCGTACCCCACGGCCACCGTCGCGAAGAGCACGTACCCCACCGACAGCAGCGCGACCGGCCGCAGGTTGGCCCGCAGGTCCAGGTACGAGCTGTCCACCGCCGCGGTGTGCAGCAGCGGCGGGAGCAGCAGCGGCAGCACGATGTGCGGGTCGAGGGCGTACGACGGCACGCCCGGGACGTAGGCGGCGATCAGCCCGGCCGCGACGAGCAGCAGGGGCGCCGGAATCGGGGTCCGGCGGGCCAGCCCGGCAACGGCGGCGCTGCCCGCCACCAGTGCCACCAGCGGCAATACCTCCATCGAAGATCCATTCTGAGTCGTCTTTGAGTCGTCGCGCGCCCGCACCGTCGTCGTACGCTGGCCATCATGAGCGAGTGCAAGCACGTTGCCGAACTGCCGCGCCCCGAGCCCGTCCCACATGCCCTGACCTGCCCGGAATGCGAGGTGCTGGGCAGTCACCCGGTACAGCTGCGGCTGTGCCTGGAGTGCGGCAACGTGGGCTGCTGCGATTCCTCCCCGCACCGACACGCCACGGCGCACCACCAGAAGACCGGTCACCCGGTGATGCGGAGCTTCGAACCGGGCGAGACCTGGCGCTGGTGTTTCGTGGACGGTTCGATCGTCTGAGGAGGGGTAGGTCAACCCTCCGCCGGTTCCCCCGATTTGGGCCCGCAGACCCCTACCCACCGTGCGTACCTATTGGCCTACCATCAGTCACCGGCCGTAGGTGGGAGTGCTCCGCGAGTGCACTGCTGTCGGTCCGTGAGGGGTGCCGCGACACAATCACCCGGATCGCGATAGCGTCACCGGCGAACACAGCTCGTACCACCTTGGAGGTGAGGGTGTCCCAGATCGCAGGCGAGCCCGGGACCCAGGACTTCGTGGAAGTCCGGCTGCCGGCCGCGGGTGCCTACCTGTCGGTGCTGCGTACGGCCACGGCCGGACTCGCGGCACGTTTGGACTTCACCCTCGACGAGATCGAGGACCTCCGCATCGCGGTGGACGAAGCCTGCGCGATCCTGCTCCAGCAGGCCGTGCCAGGATCCGTCCTCAGCTGTGTCTTCCGCTTGGTGGAAGGCTCGTTGGAGGTGACCGTCTCGGCGCCGACCACGGACGGGCGTGCGCCGGAGCGCGACACGTTCGCGTGGACGGTGCTGTCGGCCCTGGCCGGCAAGGTCGAGGCCACGGTCGAGGAGGACCGCACGGTCAGCATCAGCCTTTACAAACAGCGCGGCGCGGGACCAGGCCCGGCGTGAGCGGCGGGGAGACCCCGGTACGGGGCGGGGAACGGCCCCGAGTACGGCATGAGGTCGACGGCGGCATCCCGGAGCAGCAGAACGCCCGGCCACACCCGGCCGAGGCGGATGCGGAAGACGGCTTTTCGGACTCGGCGGAGCGACGGGCGGGCCCCATGAGCGAGACCCAGCAGGACGAGCCACAGCACGACGGCCCACGGGACGAGGGCCCGCGGCACGACGGGCCGCGGGACGACGGGCCGCGGGAGGCCGCCGTGGACGAGGCGGCGGACCAGGCCACCACGGATCACGCGGCGGCGGACGACGCGGCGGCGGCGGCCGACGTGCCGGCCGAAATCCTCGCGGCCGACATCGCGACGGACGACATCGTCACGGAGCCCGAGGAGGTGCGGGAGGTCCGCGATACGCGCGACCCGCGCGACCGCAGCGCCGCCCGGGCCCTCTTCGTCCAACTCCGCACCCTCCCCGAGGGTTCCCCGGAACGGGCGGAGCTGCGCAACCGGCTGGTCAGGATGCACCTGCCCCTGGTCGAGCACCTGGCGCGGCGCTTCCGCAACCGCGGGGAGCCGCTGGACGACCTGACCCAGGTCGCGACCATCGGCCTGATCAAGTCGGTGGACCGGTTCGACCCGGACCGGGGGGTCGAGTTCTCGACGTACGCCACCCCGACCGTGGTCGGCGAGATCAAGCGGCACTTCCGCGACAAGGGCTGGGCGGTACGGGTCCCACGGCGCCTCCAGGAGCTGCGCCTCGCCCTGACCACCGCCACCGCCGAGCTGTCGCAGCAGCACCAGCGTTCGCCCACCGTGCACGAACTGGCGGAGCGCCTCGGGATCTCCGAGGAGGACGTGCTGGAGGGCCTGGAGTCGGCCAACGCCTACAGCACCCTCTCGCTCGACGTCCCGGACACGGACGACGAGTCCCCGGCGGTCGCGGACACGCTGGGCTCGGAGGACGAGGCGCTGGAGGGCGTCGAGTACCGCGAGTCCCTCAAGCCGCTGCTGGAAGGGCTGCCGCCGCGGGAGAAGCGGATCCTGCTGCTGCGCTTCTTCGGCAACATGACCCAGTCGCAGATCGCCCAGGAGGTCGGCATCTCCCAGATGCACGTCTCCCGGCTACTGGCCCGCACCCTGGCCCAGCTCCGCGAAAAGCTCCTCGTCGAGGAATAGCCGAGGAACAGAAGAACAGCAGGATTGCGCTCAGGCGGCGTCGCGCGGCCCGATACCCAGGGCCTCCGTCGTCGCCGGGTGGACCAGGAGTGCGACGACGGCCACCGCCGTCAGCACCAGCGCGATCCCGGCGGCCATCATCGCGCCCCCGGTGTTGAACAGCGTCCACGCCACCGGCAGCGCCATCAGCTGGGTGATCAGCGCCGGGCCGCGGCTCCAGCGGCGGCCCAGGCGCAGCCCGCGGGCCGCGATCAGCGGGAGTGCGGCGAGCGCCAGCAGGGTGACCCCACCGGTTTCGGCCTGCTGCGGGGAGTCCGGGTTCCCGGCGATGCCCACGAACAGCATGTAGACGCCGAGCCCGGCCAGGGCCAGGCCCTCCAGCGCGGTGAGCGCGGCGGCGGCGGTGAGCCGGCCGGGCGGGGTGGCGGCGGACGGTCCGGCGGCGGGGGTCTGCTTCGTACTCACCCCAGCAGCGTAGCCGCGCGCTCCGGGCCCCTGACCCGACGGTCCCGGGCGGGCAGTGCGGTGAGCATTACTGGGGGTGGGTAGTCTGCTGCTCATGCGTGCACTTCTCGTGGCCAACCCAGCAGCGACGACCACCAGTGCGCGCACGCGTGACGTCCTGACCCATGCCCTCGCCAGCGAGATGAAGCTGGAGTCGATCACCACCGAGTACCGCGGGCACGCCCGTGACCTGGGACGGCAGGCCGCCGAGAGCGACGACATCGACCTCGTGGTGGCCCTGGGCGGCGACGGCACGGTCAACGAGGTGGTCAACGGACTGCTGCACAACGGGCCGGATCCGGACTCGCTGCCGCGCCTCGCCGTGGTGCCGGGCGGTTCGACGAACGTCTTCGCGCGCGCCCTGGGGCTGCCCAACGACGCGGTCGAGGCGACCGGCGCGCTGCTGGACGCGCTGCGCGAGCGCCGGGAGCGGACGGTGGGCCTCGGTCTGGCGGAGGGCGCGCCGGGCACGGAGGACGAATCGGTGCCGGCCCGCTGGTTCACGTTCTGTGCGGGATTCGGCTTCGACGCGGGTGTCGTCGGCCGGGTGGAGCAGCAGCGGGAGCGCGGCAAGCGTTCGACGCATGCCCTGTATGTACGACAGCTCCTGCGCCAATACTTCGAGGAGCCGAACCGGCGACACGGCACGGTGACGCTGGAGCGTCCCGGCGCGGATCCCGTGACGGATCTGGTGCTGTCGATAGTGTGCAACACGTCACCGTGGACGTATCTGGGCAATCGCCCTCTGTACGCGTCCCCCGAGGCCTCATTCGACACCGCGCTTGACGTACTCGCGCTCGACCGTTTGTCAACTCCGTCGGTCGCTCGGTACGCGACACAGCTGCTGACCTCGACTCCTGAGCGGGGCCCGCACGGAAAGCATGCGGTGTCTCTGCACGATCTGACCGACTTCACCTTGCATTCGAAGGTTCCACTCCCCTTCCAGATGGACGGCGACCACCTCGGTCTGCGCACCAGCGTTCGGTTCACAGGCGTACGCCGTGCACTGCGTGTGATTGTGTGAGTGGAAGGGCCGAAAGTCCTTCCACTCGAACGTTTTAACGTCGGTCCACCCCTAGGAAGTACGGCTGTGACCTACTAGACACCGACGAATCCAAAAAAACTTTCCGGAAGGGGTTGTATCCCCGTCCGAGGTTTGCGAATCTCTACATGGCGATCGGGACAGCCCGCAGCACCCGGCACCCACACAGACCGCCAGAACCCCTCCACGAAACACGGACCACTCCAGGAAACTGGGCGTCGGCCCTTCCCCCATCAGGGGATTCGTGAAAGCGTTCACATTCACAAGCAACCTGCCCGCAATACAAGGAGATGGAGCAGCCATGGACTGGCGTCACAACGCCGTTTGCCGCGAAGAAGACCCCGAGCTCTTCTTCCCCATCGGCAACACCGGTCCTGCGCTGCTGCAGATCGAGGAAGCCAAGGCCGTCTGCCGCCGTTGCCCCGTCATGGAGCAGTGCCTGCAGTGGGCGCTCGAGTCCGGTCAGGACTCCGGCGTCTGGGGCGGTCTCAGCGAGGACGAGCGCCGCGCGATGAAGCGCCGCGCCGCTCGCAACCGGGCGCGCAACGCCACCGCCTGATTTCGACTTTCGAGCCTCGAGCCGCAGCGCGTAGTACCCCGCATCAGCGCTCAGCAACATGCTCTTGAGCCCCGGACCGATAACCAATCGGTCCGGGGCTCAGTGCTGTGCCCGGTGCATCCTTCGGCCAGTCCGGTCACTCACGGTCACTTCTGCGGGGTGGCCGGTATGTCCAGGACGACCTTGGTGCCGCGCGACGCCCCCGGCACCATGTCGAAGGTGCCGCCGAGTTCACCCTCGACCAGGGTCCGTACGATCTGCAGTCCGAGATTGCCGGCCCGCTGGGGGTCGAAGCCCTCGGGCAGACCGCAGCCGTCGTCGAGCACGGTGATCAGCAGCCGCATGTCGTCGCGGCGGCTGCCGCTGCGGGTCGCGGACACCTCTACCGTGCCGCCCTCGCCCTGGACGAAGGCGTGTTCCAGGGCGTTCTGCAGGATCTCGGTCAGCACCATCGACAGCGGGGTCGCGACCTCGGCGTCCAGGATGCCGAACCGGCCGGTGCGGCGGCAGGCCACGTTCCCCGGGGAGATCTCGGCGACCATCGCGATGACGCGGTCGGCGATCTCGTCGAACTCGACCCGCTCGTCCAGGTTCTGAGACAGCGTCTCATGCACGATCGCGATCGAACCGACCCTGCGGACCGCCTCGTTGAGGGCTTCCCGGCCCTGTGGAGAATCCATTCGCCGGGCCTGGAGCCGCAGCAGCGCGGCCACCGTCTGGAGGTTGTTCTTCACCCGGTGGTGGATCTCCCGGATGGTCGCGTCCTTCGTGATCAATTCCCGTTCGCGACGGCGCAGTTCGGTGACGTCGCGGCACAGGACCAGTGAGCCGATCCGGGTGCCCTTGGGCTTGAGCGGGATCGCGCGCAGCTGGATGACCCCGGTGCTGCCCTCGACCTCGGTCTCGCGCGGGGCCCAGCCGCTGGCCAGCTTGACCAGGGCCTCGTCCACCGGGCCCCGCGAGGGGGCGAGTTCGGCGGTGGTGTTGCCCAGGTGCTGGCCGACCAGGTCGGAGGCGAGGCCGAGCCGGTGGTAGGCCGAGAGGGCGTTGGGGGACGCGTACGTCACCACGCCCTCGGCGTCGAGCCGGATCAGGCCGTCGCCGACCCGGGGCGAGGCGTCCATGTCGACCTGCTGGCCGGGGAAGGGGAAGGAGCCCGCCGCGATCATCTGGGCGAGGTCGGAGGCGGACTGGAGGTAGGTCAGCTCCAGCCGGCTGGGTGTACGCACAGTGAGCAGGTTGGTGTTGCGCGCGATCACGCCCAGGACCCGGCCCTCGCGCCGGACCGGGATCGACTCGACGCGGACCGGGACTTCCTCGCGCCACTCGGGGTCGCCCTCGCGCACGATCCGGCCCTCGTCGAGGGCCGCGTCCAGCAGCGGACGGCGGCCGCGCGGCACCAGGTGGCCGACCATGTCGTCCTGGTAGGAGGTGGGGCCGGTGTTCGGGCGCATCTGGGCGACCGACACGTACCGGGCCCCGTCGAGCGTGGGCACCCACAGCACGAGGTCCGCGAAGGAGAGGTCGGAGAGCAGCTGCCACTCCGAGACCAGCAGGTGGAGCCACTCCAGGTCGGTTTCACTGAGAGCGGTGTGCTGGCGTACGAGGTCGTTCATGGAGGGCACGCTGCGAGGGTACCCCGGGCCCGGGCCATGACTTTCCCCACCGGGATTACTCAGGAGTATCCAGGAGCCGTGGACTCCGCGTAATGTTGGATGAAGTGACGGGATCGCAGTACCCGCCATTGGATGGACAGAACAGAATGGTCTAGTCCACAATTGCCAAAAGAGCTTCCGCCCTCCCCGCACAGGAGGACGGATCGAGGTACGCCGCGCGTTCTGCCCTGACCGCGTCGGCACACCTCCCACCGGCCGCCGGGCACCGCACACCCGGCCGGCCGTAAGTACTCCGGGCTGCGGTGCCGGACGGGCTGAGGGTCCCGTCCCGGCACCGTGGCCCAGAGGAATCAAGCCCCGTGGAACGAGCCGGGCCGCCCGCCGTCGAGGACTACTCCGGCCAGGCCGCCATCGCCAGCGCCGCCACCGCTTCCAGCTCCGCCCGGCCCGCCCCGTCCCGGGACTGCTGTGACATCCCCTGGAGCACCGCACCGCAGTACCGCGCCAGCGCCACCGCGTCGGTGTCCGCGGGCAGGGCCCCGGTGGCGACGTCCGCCCGGATCCGGCTTTCGAACATCGTCAGGTTCGCTTCGCGCCTCACCCGCAGCGCTTCGGCCACCTCGTCGGCGGTCGTGTTGACGGCCGCGCTGATCACCATGCAGCCCGGCGGGTGGGCCGGATCGGTGTAGACCTCGGCCGCCTCGTGCAGGATCCGCGCCACGGCGGCGCGGGCGGTGGGCTCCTCGCGCAGGGCCACCGCCGCGAAGTCCCCGTACCGGCTGCCGTAGACCACCACGACCTCGTCGAAGAGCTTGCGCTTGTCGCCGAATGCCGCGTAGAGGCTGGGCGCGCCGATCCCGAGGGCGCGGGTCAGATCGGCGATGGAGGTCGCCTCGTAACCACGCTCCCAGAAGGCCAGCATGGCCTTGTCGAGGGCCTCTTCGCGGTCGAAGGAGCGGGGCCTGCCACGCTGTCCGGTCACCATGCGCTCATTCTATAGCGCCCGCTAGAGAATCTGATACGGTTCTTTCTGTAGCGACCACTAGCGATAGCGGAGGGGGGCACCCCATGGGCGTGCTCAAGGGAAAGACGGCGCTGGTCACGGGCGGTAGCCGGGGCATCGGACGGGCGGTCGCCGAGCGGCTGGCCCGGGACGGGGCGCTCGTCGCCGTGCACTACGGCCACGACGAGGCCGCGGCCAAGGAGACCGTCGGCGCGATCACGGCGGCCGGCGGACGGGCCTTCGCCATCGGAACGGAACTCGGCGTACCGGGTGACGCGGAGGCGCTCTGGGCGGCGTACGACGCGCACCCCGAGGCCACCGAGGGCGTCGACATCCTGGTCAACAACGCGGGCGCGGCCGCCTTCGCGGGCATCGAGGAGACCGACGAGGAGACCTGGGACCGGGTCCAGGCGGTCAACGCGAAGGCGCCGTTCTTCATCATCAAGCACGGGCTGGCGCGGCTGCGCGACGGCGGGCGGATCGTGAACGTGACCGGCACCCCGGACATCGCACTGCCCGCCATCCTCGCCACGATCACCGCCAAGGGCGCCGTGAACGCGCTCACCCGCTCCCTCGCCGCGCACCTCGCGCCGCGCGGGATCACCGTGAACTCGGTGGGACCGGGGATCACCGAAACCGACCTGAACGCGGCCTGGCTCGCCGATCCGGCGGCCCGCGCGCACGCGGCCTCCCGGTCGGTCTTCGACCGGGTGGGCACGGCCTCGGAGGTCGCGGACGTGGTGGCCTTCCTGGCCTCGGCGGACTCCCGCTGGGTCACCGGCCAGCACCTGAACGCGACGGGCGGCCTCCAGCTGGCCCTGCTGTAGGACGCCCGGGACGCCGCTCTCAGTGGGTCTCGGTGACCTTCGCCAGGGCGCGCGGGGCGTCCGGGTCCTGACCCCGGGCGATGGTCACCTCATGGGCCAGCAGCTGGAGCGGCAGGATCTCCAGCAGCGGCTGGAGTTCCTCCGGTACGTCGTCACCGGGCAGCGCGAAACCGGTGGTGGCGGCCGCGACCCGGCCCGGGGAACCGACCACGCACAGGTCGGCGCCGCGCCCGCGCAGCCGGTCCAGGACCGGCTGCAGGGCCTCGCCGCCGCGCCCGTCGGGGACCACCGCGATCACCGGGAAGATGTTGTCGACCATCGCGAGCGGGCCGTGCAGCAGGTCGGCCCCGGAGTAGGCCAGGGCGGCGATGTACGTCGTCTCCATCAGCTTGAAGGCGGCCTCCCGGGCGGTCGGGTACCCGAAGCCGCGCGAGGTGACGATCATCCGCTCGGCGAAGCGGTAGCGGGCGGCGAGGCCGCGGACCTCGTCCCGGCGCGCCAGGACCTCCTCGGCGAGCGCGGGCAGCCCGGCGGCCGCCGGAACCCCGTCCACATCGCGCAGGGCCTCGGCGAAGAGGTACAGGGCGAGCAGGGAGGCCGTGTACGACTTGGTCGCGGGCAGTGCCTTCTCGGGGCCGGCCAGTACGTCGATGTGGTGCTCGGCGACGGCGGCGAGGCCGGAGTCGGGGTTGTTGGTGACGGCGAGGGTCACCGCCCCGGCGGCGCGCGCGGCCAGGGTCGAGGCGATCAGGTCGGGCGAGCCGCCGGACTGGCTGACGGTGATGACGAGCACCCCGTCGAGGCGGGGGCGGGCGCCGTACGCGGTGACCGTGGACATCGAACTCAGCCCGCACGGCAGGCCGTGGCCGACCTCCAGGAGGTACTTCGCGTACAGCGCGGCGTGATCGGAACTGCCGCGGGCGGCGAGCAGCACGAAACGGGGGCGCTGCGCGGCGATGGCCCGGGCGGTTTCCCGGATCGGGGCTGCGGCGTGGGTGAGGATGCGGTGCCAGGTCGCGGGCTGCTGGCTGATCTCGGCGGCCATCATGGTCCCGGGTCGTTCCATCCCCCCAGTCTCCCCCGCACCCCCCACCCCGTCGCGCCGTGACCGTCCCCCCTGCCTCCGGCGGCGCCTCAAACGCCGGCGGGGCTGAAGGTGGGCCGCGACGGTCGGCCAACCTCATCCTCACCGGAGGCGACACCGACAGGCCCGGCAATTCCAGCCTCGCCGGAGGCGACAGCGACAGGCCGGGCAATTCCAGCCTCGCCGGCGTTTGAGGCGCCGCCGGAGGCGACATCAGCCGCCCGGCGCTTGAGGGCGGGCTCGTGCCGGTGCGCGTGACGGCCGGTCCCGGCCTGCGGGTGCCTCCGGCGGCGCCTCAAACGCCGGCGAGGCTGGGGGTGGCGGCGCCACGAGCACCGCCGAAGCTGGGGGTGGCGGCGCCACGAGCACCGCCGAAGCTGGGGGTGGCGGCGCCACGAGCAGGGCCGAGGCCGAGAGTGGCGCCGTACAGGCAGCGCCTCAAACTCCGGCGAGGCTGGAGGGGGCCCGGCGCGGGGCGGAGGTGGGGTTCCGGAGGACGGGGGTGGGGAAACGGCTCACCATGGGAGGCGGCGGCAGGGCGCGGCTCTGCTAGATTGGTCTATACCACACGCCCCTTCTCAGATCGGCAGGCCCCGCGTGGAAGTTGTCATCGTCCCGAACGCCAAGGCAGGCGGAGAACTCATCGCGGAGGCCATGGCGGCCCTCGTCCGCCGCAAGGCCGACGCACTGCTCGGCGTGGCGACCGGCTCTACCCCGCTGCCCATCTACGAGGCCCTCGCGGCCAAGGTCAAGGCCGGTGAGGTCGACGCCTCCCGCGCCCGGATCTGCCAGCTCGACGAGTACGTCGGGCTCCCCGCGGGTCACCCGGAGTCCTACCGCGCCGTCGTGCTGCGCGAGGTCGTCGAGCCGCTCGGCCTGTCCGAGGCCTCCTTCATGGGCCCCGACGGCTCGGCCGAGGACATCGTGGGCGCGTGCGAGGCGTACGACCAGGCCCTCGCCGCGGCCGGCGGCGTGGACCTCCAGCTGCTCGGCATCGGCACGGACGGCCACATCGGCTTCAACGAGCCCTGCTCCTCCCTCGCCTCCCGCACCCGGATCAAGACGCTGACGGAGCAGACCCGCGTCGACAACGCGCGCTTCTTCGACAACGACATAGAGCAGGTCCCCCACCACGTCATCACCCAGGGCATCGGCACCATCCTGGACGCCCGCCACCTGGTCCTGCTGGCCACCGGCGAGGGCAAGGCCGAGGCGGTCGCGCAGACCGTCGAGGGTCCGCTCTCCGCCCTGGTCCCGGCGTCCGCGCTGCAGCTGCACCGGCACGCGACCGTCGTCGTCGACGAGGCCGCCGCCTCGAAGCTGAAGCTGGCCGACTACTTCCGCCACACCTTCGCCAACAAGCCCGCCTGGCAGGGTCTGTAAACGGAAACGCGCGAAAGGCCGGGCCCCCGTGACAAGGGCCCGGCCTTTCGCTTTCGCGGGGAGGGTGTCGCCTGTCAGGCCCCCGCGATGACCTCGGCGGCGGCCTGTCCGCAGACCCGCGCCGCACCGTGCGTCTCGATGTACAGGGCGCCGCGCGCCCGCTCCCGCGGCAGGCCCATCTCGACGACGACCGTGTCGGGCCGGGCCGCGACGAGCGCGTCCAGGACTTCGGCCATCCAGGGGTGCCGGTGGGCGTCGCGGACCACGGCGACGACCGTACGGGCGCCCGCGGCGGCGAGGATCTCCGCGACCGGGGTGTCCTCCCCGAACTCACCGGAGGCGGTGTCCGGGACGAGCGCGGCCAGGGCCGCCGCCACGCCCCAGGGGGTCTCGTCGCCCACGGCCATGTTCGGGGCGGGGGCGAGCGTGGCGACGTACGGCGTGGTCACGGGCACCGGGGTGCCGCTCACGCGCAGGGCGCGGCGGGCCGCTTCGAGGCCGATGCCGGGCGCGCTCCCCTCCTGCGGCGCGCCCGGCCGGGCGGCCTCCCGGGCCTGCCGGGTCCATGAGGCGAGGGCGCGCACCCGGGCGGCGGCGTCGGCGAGCCGCTCCTCGGGCAGGGTGCCCTCGCGGACGGCGTCGACGAGCGCGTCGCGCAGGCCGAGCACGGTCGCCTCGTCGCAGAGGCCGCCGCCGACGCAGATCGCGTCGGCGCCCGCCGCGATGGCGAGCACGGTGCCGCGCTCGATGCCGTAGGTGGCGGCGATGGCCTGCATCTCCATGCCGTCGGTGATGATCAGGCCCTCGTAGCCGAGTTCCTTGCGCAGCAGACCGGTGAGGATCTGCGGGCTCAGGGTGGCGGGCCGGGTGGGGTCGAGCGCGGGCACGAGGATGTGCGCGCTCATGACGGCCTTGGTCCCGGCGGCGATGGCGGCCTTGAAGGGCACCAGTTCGCGGGCGTAGAGGGTGTCGAGGTCCGCGTCGATGCGGGGCATCGCGTGGTGGGAGTCGACGTTGGTGTCGCCGTGCCCGGGGAAGTGCTTGGTGGAGGCGGCGACTCCGGCGGCCTGGAGCCCCTCGACGTAGGCGGCGGTGTGCCGGGCCGCGAGGTCGGTCCCGTCCCCGAAGGACCGTACGCCGATGACCGGGTTGTCCGGGTTGGAGTTGACGTCCGCGGACGGGGCCCAGTTGAGGTCGACCCCGCACTCGGCGAGGCGCCGGCCCAGCTCGTGGGCGACGGCGTGGGTGAGCGCGGTGTCGTCGACGGCGCCGAGGGCGAGGTTGCCGGGGAAGGAGGAGCCTTCGCGGACCTCCAGGCGCGTGACGTCACCGCCCTCTTCGTCGATCGCGACGAGGACGTCGTCCCGCACGGCCCGCAGCTGGGCGGTGAGCGCGGTGAGCTGTTCGGCCGAGACGATGTTGCGGCCGAACAGGCCGACGGCGGTGAGTCCTTCGCCGACGAGGCGCAGCACCCAGGCGGGGGCGGTGGTGCCTTCGAAGCCGGGCTGGAGGACCGCGAGGGCGTCACGGGTGACCGTGTCGGTGCGGTGGGCGAGGAGGGTCATGGGCCGTTATCCCTTCACAGCGCCGGCGGTGAGACCCGCGGCCATCTTCCGCTGGACGATGAGGAACAGCACGACGATCGGCAGCGCCATCATGGTGGAGCCGGCCATCATCGGGGCGTACTCGGTGCCGTGCTTGGTGGTGAAGTTGCCGAGCCAGACGGTGGCGGTCTGGTTCTGCTGGCTCATCAGCATGAGCGCGTAGAGGTACTCGTTCCACGCCTGGATGAAGGCGTAGACGGAGGTGGCGACCATGCCGGGGGCGAGCAGCGGGAAGACCACCCGGATGAAGGCGCCGGCCGGCGTGCAGCCGTCGACCATGGCCGCTTCTTCCAGTTCCTTCGGGATGTTGACGATGAAGCCGCGCAACGTCCAGACGGTGAAGGGGAGGATGAAGGTCAGGTAGGTGATGATCAGGCCGGTGAGCTTGTCGTACTGACCGAGGTCGTTCAGCAGCAGGAAGACCGGGATGAGCATCGCGACCAGCGGGACCATCTGCACGGCCAGGATGCCGACGATGACGACCTTGCGGCCGCGGAAGGCGAACCGGGAGATGGCCAGGGCCGCCAGCATGCCGACCACGATGCCGATGACGACGACGACCGAGGACACGATCAGACTGCGGCCGACCGGGCCCCAGAAGTCGGAGATCTCCAGCGCACGCTTGAAGTTGTCCAGCGTGAAGGTGGTCGGGAAGAAGTGCGGGTTCGGGTCGATCGCGTCCTTGTCCGGCTTGAAGGCCGTGTTGAGCATCCAGTAGACGGGGAAGCCCATGACGACGAAGACGAGCAGACCGCCGAGGTTCCAGCCGATCCTGGACTTCTTGCGGCTCGGCTTCGGCGTGCGGCGCGCGGTGGACGGGGGCGCGGCTGACGGGGACGCGGCGGGCGCGGTGGTGGCGGTCATTCCACCTCTCCGATCTTGAGCATCTGGCGCATGTAGACGGCGACCACTCCGAGCAGCAGCAGGACGGTCACCAGGGCGATCGCGGAGCCGCCCGAGTAGTCGTTGACCACGAAGGCCTGCTGGTACGAGTAGGTCGTCAGCAGCTGGAACTCGGCCTCGGGATTGCCGTTGCGCATCACGAAGACCTGCGGGAAGACGCCCATGTCCCAGATCACCGAGAGCGTCGTCAGCATGACGAGGACCGGCTTCAGGATGGGGAGGGTGACGTGCCGGAAGACGCCCCAGGCACCGGCGCCGTCGAGGCGCGCGGCCTCCTCCAGCTCCTTGGGCACCTGCGTCAGGCCCGCGCTGAGGGTGATGACCACGAAGGGCACCGCGCCCCAGACCACCAGGAGCATGATCACCGCGAGGCCCTGCGGGCCGCTGGCGAACCAGTTGTGGCCGATCATGTCCACGCCGGGGAGCTTGCTCAGCAAGTAGTTGAGGACGCCGTAGCCGGAGTCGAAGAGCCATTTGAAGACGGCCGTGGCGACGATGATCGGCATGCCCCAGCTCGCCACCAGCGCGATGTTGATGAGCGCCTTGACCCAGCCGGAGACCTTCTGCAGCAGCAGCGCGATCAGCATGCCGATGACCATGGTCAGGATGACGGCGCCGACCGCGAAGATCACGGTGCGCAGGACCACGGTCCAGAAGACCCCGTCGCCGAGGAACTTCGAGAAGTTGTCGAAGCCGACGAACTTGGCTTCCTTGAAACCCCAGAGCTCGGACTTGCCGAAGCTCTGGAAGGAGAGGGACACCAGTCTGAAGAGCGGGTATCCCATGACGAGCGCGATGACCAGCAGGCACGGGGCGAGCAGCAGCCAGGGGGTCGAACCGGACCCCTTGCGGGACCCCTTCTTCCCCGGCGTGCCCGCGTTCCCTGTCTTCGCTGCGGTCGAAGGCTTCTGCGGCGCCGGCGGCAGGTCGGCGGTGGTTGTCTGTGCGGCACTCATCGCGTGCTCCTCGGGGGTCCCTCTCTTGACGGGCAGCAGGGCCCCGCCGCTCCGGCGGGGCCCTGCTCACTCAGGTCACTTGGTGTTGATGACCTTGTCGATCGCGGCGTCGGCGTCCTTCGCCGCGGCCTCGACCGTCTTCTTGCCGGTACCGATCTCCTGGAGCATGGTCTGCAGGAGCTTGCCCTTCTCGACCTGGCCCCAGCCGGGCGCGGTCGGGACGAACCAGGAGGACTCGGCGGCGGTGGCCGAGACCTGGGTCTTCGGGTCGGCCTTCAGCGGGGCGAGGTCCGTCTTGTTGTTGGGCAGGTTGCCCTTGGCGATCAGGCCCTTCTGGCCCTGCGAGCCGGTGAAGACGTTGATCCACTCGGCGGCGATGTCCTTGGCCTTGGACTTGGACGGAACCGCGAGGTCCGAACCGCCGAGGAAGACCGGGAGGGCCTTGCCGTTCGGGCCGGGCATCACGAAGGTCTCGACCTTGTCCTTCAGGCCACCGACCTTGTCGTTCTTCGGGGTGGCCGCGTCAGCGCCCTCCCAGCCGGCGGAGAAGATCGCGGCGGCGTTGCCCTGGCCGAAGACGACCGGACGGTCGGACTCGTCCTTGGTCTTGTCGGCGTGCATGTACTTGTCGAGGAGCTCCTTGTACTGCGCCAGCCCCTTCAGCGACTCGGGGGAAGACAGGTTCGCCTTCCACTTGTCGCCGTCCTTCTTGGCGATGCTGCCCTTCGCGTCGTAGACGAAGGACATCGCGGCGTACCAGTCCGGGGAAGGCTGGTAGAGGGCGCTGAACTTGTCGCCCTTCGCGGTCTGGATCTTGTCCAGCGCGCCGGTCAGCTCGGCCCAGGTCTTCGGCGCGGCGGTGACGCCCGCGTCGGCGGCGATGTCCTTGCGCCAGGTGCCGACACGGCCACCGGCGTAGTAGGGGACGCCGTAGTTCTTGCCGTCGTAGGTGACGGATTCCTTCAGCGCGTCCAGCCAGGTGCCGGAGTTCTCGAACTTCGACGCGTCGAGTTCGGAGAAGGCGCCGGTCGCCATGTAGCCGATCATCTCGGAGTTGCCCATTTCGACAACGTCCGGGGCCTTGTCCGTGGCGAGCACGGCGTCCAGCTTGGCGTTCTTGTCCGGCCAGCCGTAGTACTCGTGCTTGACCGTGAGACCCGGGTGCTTCGCGACAATCGCGTCGTCGGCCGCCTTCACCAGGTCGGGCCAGTTGTTCTGGGCGTCAACCGTCAACCAGACGGTCAGCTCCTTGGCACCCGAAGCCTTGTCGGTCTCGGTGCCCCCCTTGCTGTCGGAGCCACCGCACGCCGCCAGGCCGATAACCATGCCCGCGACTCCAACCGCCGCGATGAGCTTGCGCTTCACGCCACCCTCCTCAGGGATGCCTGCCTGCACTTCCCTTGCCCGCCGCGGTGACATACGCGAAGTACTGCACGTGGGGCCGGGATCTGATCCATATTGGTTTAGACCAGTAGTCGGAGCTTGGCCTAGACCTTTAGGGGTGTCAAGGGTCTAATGAGCGGGTGCTCGGTCCGTTATCGGACCGACACCTGAGGTGGGGGCGAGGCCCGCCCCGCGGCCCGTGTCACGATGTGACCGCACATATCGGAGGAGCCGGTGACGGCAGCGAAACTGGAGTCGGGAAGGCGGGCGGCCATGGCCACCGAAGGGGCGACCACGGAGCCGGAAGGCGGGGCGGCCACCCGCACCGCACGCGTGCCCAAGTACTACCGACTCAAGCGGCACTTGCTGGACATGACCGAAACCCTGCCGCCCGGCACCCCGGTACCCCCGGAGCGCACCCTGGCGGCCGAATTCGACACCTCCAGGACCACGGTCCGCCAGGCCCTCCAGGAGCTGGTGGTCGAGGGACGGCTGGAGCGCATCCAGGGCAAGGGCACCTTCGTGGCCAAGCCCAAGGTCTCCCAGCCGCTCCAACTCTCCTCGTACACCGAGGACATGAGGGCGCAGGGCCTGGAGCCCACGTCCCAGCTCCTCGACATCGGGTACGTGACGGCGGACGACACCCTCGCCGGACTGCTCAAGATCACCACCGGTGGACGGGTGCTGCGGATCGAGCGGCTCCGGCTCGCGAGCGGCGAGCCGATGGCGATCGAGACCACACACCTTTCGGCCAAGCGCTTCCCCGCGCTGCGCCGCTCGCTGGTCAAGTACACCTCGCTCTACACCGCCCTCGCGGAGGTCTACGACGTCCGGCTCGCGGAGGCCGAGGAGACCATCGAGACCTCGCTGGCCACCCCGCGCGAGGCGGGGCTGCTGGGCACCGACGTCGGCCTGCCGATGCTGATGCTGTCCCGGCACTCCCTGGACGCCGACGGCGAACCCGTCGAGTGGGTGCGCTCGGTGTACCGCGGCGACCGCTACAAGTTCGTCGCCCGCCTCAAGCGGCCCGCGGTCTGATTCCGGCCGGGAACGCGGCGGTCCGCGCGTTCCCGGTTGCCCCGTCGCGGCCCCGTCGCGGCCCCAACGCGGCCCCCTCGCGCGCGTCCCGGTCATCGTTATACGTTCGAGGCCCCGCGGCGTCGACCCGCCCCGCGAACCGTAGTTGACTCACGTACCGCTATGCGGACGGGGGCTTACGTTCACCGGGCGGTCCCCGTAGATTCCCTGCGCTCGCGCAGATGATCGACGAGGGGACGAGGATCATGCCGGAAGCTGGACCCGAAACAACCGCCGGACGGCCGGGTGGCGGGGGGCTCACCCCGAAGTCCATCGCCGTCTGGGCCGCCGTCGCCCTCGTCGGCGCGGTCGGCTGGGGCGTGCTCGCCCTCTCCCGCGGCGAGGAGATCTCCGCCGCCTGGCTGCTCGCCGCCGCGCTGGGCTCGTACGCCATCGGCTACCGGTTCTACGCGCGCTTCATCGCGGACCGCGTCCTGCAGGTGGACAAGACCCGGGCCACCCCCGCCGAACGCCTCGACAACGGTGTCGACTTCCACCCCACCGACCGCCGGGTGCTCTTCGGCCACCACTTCGCCGCCGTCGCCGGCGCGGGCCCGCTGGTCGGCCCGGTGCTCGCCTCGCAGATGGGTTATCTGCCGGGCACCATCTGGATCGTCGCGGGCGTGATCTTCGCGGGCGCGGTGCAGGACATGGTGACCCTGTTCTTCTCCACCCGGCGCAACGGGCGTTCGCTCGGCCAGATGGCCCGGGACGAGATCGGCCCGGTCGGCGGCGCCGCCGCGCTGGTCGCGGTCTTCATGATCATGATCATCCTGCTGGCGGTCCTCGCCCTGGTCATCGTCAACGCGCTGGCGGACTCCCCCTGGGGCGTCTTCTCCATCGGCATGACCATCCCGATCGCCCTCTTCATGGGCTTCTACCTGCGGGTGCTGCGGCCGGGCCGGATCACCGAGGTCTCGCTCATCGGCGTCGCCCTGCTGCTGCTCGCCATCGTCGCGGGCGGCTGGGTCGCCGAGTCCTCCTTCGCCGACGTCTTCACGCTCGACAAGGAGACGCTGGTCATCTGGATGGTCGGATACGGCTTCCTGGCCTCGGTGCTGCCGGTGTGGATGCTGCTCGCCCCGCGCGACTACCTCTCCACCTTCATGAAGGTCGGCACCATCGGGCTGCTGGCCGTGGGCGTGGTCATCGCCATGCCGACGCTGAAGATGCCCGCCGTCACCGACTTCGCCTCCCGCGGCGACGGACCGGTCTTCGCGGGCACGATGTTCCCCTTCGTCTTCATCACCATCGCGTGCGGAGCGCTCTCCGGCTTCCACGCGCTGGTCTCCTCGGGCACCACCCCGAAGATGATCCAGAAGGAGACCCAGGTCCGGGTCATCGGCTACGGCGCCATGCTGACCGAGTCCTTCGTGGCGATCATGGCCGTCATCGCGGCCTGCATCATCGAGCCGGGCCTCTTCTTCGCCGTGAACGCCCCCAGCGGCCGCATCGGCACCACCGCCCTGGAGGCCTCCCAGGCGATCGGCCACCTCGGCTTCTCGATCACCCCGGACGCGCTGACCCAGGCGGCCAAGGACATCGGCGAGACCAGCCTGCTCTCCCGCACCGGCGGCGCGCCGACCTTCGCACTCGGAATGTCGGAGATCTTCTCCTCCGTGGTCGGCGGCACCGCGATGAAGGCGTTCTGGTACCACTTCGCCATCATGTTCGAGGCCCTCTTCATCCTGACCACGGTCGACGCGGGCACCCGGGTGGGCCGGTTCATGCTCCAGGACACCCTGGGCAATGTGCACAAGTCCTTCAAGGACGTCAGCTGGAGGCCGGGCGTCTGGTTCGCGAGCGCGATCGTCGTCGGCGGCTGGGGCTACTTCCTGTGGGTCGGCGTGAAGGACCCGCTGGGCGGCATCAACCAGCTCTTCCCGCTCTTCGGCATCGCCAACCAGCTGCTCGCCGCCGTCGCGCTCGCGGTCTGCACCACGCTGCTGGTGAAGTCGGGACGGCTCAAGTGGGCCTGGGTGACGGGCGTCCCGCTGGCCTGGGACGTGGCCGTGACGCTCACCGCCAGCTACCAGAAGATCTTCTCTGCCGACCCGGCGATCGGCTTCTTCGCCCAGCGCGACAAGTACGTGGCCGGCATCGACGCGGGCAAGGTCCTCAAGCCCGCCAAGACCATGGACCAGATGCACACCGTGGTCACCAACGCCACGGTCGACGGGGTCCTCTCCGCCGTCTTCGCAGCTCTGATCGTCATCGTCCTGCTGGACGCGGTCCGGACCTGCCTGAAGGCCGTCCGCGACCCGCAGGGCGCGACGCTCTCCGAGGTCCCCTGGTCCGAATCGAAGATCATCGCCCCCGCCGGTCTGATCCCGACGGCCGCCGAGAAGGCGGAGCTGGCCGCCGCGGGCCTGGACTCGGGCGGCGGCCGGGTCAAGGAACCGGTGGCATGAGCGGCGTCCGGGCGGCGCTGGGCCGGATCCGGTTCTACGTCCGCGAGTTCTCGGGCGAAGCCGCCTACGACCGCTACGTCGCCCACGCCCGCACCCACGACCCCGACGCCGAGGTCCCCACCCGCCGGGCCTTCGAACGGGCCCGCACGGACTCCCGCGAGGCGGACCCCCGCGAGGGCTTCCGCTGCTGCTGACGCATGACCGCAGGGCCCCGCCGCACCCGCGGCGGGGCCCTGCGCCGTGCACGGGGTCAGCGCACCCAGTCCTTGAGGGACTCAGCCGACACCCGTCCTGCACACTCGACCGCATGGACATCACCATCCGGGCCGCGCTGCCCGCCGAATACGAAGAGCTGGGCGAGATCACCGCGCGGGCCTATCTGGACGACGGGCTGCTCGACCCGGAGACCAACGGCTTCTACCTCACCGTGCTGCGCGATGTCGCGGGGCGGGCCGCCGACGCCGAGGTGCTCGTGGCCACGTACGACGGGCAGTTGCTCGGCGGAGTGACCTTCGCCGCACCCGGCAGTCCACTGGCCGAAATAGCCGGTCCCCACGAGGCCGAATTCCGGATGCTGGCGGTCTCCCGCGCCGCCCGGGGCCGGGGCGCCGGGGAGGCGCTCGTACGCGCCTGCATGGACCGCGCACGGGCCTTGGAGGGGGTGACCCATCTGGTCCTGTCCACCAAGGAGGCCATGCGCGGGGCCCACCGGATCTACGGGCGCCTGGGCTTCGCCCGGACCCCGGAGCGGGACTGGGCCCCGCTCCCGAGCGTCCCCTTGCTCACGTACCGCGTGGAGTTGTAGCCGCGCCGACACAACATGTGGTGGGTCGCGCATCCAGCGGCCCCCACATGTATGCTCGTGCTCGCTGTCGCCGCAGGGGAATCCGGTGCGAATCCGGAACTGTCCCGCAACGGTATGAACTGCACCCAATCACCCATTGGTGCTGCCGCAAGTCCGAGGACCTGCCGACAGTGCGCCCAGACCAACCGGTCAGGACGCCGAATCGTCCGGGCCTCGCGGTTGGGCCGGTGGACGCCATGCGGTGACGTACGACTGCCCTGCCCGGGCCCGTGCGTCCAGATGCCCGCACGGCAGCCTCCTCTCCCCGCCTCCGAGCCTTCCGGGCCGAGCGAGGGAGAGCCCCCCACGTGACCATCGCGCCTGCCGCACCGCGCGCCGAGTCCGCCCAGCCCGAGGCCACCGAGGGTCCTGGCGCCGCGCTGCTGCGCACCCTCACCGACCTCACCGCCGACCTGGCCGACACCGACCCCGGCCGGGTCGCCGCCGCCGCGCTGCGGGGCCGCAGCTCCGTCGCCGACGAGGCCGAACTGCGCGGGCTGGCCACCGAGGCGGCCGCGGGCCTGATCTCGGAGGACCCGGCGTACTCCCGGCTGGCCGCCCGTCTGCTGACGCTGGCCATCGCCGAAGAGGCCGCGGGCCAGGGGGCCACCTCCTTCTCGGCGTCCGTCGCCGTCGGTCACCGCGAGGGCCTGATCGCCGACCGCACCGCCGAGTTCGTCGCCGCGCACGCGACCCGGCTGAACGCGCTGGTCGACCACGCCACCACCGAGGGCGCCGACGACCGCTTCGGCTTCTTCGGTCTGCGCACCCTGCACAGCCGTTACCTGCTGCGCCACCCGATCACCCGCCAGGTCGTGGAGACCCCGCAGCACTTCATGCTGCGCGTGGCCTGCGGCCTCGCCGAAACTGGTCTTAATGGCGAAAAGATTGGCAGCATCCAGGCCGTCGAGGAAGTGGCCTCGCTCTACCGGCTGATGAGCCGCCTCGACTACCTGCCGTCCTCCCCCACGCTCTTCAACTCCGGCACCCGGCACCCGCAGATGTCCTCGTGCTACCTGCTGGACTCCCCGCTCGACGAGCTGGACTCGATCTACGACCGCTACCACCAGGTCGCGCGCCTCTCCAAGCACGCGGGCGGCATCGGCCTGTCGTACTCCCGCATCCGCGCCCGCGGTTCGCTGATCCGCGGCACCAACGGGCACTCCAACGGCATCGTGCCGTTCCTGAAGACCCTCGACGCCTCCGTCGCCGCCGTGAACCAGGGCGGCCGCCGCAAGGGCGCCGCCGCGGTCTACCTGGAGACCTGGCACGCGGACATCGAGGAGTTCCTGGAGCTCCGCGACAACACCGGTGAGGACCAGCGCCGCACGCACAACCTGAACCTCGCCCACTGGGTGCCGGACGAGTTCATGCGCCGCGTGAACGCCGACGCCGAGTGGTCGCTGTTCTCCCCGGCCGACGTCCCCGAGCTGGTCGACCTGTGGGGCGACGAGTTCGACGCCGCCTACCACAAGGCCGAGGCCTCGGGCCTGGCCCGCAAGACCATGCCCGCCCGCGACCTGTACGGCCGGATGATGCGCACCCTCGCGCAGACCGGCCAGGGCTGGATGACGTTCAAGGACGCCTCCAACCGCACGGCGAACCAGACCGCGGAGCCGGGCCGGGTCGTCCACTCCTCGAACCTGTGCACCGAGATCCTCGAAGTCACCAACGACGGCGAGACCGCGGTCTGCAACCTGGGCTCGGTGAACCTCGGGGCGTTCGTGCTCGCCGAGACCGGTGAGATGGACTGGGAGCGGCTGGACGAGACCGTCCGCACCGCCGTGACCTTCCTCGACCGCGTGGTCGACATCAACTTCTACCCGACCGAGCAGGCGGGCCGCTCCAACGCCCGCTGGCGTCCGGTGGGTCTGGGCGCGATGGGCCTGCAGGACGTCTTCTTCCAGCTGCGCCTGCCCTTCGACTCCCCCGAGGCCAAGGCCCTCTCGACGAAGATCGCCGAGCGGATCATGCTGGCCGCCTACGAGGCCTCCGCGGACCTGGCCGAGCGCCACGGGCCGGTCCCGGCCTGGTCGGAGACCCGTACCGCGCGCGGCGTGCTGCACCCGGACCACTACGCGGACGCCACGCAGTACTGGCCGGAGCGCTGGAACGCGCTGCGCGCCCGGATCGCCGAGACCGGCATGCGCAACTCGCTGCTCCTCGCGATCGCCCCGACCGCGACGATCGCCTCGATCGCCGGCGTGTACGAGTGCATCGAGCCGCAGGTCTCCAACCTGTTCAAGCGCGAGACCCTCAGCGGTGAGTTCCTCCAGGTGAACGCCTACCTGGTGGCCGAGCTGAAGAAGCTCGGCGTCTGGGACGCGCAGACCCGCGAGGCGCTGCGCGAGTCCAGCGGTTCGGTCCAGGGCTTCGGCTGGATCCCCGCCGACGTGCGCGCGCTGTACCGCACCGCGTGGGAGATCCCGCAGCGCGGTCTGATCGACATGGCGGCGGCCCGTACGCCGTACCTCGACCAGTCGCAGTCGCTGAACCTGTTCCTGGAGACGCCGACCATCGGGAAGCTGTCCTCGATGTACGCGTACGCCTGGAAGCAGGGTCTGAAGACCACGTACTACCTGCGCTCGCGCCCGGCGACGAAGATCGCCCGGGCCGCGCAGGCCGCCACCCCGGTGGCGCTCCCGCAGGCCGATGCCGACGCCGAGGCGCTCGCCTGCTCCCTTGAGAACCCCGAGTCCTGCGAGGCCTGCCAGTAATGAGCTCCACCCAGAAGAAGAACCTGCTCGACCCGGGCTTCGAACTGACCCTGCGTCCCATGCGCTACCCGGACTTCTACGAGCGCTACCGGGACGCGATCAAGAACACCTGGACCGTCGAGGAGGTCGACCTCCACTCGGACGTCGCCGACCTGGCGAAGCTGACGCCCGGTGAGCAGCACATGATCGGCCGTCTCGTCGCGTTCTTCGCGACGGGCGACTCGATCGTCTCGAACAACCTCGTGCTGACCCTGTACAAGCACATCAACTCGCCCGAGGCGCGCCTGTACCTCTCGCGCCAGCTGTTCGAGGAGGCCGTGCACGTCCAGTTCTACTTGACGCTGCTCGACACCTACCTCCCCGACCCGGCCGACCGCGCGGCCGCCTTCGACGCGGTCGAGGAGATCCCCTCGATCCGCGAGAAGGCGCAGTTCTGCTTCAAGTGGATCAATGAGGTCGAGAAGCTGGAGCGGCTGGAGACGCAGGCCGACCGCCGCCGCTTCCTGCTGAACCTGATCTGCTTCGCGGCGTGCATCGAGGGCCTGTTCTTCTACGGTGCCTTCGCCTACGTCTACTGGTTCCGCTCGCGCGGCCTGCTGCACGGCCTGGCGACCGGGACGAACTGGGTCTTCCGGGACGAAACCATGCACATGAACTTCGCCTTCGAAGTCGTGGACACGGTCCGCAAGGAAGAGCCCGAGCTGTTCGACGACGAACTCCAGCAGCAGGTCGTCGACATGCTGAAGGAGGCCGTCGAGGCCGAGCTGCAGTTCGGCCGCGACCTGTGCGGTGACGGTCTGCCGGGCATGAACACCGAGTCGATGCGCGAGTACCTGGAGTGCGTCGCGGACCAGCGCCTGGTCCGTCTCGGCTTCGCGCCGGTCTACGGCTCGCAGAACCCGTTCTCCTTCATGGAGCTGCAGGGCGTCCAGGAGCTGACGAACTTCTTCGAGCGCCGCCCGTCGGCCTACCAGGTCGCGGTCGAGGGCACGGTCGACCTGGACGAGGACTTCTAGTCCACGCCCTTTAGTCCACGACGCTTGATGTCCGGTCGGGTCCCGCAGGACGCGCGACCTGACCGGAATCAGTCGTTCCTTTGGCTTGATCTGACCGGATCCGTCAATGTGCGCTGACGTACGGTGGGGGCCACCCGGCTCGGTCCAGCCCGCACCGCGCTCCGGCCCGGGCCTCGCAGCCGACCCACAGGGGTTTCCCATGTCTCGTACGCTCCGCACGCTCACGGCCTTCGCGATCGCCGCCCTGATGCTCGGCGGTACGGCGGCCACCGCCTCCGCCACGGACACCGGCTGGACGATCATCAGCCACACGCGCCACTGATCCGCCGCACACGGCGCATACGGCGCATACGTCGAAGGCCCCGCTCCTCTTCCCGGAGCGGGGCCTTCGGCGTGCGTGCGTGGTGCGCGTACGGTCCTACGCGTTCGGCACCGTCTCGTAGCGCGGGGTGCCCTCTTCCATCTGGCGCAGCGCGTCCTTGCGGTCGCGCTTGGACAGCCGGTCGATGTACAGGTACCCGTACAGGTGGTCCGTCTCGTGCTGGAGGCAGCGCGCGAAGTAGCCGGTGCCCCGCACCTTGACCGGGTTGCCCTGCGCGTCCTGGCCCTCGACCTCGGCGTAGTCGGGGCGGGCGAGGGCGGCGTAGGCGGTCGGGACCGACAGGCAGCCCTCGTTCGAGTCGTCCAGCACCCGCGCGGCGGCGGGCAGCTCGACGAGCTTGGGGTTGACCACGACACCGGTGTGGCGGTTGCCGTCGTCGTCCGGGCAGTCGTAGACGAAGACCTTGGCGTCCACGCCGATCTGGTTCGCGGCCAGGCCCACGCCCTCGGCGGCCTTCTGGCTGGCGAACATGTCGTCGATCAGCCGCGCCAGCTCGTCGCCGAACTCGGTGACGTCCTTGCACTCCCGGTGCAGCACCGGGTTGCCGACCACCGTGATCGGGCGGACCGTACCGCGCTCGCGGTGCGCCAGCTCACGCTCCGCACAGTCCTCCGTGTCCACGACGTATCCGTCGTTCACGATCTCGACGACCTCGTTCTCCTGCTGCGCCATGTCCGCCGTACGCCTTCCCTAAGTCACCGGTGTGCCGGATGTGCCGGTACAGCCTACGGCCCTCGTTCAGCAGACTTCTTCGAGATCACGCCACTCGCGGCTGTCCGGGCTGTCGGCGACCCATCCGTCGAGCAGTCCGCGCACCAGTCCGGGCGGGGCCGCGATCCCGCATTCGCGCTCGGGCACCCACAGGGAACCGGAGCCGGTCGTCCGGTGGCCGAGCGGCCCGGGGTGCCCCGGCTCGCTGTGATCGTGCGGATCCAGCTGGTCGCCGTCGCCCTCCCCGCTCGGCATCTCGCTCTCCGAGCAGGTCCGGCACAGCAGCCGGACCGAGGAGGACCAGTCCTCGGCGGCGAAGCCCGCGTCCGAGGCCAGCTGCTCCAGGGCGTCGCGGTCGGCCTCGGTGGCCGCCTCCAGCAGCACCACCCAGGTCGGCACCGGCGAGGGCGCCCACAGCTCGATCTCGTCGAACACCGGGTAGGAGGGGCCGGCGGAGGTGACGCGCTCGCCGTGCGGGACCCCGTCGTGCAGGACGACCTCGCCCCAGCGCCGCCCCGAGGAGGGCAGCGGGATCGAGAGGACTTCCATCCGGGCCGGGTCCAGCCTGCGGCCCCAGACCACCTCGGCCTCGCCCTCGGGCGACAGCCGGACCGCCGCGCTGCCCAGCTCCATGCCGACGGGCTCACCGGATCCGGTGGCCTCCCCGGGCACCTTCAGCCCGTACGCCTGCCAGGCGCGGCGGGCCAGCGGCCAGTCCTGCAGGGCGGTGGCGGCGATGCCCACGTTCCACCAGTCGGGAGCGCCCGACTCGCGGTCCAGCAGGGCCACGGCGCGCAGCCCGGCGGCCCGCGCCTGCTCCCAGTCGTGCCGGAACTTGTGCAGCAGGGCCAGGTTGAACCAGGACTCGGACAGCCAGGGCTCCAGGTCCGCCGCCCTGGTGAGCAGCGCGCCCGCGTCCTCGTACCGACCGTCGCCGATCAGCGTGAACGCGCGGTCGGTGGCCTGCCGCCACGAGGCGGAGGGCCGATGCCGTACCTTCCCGAAGATCCTCACGATTCCCGCCTGCCGGTCCAACGATGCAACAGTGCAGCCTTGCGGACACTCTCACTTCGCATCCAACCATGCCCACGGATACGGCCGCTCATTACCCATGGGTTACCCAGGTCGGCCAGGTACAACTCTGGCACGTTCACCGCGGCCCCGCGCTTCCCGTTTCGGCCGCTCCAGGCGGGCACCATCCCGCCTCGAACTGTTCCGCCGCAAAACGTACGCGAGGCACTCGACGACCTCGGGATGGTGGTCGTGGCCCGTGCCGAGGCGCAGCTGCTCCAGGGCGGCCAGTGAGCCGCCCGGGTGACGGGCCCCGCCCACCAGGTCGTCGTAGGCGTTGGCGGTGCGCACGATGCGGGCCAGTACCGGCTGGTCACGGTAGGGATCGGCCTGCCGTTCGACGACGACGGCGACCTCGGCGGGCACTCCCGTCTGGCGGGCCACCTCGCCGCCCAGCGCGGCGATCCGGCGGGCCTCGGCGGGCGGCAGCGGGGCGGTGGCCCCGGCCGGGACCGGGTCGACCAGGGAGAGCTGCCCGATGTCGTGCATCAGGGCGGCGTACTCCAGCACGGTCAGCTCCCGCTCGGACAGACCCAGCTCCCGGCCGACGGCGCAGCTGAGGGCGGCGACCCGGCGGGCGTGCCCGGGCCGGGTGTACCCGGCGATCTCGGTGGCCCGGGCCAGTGAGGTGATCGTCTGCCGGTAGGTGGTGCGGATGGCGCCGATCCGGCGGAAGGACATCTGGGTGAGCAGCAGGGGCACGCTCAGGACGGGCAGCGCCCACAGCCCGGCGACCGCCACCCCCAGGGCCATCACCACGCCGGTGGCGCAGACCGCCGAGCCGATGCCGAGCAGGGCGCGCAGCTCGTCGCGGAGCAGCGGACCGTACGGCCATCCGGTCCGCAGGCCCGCGAGCGCGGCGGCGAGCACCGCGTCGCACAGGGCGGTGAGGCCCAGCAGGAAGAGCAGGAAGAGCACCAGGTACGGGCCCAGGCCGACCGTCTGGGCCAGTCGGCCGGAGTTGTAGAGGGGCTGGAAGCAGGCGGCGGCGAAGCTGACGGTGAGGACCCGGCGGGCGGCGTGGTCGACGGCGGGCCCGTGGCCGCGCACCACCTGCACGGCGATCCCGGCGAGGGCGGCCGCGACGACGACGGCGACGGTCTGGAGCACGCCGTGGTGGGTGGGCCGGCCCGCGTTCTGCCCGAGCAGGGCGTAGGCGAGGGCGGCGGCGGAGCCCAGGGGCGCGGGCTGGCGGTCCCCGGGGTGGAAGGACCCCGGGTGGAAGGGTCCGGCGTGGAAGGGCCCGGCCCTGAGGTACCCGGCCGGGGCGCGGGAGTCGCGCCGGGCGAGTTCGCCGATGGTGATGAGGATGCCGAAGGAGAGGGCGGCTCCGGGTTCGGTCACGCCGTTCCACAGGGTGTGGCCGAGGGCCACCACGGTCAGCGCGGCGGCGGCCGCGCGGACGGTCCAGGCTCCCCAGGCCCTCATCCGGTCCCCCCGGCGGCGGATGCGGCTCCGCCCGTCTCCGCGTCCGCTTCCGCGTCGGTGTGCGCATGCGTGTGGATGTTCGTGTGCGCGCGGGCCCCGCCGCCCTGGGCGGGCAGCCCCGAGAGCCCCGGCGGCCCCGGCGGTCCCGCCGGCTCCGGCGTCGGATCGGGGGCGGGTACGGGCGCGGACGCGGGTGCCGAGGCGGGGGCGGCCTGCGGGATCACCTGGAGGTCGTCGTCCGAGGTGACCACGGGACACCACCCGTGCCGGCCGATCGCGCGGACCAGCGCGCCCACCATGTCCGGGTCGAACTGGGCCCCGGCGCAGCGCTCCAGCTCGCCCAGCGCGGTCGGCACCGGCCGGGCCCGGCTGTAGGAGCGGGTCGAGGTCATCGCGTCGAAGGCGTCGGCCACCGCCACCACCCGGGCCAGCACCGGGATCTGTTCACCGGTCAGGCCGTAGGGGTAGCCGGAGCCGTCGACCCGCTCGTGGTGGTGCAGGATCGCGGCCCGTGCCTCGCCCAGGAAGCCGATGCCGCGGACCATCTCGTGCCCGTACTCGGGGTGGAGTTCGATGATCCGGCGCTCCTCCGGGGTCAGCGGGCCGTCTTTGCGCAGGATCCGGGTGGGCACGCCGAGTTTGCCGACGTCGTGCAGGATCCCGGCGATCCGGACCACTTCCAGGCGGTCCTCGGCCATGCCCAGTTCGCGGGCGATCATCGCGGAGGCCTGGCCGACGCGTTCGCTGTGGCCGCGCGTGTAGCGGTCCTTGATGTCGACGGCCTGGACGAGGGCGCGGATGGTGGCCCGGTGGGCCGCGCGTTCGCGGTGGTACTGGGCGAAGACCCAGCAGGAGATGTACATCGGCAGCAGGACCAGCAGCGCCGCGGGCAGGCCGTACGGGCTGCGCCACATCACGGCCATCATCAGTCCGGCCAGGCCGTGCACGCAGTGCGGGCCCAGCGACCGGGTGAGCAGCCCGCGCCAGGCGGTCGCCGCGGGCCGCCGCTCGGCGGTGGCCAGCACGCCCCCGTCGAGGGCGGTGAGCACCAGGCAGAACACGACGGCCGCGACGGCCGCCGGAAGCATGACGTAGGGGAAGTCCGCCACCCGGCCGGGCTCCCCCGGTCCGCCGAGCGCGGCGGGCCCGCCCAGCAGCCCGTGGGCGTGTCCCGCGGCCCAGGCCGCGAGCGCCTGCTGCGCCCCGTGCCACACCCGGCGCACCAGGGCGGGCCGCTGGACCACGGTCCCGGCGAGCGCGCCCGGCACCGCGACCAGCGCGGCGGCGGAGGGCGGCAGGAGGAGGACGGCGGCCAGGACGACCGGGAAGAAGGATCCGATGCCCTCGGGCACCCGCTCGCCGAAGGGCGGGCAGACCTTCACCAGCTCACAGGCGAGGTAGAGCCCGCCGAGCGTGGCGACGGCGGCCCAGGGCGTACCGGGGCGCAGCAGCGCGGGCAGGACACAGGCCAGCGCACCGAGGACGGCACAGAGGATGTAGGCGCGCGCCCCCGGCGGAAGTACCCGCATGGCGCTCTCCTCCCCCGGTGCCTTGGCCTGGTACGGAATCAAACCAGTACCGGAAGGGGAGAATAGGTGGGGCCCGCGCGCAGCGGGCTGCTTTTTCGCGTTGGGCTGTCCGGGCGCCCCTGGATTAGCACCTTCGGGTGAACGAAGTTTCTTTCCAGGGGCGGCCGTTCAATAAGCGACGAACCCGTAAATGATCAGCCGGTGGCGGGGCTCGCCGGCCCCGCGGTGACGTCGTGATCGGGTACGGCCTGTCCCGAGCGGATCAGTTCGATCCGGCCCATCACCTTGGAGCGCAGGTCCTGCGGGACGTCGTCCGACCCGCAGCAGCGCTTGACCAGCTTCTTCACGGCCTGTTCGAGGCCGTACTTCTCCAGGCAGGGATTGCACTCGCCGAAGTGCGTCTCGAACTTCGTGCAGTCGCTGTCCGGCATCTCGCGGTCCAGGAACTCATACAAGTGGTCCAGGACCTCAGAGCACTCCGTCTCGTGCGGATCTCCGCAGCTCATGAGCCCGAGCCTTTCCGGTCGTTCGACTCTCCCGCGCCGGCGGGGACCAGCCCGCGCTCACGGGCGTAGTCCTCCAGCATTCCGCGGAGTTGGCGGCGCCCGCGGTGCAGTCGCGACATGACCGTACCGATGGGTGTACCCATGATGTCCGCGATCTCCTTGTAGGCAAAGCCCTCTACGTCGGCGAGATAGACGGCAATGCGGAACTCCTCCGGAATGGCCTGGAGTGCTTCCTTCACGTCCGAATCGGGCAGGTGATCGAGAGCCTGCGATTCTGCGGAACGCAAACCCGTCGACATGTGCGACTCGGCGCGCGCCAGCTGCCAGTCCTCGATCTCCTCCGCCGCACTGCGCTGGGGTTCGCGCTGCTTCTTGCGGTAAGAGTTGATGAAGGTGTTCGTCAGAATGCGGTAGAGCCACGCCTTGAGGTTGGTGCCCTCGCGGAACTGGTGGAAGGACGCGTACGCCTTCGCGTACGTCTCCTGGACCAGGTCCTCGGCGTCGGCCGGATTGCGCGTCATGCGCAGCGCGGCCGAGTACATCTGGTCGAGGTAGCCGAGGGCGTCCCGCTCGAAGCGCGCATTGCGCTCCGGGGTCGTCTCCTCCGCCTGGCCTTCGTCGGTCCCAGCGACAGGACCCACCTCCTCCGACAGCGTGGCGGCTCCGAAAGCGGACCCGCTCGAATCGGAGAATAGTCGACCTTCCCGGCCATCCGCCGCCCGAAGGGCGCCGTGCCTGGACCCGGGCAGCACCGTCCACTCCAGGCCACTGGCGGCCTGCGGACGGTTCTGACTGATGACCTGGGTCATGCGCTCCCTCTCCTCGGCGAGTTCCCGTACGTTCCGACATCCCGCACAACAGCGGGGCCGGGGCACGGCATTCCCCGCCGCCCGGGCAGTTTCCCCGGGGCGCCGCAAAGGCCGGAAAGCGAGGTGCGTCACACGCTCCGGGAATATGTCAGGTCCTCCCTGAAACAGCTCCCGGAAAGATCTCCGAGCGGCCTCCGAGCGGATCACCGGACGGATCACCGGAGGGCTCACTGAGGGCTCAAAGGGGCAATTCCAGGAGCCAGCCCGCCACCGCGTCCGTGATCACCTCGAGGGCCTCCTCCTGGGTGGTCTCCGCCCGCTTCGGCACGGCGAAGCCGTGGTCCGCGTACGCCACCTCCACCAGGCGGTACGTGTCCCCCGCGCCCGGAACCGGGAACTCCGCGGGCCCCCCGAAGGGGTCCCGGCCGCCCTGTACCACCAGGGTCGGACTCCCGGCTTCCACCAGTTCCGCCAGCCGGGTCTTCTCGGGCCGGCCCGGCGGATGCAGCGGGAAGGCCAGCGCCAGCACCCCGGCCGCCCCCAGCTCGGCGGCGGTCCGGCAGGCCACCCGGGCCCCCGCGCTGCGCCCGCCCGCGACCACCGGCAGGCCCGGCTCCGCCAGCGCGGGCCACAGCGCCCGCCAGCCCGTGTCCAGCACCTTGGGCGCGGCCGCCACCTTCTTCCCGGCCACCCGCCAGGGCTGCTCCACCAGGGCGACGGTGATCCCCCGCGGGGGCAGGGCGGCGGCCAGCGCGGCCAGGTCCCGGGCTTCGATCCCGCCGCCCGCGCCGTGGCTGACGGCCAGCACCAGCCGCGGGTCCGCGGCGCGGTGCCAGGTGATCCGGGCCTCGCCCGCCGGGGTCCCGACGCTCTGGACGTGCGGTGTGCGCGTGGTCATGCCCCCCATCCTGCGGGACGCCCGGCCGCAGACCGGTCACCACACCGGTCACCGCGTCAGAACAGCGTGGCTTCCTCGGGCGCCTCCAGCTCGGTCAGCAGTTCGGGGCCGTTGTTGCGGACGTTGCTGACCGAGGTGGAGACCGGGTAGGCCCGCATCAGCCCGCCCGGCGGCGGCTCCAGCAGGGCCCGCAGCTCGGCCTCGTCGGTGCGCGCCGGGTCGAGCCAGGCGTCCCAGCGGTCCGGGGTCAGCATCAGCGGCATCCGGGGGTGGATCTCGGAGAGCGAACGCGGGCCGCCTGCGGAGGCGTCGGGCGCCCCCGCCAGCGGGCCGGTCTCGGCCTCGGCGGTGATCACCGAGCAGGTGGCCCACCAGGCGAGCGGGTGGTCGTCGGGCAGGGTCCGGTCGCGCCAGAACTCGTATATTCCGGCCATCGCGAAGACCGAGCCGTCGGAGGGGAGGACGAAGTACGGCTGTTTGCGGGCCCGCTTCTTCTTCCCCTCGACCTCCAGCTCCCGCTCGTCGTGGGCGGTGACCCACTCGTAGTAGCCGTCGGCCGGGACGATGCAGCGCTGCCGCGCGAAGGGGCGGCGGAAGGAGGGCTTCTCGTGCAGGGTCTCGGACCGGGCGTTGATCATCCGGGCGGCGCCCTCGGGGCTCTTGGCCCAGGACGGGACCAGTCCCCACTTCAGGACGCGCAGCTGGCGAACCGGACGCCGCTCGGGCGCGTCTTTCAGTGGACGGTCGAGGACGACGAGGACCTCTTTCGTCGGTGCGACGTTCCAGTCCGGAGCCAGGGCCTCCGCGGGCTCCCACCGCTCCACGCCGAACACACCCGCCAGATCCTCTGGCCCACGACTCGCTGCAAACCGTCCGCACATGGCTGCCAGACTGCCATGACACCCGATCGCCACCGCAAGGAGCCAGCCAGGTTATGGACAGCAGCAACTCGGCGGCCGGCCTGTGGGACCGGCTCTCCGGCATACAGACCGCGCCCGCGCTCTGGCTGGTGATCGTCACGGCCGTCGTCGCGCTGGCGGCGGTGGTGCCCCGCCCGCTCTGGCTGCTCTCCCGCAATGCCGTGACCATCGCGCACGAGGGCGGCCACGGGCTGGTCGCGGTGCTCACCGGGCGCAGGCTCGACGGGATCCGGCTGCACTCGGACACCAGCGGGCTCACCGTGAGCCGGGGCAGGCCGAGCGGGATCGGGATGATCCTGACGGCCGCCGCCGGGTACACCGCGCCGTCCCTGCTGGGGCTCGGCGGGGCCTGGCTGCTGGCCGCGCACCGGATCACCCTGCTGCTGTGGGTGGCCACCGCGCTGCTCCTGGTGATGCTGGTGATGATCCGCAACGCGTACGGGGTGCTGACGGTGTTCCTCTCCGGCGGGGCGTTCCTGCTGGTGTCCTGGCTGGCCCCGGCCGAGGTGCAGGCGGCGTTCGCCTACGGAGTGGTGTGGTTCCTGCTGCTGGGCGGCGTACGTCCGGTCTTCGAGCTGCAGCACAAGCGGCGCGGCGGCGGGGCGCCGGATTCCGACGCGGACCAGCTCGGGCGGCTCACCCATGTGCACCCGGTGATGTGGCTGTTCCTCTTCCACGCCGTCTCGCTGTGCTCGCTGATCGGCGGCGGGCGCTGGCTGCTGGACCTGTGAGCCCCGGCGCGCGGATCGTCCGTACGGGCGCCCGCCCCGCGCCCGTGTACCCGGACCTGCCCCTGATCAAGATCTGGGTCGCGCCCGACCAACTAAAGTGAGGGCCATGACCGACACCCCCGCGCCGTCCGCCCTCTGGCCCGCCCCGCCCGCCGACGGGCCCGTCCGGGCCACCGTCACCGTTCCCGGGTCCAAATCGGTCACCAACCGGGCCCTGGTGCTGGCCGCCCTCTCGGCCGAGCCCGGCTGGGTGCGCCGGCCGCTGCGGTCGCGGGATTCCCAGCTGATGGCGGACTCGCTGCGGGCGATGGGCGTGGGCATCGAGGAAACGGTCTCCTCCAGCTCCGCCGGTGACAGCGAGACCGGCGAGGCCTGGCGGATCATCCCCGCCGCCCTGCACGGCCCCGCGACGGTGGACGTGGGCAACGCGGGCACGGTCATGCGCTTCCTGCCGCCCGTCGCCACCCTGGCCGCGGGCGACATCCGCTTCGACGGCGACCCGCGGTCCTACGAACGTCCGCTCGGCGAGGTCATCAACGCGCTGCGCACCCTGGGGGCCCGGATCGACGACGACGGCCGGGGCGCGCTGCCCCTGACCGTCCACGGCGGGGGCGCCCTGGAGGGCGGCACCGTCGAGATCGACGCCAGCAACTCCTCGCAGTTCGTCTCCGCGCTGCTGCTCTCCGCGCCGCGGTTCAACCAGGGCGTCGAGGTCCGGCACGTGGGCGGCAACCTGCCGTCGATGCCGCACATCCGGATGACGGTGGAGATGCTGCGCGCGGCAGGCGCCCAGGTGGACACCCCCGAGTCGGGCGGCGAGAAGAACGTGTGGCGGGTGACGCCCGGCGCGCTGCTGGGCCGCGACATGGTCGTCGAGCCGGACCTGTCGAACGCGCAGCCCTTCATGGCGGCCGCGCTGATCACCGGCGGCACGGTGACCATCCCCGACTGGCCCCGGCGCACCACCCAGCCCGGTGACGCGCTGCGCGCGATCTTCACCGAGATGGGCGGCTCGTGCGAGCTGACCGACGCGGGGCTGGTGTTCACCGGCACCGGCAAGATCCACGGCATCGACGTGGACCTCGGTGACGTCGGCGAGCTGACCCCGGGTGTCGCGGCGGTGGCCGCGCTGGCCGACTCCGAGTCGGTCCTGCGCGGGGTGCAGCACCTGCGGATGCACGAGACGGACCGGCTGGCCGCCCTGACGGCGGAGATCAACGGGCTGGGCGGCGAGGTCACCGAGACCGCCGACGGTCTGCACATCCGCCCGCGCCCGCTGCGCGGCGGGACCTTCCACACCTACGACGACCACCGGATGGCCACCGCGGGCGCGGTGATCGGCCTCGCGGTGCCGGGCGTGATGATCGAGAACGTGGCGACGACGGCGAAGACGCTGCCGGACTTCCCGCGGATGTGGGCAGAGATGTTGTCGGGAGCGGGAGCGTAGGGACCGTCATGCGCAGGTACGGCAAGAACACCGACGAGGACGACATCCGCCAGCGGCCCAACCCCAAGGGCAACCGGCCGCGGACCAACATCCGCCCCAAGCACGAGGACGCCGCCGAGGGTTTCGTCCTCACCGTGGACCGGGGCCGGCTGACCTGCCTGGTCGACGGCCGCACGATCCACGCGATGAAGTCCCGCGAACTGGGCCGCAAGGCCGCGGTGGTCGGCGACCGGGTCTGGATCGTCGGTGACCTGACGGGCAAGAAGGACACCCTGGCGCGGATCGTGCGCATCGAGGAGCGCAAGTCGGTGCTGCGCCGCACCGCCGACGACGACGATCCGTACGAGCGGGTGGTCGTCGCCAATGCCGACCAGCTGGCCATCGTGACCGCGCTGGCCGACCCGGAGCCGCGGCCCCGGATGATCGACCGCTGTCTCGTGGCGGCGTACGACGCGGGGCTCGAACCCCTGCTGGTGCTCACGAAGTCCGACCTGACCTCGGCGGACAAGATCCTGGAGATCTACTCCACCTTCGGGCTGAACTACGTGGTGACCAACCGCGAGGAGCTGGCGACCGGGGACGCGGCCGAGCGGGTGCGCGAGCGGCTGAACGGGCGGATCACCGCCTTCGTCGGCCATTCGGGCGTCGGCAAGACCACCCTGGTGAACTCGCTGGTCGCCGAGGGCCGCCAGCGCGCCACCGGTGTGGTGAACGCGGTGACCGGCCGCGGCCGGCACACCACCACCTCGGCGCTCGCGCTGCCGCTGCCGGGCGGGGACGGCTGGGTCATCGACACCCCGGGCGTGCGCTCCTTCGGCCTGCACCACGTGGATCCGTCCCGGGTGATCCTGGCCTTCCCGGAGCTGGTGCCGGGGACCGAGGGCTGCCCGCGCGCGTGCAGTCACGACGAGGCGGACTGTGCGCTGGACCGCTGGGTGGAGGACGGTCACGCGGATCCGGCGCGGCTGTATTCGCTGCGGCGGCTGCTGCAGACGCGGGAGCGCCGCGAGGGCGACTGACCGGCGGCCGACCGGCGGTGGCCGACCGTGCTTGATCGTGGTTGATCGTCCGGCGGGGTTTGCCGGTGGTCATGTCTGGTAAATGCATAATCGCACCAAGTGGCGCCGGCCTGAGCCGGGCCGCACCAGCGCGGGGAGGCATTCGATGGCGTGGCTGCTCGTCGTGGTCGCGGGAATCCTGGAGACCGGTTTCGCGGTCTGCCTCAAGCTGTCCCACGGGTTCACCCGACTGTGGCCGACCATCGCCTTCGCGTGCTTCGCGCTGGGCAGCTTCGGTCTGCTCACCCTGGCCCTGAAGAAGCTCGATATCGGCCCGGCCTACGCGGTCTGGACGGGCATCGGCGCGGCCGGCACCGCCATCTACGGCATGATCTTCCTGGGCGACCTGGTCTCCACCCTCAAGCTCGTCTCGATCTCCCTGGTCATCCTCGGCGTCATCGGTCTCCAGCTGTCCGGTTCGACGCACTGAGTCCCAGCCCGAGCAGGTCCCCCATCGGGGAGTCCCCCGCGGGCGCGACCACGTAGGACAGGGCGAGGCGGACGACCAGCTCGCAGCGGTACGGGCTCCACTCCCCCGGTGCCAGTGCGGCGGCCGCCCGGTCGCGGACCGCCCGGGTGAGTTCCTCCGGGCGCGGCCCGGGCACGAGCAGCGGGAGCCGGGCGTCCCAGCAGCCGGTGAGCAGCGCCCGTAACAGCGGGTGCGCGCGGGCCGTCCGTACGGTCCAGTCCGCCAGCTCCGCCATCCGCTCGCGGGCGCCCTCCTCGGCGCCGAGGACGCGGTCCACTCCGGCGAGGTAGCGGTCTGTCTCGCGGCGGACCAGGGCCCGGCCGAGGCCGTCCTTGCCGCCGAACTCGTTGTAGAGGGTCTGCCGGGACACCCCGGCCGCGGCGGCCACCTCGACCATCCGCACCACGGGCCACGGGCGCGCCGCGAGGGCCGCTCCCGCCGCTTCCAGCAAGGACTCCCGCGCCAACGGCATCTTCGCCTCCGCTCGTCTGTCCGCCAGGGTTGACGCGTGCGGAGGCCCTGTCAAGAGTGGCCGTCGGCCGTCATCAGGCCTGATCGTGGACACCGTTGGTCCGGCCGATCCGATCTCGATACTGTTCGGCCATGCCCGAGTATGACGATGATCTGCGCCTTGCCCACGAGCTTGCCGACGCCGCCGACGTGGCCACGATGGCCCGCTTCCAGGCCCTTGACCTGAAGGTCGAGACCAAGCCCGACATGACTCCGGTGAGCGAGGCCGACAAGGCCGCGGAGGAGCTGATCCGCGCGGGCATCCTGGCCGCGCGGCCCGACGACGCGATCCTCGGCGAGGAGTACGGGGTCGAGGGCACGGGCCCGCGGCGCTGGGTCGTCGACCCCATCGACGGGACGAAGAACTACGTGCGCGGGGTCCCGGTGTGGGCCACGCTGATCTCCCTGATGGTGGAGGGCGCGGACGGCACCTGGCGGCCGGTGGTCGGCGTGGTGTCGGCGCCCGCGCTGGGCCGCCGCTGGTGGGCCGCCGAGGGCGGGGGCGCGTACACGGGACGCGGGCCGTCGGACGCGACCCGGATCGGGGTCTCCAAGGTGGGCGCCCTGGCGGACGCCTCCTTCTCCTACGCCTCGCTGGGCGGCTGGGAGGAGCGCGGGCTGCTGCCCGGTTTCCTGGACCTGACCCGCGCGGTGTGGCGGACCCGGGCGTACGGGGACTTCTGGCCGTACATGCTCGTGGCCGAGGGCGCGGTGGACATCTGTGCGGAGCCGGAGCTGTCCCTGTGGGACATGGCGGCGAACGCGATCGTCGTGCAGGAGGCCGGGGGCCGATTCACCGGCCTGGACGGGGTCGACGGGGTGCACGGCGGGAACGCGGCGGCGTCCAATGGCGTATTGCACGATGAGCTGCTCGGGTACTTGCGCCCGCGCGACTGAGTGCGCCCTCTTGATGACACTCCGTGTCCATGGGAATCTGGGGCTCCTCCGCTTGTGGGTTTGTGAACCGAGTTCGCGACCGGGCGGGGGGTCTCACTCCTAGGAGGTGGCTGTCTTCATGATGCTTGTCCGTGACGCCATGAGCACCCTGATCCTCACTCTCGGTCCCACCCACACCCTCCGGCAGGCCGCGTGCCTGATGTCCGGCCGGCACGTCGGCGCGGCGGTCGTCCTCGATCCGGAACACAGCGGCATCGGCATCCTGACCGAACGTGACATCCTCAACTCGATCGGCGCGGGACACGATCCCGACCGCGAGATCCTGAGCGCGCACGCCACCACCGACGTGGTGTTCTGCACTCCGGACGCCACGCTCAACGAAGCCGCCGAGGCCATGGTCCGCGGCGGCTTCCGGCATCTGATCGTGCTGGAGGACGGCGGCCCGGTGGGCATCGTGTCCGTGCGCGACATCATCCGGTGCTGGCTGCCGCAGCGGCGTACGATCCTGCCCTCGCCGTCCCCCTTGCGCTGAGACGCGCCGAAACACACGGAAATGCACCGAAAGCCGACGGGCCGGAACCCCCGTGGGGGTTCCGGCCCGTCGGCTCACGACAAGCGATCCGGTCAGCCGCGAAGGGCCTGGACCGCGGCCTCCAGCCGCTTGCCGAAGTCGCCGTCCGCCTGGCGGAAGTTGTTGATCGCGCGCTCGGCGATGTCGTCACGGGAGACCTTGGCGATGAAGCCGGCCAGGTTCTCGATCAGACGGGACTTCTCGTCCTCCGAGTACAGGCGGTACAGGTTGCCCGCCTGGACGAAGTCCGTGTCCTCGCTGTGCACCGCGGCGGCGTGGTTGCCCGTGCCACCGGTCACGTCGATCGGCTGCCACAGCGGGCGGTCCGTCTGGTTCGGGCCGCCGAAGCTGTTCGGCTCGTAGTTCTTCGCACCCTTGTGGCGGCCGTCGTACAGGTGGCCGTCACGGGAGTTGGTGCGCGCCTCGGTGGCGTGCGGGCGGTTCACCGGCAGGTGGTCGGCGTTGATGCCGACGCGGTAGCGGTGGGCGTCGCCGTAGCCGAAGAGACGGCCCTGGAGCATCTTGTCCGGGGACGGACCGATACCGGGGACGAAGTGCGCCGGGGAGAAGATGGACTGCTCGACCTCGGCGAAGACGTTCTCCGGGTTGCGGTTGAGCTCCAGCTTGCCGATCTCGATCGGCGGGTAGTCCTCGTGCGGCCACACCTTCGTGAGGTCGAACGGGTTGAAGCGGTACTCCGCCGCCTCGGCCGCGGGCATGATCTGGACCTGCACGGTCCAGGCCGGGAAGTCGCCGCGCTCGATCGACTCGCGCAGGTCGCGCTGGTGCGAGTCCGGGTCCTCGCCCGCGAGGACGTTGGCCTCGGCCTGGGTGAGGTTCTTGATGCCCTGGTCGGTCTTGAAGTGGTACTTGACCCAGAAGACCTCGCCGGCCTCGTTGTTCCACTGGAACGTGTGCGAGCCGTAGCCGTTCATGTGGCGGTAGGACGCCGGAATGCCGCGGTCACCGAACAGCCAGGTCACCTGGTGGGTCGACTCGGGCGACAGGCCCCAGAAGTCCCAGACGTTGTCGGCCTCCTGCGAGCCCGTGTACGGGTCGCGCTTCTGGGTGTGGATGAAGTCCGGGAACTTGATGGCGTCCTTGATGAAGAACACCGGGGTGTTGTTGCCGACGAGGTCGTAGTTGCCCTCTTCGGTGTAGAACTTCAGCGCCCAGCCGCGGGGGTCGCGCACCGCGTCGGCGCTGCCGAGGTTGCCCGCGACGGTGGAGAAGCGCAGGAAGGTCTCGGTCTGCTTGCCGACCTCGGACAGGAACTTCGCCCGGGTCCACTGCGAGACGTCACGGGTGAGCGTGAAGGTGCCGTAGGCGCCGGCGCCACGGGCGTGCACGACGCGCTCCGGGATGCGCTCACGGTTGAAGTGCGCGAGCTTTTCGAGCAGCAGCTGGTCCTGAACCAGGACGGGGCCGCCGACGCCCGCGGTCTCGCTGTTCTGGTTGTCGGCGACCGGAGCCCCGGCCTCCGTGGTGAGCGGTCCCTGCGTCACGTGCGCCTCCTGCGTCATTTCCTGCAAGTCCTGTCCTTGGCGTTTGCCGTGACCGATCCTACGATGGACTTTGTCTAAGTCAAGTAAGCATCCAAGTCCACACTGATTCGGGATCTACACCGAGTCACCTCGCTGTTAGGCTGGCGTCTATGAGTGACCTGCTGGAGAGACTTCGTGGACGCGGCTGGCGCATGACGGCCCAGCGGCGCGTCGTGGCCGAGGTGCTCGATGGTGACCACGTTCACCTGACGGCGGACGAGGTGCACTCGCGTGCCGTGGCCAAACTCCCGGAGATTTCCCGGGCGACGGTCTACAACACGCTGGGCGAACTCGTCACTCTGGGTGAAGTCCTGGAGGTGTCCACGGACCACCGGCGCGCCAAGCGCTACGACCCCAACGCGCACCGCCCCCACCAGCACCTGGTCTGCGCCCAGTGCGGCGCGATCCGCGACGTCTTCCCGGCGGGCAACCCGCTCGCCGACCTGCCCGACACCGAGCGCTTCGGCTTCGCCGTCTCGGCGGTCGAGGTGACCTACCGGGGCATCTGCCCGAACTGCGCGGGCGCGTAGCGCCTCCGGCGGCACGTACGGATGAAGGGCCGGGGTCACGACCCCGGCCCTTCTCCATGGGCTCTTCTTTTTGCACCCTGCGCAGACGGAAACGACCGAAGGCCCGGATCCAGGGGATCCGGGCCTTCGGTCATTCAGTAGCGGGGACAGGATTTGAACCTGCGACCTCTGGGTTATGAGCCCAGCGAGCTACCGAGCTGCTCCACCCCGCGTCGGTAAACCTGACTCTACGCGAAGGTCACCTGCAGGAGCAAATCACTAGGCGGACAGCTCCTCGGCCAGCGCCTCCCGCAGGCGCGCGGCCCGCTCGGAGACCTCCGCCGGGCCCAGCTCCATGGCCCGCGCGCACCACTTCTGCCCCTCGGCCAGGTCCCCGTGCCGCGCGGCGAACAGCCCCAGCCGCAGCGCCGCGCGCCCGTGCCCCGCCACCGCGGCCCGGGTCCACCACAGGGCGGCCTCGGGCTCGCTGCCCTCGCGGGCCAGCAGCACCCCGAGGTTGAAGGCACCGTTGCGGGAACCGGCTTCCGCCGCCTCCCGGTACCAGCGCGCCGCCGCCGCCATGTCACCGCGCCCGGCGGCCAGCATGCCCACCCGGACCTGGGCCCGGCGGTGGCCCTCCTCGGCCGCCCGCTCGTACCACTCCTCGCTCTCGGACTTCGGCGCCCCGCCGACCGGCTCGCCCAGCGCCACCGGCTCCGGCGGCGGAGCCAGCGATTCCAGCAGCGCGGCCAGCCGGAACGCGGCCTCGGCGCTGCCGCCGCCCGCCGCGCAGCGCAGGTGCCGCTCGGCCGCGCGCTCCTCGCCGTCGCGGACCAGGGCGATGCCGACCTGCAGGGCCGCGTCCGTGTGACCGGCCGAGGCCGCCCGCTCGTACCACTTGAGCGCCGTACGGTCGTCGTCGCGGCTGGCGAAGAGGATGCCCAGGTTGAAGGCGGCGTCCACACTGCCCGCCTCGGCCGCCTTGGAGAACCACGGCTCGGCTCCGGCCGCGTCCCCGACCTGGAGCAGCAGGATGGCGAGCGCGTTGGCCGCCTCGCGGTGCCCGGCATAGGCGGCGCGGCGGTACCACTGCTCGGCCTGCGCGGTCCGGTCCTGCGCCGCGCACAGCAGGGCGAGGTTGTACGCCCCGTTCTGGTCGCCCGCGTCCATGGCGGCCCGGTACCAGCGCTCCGCCGTCTGGGTCTCCCCGCGGGCGGCGTGCAGCGCGCCCAGCGCGTTGGCGGCGTTGCCGTCGCCGTCCTGGGCGGCCCGGAGCCACCAGGTGACGGCGCTGTCCTCGTCCCCGGCGTCGCGCAGCAGGAAGCCGAGGGCGCAGGCGGCCCGCGCCTCGCCCTGCTTGGCGGAGCTGAGGTACCAGCGGCCGGCCTCCTTCAGCTCCCCGCGCGCCTCCAGCAGGGCGCCCAGGTGCAGCGCGGCGCGCCGGTGCCCGCGCGCGGCGGACTGGCGGTACCACTGCTCGGCCTCGGCGGGCTCGCGGCGGCGCAGCAGCCGGGCGAGCCGGTAGGCGGCCTCGCGGTGTCCCTGTTCGGCGGCGGCGCGCAGCCAGCGCTCGGCTCCGCCGTCCCCGCGGTGCTCCAGCAGGTCGGCGAGGCCGTAGGCGCCGAGGGCGTGGCCGGATTCCGCCGCCTGGCGCAGCCAGTACTCGGCGGCGGGCTCGTCGCCCCGCTCGCGGTAGTGCCGGCCCAGCGCGTGGGCGGCGGGCGCGGATCCGGCGACGGCGGCGACCCGCCACCAGCCGGCCGCGTCCTCGGGGTAGCCGCGCTGGTGGAGGAGGACGCCGAGGTTGTTGGCGGCCGCGCGGTCTCCCGCGGCGGTGGCTCCGCGCAGGTACGGCTCGGCTCCGGCGAGGTCGCCGCGGCGCAGCAGCAGCGCCCCGAGCACGCTCATGGCGCCGGGGTCGCCCTTGTCGGCGGCGCCGCGGTGCCGGGCTTCCAGCTCGGCATCGCTCGCCGCGTCGGCCTCGGCTCCGTCGAAGACCTCGTCGGTGCGGTACGTGTTCCGCCGGTCCGCATCGGTCCGTGCGGGGTCGGCGCTCACCACTGCGGCCGGTTCACCGGCTCCTGTGCCCGTTTCGGCCTCCGCCCTCACAAACCGCCCTGTCTCCAGCAGAGTTGACCTGTCCCCCATAAATCCCATCGTCGCATCACCTGCTACCCGCGTACACCTGGTATGTCGCAGCCAGTGAGGTCACTAGAGGTCACTACAGCGCTTTGTCGACTTGCCCGCAGTGGGACAAGTCAAACACGCTCCCGCCCCAACTCACCCACCCCAGCTACCGCGTGGCGTGTCCCGCGTATGCCGCGGGCACGGGTCGCCGCGGTGCGACCGCGGATCGGGCATGACGAAGGCCCGGATCCCATGGATCCGGGCCTTCGTCTTCAGTAGCGGGGACAGGATTTGAACCTGCGACCTCTGGGTTATGAGCCCAGCGAGCTACCGAGCTGCTCCACCCCGCGTCGGTAAAACCACAGTACCACGACGCGGAACGGAACCCCTCATCCTTGATCGCCGGGCGGCTAACCGCCCGGTGCGGCCGGTGTCGTCAGCTTGCTCTCGGCCTCGACCGCACGCTTCAGCGCCGCCGACAGGTCGGCCTGCGCCTTGCCGTACGCCGTCCAGTCGCCGGCCTTCATGGCCTTGTCGGCGTCGTCGAAGGCCTTCGAGGCATCGGCGAGCGCCGCCTTGACCGTCGGGTCCTGGCTGGCGGGCGGCTTGGTGGTGCCGTCGCCCGGCGGCGGCTGGTTCGGCGTCGTGGGCGGGGTCGCCGCCTCCGCGCCGAAGACCACGCTGAGCGCCTTGTCCAGGGTGTCCTCGAAAGCCGTCTGGTTCCCGTAGGTCACCAGGACCTTGCGCAGCAGCGGGTACTTGAGCCCGGAACTGCGCACGTACACCGGCTCGACGTAGAGCATGCCGCCGTCGAGCGGAACCGCGAGCAGGTTCCCGTACTCGACCTCCGAGTCACCACCGCGCAGCAGCCGGATGGACTCGGCGATCTTGGGTTCGGAGTTGAACTTGCTCTGGACCTGCTTGGGACCGTCGACCGGCTTGCTGGTCGGCATCTTCAGGATCCGGATCTTGCCGTAGTCCGGAGTGCCCGGATCGGCGTTGACCGCCATGAAGGCGCTCAGGTTGTCCCGCTCGTTCGGCGTGAACGTCGTCGTGAGCGAGAAGACCTGGTCCTTCTCGGGCTGGTCCGGCATCTTCATCGACAGGTAGTACGGCGGGACCGCCGTGCCCTTGGTCGTCGGGTCGTCCGGGACCGCCCAGGCCTCGCTGCCGCTGAGGAAGGTCTGCGGGTCGGTGACGTGGTACCGCGTCAGCAGCTCGCGCTGGACCTTGAAGAGGTCCTGCGGGTAGCGCAGGTGCGCCATCAGGTCCTTGGAGATCTCGCTCTTCTCCTTGACCGTTCCCGGGAACGCCTTCATCCAGGTCTTGAGGACGGGGTCCTCGGTGTCCCACTGGAACAGGCTGACCTTGCCGTCGTAGGCGTCGACGGTGGCCTTCACCGAGTTCCGGATGTAGTTGACCTGGTTCTCCTGGGCCACCACCGCGCGCTGGCTGTTCGTCAGCGAGTCCGCGGTGGTGTCGCCCAGCGTGGTGCGCGAGGCGTAGGGGTAGCCGTTGGTCGTCGTGTAGGCGTCGACGATCCAGACGACCCGGCCCTTGACGACCGCCGGGTAGGGCGCGCCGTCGATGGTCAGCCAGGGGGCGACGGCCTCGACCCGCTCCTTGGGGGTGCGGTTGTACAGGATCCGCGAACCCTTGCCGATGGCGCCGGAGTACATGATCTGCGGCTCGCTGAAGGCGAGTGCGTACGCCGCCCGGTTGACCGGGTTGTCGAGGTTGACCCCGCTGTCGCCCTGGTAGCTGGTCTCCTTCTCGCCCTTGTCGTCCGAGTAGTCCAGCTCCTTCTGCGGCCCGCCGACGATCGAGTACTGCTTCGTCTGCTCGCCGTAGTAGATGCGCTGCTCGAAGTCCGTGCCGAACATCCCCTTGGAGGGCAGGTCGGACTGGGTGAAGTCGGGGGCGCCGTCCTTGGCGGTGGTGCCCTTGGCCGCGACCACGCCGTACCCGTGCGTGTACTTGAAGTGGTCGTTGATCCAGTTGTTCTTCGGGATGCCGCCGATGTTCAGCTCGCGCAGACCGATGACCGTGTCCTGGCCGCTGTACCGGTCCACGTTGAGCGTGGACGGGAAGGCGTAGTAGCCCTTGACCTGCTGGAGCTGCTGGAAGGCCGGGGAGACGATGTTGGGGTCGAGGAGGCGGATGCTGGCGGTGGTGTCGGCCGCCTGGCGCAGCTTCGCCTTGTCCGTGCCGGCTACGGGCACGCCCGCGTAGTCCTTCACGTCGGAATCGGCGATTCCGTAGGCGTCACGCGTCGCCTTGATGTTCTTGGCGACGTACGGCGACTCCTTGGCCTGCTCGTTCGGCTGGACCTGGAACTTCTGCACGATCGCCGGGTAGAGCCCGCCGATCAGGATGGCCGAGAGCACCATCAGGCCGAAGCCGATCACCGGCAGCTGCCAGGTGCGGCGCCACAGCGTCGCGAAGAACAGCGCGGCGCAGATCGCGGCGATGCAGAAGAGGATGGTCTTGGCCGGCAGGTAGGCGTTGGCGTCGACGTAGCGCAGGCCGGTCCAGTTGTCCGCGGCCTTGAAGTCGCTGGACTTCACGGCGAGGCCGTACCGGTCGAGCCAGTAGGCCACGGCCTTGAGCGAGACGAAGAGGCCGAGCAGCACCGAGAGGTGACCGGTGGCCGCGGCGGTCGCGCGGGCGCCCGGGCTGGTGACGCGCAGGCCGCCGTACAGGTAGTGCACGATGGCCGCGGCGATCAGCGACAGCACGGCGGCCGCGAAGCCGAAGCCGAGCAGGAAGCGGTACCAGGGCAGGTCGAAGGTGTAGAACGACACGTCCATGTGGAACTGGGGGTCCTTCTGCCCGAAGGGCACCCCGTTCACATACATCAGCCAGGTCTTCCACTGGCCCGCCGCCGACGCGCCCGCGATCAGCCCGACGAGCACCGCGATGCCCAGGAGCAGCCACTTCTTGAACGGCGCGACGCTCATCCGGTAGCGGTCGAGGCTCTGCTGCTCCATCGACATCGCGCTGAGCGGCGGCCGCAGCCGGTGCGCCAGCCAGATGTTGAAGCCGACGGCACCCGCCATGATCAGGCCGAAGACGGCGAAGAGGCCGACCTTGGTCCAGAGCGTGGTGGTGAAGACGGTGGAGTAGTGGACGGAGCGGAACCAGAGCCAGTCGGTCCAGAAGCCCGCGAACATGATGAAGGCCATGGCCAGGACGGCCAGGACGCCCAGGGTCATCAGGAGAGTCCGGGCACGCCGGGAGGGGCGGCCGACTCTCATCCGTGGCCCGGAGGGGCCTCCGCCGCGGTCCGGCATCTGGAAAGCCAAGGTGCGCACCTCGAAAGTCGCTGTGTGTCGTGTGTAACTGGAAAGTTTTCAAGAGCAGGGGCCCCCGATGGTAGAGCCCACTCATGCAACTTACTGAGGCTTTAGTCAGTTCCCGGTATCGCGTCGAAAGGAGGCAGGATGTTGTCCATGTCCAACCTTTCCCCCTCCCCCGGCACCCCGATGGCGGCCAGCCCGCTGACCCGCGCCGTGCTGGAGATCGACGAATACGCCGCCGGCCTGGGCTGGGACCGGCCCGCCCGGCTCTTCGCCCTGGTCGACACCGCCCGGCTGCGCAAGCAGGAACCCCGCCTCGCCCGTCAGCTCGGCCTCGACCAGGACGACGCGGGCAAGATCCAGCTCACCCCGATCGAGCAGGACGAACTGCCCAAGGGCATGGCCCTGGACAAGTTCCTGGGCACGCTCGCCTGGCCCGATTCGGTCGTCGGCTGCGCGCTGACGGTGGAGCGGCTGATGCTGCCGCCGTCCGCGGAGGCCGCCGTACCGTCCGACCTGACCGACAAGCAGCTCGCCAAGTGGGTCGCCGGGCACCCGGAGCGGCAGGAGGTGCGCCTCACCGTGGGCGTCCTGCGCGACGGGTCGCGCGAGTCGGCCGTGCGGCTGCGCGAGAAGGACGCGGCGAGCGAGGTGCTGACCGGGGCCAGCCTGGTGCCGGGTCTGGCCGAGGCACTGGCCGCGACCTTCTCCTGACGGCGGGCCCCCGGCCGCGCGGGGACGGGGTCAGGACGCGCCGCAGTGCGGCAGTCCGGCCTTGTCCCCCTTGCTGATCTTCTCCAGCGCCTGCACCGCGTCGCCGATGGTGGAGACCTTCACGAGGGTGAGGCCGTCCGGTACGTCCTTGGCCGCGGCGGCGCAGTTCTCGGCCGGGGTCAGGAAGTACTCGGCGCCGGCCTGGCGGGCGCCGATGGTCTTCATCTCGATGCCGCCGATCGGGCCGACCGTACCGGTGTCGTCGATGGTTCCGGTGCCCGCGACGAACTTTCCGCCGGTCAGGTCCTGGGGCGTCAGCTTGTCGACGATGCCGAGGGAGAACATCAGGCCCGCGCTGGGCCCGCCGACGTCGGCGAGGTTGATGTCCATGCGGAACGGGAAGGTGTGGTCGGTCCCGGCCCGGATGCCGACGAGCGCGTGCCCGTCCTCCTTGTCCTTCGCGGTGGTGATCTCGACCTTCTGCGCGCCGGCCGGGTCGCGCCCGGCCTTCTTCGCTTCGGCCGCCTCCGCCGCGGGGATGACGGTGAACTCGACCTTCTCGCCCGCCTTGTGCTTCGTGACCAGCTTGGCGACGTCGGAGGGGTCCTTCACCGGGGCGCCGTCCACGGCGACGATCACGTCACCGGCGTGCAGCTTGCCCTCGGCGGGGCTGTTCTTGACCACGGTCGCGACGTTCACGCGGGAGGTGAAGGGGATGCCGAGCTGCTTGAGGGCGGCCACCTTGGCGCTCTCCTGCGACTGGCTGAACTCCTCCGCGTTCTCCTGCGTCGATTCCTTGTCCGTCTTGCCGTGCGGGTACAGGTTCTCGTGCGGCACCACGATGTTGTCGTGGGCCACCCAGCCGTAGACCGCTTCCAGCAGGTTCATGTCGTAGTCCGCGCCGGTCACCCGGACCGTGGTCATGTTGAGGTGGCCACTGGTCGCGTAGGTCTTGCGGCCCGAGATGTTCAGGACCGGCTCACCGCGCGAGTCACCGAGGGTGTTCACCGTCGGGCCGGGGCTCATCTCGGAGTACGGAACCTTGATGAACACTCCGGCGCAGAGCAGCGCGAACAGCATGAGGGTGGACGCGAGCATCGTCGCAGTGCGGCGTGGCATGGATCGACAGTACGTGACGGCCCTGTGGGGCGGCCCGTGGGGCCGGTCCGTACGGGGTGGGTGTCAGCCGGTGCCATTCGCGGGACGCGTCAGACGGCGTCGGAACCGGAATGCGCCTTGGCCTTGTCGGCCCGGCTGGTGTCCATGACCTCGCGGAATCGTGCGTAGCCGGCGAGTTCGGATATGTCGCCGGAGGTGCGGTCGCGGGCCGCCCAGCTTCCCCATATCGCTGCGCCGATGGCGGCGAAAAGCGGAATCAGCAACCACGCCAGAGAACCCATGTGCGTGCTCCTTACCCCGAGAGCGAGTGGTTTGTTGCTCCAACGCTCGTGCCCGGGGCGGGGTTACGCAAATCGAGGGCGTGTTGCGCGTCCGTTCGGGTGCTGTCGCCCCCCACTCACGCCCCCCACTCAGCAGGCGCCGACCCACTCCTCGGTGCCGTCCGCGAAGGTCTGGTGCTTCCAGATCGGCACCTCGTGCTTGAGGTCGTCGATCAGCATCCGGCACGCCTCGAAGGCCTCGCCCCGGTGCGGGCACGACACGGCGACCACCACGGCCAGGTCGCCGACGCGGAGGTCGCCGACGCGGTGGACGGCGGCCAGGGCGCGGACCGGGTACTTGGCCACGACGCGCTCGGCGACCCGGCGCATCTCGGCCTCGGCCGTCGGGTGGCAGGAGTAGCCGAGGGCGTCGACGTCCGCCCCGCCGTCGTGGTCGCGCACGGTGCCGACGAAAAGCGCGGTGCCGCCCGTCGCGTCGTCGCCGACGGCCTGGAAGACCTCGTCGAGCGAGAGCGGGGTGTCGCGGATCGCGAGCAGCCGGATCGGGTCCGGGGCGGCCTGCTCGCCGGGGTGGTCGAAGTGCGGAGCCATGCCCTCATCGTGCACCACGGTTCTCACATCGCGGAATACCCGATTCGACCGGGCGTACGCCCCCCACGTATGGAGCCTCCTACAGAACCGGGCCGATCCCCGCCCCACTGGGGGCCACCACTGCCTCCGGCGGCGCCTCAAACGCCGGCGAGGCTGAAGTTGGCCACATCCGGCCCGCCCGGCCTTCCCGGACCCGCCAAACCCAGCCTGCCCGGCGTTTGAGGGCCCGCCGGAGGCGACACCGGCCGCAGCCGGCCCACAACGGACAGCCCAGAACACGCGGCGGAGCCGCTGCCTCCGGCGGCGCCTCAAACGCCGGCGAGGCTGAGGTTGGCCACATTCGGCCCGCCCGGCCTTCCCGGGCCCGCCAAATCCAGCCCGCCCGGCGATTGAGGGCCCGCCGGAGGCGACACCGGCCGCAGCCGGCCCACGACGGACAGCGCAGACCACGCGGCGGGACCGCTGCCTCCGGCGGCGAGGCCGGGGGTGGCGGGGCCCGCAGGGCACATCCAGCCCGCCCGGCGATTGAGGGCCCGGGGTGGGTCAGAGGCCTCGGCGGCGGCGGGCCGCGCGGACGACGGCGGCGGCGCCCAGCAGGGCCACCGTCGCACCGGCGGCACCCGCGGCCGTCGCGTCCTTGCGCCCCAGCCGCCGCCCGGCCACCGTGTGCCGCCCGGCCACTTCCTGGAGCAGCTCGGCCAGGACCTCCTCGTTGGTCCACCGGGGCCGCCAGCCCGCCGCGTGCAGCCGGCTGACGCTGACCACCCACGGGTGCATCGTGTAGGCCAGGTCCCCGGCCGGGGACGGGGTCAGCCCGATGCGGTGCAGCCGGGCGGCGGCGCCGAGCGCGACGGCGGACGGCAGCTCCATCCGGCGGATCCCGCTGAGCTCCTCGACCTCCTCCTGCTCCAGCCAGCCCTCGCAGCCGACGGCCAGCTCGCCCTCGACCTTCTCCAGCGCCGCGTACTCCAGGGCGCTGACCAGGTCCTCGACGTGGCAGAACTGCCAGGTCGGCCGGGATCCGGCGACCACGAGCAGCCGCGGCGACTCGAAGTACCGGGTCAGCGCGGTGTCCGTACCGCCGACGAGCACGGCGGGGCGGACCACCGTGACGTTGAGTCCGGGGTGCGCGCGCGGCGCCCGGCGGCCGAGGCGTTCGATCTCCAGCAGGTCGCCGACGCCGGTGGCCTCGGCGGTGGCCCGCAGCTCGGAGTCCTCGGTCAGCGGGATGTCGTTGTCCGGGAGGGCGCCGTAGACCATCGCGGAGGTGCAGAGCACGACCCGGTGCACCCCGGCCGCCGCGGCGGCGGTGAGCACGGTCTGGGTCCCGCGCACGTTGTACGCCGTACGGGCCGCCGGGTCGGTCTCCAGGTCGAGGTCGAGCGCGAGGTGGACGACGACGTCCGCGCCGCGCAGCTTCTCGGCGATCGCGGGGTCCCGTACGTCCAGGACGTGCCACTGCGCGGCCGCGCAGTCACCGCGCCGCTCGTCGATCGCGACGACCTGCTTGACCTCGTCCGAGGCGGCGAGCCGGGCGACCAGGGCGGCGCCGACCCCCGCCGCGGCGCCGGTCACGGCGACGACGGGGCCCCGTACCGACGGGTTTCGCGGCTGGCGAACGCCGTCGGGGCTGTCGCCGTGGTCAGGGCGGTTTTCGTCGCCGTGCGGCTCTCGAACCTGCGGATCAGGGGAACTCACCGGGCGTCTCCAGCGGTTGTCTTCAGTAGGTGAGCGTCCTGACGCGTACCTACCAGGTGATGTCCATCCTGCCGCAGCCCAGGAGTCGGCGGAGCACCGAGCCCGGATGCGGCTGTGGTGTCTACGCTGGGTGGTGTTGTCGGACCATTGCCCGTCGGCTCCCGCCGGCGGCCCTACGAGCCGAGGAAACCCGTGAGCGACACCCCATTCGGATTCGGCCTTCCGCCGGAGGAGCCGGACAACGGCGACGAGGGCAAGAAGAAGGGCAATCAGGGCGGTCAGGGCGGCCCGGCGAATCCGTTCGGGTTCCCCGGGGCCGGACTGCCGGGCGCCGGTGGCCCCGGCGGCGCGGACAATCCCTTCGCCGCGATGTTCGGTTCGATGAACCCGAACGACCTGGGCGCCGCCTTCCAGCAGCTCGGGCAGATGCTCAGCTATGAGGGCGGTCCCGTGAACTGGGACATGGCCAAGGACATCGCCCGTCAGACCGTCGCCCAGGGCACCGCCGACGGTGTCAAGGACGCCAGCGTCGGCACGGCCGAGAAGGCGGCCGTCGAGGAGGCCGTGCGGCTGGCCGACCACTGGCTGGACTCCGTCACCTCGCTGCCCTCGGGCGCCACCACGGCCGTGGCCTGGAGCCGTGCCGAGTGGGTCGAGGCGACCCTGCCGGTGTGGAAGGAACTGGTCGACCCGGTCGCCGAGCGGGTCGGCGCGGCCATGGGCGACGTACTGCCCGAGGAGATGCAGGCCATGGCGGGCCCGCTGCTCGGCATGATGCGCTCCATGGGCGGCGCCATGTTCGGCCAGCAGATCGGCCAGGCCGTGGGCACCCTCGCGGGCGAGGTCGTCGGCTCCACCGACATCGGGCTGCCGCTGGGCCCGGCGGGCAAGGCGGCGCTGCTGCCGCTGAACGTGGAGGCCTTCGGCAAGGACCTGGGCGTCCCCTCGGACGAGGTGCGCCTCTACCTCGCCCTGCGCGAGGCCGCCCACCAGCGGCTCTTCGCGCACGTGCCGTGGCTGCGCTCGCACCTGTTCGGCGCGGTCGAGGGGTATGCGCGCGGCATCAAGGTCGACACCTCGAAGCTGGAGGACGTGGTCGGCCAGCTCGACCCGTCGAACCCGGAGCAGCTGCAGGAAGCGCTCCAGGGCGGCATGTTCCAGCCGCAGGACACCCCCGAGCAGAAGGCGGCGCTGGCCCGGCTGGAGACCGCGCTCGCGCTGGTCGAGGGCTGGGTGGACGCGGTGGTCCACGAGGCCGCCAAGCCCCGTCTGACCTCGGCGGACGCGCTGCGCGAGACCCTGCGCAGACGCCGTGCCTCGGGCGGTCCGGCGGAGCAGACCTTCGCGACCCTGATCGGTCTGGAGCTGCGTCCGCGCCGGCTGCGGGACGCCTCGCGGCTGTGGGCCTCGCTCACGGACGCGCGCGGCGTGGACGGGCGCGACGGGCTGTGGGAGCACCCGGACATGCTGCCGACGGCCTCCGACCTGGACGACCCGGACGGTTTCGTGCACCGCGAGCAGCTGGACTTCTCCGAGATCGACAAGATGCTCGGCGAAGCCGCTGCCCAGAAGCCTGAACAGGACCGCCGTGACCAGGACGGCGACGACACCAAGTGAGCCTGTACGACGACGCGGTCCGCGTCCTGAAGGAGTACGACGGCCAGGGCGAGCAGGCCGCGCTCCGCGAGGTGTACCTGGAGCACCTGGCCGCCCATGCGGACGGGATGTGGAAGCCGTGCGAGGCCGGGCACGTCACCGCCAGCGCGCTGGTGATCGACCCGGTGCGCGGCCGGGTACTGCTGACCCTGCACAAGAAGCTCGGCATGTGGTTGCAGATGGGCGGGCACTGCGAGAGCGATGACCGCACGCTCGTGGACGCCGCGCTGCGCGAGGCCCGCGAGGAGTCCGGCATCGAGACCGGGCTGACGCTGCTGCCCGGGGGCCCGGTGCGGCTGGACCGGCACCCCATTCCGGCGCCCTGCAACTGGCACCTGGACGTGCAGTACGCCGCGCTGGCCCCGGCCGGCGCGGAGGCGGCGATCAGCGACGAGTCGCTGGACCTGCGCTGGTTCGCCTACGACGAGGTGGCCGCGGTCGCGGACGACTCGGTGGTGCGGCTGCTGGAGGCGACCCGGGCGCGGCTCTGACGCCGACCGCGTACGGAAAAAGGGGGCGGGCGGAAACGGGGGCGGGCACGGACCTCAAGGGTCCGCGCCCGCCCCCGCGCCGTCCTGCCGGGCGTCAGTTCCAGGCGTTGTTCTGGTTCTGCGCGTGCGCGCCCTGCTGGCCCATGCCGTACTGCGCGGCGAGGCCCTGGCCCAGCTGTGCGTTCTGCGGCGGGAGCAGCTCGCTCGGCTGCACCAGCGCGAAGCCCTGGCCGAGGAAGCTCAGCTCCCAGCCCTCGCCGGTGTTGCCGCGGCGCCGCCACACGCCGGTGGAGTGCGTCTGGGCCTGCATCTGCACGCGCAGTGAGGTGGACCAGGCGACGATGGCGTCCGCGTCGACATTGACGTACTTGTCGGGCGTGATCCGCAGCATCAGCGGCTGCCCCGAGGTCATCAGGGCGACCTTGCCGCGGCCGGTGATGTTGAGCTGGTACTTCCCCGAGCCGGAGATGCCGTACTGGCTGTCGACCGCGATGGCCTCTGCGTGCAGGGTGGAGTCGAGGGCGAGGACATAGCTGCTGTCCACGGTCAGACCGTCCTGGTCGACCTCCACCACGTGCACGTCCTGGGCGAGGTTGGCGAAGTACACCGTCCCCTGCCCGGAGCAGCGCATGAGGTCGAGGCCCTCACCGGTGCGGGCGCGGGCGCTCTGCTGGTTGGTGCTCTGGTATTCGCCGTCGAAGTCGATCAGTCCCTGGTAGGCGACCATCGAGCCCTTGCGGGCGAGGACGTCGTCCTGGCCGGTGAGGGAGACCCGCAGCATCTGCGGGTTCTGGACGACGTACCGCTCCTGGGACTGTGCCTCGGAGTGGCCGAAAAGTGCGCTCTGCATGATGTGTCCGCTCCCCCTCAGCCCCGGGCCCGGAGCCGGTCGGTGCTGTCCTCGCTCGGCTGTACGACGACGATGCCCTGGCCGGAGAAGGCCATCTGGAAGGCCTCCCCGCTGCCGCGGCCGATCATCGACGAGGCCTTGAAGCTGCGCTTGCCCTTGACCTTGAGGTTCGGCGACCAGGCGACGAGCGCGTCCGGGTCGACGTACGTCTCGTCCTCGCCGCGGCCGCAGTCGACCACGATCGGGGTGCCGCGCGAGGTCAGGGCGACCCAGCCGGTGCCGGAGATCTGTACGTTGAACAGGCCCTGGCCCGCGAACTTGGCCAGCCCCTTGACCCGCTCGACGCCCCAGTTGAGGTGGGCGTCGAAGGCGAGCAGGTTGGTGCCGTTGACGGAGAGGGCGTCGTTGTTGAGGTTGATGACGACGACGTCCGCGCCGTAGTCGGCGAGGTAGAGCAGGCCGTCGCCGGTGCACTTCATCAGCGGCGCACCCTCGCCCGTCAGCCACTGCGAGGCCATCTGGCGCACGGCGGGCGGGTTGGGCTCGTACTGGACGAAGCCCTCGTAGGCGACCATCGAGCCGGTGCGCGCGAAGAGGTCGTGGCCGCTCTGCATGGCGACCTTGAGCATGGCGCGCCCGTGGTTCTCCATGCGGGCCGCGACGGGGGTCGGGGCATAGCCCGCGAGCTGCGGGTTCATGGCGTTCATTGCGTTCATGACGGGCTCCCTCAGACCTCGTAGGGCTGGACGATGATGAAGTTTCCGGGGGCGCCCCGGAACTGGAGGTTCACGGTCTCCCCGCTGTGGCCGGGGTAGGCGTTGCGCCGCAGCCGGACCTGGCTGGAAATGACCACCTGGGCGCCCGCGGACCAGGCGACGATCGCATTGCTGTCGGCGAAGGTCGTCGGGGTGACCGGCAGCACCACGGGGGTGCCGTGCGTCTTGACGACGACCGTGCCGGAGCCCTGGAACTGCATGGTGAACAGGGCGCCGCCGGGGATGCCGTGGCCCTCGATCCGGCGGACCTCGTGCTGGAGGGATTCGTCGAAGGCGAGCACGCTCTCGGCCGAGACGCAGATCCCGTCGCCCTGCAGCTCGATGGCGTGCAGGTGGGTGCCGTTCTCGGCGAGGAAGACCTGGCCGCGGCCGCTGCAGCGCATGAGCTGCATCTCCTGGCCGGTGGCGTTGCCGACGATGCGGCCCGCGAAGCCCGCGCCCTTGTAACTGAAGTCCACCTTGCCCTGGTACAGCACCATGCTGCCCTGGCGGGCGAGGACGGGCTGGCCGCCGATGCCCAGGTCGACGCGCATGAGCTGGTGGTTCTGCGGGGTCCAGCGGGCGCCGGTCGGGGCCTCCTTGTAGATCTGGAGGGCGGAGGTCAGACCGGGGGCGGCGGGCGTCTGCGCGGGCATGCCGGGCTGCTGGCCGTACGGGGCTCCGGGCGCGCCGGGCGGCGGGTACCCGCCCGGGACCTGGCCCGGGACCTGGTGCCCGTACGAGGGCTGCGGCGGCTGGCCGTAGGGACCGGCCGGGGCGGGCGGGGGCGGGTACCCGCCGGGGGCCTGACCCGGGATGTGGTGCCCGTACGACGGGTTCGGCGGCGGCTGCGGCGGGTGCACGGGCTGGCCGTACGGGCCGGGCGCGGCCGGCGCGAGGGGCCCGACCATGGTCGGGGCGGCGTGCAGGGAGGGGGCGGGCTGCGGCGGTGCGGCGTACGGCGCGGGGGCCGGGGGCGGCGTGTGCTGCGGCTGGGCGTGCTGCGGCGCCTGCGGCTGCTGGTACTGCGGCTGCGGCGGCTGTTGGTACTGCGGCTGCGGCGGGGCGGGGGCGGCGGGCGGCGCGGCGAAGGCCGGGGGCGCGAACGAGGGCGCGGCGGCGGCCTGCTGCGGGACCTGCTGCTGGGCCTGCTGCTGCGGAGCCGGAGCCTCCTCTTCCATGACCTCGCCGCCGAAGTTCTTCAGCAGCGCTTCCAGGCCGCCGTCGAAACCCTGGCCGACGGCGGCGAAGCGCCACACGTCCTTGAGGTAGAAGTCGCCGAGCATCACGGCGCGTTCGGTGCTGAACTCCGCGCCCGTGAAGGAGTAGCGGACCACTTCCTCGCCGCCCGCGACGACCCGGATGTAGCCCGGTCCCACCTGCGACATCTGGCCCGCGCCGTCGATCGTCGCCGTGAAGGACAGCTTGTGGATGCCCGCCGGGACGCGGTCCAGGGTCACCCGGAAGGACTCGCTGTCGCCGGCCTGTTCGCCGAGGAGCCGGATGGACTCCTCGGGCGATGTGGGCTGGTTGAAGAAGATGAAGTAGCGGTCGTCCGACAGCCGCTCTTCGGCGTCGAGGCCGAAGCAGCTGATGTCGAAGGTCAGCCCGGGCCCGGCGATCTGCACACCCACGTACAGATCGGTGCCCGCGGTGAGATCACTGATCTTGGCCTTGTGGCCGCGCTGGAATTCCCTGGCCATACGTAACGACCGTCCCCCATCCCGACGATGAATGCGTGCCCGTCAGGCTAACGGCTCCCGCCGACATCGAACCAAGCCGGTACCGAGCCGGTACACATCACGGACGGATCACAACGCAGGGGACGAGCGGGGATGACCGGTGACGACCAGGGCCGAGAGCGGGGCTCATTCCTCGCGCGCGGCCGGGACCTTGGGGAGCCGCTCCGCCGCGACCACTCCTTCGAGATATCCGCGCGCCCGCTCGGTACGGGGATACGCCTCCAGCAGCTGCCAGAAGCCCGGGCCGTGCCCCGGGACCAGCAGGTGGGCCAGCTCGTGCAGCAGCACGTAGTCCAGCACGTACTCCGGCATGCCCTGGAGGCGGTGGGACAGCCGGATGCTGCCCTCGGCGGGGGTGCAGGAGCCCCAGCGGGTGTTCTGGTTGGTGACCCAGCGGACCGAGCTGGGGCGCGCGCGGCCGCCGAAGTACTGCTCGGACAGACGCGCGGCGCGTTCGGTGAGTTCCGCGTCCCCGAGGGTCCGTTTGTTCTCCTGCGCGGCGAGCTTGTCGAGCATCACGCCCACCCAGCGCTGCTCCTCGGCCTCGGACATCCGGGCAGGGATGAGCACGACCGTCCGGTCACCCTCGCGGTAGGCGGAGACGGTCCTTCGGCGGCGCGCGCTCCGGCGGACTTCGACGGCGCGGTGCGGTGGATCGGCGGGCACGGCACGACCGTACCGGGTGGCCAGGGCGGAAGTCCCGCCCCTCGGGGGTTCGAACGTGATCGGTTCACGGTTCCCCCTCCTCTCCCCCTTCTCTCCGCCTCTTCTCCGCCTCCTCTCCGCCTCCCCTCCCCCTCCCTCTCGTCATCTCATATGCCGAATCGGGTTGGCCTGTGGACAACTTTCCGCGCCGTGGGCCGGGGGCGGTCATGCTGCGGGAGCGGCGTGGAGAGCGCCCGGCGGAGAAGGGGGAAGGGCGATGTATCCGAAGGTGAAGCCCGCGCTGGCGCGGGCCTGGCGGGACCTGCAGACGGTGCAGTTCGGGGTGACGCCCGCGCACGCGGTGGTCTTCGGGCCGCTGGACACGGCGACGGGGAGCCTGCTCGACCGGCTCGACGGGACCCGGGGCATGGAGCTGTTGCGCAAGGAGGGGGCCGCGATGGGGTTGCCGGACGGGCAGGTGGACGAGCTGGTGCGACGGCTCGCGGCGGCGGGCGTGATCGATGACGCCACGGCGGGCGGGCCGCCGGCCCGGTCTCTGCTGCGGCGCCCGGAGGTGCTGGAACGGCTGGGGCCGGACCGGGGGTCGCTCTCCCTGGTGCGCCGGGAGCCCGGGGGCGATCTGCGGGGGATCGCGGCCCGCCGGGCCGTCCGGGTCCAGGTGCGGGGCAGCGGCCGGGTCGGCGCGCTGATCGCGGCGGTGCTGGCGGGGGCCGGGGTGGGCCGGGTCGATGTGCTGGACGGCGGGCGGGTGGAGCCGGGGGACGTGGCGCCCGGCGGGCTCGGGCCGCAGAGCGTGGGCCGGCTGCGGGCGGAGGCGGCGGGGGCGCTGGTGCGGGCATCGGCTCCCGGGCGGGCGCCGCGGGACCGGGAGCGGGAGGGGCCCGAGCCGGGGCTCGCGCTGGTGGTGGTCGCGCCCCGGGACGGGCTCCAGGCGTGGGCGCCGGATCCGGACACCGCCGCCGACTGGGTGGCCGCGGGGATCCCGCATCTCTATGCGGGAGTGCTGGAGGGAACCGGGGTGGTGGGGCCGTTGGTCCTGCCGGGGACGACGGGGTGCGCGGGGTGCATGGAGCGGGAGCGGGTGGAGCGGGACCGGGCCTGGGCGCGGATGCTGGTGCAGTGGCGCGGGTCCCACCGGCGCCGCGGCTCGGTCGCCTGCGACCTGGGGCTGGCCACCGCGGTGGCGGGGCTGGCGGCGGCTCACGCACTGGCGTTCCTGGACGGGGAGTTGCCCGCGTCGACGGGGGCGCGCTGGGAAGCCGCGCTGCCCGCAGTGCACTGGGAACGGACGCGGGTGGGCGCCCATCCGGAGTGCGGGTGCGGGGCGGCGGGGTCCGGGGAGGGGGACTCCTCCACCGCCCGAGAGGGACAGGACACAATGGCCGGGTAAGCGCCGTCTCGCGGCGCGGCTGTCTGGGAACTGGAGGGGCGCATGTCTGATCTTCCCCGGAAGGCGGTCACCCGTACCGTCAAGCTGGCCGCGCTGCCGCTCGGCATAGCGGGCCGGGCCACGTGGGGGCTGGGGAAGCGGATCGGGGGCAAGTCGGCGGAGATCGTGGCGCGCGAGCTGCAACAGCGCACCGCCGAGCAGCTCTTCCGCACCCTGGGTGAGCTGAAGGGCGGTGCGATGAAGTTCGGGCAGGCCATGTCGGTCTTCGAGGCGGCGCTGCCCGAGGAGGTCGCCGGTCCCTACCGGGCCGCGCTGACCAAGCTTCAGGAGGCCGCCCCGCCGCTGCCCGCCGCGCGGGTGCACCAGGTGCTGGCCGAGCGGCTCGGCGAGGACTGGCGGGAGTTGTTCTCGGAGTTCGAGGACAAGCCCGCGGCGGCCGCGTCGATCGGCCAGGTGCACCGGGCCGTGTGGCACGACGGCCGGCAGGTCGCGGTCAAGGTGCAGTACCCGGGGGCCGGGGAGGCGCTGCTGTCGGACCTCAAGCAACTCGGCCGGTTCGCGGGGCTGCTGGGGCCGCTGATTCCCGGCATGGACATCAAGCCGCTGATCACGGAGTTGCGCGACCGGGTGACGGAGGAGCTGGACTACGAGCTGGAGGCGGAGGCCCAGCGGATCCACGCGGAGGCCTTCGAGGGCGACCCCGATGTGGTCGTGCCGGATGTCGTGCACCAGGGCGACGAGGTCCTGGTGACCGAGTGGATCGAGGGGACACCGCTGTCGGAGATCATCTCCAACGGCACCCAGGAGGAGCGCGACCGCGCGGGGCAGCTGCTGGCCCGGTTCCTCTTCTCCGGTCCCGCGCGCACCGGGCTCCTGCACGCCGATCCGCATCCGGGCAACTTCCGGCTGATGGAGGGCGCCGACGGCCGGCTCCGGCTGGGGGTGCTGGACTTCGGGACGGTCGACCGGCTCCCGGGCGGGCTGCCCAAGCCGGTGGGGCGGTCCCTGCGGATGACCTTGGACGACGATGCCGAGGGGGTGTACGGGCACCTGTGCGCGGAGGGCTTCGTGAAGGAGTCCATCGAGCTGGACCCGGACGCGGTGCTGGACTATCTCCGTCCGATCATCGAGCCGGCGAAGGCCGATGAGTTCACCTTCACCCGGTCGTGGATGCGCAGCCAGGCGGCGCGGATCGCCGACCCGCGTTCTCCCGCGCACCAGTTGGGCCGCCAGATCAATCTTCCGCCGGCCTACCTGCTGATCCACCGGGTCACGCTGAGCACCATCGGGGTGCTGTGCCAGCTGGGCGCGACGGTGCGGCTGCGGGACGAACTGGAGGCCTGGCTGCCCGGGTTCCTGCCGGAGTCCTGATCCGGCGCGGCCCGCCCGGGGTCACCACCAGGAGGAGTCGAGCCTGCCCTCGATCGCGCGGATGTTGGCCCGGGCGCAGTCGTGGCAGAAGTACTGCCTGCTGCCGTTTTCCATGGAGCAGGTCCAGGTCGGCGGGGCTCCCGTGGGGGACTGCGCGCCACAGCGCGCGCAGATGACGGGCGGGGCCTCGGGTGCCTGGGATGCGGGGCGGGGAGTCGGCTGGTCCACCTCCCGACGATACCGCCGCCCCGGCGCGCGGCGGGCGGGACGCACCGGGGGGACCGCGCCGTTCGGCGCGGTCCCCCCGGTGGTTCTGCTGGTGTCACTCCAGGTGGTGCCTGGGTCGACGCCTGGGTCAGTGCATGACGGCCATGGCCAGTGCACGGCGGGCGCGCAGCGCACCGCGCTCGGCTCGCCGCTGCATGCGGCGCGCGGCGACGACGCGCAGGGCGCGGCGTTCGCTGTCCACCTCACGCATGCGGTCGGCCATATGGGCACGAGCCAGGGCTTCTGGGATGAGTTGCATCTCGCGGGTCCTGTTCTGACGCGAGGTGTTCGCGCCGGTGGTGACGAAGTCTTCGATGGCGGAGCCGGACGGCTGCTCGCTCGTGTTCTGCGGGGTCATGAGGGCCTGCTTCAAGGGGTCGCGCGTCAGGGGGCGGTCGATGGTTCCGGTGGTGTTCATGCCGCGACAACCGGGTTCTTGCGCGGACGGCCACGGGGACGCTTGCGGGCGACCACGACACCCTGGACGAACAGCTCGCCACCCCAGACACCCCAGGGCTCGCGGCGCTCGACCGCTCCGGCGAGGCAGGCCTCGACCAGCGGGCAGGTGCGGCAGAGCGACTTGGCGTACTCGACGTCGGCCGGGGACTCGGCGAAGAAGACCTCCGGGTCGTAGGTGCGGCAGGCAACGGGTACGCCGAGGTTCTCGATGGCGTCGTCGAGCGCGGTGAGCGCGGTGAGGGGAGTCAAGGTGGAGTCCTCCGGGACTGCGGGCGGGGAGATCGTCTGGGTCTGCGGTACGGACGGGGCGTGCGCTTCGAGTTGCACGGTGGTTTCTTCCTCGTCTTGTTCGTCAAGTCGTTCCGGCCGGTCGGCCGGATTCGGCTGGTACCTGTTCTTGCCAGTCCCGAGGCCCCTTCGTGCTGCCGTCCCCGGTCGGGGACAAACAAAAGGGCCGCGGATCCCGGGTGGGGTTCCGCGGCCCTGAAGGCGCCGGCCTGATCGTGCGATCAGACTGGATCACTCCAGGGTTCGAGCCCGCGGAAGGCCCACATCAGGTGGTGCTGCGTCGTCGTCTGCTTCATCTGGTGTCCGGCACCGGCTGCCGCCGCGAAGCCGCCATAGGCATGCGCCTTGGCCTGGCCTGCTGCTACTGCCACCGGTGCCTGGAACGGTCGTTCATTGCGCTCGCTCACCCGGCGGGCGACCAGGGCGACGGGGCTGAGCGCGGTAATCGCGGACAGACCGGTACCCAGGACGGAGGGCGCAGAGGGGGCGAGAAGCAGGCAGGAGGAAGCGGCAACCGAGCGATCGGTCATTTTGGTGAAGGTCATGAAGCTGGTCACTGGTCTCGCCTCCTCTCGGCGTCTCGGGGACCCGGCCCGAGGGCCTGTCCCATGCGTATTCGGATAAGTACAGCACGAATCCGGGGCTTCGGAGAAGCCACCGTTTCCGTTGCTAAGAACCTATGGGGCTTCGCAGGGCATGTGCAAACTATTTTTCCGACGAGTTTCTACGCGTCGTCCCCGGCACCGCCCCCGGGCTCCTCACCTGCGCAGATGGCCAGGACATCGGCTCCGAACCGGTCGAGCTTGCGTCCGCCCACGCCCGAGATCATCGAGAGCTCGCCCGCCTCGGACGGCGCGGCCTCCGCGATCGCCATCAGCGTCTTGTCCGTGAAGACGCAGTAGGCGGGCTGGCCCAGCTCCTTCGCCTGGCCCGCGCGCCAGTCCCGCAGGCGTTCGTAGAGGCCTTCGTCCATGTCGGACGGACAGTCCTCGCAGCGCATCAGTTTCAGCTCGCCGGCCTCGATGAGGGTCTTGCCGCAGACCCGGCACAGCGCGGGCGCGCGACGGCCCCGCTTGCGGGCTCCGCGCTCGGCGACGGCGGCCGCCGACCGGCTTGCCGCCCCCGAGGAGCCCGGTCGCAGCCCGTTCAGGAAGCGGCTGGGCTTGCGGGAGGCCCGGCCCCCGGGAGCCCGCGACAGGGACCAGGAGAGCGTCAGGTGGACCCGGGCCCGGGTGACGCCGACATAGAGCAGCCGGCGCTCCTCCTCCACCTGCTCGTCGGTCTTGGCGTAGGTGATCGGCATCATGCCGTCGGTCAGGCCGACGAGGAAGACCGCGTCCCACTCCAGGCCCTTCGCCGCGTGCAGGGAGGCGAGGGTGACGCCCTGGACCGTCGGCGCGTGCTGGGCGGCCATCCGCTCCTCCAGCTCGACCGCGAGGTCGGCCAGGGTGGCGCGAGGCCGGTTGCGGGCGAAGTCCTCGGCGAGCCGGACCAGCGCAGCCAGGGATTCCCACTGGTCGCGCACGGCCCCGGACCCGGCGGGCGGCTCGGTGGTCCAGCCGTTCGAGCTGAGCACGGCGCGGACCTGGGAGGCCAGCCCGACGACCTCGTCGACCAGCGGGTCGTTGCCTCCGGAGCGCGCGGCGCCCCGGAGGGTGAGCATGGCCTTCTTGACCTCGGGGCGCTCGAAGAAGCGCTCCGCGCCGCGCAGCTGGTAGGGCACGCCCGCGTCGGCCAGGGCCTGCTCGTACACCTCGGACTGGGCGTTGATGCGGTAGAGCACGGCGATCTCGCCCGCCGGGACGCCCGCGGCGATCAGGTCCCGGATCCGGGCGGCGACGCCCTCGGCCTCGGCGGGCTCGTCGGGGTACTCGGCATAGGCCGGGTCGGGGCCCGCCTCGCGCTGGGAGATCAGTTCCAGGCGGTGCTCGGCGGCCCGGCCGCGGGCCTGGTTCAGCAGTCCGTTGGCGAGGTGCACCACCTGGGGGGTGGAGCGGTAGTCACGGACCAGCTTGACCAGGGTGGCCTGCGGATACCGGGTGCGGAAGCCGAGCAGGTGATCGGGGGTGGCGCCGGTGAAGGAGTAGATCGTCTGGCTGGCGTCACCGACGACGCACAGGCTGTCCCGGTCGCCGAGCCACAGCTCCAGCAGGCGCTGCTGGAGGGGGCTGACGTCCTGGTACTCATCGACCACGAAGTGCTGGTACTGGGTGCGGATCTGCTCGGCGATGTCGTGGCGGTCCTGGAGGATGCCGACGGTGAGCAGCAGCACGTCCTCGAAGTCGATCATCGACCGGTCGCGCTTGAGCTGCTCGTACGTGCCGTAGATCTGGGCGATCTCGGCCATGTCCCGGGGGGCCTCGCGGCCCGCCTTCAGGGCGGCCGCCGGATAGTCGGCGGGGACGGTCTGGGTGACCTTCGCCCACTCGATCTCGCCGGTGACATCGCGCAGCTCATTGCGGTCGAGCCGGATCCGGCAGCGGGCACCGGCCTCGGCCACGAGCTGGATCTTCCGCTCGACGAGGCGGGGGACGTCGCCGCCGATGGCCTTGGGCCAGAAGTACTGGAGCTGGCGCAGGGCGGCGGAGTGGAAGGTCCGCGCCTGGACGCCGCCCGCGCCGAGGGTGCGCAGCCGGCCGCGCATCTCGCCCGCGGCGCGGTTGGTGAAGGTGACGGCCAGCACGCTCGCGGGCATCAGCTGTCCGGAACGGACCCCGTAGGCGATGCGGTGGGTGATGGCCCGCGTCTTGCCCGTACCGGCGCCCGCCAGCACGCACACCGGCCCGCTGAGGGTCGTGGCGACCTCGCGCTGCTCCGGGTCCAGGCCCAGGAGCACCGCGTCGGCCGACTCGGCGGCGGCCGGGAAGGATGAGGAGTGCGTTGCTGCTGTCACCCCGCCATGCTGCCAGGTCCGGTGGGTCGGACGAGAAACTTGTCCACAGGCGGTCCGCACCGGTCATATGAATGCGCCGGCGCCCCGGGAATGGGTCGCCGCCCCCGTACGTTCGACTACTCGGACATATCAAGGCCTCCGGCCAAGACCCCCCAGAGGAGAGTTCCCGCCATGCAGGACAAGGGTTCCGTGACGATGTACAGCACCACGTGGTGCGGCTACTGCCGCCGGCTGAAGAGCCAGCTGGACCGGGAAGGCATCGCCTACACCGAGATCAACATCGAGCAGGACCCCGCGTCGGCCGCCTTCGTCGAGAAGGCCAACGGCGGCAACCAGACCGTCCCGACTCTGCTCGTCGTCGCCGCCACGGGCACCGAGTCCGTGATGACGAACCCGAGCCTGGCCCAGGTCAAGCAGGCCCTCGCCGTCTGATCCTCCGCGAGACCAGAGCGGCCCCCGCCCCGGCGGGGGCCTTCTGCTGCCCGGGCCGCGACGGCGTCAGGCAGGGGTGGGCTTCGGGAGCGGGGCGCCGTACCAGAGTTCGACCAGGCGGGCGGCGATGGAGATGCCCGCGGGCGGGAGCACCTCGCCGGTCTCGATCGCGCGGCGCAGGTCCTCGCGGGAGAACCAGCGGGCCTCCTGGATCTCCTCGCCGTCCACGGTGATCTCCGAGGAGACCGCGCGGGCGGTGAAGCCCAGCATCAGGCTGTACGGGAAGGGCCAGGGCTGGCTGGCGACGTACTCGACCGTGCCGACCTTGACGCCCGCCTCCTCCCACACCTCGCGGATCACCGACTGCTCGATGGCCTCGCCCGGCTCCACGAACCCGGCCAGGGTGGAGAAGCGGCCCTCGGGCCAGTGCACCTGGCGGCCCAGCAGCGCGCGGTCCTGGTCGTCGGTGACCAGCATGATCACGGCCGGGTCGGTGCGCGGGTAGTGTTCCGCGCCACAGCCCGGGCAGCGCCGGATGTGGCCCGCGGCGGCGACCACGGTGCGCTCGCCGCAGCGGGAGCAGAAGCGGTGCATCCGCTGCCAGTTCTCCAGGGCCACGGCGTGCACCATCAGGCCGGCGTCCCGCGGGGACAGCAGCATGCCCGCCTCGCGCAGGCCGGCCGGGCGGGCCGACTGGTCCATGCGGCCGGGCAGCGAGTCCTTCTGGAGCGCGAAGTACCGTACGCCGTCCTCGCCGGTGCCCAGGAAGTAGCGGTGGGTCTCGGTGGCCGGGGCCTCGAAGGCCGGGGTCATGACGATCTCCGTGCCCCCGTCCGGGGTGTCGTCGATCAGCACCTGGCCGCCGGAGACCACGAAGACGCGGGTCGAGGGGTGGCTCCAGGCCGCCGCGAGCCAGGCCTCGTCGAGGCGGTGGTGCGCGGCGCGGTCGATGCCGCTGGGCGCGGTCAGCGAGACGGGCCGGTCGGCGGCCAGGCCGTCTGCGGCGGCGGCCGCGGCGTGCTCGGTCGAGATGCTCACTTGTACTTCCAACTCCCCCGGAGTGGTGGGACGGGCACGATCAGACGGCGGTGGACGAAGGAGTCCAGGTCTCGGCGAGGTCGGACCACAGGTAGGCGGTCGTTTCGACGCCCTTGAGCAGCAGGTCCAGCTCGACCTTCTCGTTCGGCGAGTGCCATCCGTCGGAGGGTACGGAGATCCCGAGGAAGAGCACAGGCGCGCCCAGCACATCCTGGAGGTCCGCCGCCGGACCGGAGCCTCCCTCGCGGGTGAAGCGGATCTTCTCGCCGAAGGCGCGCCCCATGGCCCGTACGACCGACCGCAGCGCCGGGTGGTCCAGCGGGGTCAGGCAGGGGCGGGTGGGGGCGCCGAAGACGATGGAGTGACGGATTCCGTCGGGCACCCGGGCCGCGACCCACTCCGTCACGGCCTTCTCGACCTCGTACGGATCCTGGCCGGACACCAGCCGGAACGACAGCTTCAGCTGGGCGGAGGCCGGGACGATGGTCTTCCCGCCGGGCCCCTGGTAGCCGCCGCCGATGCCGTTCACCTCGGCCGTCGGACGGGCCCAGACCCGCTCCAGGGTGGAGTAGCCGGCCTCCCCCGCGGCCGCGTGGGACTTGGCCGTGCGCAGCCACTCGGCCTCGTCGAAGGGCAGCTCGGCGATCAGCGCGCGCTCGGCGTCCGTCAGCTCGGCGATGTTGTCGTAGAACCCGGGGATCGTGACCCGCCCGTCGGCGTCGTGCAGCGCGGCGACGATGCGGGCGGCCACGGTCGCCGGGTTGGGCACGGCCCCGCCGAAGGCCCCGGAGTGGATGTCCTGGTCCGGTCCGTTCAGCTCGATCTCGCAGTCGGCGATGCCGCGCATGCCGGTGCAGACGGTCGGGGTGGTCTCGGACCACATGCCGGTGTCGGAGACGATCACGACGTCCGCGGCGAGGCGGGCGGCCTCGGCCTCGACCAGGGCGCGGAAGTGCGTCGAACCGGACTCCTCCTCGCCCTCGATCAGCAGCTTGAGGTGCACGGCGGGAGCGGCGGCGCCGGTCGCGGCCAGGTGCGCGCGGACACCGAGGGTGTGGAAGAACACCTGGCCCTTGTCGTCGGCCGCGCCCCGCGCGTACATCCGGCCGTCCTTGACCACCGGCTCGAACGGTTCGGTGTGCCAGCCGTCGGCGAGCGCGGCGGGCTGGACGTCGTGGTGGCCGTAGACCAGGACGACCGGGGCATCCGGGTCCTCGCTCGGCCACTCGGCGAAGACGGCCGGGGCGCCGGGGGTGGGCCAGATCTCGGCGACCGGGAAGCCGGTCTCCTTGAGCGCCGAGGCGAGCCACCGCGCACTGCGCTCCACGTCGCCCGCGTGCTCGGGCTGGGCCGAGACGGAGGGGATGCGGAGCCACTCGGCGAGGTCGTCGAGGAAGGCGGCGCGGTGCGTGTCGATGTACGTGCGGACGGCGCTGTCCGGGGTCTGGCTCATACCCACGAGCCTAACCGTCCGTCTCCGGGTCCCCGTCCGTGTCCGTTTCGCCTTGGAGGATCCGCTCAAGCCGGGCCCTGGTCGGCAGGTTCCCGGGCCGTATCACCCGCCCGCTGCGGACGTGCAGGAAGGCGACGGTGATCCGGTCGAGGGGGGTGCCGGTGGCTTCCGCCCAGGCCAGCCGGTAGACGGCGAGCTGGAGCGGATCGGCCTCGGCGGAGCGGCCGGTCTTCCAGTCGACGATCTCGAAGGAGCCGTCGTCATTGCGGTAGACCGCGTCGATCCGGCCGCGGATGACCCGGCCCGCGAGGGTGAACTGGACGGGCACCTCCATCCGGTACGGGGTCCGCTCGGCGTACGGGCTGCGCTCGAAGGCGTCCTTCAGCGCGTCCAGGTCGCGCTCGTCGGCCACCTCCTGGTCGGAGCCGGGCAGCTCGGTGACCGGGTCCAGTACGTCGAGCAGCGGGAGCGGCAGGTCGTCGAAGCGGGACTCCACCCAGGCGTGGAAGCGGGTGCCCTGGCGGGCGGCGGGCTGGGGGGGCTTGGGCATGGGACGGGCCAGGTCGCGGACGAAGCCGGTCTCGTCGGCGGCGAGGCGGAGGAGTTGGCTGGCGGAGAGGGTGGCGGGGAGGGGCACGTCGCGGACGGCGGCGCGGTTGCGGCGGAGTTCGCCCTCCAGGGCGTCCAGGTCTCGGTCCCAGGAGGACAGTGTCCTGGTCTCCTCCGGGGTGAGGGTGTCCTCGGGGGCCGGGGCGGGGGCGGGTGCGGGTCGCGGGCCCTGCGGGGCTTCGGGGCTCCGCCCCGGACCCCGCGCCTCAAACGCCGGCGAGGCTGGATTTGCCGCCGCCGGGGCTGGATGGGCCTCGTCCGGGGCTGGATGTGCCGCCGCCGAGGCTGGATGAGCCTCGACCGGGGCTGGGTGGGCCTCGTCCGGCCAGGGGGCGTCCTCGTCCTCCTCCGGCCAAGGCTCCTCGCAGTCCGGGGGCCAGAGGTAGTCGTCCTCGGGTTCCGGGGACGGGTCGGGGGTGGGTGGGGACGCCAGGTGGGTGGTGACCAGGGTGGCCGCGCGGCGGCGGAGGGACAGGGAGGCGGGGTCCAGGGGGAGCGGCCAGGAGTGGTCGGGGGTGTCGCCGGTGGCCAGGGCCGGGTTCACCGCATCGGGCTCGGGCTCTTCGGCCCAGGCCTCGATCTCGCCGAATCCGGCCGCGCAGTGCTCGTACAGCGCGGTCAGGAAGGAGGACGGGCCGCGGCGCTTCTTCTGGGCCGGGCCCCACCAGTGGCCGGAGGCCAGCAGCAGGGAGCGGGGGCGGGTGAAGGTGACGTAGCCGAGGCGGAGCTCTTCGGTCGCCTGGTGGGCGCGGAGGTCCGTCTTGAAGTGCTTGAGACCTGCCGCGGTCCAGTCCGGGTCACCGGGCAGGGTCGCGGCGTCGCCGCGCAGGGCGTGCGGGAGGACCTTCGCGTACGAGGTCCAGGCCTCGCGGGCCCGCTCGCTCGGGAAGGCGCCCTTGTACAGCCCGGGGACGGCCACGACGTCCCACTCCAGGCCCTTGGACTTGTGGGCGGTGAGGACTTTCACCGTGTTCTCGCCGCCCGGGAGGGCGTGGTCGAGGCCCTTCTCGTACTGGGCGGCGGTGCGCAGGAAGGCGAGGAACGCGAGCAGCGTGGCCTCGCCGTCGAGGGCGGCGAAACCGGCCGCGACGTCCAGGAAGCCGGACAGGGTCTCGCGGCGGCGGGCCGCCAGCGCGTGCGGGGACGCGGACAGCTCCACGTCGAGCCCGGTGGCGGCCAGCACCCGGTGCAGGACGTCCATCAGCGGGTCGGACAGGGACCGGCGCAGGTCGCGCAGCTCCTGCGCGAGGTGCGCGAAGCGGACCCGGGCCTCCGGGGAGAAGGGCAGCCCGTCCTGCTGCGGGGCGTCGCCGAGGAAGGTCTCCAGCGCGTCCGCCAGCGAGACGATCTCCGCCGGATCGACCCCTTCGACGGCGGCGGCGAGCCGGTGGTCGGGATCGTCACCCGCGGCCGGGGCGCGGGCGACCAGCAGCCGGGCCCGCTGCCCGAGCAGGGCCAGGTCACGGGCGCCGATCCGCCAGCGCGGGCCGATCAGCAGCCGGACCAGGGAGGCATTGGCGCCGGGGTCCTGGAGGACCTCGCAGACGGCGACCAGGTCGGCGACCTCGGGCAGGTGCAGCAGTCCGGACAGGCCCACGACCTCGACGGGGACGTCGCGCGCCACCAGGGCGCCCTGGATCGCGGCGAAGTCACCGGCGGAGCGGCACAGGACGGCGATCTCCCCCGGTTCCTTGCCGGTGCGCACGAGGTGGGCGATGGAGTCGGCGAGCCACTCCAGCTCCTGGGCGTGCGTCTCCAGCAGGGCACAGCGGACGAAGCCGTCGCGCTCGGCGCCGGGCGCCGGACGCAGTGCCTCCACGCCCTCGTGGAGGGCGCGCAGCGGTGCGGCCAGGCCGTTGGCCAGGTCGAGGAGGCGGCCGCCGCTGCGCCGGTTCTCGCTGAGGGAGAGGCGGGCGGCGGGGCTGCCGTCGGCGTGCGGGAAGTGCTCGGGGAAGTCGTCGAGGTTGGCGACGGACGCGCCGCGCCAGCCGTAGATCGCCTGGCAGGGGTCGCCGACGGCGGTCACGGCGTGGCCGGTGCCCCCGCCGAAGAGGCCGGACAGCAGCAGCCGCTGGGCGACCGAGGTGTCCTGGTACTCATCGAGCAGGACCACGCGGAACTCCTCGCGCAGCAGGGCGCCGACCTCGGGCCGGGTGGTCGCGAGCTGTGCGGAGCGGGCTATCTGGTCGCTGAAGTCGAGGAGGTCGCGGGAGGCCTTGGCGGCGCGGTAGCGGCTGACCAGCTCCAGCAGTTCGAGCCGGCCGCGGGCGGCCTCGGGGACCTTGCGGAGGTCTTCGTTGCCGAGCTTCACGTCCGCGAGGGCGTCGAGGAGGGCCGTGTCGTACGCGCGCAGCTCCGCCGGGGTGACCAGGTGCTCGGACAGCTCGCTGTCCAGCGCGAGCAGGTCGCTGACCAGGTCGGGGACGGATTTGGTGAGCGAGGGGTAGGGGCCGGGGGCCTCGCGCAGCACCCGGGCGGCGAGCTGGAAGCGGGTGGCGTCGGCGAGCAGCCGGGAACTGGGCTCCAGTCCGATGCGCAGCCCGTGGTCCTTCAGGAGCTGCCCGGCGAAGGAGTGGTAGGTGGAGATCCGGGGTTCGCCCCCGGCGGTGTCATCGGCCGGGGAGGGGTCGGGGTCGCTGATCCCGGCGCGCGCGAGGGCCGTACGGACCCGCTCGGCCAGCTCGCCCGCGGCCTTGTTGGTGAAGGTCAGGCCGAGGACCTGCTCGGGCGCGACCGTGCCCGTACCGACCAGCCAGACGACGCGCGCGGCCATCACGGTGGTCTTCCCTGAGCCCGCGCCCGCGACGATCACCTGGGGGGCCGGGGCGGCGGTGACGCAGGCCAGCTGTTCGGGCGTGAAGGGGATCCCGAGGAGCTGTTTGAGCTGCTCGGGGTCGGTGAGGACGGGCTGGCGCGCGGACACGTGAAAAGGCTAGCCCCCGCCACCGACAGCCCCGACCGGCACGGACACCGGGGCCTCGCTGCCCGCGCTACTCCACGGTCTGGCGGCCCTCGGGGCGGGCGCTGCAGGACGCCCGGAAGGAGCAGCGGGTGCAGTGGTCGCCGGTGGCGGGGGCGAACCGTTCGTCCAGGACCCGGCCCGCGGCGGTGGCCAGCAGGCCGCCGACCCAGTCCCCGTCGGGGCCGCCGCCCAGCGGCTGCTGGGCCTGCACCTTGGGCACGTCGGCGCCGCCGTCCTTCTTCGCGGCGCCCTGGCGCAGCTGGACGAGTTCGGCGCCGCCGGGCTCGGGGCGGCGGCCGTCGAAGACCTCGTCGACCGCGCCCTCGCGCACCGCGAGCTGGTAGACGGCGAGCTGCGGGTGCCGGTCCACCTGCTCGCGGGTGGGGGTGGCCTTGCCGGTCTTGAAGTCGACGACGTACGCCCGGCCCTGCGGGTCGGTCTCGACGCGGTCCATGGAGCCGCGGATGCGGACCTCGTACTCGCCCGCGCCGAGGGTGACGTCGAAGCCGTGCTCGGTGGCCACGGAGGTGCGCCCGCCGCGGTCGGAGTTGTGCCAGCGGATGAACCGCTCCAGGGCGGCCCGGGCGTTCTCCTTCTCCTGGCGGGACTTCCAGGGCGCGTCGAAGGCGAGCGCGTCCCACACCGAGTCGAGGCGCTCCATGAGGACGGCGAGGTCGGCGGGCGTACGTCCGGACGCGACCTCGTCGGCGAGGACGTGGACGACGTTGCCGAAGCCCTGGGCGGCGGTGGACGGGGCGTCGGCCTTGACCTCGCGGCCCAGGAACCACTGCAGGGAGCAGGTGTTGGCCAGCTGGTCCAGGGCGCTGCCGGACAGGGCGACGGGCCGGTCCCGGTCGCGCAGCGGGACCGTGGCCCGGGTGGGCTCGTACAGGCCCCACCAACGCTGCGGGTGCGCGGCCGGTACGAGCGGGCGGTCCTCGTCGTCGGTGAGCGCGGCGAGCCGGGCCAGGCGCCGGGCGGCGGCGTCGCGCAGCGCCTCGGAGGCGCCCGGGTCGACGGTGGTGGCGCGCAGTTCCGCGACCAGCGCGGGGACGGCGAGGGGGCGGCGGGGGCGGCCGGTGACGTCCTTGACCGGTACGCCGAGTTCGGTGAGGAAGCGGGAGGGCTGGTCGCCGTCCTCGGCGGGGGCCTTGACGGCGGTGACGACGAGGCGCTCGCGCGCGCGGGTGGCGGCGACGTAGAAGAGCCGGCGTTCCTCGGCGAGGAGGGCGCCCGGGGTCAGCGGTTCGGCGAGGCCGTCGCGGCCGATCCGGTCCGCCTCCAGGAGCGAACCGCGGCGGCGCAGGTCGGGCCAGAGGCCCTCCTGCACCCCGGCGACCACGACGAGACCCCACTCCAGGCCCTTGGAGCGGTGCACGGTCATCAGCCGGACCGCCTCCGGGCGGGTGGCGCGGTGGCTGAGGGTGTCGGCCGCGATGTCCTCGGCCTCCAGCTGTTCGAGGAAGTTGAGGGCGCCGCGGCCGCCGGTACGTTCCTCCGCCCGGGCGGCGGTGTCGAACAGGGCGCACACCGCGTCGAGGTCACGGTCGGCGTTGCGGCCGGCCGCGCCGCCGCGGCGGGCGCCGCGCTCCAGGCGCTGCGGCCAGGGGGTGCCGTCCCAGAGGACCCACAGGGCCTCCTCGGCGGTGCCGCCGCCCTGGAGCAGCTCGCGGGCCTTGCGCAGGAGCGTGCCGAGGCGCTGCGCGCCGCGTGCGTAGGCCGGGTCGTGTGCCACGAGGCGCTCGGGCTCCGCGAGGGCGCGGGCGAGCAGCACGTCGGAGGGCGCGGGCACCGTGATGCCCGCGGCCCGCTCCTCGTCGCGCAGCGCCCTGCCCAGGCGGCGCAGGTCGGTGGCGTCCATTCCGCCGAGGGGCGACGTGAGCAGCGCCATGGCCGCCTCGACCCCGATCCACCCGACGTCGGCGGCCCGTCCCCCTGCCTCCGGCACGCCTGAGCCGTCGCCCGAGCCGTCGCCCGAGCCCTCGCCTGAGCCATCGCCCGGGGCCACGTCCGGGCCCCCGGCCGGGCCCGATCCCGGCTCCGCCACCGCGGCGACGTCACCGGCCGGAGCCGATCCCGGGCTCGCCGCCGCAGCCGCCTCCCCAGCCGGGGCCAATCCCACCTCCGCCACCGCGGCCACGTCACTGCCCGCAGCCGCATCTCCGGCCGGGGGCCAATCCAGCCCCGCCGGCGTTTGAGGCGCCGCCGGAGGCACCCCGGCGTCCGCCGGGTCCACGTCACCGGCCACCAGCGGCGCGCCGGCGGCGGCACCCGGCTCCGCCGAGTGGTGCGGGTGCGTCGGATCCTGCGGGCGTTGCCCTGCCTCCGGCGGCGCCTCAAACGCCGGCGAGGCTGGGTATGCCCCCGGCCCGGAGGCCTCGTGCGGCACGGCTGGGCTGGCCCCCGCCACGGAGGCCACCAGCGGCACGCCCGCGGCGGCATCCGGCTCCGCCCGGTGGTGCGGGTGCGTCGGATCCTGCGGGCGTTGCCCGGCCTCCGGCGGCGCCTCAAACGCCGGCGAGGCTGGAGGTGCCCCCGGCCCAGAGGCCTCGTGCGGCGCAGCCGGATGTGCCCCCGGCCCGTGGGCCTCGTGCGGCGGGGCTGAGCTGGCCCCCGGCACGGAAGCCAGGTGGGGCAGGGCCGAGTCGGCCGTCGGCTGGACGGCCTCGGGCGGCGAGGCTGGGTGTGCCCCCGGCCCAGAGGCCTCGTGCGGCGCAGCCGGATGTGCCCCCGGCCCGTGGGTCTCGTGCGGCATGGCTGAGATGGCCCCCGGCCCGGAGGTCAGGTGCGGCGGAGCCGGGGCTGGTTCCGGACCGGAGGTCCGGGGGGCCGGGGTTGCGATCGTGCGGAGGGCGGTGAGGAGGGGGGTGACGGCTGGTTCGTGGCGTAGGGGGGCGTCGGCGCCGTCGGTTTCGGCGGGGACGCCTGCCGAAACCAGGGCGCGCCGCATCGACGGGAGGGTTCGGCCGCCGGAGCGGACCAGGACGGCCATGTCCTGCCAGGGCACCCCGTCTTCGAGGTGGGCCCGGCGCAGGATGTCGGCGATGTTCTCCAGCTCGGTGGCGGAGGTCGGGTAGGTGTGGACCTCGACCCGGCCGCCCTCCCGCGTGGCCCGCAGCCCGCGGTGCGCACGGACCGCGTCGGCCGGGAGCCGGGTCATCGGCATCCGGGTGGTGAGGAGCCGGGTGGCCGCGAGGAGGACGGCGCCGGAGCGGCGGGACACGGTCAGGGAGCGGATCCCGGCCCCGGGGAAGGCGGTGGCGAAGTCCAGGATGCCGTTGACGTCGCCGCCGCGGAACGCGTAGATCGACTGGTCCGGGTCGCCGAAGGCGACCAGCGTGCCGACGGGCCCGTTCAGCGCGCGCAGCAGCCGGACCTGGGACGCGTCGGTGTCCTGGTACTCGTCGACGTAGATCGCGTCGTAGGCCGCGGCCAGTTCCGGGGTGCGCTCCGCCAGGAGCACCGCCCGGTGCAGGAGTTCGGCGTAGTCCAGCGTCCCCTGCATGTCCAGGACGTCGAGGTACTCGGCGAGGAAGGCGGCCGCCGCCTTCCAGTCGGGCCGGCCGGTCCGGGACGCGAAGGCGTCCAGCGCGGCGGGCCCCAGGCCCAGCTCGCGGCTCCGGGCGAGCACCGCCCGTACCTCGTCGGCGAAGCCGCGCGTGGTCAGCGCGGCCCGCAGGTCGTCGGGCCAGTGGATGGACTTCAGGGCGCGCTGGCCTTCGAGCAGGGCGCGTACGGTCACGTCCTGCTCGGGGCCGGACAGCAGCCGCAGCGGTTCCGTGAAGAGGTCGCTGTCCTGGTGGGCGCGGACCAGGCCGTAGCAGAAGGAGTGGAAGGTGGTGGCCTGCGGGGCGCGCGCTCCGCCGAGCCGCAGCGCGGCCCGGTCGCGCAGTTCCACGGCCGCCTTGCGGCTGAAGGTGAGGACGAGGATGCGGGCGGGGTCGGCCCCGGCCTCGACGCGGGCCGCGACCGCTTCGACGAGCGTGGTCGTCTTCCCCGTACCCGGTCCGGCCAGCACCAGCAGCGGTCCCGCGGCGTGGTCAACCACGGCCCGCTGCGCTGCGTCCAGGACAGGGGGATCCGCCAGCGCCGGTCCGCCGCGGACCAGCCGGTACGCGTGCGGGGCCCGCGTACGGCGGTCTGAAGGAGAGCTGATCACGTGGGGTGCCGGTCCTGGTGGGTCTGGGTTCGTGCGGGCGTACGTGGGTGCGTACGTGCGTGCGTCCGTCGGCCCGCGGGGCGGGGCCCGCGGCGGAGGCGAAGGCTCAACGCTACGGCAAGCGGGGGTGCCCGCGCAGTCTCCCCGGGGCGCCCGCGTCCCCCGTACGGGCCTGCGAGCGCCCGCCCGGGGCTCCGATGGCCGAAGCTGGCAGGTGTGACCCTGCACACGCCCGCGCCGGGGCCCCTCGCGTGGTCCCGGGCCCGGTCGCGGACCCGGACGTCAACCGTCGGCCGCCCGGTGTCCGTCCCAGCGCGCGCGTTTCATGTCGAGGCGCGGTACGTGCCCGACGGCGGCGCGGGAGGCCTCGCGCAGCGGTGTGCCCTCGTCCCGGTAGTGCGCCAGCGCGCGCGGTTCGCTGCCCGGCAGCAGCACCCCGTCCGAGCGGACCACCCGCCACCACGGGACCGGGCCGCCGTAGAGCGCCATGACGCGCCCGACCTGGCGCGGACCGCCTTCGCCGAGCCATTCCGCGACGTCTCCGTACGTCATCACCCGGCCGGGGGGAATCTCCTCGGCGAGCGCGAGGACTCGTTCCGCGTACTCCGGCAGCTCCGGTTCTTCGCTCATGCGGCACATGGTGCCGCACCCCGCCCCCGGTCTCCCCGAACGCTCCGCTCCGCCGGGACGCGCACCCTGCTGCCTCGCGCCCCCGCTCCGCCGTGCCACCATCTTCCGGGCGGTGACAGGTGATACGTGATCAAGAAGAGACGGATGTGACGGCGAAGGAGCAGGGTGTGAGCCCTCCCGAGAGCAGTCCGGACGGCGCCCCAGGGCCCCCGGGCGACGGGCCCCCGGACGACGGGCGCACGACGGCGGACGGCACGGCGCGAGCGGACGGCGCCGCCGGTTCCGCGCGCCCGCACGCCCCCGGCGCGCACGCCCCGGACGCGGACACCCCCGGCGCGGACACCCCCGGCCCGGACGCCGAGGCCCGCGGCTCCCTCGACATCACCCTCACCGCCGCCACCGCCGACCGGGTCGAGGGCGACGAGCCGCTGCTCGCCGCCCGGGTGCACCGGCCCTCCGACCTGGTCCGGCTGCTCGTCGGCATCCTCGGCATCGCCGTCGTCCTCGCCATCGCCGCCTTCGCGCACGGCACGACCGTCGGCCTGGAAGCCGACATCAACAAGGGCACCGGCCAGGCACCGGACGTACTGATCAAGGTCGCCGGGCTGGTGTCGAGCATCGCCATCCTGCTGGTCCCGGTCGCCTTCGCCATCGAGCGGCTGATCAAACGAGACGGCCTGCGCATCGCCGACGGCGTGCTCGCGGCCGTACTGGCGCACGGCGTGACCCTCGCCATCGACCTCTGGGTCTCGCGCGCCGCCCCGGGCACCATCCAGGAGGCCCTGACCCGCCCCACCGGCATCGGTGACGTCCTCACGGATCCGGTCCACGGTTACCTCGCGCCCGTCATCGCCTACATGACCGCCGTCGGGATGACCCGCAGACCCCGCTGGCGCGTGGCGCTGTGGGCGGTGCTGCTCCTCGACGCCTTCGCGATGCTCGTCGGCGGCTACACCACCCCCTTCTCGATCATCCTCACCGTGCTCATCGGCTGGACCGTCGCCTACGGCACGCTGTACGCCGTCGGCTCCCCCAATGTCCGGCCCACCGGCCAGAACCTCCTCGCGGGCCTGCGCCGGGTCGGCTTCCAGCCGGTCAGCGCGACCCGCGCCGAGGTGCCGGAGGGCCCGGAGGGCAAGGAGGTCTCCGAGCAGAGCGACCGCGGCCGCCGCTACCACGTCACCCTGGCCGACGGCCCGCCGCTGGACGTCACGGTCGTGGACCGCGAGCAGCAGGCGCAGGGCTTCTTCTACCGGGTCTGGCGGCGGCTCACCCTGCGCGGGATCACCACCCGGCGCAGCCTCCAGTCGCTGCGGCAGGCGCTGGAGCAGGAGGCCCTGCTCGCGTACGCCGCGATCGCGGCCGGGGCGAACGCGCCCAAGCTGATCGCCACCTCCGAGCTGGGTCCGGACGCCGTGATGCTCGTGTACGAGCACCTGGGCGGCCGGACCCTGGACCAGCTCGCCGACGAGGAGATCACCGACGAGCTGAGCCGCAACGCGTGGGAGCAGGTCCAGGCCCTGCAGTCGCGGCGGATCGCGCACCGGCGGCTGACCGGGGACGCGCTCGTGGTGGATCGTTTTGGCAATGTCATCCTCACCGACCTGCGCGGCGGCGAGATCGCGGCCGGTGACCTGGTGCTGCGGATGGACATCGCACAGCTGCTGACCACCATCGGCCTGCGGGTCGGCGCCGAGCGCTCGGTGGCTTCGGCGCTGGAGGTGCTGGGCCCGGACGCGGTCGCGGACTGTCTGCCGCTGCTCCAGCCGATCGCGCTGAGCCGCTCCACCCGGGCCACGCTGCGCAGGCTGGCGCGGGAGCGCTCGACCCGCGAGCGGGAGGCCGTACTGGAGACCTCCCGGCTGGCGAAGGCACAGCGCGACGCGGAACGCGAGGCCGACGCGGCCGCGCGGCGCTCGTCCAAGGCGGAGTCCAAGGCCGAGTCGAAGGCGGAGCGCAAGGCCGAGAAGCGGGCGCTGGACGAGGCCCTCGACGAGGCCCGCGAGGAGGACCTGCTCAGCCAGATCCGGCAGCAGGTGCTGCTGATCCGTCCGCAGGCGCCGGTGGAACCGGCCCGGCTGGAGCGGATCAGGCCGCGCACGCTGGTGTCCTTCATCGCGGGCGCGGTCGCCGCGTACTTCCTGCTCTCCCAGCTCACCCAGGTCGACTTCGCGACCACCTTCGGGTCGGCGCGCTGGGGCTGGGTCGGGGTGGTCCTGGCGTTCTCCGCGCTGACCTATTTCGCGGCGGCGATGAGCCTGCTGGGCTTCGTGCCGGAGCGGGTGCCGTTCCTGCGGACCGTGTGCGCGCAGCTGGCCGGGTCCTTCGTGAAGCTGGTCGCTCCGGCGGCGGTGGGCGGTGTCGCGCTGAACACCCGCTTCCTGCAGCGGTCGGGGGTGCGGCCGGGGCTGGCGGTGGCGAGCGTCGGCGCGTCGCAGCTGTTCGGGCTGGCGAGCCACATCCTGCTGCTGCTGTCCTTCGGCTATCTGACCGGGACCGAGAACACCACGCAGATGACCCCGTCGCGGGCGGTCATCGCCGGGCTGCTGACGGTCGCGGTGCTGGTGCTGGTGGTGACGGCGATCCCGTTCCTGCGGAAGTTCGTGGCGACCCGGGTACGGGCGCTGTTCGCCGGGGTCGTGCCGCGCATGCTGGACATCCTCCAGCGGCCGCAGAAGCTGATCACGGGCATCGGCGGGATGCTGCTGCTGACCGCCTGCTTCGTGATGTGCCTGGACGCCTCGGTCCGCGCCTTCGGCGGGGGCGAGGCGCTGAGCCTGGCGAGCATCGCGGTGGTCTTCCTCGCGGGCAACGCGCTGGGCTCGGCGGCGCCGACGCCGGGTGGTGTGGGCGCGGTGGAGACGACGCTGACCCTCGGTCTGATCGCGGCCGGTCTGGAGAAGGAGATCGCGATCTCGGCGGTGCTGTTGTTCCGGCTGTGCACGTTCTGGCTGCCGGTGCTGCCGGGGTGGATCTCGTTCAACTACCTGACCCGCAAGGAAGCGATCTAGTTCCCGCGGCGGGCGGGTGCACGGCCGGGTGGGGCCGGGGTCACCGTTCGGTGCGGTGGGAGGCCGGGTGCGGCCCAGTGTGCCTCCGGCGGGCCCTCAATCGCCGGGCAGGCTTGATTGGCCCCGGTCGGCCGCCAAGTGGCGGGCAGCCGGTCAGGCGGCGGCCAGGAGCACGGTCAAGAGCAGGGCCGATGCGGCCAGCTCCACCGACCCGATCAGCGGGGCCCGCAGCCCGCGACCCGGCAGGAGTGCGGCGCGGGCCAGGTAGAGGGTGAAGGGGACGGCCAGCCAGGGGGTGAGCCAGGTGGCCAGTAGGAGCGCCACCGCGTGGCAGGCCACCGAGGCGCGGCGGTAGGGGGCCGAGTTCCGCTCCCGGATCATCGTCTTGACGTACGGGACCGTGCCGCCGAAGTAGAGCAGGCAGGCCAGCGCGGGGCGCCGGCCGTCGGCCGGGGCGCCGCCGCCGAGGCGCAGGGTCACCAGGAGCACCGCGCAGGCGGGGACCACCGCCGCCAGGCCGTTCCACAGGGCGCGTTCGCGGCCCAGCCACGCGGCGTACGTGTTCACGGCGACGAAGGGCGCGGCCGCGGCCCCCGCCCACAGCAGCCAGGGGTGGCGGGCGGCGAGCGGCAGGGCGAGCACCGCGCAGGCGGCGCCGCAGACCAGCCCCGGCCGGACGTGCCGGGCGGCGGCCCCGGGCCTGCGCGAGTGGCGCCGCAGCCGGAGCCACTGCTGGCCGTGGAAGACCGCGACGTAGCCGAGGAGCCAGGCGCCGAAGAGCACGGCGTGCGCCGGGGCGGGCCGTGGCGCGAGGAGGGTCCCGGCGAGGAAGGGCACGGCGAGCATCGCCCAGGCGCCGTGCTGGTCGGGGAGCCAGCGCCGGGCCCACGACCGCCGGGATGCCGGCCGCACGGTCACCACGGTCCGTTCGGTCACCACGCTCCCCCTAATCGGAATCGAATCGCGTAATTTGCCTGCGCCGCCGGGTAATTGGCGCGGAATCGGCGCGATTCCAGAATGCACCCCATGGACCCGTGAAAGTCCGGCAGATGGTCACCCCGCTCCGGGACCTTTGTCATCGGATACCGGTATTCCACAGGCGTACGGTCGTTCGGGGATTCGGATTTTTGCGATGGCCTGGAGGTCGCGTTGCAGGAGCATCAGGGTGCCGCCGAGCAATTGGTCAAGGCGGGCAGCTTCTTCAGCCGGGCCGAGGTCTCGGACGATCTGCGGACGGTCCACCGGACCGGCGGCCGGGCCGCGGAGGCCTTCTACCGGGACCGCTGGAGCCACGACAAGGTCGTGTATTCGACGCACGGCGTGAACTGCACGGGTTCGTGCCGCTGGAAGGTCTACGTCAAGGACGGGATCATCACCTGGGAGACCCAGGCCACCGACTACCCCTCGGTCGGTCCGGACCGACCGGAGTACGAGCCGCGCGGCTGCCCCCGCGGCGCCTCCTTCTCCTGGTACTCCTATTCGCCGACCCGGGTCCGCTACCCCTACGTCCGCGGCGCCCTGCTGGAGATGTACCGGGAGGCCAAGGGCCGCCTCGGGGATCCCGTCGAGGCCTGGGCCGACATCCAGTCCGACCCCGCGCGCCGGCGCACGTACCAGAAGGCCCGCGGCAAGGGCGGGCTGGTGCGCGCGACCTGGGAGGAGGCGACCGAGCTGGTCGCCGCCGCCCATGTGCACACCGTCAAGGAGCACGGCCCGGACCGGGTCGCGGGTTTCTCGCCGATCCCGGCGATGTCGATGGCCTCGCACGCGGCGGGCGCCCGCTTCCACTCCCTCATCGGCGCGCCGATGCTGAGCTTCTACGACTGGTACGCCGACCTGCCGGTGGCCTCGCCGCAGGTCTTCGGCGACCAGACCGACGTACCGGAGTCCGGTGACTGGTGGGACGCGGCCTACCTGATGATGTGGGGCTCCAACGTCCCGGTCACCCGCACCCCGGACGCGCACTGGATGACCGAGGCCCGTTACCGCGGCCAGAAGGTCGTCACGGTCTCCCCGGATTACGCGGACAACACGAAGTTCGCCGACGAATGGATGCATCCGCACCCCGGCACGGACGGCGCGCTGGCCCTCGCGATGGGCCATGTCATCCTCAAGGAATTCTTCGTCGAGAAGCAGACGCCGTTCTTCACGGATTACGTCCGCCAGTACACCGACCTCCCCTTCCTGGTGTCCCTGCGGGAAACCGAACAGGGTCTGGTGCCGGGCAAGTTCGTGACCGCCGCCGATCTCGGGCACGACACCGAGAACGCGCGCTGGAAGACGGTGCTGATCGATGACGTGACCGGCGAACCGGTGGTCCCGAACGGCACCCTCGGCCACCGCTGGGGCAAGAACGAGCGGCCCGAGTGGAACCTCGACCTCGGCGACACCGTGCCCCGGCTGACCCTGTACGCACAGGACACGGATGGCTCGGACGCCGTGGAGAGCGTCGCGGTCACCCTGCCCCGCTTCGAGGACGACGAGCGCGGCGGGGTCATCCGCCGCGGCGTGCCCGTACGCCGTCTCGGGGACCGGCTGGTCACCACGGTCTTCGACCTGATGCTCGCGCAGTACGGGGTGGCCCGCGCGGGGCTGCCCGGCGAGTGGCCCGCCTCGTCCGAGGACGCGAGCCAGCCCGGCACGCCCGGCTGGCAGGAGTCCCTGACCTCGGTGCCGGCCGCCCAGGCCGCGCGGGTGGCCCGGGAGTTCGCGGAGACGGCCGAGCGGTCGCGGGGGCGCTGCATGATCCTGATGGGCGCGGGCACCAACCACTGGTTCCACTCCGAGACCATCTACCGCTCCTTCCTCGCCCTGCTCACCCTCACCGGCTGCCAGGGCCGCAACGGCGGCGGCTGGGGCCACTACGTCGGCCAGGAGAAGTGCCGTCCGGTCACCGGCTGGGCCACCCTCGCGGCGGCCTCCGACTGGTCGCGCCCGCCGCGCCAGATGATCGGCGCGGCCTGGTTCTACCTGCACACCGACCAGTGGCGCTACGACACCCTGCCCGCCGAGGCGCTGGCCTCGCCGCTCGGCGAGGGCGTCTTCAAGGACATGACCGGCTCCGACTGCCTGGCCGCGAGCGCCCGGATGGGCTGGATGCCCTCCTACCCGACCTTCGACCGCAATCCGCTGGAGCTGGGCGAGGCCGAGGACCCGGTGGCGAGCGCCGTCGAGCAACTGAAGAGCGGTGAGCTGGGCTTCGCGGGCGAGGACCCGGACGCGCCCGGCAACTGGCCGCGCGTGCTGAACGTATGGCGGGCCAATCTGCTGGGCTCCAGCTCCAAGGGCAACGAGTACTTCCTCAAGCACCTGCTGGGCACGCACTCCAACCTGCCGGAGGACGGGCCGCGTTGCTCCCCGAAGGACGTGACCTACCGGGACGAGGACGTCGAGGGCAAGCTCGACCTGCTCATGACGATGGACTTCCGGATGACCTCGACGACGCTCCTGTCGGACGTGGTCTTCCCGGCGGCGACCTGGTACGAGAAGCACGACCTGTCCTCCACCGACATGCACCCCTTCCTGCACGCCTTCACCCCGGCCGTGGACCCGCCCTGGCAGGCGCGGTCCGACTACGACGCCTTCAAAGGGCTGGCGGAACGGTTCGGCGAGCTGGCCAAGACCCACCTGGGCGTGCGCAAGGACCTGGTCGCCACCGCCCTCCAGCACGACACCCCGGGCGGCGAGATGGCCCAGCCCGGCGGGGTCGCGCTGGACTGGTCGAAGGGCGAGTGCGAGCCCGTACCCGGCCGGACCATGTACAACCTGCAGGTCGTCGAGCGCGACTACGGCGCGGTCGGCGAGAAGTTCGCCGCGCTGGGGCCGCTGGTGGACACGCTCGGCGTGACGACGAAGGCCATCACCTTCGACGTCGCCGAGGAGATCACCTACCTCGGCGCCAAGAACGGCACGGTCCGCGGCGGCGCCGCCGACGGCCGCCCCCGGCTGGAGACCGCCCAGCAGGCCTGCGAGGCGATCCTCTCCCTCTCCGGCACCAGCAACGGCCGCCTGGCCACCCAGGGCTTCGAGACCCTGGAGAAGAAGGTCGGCACCCCGATGGCCCATCTGGCCGCGGAGGCCGAGGGCAAGCGGATCACCTTCGCCGACACGCAGGCCCGCCCGGTCCCGGTGATCACCTCGCCCGAGTGGTCGGGCAGCGAGGCCGGCGGGCGCCGCTACACCGCCTTCACGGTCAACACCGAGCACCTCAAGCCCTGGCACACCCTCACCGGCCGCCAGCACTTCTTCCTCGACCACGACTGGCTGCACGAGGTGGGCGAGTCGATGCCCGTCTACAAGCCACCGCTGAACATGCACCGGCTGTACGGGGAGCCCGAGCTGGGCACCGTCGACGAGAAGGAGAAGTCGGTGGCCGTGCGGTACCTGACGCCCCACAACAAGTGGGCGATCCACAGCCAGTACCAGGACAACCTCTACATGATGACCCTGGGCCGCGGCGGGCAGACCGTGTGGATGTCCCCGCAGGACGCCGACGCGATCGGGGTCGCGGACAACGACTGGATCGAGGCGGTCAACCGCAACGGCGTGGTCACCGCCCGCGCGATCGTCTCCCACAAGATGCCGCCGGGCACGGTCTACATGAACCACGCCCAGGAGCGCACGGTCGGCGTCCCCAAGACCGAGAAGACCGGCCGCCGCGGCGGCATCCACAACTCGCTGACCCGGGTGATGCTCAAGCCCACCCACCTCGTCGGCGGCTACGCCCAGCTGACCTGGGCCTTCAACTACCTGGGCCCGACCGGCAACCAGCGCGACGAGGTGACGGTCATCCGCCGCCGCGACCAGAACGTGGAGTACTAGGCATGCCCCGTCGCGAAGCGACTATCGGACGCGTCATGGCTCAAGTCGCGATGGTCATGAACCTCGACAAGTGCATCGGCTGCCACACCTGCTCGGTCACCTGCAAGCAGGCGTGGACCAACCGGCAGGGCACCGAGTACGTCTGGTTCAACAACGTCGAGACCCTCCCCGGCCAGGGCTACCCGCGCCGCTGGGAGGACCAGGAGAAGTGGAAGGGCGGCTGGGAGCGCACCCGGTCCGGCAAGCTGCGGCTCAAGGCGGGCGGGCGGCTCGCCAAGCTCGGCAAGATCTTCGCCAACCCGGACCTGCCGGAGATCTCCGACTACTACCAGCCGTGGACGTACGAGTACAAGAACCTCACCGAGGCCCCGGCGGGCGACGACCTGCCCACCGCCCGGCCCGTCTCGCAGCTCACCGGTGAACCCATCGGCACGATCGAATGGGGTCCGAACTGGGACGACAACCTCGGCGGCGCGCCCACGCACGCCCCGAAGGACCCGATCATCGAGAAGATCCGCGACGAGGTCGGCGAGAAGATCCGCTTCGAGTTCGAGCAGAGCTTCATGTTCTACCTCCCGCGGATCTGCGAGCACTGCCTGAACCCCGCGTGCGTCTCCTCCTGCCCCTCGGGCGCGATGTACAAGCGCGAGGAGGACGGCATCGTCCTGGTGGACCAGGACCAGTGCCGCGGCTGGCGGATGTGCGTCACCGGCTGCCCGTACAAGAAGGTGTACTTCAACCACCGGACCGGCAAGGCCGAGAAGTGCACCCTGTGCTTCCCGCGCATCGAGGTCGGCATGCCGACCGTCTGCTCGGAGACCTGCGTCGGCCGGATGCGCTACCTCGGCGTGATGCTCTACGACGCCGACAAGGTCGCCGAGGCCGCGTCCGTGGAAGACGAGCACGATCTCTATCCCTCGCAGCTGGAGTGCTTCCTCGACCCGCACGACCCGGCCGTGGTGGCCGCCGCCCGCGCGGCCGGCATCACCGACGAATGGCTCGACGCGGCCCGCCGATCCCCGGTGTACGACCTGATCGCGACCTACCAGGTGGCCCTGCCGCTGCATCCGGAGTACCGGACGATGCCGATGGTCTGGTACGTCCCCCCGCTCTCCCCCGTGGTCGAGGCGGTCGCCGCCACCGGCAGCGACGGCGAGGACGCGGGCAACCTCTTCGGCGCCATCGACGAGATGCGCATCCCCGTCGAGTACCTCGCCGAACTGCTGACCGCCGGTGACCCCCACCCCGTGCGGGCGGTGCTGCGCCGGATGGCCGCGATGCGCTCGTACATGCGGCGGATCAACCTCGGCGAGGAGCGCGACGAGTCGATTGCCCGAGCCGTGGGCCTGACGGGCGTGGAGATGGAGGACATGTTCCGGCTGCTGGCCGTCGCCAAGCTGGAGGACCGGTTCGTCATCCCCACCGCGGCCCGCGCCGACGCCGACGCGCTCGCCGGCAGTCACCCGCTGGACGACACCTGTCCCGTGCGCGAAACCGCCGAACCCGCCGGATCCGCGCCCGCGCGGGTCCTGCTCAACATGAGCCCCACGAGGAGGACTTCGTGACACCGGACGCCGTCGTACGACTGGTCGCGGGCTGTGTGCTGCAGTATCCGGGAGACTACTTCCATGACGAACTCCCCCGGCTCCGTGCGGCCCTGGCCGGGGCGGCCCCCGAACAAGCCCAGCGGCTCGGCGCCTTCCTCGACGAGGCCGCGACCCAGAGCCCGATCGAGCTGTGCGCGCAGTACACCTCGACCTTCGACACCCGCAACCGGCGCTGCCTCTACCTCACCTGGTGGGTGGACGGGGACACGCGCCGCCGCGGGCTGTCCCTGGTCCGGCTGAAGCGGATCTACCGGGACTTCGGGCTGGAGTACACGGGTGAGGAACTGCCCGACTTCCTGCCCGTGGCACTGGAGTTCGCCGCCCGCGAGGAAGAGGCCGGCACCCGGCTGCTCCAGGAGCACCGGGCCGGGCTGGAGCTGCTGCGCCTCGCGCTGACCGAATCCGGCTCGCCCTACGCCCGGGTGCTGGAGGCGGTCTGCTCCACGCTGCCCGGCCCCTCCCCCGAGACCAAGGCGGAGGCGAAGGCGCTCGCGAAGAACGGGCCGCCGCAGGAACTGGTGGGCGCGGGCTCGGCCCTCGAACCGTTCGGCCCGGGCCTCGACATGCCCACCGACCTGCCGTGGCCGCAGATTCCGCACGCTCCGAAGGGCGCGGTGGCCTGATGGACCTCCTCCTGTGGGGCGTGCTCCCCTACGTCTCGGCCGCCCTGCTCATCGCGGGCACCGTCTGGCGCGCCCGGTTCGACACGTTCGGCTGGACCACCCACTCCTCGCAGCTGCACGAGTCGCGGCTGCTGCGGATCGGTTCGCCGCTCTTCCACTTCGGCATGCTGTTCGTGGTCATGGGCCATGTCGTGGGCCTGCTGATCCCGAAGGGCTGGACCGACGCGGTGGGCCTGAGCGACCACGCCTACCACCTGCTCGCGATCTCCACCGGCACGGTGGCGGGCATCGCCGCGGCCGCCGGCATCGGGGTGCTGGTGTACCGGCGCTTCACGGTCCCCGCGGTCCGCAAGGCCACCTTGCGCAGCGACCACCTGATGTACGCGTTCCTGCTCGGCGCGATGGTCCTCGGCCTGACGGCGACGCTCCTCAACTCCACCGGCATGACCGGCGATTACAACTACCGGACCGGGATCTCCGTGTGGTTCCGAAGCCTGTTCGCCTTCCAGCCGGACTACCACCTGATGGCGGGCGCCCCGCTCGCCTTCCGGCTGCACATCCTGTTCGGGTTCACGCTGTTCGCGCTGATCCCCTACTCCCGGCTGGTGCACATGTTCTCGGTGCCGCTGAAGTACCTCTTCCGGCCCTACGTCGTCTACCGCAAGCGGGACCCGGAGCAGCTGGCGAACCGCGCCACGAAGCGCGGCTGGGAGCGCGTCTCATGACCACTCCCCCTCCCCCGCCTCCTGTCCCGCGCACCGTTGTGCGCAAGCCCGTGCACGCGGTCTCCGAACGGCCCTTCATCGTCATCTGGGAGTCCACCCGGGCCTGCCCGCTGGCCTGCCTGCACTGCAGGGCCGAGGCGCGGACCGCCCGCGACCCCGCCGAGCTGGACGGCCGTGACGCCCGGCGGGTCATGGACCAGATCGCCGCCTTCGGCAAGCCCGGCCCGCTGTTCGTCATCACCGGCGGCGACCCCTTCCAGCGCGCCGACCTCACCGAGCTGGTCGCGTACGGCGCCTCGCTGGGCCTGCGGGTCGCGGTCTCGCCCTCCGGTACGCCGACCCTCACCCGGGAGAACCTGGCCGCCGTCCGCGAGGCCGGGGCGATCGCGCTGTCCCTCTCGCTGGACGGGTCGACCGCCGCGCGGCACGACAGCTTCCGCGGGGTCGACGGGGTCTTCGACTGGACCCTGGAGGGCTGGCGCACGGCCCGGGAGCTCGGGCTCAAGGTGCAGATCAACACCACGGTGACCCGCGAGAGTCTGGAGGACCTCGCCGACATCGCGGCGCTGGTCCGGCGCGAGATCGCGATGCTGTGGTCCGGCTTCGTGCTGGTCCCGACGGGCCGCGGCGGGCAGCTGGCGTCCCTGACCCCGGCCGAGATCGAGGACGTACTGCACTTCCTCTACGACTGCGGCGCCGTGATGGCCACCAAGACCACCGAGGGCCACCACTTCCGCCGGGTCGCGCTCCAGCGCACCATCCTCGACGCGAAGGGCGAGCGGCCGGTGCTCGGACCGCTGTACGAGCGGCTCACGGCGCGGGCGCACGAGCTGGGCGTCTTCGACGGCGCGCGGCGCGCGGTGCGCAGGCCGCCGATGGACGTGTCCTCGGGGCGCGGCTTCGTCTTCATCTCGCACACCGGCGAGGTGCACCCCAGCGGGTTCCTGCCGGTCTCGGCGGGCAACGTGAAGAACCACGCGCTGGCCGAGATCTACCGGGGCTCGGCGCTGTTCACCACGCTGCGGGACCCGGAGCTGCTGCGCGGGAAGTGCGGGGCGTGCGAGTTCAAGACGGTGTGCGGGGGTTCGCGGTCGCGGGCCTACGGGTTCACCGGTGACGTGCTGGAGGCCGACCCCTATTGCGCGTACGAGCCGGGGAGCTTCCCCCACCAGGACGAGCTGCGGGTCCTGACCGAAAGCATGAGGCACTGACGCACCACCTTCCCTTATGTTACGTAGGGGAACATATCGGTCACGGGAGAAGACAATGCGATCAGTGATCGTCGTCGGTGGCGGCATCAGCGGCCTGGCGGCCGCCTGGCAGCTTCGCGGCGCGGCGGACGTCACCGTCCTGGAGAGCCACACGAAGGTCGGCGGCAAACTGCGCACCGGCACCATCGCGGGCATCACCGTGGACGAAGGTGCGGAGTCCCTGATGGCCCTGCGCCCCGAAGCCGTCGAACTCGCGGCGGCGGTCGGACTCGGGGACGCGCTCTGCGACCCCGCGCAGGCCCCCACCACCATCTGGACCAACGGCGGTCTGCGGCCCCTGCCCGCCGGGCACGTCATGGGCGTCCCCACCGACCCGGGCGCCCTGGCCGGCACTGGGCTCCTCTCCCCCGCGGGCGTCGCCCGGGTCGCCGCCGAGGAGACCCTCGACGCGCCCTCTCTCACCGAGGACTGCTCGGTCGCCGCGTACCTCTCCTCCCGGTTCGGGCAGGAAGCCGTGGACCGGCTCATCGAACCCCTCCTCGGCGGCATCTACGCCGGACGCGCCGACCGGCTCTCGCTGCGCGCCGCCATGCCGCGGATCGCGGCCCTCGCCGAACAGGGCGGGCCGCTGCTGCCCGCGCTGCGCCGGATGCGGGCGGCGGGCGCGCCGCGCTCAGCGGCCGTCGCCGTCCAGGGCGTGAGCGGTGGCACCGGCCGCTTCCCCGCCGCCGTCGCCGGAGCGTGCGGTGCGCGGATCCTCACCGGTACGACGGCCCGCTCGCTCCAGCAGACCGCGGGCGGGCGGTGGCGGGTCCTCGCCATGACCGGCGACGGGCCGCTGACCATGGAGGCGGACGCGGTGATCCTCGCGCTGCCGGCCTTCGCGGCGGCGGAACTGCTGCGGCCGCACTCGCCGCTGGCCGAGGCCGAGCTGGCGGGCATCGCGCACGCCTCGACGGCGGTCATCACGATGGCCTTCTCCCGGGCGCAGGCGCACTTCCTGCCCGAGGGCAACGGGTTCCTCGTCCCGCCGGTGGACGGGCACACCCTGAAGGCGGCCTCCTTCCTCTCCAACAAGTGGGCCTGGCTGGGTACCTCCGCCCCCGACACCTTCGTCCTACGGGCGTCCATCGGGCGGATCGGCGAGAACGAACTCCTGGACCGGCCCGACCGGCACCTGGTGCGGACCGCGATCGCCGAACTCCACCACGCGGTGGGGCCGATGGGCGAGCCGGTCGCGACGCGGGTGACCCGGTGGGACCGGGGGCTGCCGCAGTACGGGGTCGGGCACCGGGAGCGGGTGGCGCGGATCCGCGAGGCCGTGGGGAAGCTGCCGGGCCTGGCCGTGTGCGGGGCCGCGTACGAAGGCGTCGGCGTAGCCGCCTGCGTAGCCACCGCCCGCACCGCCGCCCGCTCCCTCCTCCAGGCCGCGGCCTGACCGCAGCCACCCCGGCCCACTCCAGCCCCGCCGGCGTTTGAGGCGCCGCCGGAGGCCCCACGGCCGGGTCCGCACCGTCCACCCCGGGCTCAGCCCAATCCAGCCCCGCCGGCGTTTGAGGCGCCGCCGGAGGCCCCACGGCCGGGTCCGCACCGTCCACCCCGGGCTCAGCCCAATCCAGCCCCGCCGGCGTTTGAGGCGCCGCCGGAGGCCCCACGGCCGGGTCCGCACCGTCCACCCCGGGCTCAGCCCAATCCAGCCCCGCCGGCGTTTGAGGCGCCGCCGGAGGCCCCACGGCCGGGTCCGCACCGTCCACCCCGGGCTCAGCCCAATCCAGCCCCGCCGGCGTTTGAGGCGCCGCCGGAGGCCCCACGGCCGGGTCCGCACCGTCCACCCCGGGCTCAGCCCAATCCAGCCCCGCCGGCGTTTGAGGCGCCGCCGGAGGCACCCCGGCTACGGCCGGGCCCGCACCGTCCAGCCTCCAGGAGGTGCCCCGGGTGCGGTCCGGCTGTGGCCGGTGTCGCCTCCGGCGGCGCCTCAAACGCCGGCGAGGCTGGATTTCGCTGCCCTGGCTGGGATTGGCCGCCCCCGGCTGGAGCGGCCGTCAGGCCGACGGGCCTCCGGCGGCGCCTCAAACGCCGGCGAGGCTGGGTTTGGCCGCCCTGGCTGGGTTTGGCCGCCCCTGGCCTCGGCGGCCGGAGCCGTGGGGACACGAACGGGCCATGGCGGGGGCGGGGGGGAAGGGGCGGCGCCAGGATGGGGGCATGCCCAATGCCCTGCGGGTCACCGCCGCCGCCGCCACCGTCCTCGCGCTGCTTTCCACCGGCGCCTGCTCCGACGGCGGCAAGGACACCACCAAGGGCAAGGAGAACGCCCCGGGCGCCCAGGCCGCCCCGTCCTGGAAGCCCTGCCCGCCCCCCTCCGCCGCACAGGGCGCGGGCACCGGCCAGCCGCCCGGCAAGGACTGGGAGTGCGCCACCCTCGACGTGCCCCTGGACTACGCGAAGCCCGGCGGCGAGACCCTCCCGCTCGCCCTGATCCGCGCCAAGAGCACCGGCCCGAAGGGCTCCCGCCTCGGCTCCCTCGTCTTCAACTTCGGCGGCCCCGGCGGCTCCGGCATCGCCGCCCTGCCCGGCGCCGCCAAGGAGTACACCGCGCTGCGCGCCCGCTACGACCTGGTCAGCTTCGACCCGCGCGGGGTCGGCCGCAGCGCCCCGGTGCTGTGCGAGAGCGACGCGCAGCTCGACCGGTACTACGCCGCCGACAACACCCCGGAGACCCCGGCCCAGGAGCAGGCGTACCTGGCGGGCATCAAGACGTACCGCGACGGCTGCGTCCGCAATTCCGGCAGGCTCCTCCCGTACGTCGGCACCGAGAACGCGGCCCGCGACCTCGACCGGCTGCGCCAGGCCCTGGGCGACGAGAAGCTCCACTACTTCGGCATCTCCTACGGCACCGAGCTGGGCGGGGTCTACGCGCACCTGTTCCCGAAGAACGTCGGCCGGGCCGTCTTCGACGCGGTCGTCGACCCGACGAAGACCGCCGAGGAGGGTGCGCTGGGCCAGGCGAAGGGGTTCCAGCTGGCCCTCGGCAACTTCGAGCAGGACTGCGTGGACCGCGGGGACGCCTGCCGCCTCCAGGGCAGCACCCCCAAGGAGATCGACGCGAACATCGTGAAGTTGCAGAAAGCGCTGGCCGCCAAGCCCATCGAGGGCGCCGGCGGCAGGCCGCTGACCGCGTCGGCCGCGACCAACGGCATCGCCTACGCCCTGTACTCCAAGGAGGGCTGGCCGCTGCTGGAGCAGGGGCTCGACGAGGCCGAGGGCGGCCAGGGGCAGTTGCTGCTCGTGATGTCGGACGCGCTCAACGGCCGCGACCCCAAGGGCACCTACAACAACATCGGTGCGGCGAACACCGCGATCAACTGCGCGGACTCCAAGGAGCGCTTCACGCTGGCGCAGACGAAGGCCAAGCTCCCGGCGTTCCGCGCCGCCTCCGCCGTCTTCGGCGACTTCCTGGGCTGGGGCCTGCTGGGCTGCACCGACTGGCCGGTCAAGGGCGCCTTCGACACCCCGGACGTGAGCGCCCCGGGCGCCGCGCCGATCGTGGTGATCGGCAACACCGGCGACCCGGCCACCCCGTACGAGGGGGCGCGGAAGATGGTGGAGCGGCTCGGCCCGGGCGTGGGCGTGGAGCTGACGTACAAGGGCGAGGGCCACGGCGCCTACAACAGCGGCGACCCGTGCGTGCAGAAGGCGGTGGACGCCTACCTGCTGGACGGCAAGGTCCCGGCCGCCAAGGCCGTCTGCACCCCACCTGTCTGAGGAATGAGCGAAGGGGTCCTTCCGCGCGCATCGTGCGCGGAAGGACCCCTTCGCATGTGCCGCCCAGTGGATAGACCTAGTAGATCGGCTTCTCCGGCTCGATCTGGTGGACCCAGCCGATGACGCCGCCGCCGACGTGCACCGCGTCCGCGAAGCCCGCGGACTTCAGGACCGCGAGGACTTCCGCACTGCGGACACCCGTCTTGCAGTGCAAGACGATCCGCTTGTCCTGGGGCAGGTCCGCCAGGGCGGTGCCCATCAGGAACTCGCCCTTGGGGATCAGCTTCGCGCCGGGGATCGAGACGATCTCGTACTCGTTGATCTCACGGACGTCGATGATCTCGATCGGCTCGTCGTTGTCGATCCACTCCTTGAGCTGCTTGGGAGTGATCGTCGAACCGGCGGCCGCTTCCTGCGCCTCCTCGGACACGACGCCGCAGAAGGCCTCGTAGTCGATGAGTTCGGTGACGGTCGCGTTCGGACCGCAGACCGCGCAGTCGGGGTCCTTGCGGACCTTGACCTGGCGGTACTGCATCTCCAGGGCGTCGTAGATCATCAGGCGGCCGACCAGCGGCTCACCGATGCCGGTCAGGACCTTGATGGCCTCGGTGACCTGGATGGAGCCGATGGACGCGCAGAGCACGCCCAGCACGCCGCCCTCGGCGCAGGAGGGAACCATGCCCGGCGGGGGCGGCTCCGGGTAGAGGCAGCGGTAGCACGGGCCGTGCTCGGACCAGAAGACCGAGGCCTGGCCGTCGAAGCGGTAGATCGAGCCCCAGACGTACGGCTTGTTCAGCAGCACGCAGGCGTCGTTGACGAGGTAACGGGTGGCGAAGTTGTCCGTGCCGTCGACGATCAGGTCGTACTGGCTGAAGATCTCCATCACGTTCTCGGCTTCGAGCCGCTCTTCGTGGAGGATCACGTTCACGTACGGGTTGATGCCGAGCACGCTGTCGCGCGCCGACTGCGCCTTCGAGCGGCCGATGTCCGCCTGGCTGTGGATGATCTGGCGCTGCAGGTTCGACTCGTCGACCTCGTCGAACTCCACGATGCCGAGCGTGCCGACGCCGGCCGCGGCCAGGTACATCAGGGCGGGGGAACCGAGGCCGCCGGCGCCCACCGCGAGCACCTTGGCGTTCTTCAGGCGCTTCTGCCCGTCCATCCCGACGTCCGGGATGATCAGGTGGCGGGAGTACCGACGGACCTCGTCAACGGTGAGCTCAGCAGCTGGCTCTACCAGGGGTGGCAGCGACACGGGCACTCCAGGCGGGTCATCCCCGCGCCAGCGGGGAGCTTTAAAGTGTTGTTCTAGTCCGCAACACTGCCACGGCCCACTTCATTCCGAGACACTCGTCCCGATCCGCGAGACGATTTCGTCCCAGTACCCGGGCATCGAGGCCCACGGGTCGCTGCCCGCCCGCGTTCCGGGCCGGTCGGTGAACCAGATCGTGCCCGCGCCCTGCCAGCGGGCGACCCGCACGGCCTCCTCCAGATGCGTGCGCGGCACCCCGTGCACGAAGTGGCAGAACCGCTCCGGCGGATGGTCCGCCGTCCACTCCGCCACCTGCGACCAGCGGTAGTCGGCCCAGCTCCCGGAGAAGGTGACCAGCTGGTCGGCGGTGTCGGCGTAGCCCGCGTACGGGTGGGTACCGTGCCCGAGCACCAGGTGCGGGACGTTCCCGCCGGTCCCGAGCGTGCGCAGGGTGTCCGTCACCTTGCGCACGGCGTCCAGCCCGTCCCGGCCCGCCGGGGCGTCGGCCAGGTAGAAACCGCCGACCCGGTACCAGTCGGCGAACCGGTGGGCGTCCGAGATCAGCTCGCCGAAGCACCGCTCGCCGTCCCGCATCGCGAGATGACCGAGTACGGTGCCACCCGTTTCCCGGATCCGGACGGCCGCCTGCGAACAGTGCGGGTCGGGCCGCTGCCCGGGGCCGCCCGCCACGTTCAGGACGGCCCAGTGCAGCGGGGTGCCGGGCCGGGACAGCTCGGCCCACTCGGCGGGGGCGACCAGCGGATGCCCGTACCCGGGGACCCCGAGGCCCAGCCGGCCGGCCTCGCTGGCCGCCCGCCGCGCCCCGGGCGGGGTGGTCAGATGCGGCACGCCGCCTCCATCCAGATGTCCGCGAGCGATTCCTCCAGATTGATCCGGGGCCGCCAGCCCAGCCGGTCGCGGGCCGTGCGGACATCGGCCTGCTGCCAGGTGCCGCAGCCGTCCGGGTACGGGTACGGCGGCGGGGCGGCGGCCAGCTGCTCGGCCGTGGCCTCGGCGCGCGGGGAGCCGATCGCGGCCAGGCCCGCGGGGCGGCCGGGGTGCGCGTGCGGCTGCTGCGGCCCGTCGAGTTCGTGGATGGCGCCGCCGTAGCCCGCGACCCGGGCCAGGACGGCGGCCGCGTCGCGCAGCCGGACCGCGCGGCCGGTGCCGATGTTGACGACGCCCTGCGCGGCGGACAGCGAGGCCGCGTGCACGGCCCGCGCCACGTCCCGTACGTCGACGAAGTCGCGCTGTACGCCGAGTCCGCTGAGCTTCAGCTCCGCGTCCCCGGCCTGCATCGCGCGGCGCATCGCCTCGGCGAGGCGGCCGAGCGGGGACCCGGCGGGGGTGCCGGGGCCGACGGGTGAGAACACCCGCAGGACGACCGCGTCGAGCCCGGACCCGAGGACGAGTTCGGTGGCGGCGAGCTTGCTGACGCCGTACGGCCCGCCGGGTCTCGGCACGGCGTCCTCGGCCGTGGACGATCCGGGCTGGCTGGGCCCGTATTCGGCGGCGCAGCCGAGCTGCACCAGCCGGGCCCCGCAGCCGCTGCGGCGCAGCGATTCGCAGACCGTCGCGACGGCGACGGTGTTGTGCCGGGTCAGCTCGCGGGCGCCGCCGCGGGTGGCGCCCGCGCAGTTGATCACGACGCCCGGGTGGACGGCGTCGAGGAAGCGGGTGAGCGCGCCGGGACTGCCGGTGGCGAGGTCGAAGCGCACGTCCGCGTCGTCGCCGCGGCCCAGCGCGGTGAGCTGGACGGCGGGGTCGGCGAGCAGCCGGTCCGCGACGTAGCGGCCGAGGTATCCGTTGGCTCCGATCAGCAGCACCCTCATCGCGCGGCCCCGTGGTCGTTTGGCTGGCCCGTCATGTCTGTTTCTCCTTGTTGGCGCGGTCAGGTCGGTGGGGCGGTCAGGTCCGTGCGTGGGCGGATGCGCGGGAGAGCGCGACCGTGGCGTGCACGAGCAGGGCGGCGGCGGCCGCGGCGGCGGCCACCGGGTCCGGGATCAGCGCCACCGCGAGGGCGGCGGCCGCCGGGATCCGGTGCGGTGTGTGGCGGACCAGCAGCCGGGTGAGGAAGAGGAGCACCGCGAGGGGCACGGCGACCGCGAGCGGGGCTCCGAGGAGGACGAGCGGGACGGCCGCGAGGACGGTGAAGCAGGCCACCGCCCCGACGAGCAGCGGCCGGACCCCCGCCGCGAAGTCCTCCAGCGCCCGGCTCCCGGCGAGGCGGCGGCGGGCGCGGGCCGCGAAGGCCGCGTCGCACCAGTGCGCGGGGGCGGCCGCCAGGGCGAGTCCGACGGCGAGCGGGGTGCCGAGCGGGGTGCCGAGCCGGTACACGGCGTACCCGGTGGCCGCGGCGGCGAGCAGCTGGGCGGGCCAGGGGCGGCGGCGCCCGCCGGTGCGGGGGCGGGCGAGGCCGCCGACGGTGCACGCGACGGCGAGGGCGGCCACCCAGGGGGCGGGGCCCGCGAGCAGGGCGGCGCCGAGTGCGAGCGCGCCGGGGAGCAGGGCGTACGCCGCCCCGCGCAGGTCCGCCGCGTCGGCCCCGGCGGGGGCGGTGGTGCGGGGGGCGCCGGGCAGTTCGCCGGGCAGTTCGCCGCGCGGGACCCGGGCGTACAGCTCTTCGGCGAGGGAGAAGACGTCCCGGTGCCGGAACCTTGCGGCGGTGCGGTCGGTGATCCCGTGGGCCTCCAGTCCGGCGGCGATCTCCAGCGGGTCTACGGCCCGTTCGCACAGGTCCCGGTGCCGGTGCATCAGTGCCTTGACGGGGTCTCCGCTGGCGCGGCGGCGTCCGGTGACGGTCCCTGCGGGGGGCGCGTCGGCCCCTGCGGGGCCCCCGGGGCTCCGCCCCGGACCCCGCGCCTCAAACGCCGGCGGGGCTGGAATTGCCTCCGCCGCCGGCGAGGCTGGGGGTGGCGGCAGCAACGCCGACGAGACTGGCAGCTCCGGTGCGGGCGCGAGGCGGAGTACGAGGGTGGTCTCCGGCGACGGGGACTGGTCCTCGGCCAGGGCGTCGTCCGGCAGCGGGTCCGGGGCCGGTACGAGGACCGGGCGCCTGGCCAGGTCGTAGAGCGACGGGGTGGTGTCCGGGTGGGTCGTCATACCGTCGCCTCCGGGGAGGGGGCCCACGTCGGGGTGGTCCAGTGGCCCGGCACGCGGGCCTCCGGCGGATGCGTGAAGGGGGCGTCGGCGGGCGGGCAGGCCGCGCCGTCGGCGATGAGCTGGAGGTAGATCTCGCGGAAGGCGGCCACGTTCTGCTCGACGGTGAAGAGTTCCAGGGCCCGGGCCCTGGCCGCCGCCCCCAGCCGCCGGGCGCGTTCCGGGTCGCGCAGCAGGGTCAGGCAGGCGTCCGCGAGGGCGCGCGGGTTGCGCGGCGGGACCACCAGTCCGGTGCCGCCGATGACCTCGCACACCGCGCCCACGTCGGTGGAGACGGTGGCCCGGCCGCAGAACATGGCTTCGACGAGCCGGATCGGGAAGCCCTCGACCACCGAGGACAGCACGGTGACCGGGGCGGAGCCGTACGCGTCGGACAGGGCCGGGGTCTCCGGTCCGCCGATCTCCTCGAAGGTGACGGGGCTCTCGCCGACCGTCACCGCGTCGGCCGCCTCGTCCGGGAAGAGCTGGGCCGCCAGTGAGCGGCAGTCGGCCAGGTACCCCGGCGCCGCCGCGGTCGCGAAGATGCGCAGCCGGGTGTCCGGTTCGGCCCGCCGCACCTCCGCGAAGGCGTGCAGCAGCGCGATGAGGTCCTTGGCCGGTTCTATCCGGCCCACCCACACCAGCGTGGCGGGGTCACCGTGGTCGGCGGCCTCCCCGACGGTGGCGAATCGGTCCGCCTCCATCCCCGGGTAGACCGTCCGCAGCCGCTCCCGGGTGGCCCCGCACCGCTCCTGCCAGCGCCGCGCGTGGGCGTTGCCGGGGGTGAGCAGGTCGGCCCGGGCGTAGATCTCGGCGGCGAGCCGGACCTGGAAGGCGCCGAGCAGGGCCCGCAGCGCCGGGCGTTCCTCCGTGTGCTCCAGGTAGTGCGCCCGGAGCTGGACTCCGTACTCCGTGACGAGCAGCGGCACTCCGAAGAAGCGTTTGGCCACCAGCCCGGGCAGCGCGGCCAGCCCGCCCGCCGCCGCGTGGCAGATGTCGACGGCGCCGAGTTCCTCGTACCAGTCCAGGCTGAGCGGGCGCAGCGCGCGCTCCAGTTCGTCGACGAACGCGAGCAGGTCGGGAACCTGGGCGGCCTGGACGGCGCGGCTCGCGCCGGGCGCCCGGCAGGCGGATTCGACGGCCCGCACCGCGGTCTCGGACCGGATGGCCGCGTACAGGCCGCCCTGGTCCCGGGCGAGTTCGGCCAGTCCGTACAGTCCGGCGGCGAACGGCTCCGCCTCCCCGGCGCAGATCCCGTGCACCAGGTCCGTGAAGCAGGCCAGGAACCGGCGCCGTTCGCGGCGCGAGTGGGTCCGGCCGTCGTCGTCGGGGGCCCACAGGGGGGCCGTGCGCACCCGTGTGACGTGGGCGGGCAGCGGCACCCGGCCGCGCTCCTCCTGCCCGGCGCTGCGGCTCAGCGCGTACAGCTCGAACTCGTGCTGCGGAAGCCCGCGCACCAGCCGGTCGCACCACACCCTCGCTTCGCCCGTCGCATACGGATAACCACCTTCCGTGAGCAGTGCGATCCGCACGAGTGGCACCCCCGATCTCCCGTTCAGGCGGCCTCCGTCGGTCCGGTGACCCGCCGCGAGAACTCAAGCGGATATGCCGAAGGCGCGACGGACGGTTGTCCATCGCGCCACCGGAAGGGGTGAAGAGTCGTAACTTTCCCGTACGGTTCGCGTTCGACCGCGCTAAGACTGGGGAGAGCCTGCTTTCTGCTGTGCTCTGACGGAGCGGCGCTCGGCGGCCAGGGCCGGGTCCAGGGAGGGCACGGCCTCCAGCAGTTGCCGCGTGTAGGCGTGCCGCGGGCGGTCGTACACCTCGTCCACCGGTCCCTCCTCGACGACCGCTCCGCCGCGCATCACCAGGACCCGGTCGCTGACCTGGCGGACCACCGCGAGGTCGTGCGCGATGAAGACCAGCGCGATGCCGGTCTCCCGCTGGATCTCCGCGAGCAGGGCGGTGACCTGGGCCTGTGTGGTGACGTCGAGGGCGGAGACCGGTTCGTCGCAGACGATCAGCCGGGGCCGGGGGGCGAGCGCGCGGGCGATCCCGACGCGCTGGCGCTGGCCGCCGCTGAACTCGTGCGGGTAGCGGTCGTGGTGCGCCGCCTCCAGCCCGACCCGGACCAGCAGTTCGCCGACCCGGGCCCGGATGACCTGCTCGTCCCGCTCGCCCGCCGCGCGCAGCGGATCGGCGATGGATTCACCGATGCTGCGGCGCGGGTTGAGGGAGGACCCCGGGTCCTGGAAGACCATCTGGACGCCGGGGGCGACCCCGGAGGTCTCGCGGCCCGCGCGGCGGACGGTGCCGGAGGTGGGGTCCAGGAGTCCGACGAGCATCCGCCCGAGGGTGGACTTGCCGCTGCCGGACTCGCCGACGATGCCGAGGGTCTCACCCTCGGCGACGGTGAGCGAGACACCGTCCACGGCGGTGACCCGCTGGCCCCGGCGCCCGAACTCCCTGCGCAGGCCGACCGCTTCGACCACGGGCGTACGTTCCCCCGCGGGCGTGGCGCTCGTGCGCGGGGCGTCCAGCCGGGGCACGGCCGCGAGCAGCTCCTTGGTGTACGGGTTCGCGGGCGCGGCCAGCACCCGGGCCACCGGGCCGTGCTCCACGGCCCGCCCGTGGCGCATCACGAGCAGTTCGTCGACGCTCCCGGCGGCCACCCCCACGTCGTGGGTGACGAGCAGCAGGCCGAGACCGCGTTCGGCGCGCAGCCCGTGCAGCAGGTCGAGGATCTGGGCCTGCACGGTGACGTCGAGCGCGGTGGTCGGCTCGTCGGCGACGAGCAGCCGGGGTTCGCAGGCCAGGGCCATGGCGATGAGGGCGCGCTGGCGCATGCCGCCGCTGAACTCGTGCGGCCGGGCCCGGGAGCGGCGTACCGCGTCCGGGATGCCCACCCGGTCCAGCACCTCGACCGCGCGGGCGCGGGCGGCGCGCCGGGAGACGTCCGCGTGCACCCGGTACACCTCGGCGATCTGGTCGCCGATGGCGTAGTACGGGTCGAGGGAGGTGAGCGGGTCCTGGAAGACCATCGCGGCGACGCCCCCGCGCAGCGCGCGCAGCGCGGCGGGCGGGGCGGCGCCCACATCGGTGCCGCCCACCCGGACCGTGCCGGAGATCCGGGCGCCGGTCCCGTGGTGCAGCCCGAGCAGCGCGGCGGCCACGGTGGACTTGCCGCTGCCGGACTCGCCCACGATGCCCAGCGCGCGGCCGGGTTCCAGGGTGAAGGAGATCCCGTCCACGGCCCGGACGTGCCCGCCCGGTCCGCCGACCGGGAAGTCGATCACGAGGTCGGTGACGTCCACCAGAGGTCCGGTCATGACAGCACCACCCTTCGGTCCGCGACGGCGTACAGCAGGTCGGCGACGGCGCCCGCGATGACGACGGCGGTGCCGATGGCGAGGACGACGCCGACGACGACGGGCAGGTCGACCACCCGGACCCCGTCGATGAACGTCTTGCCGAGTCCGGGGATCCCGAACAGCGACTCGGTGAGCACGGCGCCGCCGATCATCGTGCCGAAGTCCACGGCGCTGAGCGCGATCACCGGGGCGACCGCGCCGCGCACGGCGTGCCGGACCACGATCTTCCGCTCCCCCACGCCGTAGGCGCGGAAGGTGCGGATGTGGTCCTCCGCCAGCGTCTCCAGCGTGGCGCTGCGCGTGACGCGGGCGTATTTGGCGCTCTCGAAGAAGCCGAGCGTGACCCAGGGGAGCAGCAAGTTCCAGGCCCACTGCTCCGGGTCGTCGCCGAAGGGCACGTACGTCGGGAAGGGCAGCCACTGGAGGTAGGCGCAGACGGCCATGAGCAGCAGCAGCCCGAGGATGAACACGGGGGTGCCGGTGGCGGCGAGGGTGATCACCGTCAGCACCCGCTCCAGCGGGCCGCCCCGGCGGACCGCGGACAGCAGTCCGGTGCCCACGCCGATCACGAGCCAGATCACCATGGCGCCCAGCGCCAGCGACAGGGTGGCGGGCAGCCGCTGCAGGATCAGTCCGGTGACGTCCTGATCGCTGTGGTACGAGAAGCCGAGGCAGGGCGCGTCGCAGTGCACGACCAGTCCGGCGCCGCCGGAGTAGTCCCGGCCGGCCAGCAGTCCCTGGAGGAAGTGCAGGTACTGGACGACCACGGAGTCGTTCAGTCCGAGCTGTTCGCGGACCTGGGCGATCTGCGCCGGATTGCAGCGCTCCCCGCACGCGAGGCGGGCGGGGTCGCCGGGGGCGAGGTAGAAGAGGGCGTAGACGGTGACGGACAGGGCGAGCAGGACCAGCAGCGCCCCGCCGATCCGGTTGAGGACGAAGCGAATCACGCCTTGCGCTCCTTTCTGGTGCCGACCCGCAGGCGCGCACCCTCGCGCGGGTCGAGGGCCGTGCGGACGGCGTCGCCGAGGACGGTGAAGGCGAGCACGGTGACGAACAGCAGCCCGGCGGGGAGCAGGACGTAGGTGGGGTCGGCGCGGAACCAGGTCTGCGCGTTGGAGAGCATCTGCCCCCAGGACGGGGTGGGCGGCTTCACGCCGACCCCGAGGAAGGACATCGAGGCTTCGATGACCATGTTGGTGGGCACCTTGAGCGCGGCGAGGGTGATGACGGGGGCGGCCAGCGAGGGCAGCAGCTCGCGGCGGGCGATGCGCACGGTGCTGTTGCCGGAGAGCCGGGCCGCCTCGACGAAGTCCAGTCCGCGCAGGGCGAGGGTCTGGGCCCGCACCATGCGGGCGGTGCCGCCCCAGTCGAGCAGCCCGATGACCACGATCAGCAGCAGCGGCCGGGGGAAATCGGGCGGTACGACGGCGGTCAGCCCGATGGCGAGCACCAGCATGGGCAGGGCGATCATCACATCGGTGACCCGGCCGACGAGCTGTCCGGCGAACCGGCCGCCGAGCGCGGCGAGCAGTCCGGCGCTCACCCCGAGGAAGACCTGTACGACGGTCGCGCCGAGCGCGACGAGCAGCGAGATCCGCGCGCCGTGGAGCAGCCGGGTGAACAGGTCCCGGCCGGTGCCCGGTTCGACGCCGAGCCAGTGGTCGCCGGAGATCCCGCCGAAGGAGCCGAGGGGGACGCCGCCGCGCGCCGAGTCCACGAGGTCGTCGTGGTAGGCGTTGGGGTCCTGCCCGGCGAGGTGGGCGAGCAGGGGCGCGGCGAGCGCGACGAGGACGAGCAGCACGAGGACGGCGGTGGCCGCGACGGCCGAGGGCCGTCCGCGCAGCCGCCGCCAGACCTGGCGCGCGGCGCCCGCGGCCGGGGTGGTGACCCCGGCCGCGGCCGCCGACCGTTCGGATACGAGCGTCACTTGACCGAGACCTGCGAGATGTCGAGGACGCCGGTCCAGTCGCTGATGACGACGCCCTTGACGTCCTTGCCGACGAGCCGCTTGTAGACCGGGTGGAACAGCGGCACGTCCAGGGCCTGCTCACCGATCTTCCGGTCGAGCGCGCCCCACCGCTTGCCCGCCGCGCCGAGGTCGGTCAGCTTCGCGATCTCGTCGATCTCGGCGTTGACGGCCGGGTCGTTGAGCTGGGCGTGGTTGTAGTTGGAGCCGTTCGTGACGATCTGCCGGCCGTCGAAGATCGGCGCGAGGAAGGGGGCGCCGGACGGCCAGTCGGCGCCCCAGCGGGAGAGGAAGAAGCCGGGGGTGTTCTTGACGTCCCAGCGCTTCTCGTTGAAGGCGTTGTTCTCCAGGCCTTCCAGCTTGACCGTGATCCCGGCGGCGGCCAGGGCCTGCTGCACGGCGGTGGCGACCTCGGGGCTGGTCTGCCGGTTCTGGGCGGTGGAGTGGGTCAGCGTGATGGTGAGCCCGTCCTTGAAGCCGGCTTCGGCCAGCAGCTGCTTCGCCTTGGCCGGGTCACCCGTCTTGCCCGCCGGGAAGTGGTCGTAGGCGGCGTACCCGAAGGCCTCCCGCTCGGGCAGGAAGGTGGTGGCGGGCTCGGCGAGCGCGGAGCCGCCCGCCGCGTTGATCACGCTGGTGCGGTTGACCGCGTACGAGATCGCCTGGCGCACCTTCGGGTTGTCGAAGGGGGCCACCTTCGGGTTGAAGGCGAGGTAGTTGATGTAGCCGAAGTGGCCGGTGCCGACCCGGGCGGCGAGGTTCTTGTCGGCGCCGATCTGGGCGAGTTCGGCCGGTCCGAGGTTGGTGTCGGTGGTGATGGCGGCCGCGTCGGCGCCGGAGCTGGTGGAGAGCCGCTGGTTGATGACCGCGGCGTCCAGACCGGAGCGGACGTCGATCCGGTCCGGGTGGGCCTTGCGCTCCTCGTCGGTCTTCGGGTCCCAGTTCTGGTTGCGCTCCAGGGTGAGGTGTTCGCCGTCGTTCTCGTTCTTGACCACCTTGTACGGGCCCGAGGAGACGGGGTGCTCCTCGTACTTGACCCCGGTGTCCTTGGCCTTGGGGACCGGCGCGAACTGGGTCTGGGTGGCGACGAAGGGGAACTCGCCCTCGGGCTTGCGGAGTTTGAAGGTGATCGTCTTCGCGTCGGGGACGACGATCGAGTCGAGCCCCTTGCCGCCGTCCTTGTACGGGCCCTGGTAGGTGTCCCCGCCGACCAGCCAGTCGCGCAAGTAGGGCGCTCCGCCGGAGAGTTCGGCGGCGAAGGAGCGCTCGATGCCGTACTTGATGTCGGCCGTGGTGATCGGGGCGCCGTCCTCGTACTTCAGCCCGTCCTTGAGCGTGTACGTCCACTCGGTGGCGTCGGCATTGGGCTTGCCGGTGTCGGTGGCCAGGTCGGGCACCACCTTGGCGCCGGCCGCGCCGTCCTCCCGGTTGCGGGTGGTGAGCGTGCGGAAGACCAGCGAGGGGATGTTCCCGCCGCCCGAGGTGTACAGGCGGGCCGGGTCGAAGTCGTTCTGCGGCTCGTTGTTGAGGACGGTCAGCGTGCCGCCGTCGCGCGGCTGCCCGGAGGCGCCGGACGCGGCACCGGAGGCTTCCCCGTCGCTGCCCTTGGGGCCGCAGGCCGCGGCGCCCCCGGCCAGTACGAGGCTGACGGTGACCGCGGCCAGGCGGCGCGATATGTGGGAGTGACGGAACATCGGAAAGGGACCTCTCGGCGTGATGAGCATGACGGTTCGGACGGGAAAGGCCGCGCGGGGGCAGCGTCCGGCCGCCTCGAAGAGGTCGGTGGCACATCGGGGGCATGTCGGGGACATGCGAAGCCGCGCCCGCGGGCAGGGAGGGCCCGGGCGCGGCGGAATGACACGTGGAAAAGGGTCGTCGCGCGCTCAGGCGGGCGTCAGCGACAGAGGATGTCGGCCACGCTGTGCGCGGTCACACCAAGCAGCGCCAGCTCAATGGCGGCGCTCGCGGTCATGGTGTGGTGGTGCGACATGCGGAGAACCATTGCCGACCATCGAACACCTTGTCAATCCGGCCTCCGGCACCCCGTCACCGCCCCGCCATCACCCCGTCACCACTCAACCGGTCAACTGTCGGGGAACACCCAGGGGTTGGGCTTGCAGGAGATTCCGTCGATGTCGAGCGACTTCGTCTGCTGCTGCATGATCGGCGCGAGCGCGCCCGGGATCTTGCAGCTCACGTGGTCGTGCCCGAGCCGGTGCCCGACCTCGTGGTTGATGAGCATCTGGCGGTAGGCGAACATCTGGTCCTGGCCGTAGGTCGGCGAGCCCTGCGCCCAGCGGAACGCGTTGATCATCACGCGTTCGGTGGAAGCGGAATCACAGGACACGTTGTCGACGGTCGTGTCGAGCCCGGACTTCTTGCACCAGGTGCCGGTGGTCCCCGGGCTGGCGAGCGTGATGACGAAGGTGGCCTCCTCGCCCGGAGCGACCCGCTGGAAGGTCATGTCACCGTCGTGCGCCCAGCTGCGCCGGTCGTTGAGGGTGCGGTGGACGGCCTCGGCGAAGACGTCCGCGTCCAGGCCCAGACCCTGTTCCACATCGACCCGGTAGCGCACGAGACGCCCCTTGCCGGGGGCCGGAGCGCCGGTCTTGACCGAGTCGAAGGTGCCCGGCCCGGTGAGGGTCGCGGCGATCGGATAGGTCTCGGCCATCTTCTGCTCGTAGGTCTTGACCACGCTGGGCGTGGCGCGGCCGTCGGAGCGGGAGGCCGCGGACTGGCCGGGGGCGGCGCGGTCGGTTCCGGGGTCCCCGGCGCTCTGTACGCCGACCCGGCCGGAGCCGTCGTCGCTCACGACCTGGCCCGCCACGACGACGGCGAGCACGGTGGTGACGGCGGCGGCGGCGATGCCCGTGTACGCACGGACCTTCCGCCCCCGCTCCGCCCCTGGCCGCGCCCCCGCCCCCCGCCGCGGCGGCGGCACCCGCCGGTGCGACCCCGTCGAGACCCGCGCGGTGTCCTCGGCGGACGGCGCGACCGGAGGAAACACGTCGTCCACGACGGGCGGCGCGGCCGCGGGGAACACGGCCTCGGCGGTGGCCACGGCGGCCCGCTGAGCAGCAGACCCGGGCGCCGGGTCGTCCGCGACAAGCGACGTAAACCCAGCCCCGCCGGCGTTTGAGGCGCCGCCGGAGGCACCACCGACCCCGGGGGCAAATCCAGCCTCGCCGCCCCCGGGGGCAAATCCAGCCCCGCCGACCCCGGGCGCCATTTCAGCCCCGCCGGCGTTTGAGGCGCCGCCGGAGGCACCACCGGCCTCAGCGCCGGAAACCTGCCCGGGCCAGGATCCCGGCATGGGCCCCGCCGCCGCGGAACGGCCACGCGGAACGGCCCGCCAGTCCCCGTACGCCCCACCGGCCTCGTGGATCTCGGGGTGCCCCGCACGAACCCCGGGCGCGCCCTGGTTCACGTACCCCTGATGCGTCGCGGTCGGCTCGGACCGCCGCCGCCGACCGGCCGCGGCCACGGCTTCCGGGTGCCCGGAGGCCGCCCCCGGCGACCCCGCCCCGCCCGGATCCCCGTGAACCGGGCGCGCAGGAGCGGAGTCCTTGCGACTATGTCGTCCCACCGGTGCTCAGCCTCTGCCGTCTTCGTCTCGATCTTCACTGGGCCCGGCGGCGCCCCGGAGCAGCTCCCGGAAGGCCGATGCCACGACCTCGGGGTGCTCCATCATCGCCACGTGCCCGGCCTCGGGCAGGCACAGCAGCCGCGACCCCCGGAAGGAGGCCGCCGCCTTGTGCGCCATGCGGTACGAGACCAGTTGGTCCCTGCCACCGTAGACCAGCAGGGTCGGCGCGAGGACCCGCTCGGCCTGGCGCCACAGCCCGTGCTGTCCGCCGAGCGTGTAGGCGTCGACGATTCCGCGCGAGGAGCGGGCCAGCGCCTCCCAGAAATAGGGGAGCCGCATCCGCCGTTCCGTCTCCTCGACGGCGTGCCGGAAGCCCTCGGAGGTCACCCGTGAGGGGTCTCCGTAGCAAAGCCCCATCACCCCGCGGGTGCGCTGTTCGGCCGTCAGGTCCTTGGTGAGGCGGGCGAAGAGGGCCGCCGCTCCCGGGACCGCGAGGAGCGCGGTGGGCACGGCGGAGCGCTGCACCCGCAGCTCGGGCAGGGCGGGCGAGATCAGGGTCAGCGTGCGCACCAGGTCGGGCCGCACCGCGGCGACCCGGGTGCTGACGGCCCCGCCGAGCGAGTTCCCGACGAGGTGTACGGGCCCCCGCGCCGCGGCGTCGAGGTGCCGGATGACCGCGCGCGCCAGGGCGGTGACCGAGTAGTCCCGGTCGGCGGGCGGCGGGGAGGTGCCGAAGCCCGGCAGGTCGATGGCCTCGCCGTCGACGGTGTCCTCCAGCAGGGCCATCAGGTCCGACCAGTTCTGCGAGGAGCCGCCCAGCCCGTGCACGAAGAGGGCGGGCGCGAGTCCTTCGCGCGCCGGTGGCCGGGAACGGACCGTCAGGGTCAGGCCCGGCAGCGCGGCGGTGCGCAGCTGCTCCCCCTCGGCCACGCGGACGGCCCCCACCAGGGGCGACGGCTCGGCGGTGGACCGTACACCTGGCAGCTCGGTCGAAGACATGGGCGCAATGTTACGAGACGATCACGTCCGGAATCGTGTGTTCGCCATCACAGACCCGTATAGCGCCGGGCCCGGGACGCTCCTACGCTCGAAGGAGAAGGGCACGGCAGAGGGACGGCAGAGGGAATGAGGGGAACCACATGACGGTCGACCCTGCGGAACCGGACACCTTCCAGGACCAGCTGGGCGAGACACCCGGGCCCGAGGCCCCGGAGGCGGACGCCGCGGAGCAGCGCGCCGAGCTGAACCCCCTCGACGACGATCCGGTCATCGCGGCGGATCCCGGTGAGGCCTCCGACGGGGACGCCGCCGAGCAGGCGCGCGTGGTCGCCCTGGACGAGGACGACTACCGCTGAGCGGGCCGACAGCGAGCCGACGGCGGCCGGGCCGCGGCCGGACCACGGCCGGAGCGCGGCCGACCCGGGCTGACCAGCGGCGCTCCCGGTCGTCCGTACCGCGAGAAAACTCGGTCGGGACCCCCCGGATTCGGTTACCGAAAAGTACGATGGCGGGCGCGGCGCATAGCGCCACAGTGTTCTGAGAGAAAGTGGGAGGCGGCGTGACAGCCATCGAGCAGACCGAGGCGGCGCGCCCGCGGGGCACCCGACTGCCGCGCCGAGCCCGACGCAACCAGCTCCTGGGCGCGGCCCAGGAAGTATTCGTCGCCCAGGGCTACCACGCCGCGGCGATGGACGACATCGCCGAGCGCGCGGGCGTCAGCAAGCCGGTGCTCTACCAGCACTTCCCGGGAAAGCTGGACCTGTACCTGGCCCTCCTGGACCAGCACTGCGAATCGCTGCTCCTGGCGGTGCGCACCGCGCTCGCGTCGACGACCGACAACAAGCTGCGCGTGGCCGCGACGATGGACGCGTACTTCGCGTACGTCGAGGACGAGGGCGGCGCCTTCCGGCTGGTCTTCGAGTCCGACCTGACCAACGAGCCGTCCGTGCGCGAGCGGGTCGACCGGGTCTCCCTCCAGTGCGCCGAGGCGATCTCCGAGGTCATCGCCGAGGACACCGGCCTGTCGAAGGACGAGTCGATGCTGCTGGCGGTGGGCCTGGGCGGGGTCTCTCAGGTCGTGGCCCGGTACTGGCTGTCCAGTTCCAGCCCGGTCGAGCGGGACACCGCGGTGGGCCTGCTGACCTCGCTGGCCTGGCGCGGCATCGCGGGCTTCCCGCTGCACGGCACCGACGGCCACTGACGGCCACTGAGCGCGCAGGGGCGCGTAGGGGCCCCGCGGGCGGCGCGGCGCGCTGTTCGCTGCCAGCGTGTCCGCTGTACGCCATTCGCGTCGCGTCCGCGGGCTAGGGTGGGGGCGAGTACGGCGCGTGATCGCGCGAACCGGATCGTCGGAGGGACATAGCCGTGGAGGTCAAGATCGGCGTGCAGCACGCACCCCGGGAGATCGTGCTGGAGAGCGGCCTGAGCGCCGAGGAGCTCGAGAGCATCGTCGCCGACGCACTGTCCGGCAAGACGCAGCTGCTCAGCCTCACCGACGTCAAGGGCCGCAAGGTCCTGGTGCCGGCCGACCGCCTGTCGTACGTCGACCTGGGCGAGCCCAGCATCCGCAAGGTGGGCTTCGGCGCGACGCTCTGAGGAGCGAAGAGAACCGAACGCAGCGGCCCGGTGGTTGACCCCACCGGGCCGTTTCTCTTTCTTCCGCTTCGGGTAGGACGCCAGTGATCCGTTTTGCCCTGACCTGTGGGAGGGACCTCATCATGCTGCTGGAAGCGCTCGGCTCCGCTCTGCTCGGTCTCGCCTTGGCCGCGGCGGCTCTCAGAATGCTCCCGACGCGCTTGCCCTCACCCCGGTCCGTGCTGGTCAGCGGGGTTTTGGGGGCGCTGTTCGGGTCCTACCTCACGCACTACGCACTGGGCCCGGGCCACACCACGCCGACCGCCACTTTCCTCGGTGGCGTCCTGGTGGCGGCCGTGGTCCTGTCGCTCCTGCTGCGGCCCGCGGGCCGGGCCGGGAGGCCGTCCCGCCGGACTCCGTTTTCGGTCCCGACGGGCTGACGAATAGCTGACGAATCCCCGGTGTACGACGGTGGCCCGGGCGTGGAACTCTCCGCCCGGGCCACCGTGTCGTCTGTCCGGATGTCCGTGTGTCCGTCAGGCCGCGAGGCCGAGGGCCGCCATCCGCTTGGTGTGCGCCTTGGTGATGCGGGTGAACATCTCGCCGACGGCCGCGAGGTCGAAGCCCGCCGCCATCCCGTCCACGCCGCCGACCAGCATGGTGGAGAGCGCGTCGCGCTCGGCGACCACGCGCTGCGCCTGCGAGAGCGCCTCGCCCATCAGGCGGCGGGCCCACAGCGCGAGGCGGCCGCCGCAGCGCGGGTCGGCCTCGATGGCGGCGCGCACCTTCTCGACGGCGAAGCCGCCGTGGCCGGTGTCGTCGAGCACCGCGAGCACCAGGGCGCGGGTGTCGTTGTCCAGGTGGGTGGCGACCTCGCGGTAGAAGTCGCTGGCGATCGAGTCGCCGACGTAGGCCTTGACCAGGCCCTCCAGCCAGTCCGAGGGCGCGGTCTGGCGGTGGAAGTCGTCGACGCCCTTCGCGAAGGGCTCCATGGCGCCGGTCGGCTCGGCGTCGATCGCGGCGAGCCGGTCCCGCAGCCGCTCGAAGTGGTGGAACTCGGCGGACGCCATCTTCGCCAGCTCGGCCTTGTCATCGAGGGTGGGCGCGAGCTTCGCGTCCTCCGCGAGTCGCTCGAAGGCGGCGAGTTCTCCGTACGCGAGGGCGCCGAGCAGGTCCACGACGGCGGCCCGGTACTGCGGCGAGGCGGAGGCCTCGGACCAGTTCTGGGCGGCGATTCCGGCGTTCGCGCCGGGTTCGCCGGCTTCGGCGGGCGATGCGTTTTCTACGGTCGACATGCACCGCACAATAGCCCGCTCGGACCCCCCGGGAACCACGTGGCCACCACACGGGAACCCCCCGCGAAAGCGGTGCTCCGCGCCCCGCGCCGGTGTCGACCTGGTGAATTCACCCGACACAGCTGCGCGATTCCGGGGTACAGTGGTAATGCGCCTGCCGAATACTCGGCGGGCCGTCCCAATGAGGATGCCCGGTCGGTGGCCCGATCGGCTCCAACCCGACCGCCCTCGGCGTGGTGTGTGCGTTCATGCGCACTCTCCCGCGAGGGGCCCCCTCAGCGGCATGAGCGCTTGAGCGAAGGCCCGTGGTCCCGCGCAGCTTCCGTACGCAGCAGTACTGCAAGCCAGGCACGGTACGACCCCCTTCGCCGCCTCGGGCCGCGTCTCACAGAAGAGGCAGCACCCTGACTACGTTCCGAGACCTCGGGATCTTTCCCGAGACGGCCGAAGCCCTTGAGGCCGTCGGCATTGTGTCCCCCTTTCCGATCCAGGAGATGACCCTGCCCGTCGCCCTCACGGGCACGGACATCATCGGCCAGGCCAAGACCGGTACCGGCAAGACGCTCGGTTTCGGCCTTCCCCTGCTGGAGCGCGTCGTCGTCCCCGCGGACATCGAGGCCGGCCGGGCCAAGCCCGAGCAGCTCACCGACGCCCCGCAGGCCCTCGTGGTGGTTCCGACCCGCGAGCTGTGCACCCAGGTGACCAACGACCTGCTGACCGCGGGCAAGGTCCGCAACGTCCGCGTCCTCGCCATATACGGCGGCCGCGCGTACGAGCCGCAGGTCGAGGCGCTCAAGAAGGGCGTCGACATCATCGTCGGCACCCCGGGCCGCCTGCTGGACCTGGCCGGGCAGAAGAAGCTCGACCTGTCGCACGTCAAGGCGCTCGTCCTGGACGAGGCCGACGAGATGCTCGACCTGGGCTTCCTGCCCGACGTCGAGAAGATCATCAACTACCTGCCGCCGAAGCGTCAGACCATGCTGTTCTCGGCGACCATGCCGGGCGCGGTCATCGGCCTGGCCCGCCGGTACATGACGCAGCCGACGCACATCCGCGCCACCTCGCCGGAGGGCGAGGGCGTGACGGTGGCGAACATCGCGCAGCACGTCTTCCGCGCGCACAACATGGACAAGCCGGAGCTGGTCTCCCGCATCCTGCAGGCCGAGGGCCGCGGGCTCGCGATGATCTTCTGCCGCACCAAGCGCACCGCCGCCGACATCGCGGAGCAGCTGGAGAAGCGCGGTTTCGCCTCCGGCGCGGTCCACGGTGACCTCGGCCAGGGTGCCCGCGAGCAGGCGCTGCGCGCCTTCCGCAACGGCAAGGTCGACGTGCTGGTGTGCACCGACGTCGCCGCGCGCGGCATCGACGTCGAGGGCGTCACGCACGTCATCAACTACCAGGCGCCGGAGGACGAGAAGACCTTCCTGCACCGTGTGGGCCGTACCGGCCGCGCGGGCAACAAGGGCATCGCCGTCACCCTGGTCGACTGGGACGACATCCCGCGCTGGCAGCTGATCAACAAGGCGCTGGAGCTGGACTTCCACGACCCGGTCGAGACGTACTCCACGTCTCCGCACCTGTTCGAGGAGATGAACATCCCCGCCGGCACCACGGGCGTCCTGCCGCGCGCCGAGCGCGTGCGGGCCGGTCTGAAGGCCGAGAACCTCGAAGACCTGGGCGAGACCGGCGGCCGCGGTGGCCGTGGCGGCCGCGGTCCGGCCGTGGCCGCCGCTCCGGTGGCCGAGGAGCGCCCCGAGCGCACCCGTACGCCGCGTCAGCGCCGTCGCACCCGTGGCGGTTCCGAGCTGGCCGAGGGCGCCGTGGCCGCGGAGACCGTGAACGGTGCGGCCGTGGCGGCCGTCGCCGCTCCGGTCAGCCCGGTCGCCGAGGCCCCCGAGGCCCCGGCCGCCGACGAGCCGCGCAGGCCGCGCCGCCGCCGCACCCGTGGCACGGCGCCCTCCGTCGCCACCGAGGCGGCCCCGGTCACCGAGTCCGCCCGGGTCACCGAGTCCGCTCCGTTCACGCGCACCCCCGTCACCCGTGCCCCGGCCATCCGCAGCACGGGCACCCGGAGCGCGGCCACCCGTGGCACGGTCAAGCTCGAACCGCTCGCGCCGTTCGTCCGCAACGCGCCGGAGCCGGACTTCCAGATGGCCCCGCTCGTCGAGCCGGCCCCGGTCCGCCAGACCCGCGCCCCCCGCCAGGCGTCGGCGCCGGTGGCCCGCAAGGCCGCCAAGACGGTGGCCAAGGCCGCCGTGGTCGAGGCGCCCGTCGCCGAGGCCCCTGCGGCCCCGGTCGCGGTCGCGGTCAACGTCCCCGTCGCCGAGGCGGTCCCGGTCAAGCCGAAGCGCACCCGGACCCGCAAGGTCGCGGAAGCCGCTCCGGTCGCCGAGGCCCCCGTGGCCGTCGCGGCCGACGCGGTCGCCGAGGAGGCTCCCGTGAAGCCGAAGCGCACCCGGACCCGCAAGGTCGCCGAGGCCGCTCCGGTCGCCGAAGCCGCCGCGGCCGTCGCCGAGGACGCTCCGGTCAAGCCGAAGCGGACCCGGACCCGCAAGGCCGCCGCCGCCCCCGAGGCGTAAGGCACCCGCTCCACCGGACGGCCCCGGTCCCCCTTCCGAGGGGGACCGGGGCCGTCCGCATGTCCCCGCGGAGCGGGACCACAGGCGCGCCGCGGAGCGGGACCCCGAGCGCATAGGGCGCGCCGGGCGCCGACGCCTACGGGCCGGTAACCTCTGGCCATGAGCAAGCCGCCGCGCCTCACCCTGCCGCCCCACGCCCGCGCCCGGTCCCTGAGCACCGGCCGCGGCGAGTTCGCCGTACACGAGGCCGGTGAGCCGCTGCGCGGCACGGCCTTGCTGGTCCCCGGGTTCACCGGGAGCAAGGAGGACTTCGTCGGCTTGCTGGAGCCGCTCGCGGAGGCCGGGTACCGGGTGGTCGCGGTGGACGGGCGCGGGCAGTACGAGAGCGCCGGGCCGCGCGACGAGGCCGCCTACACCCTGGCCGAGCTGGGGCGGGACCTGCTGGCGCAGGCGGCCGCCCTGGGCGCCGCCGACCGTCCGGTGCACCTGGTGGGCCACTCGCTGGGCGGGCTGGTCGCGCGCGCCGCCGTCCTGCGCGACGCGTCCCCCTTCGCCTCGCTCACGCTGATGAGCAGCGGGCCCGCCGCCATCGACCAGGCCCAGCAGGACCGTACGAAGCTGCTCGTGGCGGCGCTGGAGATGATGCGGGACGACATGCCCGCCGTGTGGGCGGCCATGCGCGCCCAGGATCCCGAGGACGCCGTGCCGGACCCCGCCGAGCTGGCGGAGTTCCTGCGCGCGCGCTGGCTGGCGACCGTACCGGAGCAGTTGATCGCGACCGGGCGGATCCTGATCTCCGAGCCGGACCGGGTGGCGGAGCTGGCCGCGGTGGAGCTGCCGAAGCTGGTGCTGTCGGGGGCCGTGGACTCGGCCTGGCCGGTGCCGTGGCTGGACGGGATGGCCGGCCGGCTGGGGGCCCGGCGGGCGGTCATCGCGGGGACGGAACACTCCCCCAACGCGGAGGATCCGGCGGCCACGGCCCGGGCCCTGGCGGCCTTCTGGGCAGACTTCGACGGGTCAATCCTTAGCGAGTGAAAAAATTTCCTTAGCGTAGGGAATGTTTGCCTCCTACACTTCGTTGGAACGTATGCAAGGAGAACACCGACGAAGGGAGAAGCCGATGCGCTTCGAGATTCTGCGCCTGGACGATGTCGACGGAACCGCCGTGGACAGCACCGTCGTGGACGCGGCCTCCGTCAACCGGATCGTGCAGCAGGCCGCATCCATAGGCCAGCGCATCCTCATCCGACCGTTCGAGTCCGCGTCCTCCTGACGGCGAACCCACCGCCGTACCACTGCACAACGCCCCCGCACCGGACCCGGTGCGGGGGCGTTCGCATGAGCGGCGACGGGCGCCACGGACCTGCTCAGGCGTTGTGGACGACCTGGAGCACGCCGTTGATGATCTGCTGGACCGCGATCGCGGAGAGCATCATGCCCGCCAGCCGGGTCACCAGCACCACACCACCGTCCTTGATCACCCGGATGATCACCAGCGAATAGCGCATGGTGATCCACAGCACCACGTGCATCGCGATGATCGCGGACCAGACGGAGAGCTGCCCGCTGAACCCGTCGGCCTTCTGCACCGCGAGGATCACCGACACGATCGCACCGGGACCGGCCAGCAGTGGCATGCCCAGCGGCACCAGGGCGACGTTCACGTCCTTGGTCTGCTTCGGCTCGTCCGTCTTGCCGGTCAGCAGGTCGAGGGCGATCAGCAGGAGCAGCAGACCACCCGCGATCATCAGCGCGGGCACCGAGACGTGCAGGTAGTCGAGGATCTGCTGGCCGCAGATGCCGAAGACGGCGATCACGCCGAAGGCGACGCACACCGCCTGCCAGGCCATCCGGCGCTGCACCTTGGCCGGGCGGCCGGAGGTCAGCGCGAGGAAGATCGGCGTGATCCCGGGGGGATCCATGATGACAAAAAGGGTGAGGAAGAGAGAGCCGAAGACGGCGAGATCGAACACAGAGATGCCTTGCGCCTTGCAGGAGAAGAGGGGTGTGAGGGGTGTGGGGACGTACGCGAGCGCGCGCGGAGGCGGTCCCGGAAGGGGCCCGGGGAGGCCCCTGGAGGAGATGTGCGCGCGGGCGGGCGTACGACGGGGCGCTTACGCGCCGGTGCGGCCTTGTCCGCCCGCGCCGGGCACCGGGAAGGCCCCGGTCGCGCGGCGCGTGATCTCGCCGTAGATCTCGGGGTCGGTCGTGCACTCCCCGAGGCCGCAGGTCTTGCGGCTGCCGTGGTAGTCGCTGGAACCCGTCGTCAGCAGGCCCAGCTCGCCCGCGAGGCCGCGCAGCCGCGCACGCGTGGCGGGATCGTGGTCCATGTGGTCGACCTCGATGCCGTCCAGACCGGCGGCCGCCAGTTCGGCTATCGCGCTCTCCGGCACGCACCGGCCCCGCTTGAGGGCGAGCGGGTGCGCGAAGACGGTGACCCCGCCGGCCGCCTTGACCAGCCGGATCGCCTCGAAGGGGTCCAGCTCGTGCTTCTCGGCGTAGGCGCGGCCGCCGTCGGCCAGCCACTGCGGGGTGAAGGCGTCCGAGACGGAGGCCACGACGCCCGCCTCCACCATCGCCGCGGCGATGTGCGGGCGGCCGACCGAGCCGTCGCCCGCGATCGCGGCGACCCGGTCCCAGGTGACGGGCACGCCGAGGTCCTGGAGCTTGCCGACCATCGTCCGCGCGCGCGGCACCCGGTCGTCCCGGACGAGCTCGCGCTCGCGGGACAGCTCGGACTCGGCCGGGTCGAAGAGGTACGCCAGCATGTGCAGCCCGATGCCGTCGAGACGGCAGGACAGCTCGGCTCCGGTGACCAGGGTGAGGCCGTCGGGCACCGCCGCGATCGCCTCGGCGTAGCCGCCGACGGTGTCGTGGTCGGTCAGGGCGACGACGTCCAGCCCGGCGGCGGCCGCGTTGCGGACCAGCTCGGCGGGGGTGTCCGTACCGTCGGAGGCCGTGGAGTGGGCGTGCAGGTCGATGCGCACGGCACGGCTCCAGGGGTCGGACGGACGGGGGGACACCCCAGGATAACCGGGCAGAAGGTCCTGCTCTGGCCAGGGCTTGACAGACGTACGCGTGTCCTCAGGTGGCTCCGCCCAGGATCCGCGGGCTCAGCGCCCCGCAGGGCAGGAGTTCCACCTCGGCGCCCGCGTCGCGCAGGTCGGTCAGCACCAGCTCGTCGTACATCAGCAGCCCGGACTGCTCGGGCCACACGATGGCCCACAGCCACAGCCCGCGCGCCTCGCCCGCGAAGACCGCGCGGTCCTCCGGCACCCCGGTGACGTGCCACATCGGGGTCGGCCGCCCGGCCGCCACCACCTTGGCGTGCGGCGGGGCCGATACGTTCATGAAGGGGCCCGGGTCGGGGCCGTCGATGCCCGCGTACCGCGCGCCCAGGCCCACGCCCAGCTCCTCGGCGACCAGCAGCAGCTCACCGATGCCGCCCAGCGGTCCCGGTCCGGAGCAGGCCACCGCGGTGGCGCGCCCTCCGCTGCGGTCGTCCCCCGCGGCCGCGATCCCGGTGAACAGCCAGCCGACCGGCAGCGGCCACGGCATCCACACCGGCACCTGGGCACGGTTGACCACGACGCCGAGGCCCTCGACGCTGGGCGGAATGACGGGCTGCAGGGGGTGGACGGTGCCGTGCACCGAGCACTGCCAGGAGTCAGCGAAAAGACCGGGCGCCCTGACCCGGCCACCACACTTCGGGCAACTCGGTTCGCCCCTCATACAAAGCCACGCTCCTCCCCGTCCGCCGCCGCGTCAAGGGACGATCACCCGTCCGGAGTCCGATCCTTACCGTTCCTAGCCAGTGTGCACCAGTGGGTCTTGGACCCACTGGTGCGTGCTGGGCGCGTCCCGAACGGTTTTGGATGCGCTGGGTCTCCGCTTTCTCTTCCCGCTCGGCGGCACGTCTCTGGGAACGTGGTCCGTTGCGGGTGGGCGGTTTCCGTCACGCCTGCGGGTGCCTGGTCCGGCCTGGGCGGTCCGATGCCCGACACGATCGCTCTGGTCGTGTGGGGGCGGTGCCGCCCGTCGCCGGATCGGGTGTCCGAGGGCGCGTCGTCCGATCGCGATACCGGCGGCATCGTGACGGGACATCTTCCGGCGTGGGGTGGCCAGTGGTTTCCGCCAGTGCCGGCCTCCCCACTGGGAGGTGTAGGCCGGGTCGACCGCGACGACGGCGAGGCCGTGTTCGGCGGCCATCGATACGAGTCGCGCTTTCAGCTTGCCGGTCGGGATCCCGGTGATCAGTTGCCGGAACCGTTTCCTGCTCCCGTGCTTCTCCCGGGTCTTCTCGGCGGTGAAGTCGAGGTCTTCGATCGCGATGGCCTTGACCCCGACGCTTTTCACCCAGTGCAGCAGCCGGGTGAGGGCGTGCCGGATCTGGGCGTCACGGCGGTCAGCCGATCCGGACAGGTCGTAGGGGAAGCGCTGCGGATCACCGATCGGGTTGCCGTGCGGGTCGAGCCGGTAGGCGGCGAAGTGGTCGGCGTTGGTGTCGACACCGGCCATCCCGTTCGCGCGGGCCGTGGCGAGCGGGATCGTCTGCACGAGGGAGCGTTGCCAGGAGGCGGTCAGGTACCAGCGGCCGCGTGTGACGTCCAGGTGGATGCGGTAGGCCACGGCCCGGTTCGCTCTGATGCGCTCAGCCCATTCCACGCCCCGATGCGCGAATGCGATCCGGCAGGCGAGGACGTAGCGGCCGTGGTTGCTGTTGGCGAGGTGTGCGAGCGGGGCGGGCAGTTTGAGCGACACTTCGCCGTCGGGGGTGACGCGGATCGTCTCGTTCCCGAACCGTTTCCCGGACTCGCCATCGGCGGCCAGGAACCAGCGTTCGGCTTCCCAGCGGGCACGCCACTGCTCCTCGGTGAGCTGGGCTTCGGGCAGGTGGTGGCGGGTGTTCGCCAGCCGCTTCCCGCCCCGCACCACCCGGACCCGGCCCGCCCGCCAGTCGGCGAGAGCGGCTTCATGGCGGGCCTCCAGGGCGGTCAGACGCCGTGACTTGTTGAACCACTCGCTCTTGGACCGGTATCCGCCCGCAGCCCGCTTGTTGCCTTTCGCCCCGATCGGGAGGGCGAGACGGTGGCGCAGCGTCTTGATGCCGGCAGCCAGGTTCTGTATGTGTGCGGCCTGGCAGCGGCGGGCGAGCGCCCACTGATCGTGGCTGGCCCTGGTGATCGCCCCGGCGATCCGCGACGACGACTCTGCGGTCAGCCCCCGCTTACGGACCGCCCACGTATCAGCGGAATGATCAGGACCGTCCCCACAACGCTGCTTGAGGTCACGGGAAGCCAGAGCCCCCTGATGTGCGCCGACCAGCCGCAGAACCCTCTCGTCCTCCACACTCAGACCCTTGAGACGGCCGCGTATCGCCACACCGGACGGACCGAGCGCCACGAACGACGGAGCGATGGCACGCAATTGCCTGGTCGGCTCAGCCATCGCTGGCCACCACTCCCAGAGCCCTGCCCGCCCGCGCCTTCGCCGACGCCTTGAGATTCATAACACCCGACCGTAACGACACCCACCCAAATGAACCATCACTCACAAGAGTGGACGAAAGAATCAGCAGCTCTCCGCCCCGGTGGCCGCTCTCAGTCCACTGCGGTCAGTCGAGCGCCACGGAGGTACGCCGAGGATCCCGCAGATCCGTGCCGCGCGCGAGCCAGCGCTCCTGGAGGGCGGCCGCGCCGTGCACCCGCTTCCAGGCGGCCTCGTTCGAGGTCATCGGCAGCAGCGGCAGGAACCGCACCGGGTCCATCGGGTCGGCCAGCTCCAGGTCCTCCACCAGCCCGCCGGGCTCGGCGACCAGTACGGAACTGAACGGCGCGCCCGGCCACAGCGGTTCGCCCAGGTCCAGCGAGGCCCCCGGCGACACCACGAGCCCCTCGACCTGCGGGGAGGCCCCGAGCACCGCGAGCGGCCGGAGCACCTGGTCGGTCGGGACGACGCCCGCCCGTACCGTCAGCACCAGCTCGGCGCGCGGTCCGCGGACCGGATCGGCGACCACCACGGTCGGGTCGCCCATGGGCTGGGCCGACATCCCGAGGGTCGCGTAGCGCACCAGGTCGCCGTCGCCGAAGCGGAGCACCTCGATGCGGTCGGTGCCGAGGAAGGTGACGGCGGCGCGGGCGTCGGGCTCACCCAGCGCGGTGCGCAGCCGGGCTTCGACAAGTGCCAGAAGTTCTGCCATGGACCGAGCATAGAACTCCTATCGCGCGGGTAAAGGCAGGCTCTTGACCATCCGTCGGCTGTTACTGTGGACCGCTGGCCGGGGCCACACGCAGAAGCGTGGATGCACGCCCCGGCGACAGGACTTCCCCCACGGGGGACCGGCCGGAGGAGGTGGGGCTGCAATGGATCGAAGTCGATCGTGCAGTACCAACCGCTCTTCCACGGGCGCCTCCCGCTCCCTTTGAGCTGAAGAGCGACGGCAGAAACTTTTCCTCCCGTCCTGCTTCCTTCCGCCTGCCCGCAGCGGCGGAGGGTCTCCCACCCGCGTGGCCCGCAGCCGTGCGAAGGAGCCTGCCATGTCGATGCTGCCCTACCTCCGCGCGGCCGTACGTCCCGCGCTGCGCAGGTCCACCCCGGCCCAGTCCGGCTACGACACCACCCGCGACCACTCCGCGAGCAGCGCGGTCGTCGACTGCGCCGTCTACCGCGGGGGCCTGCGGGACCGGGGTCCCGCCTGTCTCACCCCGCGCGAGGCGATGCGCCGGGTCCGCGAGGACGGCGGTTTCGCCTGGATCGGCCTGCACGAGCCGACCGAGGCCGAGTTCGCGGGCATCGCGGCCGCGTTCGGGCTGCACCCGCTGGCCGTGGAGGACGCGGTGCACGCGCACCAGCGGCCGAAGCTGGAGCGCTACGACGACACCCTGTTCACCGTCTTCAAGACCATCCACTACGTGGAGCACGCCCAACTCACCGCCACCAGCGAGGTCGTGGAGACCGGCGAGGTGATGTGCTTCACCGGCCCGGACTTCGTCATCACCGTCCGGCACGGCGGCCAGGGCTCCCTCAAGGGCCTGCGCCACCGGCTCCAGGACGACCCCGAGCTGCTGGCCAAGGGGCCCTCAGCGGTGCTGCACTCGATCGCGGACCACGTGGTGGACGGGTACATCGCGGTGGCCTCGGCGGTGCAGGACGACATCGACGAGGTGGAGAGCGAGGTGTTCGCGGCCCCCGCGAAGGGCAGTCCGCGCGGGGCGGACGCGGGCCGGATCTACCAGCTCAAGCGCGAGGTGCTGGAGTTCAAGCGGGCGGTGTCCCCGCTGCTGCGGCCGATGGAGCTGCTCAGCGAGCGGCCGATGCGGCTGGTGGACCCGGACATCCAGAAGTACTTCCGTGACGTCGCCGACCACCTGGCCCGGGTGCACGAGCAGGTCATCGGCTTCGACGAACTGCTGAACTCGATCCTGCAGGCCAATCTGGCGCAGGCGACGGTCGCGCAGAACGAGGACATGCGCAAGATCACCTCATGGGCGGCGATCATCGCGGTGCCGACGATGATCTGCGGGGTCTACGGCATGAACTTCGAGAACATGCCGGAACTGCACTGGCGCTACGGCTATCCGATGGTGATGGCCGCCATCGCCGCCAGCTGTTTCGCCATCCACCGCTCCCTGCGCCGCCACGGCTGGTTGTAGGCCCCCGCGGCCCGCTGGCTACGCACCCCGCTGGCTACGCTGTGCGCATGACTCTCAGCACGCTCGACCTGGCCCTCGTCGAGGAGGCCACCAAGAAGTCCGGCCTCATCTGGGTCCGGGGTACCGGGCCCGACCGGGCCCTGTGGCACGCCTGGGTGGACGGGGCGGCCCACGTGCTGGGCGACGGGCCCGGCGAGCAGCCCTTCCCCGGTCTCGCCGACGGCGCGGCCGCCGAGGTGACCGTGCGCAGCAAGGACAAGGGCGGCCGCCTGATCGCCTGGACGGCGAAGGTCACCGAGCTGGCGCCGCACGGCGAGCCCTGGCAGGCGGCGGTGGCCGAGCTGAAGGGCAAGCGGCTCAACGCGCCGGATTCGGAGCGGATGACCGAGCGCTGGGCGCGGGAGTGCCGGCTGCTGCGGCTGGAGCCGGTGGCGGCGACGACCGGGCTGCCGTCCGGCTCGCTGGCCGCGCGCCCGCTGCCGTCTCCGGCCATCACCCGCGAGGCGGCCCCGGCGGCGCTGCCGAAGCTGCTGCTGAAGCGCAAGAAGAAGGCCCGCGGGTAGGACCGTACGGAGTGGACGGTCCGTACGCCCGGTCCGACCGTACGGACCGGTCAGCCGCCGGTGCCCGGGTCCGCGCCCTGGCCGCCGGAGCCGCCGCTCGTCTCGTCGTCCGCGCCGCCGCTCTTGCTCGCGCCGGGGCCCGGGCTCTTGCCGGAGCCGGTGCCCGTGCCGGTGCCCTTGGTCGTCGGCAGCTGGGACCCGTAGTCCACGGTCTGGTCCTGGGCCGGGGCGGCCAGCGGGAACTGCTGCCCCCAGTCGGTCAGCTCCACCCGTCCGGCGCCGCCCGCGCGTTCCATCCGCAGCGGGTACGGGGTGCCCTCCAGGGAGACGGTGAGCTTGCCGCCCTTGCCGCCGTCCGCGGTGACCAGGACCGCCCGGGCCGTCCCGACCTTGGTGTAGTCGGCGCCCTTGGCGAGCTTGCCGTCCAGGCCGAGCAGGCCGTCCAGCAGCACGTGCATGTCGGTGAAGCCGCGGAACTGCTTGTAGGAGGGGTCCGTCTCGGGCACCTTCACGAACTTGTCGCCGAGCTTCCCGGCCGCCTCCGACTTCCCCCAGAAGGCCGCGTCGGCCTTCAGGTAGAGCTGTTCCCCCACCCGCAGCAGCCGGAAGGTGTTGTCCTTCGACTTCACCTCGCCCGAGCCGCCGTCCGCCTTCAGCTTCATGTCGAGGGTGAAGGACTTGCCGCCGGTGACCAGGGTCCCGGACAGGTGCACCGACTTGGCGGCGGTCGCGGCGGCGCGCGCCTTGGTCCCGATCTCGGCCGCGGACAGCTTGCCGACCCCGTTGGTGCCCTTGTCGGGGTCCTCCCCGCAGCCCGTGGCGGCGATGGCCAGACCCGCGCAGAGGGCCCCGATGGCGGCGGTCCGGCGCAGCCGTGCGGCAGGGAAGGTGGCGGTCACGGGCAGGGGCCTCTCGTCGGTCGTCTGCGAGCAGCAGGCAGCGTACCCGCACCCCGTGTCCGGGCCCGGCCCGGGCGGACCGCCCCACCAGGGCGGTTCGCGGCGGCACGGGCTAGCCTGAGGGGCGGCACGACTCTTGATCGACGCTCTAGGAGGCGCTCGGATGGCGGCAGGCGCCCCACGGATCTTTGTCTCGCATCTGTCGGGCGTACCCGTCTTCGACCCCAACGGCGACCAGGTCGGCCGCGTCCGTGACCTGGTGGCGATGCTGCGCGTGGGCGGGCGCCCGCCCCGGCTGCTGGGCCTGGTCGTCGAAGTGGTGAGCCGCCGCCGCATCTTCCTGCCCATGACCCGGGTGACCGGTGTGGAGTCCGGGCAGGTCATCACGACCGGTGTGGTGAACATGCGGCGCTTCGAACAGCGCCCCACCGAGCGGCTCGTGCTCGGTGAGCTGCTGGACCGCCGGGTGCGGCTCGTCGCGGACGACGAGGAGGTCACCGTCCTGGACGTGGCCATCCAGCAGCTCCCGGCCCGCCGCGACTGGGAGATCAACCGGATCTTCGTCCGCAAGGGCAAGGCGGGCGTGATGCGCCGCCGCGGCGAGACGCTGACCGTGGACTGGTCGGGGGTCACCGGCTTCTCGCTGGAGGAGGACGGGCAGGGCGCCGAGAACCTGGTAGCCACCTTCGAGACGATGCGCCCCGCCGACCTGGCGAACGTCCTGCACCACCTGACGCCGAAGCGGCGCGCCGAGGTGGCCAACGCCCTCGACGACGACCGGCTCGCGGACGTGCTGGAGGAGCTGCCCGAGGACGACCAGGTGGAGATCCTCGGCAAGCTCAAGGAGGAGCGCGCCGCGGACGTCCTGGAGGCGATGGACCCGGACGACGCGGCCGACCTGCTCTCCGAGCTGCCCGAGGACGACAAGGAGCGGCTGCTGACGCTGATGCGGCCGGACGACGCGGCCGACGTGCGCCGCCTGCTGTCGTACGAGGAGCGCACGGCGGGCGGTCTGATGACCACCGAGCCGATCGTGCTGCGGCCGGACGCCACGGTCGCGGACGCGCTGGCGCGCGTACGGCAGTCGGACCTGTCCCCCGCGCTGGCCGCGCAGGTGTACGTGTGCCGGCCGCCGGACGAGACGCCGACCGGCAAGTACCTGGGCACGGTGCACTTCCAGCGGCTGCTGCGCGACCCGCCGTTCACGCTGGTCAGTTCGCTGGTGGACACGGACCTGCCGCCGCTGCGGCCGGACGCCTCGCTGCCGGTGGTGACCAGCTACCTCGCCGCCTACAACATGGTCGCGGTCCCGGTGGTGGACGAGAGCGGCTCGCTGCTCGGCGCGGTGACGGTGGACGACGTACTGGACCACCTGCTGCCCGACGACTGGCGCGAGACGGACTTCCACTCCGAGGAGGCGGGCCGTGGCCGCTGAGCGGGGGCGCGAGCCCGGGCGGGAGCGCCGCCGCGAGCAGATCAGGGAGCGCCGGGAGCAGGCCAGGGCGCAGGCCAAGGCGCAGGGGCGCGAGTACGGGCGGGAGCACGGGTTGTCGGACCGGCTGGACGAGGTCGCGGGGAGGCTGCGCGCGGAGCGGGCCGACCGGCACGAGCGGGCCGAGCGCGAGGCGCGCGAGGGCCGCGCCGAGCGGGTGAAGGCCGGGCAGTCGACCGGTTCGAGCGCGCTGACGCGCTCGCGCGTGCGGCTGGACCAGCCGCGCCCGGCCCGGCGGCGGCTGCTCCCGGAGTACGACCCGGAGGCCTTCGGGCGGCTGTCGGAGCGGGTGGCGCGCTTCCTCGGCACGGGCAGGTTCATCGTCTGGATGACGGTCGTCATCGTCGCCTGGGTGCTGTGGAACATCTTCGCGCCGGCGCACCTGCGCTGGGACGAGTACCCGTTCATCTTCCTGACCCTGATGCTGTCGCTGCAGGCCTCGTACGCCGCTCCGCTGATCCTGCTCGCGCAGAACCGGCAGGACGACCGCGACCGGGTCAACCTGGAGCAGGACCGCAAGCAGAACGAGCGCTCCATCGCGGACACGGAGTACCTCACCCGGGAGATCGCGGCGCTGCGGATGGGCCTCGGCGAGGTCGCCACGCGCGACTGGATCCGGTCGGAGTTCCAGGACCTGATCAAGGAGATGGACGAGCGCAGGCTCTTCCCCTCCGAACGTGACGAAGGCGACCGCTGACGGGCTTACCGGCGGCGTGCCACCGCGCCGTACCATCGGGTCATGGCTACCGACACAAGCTCCGCCGCCGTGCCCGAGAAGGCTGTGCCCGATCAAGATGTGATCCTGGACGCGCTGGCGACGGTGAACGACCCCGAGATCCACCGGCCGATCACCGAACTCGGCATGGTCAAATCGGTGGAGGTCGGCGACGGCGGAGCGGTCGCCGTCACCGTCTACCTCACGGTGTCGGGCTGCCCCATGCGCGAGACCATCACCAAGAACGTCACCGAGGCCGTCGAGCGGGTCGCGGGCGTCACCTCGGTCGCCGTCACCCTCGACGTGATGAGCGACGAGCAGCGCAAGGAGCTGGCGGCCGGCCTGCGCGGCGGCACCGCCGAGCGCGAGGTGCCCTTCGCCCAGCCCGGCTCGCTGACCCGCGTCTACGCGGTCGCCTCCGGCAAGGGCGGCGTCGGCAAGTCCTCGGTCACGGTCAACCTCGCCGCGGCGATGGCGGCCGACGGCCTGAAGGTGGGCGTCGTCGACGCGGACATCTACGGCCACAGCGTGCCGCGCATGCTGGGTGTCGAGGGCAAGCCGACCCAGGTCGAGAACATGATCATGCCGCCGTCCGCGAACGGCGTGAAGGTCATCTCCATCGGCATGTTCACCCCGGGCAACGCGCCCGTGGTGTGGCGCGGCCCGATGCTCCACCGGGCGCTCCAGCAGTTCCTGGCGGACGTGTACTGGGGCGACCTGGACGTCCTGCTGCTCGACCTGCCGCCGGGCACCGGTGACATCGCGATCTCGGTGGCGCAGCTGGTGCCGAACGCCGAGATCCTGGTCGTCACCACCCCGCAGCAGGCCGCCGCCGAGGTGGCCGAGCGGGCCGGTTCGATCGCCGTGCAGACCCACCAGAAGATCGTGGGCGTCGTCGAGAACATGTCGGGGCTGCCCTGCCCGCACTGCGACGAGATGGTCGACGTGTTCGGCACGGGCGGTGGCCAGGCCGTCGCCGACGGGCTGACCAGGACCATCGGCTCCACCGTGCCGGTGCTGGGCCAGATCCCCATCGACGTACGGCTGCGCGAGGGCGGCGACAACGGGCAGCCGGTGGTGCTGGCCGCCCCGGACTCCCCCGCGGGCGCGGCGCTGCGGGCGATCGCGGGCAAGCTGGGCGGCCGCGCGCGCGGTCTGTCGGGCATGTCGCTGGGGATCACCCCGCGCAACAAGTTCTAGGACCCCACGGCACGTACGGGTACGGGAGAGGGGCGCCACCGATGCGGTGGCGCCCCTCTCCCGTACCCGTTACCTGTTCGCGGTCACTCGTACGTGCCCAGGTCGCCGATGACCGAGAAGCCGAGCCCGTAGGCGCTCATCCCCCGTCCGTACGCGCCCAGATGGACGCCGTCACGGGTGGACCCGGCCAGCACCCAGCCGAACTCGGACTCGCGGTAGTGGAAGGGCGTCGGCTCCCCGTCGACCGGCAGCGACAGCGTCGACCAGTCCTCGCCACCGAGGTCGTCGGCCAGCTCCCAGGCGGCCTCGGTCTGCTGGTCGAGCCAGTCGCCGCGCAGGGTGTGGTCCATCTGGCCGGGCCAGGTGAAGGCCAGCAGCCCGGAACCGGCCAGCCAGGCCGCCGAGGAGACCGAGGTCGCCTCCAGGACACCGGTGCCGTCGGCGCTGCGGCGCAGCGGGTTGCTGGCGACGGTGATGACCACCGCGAAGCGTTCCTTCTCACCCGTCACGATCTCGCCGCGGACCGAGGGCTCGTCGCCGTGGCCGGTGGAACCGTGCTCGACGGTGCCGTCGGCGGCCGTGCCCACCTGCATGAGCCAGCGGGGACCGGTGAAGGCCGCGTCCAGCCCGTACCAGGGGAAGGACGCCGCCAGATAGCCCTCGGCGGCCCGGCGGGCGCCCGGTACGGGCCTGGGGGGTGCGGAGGCGCCCTGCGGGGCCTCGGGAGCCTGCGCGGCCGGCGGAGCCTGCTGCTCAGCGGCGGATTCCGGGGCGGCCGGGGCGGGCGCGGTGTGCGCCTCGGCGGGCTGCGCGCCCACCCGGCTACTGCTCGTCGTCTCCATCGGTGCGGCCTCTCGTTCCGTGGGACCCGGAACGGCCCTCCCCCCTGCTGTGCTGGGGGGACCCCCTCCCTGGGGCGTCGGCGTCCGGACAGATGGAGAGGATAGCCACCGGACCACCCGGCGCCCGGCAGGACGAGGTGTCAGGCGGGTCAGGTGGCGTCGGCGTCGAACGGGGCGCGCTGGTCCGGCGCGGGCGGCGCGGCCCGCTTCACCAGGTCGGGCTTGCCTGCCGCGGGTGCGGGCGCGGCGGCGGACGGACCGGCCGGCGCGTCGCCGGGGACGGACTCCGGCTCCCGGCTGTTGACCGCGTCCGTGACGTCATTGAGTTCCTTGCGCAGGTCGAAGCTGCTCCGGATCTCCTTGAGGTCCTCGTTCTCGGTCAGCTGCTTGCGGATGAAGGTCTTCGGGTTCAGGTCCTCGAACTCGAAGTCCTTGAATTCCGGTCCGAGTTCGGACCGGATGTCCTGCTTGGCGCTGTCCGAGAACGCGCGGATCTTCCGGATCACGCCGGACACGTCCTGGATCACCTTCGGGAGCTTCTCCGGACCGAAGATGAGGATGGCGAGCACCACGATCGTGACCAGCTCGAGTGCGCCTATGTCGTTGAACACGTTGCCGCTCCTCGGCTCTCATCCTGCAGGCCAGCACCACGGTACCCGGCCACCTGTACGGGCCGACACCTCACTCCCGGTTTCCCCCGCCCGTCATCCACTGTTCGCCGAACCGAGTACGAGTTCCAGCGCGCGCTCCTTGCCGTCGCGCAGCACGGTCAGGCCGAGCGGATCACCCGGCCGGTGGGCCCGCACCTTGATGATCAGCTCGTCACCGCCGTGCACCCGCTGGCCGTCCACCTTGACGATCACATCGCCGGACTTGATGCCGGCCCGGGCGGCGGGGCTGCCCGGCGGGACGGCCGGTTTGCCCTCGGCGCCCTTGTCCCCGACCCGGGCCCCGTCGCCCGTGTACTGCATGTCCAGGGTGACCCCGATGACCGGATGGGTCGCGTGACCGGTCCGGATGATCTCCTCCGCCACCCGCTTGGCCTGGTTGACCGGGATCGCGAAGCCGAGGCCGATGCTGCCGCTCTGGCGCGCCGGGTCCTTGTCGTTCTGGCCCTGGTCCGCGCCCCGGATCGCGCTGTTGATGCCGATCACCCGGGCCAGGCCGTCGAGCAGCGGGCCGCCGGAGTTGCCCGGGTTGATGGGCGCGTCGGTCTGGAGGGCGTCGACATAGCTGACGTCGCTGCCGTCCCCCTTGTCGCCGCCCGCGGTGATGGGCCGCCCGGTGGCGCTGATGATGCCCGCGGTGACCGTGTTGGACAGGTCGAAGGGCGCCCCGATGGCCACCACCGGGTCGCCGACCTTGACGTTCTCCGAATTGCCCAGGGCCAGGGGCTTCAGGCCGCGCACCCCGTCGACCTTGACCACGGCCAGGTCGTAGCCGCCGTCCCGGCCGACCACGTCCGCGTTCACGCTCTCGCCGGTGCTGAAGGTGACCGTTATCCGCTGGGCGTCCGCGACCACGTGGTTGTTCGTGAGGATGTGGCCCTGCCCGTCCAGGACGAAGCCGGTGCCGGTGCCGTTGCCCGCGCCGCCCGCCACGTGCAGGGTGACCACGCCGGGCAGGGCGGTCGCGGCGATCCCGGCCACGCTCCCGGGGGCCCGGCCCTTGGGCTCCACCCCGGCCTGGGGAAGTTCCAGCCGGGTGCTGCTCCGCCGTTCGGCCAGTACGCCGAGCCAGGCGCCGACGCCCCCGGCGAGCAGGGCGCAGCCCACGGCCACGGCGACGAGCTGCCGCATCCGGATCCCGGGCCGCGCCGGACCCGCGTCGGGCACGTGCAGCGGAGCGGTGCTCCACGGGTCGTACCGGGGCGCGGGCGGTTCATCGAGGGCTACGTCGTCCAGCGGGCCAGCGGCCGTGGCATCAGCGTCGGGCGCGGCTTCCGCACCCTCCCGGGGGCCCGGCACGCGGTGGTCCGGTGCGGCGGTCCCGTCGGGGCTGCTGGCGGGACGGCTCCACCACCGCGGGGCCGACCGCAGCGGAGCCGGATCGGTCGGAGGGTGGGTGTCGGACATGGGCGCTCCCCGCGTGCCTCGCGCGCGCCCCGCCGGGCGCACCTGGCGAGGATTCAACCAGGTCGCCCCACGGGGCGGCAGAGCCGGGCCGGGGTGTCACCCCCGAGCGCCCCCGCCCGTCGCGCCCGTCGCGCCCGTCGGCACGGCGGCGCGTCAGCGCGTCAGGGACACCGGGCGCGGTGACAGGGTCGGCGCCACGGACGGCAGCGGCGCCGGGCGGGACGCCGAGGGGCTGAACACCGCCGTCAGCTCGGGGCCGAGGGTCGCGGTCCCGGCGGGGGGCCGGGGCCGGTCCCGGATGACCGCGTCGACCACGGACAGGGCGCCGCCGGTGGCACCGGGCTGCTGGGCGGCCGGGGTGACGCTCGCACCGCCCTCACCACGGGCGTTGGGCTCGACCTGGTCCAGCGGCAGCGCGCCGCCGAGGGCGATCGCGGCGAGCGAGACGGCACCGGCGGCGACGAAGGCGAACCGGCGGCGGGGTCGGCCCACCTCGTGTCGGCCCACCTCGTGTATGCGGAAGCCTTCCTGCGGGCGCGGGTTCTGGAAGGCATACCCGAACGAGGCGAAGGGATCGGTGGCACCGGAGCGGGCGGCCGGGCCCGGCGGGCCGGGCGGCGCGGCGGGACCGTCGGGTCCGCCTCCCGGCAGGCCCTGGAGCCGGGCGAGCAGCCCGGCGGAGAGCGGTGGCGGCGCGCTCTCGACGAAGAGGGTCTTCAGCCGGCGCTGGGCGTCGGCTTCGGCCTTGCACTTGGCACAGGTCGCCAGATGGGCGAGGACGCGCTCACGCACGTCATGGCTCAGCTCCCCGTCCACGAGGGCGGCGAGCCGGTCGCCCAGGTGGTGTTCCGCTGCGGACGGACTGACTCCGCTCACTCGGTTCCGCCCTCTCCCCCCACGACCGGGGCGCCCACGGCCACACCCGCCAGCGCGCGCTGCTCCGCCCGCGCCTCCGGGGAGCGGTGCTTGAGCGCCTTGCGCAGGTGCGAGCGGCCACGGTGGATCCGGCTGCGGACGGTGCCGAGCTTCACGCCGAGGGTCGCGGCGATCTCCTCGTAGGACAGGCCTTCGATGTCGCACAGGACCACGGCGGCGCGGAACTCCGGCGCGAGGGTGTCCAGCGCCTGCTGGACGTCCGCGTCGAAGTGCGTGTCGTGGAGCACCTGCTGCGGGTTGGGCTCACGGCTCGGCAGCCGCTCGGCGGCGTCGTCCGCGAGCGCGTCGAAGCGGATCCGCTGCTTGCGGCGCACCATGTCCAGGAAGAGGTTCGTGGTGATGCGGTGCAGCCAGCCCTCGAAGGTGCCGGGCGTGTACGTCGACAGCGAACGGAAGACGCGGACGAAGACTTCCTGGGTGAGGTCCTCGGCGTCGTGCTGGTTGCCCGTCAGGCGGTACGCCAGCCGGTAGACCCGCGCACTGTGCGTGCTGACGATCTCCTCCCAGGAGGGAGGGGTCCACGCCTGGGAGCCCGCATCGGCGGCAAAGGTCGCGGTGGTTGCGGTGGCAGCGGTGTGGAAACGGTCAGCAGTGTTGATCACGGATTTCGGCTCACCCGCCGACCAGAAGAGACGCCGAAGGACGCCTCCACGATCCACAGGCGCAGCCGCACCTCCCCTGTCGGCTCTGGTGGTGTCCAGTGGAGCCCCTACCATAGCCACCCCTCCCGTCAGCTCTGGATAAGCATTTTTGCAGTAACTTTGCACGGGTCCGAGGTCCTTGACCGCCGATCTGCCCGGCGCCGTCCCCTCTATCCCGCCTCTTCCCCTCACAACGCCCGGTCCCATCTGCGGGTTCCCGACGTCAGCGGATACAGTCACCGTTGCGCCAACTATGGGGACAGGAGAGGGTCATTAGCGGCAACCGGCAGACGAGCTGGGCGTTCGCCGACGCGTTTGTCGCCGAGGACGACGCTCTGCGGTGGGCCCGCGACCGGGCGAGGGAAGCGGGCCTGCGCTCGGTCTCCCCCGGCACCGGGGCCGCGCTGCGCCTGCTGGCCGCCACCGCGGACGCCAAGGCGGTCGCGGAGATCGGCACCGGCACCGGTGTCTCCGGCATCCACCTGCTCCACGGACTGCGCCCCGACGGGGTGCTGACCACCGTGGACCCCGAGCCCGACCGGCAGGCCTTCGCCCGTCAGGCCTTCCGCGCGGCGGGCTTCGCGGGCAACCGGGCGCGCTTCATCCCGGGCCGCGCCCTGGACGTCCTGCCGCGGCTCGCCGACGGCGGGTACGACCTGGTCTTCTGCGACGGGGATCCGTCCGAGTCCCTCGACTACCTCGCTGAATCGTTGCGCCTGCTGCGTCCGGGTGGACTCGTGTGCTTCGAGGGAGTCTTCTCGGACGGCCGTACGGTCGACTCCGCGGCCCAGCCGGTGGAGGTGCTGCGGGTGCGCGAGCTGCTGCGCACGGTCCGCGAGAGCCCCGCCCTGGAGTCCGCGCTGCTGCCGGTGGGCGACGGCCTGCTGTGCGCCGTGCGCCGCTGAGCCGAGCGGGGCGTGCGGGTCCCGCGCGGGGAGGTCCGGACACACCGCTGCCCCGCCCGTGGTGATCACGGACGGGGCAGCGGCGGATAACTCAGGTAACGCGGACGCGTCAGCCGACGACCTTCTTCAGGGCGTCACCGAGCGCGCCGGCCTCGTCCGGGGTCAGCTCGACGACAAGCCGACCGCCGCCTTCAAGCGGAACGCGCATGACAATGCCCCGCCCCTCCTTGGTGACCTCGAGCGGGCCGTCGCCCGTCCGCGGCTTCATGGCCGCCATGCTCGTTCCCCTTCCTGAATCCAGCTCATCGTCAGCCGACGGCCCCATTCAGGCGCCTAATACCCGGCATCGAACACATTGCTTCCCGCCATTATCCCGCATGTCAGGACCCGATGACCAACATCAGCCGGGAACGCTTGTGCAACGCGCTCGACCATAACCACTCATTTCGGCGATCCGCCTGCGATACTTCGCCCCCGCCCGGCCCGCGGGGCCCCCGGTTTCTTTGACTTACATCACATACCCGGCGCCCCGTGCGGTCCGCCATGCTGGGGACTTCTGCCCGCGACGAAGGGGGACCCCCGACATGTCCGACAGCGTGCTCTACGAAGTGACCGACGGCCTCGCGACGATCACGATCAACCGTCCCGACGCGATGAACGCCATGAACACCGAGGCGAAAGTCGCGCTGCGGGACGCCGTCCTCGCCGCCGCGGAGGACTCCGGGGTACGGGCCGTCCTGCTGACGGCGGCGGGCGGCCGGGCCTTCTGCGTGGGCCAGGACCTCAAGGAACACGTCGGGTTCCTCGCGGCCGACCGCGAGAACGGCTCCACGCTGACGATGAGCACCGTCGCGGAGCACTACAACCCGATCGTGCGGGCGCTCACCACCATGGCGAAGCCCGTGGTGGCCGGGGTGAACGGCGTCGCGGCCGGGGCGGGCTTCGGCTTCGCGCTGGCGGCGGACTTCCGGGTCGTGGCCGACACCGCCTCCTTCAACACCTCCTTCGCCGGGGTCGCGCTGACCGCCGACTCCGGGGTGTCCTGGACCCTGCCCCGGCTGATCGGCCAGTCGCGCGCCGCCGACCTGCTGCTGTTCCCCCGGTCGGTGCCGGCCCAGGAGGCGTACGAGCTGGGCATCGCGAACCGTCTCGTCCCGGCGGAGTCGCTGGCCGCCGAGGCCGCTTCGGTGGCCCGTGCGCTGGCCTCGGGCCCCACGGTGGCCTACGCCGCCCTGAAGGAGTCCCTGGCGTACGGGGCCGCGCACGGACTGGCCGAGTCCCTGGAGAAGGAGGACGCCCTCCAGACCCGCGCCGGTGCCTCCGCCGACCACGGCATCGCGGTGGCCGCCTTCCTCGCGAAGCAGCCCCCGAACTACCAGGGCCGCTGACCCCGGCCCCCTGCCCGTGCGGCCCGTAGCCTCCGGCGGTCTCGCCCTCCGGGGGCGCCTCAATCGCCGGCGAGGCTGAAGATGCCGCCCCCGGAGGCACGGCCGTCCCGGCCACAGACCGTCCGCCGCCCTCCGGCGGTTCTCCCCTCCGGGGGCGCCTCAAACGCCGGCGAGGCTGAAGATGCCCCTCCCGGGGGGCCGTATTCCAGCCCCGCCGGCGTTTGAGGCGCCCCCGGAGGGCAGGGCCACGGCCCGCACTCGCGTCACCGGCCCGGCGGACCATCCAGCCCCGCCGGCGATTGAGGCGCCCCCGGAGGGCAGGGCTGCGGCTCGCAGCGGACTCGGGAACCGGGCCCGGCTACGGGTGGCGGGAGACGCAGGTGGACAGGTGATCGTTGACGAGGCCGCACGCTTGCATCAGGGCGTAGGCCGTCGTCGGGCCCACGAAGCGGATGCCGGAGGCCTTCAGGGACTTCGCCAGGGCCGTGGATTCGGGGGTCACCGCGGGGACCTGGGTCGTGCTCCGCGGGGCCGCCGCCGGCCGCTTCGGCGCGTGGGACCAGATCAGCGCGTCCAGCGCCCCCGCCTCCCACCCGGCCAGCACCCTCGCATTGGCCAGCGTCGCCGCGATCTTCGCCCGGTTCCGGATGATCCCCGGGTCGGCGAGCAGCCGCTCCGCGTCCGCCTCGCCGAACTCCGCGACCTTGGCGATCTCGAAGTCCGCGAAGGCCTTCCGGAATCCTTCCCGGCGCCGCAGGATCGTCAGCCAGGACAGCCCGGACTGGAAGGCCTCCAGGCAGAGCCGTTCGTACAGCGCGTCGTCCCCGTGGACCGGACGCCCCCACTCCGTGTCGTGGTAGGCGATGTAGTCCTCGGTCGCGAGCGCCCACGGGCACCGCAGCCCCCCGTCCGGCCCCGCGACGGCGGCCCCCGGCGCCGGGGTCACCGGTCGCCCTTGGTGAGGTCGGGCCCGGCCGCGGCGGCCGGGCGGCTGCGGGCCGCCTCCAGTTCCGCGATCCGCGCGTCCCGTTCGGCCAGTTCCGCGCCGAGCCGGGTCAGTACGTCGTCCACCTCGGCCATCCGGTACCCCCGCGGAGCCACCGGCAGCCGCAGTTCGTCGATGTCCGCCCGGACCACGGGGCGGGTCTCCGGCAGGCCGTCGGCCACGACCTCGGGGTCCACCTCGGGCAGCACCGCCTCGGTGCCGCCGCCGATCACCGCGAGGGTGACCCCGGCGACGACCACGACCAGCGCGATCAGCAAGAACCAGAACACGATCAACTCCCCTGAGAGACTGCGGCCACGGACTCGATCGTGCCATGCGCGGGCCGCGGCCATGCGCGCGCGGCGGTTAAGGTCGCTGGCGGGGCGGCGAGGGCCGCCGGAGGAGGAAACACGGGATGCTGCGACTGGGCAGGCGCGAGTTCGACACGCACGAGCCGGTGATCATGGCGATCGTGAACCGGACCCCGGACTCGTTCTACGACCAGGGCGCCACCTTCCGCGACGAGCCCGCGCTCGACCGCGTGGAGCTGGCGGTGGCCGAGGGCGCGGCGATCATCGACATCGGCGGGGTCAAGGCGGGCCCGGGCGAGCACGTGGACGCGGCCGAGGAGGCCCGCCGCACGGTGGGCTTCGTGGCCGAGGTGCGGCGCCGCCACCCGGACGTCGTGATCAGCGTGGACACCTGGCGGCACGAGGTCGGCGAGGCCGTCTGCGAGGCCGGGGCGGACCTGCTGAACGACGCGTGGGGCGGGGTGGACCCCAAGCTGGCGGAGGTCGCGGCGCGCTACGGCGCGGGCCTGGTCTGCACGCACGCGGGGGGCGTGGAGCCGCGGACCCGGCCGCACCGGACGGCGTACGAGGACGTGATGGCGGACATCCTGCGGGTGACCGTCGGGCTGGCGGAGCGGGCCGCCGCGCTGGGCGTGCCGCGCGAGTCGATCATGATCGACCCGGGCCACGACTTCGGCAAGAACACCCGGCACTCGCTGGAGGCCACGCGCCGCCTCGGGGAGATGACGGAGACCGGCTGGCCGGTGCTGGTGTCCCTGTCCAACAAGGACTTCGTGGGCGAGACCCTGGACCGGCCGGTCAAGGAGCGGCTGCTGGGCACCCTGGCCACGACGGCCGTCTCGGCGTGGCTGGGCGCACAGGTCTACCGGGTCCACGAGGTCGCCGAGACCCGGCAGGTGCTGGAGATGGTGGCGTCCATCCAGGGCCACCGCCCGCCCGCCGTCGCCCGCCGGGGCCTGGCCTAGAAGCCGTGTGCGGCCAGGCCCCGGCGGCCCGGCCCTACTTGCCGACTTCCTTCGTCACCAGGGCGATCGCCTCGTCCACGTCGTCCGTGACGTGGAAGAGGTACAGGTCCTTCTCCGAGGCCTTGCCCTGCGCGACCACCGTGTTCCGCAGCCAGTCGATCAGCCCGCTCCAGTACGCCGTGCCGAACAGCACGATCGGGAAGCGGGTGATCTTCTGCGTCTGGACCAGCGTCAGCGCCTCGAACAGCTCGTCCAGCGTGCCCAGACCGCCCGGCAGGACCACGAAGCCCTGGCTGTACTTGACGAACATCGTCTTGCGGACGAAGAAATACCGGAAGTTCAGTCCGAGGTCGACGTGCTGGTTGAGCCCCTGCTCGAAGGGCAGCTCGATGCCGAGTCCGACCGAGATCCCGTTGCCTTCGCGGGCGCCCTTGTTGGCGGCTTCCATCGCGCCCGGGCCGCCGCCGGTGATGACCGCGAAGCCCGCGTCGACGAGGGCGCGGCCGATGGCCACGCCCGCCTCGTAGTCCGGCGAGTCCGGCGCGGTGCGCGCCGAACCGAAGACGCTGATCGCGGGCGGCAGCTCCGCCAGCGTGCCGAAGCCCTCGATGAACTCCGACTGGATGCGCAGGACCCGCCAGGGGTCGGTGTGCACCCACTCGGAGGGCCCGGCGGAGTCCAGCAGCCGCTGGTCGGTCGTACTGCCCGCCTGGACCTGGTCGCGCCGTCGCAGTACGGGGCCCAGCTGCTGCTCCGCCGGCTTCCTCCGGCCGCTCTCAGGGTTGCCCATGATGTGCTCCCTCCTGCTGATCGTTCGGATCAGGGTAGGCGCACAAAGGTGACGAGAAGCGGAATTCAGGAGGTCAGCCAGGCGCGGAGTCGTTCCTCGCAGTGCAGGATCGCCTTCGTCTCGACCCGTTCGTCGACCTTGTGGGCCAGCAGGGCGTCCCCCGGGCCGTAGTTGACGGCCGGTACGCCCAGCGCGCTGAAGCGCGAGACGTCCGTCCAGCCGAACTTCGGCATGGCGCGGCCGCCGACCGCCGCCATGAACGCGGCCGCCGCCGGGTGGGACAGGCCGGGCAGCGCTCCGCCGGAGCTGTCGTCCACGACGAACTCGGCGATGTCGCAGTCCGCGAAGACCTCCCGGACGTGGGCGAGCGCCTCGGCCTCGCTGCGGTCGGGGGCGTAGCGGAAGTTGACGGTCACCGCGCAGGCGTCGGGGATCACGTTGTTGGCGACGCCGCCTTCGATCCGTACCGCGTTGAGGCCCTCGTGGTACTCCAGGCCGTCGATGACGGGACGGCGCGGTTCGTACGCCGCCAGCTTCGCGAGGACCGGTCCGGCCGTGTGGATGGCGTTGGACCCCATCCAGCTGCGCGCGGAGTGGGCGCGTTCGCCGGACGTGCGCAGGATCACCCGCAGGGTGCCCTGGCAGCCGCCCTCGACCTCCGCGTTGGAGGGCTCCAGGAGGACCGCGAAGTCTCCGGCCAGCCAGTCCGGGTGGGCCTCGGCGACCTTGCCCAGGCCGTTGAGGTGGGCGGCGACCTCCTCCTGGTCGTAGAAGACGAAGGTGAGGTCCCGGTTCGGCTCGGGCACGGTCGCCGCGATCCGCAGCTGGACCGCGACTCCGGACTTCATGTCGGTGGTGCCGCAGCCCCACAGGACGTCGTTCCCGTCCAGCCGGGAGGGCACGTTGTCGGCGATCGGCACGGTGTCGAGGTGCCCGGCGAGGACGACGCGCTCCGCGCGGCCGAGGTGCGTACGGGCCACGACGTTGTTGCCGAAGCGGTCGACGGTGAGGTGCGGGAGACCCCGGAGCGCGAGCTCCACGAGGTCCGCGAGGACCTTCTCGTCGCCGCTCACGGAAGGGATGTCGACGAGCCGGGCGGTCAGCTCGGCAGCGTCCAGGGTGAGGTCCAGCTCGGATTCGGACATGACCACGACCCTAATGCCCCACCTCGTGCACATGCCGGGACCGTCCGGCCGATGGACGCACCGAATGGCTCAAGTACGGTGGGCGGCGTGTCCGAGACCCACCAGAAGGCTCCCCGTCCGCGCCGCCGCCGCCCGTACCGGCTGGCCGCGGCGCTGCTCGTGCTGCTCGGGCTCGCCGGTTACTACCTCGTCCAGAACGAATCGACGGGCGGCGACGGCGCCCCGCACTGCACCGTGGTCGCGGGCGGCGGCGCGGGCGCGGGCGGTTCGTACTCGATGAACCTCGAACAGGCCCGGTACGCGGCCACGATCGCGGCGGTCGGCACGGCCAAGAAGGTGCCGGAGCGGGGTGTGACGATCGCGCTGGCCACCGCCATGCAGGAGTCCGCGCTGCGCAACCTCGACCACGGGGACCGGGATTCGCTGGGCCTCTTCCAGCAGCGGCCCTCGCAGGACTGGGGCACCCCGGCCCAGATCATGGACCCGGTGTACTCGGCCGGGATCTTCTACGACCACCTCCTCGACGAGGTGCCCGACTACGCGGACCTCCCGCTGACGGTGGCCGCGCAGAAGGTGCAGCGCAGCGGCTTCCCGGACGCGTACGCGAAGCACGAGCCCGATGCCACGCTGCTCGCGGCGGCCTTCACGGGGAGCGCCCCGGGGACCCTGTCCTGCTCCGGTCCGCTGCCGCGGGAGACGGGGGACGCGACGCGGGTCAAGGCGGAGCTGGTGAAGGTGTTCGGGACCGCGCTGGCGCCGAAGGCGGGGCCGCCCGTTTCCCGGGTCGCGGCGCAGCAGCCGCCCGCGGACGACTCGGAGGTCACCCTGTCGGTCGCGACGGGGAAGAACGGCCAGGGTCCGCCCGACCAGCGGCGCGGCTGGGAGCTGGCGAACTGGGCGGTGGCGCACGCGGCCGATCTCGGGATCCAGCGGGTCTCGTACGACAGCAAGGCGTGGGTCGCGGGCAAGAACAAGGGGCACTGGATCGACAAGGCGCCGGGCAAGTCCGGTGACGGCGACGGTCGCAACGCGGGACCGGACGACGTACGGATCTTCGTCGCACCGCTGAACCGTTAAACCGGCGCCCGGTCACGCGTACGGGGCGTCACTCGTCCGGGGTCGGCGCGGTGCGGCGTGCGCCGGTGCACGGCGGGGGCAGAAGGCCAGCTCACCGGGCGTCCGGTGCGCTTGTCACCGAAGCCGATAAAACGACGCGTTGCCAAGCCTTTACCCATCGGCTCCGCAACTCGGGACGCCCCCAAGGGAGTTGTGCACGGCGTACTCAGCCCGCACGACGACACCAAGGAGCACCATGTCCCTCCCCCTGACCCGTCGGATCGCCCGTGCCGCACTGCTGCTCGCAGCCGGAGCGGCGCCCGTGGTCGGCGCGGCCGGCTCGGCGAGCGCCGTGGGCCTGGAGTCCGCACCCCAGCTGGGTTCGCTGACCGCCCTGGACAGCGCGAGCCTCGGACACGCCGTGGACAACACCGCCCGCCAGGGCGCCGACATGGCCGGGGCGACCGGCGGCAAGGCCGTGGAGTCCGCCGTCCCGGCGGTCGGCGCGGTGGGCGGCAACGCGGCCGCCAAGGGCGTCCCGACCGCCCACGAGAACGCGACCGGCCTGGCCGGGGCCGCGGGCGCGGTGGCCGGTGACACCGCCGGCGCGGCGGGCAAGAGCGGCCTGCCGACCGACGGGCTCACCGGGAACCTGATGGGCGGCCTCCCGGTCGCCGGCGCCCCGGCCGCCGCGAGCCCCCTGCCCGCCGCCGGGCTGCCCGACGCGGCGGCGCCCGCCGCCGCGCTCCCGACGTCCGGCCTGCCCGTCGCCGCCCCCGCCCTGCCGACCGGCGGGCTGCCCGCGCTCGGCGGTCTGCCGCTGGGCGGCTGACGCCCGTACGCGCGGCGCGTTCCGCGCACGCGCACGCGCACACGAACGCCGAAGGGGCCGGGAGCACGAACTCCCGGCCCCTTCGGGCTATCCGGTCACCAGGTCACCCGGTCACCAGCTCACCGGACTAGCCGAGGCGCTTGACCGCCGCGGCCACCCGCTCGTCCGTCGCCGTGAACGCGACCCGCACGAAGTGCGCGCCCGCCTCGCCGTAGAAGTCGCCGGGGCAGACCAGGACGCCGAGCCCGGCGAGGTACGCGACCGTCTCCCAGCAGGGCTCGTCGCGGGTCGCCCACAGGTACAGGCTGGCCTCGCTGTGCTCGATCCGGAAGCCGTGCGCCTCCAGGGCCGTCCGCAGGGCCGCGCGGCGGGCGGCGTAGCGCTCCCGCTGCTCCTGGACGTGCGCGTCGTCGCCCAGCGCGACCGCGGCCGCGGCCTGCACCGGCGAGGGCGTCATCATGCCGCCGTGCTTGCGGATCTCCAGCAGCTCGGCGAGGACCTCGGCGTCACCGGCGGCGAAGGCCGCCCGGTAGCCCGCCAGGTTGGAGCGCTTGGAGAGGGAGTGGACGGCCACCAGGCCCTCGTACGAGCCGCCGCACACGTCGTCGTGCAGGACGGAGACGGGCTCGGCCTCCCAGCCCAGCTCCAGGTAGCACTCGTCGCTGAAGACCAGGATCCCGTGCTCGCGCGCCCAGGCCACGATCCGGATCAGCTCCTCCTTGGAGAGGACCTTCCCGGTGGGGTTGGACGGCGAGTTCAGCCACAGCAGCTTCAGCCCGGCCGGGTCCAGCTCGGTGGGGTCGTCGTAGACCACCGGCTCGGCGCCGCACAGCCGCGCGCCGACCTCGTACGTCGGGTACGCGAGCCGCGGGTAGGCGACCTTGTCGCCCGCGCCCAGACCCAGCTGGATCGGCAGCCAGGCCACCAGCTCCTTGGAGCCGACCACCGGCAGCACGTTGCGGTGCCCGGCGTTGCTCGCGCCGAGGCGGCCCTTCACCCAGTCCGTGATCGCATCGCGGTACGCGGCCGTGCCCCACACCGTCGGATAGCCCGGCGAGTCAGCGGCCGCCACCAGGGCGCGCTGGATCAGGTCCGGCACCGGGTCCACGGGGGTTCCGACGGACAGGTCGACGATGCCGTCCGCGTGCGCGGAGGCGATTGCCTTGTACGGCTCCAGCTTGTCCCAGGGGAAGGCGGGAAGACGAGCGGATACTGCGGCCACGGTGGTCTCTGCTCTCTCTCTGCGTGCTCTGCGTACCGGTGTGCGCGGTGGCGGACCGGATTCGGAAAACACCTCGGTCCCGTGCGGCGCGTTCGCCGTACGGGACCGAGGGACGCGCGCCGCCCTAAGACGGTCAGTGCTCGCCGTTCATGGGCGGCAGCGCGGCGATGAAGGAGTGGTCGCGCTCGATCAGGCCGAGCTTGGAGGCGCCACCGGGCGAACCGAGTTCGTCGAAGAACTCGACGTTCGCCTTGTAGTAGTCCTTCCACTCTTCCGGAGTGTCGTCCTCGTAGAAGATGGCCTCGACCGGGCAGACCGGTTCACACGCACCACAGTCGACGCACTCGTCCGGGTGGATGTACAAGGACCGCTGGCCCTCGTAGATGCAGTCGACGGGGCACTCTTCGATGCATGCCTTGTCCTTGACGTCGACACAAGGCTCCGCGATGACGTAGGTCACGCTCTCGTTCCTCCTCGGTAGGGCTTTCCATATCGCGCGGGAGCGCGGCGTCGTCGATGCCCGCATCTAGTATCTCCGTTCCCGGGCACGATCCGAACAGGAGGGGCGGAGACAGCTGTGGAAATCACTGCCGGCGCACTGATGGAAATCCGTATCACCCACGCTGACGTGGGCAAACGGGTGTCTGTACGACGGGTGGAGAGTGCCTCGGGCCGGTCTGTCAGGTTCACGGACACCCTGGGGGTGCTCACATCGTGGACCGATGGTGTGCTGCTGATCACACAAAAGAATGGTGAGAGCGTCCGCATCGCGGAATCCTTGCTGGTCGCGGGCAAGGTGGTGCCTCCCGCCCCGGCCCGCCGCAAGGGTCCTTCGGCCACTTTCGAGGAGCTGACCCGCGCCGGTGCGCGGGCCTGGCAGCCGCTGGAGAGCGAGCCGCTGGGCGCCTGGACGCTGCGGGCGGCCGCCGGGTTCACCCGGCGGGCCAACTCGGCGCTGCCGCTCGGCGACCCCGGGATGACGACGCAGGAAGCACTCGCGCGAGTGACGGCCTGGTACGCGGACCGCGGGCTCCCGGCGTACGTCCAGGCCGCGACGGGCGCCCTCGGCACCCAGGAACTCCTCTGCGCGGAGCTGGAACGGCTCGGCTGGACCCGTGAGGTCTCGGCGGAGGTACGGATCGCCTCGCTCGCGCCGATCGGTGATCTCGACGCGGACGTCTCCGGGGTCGAGCTGACCCGGGAGTGCGACGAGGAGTGGCTGGAGCGGTACGGGCGTACGGGCGCCCTCGCCCCGGTCGCCCGGCAGGTGCTGTCGGCGGGCCCCTCGGTGTGGTTCGCGAAGATCGCGGGCCGCGCGATCGGGCGGTGCGTGGTCGACGGCCGGTGGGCCGGATTCGCGGCGGTGGAGGTCGACCCCGCGCACCGGCGCGAAGGGCTGGCCACGGCCGTGATGACGGCGCTGGCCCGGCGCGCGCTGGACGAGGGGGCCTCGGCGGCCTGGCTCCAGGTGGAGAACGACAACAGCGGGGCGCTCGCGCTGTACGACCGGCTGGGCTTCGCCGCGCACCACGCCTACCACCACTTCCGGGCGGCCTGATGGCATTCCGCGAGGAGTTCGCGGCGGAGGCGCGGGCGGAGCGGCCCGACCTCGCGCTGCTGTGCCTGTACCTGGCGGCCGAGGCGGATCCCGCGCTGGACCAGCGGGCCGTCGACGAGGCGCAGATCGAGCTGGACCGGCTGGCCGGGCTGCTGCCGTACGGGCTGCGCGGGGCGCGGGCCTGGGCCTCGGCGGTGACGGAACTGCTGGGCGGCCGGATGGCGTTCCACGGCACCCCGGGCGACTACGACCGGCTGTCGTCCTCCCTTCTCCACGAGGTGCTGCGGCGGCGGCGCGGGCTGCCGATCCTGCTGTCGGTGGTGTGGCTGGAGGTGGCCCGGCGGGCCGGGGCGCCGGTGTACGGGCTGGCCCTGCCCGGGCACTTCGTGGTCGGCTTCGGGGATCCCGAGGAGGGGGTCGTGGTCGACCCCTTCGCGAGCGGGGCCGCGCTCGGGGCCGGTCCCGCGGAGGCGGCCGAGGGGCCGCGGCTGGCGGCCCGGACCCTGGACATCGTCCTGCGGATCCTGAACAACATCCGGGCCTGGGCCGCGACCCGGCCCGAGCACTCGGGCGTCGCCCTGTGGGCCCTGGACCTGGCGCTCCTGCTGCCCTCGCACCCGGCCGCGCTGCGGTACGAGCGGGCGCGGCTGCTGGTGGAGCGGGGCTCCTACACGGAGGGTGCGGTGGAGCTGGAGGAGTACGCGGTCGTCGTCGACGCGATGGACAAAGAAGCGGCGACCCGCATCCGCACCGAAGCCCTGGCTGCGCGCGCCCGCCTGAACTGACCAAACCCAGCCCGCCCGGCGATTGAGGGCCCGCGATCTCAGCCTCGCCGGCGTTTGAGGCGCCCCCGGAGGGGAGTCCGGGCGGGAGCCGCGTTTCGGCCTGCGGCTGCTCGTCGCCTCCGGCGGGCCCTCAATCGCCGGGCAGGCTGGGTCGGGCTGCGCCGAGGGGGCTAGAGCCAGCCCTTTTCTCGGGCTATGCGGGCCGCTTCCTGGCGGTTGCGGGCCGTCAGTTTCTGGATCGCGGTGGAGAGGTAGTTGCGGACCGTGCCCTGGGACAGGTGGAGGCGGGCCGCGAGTTCCGCATTGGTCGCACCGCCCTCCGCCGCGCGCAGCACCTCCCGCTCGCGGTCCGTCAGCGGGTTCGCCCCCTCCGCCAGGGCGGCCGCCGCGAGCGTGGGGTCGATGACCCGGTCCCCGGCGAGCACCTTGCGTACCGCATCGGCCAGTTGCGCGGCCGGGGCGTCCTTGACCAGGAACGCGGAGGCCCCCGCCTCCATCGCCCCGCGCAGGTAGCCGGGCCGGCCGAAGGTGGTCAGGATGACGATCTTCAGGCCCGGGACGCCGTCCCGCAGGAGGGCCGCCGCCTCGATGCCGGTCAGGCCCGGCATCTCGATGTCCAGCAGCGCCACGTTCACGTCGTGCGCCCTGGCCGCGGCCAGCACCTGGTCCCCGCGGGCGACTTGGGCGATGACCTCGATGTCCGGCTCCAGGCCGAGCAGTGCCGCGAGCGCCTCGCGCACCATCGACTGGTCTTCGGCGAGCAGGATCCGGATCGGGGCTGGGGTCATGACGGCGATCCTAGAGGGACCCGCGCGAACAGCCTGAACCCGCGGTTTCCGTTCGGGGACACGGGGCCCGCCGCGAGCGTGCCGCCCACTCCTTCCAGCCGTTCGGTCAGACCGGTCAGGCCGTTGCCGGGCGCGGCGGGCCCGCCGCTGCCGTTGTCGGTGACCGTCAGCTCCATGACGGGCCCGGCGAGCGTCTGGCGGACGGTCAGGGTGACGGTGCAGCGCGTGGCCCCGCTGTGCCGGACCACGTTGGTGACCGCTTCGCGCAGCGCGTAGGCCAGTGCGGATTCGATGTCCTCCGCCAGGTCCGACTCGGGTGCGGTGGACGGCAGGTCGGCGGACGGCAGGTCGGCGATCACGCCGGCGGCCGTCAGCGCGGTCCGGGCCCCGGCGAGTTCGCCGGGGAGGGTGGGCCGCCGGTAGCCGCTGACCGCCTCGCGGACGTCGGTCAGCGCCTGTCGGCTGACCTGCTCGATGTCGGCGATCTGCTGCGCGGCCCGGTCGGGGTGTTCCGGCAGCATCCGCCCGGCCAGTTCGCTCTTGAGCGTGATCAGGGAGAGCGAGTGCCCGAGCAGGTCGTGCAGGTCGCGGGCCATCCGCAGGCGTTCCTCGTTGGCCGCGAGCTGCGCCACCGTGGCCCGGGCCTGGCGCAGTTCGACGGTGGTGGCGATCATCTGCCGGATGCCGACCATCGCGAAGCCGCCGAGGAAGGCCGGGATGAGGAGCCCGACCAGGAAGTCGTTGCCGCGGGGCACGGCCAGCGAGGTGAGGCTGAGCAGCGCGGTCGCGGCGGGGACGGCCCAGCGCGAGAGGCGCCCGGGCAGGGCGGCTCCGGCGGAGACGGACACGTACACGAACAGGACCAGCCACTCCCGGCCCAGGCACAGGGAGAGGACCGCCGCCTCGGTGGACATGACGGCGAGCGAGATCAGCACGCCCCGCCGCGCGAACTGCCGGACCGTGCGGAAGACCAGGGTCAGGTACCAGCCGACGAAGGCGACCAGGCCCAGGGAGCCGAGGAGCACGGCGGGCCAGCTGTGGCCGCCGTGGATCAGGTCGTTCACCGGGGCGCTGAGGTAGAGGAGCCAGATGCCGATCCAGAGGGACTTCACGACCATCTGGCGCCGGTTCTCGGGGGGCAGCCCGATGCGGTCGAGACCGTCGCTCTCCAGCGGAGCGACGGCCGGGCCGGTCTTCACGCGTGCCATGTTCACGCCTTCAGTGTGTCCTTGCGGTAGAGCCAGGCGGCGCCGCCCGCGAAGAGTACGAAGTACACGGCGAGGATCGCGACGTCCTTGGCGTGCGGCGCGCCGCCCAGCTCGATGGCCTGGCCGAGTCCGGCGTAGGCGTGGGTGGGGAGCCACTGGGTGATGTTCTGGAGCCACTGCGGGTAGACCGAGGTGGGCATCCACAGGCCGCCGAGGATCGACAGGCCGAAGTAGATGATCATCACGACGGGGCGGGCGGTGTCACCGCTGACCAGGTAGCCGATGGCCACGCCGAGCGCGGCGAAGACGAGGCTGCCGGCCCAGATGGACCCGGTGAGCGCGGCCCACTGCCAGGCGTCGAACCGTACGCCCTTGAGGATCGCGGCGACCAGGAAGACGACGACGATCGCGGGGAGGGAGAGGATCGCGGCGCTGGCGATCTTGCCGAGGACGTAGCCGTGGCCGGGCAGGGCGGTGAGCCGCAGCTGGCGGACCCAGCCCTTCTCGCGCTCCTTGGCGATCTGTTCGCTCTGGCCGACGAGTACGGCGGTCAGGGCGCCGAAGGAGGCCATGGCGACCATGTAGAAGGCGGGCATCGTCAGTTCGGTGCCGTAGACCTTGGTGGTGCCGCTCTGCGTGCCGCCGATCATCAGGAAGAGCGCCGCGGGGTAGATCACGGTGAAGAAGAGGTACTTCTTGTTGCGCAGGGCGCGGGTGATTTCGAGCTTGACGAGCGTGTTCATGATGCGGCGGCCTCCTCGGCCTCGGTGAGGGCGATGAATGCCTGCTCCAGGCCCAGCCCGGCGACTTCGAGGTTGCGCGGGTAGAGGCCCAGGCCGTAGACGGCGTGCACGGTGGCATCGGCGTCGCGCGACTGGAGCTTGACGGTGGAGCCGTGGACGTCGAGCCGGGTCAGGAACGGCAGCTCGCGCAGCCGCGCCTCGTCGAAGGGCTCGGTGAGGTCGAAGGAGACCTTGCGGGCACCGGCCTTGGCCTTGATCTCGGCGGCGGAGCCGTCGGCGAGGATCCGGCCGCGGTGGAGGACGATGACGCGGTCGGCGATCGCGTCGGCCTCCTCCAGGTAGTGGGTGGCGAACAGGACCGTACGTCCCTGGTCGGCCTGTTCGCGCATGGTCGCCCAGAAGGACTGACGGGCGGTGACGTCCATGCCGGTGGTGGGCTCGTCGAGGACGATCAGGTCGTTGGCCCCGGCCGTGGCGAGGGCGAAGCGGACCCGCTGCTCCTGGCCGCCGGAGAGCTTGTTGACCTTGCGGTCGGCGATCGATGTGATGCCCGCGCGGGTCAGCACCTCCTCGACCGGGTAGGCCCGCGGGTGCAGTGCGCAGCCGAGGGTGACCAGCTCGCGGACGGTGACCTCCTCCATCAGGCCGCCGCTCTGGAGCATCGCGCCCACCCGGCCCGCCGCGATGGCCTGTCCGGGGGTGCCGCCGAAGACCGTGACCGACCCGGTGTCCGCCGGGCGCAGGCCCAGGAGGAGATCGAGGGTGGAGGATTTGCCGGCTCCGTTCGGGCCCAGCAGTGCGACGGTCTCGCCCGGGTGCAGCTCCAGCGAGAGACCGTCGACCGCGCGGACCGCGCCGTAGCTCTTGGTCACGTTCTCGAAGCTCACCACGGTGGTCCCGGTGGTCTTCGCAGTGGTCGTCGTCATGGATCGAGAATCCCAAGGACAGGGGTGCCGGCGGCAGTGTCCCGTGTCGTGGGTGCGGGCTGACAGATGTCATGCGTCTGGCATGACAGGGCAGGTCAGCGGGGGTCGGGCGCACGGCGGAGCCCCTGCCCGGATCTCCGGACAGGGGCTCAGGCCCGCGGCTGCGCCCGAGGCGTCAGCTGGGGTTGATGTCGATCGTGACGTTCCGCTCGGCCGGGGTCTTGCCGCGCAGCCCCTTGCGCAGGACGCCGACGATGTCCTGCGGGGTCACCGCGGTCTTGTCGCCGGTGCTGCGCGGGATGAGGACCCCGTCGAAGTTGGTCCCCGTCAGTTCCTTGATCGCTTCGAGGTCGTACTTCTCGACCAGCTTGCCCTCGACGACGGTCATGCTGAGGATCTTGGGCAGCGACCGGGCCGGGCCGTAGACGATGGACTTGCCGCCCGCGTTGACGGTCACGTTCCCGGACATCGCGGGTTCCGCGAACTCCTTCATCGCGCGGTTCAGCTCGGCCTGGTTGATGACCGGCGCCCGGCTGGCGGTCGGCAGTTCGACCGGGTCGGCCTTGCCTGCGGCGACCTGGGCGCGGTACGCCGCCACGACCTTGGTGACCGAGGCGTCCACGTCCAGGGAGGTGCCCGCCTTGCCGGGGACCGCCGTGACCTTGTTCGGCTCGAACTTGATCGTGCCCTCGGCGGAGGAGCCCGCGGTGCCCGCCAGTTCCTCCAGGGCGACCTGGAGCTTCTCCTCGTCGACCGGGATGACCGGCTCGGCCACCCGCTTCTGCCCGAGCAGCGAGCCGATGACGGTGACCGGGTTGTAGTCGCTGCCCGCGGCGTTGCGGACGGTGGTCTGGCTGTCGAGGGTCAGGCCGGCCTTCTCGGGCTTCAGCTCGACCTGCTTGCCGCCCACGGTGAGCTTGACCGGGGCGCCGGCGCGCGGCCCGAAGGTGTTCTGGAGCTTGGCCACGGCGTCGTCGCGGGTGCCACTGATGTCCACGCCGAAGACGGTGGTGCCCTTGGGCACGTCGGAGTGGTTGAGCAGCAGTCCGGCGCCGTAGGCGACGGCGACCAGGGTGAAGAGGGCGCCGCCGAGCAGGACCACCTTGGAGCGGCCCTTCTTGGCCTTCTTGGCGGGCGCGGCGGATCCGCTGGACGCGGCCGATTTGGCCGGGGCCTTCGGCTGCTTGCCCTTCTTGCCCTTCTTGGCCTTCCCGTCCTCGGGGTCGGCGTGGACGGGCGGCGGGCTGAAACCGCTCCCGGGCTGGGGACCGGGCGGCGGGAAGGCGCTGGTGGCCGCGGGGCCGGTGCCGTTCAGCTCGGGGCCGGGCCAGCGCGGGGCGGCGAAGTTGGCGGTGTCGTCGTCGAGCCGCGGGGGGCCGCCGACGGGCACGGAGCCGTGGGCGGGGCCGGTGGTCGGCCCGGCCGGGGGCATCGGGGTGCCCGTGGCGGGACCCGCGCCGTAGCCGGGCGCCGGGGCGGGGGCGCCGCCGGGCGCGCCGCCCGGGTAGCCGTAGCCGCCGCCGTGGGACTGCGGGCCGGAGGGCGGGGCGGGCGGGCCCGACGGGCGCTGTGCGGCGAATCCGGCGCCGTTGGAGTGCCCGGACGGGCCGCCCGGCTGCCCGTGGGACTGGCCGTGGGACTGGCCGTTGGACTGGGGGCCGGGCGGGGCGGGCGGGAAGCCCGCGCCGGGGCCGCTCGTACGGGCGACCGGGCCGGGCCGCGCGGGCAGCCCGGGACGGCCCTGGCCGGGCCCCTGACCCGGGCCGGGGCCCTGGGCGGCGGCGGGGCCCTGGCCGGGCTCCGGGGCGTCGCCCGGACCGGCCTTGCGCGGGGCGAACCAGTTGCTCGCCGGTTCGGCGCCCCCCTCGGGCGCGCCGGGGACCGGCGGCGGTCCCTGCGGCGACGGCGCGGGCGCCGAGGCCGCGCGCCCGAACGGCGCGCCGGACCCGCCGGACGCACCGGTGGGCCGCTGCGGCGCCGCCGGGGCGTCCTTGGCCTCCGGCTCGGCGGCGGTGGCGCCGACCGGCTTGCGGACGACCACGGGCGGGATCGGCCGCGAACCCGGAATGTTGATCCGGATCCGCGTCGTCAGCGTCGTTTCGGTCTTGGGTCCATCGGAGTCCGCGGCGGGCGTGGACGACTTCGAGGTCACAGGCTTCTCCTCCGGGGCGTTACCCGCGGCGTCCGTAGACGGATACTGGCCGGTTCCGTACGGCGGCGTACCCGACGGGTAGGCGGCTCCACCGCGGCCCTGGGGCCCGGAGGACGAACTGTCAGTTTCACGACTCAAGGCAGGATCTCCCGGTTGGCTCCGCCGCCCGCGTGCCGTGCGCGGGCAGCTCGGCGGCCCGTCCACCATACTGGCCGACGCCGGGGCGCAACTGACCACCGTGGGCAACGCCATTCCTCCGGGGACCGGCGCATGGGGCAAAGGGGGCGTGCCGGGCGGTTTCACAACCCCGGGCGCGGGTCCCCCCGTAGCACCCAACGGCACGTCACCTGCCGGGCCTCACGGCCGAAACCGGCTGCTCGGCCGGAGCGCGGAGGGTGGCGCAGATCACAGCGAGCACGATGCCCCCGAGCAGGTAGGCATACATCCCGATTCCGGTCGAACTGAGCAGGAAGTCCCCTTCGGCGCGCGGGACGCCGAGCAGGACGTACGCGAGGAACCACCCGATGACGGGCACGCCCACGCCGAGTCCGCTGCCGATGACCAGACGGCCCGCCAGGAAGAGCCCCAGCAGGGCCAGCAGGGCGAGCAGCAGGCCGCCGGGGAACCAGAGGTCGACCACGAGCCAGCCCGCCACACCGGTCACCGCGCCGAGCACCAGCAGTCCCGCGAGGGCGGCGGTCCGGGCGGGGACCGAGGAAACCCGGGGCGCGCTCACGCGTCCGCTCCCGCCGCGTCGGCGACGCCCGCGAAGAGGTCGCGTTCGCGCTCTCCGGCCGGGGCGCCGGAGCGGCCGGTCACCAACTCGTAGTACTCCCGCGTGAACAGCGGCTGCGCCAGGTCGTTGGAGAGCGCGAAGAAGGAGCCGTCGATGGCGATCTGGGTGGCGTGGGCGCGCATCGCGGCCGCCTTGGCCGCCGCGTACGGCTCCCCGTCCCCGGCGCCGATCTCGGCGGTGACGCGCTCGTCGGCGACCACGCCCGGTACGTCGCCGGGTGCGGCCAGGCCGGGGAAGGCGGGCGTTCCCGCGGCGCGCAGCCGCGCGAAGCCCTCCTCGACGACCGAGCGCGGGACCCGGTTCCAGTAGACCTTCCCGATCGCGTGGGGCGCGCCGAGGTGCTCCCCGTACGCCGGGTCCGCGGCCAGTTCGGCGGCGCGGGTGGCGACCCGGTGGGCCTGGATGTGGTCGGGGTGGCCGTAGCCGCCGTCCGGGTCGTAGGTGACGAGCACCTGGGGGCGGACGCGGCGGATCACCTCGACCAGGTACCCGGCGGCCTCGTCGAGGTCGGCGGACCAGAAGGAGCCGGGGCGGTCGTTCTGCTCGGCGCCCATCATCCCGGAGTCCCGGAACCGGCCGGGGCCGCCCAGGAATCCGTGGTCGGTGACGCCCAGCTCGCGCATGGCGGCGTCCAGCTCACCGGTCCGGTGCGCCCCGAGCGCGTCGTCGCGGTCGGCCGCCAGATGGGCGAGGCCGGGCGGGATGACCTCGCCCTCCTCGCCCAGCGTGCAGGTCACCAGCGCGACGTGGGCGCCCTCGGCCGCGTACTTGGCCATGGTGACGCCGTTGTTGATCGACTCGTCGTCCGGGTGCGCGTGCACGAGGAGGAGACGACGGGCGGGAAGACCGTTCATGGGGCCACCCTACGAGGCGCCCCTACAACTTGAGGCCACCGATCATGCCCGCGACGTTCGTGGTGAGCTGGCTGAGGGTGGGTGCGATCGAGGAACTGGACAGGTAGAAGCCCAGCAGCACGCAGACGACGGCGTGCCCCGCCTTCAGACCGGACTTCCTGACCAGCAGGAAGACGACGATCCCCAGTAGCACCACGGCCGAGATCGAGAGTGCCACGGCGGTTCACCTCCACGTCGAGCGGACATCGAATCGATTCGTAGTGCTCGGCGGAGACATACCCACCGTGCGCTACGGATCATAACTATCCGTACCAGCGCATCGATCGAGAACCGGCAGCACGAGGGGCGCACGCCGCGCATACGGAGGAGCACGGGCCCCGACATGACCGTCCGGCGGGGCTCCTGCCCCGCCGGACGACTGACGGCACCCGCACGGACCGTACGGCGATCAGATTCCCCCGCCCGGATCTCGTCGCCGAGACGGTCAAGTTGCCTCCATGTTAAGCCGGTTGCCCGCCCGGCGCGATCTTCTTCGGCGGGTCGCGCGCTACGTTTCGGGCGGTGGCGCAGGCTCCGCTTCCGGGTGCGCCGCGGGCCGGGTCAGCGGCTTCTCCGCCGCGAAGTGACAGGCCGACGGGTGGGCGGCCGGGCCGCCCGCGGTGCGGAACTCCAGCGGGACCGCGAGCAGCGGCACTTCCTGCGCGCACCGGTTCTCGGCCTTCCAGCAGCGGGTGCGGAAGGGGCAGCCCGAGGGCGGGTTGGCCGGCGAGGGCACGTCGCCGGAGAGGATGATCCGCTCGCGGTGCTTGCGGGCCTCCGGGTCCGGGACGGGGACGGCGGAGAGCAGCGCCTGGGTGTAGGGGTGCGTGGGGTGGTCGTAGATCTGGCTGTCGGTGCCGATCTCGACCACCCGGCCCAGGTACATCACGCCGACCCGGTCGGAGATGTGGCGAACGATGGAGAGGTCGTGCGCGATGAAGACGTAACTCAGGTCGAACTCGTCCTGCAGCCGCTCCAGCAGGTTGACCACCTGCGCCTGCACCGAGACGTCCAGCGCGGACACCGGCTCGTCCGCGACGATGATCTCCGGCCGCAGGGCCAGGCCGCGGGCGATGCCGATGCGCTGGCGCTGGCCGCCGGAGAACTGGTGCGGGTAGCGGTTGATGTACTCGGGGTTCAGGCCGACCACGTCCAGGAGTTCCTGGACCTTGCGGCGCCGGTCGCCCTTGGGGGCCACCTCGGGGTGGATCTCGTACGGCTCGCCGATGATGTCGCCCACCGTCATGCGCGGGTTCAGCGAGGTGTAGGGGTCCTGGAAGACCATCTGGATGTTGCGGCGGACGGCTTTGAGGGCCTTGCCCGACAACTTCGTGAGGTCTTGGCCCTTGTACGTGATCGCGCCGGCCGTCGGCCGTTCCAGGTTGACCAGCATCCTGGCGACCGTGGACTTGCCGCAGCCGGACTCGCCGACGATGCCGAGGGTCTCGCCCTGGTGCAGGGAGAAGGACACCCCGTCGACCGCCTTGACGGCGCCGACCTGCTTCTTGAAGAGGATGCCCCGGGTCAGCGGGTAGTGCTTGACCAGGTCGGTGACTTCGAGGATCGCTTCAGGCACCGAGGCACTCCTTCCAGAAGTAGCACGCGCTCGTGCGGTCCTCGGCCACCTGGGCCAGCGGCGGTACCTCGCCGCGGCAGACGGCCTGGGCCATCGGGCAGCGCGGGTTGAAGGCGCAGCCGGGCGGGATGGCCAGCAGGTTGGGCGGCAGGCCCTTGATGGCGTACAGCTCCTGGCCCTTCTGGTCCAGGCGCGGGATGGAGTCGAGCAGGCCGCGGGTATAGGGATGCGCGGGGTTCTTGTAGATCTCGTGGACGGGGGCGGCCTCGACGATCCGGCCCGCGTACATCACGGCGATCTTGTCGGCGACGTCGGCGACCACGCCCAGGTCGTGGGTGATCAGGATCAGGCCCATGTTCAGCTCGCGCTGGAGCTCCGCGAGCAGGTCCATCACCTGGGCCTGGACGGTGACGTCGAGGGCGGTGGTCGGCTCGTCCGCGATGATCAGCGAGGGTTCCAGGGCCATCGCCATCGCGATCATGATGCGCTGGCGCATGCCGCCGGAGAACTGGTGCGGGTAGTCCCCCACCCGCTCCTTCGCGGCCGGGATCTTCACCCGGTCCATGAGTTCGACGGCCTTGGCGCGGGCGTCCTTGCGGGACATCCCGCGGTGCACCTCGTACATCTCGCCGAGCTGGGCGCCGACGCTGAGCACCGGGTTCAGCGAGGACAGCGCGTCCTGGAAGATCATCGCCATGTCGGCGCCGCGGATCTTGCGGCGGGCGTCCTCCTTCATCTTCAGCAGGTCCTGGCCCTTGAAGAGGATCTCGCCGCCCGCGATCCGGCCCGGGGGCATGTCCAGGATGCCCATGATCGCCTGCGCGGTGACGGACTTGCCGGAGCCGGACTCGCCGAGCACGGCCAGGGTCTCGCCCTCCGCCACCGAGTAGGTGACGCCGTTGACCGCCTTGGCGACCCCGTCGCGGGTACGGAACTCCACATGGAGGTCGCGGACTTCGAGCAGCATGGTGCCCACTCCTCAGCGCAGCTTGGGGTCGAGGGCGTCGCGCACCGCGTCGCCGAGCATGATGAAGGCGAGCACGGTCAGGCTGAGCGCGCCCGCCGGGTAGAGCAGCATGTGCGGGGCGTTGCGGATCTGGGAGGCGGCGTTGGAGATGTCGATGCCCCAGGAGACCGTGGGCGGGCGCAGGCCCACGCCCAGGAAGGACAGGGTGGCTTCCAGGGCGATGTAGGTGCCGAGCGCGATGGTGGCGACGACGATGACCGGGGCGATCGCGTTGGGCGCGACGTGCCGCAGCATCATCCGGCTGTTGCTCGCGCCGAGCGCGCGGGCGGCCTGGACGTAGTCGTTCTGTTTGGCGGTGATGACCGAGCCGCGGGCGATGCGGGCGAGCTGCGGCCAGCCGAGGAGCACGATGAAGCCGACCACCGGCCAGACCGTGGTGCTGGTGACCACCGAGAGGAAGACCAGGCCGCCGAGGACGACCGGGATGCCGAAGAAGATGTCGGCGACCCGGGAGAGCAGCGCGTCGCCCCAGCCGCCGAAGAACCCGGCGAGGCCGCCGAGGAGCGAGCCGAGGAGGGCGGCGCCGATGGTGGCGCAGACGCCGACGGTGATGGAGGCGCGCGCCCCGTACACGGTGCGCGTGTAGACGTCGCAGCCCTGGGTGTCGTAGCCGAAGGGGTGCCCGGAGGCGGGGCCCTGCTGGGACTTGGACAGGTCGCAGCGCAGCGGGTCGCCGCTCGCGATCAGCTGCGGCCAGATCGCGATGACGACGAGGAAGGCGATCAGGAGGGCGGAGACGATGAAGACGGGATTGCGGCGCAGCTGCTGCCAGGCGTCGGACCACAGCGAACGCGCCTTCTCCTGGGGGCCCCTGGCGCCCGGTGCGGGCCCCAGCGGCTTCTCCAGGCTCTCGGCTTCCTCCAGGGCGAGATCCATCGCCCCGCCCTGGCCGGTGGGGGCGATGGCCTCCCCCGATCCGGGGCGCAGCGGATCGTAGCGCTCGGGCTCGCGCTCGGGCTCAGGCATAACGGATCCTCGGGTCCAGGACCGCGTAGAGCAGGTCGACGAGCAGGTTCGCCAGCAGGAAGACGATGACGAGGATGGTCACGAAGCCCACCACCGTCGGGGAGTTGTTGCGCAGGATGCCCTGGTAGAGCTGGTAGCCGACGCCGTGGATGTTGAAGATGCGCTCGGTGACGATCGCGCCGCCCATCAGGGCGCCGATGTCGGTGCCGATGAAGGTGACGACCGGGATGAGCGAATTGCGCAGCAGGTGGCGGGTGATGACCCGGCGGCGCGGCAGGCCCTTGGCGACCGCGGTGCGGACGTAGTCGGCCTTGACGTTCTCGGCGATGGAGGTGCGCGAGAGCCGGGTGACGTAGGCGAGGGAGACCAGGGCGAGCACGATGCCGGGCAGGATCAGCTCGTTGAAGGGGGCGTCCGGGGAGACGGTGGGCCGGACCCAGCCCCACTTCACGCCGAGGAGGAACTGGAGCAGGTACCCGGTCACGAAGGTCGGCACCGAGATGACGACCAGGGTGAGCACCAGCAGGGTGTGGTCGATGGCCTTGCCGCGGCGCAGGCCGCTGACCACGCCGAGGGTGATGCCGACGACGACCTCGATGACGATCGCGACGATGGTCAGGCGCAGGGTGACCGGGAAGGCCGTGGACATCAGGGAGGTGACCTTCTGTCCGTTGAAGGCGGTGCCGAAGTCGCCCTGGAAGATCTGGCCCATGTAGTGGAGGTACTGCTTCCACAGGGGCTGGTCGAGGAAGAGGTCCTTGCGGATGCGGGCGGCGGTGGCCGGGTCGGGGGCCTTGTCGCCGAAGAGCGCCGCGACGGGGTCACCGAGCGCGTAGACCATGAAGAAGATCAGGAACGTACTGCCGATGAACACCGGGATCATCTGGAGCAGCCGCCGGATCACGTACCGTCCCATGGAGGCCTCCAGGGTGTCGGCGGGACTGCCGCCACCGGATCACTGATGGTGACGGTGGTGGCGGCAGGCCCGGGCTCTGGTGGGGACGTCAGCTGACCTTGATCTGGTCGTAGACGGGGACGCTGAACTGGTTGAGCGCGACGTTCGAGACGCGCTCCGAGAAGCCCGCGCTGCCGTTCTGGTACCAGAGCGGGATGGACGGCATCTGCTCGGCGAGGATCTTCTCAGCGTCCTGGAACTTGGCCGTGGCCTTCGCCGTGTCGCTCTCCTGGTTCGCCTCGTCGACGAGCTTGTCGAAGTCCTTGTTGTTGAACTTCCCGTAGTTGGAGGAGGCGTCCGTGTAGTACAGCGGCTCCAGGAAGTTCTGGATCAGCGGGTAGTCCGCCTGCCAGCCGGAGCGGAAGGGGCCGGTCAGCTTGAAGGCGCTCTGCTGGTTCCTGAAGTCCGCGAAGGTGCCGACCGGGTTGACCGTGCAGACCGCGCCCTTGCCCAGCGCGTTGTTGATGCTGTTGCAGACGGCGTCCATCCACTCGCGGTGCGAGCCGGTGTCCACGTTCGAGGTGAGCGTGACCTTCCCGCCGGGCAGCCCGCCGCCCTCCTCGATCAGCTTCTTCGCCTGCGCCGGGTCGAACTTGCAGGCGTCGCCGCACGCGGTGGCGGAGTAGCCGCCCTTGTCGCCGAGGGCCGCGGAGGTCCAGTCCTTGGCGGGGGTGCGGGTGCCCTGGAAGATCTGCTTGGTGATCTCGTCGCGGTTGATCGCCATCGAGACGCCGCGGCGGACCTTCTCCATGCCGGGCTTGCCCCAGGCGGGGTCGTAGAGCGGGAAGGTCAGCGTCTGGATGATCAGGGCGGGCTGGTTGATGTACCGGTCGCCCAGGTCCTTCTTGACGTTCTTCAGCTGCTGCGCCGGGACGTCGTCGACGAGGTCGAGGTTGCCGGAGATCAGGTCCGTGTAGGCGGTGTTGTTGTCGGTGTAGACCTTGAGGTCCACGCCGCCGTTCTGCGCCTTGTCCGCGCCCGTGTAGCCGTCCCACTTGCGCATCTTGATCGCCGTGCCCTTGGTGTACGAGTCCACCGTGTACGGGCCGTTGCCGACCGGCTTGCTCAGCCAGCCGGCGTGGTCGGTGAAGAAGCCCTTGGGCAGCGGGGAGAACGCCTGGTAGCCGAGGGTGTCGGGCCAGGTGGAGAACTTCTCCTTGAGGGCGACCGTGAAGGTCTTGGCATCCTTGACCACCAGGCCGGACATCGTCTTGGCCTTGGGTTCGCCGGTCTCCGGGTGGACGTCGGCGTAGCCGACGATGTCCTTGAAGAAGGGCGAGTTGTTCTGCTTGCTGCGCACGTCCGCCCCGTAGTTCCAGGCGTCCACGAAGGACTGGGCGGTGACCGGCTCGTCGTTGCTGAACTTCCAGCCGTCCTTCAGCGTGATCGTGAAGTTCTGGCTGTCGGTCGTCTCGATCTTGTCGGCGACCATGTTCTTGGCCTCGCCGGTCTTCGGGTCGTAGCGCTTGAGCCCGCGGAAGAGCATGTCGAGGACCTTGCCGCCCTGGACCTCATTGGTGTTGGCGGGCTCCAGCGGGTTCTGCGGGTCGCCCCAGGAGGAGCTGATGATGCCGGCGCCACCGCCCCCGCCGCTGTCGCTTCCGCCGCCGCAGGCCGTCGCCGTGAGGGCGACGGCGACCGCACAAGCGGCCCACTTGGCGTGGGTGGCTCCGCGCATGGAGTGCCTCCTTGGGCTCCCGAGACTCACCGAGACTCACTGGAGACCCAATGTCACCCCATGGGGGTGTCCCCGCACTCCAAGCGCGCCCGATTGGGCACGCCCGGGGGACGCCTGTCACCCCTGCGAGTGGACGGAGGGTTAGGGGGTGTCAGCGAAGAGGCAGCTCCCAGGTGTCCACGGCGAAGTGCACGCCCATGCCGTGGCGCTCGTACAGGCCCAGCGCCCCGCTCTCGTTGGCGGTGTCGACGCCGAGGCCGACCGTGTCGCGCCCGCGCGCCGCGTAGACGGCGGTGCCGTGGCGCAGCAGGTGGCCGCCGATCCCCCGGCCGCGCTGGTCCGCGCGTACGCCGATGTGGCTGAGCCAGCCCATGGACGTACGGTCGTCGCGGGTCAGCAGGATGCCTACGTCGCCCAGCGCGGGCAGGCTCGCGATCCACACCAGGGACCAGTCCAGGTCGCGGGCGTCGAGGTGGTCCAGCCAGGCTTCGTACGGGCGTTCCACGTGCCCGAAGTGCGCGGCGAAGGTGTCCTCGACCAGGGCGTGGGCCCGGCGGGGGTCGGCCGGGTCGGCGGCGCAGTCGCGCAGGACCAGCCCGCTCAGCCCGGCGGGCACCGCCGGGACGGGCCAGGGGGCCGCGGTGAGGTCCAGGGTCATCACCTGGTAGCGGCGCACGGGGTGCCAGCCGTATCCGGTGATCAGGTCGAGGTCCAGGGTGGGCCGGACGTTGAGCTGGAGCCGCAGCCGGGCCCCCGGCGCTCCGGCGGCCATCTGCCGGGCCCGGGCCTCCATCAGCTCCAGCAGCCGCGCCCCGGCGTCCTGCCGGTCGGGCAGGACGTAGTGGTCGGAGTCGACCCGGCCCGGTCCGGAGTCCGTCCACACGAGGGCGTAGGCGACGAGCCGCCCGCCGTCGAAGGCGAGCCAGGAATCGGTGGCGAGGTCCACGTCGGGGTGGTGGAGATCGGCTTCGACCGTGCGCAGATCGGTCTCCGGCCTGCCGATCTCGATCCGGTCGATGGTGTTCAGCAGTGCGCAGATGTCACCGGCGTCTCCGGGCCCTGCGGGGCGTACGGTCAGCATCGCTCCACTGTCGGGGGGACGGCGGGGGCGGCGCAACGAGGTTTTCCCCTATCAGGGGACCGGGCGGCGGGCCCGGCCGCCCGGGAACGCGGAAGCGCCCGGTACCGGAGGTGATCCGGTACCGGGCGCTCAGCACGCCGGGGTCAGACGGCCAGAACGGCCTTCTCCTCGGCGAAGTGGCACGCGGACTCGTGCGCGGCCGGGGTGTCCTGGCCCTTGAAGCGCTCCGGGATCGCGAGGAGCGGCTCCTCGGTGGAGCACTTGTCCTCGGCCTTCCAGCAGCGGGTGCGGAAGCGGCAGCCCGACGGCGGGTTGGCCGGGGAGGGGATCTCGCCCGACAGGATGATCCGGTCGCGGCCCTCGCGGGCACCCGGGTCCGGCACCGGCACGGCGGAGAGCAGTGCCTGGGTGTAGGGGTGCGTCGGGTGGTCGTAGATCTGCTGGTCGCTGCCGATCTCCGCCATCTTGCCGAGGTACATCACGCCGACGCGGTCGGAGATGTGCCGGACGATGGAGAGGTCGTGCGCGATGAAGATGTAGGAGAGGTTGAACTCGTCCTGCAGCTTCGCCATCAGGTTGATGACCTGCGCCTGCACCGACACGTCGAGCGCCGAGACGGGCTCGTCGCAGATGATGATCTCCGGGTTGAGCGCGAGGCCGCGGGCGATGCCGATGCGCTGGCGCTGGCCGCCGGAGAACTGGTGCGGGTAGCGGTTGATGTACTCCGGGTTCAGGCCCACGACGTCCAGGAGTTCCTGGACCTTGCGGCGCCGGTCGCCCTTGGGAGCCACCTCGGGGTGGATCTCGAACGGCTCACCGATGATGTCGCCGACCGTCATGCGCGGGTTCAGCGAGGTGTACGGGTCCTGGAACACCATCTGGATGTTGCGGCGGACGACCTTGAGGGCCTTCCCCGACAGCTTGGTGATGTCCGTGCCCTTGTAGAACACCTCGCCGGACGTCGCGGTCTCCAGCAGCATCAGCAGCTTGGCGACCGTGGACTTGCCACAGCCGGACTCGCCGACGATGCCGAGGGTCTCGCCCTGGTGGAGGTCGAAGGAGACCCCGTCCACCGCGCGGACCGCGCCGATCTGCTTCTTGAAGAGGATGCCCTGGGTCAGCGGGAAGTGCTTGACCAGGTTGCGCACCTGCAGGATCGGCTCGCCGCGGTCCACGGGAGCCGCGATGGCTTCCAGGGCCGCCGTCTCGGACGCCACGTCGACGACCTCGACCTCGGCCAGGCTCGGGGTGGCGTCATCCACGGCGTCGTCCTTCTTGTCCAGCTCAGCCATGGATCTGCTCCTCCCAGAAGTGGCAGGCGCTGCCGCGGCCGACCAGTTCGATGCCGTCGCGCTCGGTCACCGGCAGCAGGGCCGGGACGTCGGTGCGGCAGATGTCCTGCGCCTTCGGGCAGCGCGGGTTGAAGGCGCAGCCCGTCGGGATCTTGAGCAGGTTGGGCGGCAGCCCCTTGATCGCGTAGAGCTCTTCGCCCTTTTGGTCCAGGCGCGGGATCGAGTCCAGCAGACCACGCGTGTACGGGTGCGCGGGGCGCGCGTACAGCTCGTGGACCGGAGCCTGCTCGACGATGCGGCCCGCGTACATCACGGCGATCTTGTCCGCGACGTCGGCGACCACGCCGAGGTCGTGGGTGATCAGGATCAGACCCATGTTGTACTCGCGCTGCAGGTCGGCCAGCAGGTCCATGACCTGGGCCTGGACCGTCACGTCGAGCGCCGTGGTGGGCTCGTCCGCGATGATCAGGTCGGGCTCCAGGGCGAGCGCCATCGCGATCATGATGCGCTGGCGCATGCCGCCGGAGAACTGGTGCGGGTAGTCGTTGACCCGGCTGCGGGCAGCCGGGATCTTCACCCGCTCCATCAGCTCGATGGCCTTCGCCTTGGCGTCCTTCTTCGACATGCCCTGGTGGACGCGGAACATCTCGCCCAGCTGGTTGCCGACGGAGTACACCGGGTTCAGCGCGGAGAGCGCGTCCTGGAAGATCATCGCCATCTTCGGGCCGCGCAGCTTGCGCCGCTCGCTCTCCGGGAGGGTCAGGATGTCCTGGCCCTTGAAGAGGATCTCGCCCTGGGAGACGCGCCCGGGGGGCGAGTCGAGGATGCCCATGATGGCCTGTGCGGTCACGGACTTGCCGGAACCGGACTCGCCGAGCACGGCCAGCGTCTCGCCTGCGGAGACGCTGTAGTTGACGCCGTTGACGGCCTTGACCACGCCTTCGCGGGTCTTGAACTCGACGTGCAGGTCACGCACTTCGAGGACGGGCGCATCGGCGTCGGATGCCCTCTGGTGGGGCACTTCTGCGGTGACGCTTGAAGTAGTCATTGTGGTGCCGCCCTTCTAGCGCAGCTTCGGGTCGAGGGCGTCGCGGAGCCCGTCACCGACGAAAACGAAGCCAAGAACCGTCAGCACGATCGCGATGCTGGGGTAGGTCCACAGGTAGTCCTTGACACCCATGAAGTCCTTGGCACCGGCGAGCATGTTGCCCCACTCGGGAACCTCGGGGCTCACGCCGACGCCCAGGAAGGACAGCGACGCCTCGGCCACGATGGCTCCGCCGACACTGAAGGCGGCGTAGGCCATCACACCGGCGATGGAGTTGGGGAGGATGTGCCGGATGATGATCCGTCGGGTGTCCGCGCCGAGGGCGCGCGCGGCCAGCACGTAGTCGGCCTCGCGGACCGACAGGATCGAGCTGCGCAGCAGACGGGCGACCGTCGGCCAGGAGAAGATGGCCAGCGAGATGATCACCGGGGTGACACCACGGCCCATCCCGATGATGATCACGATGGCGCCGATCAGCAGCGGGAAGGCGAAGAAGACGTCGGCTATGCGCATCAGCACCGAGTCGGTGGCGCGGCCGAAGTAGCCGGCGATGGCGCCGATGACGACGCCGATGGCGCAGGCCAGGAAGATCGACGCGAGACCGACGATGACCGCGATGCGGCTGCCGTAGATGATGCGCGAGAGCTGGTCGCGGCCGAGCGAGTCCGTACCGAGCAGGTTGTCGCCACCCGGGGCCTGCAGGGTGTTGGTCAGGTCCTGCGCGTACGGGTCGTGCGGCGCGATCAGCGGCGCGAAGATCGCGACGAGGAACAGGCCGAGGACCAGGGCGAGGCCGACGACGGCCAGCTTGTTGGCGAGGAAGCGGTGGCGGATCTCGCCCCACTGGGTGACACGGGCGATCGCGGGTTCGGCCTCGACGGCCTTCGCGGTCCCTGCCGCAGCGGTCGCGTCCCCCACCGATGTGCTCTTGGTGAGCTCGGTCATGGGTATGACTCCTAGAACGGGCTGCCTGGGATCAGGCGAGACGGATGCGGGGGTCGAGGACCGCGTACAAGAGGTCGACGATGAGGTTGAGCAACACGAACACGGCGACACCGAAGGTCACCACGCCGATGATGATCGGGTTGTTCTGCTGCTGAACCGCCGTCACCAGCGCGAGGCCGATGCCGTCCCAGTTGAAGATCGCCTCGGTGATGAGTGCGCCACCGAGCAGTCCGCCGAAGGAGATACCCAGGTACGTGACGACCGGGATGATCGAGTTCCGCATGACGTGCTTGAGCAGCACGGTCCGGCGCGGCAGACCCTTGGCCACGGCCGTCTTGACGTAGTCGGCCCGCAGCACCTCCAGCATGGTGCCGCGCATGAGCCTCGCCACGAGCGCCGCGTCGAGGATCGCCAGCACGAAGGCGGGCAGGATCATCGACTTGAAGGTGCCGTCCGAGATCAGCGGGACCCAGTCGAGCTGGATCACGAAGATCTTCTGGAACACCATGCCGATCACGAAGGACGGGAAGCCGACGGCCATGGTGGTGAGGAGCGTGATCAGTACGTCCCAGAAGGAGTATCTGAACAGCGCGGCGATCAGGCCGGCGAACAGGCCGATCACGATGTCGAGGACGATCGCCAGCAGCGCGAGCTCGGCGGTGTTCACGAGCTTGGGCTGGAGCACCTCGGTCACGGGGCGCCGCTGGGTGAAGTCCTCACCGAGGTCGCCCTGCACGAGGTTCTTGACGAAGTTGCCGTACTGGACCGGCAGCGGGTCGTTGAGTCCGTAGCGTTCACGGAGCGCTTGCACCACTGCCGGGTCGCGGGCCTTGTCACCGCCGAGCGAACCCACCGGGTCGCCCGGAAGCACGAAGAGACAGCCAAAGAGAATAATCGTCGCACCGAAGAGGACGACCACCATCTGTCCGAGCCGCCGGATCACATATCTGCCCACGATGCCTCCTTCACATACTGAGCGTGGGGGTTGGCGGCATCATCCGATCGGGAGATTGGCCGCATCCGGGCGCGGAACGGGAGAGATGAGGGGTGCGCCCGGGACTGAGCGAAGGCCGTGGAGACCGAAGAAGTTACTTCGGCCCCCACAGCCCTCGCCTACCTACTTTGGTGAAGAAGTACGCCTACTTGGCGGAGATCTCCGCGAGGTTCGGGTCCTCGAAGAAGTCCATCGCCATGTTGCTGAACTTGTCCGTGTTCGCGAGGCGGTACTGCGTACGCTTCCACGTCGGGATGAGCGCCTGGTCGTCCTCGACCGCGATCTTCTCGGCCTCCTTGTAGACCGCGGCGCGAGCGGCCGGGTCCTTGGTGGCGCGAGCCTTCGTGATCAGCTCATCGAACTTCGGGTTGCTGTAGCGGCCGCGGTTGTCACCCTGGGCCTTGCCCGTCGCCGGGTCCTCGTTGATCGAACCCGAGTCGAGCAGCGGGAACAGGAAGTTGTCCGGGGTCGGGTAGTCCGCGCCCCACGCCGAACGCCAGATACCGGCGGTCGCCTTGTCCTGCTGCTGCGACAGGGCCTCCTTGAACGGCTTGCCGTTCAGCTTGACCTCGAGGCCGAGGACGTCCTTCAGCTGCTGCGCGATGGCCTGGACCCACTCTTCGTGGCCGCCACCGGTGTTGTAGCCGAAGTCCAGGACGGTGCCCGGCTTCAGGTTGCCCTTGGCCGCGTACTCCTTGGCCTTGTCCTTGTCCTGCTTGATGCAGGAGGTGCAGAGGTTGTTGGTGTACGTGTCCGCGAACGACGGCGGGAGCACGGAGGTGGCGGGCTTCTGCATGCCCTGGAAGACGCCCTTGGCGATGGCGTCCCGGTCGATCGCGTAGGAGATCGCCTTGCGCGCGTCCGGGTTGTTCATCGGCGCGTTCTGGTTGAAGACGACCAGGTAGTTGATACCCGAGGTGTCGCCTTCGATCCACTGCTTCTTCGCCGAGTACTTGGCCTTGGCGACCGGGAGCTGCGGCGTGGGCATGCGCGCCCAGTCGAAGCTGCCCGACTGGTAACCCTGGTACTCAAGGGTCGCGGCGTTGGCCGAGTTGAGGATCGAGATCTCAACCTTGGCGAGCTTCGCCTTCTCCAGGCCGTAGTCGTCGTTACGGACCATGGTGATGGACTTGTTGTGCTGCCACGAACCCTCCATCTTGAAGGGGCCGTTGCCGATGGGAGCGTCGTTGTACGCCTTGTTGCTGGCGGCGCCGGCGACCTTCGGGACGGGGCTGAAGACGGTGTGAACGGTCTTCTTGTCGAACTCGAAGTCAGCCGCGGACAGCTCGACCTTCAGCGTGTTGGCGTCCGGAGCCGACAGACCGGCGAACTTGTCGCTGGTGCCGCCGTTGAGCTCCTTGTAGCCGACGATTCCGTCCATCGGGTACGCCACGTCGGAGGCCGAGGCCTTCGCGACGGTGCGGGTCCAGCCGCGGATGAACGACTCGGCGTCGACCACTTCACCGTTGGTGAACTTGGTGCCGGCCTTGATCTTGAAGGTCCAGGTCTTGCCGTCGTCGCTCGTGGTGAACGACTCGGCCAGAGCCGGCTTCAGCTTGCCGTCCGGCGTCGCGCTGTACAGGCCGGTGAAGAGGTTGTGCGCGACCAGGGAGCCCTCGGACTCCTGGGCGTTGAACGGGTCGACCGCGACCGGCTCGGTGATACCGAGGCGGAAGGTGCCGCCGGCGGCACCCGCATCCTTCTTGTCCCCGCCGCCACCGCAGGCAGTCGCGGCCAGGGCAATGATTGCCGCGCCCGCGACCCACTTGGCGCTCTGAGCACCACGCATGGGTTTCCTCCTCATGAGTCCACTTGTCACAACAAGACGGGGCACTCGGTCGCGCGCCGACACCCCTGACGGCGCTTGTGCGATGAGTTACCCACAGTGTGCTCGTGAGTCGACACTCCCCACAGTGTGTGACCCATTGACCCGAGCTTGGTGCCAACTATTAAGTACAGCCGACCCGTAAACCACACTTAAAGGGTCTCGTTTTGACAACATCACTACAGGTCAGTAGCCCGATATACGGACAAACTGAGCCTAGACAGACACCCGCGAAACGGACGGTTAGTACACCTTCCGGAGTGTGATGCCCGATATACGGACACAAGAACGAGACAATCCGGTTGACAAAAGCGAACGGCCCCTCCACCACGGAGTCCGTGGGGAAGGGGCCGTATCACAAAACGTGACGCTCGCGGCAACTACCGCTTGGCGCGCGAAGTCGTACGACCGCGCTCCTTCTGGTCCAGAACGACCTTGCGGATGCGGACGGCCTCCGGGGTCACCTCGACGCACTCGTCGTCGCGGCAGAACTCCAGGGACTGCTCCAGCGACAGCTTGCGCGGGGGCACCACGTTCTCCGTGTTGTCCGCGGAAGCCGCACGCATGTTGGTGAGCTTCTTCTCCTTGGTGATGTTCACGTCCATGTCGTCGGCGCGCGAGTTCTCGCCGATGATCATGCCCTCGTACACCTCGGTGCCGGGGTCGGTGAACAGGACGCCGCGCTCCTGCAGGTTGATCATCGCGAACGGCGTGACCGAACCGGCGCGGTCGGCGACCAGCGAACCGTTGTTACGGGTCTTCAGCTCGCCGAACCACGGCTCCAGGCCCTCGTGGATCGAGTGGGCGATGCCCGTACCGCGGGTGTTGGTGAGGAACTCCGTACGGAAGCCGATGAGGCCACGGGACGGAACGACGAACTCCATGCGGACCCAGCCGGAGCCGTGGTTCGACATGTTGTCCATACGGCCCTTGCGGACACCCATGAGCTGCGTGACCGCGCCCATGTGCTCCTCGGGCACGTCGATGGTCATGCGCTCGACCGGCTCGTGCACCTTGCCGTCGACGAGCTGGGTGACGACCTGCGGCTTGCCGATGGTCAGCTCGAAGCCCTCGCGGCGCATCTGCTCGACCAGGATGGCCAGCGCCAGCTCACCGCGGCCCTGCACCTCCCAGGCGTCGGGGCGCTCGGTGTCCAGGACGCGGAGCGAGACGTTACCGATCAGCTCGCGGTCCAGACGGTCCTTGACCTGGCGGGCGGTGACCTTGCGGTCCTTGACCGCGGACTTGGCGTCCGCGCCCTTGCCGCTGCCGCCGCGGCCGACCATCGGGGAGGTGTTCGTACCGATGGTCATGGAGATCGCCGGCTCGTCGACCGTGATCAGCGGGAGCGCGATCGGGTTCTCCGTGTCGGCGAGGGTCTCGCCGATCATGATGTCGGGGAAGCCGGCGACCGCGCAGATGTCACCCGGGCCCGCCACCTCGGCCGGCTTGCGGGTGAGCGCCTCGGTCATGAGCAGCTCGGTGATGCGGACGTTCGACTGCGAACCGTCGCGCTTGATCCAGGTGACGGTCTGGCCCTTGCGCAGCTCGCCCTGCTCGACGCGGACCAGGGCGATGCGGCCCAGGAAGTTGTCGGCGTCGAGGTTGGTGACGTGGGCCTGGAGCGGGGCGGCCTCGTCGTACTCGGGGGCCGGCACGTGCGCCAGGATCGTCGAGAAGAACGGCTCCAGGTTCTCGCTGTCGGCCGGGACGGTGCCGTCCTCCGGCTTGGTCAGCGAGGCGACGCCGTCACGGGCGCAGGCGTAGACGATCGGGAACTCGATCTGCTCCTCGTCCGCGTCCAGGTCGAGGAAGAGGTCGTACGTCTCGTTGACGACCTCGTCGATCCGCGAGTCGGGGCGGTCGGTCTTGTTGATGCAGAGGATGACGGGCATCTTCGCCTGGAGCGCCTTGCGGAGCACGAAGCGCGTCTGCGGCAGCGGGCCCTCGGAGGCGTCGACGAGGAGGACGACCGCGTCCACCATCGACAGACCGCGCTCGACCTCGCCACCGAAGTCGGCGTGGCCCGGGGTGTCGATGATGTTGATCGTGATCGGCGCGCCACCCTCCTTCGGGTGGTACTTGACCGCGGTGTTCTTCGCGAGAATGGTGATGCCCTTCTCGCGCTCCAGGTCGTTCGAGTCCATCATGCGGTCGTCGAGGTGCTGGTGGGCGGCGAAGGCACCTGCCTGCTTCAGCATGGCGTCGACGAGGGTCGTCTTGCCATGGTCGACGTGGGCGACGATGGCTACATTACGAATGTCGTGGCGCGTGGTCATACTGGCGGCGCTTCTCCCGGAATCGTGGATGGCGTCGCGTACGGTCCGGCACGCGCGCCCGCCGGGCGGAAAAACCTGCCACGGCCTTACCCCATCGTACGTTGCGTGGCGGGAACCGCACGCCGGGGGGTCTGTCAAGGGGCCGGAGGGCTGACCGCGACGGGGTCGCGGGGGCTGCTGGGCCGGGGATGGGGTGGGGGGTCCCGGCCGGTGTTCCTGCGGGTCAATGGGTACGTACGACCTTGCCCGCCGGTGCACCGGCGGGCAAGGGACTTGAGTCACTTCTGAGCTTGTTCACCCGGACTTGGGTGTCAGGTCAGCTCTTCTTCGCGGCCTTTTCCTTCTTCTCCTGCGCCGCCTTCACCTCGGCCGGGGACTTCATCCAGCCGATGTCCTGGAACCGGGGCGCTCCCAGACCGAAGGCGCCCGCGTTGACCAGATTGGGCTTGGCCGCCACCAGCTCGGGGCGCTGGTAGAGCGGGATGGACCCGGCGGCGGCCCAGATCCGGGCGTCCGCCTTGCGCATCAGGTCGCGGGACTGATCCTCGTCCAGCTCGCCGAGCGCCTGGTCGAACAGCTGGTCGATCCGGTCGGTGCCGACCCGGGTGTAGTTCTGCTCGACGCTCAGCGAGCCGTCGGCGGCGGGCGAGGGCTTGGCGAAGATCGGCCGGGCGTCCGTGGCGGGGAAGGCGGTCGCGGGCCACGAGTACAGAGCCAGGTCGTACTGGCCCGAGGCGATGTGGTCCTTGAAGAAGCTCGCGTCGGCGACCTTGGTCAGCTCGGTCTGGATGCCGACCTTCTGCAGCATCTGGGAGATCCGCTCGCCGACCGTGCGCAGGGCCTCGGAACCGGGGCCCGAGGGGAGCACGAAGCGCAGGGTGAGCGGCTTGCCGTCCTTGGCGAGCATCGCGCCGGAGGTGCGGACGGCGTGCTTGGCGGGCGCGGGCGCCGGGCTGGCCTTCTCGCCCTGCTCCTCGGCCGGCGCCGACCCGGCGTCCAGGGCCGGATTGCGCTTGCCGTCGTCGACCGCGGCGGCCTGGGCGAGGAGGGCGGCCTCCTGCTGCTCGGCGAGCGGTACGGCCGCCAGCACCGGGGAGGGCCGGTTCGCCCCGGTGGCGAAGCGGTCGGCGTCGACGATCTCCCCGTCGGGGGCGTAGCGGTAGTCGCCCTCGGGGAGGCCGCCCGCGCGCTGCTCGACCGGGCCCTCGGGCCGGTGGGCGCTCTCGTCGCCCGGGCGGGCCGGGCGGTCGCCGGGGCGCAGGCCGGGCAGCGGGGCCGGGCGCAGGGCCGGGCGCAGGGCCGGGCGCAGGGCCGGGTTCAGACCCGCGGGCGGGCGGGCGCCGTTGCGCTCGTCCTCGCCCACGACGAACTTCCCCTCCCAGCCGGTGCCGTCGCCATCGGCGGGAGCCGCGGCCTGGGCGCCGGGGGCCGCGGCTCCCGGGCGGGCCGGGGTCTTCCCGTCGTCCTTCTTGTCGCTCTCGGAGCCCGCCTTGGCCGCCGGGTCCGAGAGCTTGCCGCCCTTGCGCCAGCCCGCGTCGGCGAGGAGGGCCTGGGCGGCCTGGGTGTCCTGGCCGCCCAGCGCGTCGCTGTTGTCGGCGTACGCGCGCTGCCCCTCCAGGGCCAGGTGGCTGCCGACCGGCTTCGCGGGCAGGCCCAGCGGCTTCAGCACGATGTCGGTGAGGGACTGGCGGTCCAGCGCGCGGGCCACCGCCCGGCGGACCCGCTCGTCGGCCAGCGGTCCGGAGGCCCCGTTCAGCGCGAGCTGGGTGTAGGCGGGCTCCAGGGACTTGCGCACGGCGAAGCCCCGCAGGGCGTTCTGCTGGGCGGCGTAGGCGGCGGCCGCCTCGGCGTTCTTCTTGCGCGTCTCCTGCTCGTCCCTGGCCTTGCCCTCGTCGGCGCCGAAGGCGACCGCCCAGGAGAGCGTGGCCTGGGCGGCGGTCACCGCGGCGCCGGGGCCGTGGGCGGGCGCGGCGCCGTGCGGCTGTGCGGCGTCCCGGTGCGCCAGAGCGATGCGGTCGGCGCCGCCGCGGTCGATCTCGGCCAGGTCCAGCTTCCCCGCGGCCAGCGCGGCGGCCCGCTCGGCGCGGGGTACGGCGGTCAGCACGAGGGAGTCGAGCTTGGCCGGGCGGCCCCACCAGCGCGGGTTGCGGGAGAGGGCCACGGTGCCGGCCTTCTTGTCGACGGCGCCGAGGTTGAAGGGGCCGGCGGTGACCTTGAGGGCGCCGCGCGCGCCTTCGTTGAAGGCTTCGGGGCTGCCGGTGACCTGCTTGGGGTAGAGCGGGCTGAACAGGGAGCGCCAGTCGGTGTAGGTCTTGGCGAAGGTGACCTTGACTTCGAGGTCATTGGCGCCGCGCTCGATCTTCTCGATCCGGTCGTACCCGGCGTTGCGGGCCGTCCAGTACGCGGAGTCCTTGCCGCTCAGGGCCCGCCACTGGGCGACGAAGTCGGGTGCGCCGACCTCGCGGCCGTCGCTCCACACCGCCTTCTGGTTGAGCTTGTAGAGCACGACCTGCTTGGGCTCGCGCTGGATGACCTCGGCCTTCTCCAGGAAGTCGGGGTTGGCGGCGGGCCGTCCCTTGGCGTCCATGAGGAAGAGCTGCGGCAGGACGGCACCGGCGATCCGCGCGGTGGTGGCGTCGGCGTCCGCCTGGAAGGTGTTGAGGGTCTCGGGCAGCGCGTCGACGGCCCAGCGCACCGACCCGCCGTCGGCCACCAGGTCGCGCGTGGTGGCGGAGATGTCCTGACCGGCGGCGGCCGGGCCGCCCTCGTCATCGGCCCCGCAGCCCGTCAGCAGCGGCAGTGCGAGGACTCCCGAGGTCAGGAGCGCCAAGGACCTGCGCCTTCTCTGGGACATGGGTGGTACCTCCGGGGCGGGGCTGAGCGGGGCGGGACTCGGGGTGGCATGATCACGTTTGGGGGTATATGGAGCTGATCACACTGGTGATGAGCCCACTGAAATCGACCACCTGCCGCAGCTTCCGCAGCCGCCCCTCGCCACGCCGCGAACCCCACCCGTGCGGACCAATCGGTCGTGCCGTCCGGGCGCGCGTTCCCCCGTAAGAGGGATGAAAATGGGGTGCAGGGAGGGGCGCACAGTTCGCGCCTGCGCGCCCGCAATCGCTGCACGTCCCTTCACAACCGGGGACGGGAGGCGCGACACTCGCAGGCGCACATGAGCGTTGCCACCGCACCCAGCGGAAGTGAGGGCAAGTCATGTCCCTGCAAGACGATTTGACCGCCGTACGGCGCAATCTGAACGAGCTGGTCCGCTCGGTGGAGCAGCTGGAGAAGGACGTCGCCCGGCAGACACCGGCCGCTTCCAAGCCTCCGGGCCGGGACGCGATGGTCACCGTCCCGGACACCCCGTACGACAGCTCGCTGTGGACGGACTCCGACGACGAGGGCCTCGGCGCCCGCGACCGCCGCGCTCCCTGACACAGCGCTACGCTCCGCGCACACCCCACCGGACCCGGCCCCGCCCCCAGCGACGGCGGCCGGGTCTCCTGGGCCACCCCTCCACTCCTCCCGGAGTCCCCTTTGGCCACAGGCACGGAACCATCCCGACCCCTGACCGGCGTGCACGGTGCCTCCCGCGCCGCGATCGCCGCCCGGCACCTGCGCACCGACCGGTGGTGGCTGGCCCCCGCCGGCACCGCGGCCGGGCTGCTCGCCTTCATCGTCTACTCGACCTGGCGGGCCTTCTCCAACGCCGATTACTACGCGGCCCCCTACGTCTCCCCCTTCTACTCCCCGTGTCTCGCGGAGAACTGCGAGACGATGCGCGGCGGCCCCAACCTCGATCTGTTCGGCAGCTGGTGGGGCCTCTCCCCCGCCCTGCTGATCCTGGTCTTCCCGCTCGGCTTCCGGCTCACCTGCTACTACTACCGCAAGGCCTACTACCGGGGCTTCTGGGCCTCGCCCCCGGCCTGCGCGGTCGCCGAGCCGCACGCGAAGTACTCCGGCGAGACCCGCTTCCCGCTGATCTTCCAGAACATGCACCGGTACTTCTTCTACGCGGCGGTCCCGGTCGCCGGGATCCTCACCTACGACACCGTGCTGACCTTCCGCGACGAGCACTACGCGTGGGGGCACATGGGCCTCGGCACCCTGCTCTTCGTCGCCAACATCGCGCTGATCTGGGCCTACACGCTGTCCTGCCACTCCTGCCGCCACATCATGGGCGGCAAGCTCAAGCACTTCTCCAAGCACCCGGTGCGCTACCGGCTGTGGGGCTGGGTGAGCAGGCTCAACTCCCGCCACATGCAGCTGGCCTGGGCCTCCCTGATCAGCGTCGCGCTCTGCGACTTCTACGTGTACCTGCTGGCCAGCGGTGCTTTCGACGACCCGAGGATCTTCTGACATGGCTCAAGTCGACCGGCAGCAGTGGGACGTGGTCGTGGTCGGTGCGGGCGGCGCCGGACTGCGGGCCGCGATCGAGGCCCGCGAGCGGGGCGCCCGTACGGCGGTGATCTGCAAGTCCCTCTTCGGCAAGGCCCACACGGTCATGGCCGAGGGGGGCATCGCCGCCTCCATGGGCAATGTCAACGAGCACGACAACTGGCAGGTCCACTTCCGCGACACGATGCGCGGCGGCAAGTTCCTGAACCAGTGGCGGATGGCGGAGCTGCACGCCAAGGAGGCGCCCGACCGGGTCTGGGAGCTGGAGACCTGGGGGGCGCTCTTCGACCGGACGCCCGACGGGAAGATCTCCCAGCGCAACTTCGGCGGCCACGAGTACCCGCGCCTCGCGCACGTGGGCGACCGGACGGGCCTGGAGCTGATCCGGACCCTCCAGCAGAAGATCGTCCAGCTCCAGCAGGAGGACTTCAAGGAGTACGGGGACCACGAGGCCCGGCTCAAGGTCTTCCAGGAGTGCACGGTGACCAGGGTTTTGAAAGATCGCAGTCTCAAGGACGGGCAGCGGGTCTCGGGGACCTTCTGCTACGAGCGCGAGACCGGCCGCTTCTTCGTCCTGGAGGCCCCCGCGGTGGTGCTGGCCACCGGCGGCATCGGCAAGTCCTTCAAGACCACCTCGAACTCCTGGGAGTACACCGGCGACGGCCACGCGCTGGCCCTGCTCGCCGGGGCGCCGCTGCTGAACATGGAGTTCGTGCAGTTCCACCCGACCGGCATGGTCTGGCCGCCCTCGGTCAAGGGCATCCTCGTCACCGAGTCGGTGCGCGGTGACGGCGGGGTGCTGCGCAACAGCGAGGGCAAGCGGTTCATGTTCGACTACGTCCCGGACGTCTTCAAGGAGAAGTACGCCGAATCGGAGGCGGAGGGCGACCGCTGGTACGAGGACCCGGACAACAACCGGCGCCCGCCCGAGCTGCTCCCCCGCGACGAGGTGGCCCGCGCGATCAACTCCGAGGTCAAGGCGGGCCGCGGCTCCCCGCACGGCGGGGTCTTCCTGGACGTGTCCACCCGGATGCCGGCCGAGAAGATCAAGCGGCGGCTGCCGTCGATGTACCACCAGTTCAAGGAGCTGGCGGACGTCGACATCACCGCGGAGCCGATGGAGGTCGGCCCGACCTGCCACTACGTGATGGGCGGCATCGCCGTCGAGTCGGACACCGCGGCCACCCTCGGGGTGCCCGGGCTGTTCGCGGCGGGCGAGGTCGCGGGCGGGATGCACGGCTCGAACCGGCTCGGCGGGAACTCCCTGTCCGACCTGCTGGTCTTCGGCCGCCGGGCCGGGCTGCACGCGGCCGGGTACGCCGCCGGGCTCGCCGCCGCCCTGCCCGCCGTCTCGCAGCGGGAGGTCGACGAGGCGGCCGCGGAGGCGCTGGCCCCCTTCCACGCGGAGGAGGGCGCGGAGAACCCGTACACCCTCCACCAGGAACTCCAGCAGACGATGAACGACCTGGTCGGGATCATCCGGCGGGCGGGCGAGATGGCCGAGGCCCTGGAGCGGCTCGCGGGGCTGCGCGTACGGGCGGCCCGCGCCGGGGTGGAGGGGCACCGCCAGTTCAACCCGGGCTGGCACCTGGCCCTGGACCTGCGCAACATGCTGCTGGTCAGCGAGTGCGTGGCCCGGGCCGCCCTGGAGCGCACCGAGAGCCGCGGCGGCCACACCCGGGAGGACTGCCCGGCCATGGAACGGTCCTGGCGCCCGGTGAACCTGCTGTGCCGCCCGGTGCCGGTGGATCCGGCCGTCCCCGCCGACCCGGCGGCCGACCGGATCGCCCTGGAACACACCCGGACCGAGCCCGTCCGCCCGGACCTGCTCGCGCTCTTCGAGAAGGAAGAGCTGGTCAAGTACCTCTCCGAAGAGGAGCTCCACGCGTGAGCAGCTACGAAGCCGGTTTCCGGATCTGGCGGGGCGACGCCGAGGGCGGTGAACTGCGGGACTTCACCGTCGAGGTGAACGACGGCGAGGTCGTCCTCGACATCATCCACCGGCTCCAGGCCACCCAGGCCTCCGACCTCGCGGTCCGCTGGAACTGCAAGGCGGGCAAGTGCGGCTCGTGCAGCGCGGAGGTCAACGGGCGGCCGCGGCTGATGTGCATGACCCGCATGTCGACCTTCTCCCGCGAGGAGACGATCACGGTCACCCCGCTGCGGGCGTTCCCGGTGGTCCGGGACCTGGTGACGGACGTGTCCTTCAACTACGCGAAGGCGCGCGAGGTCCCGGCCTTCGTCCCGCCGCGCGGGGTGGCGCCGGGCGAGTACCGGATGCAGCAGGTGGACGTGGAGCGCTCGCAGGAGTTCCGCAAGTGCATCGAGTGTTTCCTGTGCCAGGACACCTGCCACGTGGTGCGCGACCACGAGGAGAACAAGGCCGCCTTCGCGGGGCCGCGGTTCCTGATGCGGGTGGCGGAGCTGGACATGCACCCGCTGGACGCGGCCGCCGAACAGGGGCTGGACCGCAAGCGGACGGCCCAGGAGGAGCACGGGCTGGGCTACTGCAACATCACCAAGTGCTGTACGGAGGTCTGCCCCGAGGGCATCAAGATCACCGACAATGCGCTGATCCCGCTGAAGGAGCGGGCGGTGGACCGCAAGTACGACCCGCTGGTCTGGCTGGGCTCGAAGATCTCCCGCCGCAAGGAGTGATCCCGCGGGGCGAGGCTCGGGTGCGGGCTCGGGGTGCGGGGGGATCGAACCCCCCATAACCTCCCAAATGTGATCCCGCTGAGAGTCAGGCCGAGAAGCAGGACGAAGACGAGCGCCACCGCCCGGATACCCCTGCGGGCCACCCTCGCCCTGGCCGCCGCGCTGCTCGCGCTCGGCGTCCAGGGCGCGGCCGGGGCCCCGGCCGCCCGGGCCGACGATCCCGTCACCCTGTCGCAGCAGGGCCAGATCACCGACCGGGTCGGCGCCCTGGGCGACCGCGAGCCCGCCGTGGCCGCCGCCCTCGACAAGCTGTACACCGACCGGCGCATCCAGCTGTTCGTGGCGTACGTGCGCGACTTCTCCGGCCGCTCCGCCCAGAGCTGGGCCGATGCCACCGCGCAGCGCAGCGGCCTCGGGCAGAACGACGTCCTGCTCGCGGTGGCGACCGGGGCCCGGCAGTACGCGTATTCGGCCGACGTCGACTCCGGCTTCACCAAGGAACAGCTCGCGGCCGTCGCCCGCAGCGCCATCGAGCCCGCCCTGAAGGAGAACGACTGGGCGGGCGCGGCGATCGGCGCGGCCAACGGCTACGACGCCGTGCTCGCCGGGCGGCCGGTACCGGTCCCGGCGATCACCCCGGGCATCGCGGATCCCGGCGGGGACAAGGCCGACGCCGAGAACGGGGTGGGCGACTTCGTGCTCCCCGTGGTCGCGGTCGGCGCCGCGGGCGCGCTCGGCGTGTACGCCTACAGCCGCCGCAAGCGCAAGGGACCGGCCGGCCGCGGTACGACCGTCAGCTCGGGCTGGGGCGACCAGGGCCCGCCCCGGCTGCCGCTCGCCGAACTCGACGCCAAGGCCAAGGCCCTGCTGGTGGAGACCGACGACGCGGTCCGCACCAGCACCGAGGAACTCGGCTTCGCCTCGGCCCAGTTCGGCGAGGCGGCCGTGGGCCCCTTCACCGAGGCCCTGGCCTACGCCAAGGACGAGCTGACGCACGCCTTCCGGCTGCGCCAGCAGCTCGACGACGCCTATCCCGAGGACGACGCGACCCGGCGCCGGATGCTGGACGAGATCGTGGCCCGCTGCACGGAGGCCAGCAGGCGCCTGGACGCCGAATCGGCCGACTTCGACCGGCTGCGCGCGCTGGAGAAGAACGCCCCGCAGGCGCTGGAGACCGTACAGGCGCACTTCCGCGCGCTGACCGGCCGGACCACGACGGCGCAGGCCACCCTGACCGCGCTGGCCCAGCGGTACGCCGACTCCGCGTCCGCGCCCGTGGCCTCCAACGCCGAACAGGCCCAGGACCGGCTGCTGTTCGCCACCACCAGCCTCGGCGAGGCGCGCGCGGCCGTGGACGGCGGGGACAACGGCAAGGCGGCCGTGCACGTACGGGCCGCCGAGGGGGCCGTCGACCAGGCGGCCACCCTGGTGGACGCGGTGGAGCGGCGCGCGCAGGAGCTGGCGGAGGCGGCGGGCAAACTGACCGGCGCCCTGAACGAGACCGAGACCGACCTCGCCGACGCCCGCGGGCTGCTGACCGGGACCGCGGAAGGGGTCTCCACGGCGGACCTGCGCGGCCGGATCGGGCGGGCGGAGTCCGTACTGGCCGACGTACGGGCGGAGCAGGGCGCGGGCCGGTACGACCCGATCGACGCCCTGCGCCGGATCGAGGAGGCCGACGCGGCCCTGGACGAGGCGCTCGCCGGAGCCCGGGAACGCGAAACGGGCCGCCAGCGGGCCGCGGCCCTGCTGGACCAGGCCCTGCTGTCGGCCCGCAGCGCGATCGGCGCGGCCGCGGACTACATCACCACCAGCCGCGGGGCCGTCGGCAGCCAGGCCCGCACCCGGCTGGCGGAGGCGCAGCGGCACCTGGAGCGGTCGGTGTCGGTGACCACTTCGGACCCGGCGGCCGCGCTGGCGGAGGCACAGCAGGCGGACTCCCTCGCCCGGCAGGCGCAGCAGCTCGCGGAGGCGGACGTACGCGCCTACCAGGACCCGTACGGAGGCGGCGGCCGCCGCTCGCAGCAGGGCGGCATGGGCGGCGCGGTGCTGGGCGGGATCATCCTCGGCGAGATCCTCGGCGGCGGCCGGGGCGGCCGGGGCGGCGGCTACGGCGGCTTCGGCGGAGGCGGCGGGGGCGGGGGCGGGGGCTTCGGCGGCGGCCCGGGTTCCTTCGGCGGCGGCGGCACCCGGGGCCGCATGGGCGGCGGCGGCCGCTTCTGACCCACTCGTCCACCCCACCCCTTCCCACCAGGAGCAGACACCCATGAGCAAGCAGACCATCCTCGGCCGCGTCACCCAGCTCGCGAAGGCGAACATCAACGCCCTGCTGGACCAGGCGGAAGACCCGCAGAAGATGCTGGACCAGCTGATCCGGGACTACACGAACAACATCTCCGAGGCGGAGCAGGCGGTCGCCACCACGATCGGCAACCTGCGGATGCTGGAGGCGGACCACACGGAGGACGTGGACGCCGCCGCCGAATGGGGGACCAAGGCCCTCGCGGCGAGCCGGAAGGCCGACGAACTGCGCACGGAGGGCACTCCGGGCACGGCGGCGGACGCGGACAAGTTCGACAACCTGGCGAAGGTCGCGCTGGGCCGCCAGATGCAGTCGGAGAAGGAGGCGAAGACGGCGGAGCCGACGATCGCCGCCCAGACGGAGGTCGTGGAGAAGCTCAAGGCCGGTCTGACCTCGATGAAGACGAAGCTGACGGAACTCCAGGCGAAGCGGGACGAGCTGGTGGCGCGCGCGAAGACGGCCCAGGCGCAGAACACGATGATGGACGCGGTGAAGAACATCGACGTGATGGACCCGACGAGCGACCTGGCCCGCTTCGAGGACAAGGTCCGCCGCGAGGAGGCGATGGCCCTGGGCAAGCAGGAACTGGCCGCCTCCACCCTGGACGCCCAGTTCGAAGCCCTGGACGACCTCGGCAAGCAATCGGAAATCGAAGCCCGCCTGGCCGCGCTGAAAGTGGGCGCGTCCTAGCCCCAGGCCGGCCAAACCCAGCCCCGCCGGCGTTTGAGGCGCGGGGTCTGGGGCGGAGCCCCAGTGGGCGACCTGCGGCGGCGCCGCTTCTCAGGGCTCCGCCCCGAACCCCGCGCCTCAAACGCCGGCGAGGCTGGAAGTGCCGACGAGGCTGAGGGTGCCGGCGAGGCTGAAATGGGCCCGGCGAGGCTGGAGATGCCCGGGCCTACCCGTACATGCTCAGCAGCTGCTCCGCCGACAGCTCGGCGACGGCCTCCCCCGCCACCCCCGGCAACGGCAGCTCGAACCACACCGTCTTCCCCCGGTGGGTCCGCCGCGTCCCCCACCCGGCCGACAGCAGTCCGACCAGTTGCAGTCCGCGCCCGCCCTCGTCCGTGTCCCGCGCCCGCCGCCGCCGCGGCTGGACCAGGTTCCCGTCCCAGACCTCGCACACCAGCGTCCGGTCCAGCAGCAGCCGCAGCCTGATCTCGCCCTCCCCGTACCGCAGCGCGTTCGTGACCAGCTCGCTCACCAGCAGTTCCGTCGTGTCGAGCAGGCCCTCCAGGCCCCAGGCGGGCAGCTTGGCCCGGGCCAGTTCCCGGGCCCGGCCCACGGACCGGGCCTCGCGCGGCAGTTGCCAGTCGCCGACCGCGTCGACCGGCAGGCCCTGGACGCGGGCCATCAGCAGCGCGATGTCGTCCTCGCCGTGCCGCGTGTGCAGCGTGGCGAGCACGTGGTCGCAGACGTCCTCCAGCGGCCGGACCGGATCGGCCAGCGCCTCCCGCAGCCCGCGCAGGCCCTCCTCCAGCGGGTGGTCGCGCGATTCGACGAGGCCGTCCGTATACAGGGCGAGCAGTGCCCCTTCGGGGAGTTCCACCTCGACCTCCTCGAAGGGTTCGCCGCCGACCCCGAGCGGCATGCCGGGCGGCACCTCCAGCAGCAGGGCGGGCCGGGGCGGGCCCCCGGGTTCGGCGGGTTCGACCAGGACGGGCGGCATGTGGCCCGCGTTGGCTATGGTGCAGCGCCTGGTCACCGGGTCGTAGACGGCGTAGACGCAGGTCGCGAGGTAGACCTCGGAGAGGTCGGCGTCCCGGGACTGCAGGGCCGCCCGCGAGGACTGCTGGGAGCCGCCGGGGGTGCCCAGGCCCCGGGCGACCTCGTCCAGGGCCGTGAGCACTTCCGCCGGTTCCAGGTCGAGCAGGGCCAGGGTCCGTACGGCGGTGCGCAGTTCACCCATGGCGACGGCGGCCCGCAGGCCGCGGCCCATCACGTCGCCGACGACGAGCGCGGTGCGGTGGCCGGGCAGTTCGATGACGTCGAACCAGTCGCCGCCGACCTCGGTCGCCGCGTTGCCGGGCAGGTAGCGGCAGGCGATGTCGAGGCCCGCCGCGGCCGGGTCGCCGGGGGGCAGCAGGCTGCGCTGGAGTATCAGCGCGCGTTCGTGTTCGCGCCGGTAGAGCCGCGCGTTGTCGATGCAGACGGCGGCCCGCGCGGCGAGTTCGACGGCGACGGCCCGGTCGCGCTCGCCGAAGGGCTCGCTGCCCTTCGTACGGGAGAACTGGGCCAGGCCGACCACCGTGTCGTGGGCGACGAGCGGGACGACGAGCGTGGACTGGATGAGGTCCTCGGGTCCGGCGCCCTCCAGCAGCCGGGGCCGGGCGGTGCGCAGGGCGAGGGTGCCGGGGGAGCCGGGCGGGTAGCGGTGGACCTCGCCCACGGAGACCAGCGCGGCGGGGCCGGGTCCGGAGAGCGGGGCGTCGGAGACGGCGGAGGCGAAGGCGACCCGGCGCAGGGGTGCGGAGGGTGCGCGTCCGGGGCCGCCGCCGGGGAGCGAGGGGACCCCGGGGCCGTGCGGCCGGGCGGGGCGGTCGCGGTCGTCGTCGCCGAGCAGCAGCCCTTGGTAGAGGTCGACGGCGGCCAGGTCGCAGAAGCCGGGGACGGTGACGTCGAGGAGTTCGCGGGCGGTGGTCTCCAGGTCGAGGGAGTTCCCGATCCGGTGGCCCGCCTCGTTGAGGAGGGCGAGGTTGCGGCGTACGCCCGCGGCTTCGCGGGCGGCGAGGTGGCGGCGGGTGACGTCGGTGCCGAGGCCCGCGACGCCGATGGGCTGCCCGTTGCCGCCGTGCACCCGGTAGAGGTTGATGGACCAGTGGCGGTTGTCGCGGCTGCCGGGGGCGGCGCCGGTGATGCGCAGGTCGGTGACCGATTCGCCGGTTTCCAGGACGCGGCGCAGGGCCTCGCTCATCCGGTCGGCCTCGTGCGGGGGCAGGTAGTCGTGGACGGTGCGGCCGCGGTGTTCCTCGACGCCGCCGCCGAAGACGGTGGCGAAGCGGCGGTTGGCGCGCTGCACGGTGAGGTCCGTACCAAAGAGCAGGAAGCCGAAGGGAGATTGACCGAATATCGCCTGCGAGGCCGCCAGATCGGATTCGATCCGGTGCAGCGCGCGTACGTCGACCACGACGCAGAGCGCGGCCCGTTCGGCGGTCGCGGTCTCGGTGGGCATCACATAGATCTCGGCCACGCCGTGTGCGCCGTCACCATCGGGGATGCGGAAGGGGATCAGGCCGGTCCACTCCTTGCCATCGAGGATCTCGGCGACTCTGCGGTGCGCGCCGGGGCGCAGTTCCGGGGGCATGAAGGCGTCGACCGGATCGCGCCCCACCGCTTCGGCGGCGGTCAGCCCGAAGAGTTCCTCGGCGCGCAGACTCCACTGGTCGATGAGACCGTCGGGCCCGATCGAGAAGGATGCGACCTTTATGTAGTCATATATCGAGCCAGGCGGGCTGCTGTGCCACAGGGAGTCATGCCATGCCTCCCCTGTCACATGGGCCTGATGTGCCTGCGCAGGTATTTCGCTCACGCGACCGTCCCCTCCAGCTCACCGCAACCGGACCGGCCATGTCCGCAGTATTCAGCACCACGGGCACGCTCGGCACGGCGTTCACGATCACAGCACGGTCTCGTTCGTTTCGAGCCACGCCAGGTGATCGTCAGAGACCCTTCACCTTGTTACTCACCAGGTAGGGCCAATTCGAACCACACTGTCTTGCCCGACTTCCCATGCCGGGTGCCCCACCGCTGTGCCGAGACGGCCACCAGGTGCAGGCCGCGGCCGCCTTCGTCGTCGGGGTCGGCGACCCGCTCGCGCGGCGGATCCGGAAGCGGATCGGAAACTTCCACGAGCAGCGCCGGGCCCGTGTGGGGATGGTCGGTGGCGGAATCGCGCCGTACCAATCGGACCCCGATCGGGCCGGAGGCGTACCGCAGCGAGTTGGTGACCAGCTCGCTGACCAGCAGCACGGTGACGTCGCCGACGGACTCCAGGCCCCAGGACCGGAGCTTGCCGCGCACGGCGTGGCGGGCGGTGCGGACGGCGCCGGGCTCGGCAGGGAAGTCCCATTCGGCACATTCACCATCTGTGTCGATCACGCCGATCACTTCCCGGGCCAGCAGCGGACCCCAGTCCGGTTCGTCAGCGACGAGGAGGGACGAGATAGGGACTAATAGCGACATACCCGATATTCGCGGCGTCGTACCATCCGACCCCCCAGGCACCGGCGCACTGTGGTGCACCTGGCCTACACCGTGAGCCGTACGCGCCCCCGCGCTCCCGCGCCGACCCGACCGGCCTACGCTCCCGTGACCGCCGCCGCCGCCGCGCGCAGCCGGCGGCCGGCCTCGGCCACGGCCGGGCGGTCCTGGTCGAGCCAGTCCACCGTGTCCAGCTCGTCCGGTCCGAGCCAGCGCAGCTCGTCGTGGTCCTCCAGCGGCGCGGGCTCGCCGGAGAGCAGCCGCGCGGTCCACACGTGCAGCACCAGGCCGGGCTTCAGGGGCCACTCCCCCGGGATCCGCTCCAGGGCTTCGCTCTCCACGCCCAGTTCTTCGCGCAGTTCCCGCACCAGGGCCTCGGGGACGGACTCACCCGGTTCGGCCTTCCCGCCCGGCAGCTCCCAGCGGCCGGCCAGCTCGGGCGGGGCACTGCGCCGGGCGGCCAGCAGGCGCCCGTCATGACAAAGGGCTCCGCCCACGACCACGCGTTCAGTCATGGGGCGGAGCCTATGTCAGTTCAACTCTCAGTTCATCGTGGTGGCGCTCTGCCCGATCCGCTCGACCCAGTAGAGCTGCTTGTGTCCACGGTCGTCGAGGCTGTCGACGACCTTCTGGGCCTCGGCGCGCGTGGGGTAACGGCCCACCCGGTAGCGGTTGCCGTTGTCGTCCTGCCGTATGACCAGCCATGGGAGCAGGGCACCGCCGCCGTCGTTCATCGCGCTTCACCCTCCGCCGATGTACCCGCCCAGGAAACCGCATTGCGCATATGCCCGAGCCTACGCCCGACCTTTACTCAGCGGATACGGTTTTTCACGAAGAGGTACCTCGCAGGCGTACTCATCCGGCCATGTGTGCGAGTGCGCCGTGCGCGCCGGTTCAGGACCGGCGCACCGTCGGCATCGGCAGCACCACCGCGCCCCCGGCCCCGGCCGCCCCGCCCGCGCCCTTGCGGCAGACGTCTCCGCAGGTGGCGTCGAGCGAGCAGCAGAGCGAGCAGATCGGCCCCGCCTGGACGGGGCAGTCGGCGATGTCGGGGAGTTCGTACGCGCTCTCGCAGACCCCGCAGGTGTGGGTGGCGGTGATGTCCGCGACCACGACGCCCGGCCCGGTCAGGGTGTTAGGCCTGGCCAGGTAGTACTTCCCCTTGGTCGCCCAGGCGATCAGCGGGCACAGCGCGAGGGCGAGGAAGGCCGCGATGAAGGTGGAGAAGGCCTCGGCGTACGTCCCGAACAGCCCGAAGAAGGCCAGGATCGAGACGGTGGAGGCGATCACCATCGCGCCGAACCCGGCCGGGTTGACGGCGTAGAGGTAGGCGCGCTTGAACTCGATGTACGGCGGGCTCAGTCCGAGCCGCTTGTTGATGACCAGGTCGGCGGCGACGGCCGCGATCCAGGCGATCCCGACGTTCGAGTAGAAGCCCAGCAGCTTGCCGAGCATCGCGAACATGTCGAGTTCCATCAGCGTCAGCGCGATGGCGAGGTTGAGGAAGATGTACCAGACCCGGCCGGGGTGCCGGTGGGTGAGCCGGGAGAAGAAGTTCGACCAGGACAGCGAGCCGCTGTAGGCGTTGGTGACGTTGATCTTCACCTGGGACACGATGACGAAGAGCGCGGCGGCGGGCAGCGCGAGGCCGCCGAGCCAGGGGCGCAGCGCCTCGATCTGCGGGGCGATCGGTTCCAGGGCGTGGGTCTTGCCCACCGCTTCGAGGGCGGCGAAGGCGAGGAGGGCCCCGCCGAGCTGCTTCGCCGCGCCGATGACCACCCAGCCGGGCCCGGCGGCGAGCACGGCGAGCTTCCAGCGGCGGCTGGTGGCGGGCGTCCTGGCGGGCATGAACCGCAGGTAGTCGGCCTGTTCGCCGATCTGTGCGATGAGGGACAGGGCGATTCCGGTACCGAATCCGAAGCCGATCCAGGAGAAGCCGGACCCAGCGCCCTCCGTCCCGCCGAAGTGCGTGAACGCGCCGAACACGCCGGGGTCCTCGAAGCCGAGCACGAGGAACGGCAGCACCAGGCCGATCAGCCAGACGGGCTGGGTCCAGGCCTGCACCTTGGTGAGCGCGCCCATCCCGCGGAAGACGATGGGGATGACGATCAGGGTGGTGAGGAGGTAGCCGATCTGCAGCGGCAGCCCGAAGGCCTGGTGCATGGCCTGGGCCATGATCGAGCCTTCGAGGGCGAAGAAGATGAACGTGAACGACGCGTAGATCAGGGACGTGAGCGTGGACCCGAAGTAGCCGAAGCCCGCGCCCCGGGTGACCAGGTCCATGTCCAATCCGTACGTCGCGCACGCGCGGGCGATCGGGATGCCGGTGAGGAAGATGACCGTGGCCGCGGTCAGGATCGCGGCGAGCCCGCTGGTGAAACCGTAGGCGAAGACGATGGAGGCGCCGATCGCGAAGTCGGCGAGGTAGGCGATGCCGCCGAGGGCCGTCCCGGCGACGGTGGCGGGAGCCCAACGGCGGTAGGAGTGCGGCGCGTACCGCAGGGAGAAGTCCTCGCGGCTCTCGTCGGCGGCGAGCCGGGCGTAGCGGCGCGTCGGCTCCGGGGACCCGGGGGTGGTGGCGGGTGTGGTGGCGGTGTCCGTCATGCGCGCCGAGGCTAGGCCGTCCGCGTGACGGCCCGCCGCCTCACGGCATTGCCCCGGGGTTACGCCCCGGGCCCCCACGTGACCACGGGGTTACGCCGTCCCACGCAGGCCTGGGGAGTGCCTCAGCGCACCGGGAGGTGGTAGGCCAGCCGGTAGCGGTCGGCCGGTACCACCACGTCCGCCGTCTCCACGGCCCGGCCCGAGGCGAAGTACGTCCGCCCGATCACCAGCACCACGTGCCCCGGGACTCCGCCCAGCGCCAGGATCTCCTCCGCCAGCCCCGGCCGGGCGCCGACCTCCTCCACCACGTTGTCCACGACGACATCGATGGCGGCCATCCGGTCCACGACCCCGCTCCCGCCCAGCGGCCCCTCCTCGGGCAGCATCACCGGAGTCCGGCCGGTCACGGCCAGCGGCTCCCACGAGGTGGAGAGCATCATCGCCTCGCCCGCGTCGCGGAACACATAGCGCGTGCGCATCACCCGGTCGCCGGGCTCGATGCCCAGCCGCTTGGCGACCTCGGCCGGTGCCCCGGTCTGCTCGCTGCTGGATTCCCAGGTGCCGCGGCTGCCCGTGTCCGCCTGTTCCTGCCGGAAGGGGGTCGAGGCCCCGGCCGTGCGGTACCCGGCCCGGGCCACCCGGCGCGGCACCGGCTGCTCCCGTACGTAGGTCCCCGAACCGGAGCGGCCCTCGACCAGCCCCTCCGCCATGAGGACCTTGCGGGCCTCCAGGGCGACCGTGTCGGAGACTCCGTACTCCTCGCGGATCCGGGCCTGCGAGGGGAGCCGCGCGTGCGGGGGCAGGGACCCGTCGACGATCTTCCGTCGCAGGTCGCCGGCGACGCGAAGATAGGCCGGCTGCTCACCGAAAGTCACTAGCCACTCCCATCAGGTTGACAGACAGCTACAGCCTGGCAACCCACGGTTGTACACCGCAAGCAAGGGCCAAAGTTTCACTCGAAGTGATGAAGCCAGGTCACCAAAACCCGTTACCGTGCGTTACACCGACTGCGACCCGGAGCCCTGGCCGTCGAGCCAGCCCGTGTCCGAACCATCCGAGTCCTCCAGCCAGGACGGCACCTTCGTCGCCAGCCCCAGCGCCCCGCGCAGCCCCCGTTCCGTGTCGACCGAGGTCGCGTCCACCGCCCGGCTCCACGCCGCGCGGAAGTCCTCCGGCCGCTGCGCCCGCGCCGCCGTCTGCCAGTGCGTACGGGCCGCCTCGACCTCCTTCAGCAGCGCTTCGGCCGGCGCGCCCGCGGCGGACTCGCGCAGCGCCGCCGCCTCGGCGGCCATCGCCGGTTCCACCTTGGCCGCCCACGCCCGGTACTCGGGCAGCGAGGTCTTCAGCTCGGTCACCGGCGCGGCCGTCAGCGCGGAGTCCAGCCGGTTCGCCGCGCTCAGGAAGGTCACCTGGCCGGGCGTCAGCATCGTCGCGTCCCGCTTCAGGCTCCCCCGCTGCTCGCCCTCCGTGGTGCCGAGCACGCACAGCACGGTGCGGCGGCCCCCGTCCCACTCGTCCGCGGTCGGCGCGAAGAAGTACATCTCCGCGAACTCCGGCAGCGCCCACGTGTCCATCGCGTACGCGTCCTGCGCCTGCCAGCACCGCTCCTCGGCCCGCCCGGCGAGCGCCTCGTCGCCCGGGAAGGCGCCCGGGTCCGCGAGGTAGGACGCGGTGATCTCGCCGTGGTGCGGACGGGTGCACGCCACCTTGAAGACGAACGGCGCCTCGGCGAGCAGGTCGGCGCCGGGCACGTTGAAGCAGTCCCCGGCCCGGACCTCCTCCAGGTCCACCGGATCGCCCTCCACCTCGCGGGCCGCGCCCGCACCGCCCGTACCGCCCGCGCCCTGCCCGGCCGCCCGGGCCAGCCGCTCGCCGACCGGACCCACGGCTTCCACGGCGACCAGGGCCAGCGCCCCGGACATCAGCACGGACACCGCCAGCCCGGCGACCGCCAGGCCCTTGCCGCGCTCCCCGCGCGCGGAGATCTGGACCAGGGCCACGATCCCGAAGACCACCCCGAGCGGCGGGAAGCAGAGCAGGCCCACCAGCAGCGAGGCCAGGGCGAAGCCGTTGAGCAGCTGCGGCCCGCCGGGGGCCGGGGCGCCCGGGAACCCGTACCCGTAGGCGGGCCCCGACGGCGGGGCGGCCCACGGATCGTGCGGCGGCGGCTGGGGCGGTGGCGGGGTACTCACGGCGTGAGCTGCTCCATCAGGCGGGGTGCGGGGTGCGGGCGGGGTGTGGCGAACGACTGCGCGAATAGTACGCAAGGGCAACGGTTCCCGGCCCGGTCGCCCCCGCGGCCCTTCCCCTGAGCCACCCCTCACATACGATCCGTCACGGAGACCGGCCCGGCGGCGGCGCACGAGCCCGCGTACGGGCCACGAAGCGGAGGCGCCCCGCATGACGCACGGAACGACGCACGGACTGCCCGGCTACGTCTGTCCCGACGACGGCGCCCGCGCCGACGTCCGCACCGCCCCCTGGTGCTGCCCCGTCTGTGCGGGCCCCTGGGACCTCGACTTCACCCCGGACCCGCCGAAGGCCCCGGATCCCGGAGCCGCGCCGAACTCGCTGTGGCGCTACGGGCCCGCGCTGCCGCTGCCGGGAGCGCCCGCGGTGACCCTCGGCGAGGGCCGCACCCCCCTGGTCCCGCTGACCGGGCGGATCTCCGCCAAACTCGACTTCCTGATGCCGACCCTGTCGTTCAAGGACCGGGGTGCGGTGATGCTCGCCGAGCTGGCGCGCCGCCTCGGTCCGCGCCGGGTGGTGGCCGACAGCAGCGGCAACGCCGGGACCTCGGTCGCGGCCTACTGCGCGCGGGCCGGACTCGCCTGCGAGGTCTTCGTACCGGAGGGCACCTCGGAGAAGAAGACCGAACAGATGCGGGCGCACGGCGCGCGGGTCCGGGTGGTGCCGGGCGGGCGCGAGGCGGCGGCCCGGGCCGCGCGGGCCGCGGCCGACGAGCCGGGCGTCTTCTACGCGAGCCACGTCTTCAACCCGTACTTCCTGCACGGCACGAAGACCTATGTGTACGAGCTGTGGGAGGAGCTGGGCGGCGAGCTGCCCGAGGTGCTGGTGGTGCCCGTGGGCAACGGCACGCTGCTGCTCGGCGCGGCGCTGGCCGCCCGGGAACTGGCGCGCGCGGGCGTACGGGCCCCCGCGCTCATCGCCGTCCAGGCGGCGGCCATGGCTCCGCTGGCGCGGGCCTTCGCCGCCGGGGAGCGCGAACCGGCGGGCCCGGCCCCGGAGCCGGCGGCGACGCTGGCCGAGGGGATCGCGATCCCGGCCCCGCCACGGGCCCGGCAGATCCTGGCGGCGGTACGGGAGTCGGGCGGCACCTTCCTCACGGTGACCGAGGACCGGCTCCGCGCGGCCCAGCGGGACCTGGCGGCGCGGGGGCTGTTCGTCGAGCCGACCGGTGTGGCGTGCTGGGCCGCCGTCGGCCCGGACGCGCCCGGCGACCCCCTCGCGGGCCGCTCGGCCGTGGTCCCCCTCTGCGGCGCGGGGGCGAAGACGGGGCTGGCTCCCTAGCGACGAGCGGGGCCGGAGGACGCCCCGCCCCCGGCGCCCATGGCTCCGGTCTCCGCAGATGTCCGATTATCGCCAGCCCCCGGCCACCCCCTTCTGATGAAATGCCCGCATGACCAAGACAGTTGACCTTTCCCGCGTCCACGCCTTCCACGCACTGCACACCCCCGCGGCCCCCCTCGCCCTCGCCAACGCCTGGGACGTCGCGAGCGCCCGGCTCGTCGAGGCCGCCGGGTCCAAGGCCGTCGCCACCACCAGCGCCGGTGTCGCCTGGTCCCTCGGTTCCCCCGACGGGGACTCCCTGGCCCGGGACCGGGCCCTCGACCTGATCGCCCGCGTGGTGGGCGCGGTGGACGTCCCGGTGACCGCCGACATCGAGGGCGGCTTCGGCGCCGACGCCGCCGGGGTCGGCGAGACCGTCACCGGGGTACTGGCCGCCGGAGCCGTCGGGGTCAACATCGAGGACAGCGTCCGGGACCCGGCCGAGCAGGCCGAGCGCCTCGCCGCCGCCCGCGCGGCCGCGGATGCCCTCGGGGTCCCGCTCTACATCAACGCCCGGGTGGACACCTACCTCTTCGGCCTCGGCGAGCCCGGTCCGGCCCGCCTGGAGGAGACCCTGACCCGCGCCGCCGCCTACCTGGAGGCCGGGGCCAGCGGCGTCTTCGTGCCCGGGGTGTACGACCCGGCGACCGTGACCGAGCTGGCCCGCGGGATCGACGCCCCGCTGAACGTCCTGGTCGGGCCCGACGCGCCGGACGTCGCCGCGCTGGGCGCCCTGGGCGTGGCCCGGGTCAGCCTCGGCTCGTGGGTCGCGGAGGCCGCGTACGCCGTGGTCCGGCGCGCGACCGAGGAGCTGCTCGCGGGCGGCACGTACGGCGCGCTCTCCGGGTCCCTGTCCTACGGCGAGGTGAACTCCCTGTTCAAGGGCTGACCGGCCGAGGGTGCACGAGGGGGCCGCGAACGGGCGGCCGCGCGCGGGACCGGTCAGCCGCGCGCGGCCTGTTCGTACAGGGCCTTCGCCCGCCCGTCGAAGAGCGCGGCCGTGGAGTCCACGTCCGTGTCCCCGCCGCTGAGCACCGCGATGATCCGGCCCGGCGAGCCGGGGCCGCCCCGGTCGGCGATCCAGGGGCTGCCGCTGGTGCCCGTCCAGAAGCCCGCGCAGCTGATGTAGAGCATGTTCGGGTCGTCGGAGTCGTGCGTGGTCTGGGTGGTGCAGGAGACCGGCTTGTTCTTCGGGTTGAACGCCGAGTCCGGATAGCCGACCACGGTGACGTCGCGCTCGTAGCCGGAGGCCCAGTCGGGGGTCGGGGCCTCACCGTGGCCCACCGCCTGCTGGACGGTGTGGCCGCTCTTGTCGGGCTCGATGGTCAGGAAGGCGAAGTCGGCGGTGTCGTCGCCCCACTTCGTCCAGCGCTCGTCCACATGGATGGCGCTGACCTTCCAGCGGCCCAGTGGCTGCGAGCCGCTGCCCTCGCCGGTGAAGGCGGGGGCGAACGACAGCTCGCCGATGGCGAGCCCGTCGTGGGCCACCTCGCCGGGCGAGCCGTCCTCACCGGCCGGGGCCACGCAGTGCGCGGCGGTGGCGACGACATTGCCCTTGGGGCTGTCGACCACGCTGGCCGTGCACCAGTGCTCGCCGTTCGCCATGAGCACGCCGACGGTGGGGAAGGGCATCGCCTCGGGCTTGTCGGCGCTCGCCGAGTCGAAGACCGCCACGGCGACGACCGCCGCGAGCCCCGCGGCCGCGACGGACGCGCCCTTCACCACCGGCCGCCTCATCGCGCGGCGGAGACGGGAGCGGGGGTCGTGGTGGGCTTCGTGGCGGGCTTCGTTCCAGGAGCCGCCGACGGGCTGGTCCCCGGGCTCGCCGACCCGCTCGGGCCGGGGGTCGGGGGCAGCAGTACTTTGCTGATCCACTCCAGCGAACCCTCCCTCATGCCACGGATGTAGGACTTCCCATTGTGCTCACCATCCTGGATCACTTGGAGGCGGGTGTGCACGGGGCCCCTGGTGTAATCCCGCATGAACTTCTCGGCCTTGTCCCGGCCGCTCTCCTTGGTGCCGATCTGGAAGTTGATGTAGACGTCGGGACCGCCCGCCGCGATCAGCTTCTCAGCCAGCTTCTCCGGGTTGTTCTCGTCCATCGCCTTGGTGTCCCCCTTCCACAGCGGGGAATCGGGCACGAAGTCGACACCGCTGGCGATGACCGCCTTGAACCGCTCCGGGTACTTCAGGACGTGCTTGAAGGCACCGAAACCGCCGGAGGAGGACCCCATGAAGGCCCAGCCGTCACGGGAGGTGAAGGTGCGGAAATTGGCCTTCACGAAATCCGGCACGTCATCGGCCATCCAGGTGCCCATCCTGGGCTCTCCCGGGATGTCCGAGCCGTCGAAGTGGTGCTTCGTGTCGGCGTTGATCACCGGCATGACCAGGAGGAAGGGCAGGCTCCGGCCCGACTTCGCCCCGTCGGTCACGGCCTGCTGGAGGCCGAGACCGGGTCCGGTGCCCCAGTAGTTGGTGGGGTAGCCGCGGCCGCCGGGCAGCGCGATCAGCACCGGGAAGGCGCTCTTGTCGTAGCGCGGGTCGTTGTACTCCTTCGGCGCCCACACCCACACGTCACCCGTGAAGCCCGACTTCTTCCCGGCCAGGGTGGTCTTGCCGATCTCGGTCCCGTCGGGGAGCCGGCTGGTGCGCTGGAAGACCGCCTTGGGGCCGGTGGGCATCCGTACGCCGTTCCGCGCGCCCGTGCCGGCGCTGACGTCGGTGGCTTCGCTCGCGGTGTCCTGGACCTGGCCGAAGGACATCGGGTGGCCTATGTCGGAGAAGAGCCCGAAGCCGTACGCCGCCGCGCCGCCCCCGGCGGTGAGGGCCAGGGCGAGCGCGCCGCCGATCAGACGGCGGCGGCCGCGCCGCGGCGGCTTCTTCGCCGGGTGCTGCCGGTCGTGCTGCTGGTCGTGGTCCTGGTCGTGGTCCTGGTCGTGGTCATGCTGCACGGAAGCGTCCCGATTCCTTTCCGGCGCCCGCGGCGGAGGCGGGCAGGACCGTTTGGTCCCCCTTACACCCCTATGAGAGGGATGAACGGCGGGTCGGGTTGCCTGGGGCGCGTGTGACGTGCATCAGCCGCGCGTGCCGTGGATCAGCCGCGCGTGCCGCGCATCAGCCCTCGGCGGGCTTGGGGCCCTTCATCGCCTTGCTGATCCACTCCAGCGAGCCTTCCTTCATGCCGCGCACGTAGTGCCAGCCGTTGTGCTCGCCGTTCTGGATGTCCCGGATGGTGACCTTGATCGGACCCTTGCCGAACTCGGTCTGGAACTTCTCCATCCGGGCCCGGTCCTTCTCCTTGGTCCCGAGCTGGAAGTTGACGTAGACCTCGGGGCCCTTGGCGTCGATCAGCTTCTGGGCGAGCTTGCGGGGGTTGTTCTCGTCCATCAGCGCGGTGTCCCCCTTCCACAGCGGGGAATCGGGAACGATCTCGCCACCGCTGGCGATCACGGCCTTGAACCGGTCCGGATGCTGGAGCACCTGCTTGAGGCCGACGAAGGCACCGGAGGAGGAGCCCATGAAGGCCCAGCCGTCGCGGGACTTGTAGGTACGGAAGTTGGCCCGGGCGAAGTCCGGGACGTCATCGGCGATCCAGGTGCCCATCTTGGGCTGGCCCGGGATGTCGGAGCCGTCGTAGTAGTTCTTCTCGTCCGGGTTCAGCACCGGCATGATCAGCACGAACGGCAGGCTGGTGCCCGCCTCGACGCCTTCGCTGATGGCCTTCTGGAGGCCGAGGCTGCGGTCGGACCAGTAGTTGTTCGGGAAGCCGTTGCCGCCGGGGAGCGCGATCATCACCGGGAAGGCGCTCTTCGCGTACTTCGGGTCGTCGTACTCCTTCGGCGCCCACACCCACACGTCACCCGTGAAGCCGGACTTCGCCCCGGTCAGCCGGGTCTTGGCTATCTTCGTGCCGTCGTCGAGGCTGCCGGTCTGCTTGAACTCCGCCTTCGGGCCGGTCGGCAGCTGCACGTCCGGGTCACCGCTGGGCTTCGCCGACTGGCCGCCGCCGGGGGCGGCACCGCCGCCCGTGGCCGGGGCCGGGGCCGGGGCCGAGGCCGGCGCCTTGCCGAAGCTCACCGGGTCGCCGTCGCCGGAGAACCAGTCCAGCTTCCAGGCCGCGAAGCCGCCGCCGCCCGCCACCAGTACGACGGCGAGGGCCGCGCTGATCCACACCGCGCGCCGGGACCGCTCGCGCGGCTTGCGCCGGCCGGAACGGCCGGGCCCGCCCGGGCCGCCCGGGCCGCCGGGCTGGGGCGGCGGGGTCTGCGGGTACTCGTGCACGGACATCGCTCCGAACGGTCATGACTGCCCTTACCGGGCAGAACGGCTTGACTCCCTCGCCTTTCCTGATGACCGAATCGCCCAAGAGGTTTCAAGTTCAGGCAAAAAAATGACCTGAATCTCGCCAAGTCGCCGCGCGGCTGACACCGATCCGGTCAGCGCTCCTGGTCCAGCAGGGCCGCGCACCGCCCGAGCAGCGCGATCAGCTGCTCCCGCTCCGCCGCGCTGAACTCCGCGGCGAGCTTGCGCTCCACCCGCACCGCGGCGGCGTCGGCCACGGCGACCACCGCCCGCCCCTCGTCCGTCAGCCGGGTCTCCAGGACGTTGCGGTGCCACTCGTGCGGGCTCCGCTCGATCAGCCCGCGCTCCTGGAGGTTCTTCAGCACGGTGTTCATGGTCGGCGGCGTCACCCCGCACAGCCGCGCGAGCGCCGCGGCGGAGATGCCGGGGTTCTCGGCCAGCCAGAGCAGGGCGGAGTACTGCGGAACCGTTACTCCGGCGGGCTTCAGCACGGCGTGCTTCGTCGCGAGCAGGGACTGTTCGGCCCGCTTGATGTGGGAGCCGATGCGCTCGCCCGGGGGCATGGAGGTCATGTCGGCATCCTACGACCCTTGCCAATCATTAGACCTCTAACATATGTTCATGCCTACATGACAAGAACTGCCTACACGACAAGAATCGCCCTGACACACGGAAGGCCACACACCATGAAGCTCACCCACCTGCCCCTGGCCACGCTGACCGTGGCGGCCGCCGTGCTGGCCACGCTCACGACCACCGCCCCGGCGGCCCAGGCCGACTCCCCTTCCCCTTCCCAGGAACGCACCCGCGTCACGACGGCGTTCGACCTGCCGGGCGCCAAGGTCTATCCGGAAGGCATCGCCGCGGACGCGCGTACCGGCGCGGTCTACGTCGGCTCGTACGCGGACGGCACCGTCTACCGCGCCCGCCCCGGACAGCGCACCGCCGAGGTCTTCCTGCCCGCGGGCACCGACGGCCGCCACACGGCGAACGGCCTGCGCGTCGACGACCGCGGCCGCCTGTGGGTGACGGACTCCACCGCCGGGGTCGCCGTCTACGACACGCGTACGGGGGCCCGGCTGGCCCACTTCGAGACCGGCGGCACCGGCCCGTCCTTCATCAACGACCTGACCATCACCCCGGACGGCACCGCCTACCTGACGGACAGCGTCCGCGCCGTGATCCACCGCGTCACCCCGGCCCAGCTCGCCGCGGGCACCGGCACCCTGGAAACGGCGTACGACCTGAACTCCGCCCTGGCCCCCCGGCCCGCGGGCACCTTCACCCTGAACGGGATCGCCTCCGACCGCGCGGGCCGCTACCTGCTGACCGTCGACATGGCGGCGGGCGACCTCTACCGCGTCGACCTGCGCACCGGGGCCGTACGCCGCGTCACCCTCGACGGTCCGGCCCTGACGCACGCCGACGGCCTGGACCTCGCCCCCGACGGCACCCTGCGGGTGGCCCAGAACAGCGACAACACCCTGACGCGCTGGCAGGTCTCCGCCGACGGCACCCGGGCCCATCTGGAGCGGACCCTGACGGACCCGTCGCTGCAGATCCCCACCACCCTGGCCCACGTCCCGGGCCGCACCCTGGTGGTCCGCTCCCAGTTCGACAAGGGCGGACCCTTCGACCCCACGGGCAGCAGCACCCCGGCCAGCTTCACGATCGCCTCGGTCCGCGGGTTCTGACGGTGCCGCGGAGCCTGCGCTTTTGACCCTGTCCGGCCGGACAGGGCCTCCTTACCTTCGGGGAATCAGGCCCATGCCTGACGGCACGTACGACAGGACGACACGAACGACACGACACGGAGGCACCACATGCCCACAGCCACAGCCGCACGCACGGCCGCTCCGAAGCTCGACGAGTTCCTCGACGCGGGCCCGCTGCTGATCGATGACGAGATGATCGCCTTCGAGGACGACGACCGCAGCGACCGCGAGCACACCGCCTGTCTCGCCGACCCGTGGGTGACCGCCACCACCCGCTTCGCCTGCGACAACAACTCCTAGCGGTGACCGGGTCCATCGTCGGCCGGCGCGGATGGTCCGATGACACGTGGTCGTACCTGAACGACCCGCGCATGCCGGCGATGGACCACGGCTGGAAGCTGCACGTTTCCGCCCGTCCCGGCGAACTCGACGCCGTGGTCGCCCTGGTCCTTCCGGTGCTGCGACGGCACGTGTGCCACGCGAAGTTCGCCAAGAATCCGCAGACCCTGCGCACTATCAACTCCGGGACCGCCGGCCCCGGAATCGTCGGCAAGGCGATCACGGTCTACCCCGGCCCCGGCCCCGGCGTCCTCGCCGCCCTCGCCGCGGAACTCGTGACCGTCCTGCGCGGCCGGGAGGGACCACGGGTCGTCAGCGACCGGCGGGTCGACCCGGACGCCCCCGTCTACTACCGCTACGGACCCTTCACCGGCGACTACCGGACCGGGCGCGGCGGACGGCTTGAATCGGTCATGACCGGACCGGACGGGCAGCTCTTCGACGGGCTGGCGAGCGGCGCGTACCGCTGCCCGCCCTGGGCCCAGGACCCCTTCGCGCCGGACCCGGAACCACGGCGAAAGGGTCCTCGGCCCGCCTTCGGCGTGGGCGGCGGCCGCTACACGCTCACGGCCGGAATCGTCCGCAAGCCCCAGGGGAACGTCTACCGCGCCCTCGACCGGGCATCCGGACGGCTCGTGGTGATCAAGCAGGCGCGTGCCTTCGTATCCGAGGAAGCCGGCGGTACGGACACCCGCGACCGGCTGCGCAACGAGCGCGCGGTCCTCGCCGCGCTCGGCTCCGTCGCGGGCGTACCGCGCGGGCTGGACTACTTCCGGCACGAACCCGACGAGTACCTGGTGATGACCGACTGCGGCGACCGGAACCTGCGCCGGCAGGTCCAGGACCACGGCCCGTACCCGGCGCGCGCCCTCACGGACCTGGCCACCCGCCTCCTCCGCATCATCGACGAGATCCACACCCACTCCGTGGTGATCCGCGACCTCAAACCCGACAACGTGGTCCTGGACCCCGAGGGCCGGTGCTTCCTGATCGACTTCGGGACCAGCGAACGCGACGGCACCGGCCCGGGCGGCGCGACCCCCGGCTACAGCGCCCCGGTCCTGCGCGCGAGCGGACCGGCCCGGCCCGCCGACGACCACTACGCTCTGGGCGCCACCCTGTACTTCGCCGCCACCGGCCTGGACCCGGTGATCATCGACCCCGACCCCGCGGTCAACCGGGAGCGGACCCTCGACGCCCTGTCATGGGTCCTCCCGGACCCCGGCCACCACGGGATCCGGTCCATGATCAGCGGCCTGATGAGCCTGGACGCGACCGTACGGACGTCCACCGCGAGCCACCTCCGCACGGGCACCCCCGCCATCTCCCGCCCACGCCCCCGCCCCGGCCCCGGCCCTCGCCTGGAGGCGGACCGCCTCCGGGAGATCACCGACCACACCCTCACGTTCTGCGTGGCCGAAGCGCAGCGCATCATCGACCCGGTGCGCGCCGCCCGCCTCAGCGTCCCGACGCCGATCGACGTCTACGGCGGCACCTCCGGCCTCGGCCTGGAACTCCTCCACCACCTGCACCGCCCGGACGTGCGCGAGACCGTCACCGCCCTGGCCCAGTGGACCGCCGCACAGCCCCGGTCCAAGAACATGTCACCGGGCTTCTACTCGGGCCACACGGGCGTGGAACTGTTCCTGACCCAGGCGAACACACCCCACACGCCCCACCCGGCCGTCCCCCACCCCCTCCTCCCGTCCCGCACCCCGGACGGGGGTCCTCCGGAAGCCGACCTGATCGAGGGCGCGGCCGGCATCGGCCTCGGCCACCTCCTCCTGGCCCGGCACACCGGGGATGCGGCCCACCTCGCCGCGGCCGCCGAGTGCGCCCGCCTGCTGACCTCCGGCGAGGCCCGGCTGACGGCCACGGCATCCGCCTCCCCCGGCAATGCCGCCCTCGACCAAGGCATCGCCCACGGCGAGGCGGGCGTCGCGTACTTCCTCCTGGAACACGGGGCCACGACGGGCGACCCGCACACCATCGCCCGTTCCCGGCAGGCCTGCGCCCGCCTCGCCTCCCTCACCCCGGGCATCATCGCGGCGGCGAGCACCCCGGCGGCGACCCGCCGCTACGCCTCCTGGTGCCGCGGCCTCGCAGGCATCGGCACGGTCCTCGTCCGAGCCGCCACCCGCCTGAACGAACCCGCGTACCTCACCCTCGCCCAGCAGGCGGCCCGCACCTGCTCCACCCTCGCCCCCCGCATGCCCTTGACCGGCCAGTGCTGCGGCCTGTCGGGCGTGGGCGACTTCCTCCTGGACGTGGCAACCGCCTCCCACTCGGAAGAGTTCCACGAAGCGGCGATCCGGACCGCCCTGATCACCCTGACCCGCACCGGCGGCCCCGCCACCCGCCCCACCTTCCCGGACACCACCCTCACCACCGCCACCGCCACCTGGTCCACCGGCTCCGCAGGCGCCCTCTCCCACCTCCGCCGCCTCCACACCCCCCACTCCCCCCGCCTGGGCCTCCTCGACTGAGGGCACCATGCCGCCGAAACGATCCGGCCGGGACCGTTGGACCGTTGGCACTCCGGCCTGAGCCGCGGGCCGCTACCGTGAAGCCATGACCGCACTGCCCGACTGGATGCGCCCGCCGCGCGCGGAAGGCTGGTTCGCGGAGGACCTCGACCGCCTCCCCGAGGCGCCCCGCCACACCGAGCTGATCGATGGAGCCCTCGTCTTCATGATGTCGCCCCAGCGGTGGTGGCACGGCCACCTCGTCACCATGCTCACGGTCGCACTCATGGAGCAGGTACCCGCCGACAGCAGAGTCGGCCGCGAGATGACCATCAAGCTCGACCCGCGCAACCGCCCCGAGCCCGACCTCCTGGTGACAACGGCCGCGTACGACGACGACCGGACCTGGTTCGCCCCCGAGGAGGTCCGACTCGTCGTCGAGGTCGTCTCCCCCGAGTCCGCCCACCGCGACCGCACGGTCAAGCTCCGCAAGTACGCAGAAGCCGGGATCCCGCACTACTGGTGCATCGAGGACGAGGACGGCGCGCCCGTGGTCCACGTCTACGAGCTGGACAAACCGACCAGCTCCTACGCGCCCGCCGGCATCTTCCGCGGCACCCTCAAGCGCCCGGTCCCCTTCGAAATCACCCTCGACCTCGACAAGCTCACCCCGCCCCGAAGCAGCTGAAAGGTCAGCACCAAGTCAGCACGGGAATGCAGATGGGGCCGGACTCGACAGCGTCCGGCCCCATCTGACCCGCATGTTTGCCATGTCAACGACGTGGCGTCACTTCGCCGCTCACACGTTGAAGCGGAACTCCACCACGTCGCCGTCCTGCATGACGTAGTCCTTGCCTTCCATGCGGGCCTTGCCCTTGGCGCGGGCTTCGGTGACCGAGCCGCATTCGACCAGGTCCGCGAAGGAGATGACCTCGGCCTTGATGAAGCCGCGCTGGAAGTCCGTGTGGATCACGCCGGCCGCTTCGGGGGCCGTGGCGCCCTTCTTGATGGTCCAGGCGCGGGTTTCCTTCGGGCCTGCCGTCAGGTAGGTCTGGAGGCCCAGGGTCGCGAAGCCGACGCGGCCGAGGGTGGCCATGCCGGGCTCTTCCTGGCCGACCGACTGGAGGAGTTCGAGGGCTTCCTCGTCGTCCAGTTCGATCAGTTCGGCCTCCAGCTTGGCGTTCAGGAAGATCGCCTCGGCCGGGGCGACCAGGGCGCTCTGCTCCGCCTTGAAGGCGTCGTCGGTCAGCTCGTCCTCGTCCACGTTGAAGACGTAGAGGAAGGGCTTGACCGTGAGGAGGTGGAGCTCGTGGAGGAGGTCGCCCTGCTCCGTGCCCTTGGTGATGCCGTGGGAGAAGAGGGTGTCGCCCGCTTCGAGGATCTTCTGGGCCTTCTCGACGGCGGCGAGGACCGCGACCTTCTCCTTCTGGAGGCGGGACTCCTTCGTCAGGCGCGGCACCGCCTTCTCGATCGACTGGAGGTCGGCGAGGATCAGCTCGGTGTTGATCGTCTCGATGTCGTCCTTCGGCGAGACCTTGCCGTCGACGTGGACGACGTTCTCGTCGGCGAAGGCGCGGATGACCTGACAGATCGCGTCCGACTCGCGGATGTTCGCGAGGAACTTGTTGCCGAGGCCCTCGCCCTCCGAGGCGCCGCGGACGATGCCCGCGATGTCGACGAAGTCGACGGTCGCCGGGAGCAGCTTCTGGGAGCCGAAGATGCCCGCGAGGACGGCGAGGCGGGTGTCCGGGACGCCGACGACGCCGACGTTCGGCTCGATGGTGGCGAACGGGTAGTTGGCCGCCAGCACGTCGTTCTTGGTCAGGGCGTTGAAAAGGGTCGACTTGCCGACATTCGGCAGGCCGACGATTCCGATCGTGAGCGACACGTTGGCGACTTCCCGTAGCTGGAGGGGGGTGGCCCGGGTACGGGCCATCGGACAGTTTACTTTCCGATGCGTGCCGGTGGATGTACGCGTGTCCAGGCACCCATCCGGGGTCGGCTCCGCCTAGCTTGGTCCAGTGGAGCGAGACAGGATGCGATCGGCATATCACCCGCAGCGACAGCCGGAGGCGGCCCGGCGGCCCGCCGCCGTACCCCCGCAGGGCGGTGGCACCCCGCCCCCGGCCCGACCCCGGCCCCGGCCGCGGCCGGCTCTGGCGCGGCGGCTGCCCCGGCCCAAGCTGACCGGCCTCGGCGGCGGGCTGTTCGCCTGCGCCGCGATGGCGCTGGCCTCCGGGATCGACTGGCTGATCTTCGACGCGTCGCTGCTCGGCTACGGGCTGCTCTTCATGCCCGTCGCCGCCGCCACCGCGCTCTGGGTACGCCCCGCCGACCTGATCACCGCGCCGATCGCCGCGCCCATCGCCTTCACCGCCGGAGTGTGGCCCATCGCGGGCGGCTCCGGCGGCTTCGGCGGTCAGCTGATGGGTGTGGTCACGGCGCTGTCCCTGCACGCCGGGTGGCTGTACGCCGGGACCCTGATCGCCGGGCTGATCACGGTGGTGCGCAAGGCCGTGCTCATCGGACGGCGGCGGACCGTCCCCCGCCGCATCGCCTGAGCGACGTCAAGGAGAAGCGGGCCGCGCCGCCATCGCCGCGCCCACGATCCCCGCGTTGTTCTGAAGCTCCGCGGGGACGATCTCGGCGCGGATGCCCTCGATCAGCGGCAGGAACTTCTCCGGTTTGCGGCTCACCCCGCCGCCCAGGATGAAGAGGTCCGGGGAGAACAGCATCTCCACGTGGGCGAGGTACTTCTGCAAGCGGTGCGCCCAGCGTTCCCAGCTGAGGTCGCCGTCCTCCTTGGCCTTCACCGAGGCCCGCGTCTCCGCGTCGTGACCGCGCAGTTCCAGGTGGCCCAGCTCGCTGTTGGCGACCAGGCGGCCGTCCGTGAAGAGGGCGCTGCCGATGCCGGTGCCGAGGGTCAGGAGGATGACCGTACCGGCGCGGCCGCGGCCGGCTCCGTACGTCATCTCCGCGACGCCCGCCGCGTCCGCGTCGTTCAGGACCGTGACCGGGAGGCCGCCGAGGCGCTCCGAGAGGAGTCCGGCCGCGTCGAGGCCGACCCAGCCCTTGTCGACGTTCGCGGCGGAGCGGGTGATGCCGCCCGTGACGACCCCGGGGAAGGTGACGCCGACGGGGCCGCTCCAGTCGAAGTTCCGTACGACCTCCGCAACGCAGTCGGCCACCCCGTCGGGGGTGGCCGGATGCGGTGTCAGTACCTTGTGGCGCTCCTGCGCCAGGTCGCCGCGGTCAAGGTCCACGGGAGCGCCTTTGATCCCGGAACCGCCGATGTCCACACCGAAGATCTGCATGGACTCACCGTACGAAAAGACCCCGAAGCGGCGGGCGCGACCCGGCCCACTCGCCCGTGGACTTCCCCGTGGACTACTTCCCCGCGAGCAGGTTCGCGGCCTCGGTCCGCAGGTCGCGGCGCAGTTCCTTCGGGAGGGAGAAGACGATCGATTCCTCGGCCGTCTTGACGATCTCCACGTCGGCGTAGCCGCGCTGCGCCAGCCACTCCAGCACTTCCTCGACCAGGACCTCCGGCACCGAGGCGCCCGAGGTCAGGCCGACCGTGGTGACGCCCTCCAGCCAGGCCTCGTCGATCTCGCTCGCGAAGTCGACGAGGTACGCGGCGGACGCGCCCGCGTCCAGGGCGACCTCGACCAGCCGGATCGAGTTCGAGGAGTTCTTCGAGCCGACGACGATGACGAGGTCGGAGTCGGCGCCCATCACCTTGACGGCGGCCTGCCGGTTCGAGGTGGCGTAGCAGATGTCGTCGCTGGGCGGCGAGACGAGCAGCGGGAACTTGGTCTTCAGCGCGTCGACCGTCTCCATCGTCTCGTCGACCGAGAGCGTGGTCTGCGACAGCCAGACCACCTTGGACTCGTCGCGGACGGTGACCTTGGCGACGTCCTCGGGGCCGTCGACGATCGTGATGTGGTCGGGGGCCTCGCCGGAGGTGCCGATGACCTCTTCGTGGCCCTCGTGGCCGATGAGGAGGATGTCGAAGTCCTCGTTCGCGTACCGGACGGCTTCCTTGTGCACCTTGGTGACCAGGGGGCAGGTCGCGTCGATCGTCGCGAGCTTGCGCTCGGCGGCCTCGTCGTGGACGACGGGGGCCACGCCGTGCGCCGAGAACATCACGATGGAGCCCTCGGGGACCTCTTCCGTCCGCTCGACGAAGATGGCCCCCTTCTTCTCCAGCGTCTGGACGACGTACTTGTTGTGGACGATCTCGTGTCGGACGTAGACCGGCGCACCGTACTGCTCGAGAGCCTTCTCGACAGCGATCACGGCTCGGTCGACGCCCGCGCAGTAGCCGCGCGGGGCGGCGAGCAGGACACGGCGGGAAGCGGGAGCGGCGGCAGCAGTCATGGCGTCCATCGTACGGGGGTGTCCAACAGGCCGGACGTACCCCGTTCGGCACAAACTGGACCGAAAGCATGTCCACTGCGTCGCTCGGAGGGCGGATGGTGTCCGATACGGATCCCGGTACGGAGGCCGGTCCGTCGGCCGCGGCCGCCCCCGGAGGACGGCTGCGGCGCAGCCTCGGCTTCCGTGACCTGGTCGTCTACGGGCTGCTGTTCATCGCGCCGATGGCCCCGGTCGGCATCTTCGGCACCCTCGACGCGAAGTCGCACGGCGCTGTAGCCCTGGTCTACCTCGCCGCCACCGTCGCGATGGCCTTCACCGCCTTCTCCTACGCCCAGATGGTCCGGGTCGCGCCGCAGGCCGGTTCGGTCTTCACCTACGCCCGCAAGGGCCTCGGCGAGGGGCCCGGGCTGATCGCCGGGTGGATGGCGATGCTGGACTACCTGCTGATCCCGGCGGTGGCCTACCTCTTCTCCGGGATCGCGATGCACGCGCTGGTGCCCGAGGTGTCGCGCTGGGTGTGGACGGCGCTGGCCGTGCTGGTGACCACCGCGTTGAACCTGTGGGGCGTACGGGCGGCGGCTCGGGTGGGCTTCGCCGTGCTGGCCCTGGAGATCCTGGTCCTGCTGGTGTTCCTGGTCGCCGCCGTGACCGTACTGGTCCAGGACGGCGCGCGGCGCGGCTGGCTGTCCCCGCTGACCGGGGACGGCTCGCTCGGCTTCTCGACGGGCGCGGTGCTCGGCGCGGTGTCGGTGGCGGTCCTCTCCTACCTGGGGTTCGACGCGATCGCCTCCTTCGCGGAGGAGGTGACGGGAGGCAGCGCCAAGGTGGCGCGGGCGGTGCTCTTCTGTCTGGCGCTGACCGGGGTGCTCTTCATCGCGCAGACCTATCTGGCGGCGCTGCTGGCCCCGTTCTCCGCCGCCGAGCTGGCGGCGGATCCGGGGCTCCAGGGCCCGGCCTTCTACACCACGGTCGAATCGGCCGTCGGCTCCTGGCTGCACGACCTGGTCGCGGCCAGCAAGGCGATCGGGGCGGCCTTCGCGGCGCTGGCCGGGCAGGCGGCGGCCGGGCGGCTGCTGTTCGCGATGGCCCGGGACCGGCGGCTGCCGGGGGCCCTCGCGCGGACCTCGGGGGGCACCCCGCGCCCGGCGCTGCTGGTCGCGGCGACGGTGACGCTGGTCGCGGCCGTCTGGGCGGCCCGGCGCGACGACGGGCTCGACCACCTGGTCTCCGTCGTGGACATCGGGGCGCTGGTGGCCTTCACCCTGCTGCACGCCTCCGTGGTCGGCTGGTTCGTGGTGCGCCGCGCCGAGGGGCCGCCGAGCTGGTGGAAGCACCTGGTGGTCCCGGTGCTGGGCGCGGCGGTGACGGTCGCGGTGATCGTCGAGGCCTCGCACACCGCCCAGTGGGTGGGCGCCCTCTGGCTGGCGGTGGGGCTGGCGGTGCTGCTGGCACAGAAGGGACGGCGGGGGCGGCACCCGGGCTCCGGGCCCGGCGGACCCGCCGACGCGACGCCCGGCGGACCCGACGGCATTGTCGGTCGCGGCCGTTAGCCTGCGTGCATGGGTCTGAATTCATCGCCGGAGACGCCGCTGCCGGTCGGTCAGGTGTCCCGGCTGATCGGGGGCTGGATCGACCGCCTCGGTCAGGTGTGGGTCGAGGGGCAGATCACCCAGCTCTCCAGGCGGCCGGGGGCCGGGGTGGTGTTCCTGACCCTGCGCGATCCGTCGCACGACATCTCGGTGGCCGTGACCTGCTTCCGGCAGGTGTTCGACGAGGTCGCGGACTCGGTGTCGGAGGGCGCGCGGGTCGTCGTCCTCGCCAAGCCCGAGTGGTACGCGCCGCGCGGGCAGCTGTCGCTGCGGGCCACCGAGATACGGCCCGTGGGCATCGGCGAGCTGCTGGCGCGGCTGGAGAAGCTCAAGCGGTCGCTGGCCTCGGAGGGCCTGTTCGCGCTGGACCGCAAGAAGCCGCTGCCGTTCCTGCCGCAGCTGATCGGGCTGGTGGTGGGGCGGGCCTCGGCGGCCGAGCGGGACGTACTGGAGAACGCGCGCCGCCGCTGGCCGGCGGTCCGCTTCGAGGTGCGCAATGTCGCCGTGCAGGGCGTGCACGCGGTGCCCCAGGTGATCGAGGCGGTCAAGGAGCTGGACGCGCTGCCCGGGGTCGACGTGATCATCGTGGCGCGCGGCGGCGGCAGCGTGGAGGACCTGCTGCCCTTCTCCGACGAGGAAGTCGTACGGACGGTGGCCGCGGCCCGCACCCCCGTGGTCTCGGCGATCGGGCACGAGCCGGACTCCCCGCTGCTGGACCTGGTCGCCGACGTACGGGCGTCCACGCCGACGGACGCGGCGAAGAAGGTGGTCCCGGACGTCGGCGAGGAGCTGGAGCGGGTGCGCCAGCTCCAGGGCCGGGGGCTGCGCGCGGTGCGCGCCCTGCTGGACCGGGAGGAGCGGGGCCTCGCGCACGCCCTGGCGCGGCCCGTGTTCGTACACCCGCAGCGGATGGTGGAGACCCGGGAGGCCGAGCTGGACGCCCTGCTCGCGCGGGCCCGGCGGACCCTGGGCCACCTGCTGGACCGGGCCGAGTCGGAGCTGGCGCACACCCGCGCCCGGGTGGTGGCGCTGTCCCCGGCGGCGACGCTGGAGCGCGGTTACGCGGTGCTCCAACGGGCGGACGGGCACGTGGTGCGCTCGCCGGAGGGGCTGGGGGCGGACGAGGTGCTGCGGGCACGGGTCGCGGAGGGCGAGTTCGCCGTGCGCGTCACCGCACCCGCGGCGGGCGCCGAGTAGCCGGTGGCCACTGGCTACGAGCGACACACTCCGGCAACAATTTCGTTGTACTACGCAGATACGATCGGAGCGGGGAATGACTGAGGCCGGTACGGCGCTGGGGTACGAGCAGGCGCGGGACGAGCTGATCGAGGTCGTGCGCAAGCTGGAGGCGGGCGGCACCTCCCTGGAGGAGTCACTGGCCCTCTGGGAGCGCGGCGAGGAGCTGGCGAAGGTCTGCCGGAACTGGCTGGAGGGCGCCCGCGCCCGGCTGGACTCGGCGCTGGCGGGGCGGGACGGGGACGGCGCGGGCGACGAATAGCCCGAGGTCACGGGGCGTCGACTGTGAGGCCCGTCACCGGAATGGCCATGTAGTTGAAATTTAAATCTCTTCGGCGTACGGTCGGGACATCGCTTCACCCACGTATGGAAGAAGGCTTTCCGATGTCCCTCGTTCTCGACTCCGCCGCTCAGGACCTCCTGTTCCGCGAGGCCCGTACCGCCAACTCGTTCTCCGACGAGCCGGTGACCGAAGAGCAGGTCCAGGCGATCTACGACCTCGTCAAGTTCGGCCCGACGGCCTTCAACCAGACGCCCCTGCGCATCACGCTGGTCCGCTCCCCCGAGGCCCGCGAGCGCCTCGTGAAGCACATGGCCGAGGGCAACCAGGCCAAGACCCTGGCCGCCCCGCTGGTCGCGATCCTCTCCGCGGACAACGAGTTCCACGAGGAGCTGCCGGCCCTGCTCCCCGGGTTCCCGCAGGCCAAGGACCTCTTCTTCACCGAGCGCCCGGTCCGCGAGCACTCCGCACTGGTGAACTCGGCCCTCCAGGCCGCGTACTTCATCGTCGGCGTCCGCGCCGCCGGTCTGGCCGCCGGTCCGATGACGGGCCTGGACTTCGCCGGTGTCCAGAAGGAGTTCCTGGACGACGACCACACCCCGCTGATGGTCGTCAACATCGGCAAGCCGGGCGAGAACGCCTGGTACCCGCGCTCCCCGCGCCTGGACTTCGACCAGGTCGTCACGACCGTCTGAGCCCCGCACAAGGGTATGTGAAGAAGGCCGCCCGCCCCGGTTTCCCCGGGGCGGGCGGCCTTCTTCACATACCGATTCCGGCGGCTCAGGCGCCCTGCTTGAACTCCAGCGCGGCCGCCAGCTCGCTCAGCTCGCCGAAGGATCCGGTGCCGGTGACCACGGTCACGTGCCCCTGCTCCTGACGGACCAGGGCCCGGTACTTCGGGCCCTCCCAGCGCTCGTAGGACAGGTCGCCGACCCGCTGCGTCGACCCGGTGGCCTTGGCCTGCTGGGTGACCTTCTCCAGGTACTTCGGCGAGGTGTCGCTCGACTGCTCCACCGCGGCGTACTGCTGCCGCGGGTCGAGGAAGCCCAGGTGCCAGGCGTTGCCGGCCTTGCGGTCGTAGGTCACCGAGGTCGCGCGCCACTCCTCCTTGAGCCCGACGGGCGAACCCACCGGGTACGGAGCCGCGCGGCGGGCCGTGATGGTCTCGATCCGGTAGTCGACGACATGGGTCGGATCGGCCTTGTCGTCGTGCGGGACGGCCAGGTAGATACCCCCCGCGACCACGCCGATGATCGCCAGCGACCGGACCATGTCCCAGATCGTCTGCTTGCCTTTCATGCCTGCCACGGGACCATCGTCCCGCATCGCGGTACGCGATCATCACCAGGGTCGCCCGGAGGGGCGGGCGGCGGCCCCGATCGGTCCGCGATCCGGCCCCCATCCGTCCGCTCAGGCCAATCCGCTGACCGATATACCGCTCATACGTGCCCCGCCCTGCTCAATTTATCGACGTACCGATAGAGTTCCAGCACCCTCACTTCCCGGCCGTCGCCGTACAGAAAGGTGCGCTCCGATGACCGAGCACAACCTGCCGCCCCAGCTCGAAGTCTCTCCGGAGGCACCCGACCGCAACCTCGCCCTGGAACTCGTCCGGGTCACCGAGGCCGCCGCCATGGCCGCGGGCCGGTGGGTCGGGCGCGGTGACAAGCTCGGCGCCGACGGCGCCGCGGTCAACGCCATGCGCACCCTGATCTCCACCGTCTCGATGAACGGCGTCGTCGTCATCGGCGAGGGGGAGAAGGACGAGGCCCCCATGCTGTTCAACGGCGAGCGCGTCGGCGACGGCACCGGCCCCGAGGTCGACATCGCCGTCGACCCGATCGACGGCACCACCCTGAACGCCAAGGGCATGCCGAACGCGATCGCCGTCCTGGCCGCCGCCGACCGCGGCACCATGTTCGACCCGTCCGCGGTGTTCTACATGGAGAAGCTGGTCACCGGCCCCGAGGCCGCCGACTTCGTCGACATCAACGCCCCCGTCTCGGTGAACATCCGCCGGGTCGCCAAGGCGAAGAACATGGCCGTCGAGGACGTCACCGTGGTCATCCTGGACCGCCCCCGTCACGAGGGCATCGTCAAGGAGATCCGCGAGACCGGCGCCCGCATCAAGTTCATCTCGGACGGCGACGTCGCGGGCTCGGTCATGGCGGTGCGCGAGGGCACCGGCGTCGACCTGCTCCTCGGCATCGGCGGCACCCCCGAGGGCATCATCTCGGCCTGTGCCATCAAGTGCCTCGGCGGCACCATCCAGGGCAAGCTGTGGCCGAAGGACGAGGCCGAGCGCCAGAAGGCCATCGACGCGGGCCACGACCTGGACCGGGTCCTGCACACCAACGACCTGGTCTCCGGCGAGAACGTCTTCTTCGTCGCGACCGGCATCACGGACGGCGAGCTGCTGCGCGGCGTCCACTACCGCTCGGAGACCGCGACCACCTCGTCGCTGGTCATGCGCTCGAAGTCGGGCACGATCCGGCAGATCGACTCCACCCACCGCCTGTCGAAGCTGCGGGCGTACAGCGCGATCGACTTCGACCGCGCGCAGTAGGCCTGCGGCCGGCGCAGCCGGAGGGGCGGTCACCGCGTGCGGCGGTGACCGCCCCTCCGGCCAAAATCAGCCCCGCCGGCGTTTGAGGCGCGGGGGTCCGGGGGCGGAGCCCCCGGCAGCGGCGCCGCGCCAGACGGGACCACTCAGCCCGCGGCAGCGACCGGCTCGGCCCCCGGCCCCTGCCGCAGCTCGGCCGCCCGGCGCCGCCGACGGGCCAGCACCACCCGGCGCTCGGCAGCGGTGAGCCCGCCCCACACGCCGTACGGCTCGGGCTGGAGCAGCGCGTGCTCCCGGCAGGCGACCATCACGGGACAGCGGGCGCAGACCCGCTTGGCCGCCTCCTCGCGGGCCAGGCGGGCCGCGGTCGGTTCCTTGGAGGGGGCGAAGAAGAGGCCCGCCTCATCCCTGCGGCACACCGCCTCCGCGTGCCATGGGCCGTCCTCTTCCCTCGCGGGCGTCCGTGGGCCCGGGATGCCCCGGACGCTCTGCACGGTGGCTACCTGCAGGGACTGATGCGGCGGATGCTGCACGGTCTACTCCTGACGACGTATTCGCGAGCGAGAGACGATGCACCTGTCCCTACCCGCTGTACGTCCCCCTATGCACTGTGTGCCATCCGGGGGAAGTTCGACCGGAATCCGCCGTATGCGGAAGCCAAGCGGAACCATTCGGCCTTGATCGGAGTCGGCGCGGCCGCCCCGACCCTCCGGCATCACTGCCGAAGCGCTTCAGCCCAGCCGCTTGCGGAACTTGTCCGCCAGGTCGACGAGGCGGGCGCCCCGCTTGCGGCGGGCCTCGATGTTGCCGAGGACCGTGAACCCGCGGACGATCACGACGGGCGCCTGCGGTTCGCTGGTGGACTCGCCCTCGCCGCGCACCTCGAAGTTGCCGAGGACCCCGCTGCCGTAACCCCGCAGGGTGACGTTCTCCGGGACGTGGATCTCGACGTTGCCGAGGACGCAGGTCACGTTGATCTCGGTGACCTGCTGCTCGAAGACGGCCTCGGTGAGGTCGATGGTGATGTCGCCGAAGACCGAGACGGCCCGGGTACGGGCCGCCGGGCGCCAGCGGCCCTTGCGGGCGGAGCTGCTGAACACCGCCACCACGTTCTCGGCGTAACCGCCACCGGGCGGGCCGGAAACCGGCCAGGCGGGACCGGAAGCGGGCGCGGGTGCGGCGTAGGCAGTGCCCTGGGCGGCCGGGAGGTCCCGGACCAGCACCTCCAGTTCACCGACGGTCTTGACGGCGTAGAGGGCGTCGAGGCGCTCCGAGTGCTCTTCGGCGGTCAGCCGTCCCTCGGCGAGGGCGTCGCCGATGATCTGCGCGATGCGGTCGCGGTCGGCGTCGGAGGCGCGCAGCGCGACGGGCGCGGGCCCGGATTCGGCGGCGGGCGCGGGCGCGGCGGGGTGCTTTTCGAGGTCCACGCACCCAGCATAGCGAGACACGATAGATCGCGATACTGCTGAGCGCGGGGCGAGTGAGGGCCCGGCGAATGACCCAGTGAGCCTTACCTCACAGACAGAGCCGGTGGAAGAGGTCCTACGCTGGAGGACTGCGCTGCCAAATGGGCGTCAGCGCTGTCTGCCGAGTGAGGAATGGCCACACGATGCCGGAGTTCGCGTACACCGACCTGCTGCCCCTGGGCGAGGACACCACCCCCTACCGGCTGGTGACCGCGGAGGGCGTCTCCACCTTCAAGGCCGACGGCCGTACGTTCCTCAAGGTCGAGCCCGAGGCGCTGCGCGCCCTCGCCGAAGAGGCCATCCACGACATCCAGCACTTCCTGCGCCCCGCGCACCTCGCGCAGCTGCGCCGCATCATCGACGACCCCGAGGCGAGCGCGAACGACAAGTTCGTGGCGCTGGACCTGCTCAAGAACGCGAACATCGCGGCGGCGGGCGTCCTGCCGATGTGCCAGGACACCGGCACCGCGATCGTGATGGGCAAGCGCGGCCAGAACGTGCTGACGGAGGGCGCCGACGAGGCGGCCCTGTCCCGCGGCATCTACGACGCCTACACCCGCCTCAACCTGCGCTACTCGCAGATGGCGCCGATCACGATGTGGGAGGAGAAGAACACCGGCTCGAACCTGCCCGCGCAGATCGAGCTGTACGCGACCGACGGCGGCGCGTACAAGTTCCTCTTCATGGCCAAGGGCGGCGGCTCGGCCAACAAGTCCTTCCTCTACCAGGAGACCAAGGCGGTCCTCAACGAGGCCTCCATGATGAAGTTCCTGGAGGAGAAGATCCGTTCGCTCGGTACGGCGGCCTGCCCGCCCTACCACCTGGCGATCGTGGTCGGCGGCACGTCGGCGGAGCACGCGCTCAAGACCGCGAAGTACGCCTCGGCGCACTACCTGGACGAACTGCCGACCGAGGGCTCCCCGCTCGGCCACGGCTTCCGCGACGAGGCCCTGGAGCAGCAGGTCTTCGAGCTGACCCAGAAGATCGGCATCGGCGCCCAGTTCGGCGGCAAGTACTTCTGCCACGACGTGCGCGTGGTGCGCCTGCCCCGGCACGGCGCCTCCCTGCCCGTCGCGATCGCCGTCTCCTGCTCGGCCGACCGCCAGGCCACCGCGAAGATCACCGCGGAGGGCGTCTTCCTGGAGCAGCTGGAGCGCGACCCGGCCCGCTTCCTCCCGGAGACGACGGACGAGCACCTGAACGACTCGGCGGACGTGGTCTCCATCGACCTGAACCAGCCGATGGACGACATCCTCGCCACCCTGACCAAGCACCCGGTCAAGACCCGCCTGTCGCTGACCGGCCCGCTGGTCGTGGCGCGCGACATCGCGCACGCCAAGATCAAGGAGCTGCTGGACTCGGGCGCGCCGATGCCGCAGTACCTCAAGGACCACCCGGTCTACTACGCGGGCCCGGCGAAGACCCCCGAGGGCTACGCCTCCGGCTCCTTCGGCCCGACCACGGCCGGCCGGATGGACTCCTACGTCGAGCAGTTCCAGGCGGCGGGCGGCTCCAAGGTGATGCTGGCCAAGGGCAACCGCTCGCAGCAGGTGACGGACGCCTGCGCCGCGCACGGCGGCTTCTACCTCGGCTCGATCGGCGGCCCCGCGGCCCGCCTCGCGCAGGACTGCATCAAGAAGGTCGAGGTCCTGGAGTACGAGGAGCTGGGCATGGAGGCGGTCTGGAAGATCGAGGTCGAGGACTTCCCGGCCTTCATCGTGGTCGACGACAAGGGCAACGACTTCTTCCAGAACCCGGCCCCGGAACCCACTTTCACCCACATCCCGGTCCGCGGCCCGGGCCTGTGACCTGAGGCAGTCGGTCAGACCGGTTAACTCGCCCCGTCGAATCGGTATTCGGCGGGGCGAAGTGCTGTCTCCGGCCCGCCACACGCCGTTCTCCTGAGCCGCCTACCGTGCCCCTGGCGCGACACTGATTTCCCAGGAGAACCATCGTGAAACCCCCGCTTCGCTTCGCGCTGCTCGCACTGGCCACGGCCACCGCCGCGACCGCCGCCGCGTCCGGCCTCGTCCCGGCCTCGGCCGCGGAGCCGCTGTGGCAGAGCCCGCACGGCCAGGACGTCGTGGACATCCAGGTGCTGAACGTCTCCGACTTCCACGGCCAGCTCGACCCGCTGAACATCCGCGGCGTCGGGAACGTCGGCGGTGCGGCGGCGCTGAGCACGTACTGGAAGGCCGACCGCAAGGCCAACCCCGACACCCTGCTGATGTCGGCCGGTGACACGGTCGGCGCGAGCGTGCCGGTCTCCGGCTTCTTCGACGACGAGCCGACCGTGAAGTTCATGAACCAGACGGGCTTCTCCGCCAACACCTTCGGCAACCACAACTTCGACAAGGGACTCGCTCATCTCCAGTCCCAGATCGACGCCGCCGACTTCCCCTACGTGTCGGCGAACCTGACCAACCTGAACCGCAACCTGCACGACGTCAGCCCGTACACGATCAAGACCGTCCACGGCGTGAAAGTCGCGATCATCGGCGTGACGAACCCGGAGGCTCCGACCCTGGTCGCGCCGGGCAATTTCGGCTCGATGAAGGTGACCGACCCGGCGAAGGCCGCGATGCGGGCCCGCGAGGAGGCGGCCCGGCACGGGGCGAAGGTGTTCATCGCCCTCGGGCACCTGGGCATCGAGGGAACGGACGCCCAGGGCGGCCCCACCGGCCCGCTGACCGAGTTCGCGCACGCCGTCCACGGCTTCGATCTGGTCCTGGGCGACCACACCGACGTCCAGTACAAGAGCGAGATCAACGGCGCCCTGGTGCTGGAGAACCTCAGCAAGGGCGCGACCTACGCGAAGACCACGCTGAAGTACGACCGCCGGCGCGGCGGCCACGTCGTGGCGGCGGCCTCGGAGTTCGTCGTCCCGCTGTCGGACAAGGTCACGCCGGACCCCGAGGTGGTGGCGATGCTCAAGCCGTACCGCGACGAACTGTCGAAGCGCTACGACGGCAAGATCGCCGTGGCGACGGGACTCTTCGACCAGAGCGGCGAGGTCGACCGGGTCCGCGAGACCGCGCTGGGTGACCTGACCACGGACGCGCTGCGCACCACGTACGGAACCCAGATCGCCTTCACCAACGGCGGCGGCATCCGCGCCTCCCTCCCCTCGACCTACCAGCCGGCCGACAAGACGCTGCGGCGGACCGGGTCCGGCCCCTACGACCTGGTGGCCGGGGACGCGTACGCGGTGCTTCCGTTCGGGAACCAGTCGCTCACCCGCACCGTCACCGGCACCCAGCTGTGGGCGGTCCTGGAGCAGAGCGTCAGCAAGGCCCCGAACTCCTCCGGCGGCTTCCTCCAGGTCTCCGGATTCCGCTTCACCTACGACTCGGCGAAGCCGGTGGGCTCCCGCGTTCTGTCGGTGACGCTCGACGGCGGCACGCCGATCGCCCGGGACGCCACGACGTACACGGCGGCGACGAACAACTTCACGAACGCGGGCGGCGACGGCTACACGATGCTCGCCGACGGCCAGGGCACGACCCGCAACCTGATGGCCGGCGACCTGCTGACCTACCTGACGGCCCAGAAGACCGTCACCCCCACCACCCACACCCGCATCGACGACACGTCCCGCCCGGACGCGTAACCCACCCCGCCCTCGCCCCCGCCCTCCCCGCCGGGAGGGCGAGGGCGGGGGCGCACCCAGGGGCAGCGGCGGCATCACCCGCCGTGATGGCTGCCGCCTTGAGCCGGTACGGCGAGTTCGGCCCACACCCGCTTACCTGGCCCGCACCGCTCCCCCGCCGCCCACCGGTCGGCGAGCGCGTCCACGAGGAACAGCCCTCGCCCATGGTCCCGTTCCGGGTCGGGGGACAGCATCTCGGGCCGACCGGGGGCCGCGTCGTGTACCTCGATCCGCACACCGGCGGTGAGCCGCACGTACCGGGTCTCGATCTCCCGGCCGCGCGCGGCCCGAGCGTGCCTGCTGGCGTTCGTCAGCAGCTCGGAGACCACGATCAGCGCGTCGTCCTCGATCTGCGCCAGCCCCCAGTTCCCGAGGGCCCTGCGCAGCTCCGTCCTCGCCCGCCCGACGCACCGCGGATCGCGGTTCCACCTGCGTACGACGAGCCCGTCATCCGGCCCGCCCAGGGGCCCCTTAGGGTTCACCATGTTGACGCTCCTTCAGTAAGCGTTGGCCATGCCCCCGGACCGTTAGCGCGGTCGCGGGGGTATCTGCGTTCGGCTCCAGGGCACGCCAGATGTCACCAGGGGTGACGCGGCGTCGCTGAGAGGAGCCGTTAACCAGGGTGCTCCGCACACCGCCGGACCGCAACCGACTCAATCGGAAAATGTTCCAACTTCATGTGGCAGGACTACCCTTGAGCATTCGACGCCACCTGGAGGGGGCCGCACATGGTCGAGCCTCGACCAACTGTCCGACGCCGCCGTCTGGCTGCCCTGCTCGTACAACTACGAGAGAAGTCAGGCAGGTCGCCCGAGGAGGCAGCCGAACGCATCGGATGCCATCGCTCCAAGATCAGCCGCATCGAGAACGCCCGGCTCGGCATCTCCCTGGGCGAGCTCCGCGACCTGCTCATGTTCTACGGGGTCGATGACCCCGCATTCGTGGAGGATCTCGTCGCACTCGCCCGCCGAGGTGGTGAACGAGGGTGGACACGGCACCTTCGCGCGGCCCTCCCCTCCTACGCCGACCACATCGACTACGAGCAGACGGCCGACTACATCCGGTCGTTCCAGCCTCTATTGATCGCCGGTCTCCTCCAGACCTCCGATTACGCGAGGGCGCTGTACCGCGCCAATCCGGAGATGCTCAGTGGTAAGCGCGTGGATGACCTGACCTCCATGCGCATGCAGCGCCAGGAGGTATTGGAGCGCGACAACCCGCCCCGCATGTGCGTGATCGAGGGTGAAGCCGCCCTCCGTAGTCCGGTGGGCGGGCCCAAGGTGATGCGGCAGCAACTCGATCACCTGCTGTCGCGGGCGGAACAGCCGAATGTGGATGTGCAGGTACTGCCGTTCAGCACAGGGGCCCATGTCGGCCTGGTCGGCGCGTTCGTCCTCTTCGGATTCCCCACACCGGCGTTCTCGGACGTGGTGTGCGTCGAGCACGTCACAGGCACTCTGCACATGGAGACTCCCGAGGAGACTGCCCGGTATACGCTCGCGTTCGACACGCTGCGAACAGCGGCTCTGAACACAGCCGACAGCATGGACTTGATTCAGAGCATCAAGCGTGAAACGTGAACGACAGGACTTGAGGTGCAGACCATGCTCGCCACCGAACTCGGCACCGTATCATGGCATAAGAGCAGCTACAGCGGTGGAGGCTCATCCGGCGGTGACTGCATCGAGGTCGCCTCCGTCCAGGGCTCCGCGGCAATACGCGACAGCAAGCGTCCCGAAGGACCTGCGTTCCTCGTATCCGACGTCGCGTGGGACTCCTTCCTCGCCACCCTCAAGGCCTGAGCGCCTGCCCGGCGTTGGCCCGATAGGGTCCCGGACATGTATCCCGTCTCGCCCTCGGCCCCGCGTCTCGTCCTCCGCGAGATCACTCACGATGACGTTGATGCCGTCCACGCGATCTACGGCAACGAGGAAGCCACCCGGCACCTGTCGTTCGAGCCGCGTACGAGGGAGCAGGTGGAGGCCATCGTCGAGCGCTCCGTCACCTCGGCCGTGGCGTCGCCCAGGGACGAGTACTGGCTCGCCGTGACGGCCCGCGAGACCGCGGAGCTGATCGGCTACGCCAGGCTGGCCCTCGACCCTCACCAGCCGATGGCCGCGACCATGGGCTTCGCCCTCCGCCCGGACGCGTGGGGGCAGGGTCTGGGGACGGAGACCGTCCGCGCGCTCCTGAGCCTGGCCTTCGACCACCTCGGCCTGCACCGCGTGTGGGCGGCCCGGGCGCCGCTCAATACCGCGTCGCACAAGACCTTGATCCGTGCCGGGATGACGGAGGAGGGCCGCATCCGTGAGCACGTCCACGTCCGTGGGGCGTGGCGCGACTCCGTCACCTATTCGGTCCTCGATCACGAGTGGCGGCGGCCCCACGGTCGCGGCTGAGGCTGCTCTCGGTGATGCCCGGCCAAGGGCAACCGCGCGCAGCGGGTGACGGACGCGTACGCCCCGCAGGGCGGCTTCCGCCCGGGCGACGCCTACGCCGCCTCGGCCTCGACTGCGGCCAGTTCGTCCATGGCGGGGCGGAAGCCGGGATCTTCCGTGCCCGTGGTGCGGTGGATGGCGGCCAGGGCCTCATTGCGGCGGCTGACGAGGTCCTGGCGTCTCTCGATCTCGACCTCGCGCATCCACCAGTCGAGCCAGTGTGAGGTGGCCGACCTTCCAGCTGCGGATGGCCGCGGCCAGCGCATTCTCCTTGTGCTGCTCCAGCTCCGCCAAGCGGTGCGGCGCGATGCGGGCGAGGGCGACACGTACGGCGTCGGGGGTGTGCTCGGGGCGCGGGATCGGCGCCGCGCCGTGGTCCGGCTGTGCGGTCACGGTGTCCTCCAAGGGGTGGCGCGGCCAGGCTATCGATTCCTCAACGCGTTCAAGGCCTGAGCCTGGTCCGATTCCGTACGGGTGGAGAAGCCTGATGCCTGGAGGAGGGCCGTCAGGAGGCGGGCCTCCACCGGGGTGGCGTGGTAGCCGTCGCGGGACGCTGCCAGGACCTCCGGGATCGTCATTCCGAGCACGTCGCGGAAGACCTTCAGGGCCGCGCCGCCTGAGCCGTCCACGCGGAGCAGGACCGTGCCCTCAGCCGCAACGATGAGCGCGCGGATGTGGTCGGGTGCCCGTCCCCACCCGTAGTCGAGGTTGCAGCCGCCGCGGGGGCCCCCGAACTCACACCGGTCGCACTCCCACTCCGCTTCCCAGCGCAGCCGTCCGCCGTCGATCCGCTGCCACGCGTGATGGACGCAGTGCGGGCATGGCGCACAGACAACGAGGGCCCAACCTGATTCCGGCATGCCGACACCCTCCCGCGCCCAGGAGAGGATCCGCATCCGGTTAACGTCAGAGACACAGCCCCGCACCAGCCCGTTCACCCGGGTTTGCGAGGGTTTGGCGCATGACTCAGGCGTCCTACGTCCCCGCTTCCGCTTCCGCCGCCCGCGCGACGCGGGTCATCGCCCATCGCGGGGCTTCCGAGCAGTATCCGGAGCACACGCTCGCCGCCTACCGGCAGGCCCTGCTCGACGGGGCGGACGCGCTGGAGTGCGATGTGCGGCTGACCGCCGACGGGCGGCTGGTGTGCGTGCACGACCGCCGGGTCGACCGGACCTCCGACGGGCGCGGCGCGGTGTCCGCGATGACGTACGAGCAGCTGGCCGGGCTCGACTTCGGCAGCTGGAAGGGGGCCCGGCACGGGGGCGCCCGGGTGCTGTACTTCGAGGACCTGCTCCGCGAGGTGCTGGCCGCGCCGCGGCCCGTGGGGCTGGCCGTCGAGACCAAGCACCCGACGCGGGCGGGCGGCCGGGTGGAGGACGAGCTGGTGCGGGTGCTCGGGGAATACGGGCTCGCGGACGGGCCCGGGGAGGGCGGTCACCGGGTCGAGGTGATGAGCTTCTCGCGCGGTGCGCTGGCCCGTACGCACCGGCTGGCGCCCGCGCTGGAGACCGTACAGCTGCTGGAGCGCCGGGGTCCGCTGCGGCTGCCGCACACCGTGGGGCACGCCGGTCCCGGGATCGAGCTGGTGCGCCGGGATCCGCGGCTCGTGGACCGGCTCAGGGCGGCGGGGCTCGGGGTGCGCGTGTGGACGGTCGACGAGCCCGAGGACGTCGACCTGTGCCTGCGGCTCGGCGTGGACGCGATCATCACCAACCGGCCGCGGCAGGTACGGGACCAGCTCGACGCCTGCTGAGCGAACACGGAAACACCCGGCCGGGGTGCGCCGGCCGGGTGGGGGGGTGCGTGGGTGCTGGCGGTGCTGGGGGTGCCTGTTACGCGAACTGCTGGTTCGTCGCGCCGTTGCAGGTCTGCAGGCGGACGGGGTCGTGGGCGGCGCCCACGGTGAGGCACATGCCGGGGGCGGCCTGCGGGCGGATGGTGGCGCCGTCACGGACGAACTGCTGGTTCGCGCCGCCGTGGCAGTTCCAGATGATCAGGCCGGTGCCCGCGCCGTAGTTGGCGCCGGGGGCGTCCAGGCAGCGGTCCTGGGTCAGTTCGACGTGGAGCGACTTGCGGGGCGCGTCGTACCACCAGCCCTGGTTGCGGCCGCCGTGGCAGTCCCAGCCCAGGAGCGTGGTGCCGTTGGCGCTGGAGCCGCCGTTGGCGTCGACGCAGGTGCCGTTCGCCGCGTTCTTCAGCGGCTTGTACAGGTCGTCCCAGGCCCCGGCCTGCAGGACGGGGGTGCCGGTGCTCGCCGGGTCGGCGCAGGAGCCCTCGCGCAGGCCGGAGTCGTAGAGCTGGGTCAGGCAGGACGCGAACGCGCCGTGGCCGCGGTAGTTGGGGTGGAAGGACTGCCGGGCGGTGTTCTCGTCCCACGGGAAGTGGTCGCCGAGGTCCAGGTAGAGGCCGCGGGCCCAGGTGTCCTCCATGCAGACCTCGTGGCCGTTGAAGAGCCGCGAGTTGTCGAGGTAGTAGGCACCGGAGGCGAGCGCCGCGGCGCGCATGCCCTTCTCGAAGGTGGGCACCGCGTAGTTGCGGCCCCAGGCGGCGTCCGAGTCGTAGCCCGCGCAGCCGCCGGGGAGCTTGCCGGGGAAGTTCGGGTTGTCGTTGAAGTCCGGGCCGATCGGGCTCGGGTAGCCCATCACGACCAGCTTGTAGTCGGAGTCGGCGTAACCGGCGTCCCGCATGACGGTCTTGAGGTCGGCGACGGTCGATTCGACCTTGGGCTTCAGGCCGTCCACCCGGGCCTGCCAGCCGGGTCCGTACTTGGGCTCGCAGGTGCCCTGGCTGAGCACCCAGCGGGTGACGCAGTCGGTCATGACCGGGCCGAACTGGAGGTCGTCGTTGGCCCCGGCGACCAGCAGCACCATCTTGATCTTGGTGTTGCGGGCCTTGATGGCGAGGTTGTCGCTCTGGACCAGTTCGTCGGCGTACTGCTTGCTGCCGCCGATCCGGATGTTGCCGGTGTAGCCGCCCGAACAGGCCACGTTGAAGGTGAGGTCCGCGGGGATGCCGGTGCGGTGGATGGCCGAGTCCGGCGAGCGGTGGCACTGGTTGGACGAGGTGTTGGTCGCGGGGTCGTAGTTGCCGACGCCCTCGCCCGAGATCTCGCTGTCGCCCAGCGAGATCAGCCCGGTCTTGCGGTCGGCCAGGGGGCGGATCGCCGGGTCGCCGTAGATCTTGGTGGCCTCCGCCGCGCGGACCGCCTCCAGTTCGGGCGACAGGGGCGTCGCCGCGGCCGGGGTTGCGGTGGCCGCGTGGGCCATGGGGGTGATGGCGGTGACGCCGCCGAGGGCGGCCGCGAGCGCGGCCGCCGCGGCGAAGGTAGATCTGAGCCTTGGTGTGGTGCGGGCCATGGATGTCTCCCCGGTGTCAGGTGTTACCCCCGGTATTTACTGGCCGGTAGGGGAGTTGGGAACACTTCGAACAAGACAATTGCTCAACTTTTTGAGGAGGCCACGAACATGACCAAGGATCAGACCGAAGATCAGCAGGCTCATCGGCAGGACCAGCAGGCCCCGGGGTTCCGGGTGGAGCACGATTCGATGGGTGAGGTGCGGGTCCCCGCCGACGCCAAATGGCGGGCCCAGACGCAGCGCGCCGTGGAGAACTTCCCCGTCTCGGGGCAGCGCCTGGAGCGCGCGCACATCGCCGCCCTCGCCCGGGTCAAGGCCGCGGCCGCGAAGGTCAACGCGGAGCTGGGCGTCCTGGACGCGGACGTCGCCGGGGCCATCCGCTCGGCCGCCGCCGAGGTGGCCGAGGGGCGCTGGGACGCGCACTTCCCGGTGGACGTCTTCCAGACCGGGTCCGGGACCTCGTCCAACATGAACGCCAACGAGGTGATCGCGACCCTGGCCACCGAGCGGCTGGGCCGCGACGTGCACCCCAACGACGACGTCAACGCCTCGCAGAGCTCCAACGACGTCTTCCCGTCCTCCATCCACATCGCCGCCACCGCCGCCGTCACCGGCGAGCTGATCCCGGCCCTGGAGCACCTCGCGGCCGCCCTGGAGCGCAAGTCCGCGGAGTTCGCCGAGGTGGTCAAGGCGGGCCGCACCCACCTGATGGACGCCACCCCGGTGACGCTGGGACAGGAGTTCGGCGGGTACGCGGCCCAGATGCGCTACGGCGTCGAGCGGCTCCGGGCGGCGCTGCCCCGGCTCGCCGAGCTGCCCCTGGGCGGCACCGCGGTCGGCACCGGGATCAACACCCCGCCCGGATTCTCCGCCGCGGTGATCGCCGAGGTGGCCGCGGCGACCGGGCTGCCGCTCACCGAGGCCCGCGACCACTTCGAGGCCCAGGGGGCGCGGGACGCCCTGGTGGAGACCTCGGGCATGCTCCGTACCGTCGCGGTCTCGCTCACCAAGATCGCCAATGATCTGCGCTGGATGGCTTCCGGGCCGCGCACCGGATTGGCCGAAATCAATCTCCCGGATCTCCAGCCGGGCTCTTCGATCATGCCCGGGAAGGTCAATCCGGTCGTCGCGGAGGCCGTTCTGATGGTCGCCGCCCAGGTGACCGGAAACGACACCACGGTCGCCGTGGCCGGCGCGGCGGGCAACTTCGAGCTGAACGTGATGCTCCCGGTGATGGCCCGCAACCTCCTGGAGTCGATCCGGCTGCTGGGCAGCGTGAGCCGGCTGCTGGCCGACCGCACGATCGACGGGATCACCGCCAACGCGGCCCGGGCCAGGGAATACGCCGAGTCCTCGCCCTCCGTGGTGACCCCGCTGAACCGCTACATCGGCTACGAGGAAGCGGCCAAGGTCGCCAAGAAGGCGCTCGCGGAACGCAAGACGATCAGGGAGGTCGTACGGGAGTCCGGCTACATCGAACGCGGCTCGCTCACCCTGGAGCAGCTCGACGAGGCCCTTGACGTACTGCGGATGACCCGCCCCTGACCGCTCCCCGTCCCTCTTGATCCCGCTTGGGCGAGGGCCGGATTTCGGTCGAATGCCGTCCCCGAACACCTCCGTGACCTGCACCGCAGCGGGCCCGGGGAGCCCAGCCCTAAGATCTGCGCATGACAGGTACCGGAGGCCGCGGGGGCGGCGAGGCGCGCGGTGACACCCGAGGTGGCACCCGCGGCGACGCGTGCGGTGGCCCGTACGACGGCTCGCACGGCGACTCGTACGGCGACTCGTACGACGGCCCGCGCTGGGCGCCCGGCGAGCACATCCTGTGGCGCTACCGCGATCACGCCCCGGGCCTGAAGGGGCCGGTCCACATCTGCCGTCCGGTGACGGTCGTCCAGGACACCCCCGAGCTGCTGGCCGTGTGGATGGCCCCCGACACCGAACTCGTCAAGCCGGTGCTGGCCGACGGGACCCCGGTGCACGAGGAGCCGCTCGCCACCCGCTACACCGCCCCGCGCACCACCGCCCGCTCGCGGTGGTTCGGCACGGGCGTGCTGAAGCTGGCCCGGCCCGGCGATCCGTGGTCGGTGTGGCTGTTCTGGGATCACGGCTGGCGTTTCCGGAGCTGGTACGTGAACCTTGAGGAGCCCAGGACCCGGTGGTCCGGCGGCATCGACTCCGTGGACCACTTCCTCGACATCTCCGTCTACCCCGACCGCACCTGGAAGTGGCGGGACGAGGACGAGTTCGCGCAGGCGCTGCGGTGTGGGCTGATGGACGACGGGACGGCCGGGCGGGTACGGGAAGCCGGACGCGCGGCGGTGGCACTGATCGAGGAGTGGGGGGCGCCGTTCTCGGACGGCTGGGAGGACTGGCGGCCCGATCCGGGCTGGAAGGTTCCGGTACTGCCCGGGGACTGGGACCGCACCCCGGCGCATATGACCTCATGAGACCCTTGATGCGCCCCCGGGTTTCAAACGTAGGATCGTCCTCCGCAAGCTTGCAGACAGGGCTTCATGCAAGGGTGTACACCCGTAAGTGACGTGCTGTGCGCGGGACTTGACCGGAGGTCAACGCAGACCGAGAGGCAACGAGCGGGCGGGGGTCCCCCCGGACGAAGTTTGGGGGAGTACCGCGGGCGACGGTGCCCCCGCCGCTGAGCGGGTATACCGCGACTGACCGAGTTGAGTGCAGCGCACATCCAGCGCAAACGGACGGAATTCCACGCGTGACGGAGTACCCCACCTCTTACGAGGGCCCGCAGCCTGCCGCGGCAGCCGCGACACCGGCGCCGGGCGGCTCCGACCTGCCCGGGCCCCGCCCGGTGCGGCGGGGTGCCGATGGTTCCGGTGCGGACGCCGGCTCAGGATGCGGATCCGGCTCAGGATCCGGATCCAGCTCAGGATCCGGATGCGGATCCGGTCCCCGCACCGGTTCCCAGGCCGCATCCGCGGCAGCCCCTGCTTCCCGTTCGGACGACCAGGGGCACGGCAAGACCCCGGCCCCGGCCGCCCAGGACACCCGGCCCGGCGCGCCGGATTCGGGTCCCGGCTCCGGTTCCTCCTCCGGTTCCTCTTCCGGTTCCTCTTCCGGTTCCGGTCAGTCCTCGCCGATCCCGGCCGCCCGGCGCGGTGACGCCGCCCCGTCCCGGGACGCGGGCGCCGCCCGCAATGCCGGTACGGGCCCGGGAGCGGCCGCAGGAGCCCCCGGCGGCCCCGGTCCGGCCCCGGGAGCCGGCACGGCCCCGGGCGCCGCCCAGGGCCCCGCCACGGGTTCCGGTACCACCTCCGGTTCCGGCGGCCCCGGCGGCCTGTCCGGCCTCCCGGACACCGGCGCCGCCCGCCGCGAGGGCGACCGGCTGCGCTTCGTCGGCGCGGCCACCCGCCGGATCGCCCGCGGCATCGACCTCGACGAGATCGTCCTCGGCCTGTGCCGGGCCACCGTGCCCACCTTCTCCGACGCGATCCTCGTGTACCTGCGCGATCCGCTCCCCGTCGGCGACGAGCGCCCGGTCGGCCCCGTCGTCTTAAGGCTGCGCCGGACCGACCGGCTGCGGCCGATCGACGACCTCACCGACGCCCTGCGCGGCGCCGACACCATCGGCGCCGGGCTCGACCTCTCCGCCGTCACCGGGGCCGGGGGCGAGCTGGACTTCAGCCAGCTGGCGCTCGTCGGCCCGCAGGGCGACCTGCCCGCGGCCGAGCTGTGCGAGATCCGCTCCGGCGGGGCCCTCGCCGAGGTGCTGCGCGGAGTACGGCCCGTCTTCGGGTCCTCCGCCGCGGCGCGCGCCGCGCTGCCCGAGCTGCTGGGCGCGGACCACCCCGTACCGCGCGGCCAGCGGGCGATCCTGGCCCCGCTGCGGGGCCGCCGCCGGGTGATCGGCGCGGCGGTGTTCCTGCGCACGCCGGACCGGCCCGCCTTCGAGCAGAACGACCTGCTCGTCGCCGCCCAGCTGGCCACCCACACCGCGCTCGGCATCGACAAGGCCGTCCTGTACGGCCGCGAGGCCTACATCGCCGACGAGCTGCAGCGCACCATGCTCCCGGACAGCCTCCCGCAGCCCACCGGCGTCCGGCTCGCCAGCCGCTACCTCCCGGCCGCCGAGACGGCCCGGGTCGGCGGGGACTGGTACGACGCGATACCGCTGCCCGGCAGCCGGGTCGCGCTCGTCGTCGGCGACGTCATGGGCCACTCCATGACCTCCGCCGCGATCATGGGCCAGCTGCGGACCACCGCGCAGACCCTCGCCCAGCTGGACCTGCCGCCCGCCGAGGTCCTGCACCACCTGGACGAGCAGGCGCAGCGGCTCGGCTCGGACCGGATGGCGACCTGCCTGTACGCCGTCTACGACCCCGTCTCGCACCGGATCACCATCGCCAACGCCGGCCACCCGCCGCCCGTCCTGCTGCACCTGGGCGGCCGCGCGGAGGTGCTCCGGGTGCCGCCCGGCGCCCCCATCGGCGTCGGCGGCGTGGACTTCGAGGCCGTCGAGCTGGACGCGCCCGCCGGAGCCACCCTGCTCCTGTACACGGACGGCCTGGTCGAATCCCGGCTGCGCGACGTCTGGACCGGCATCGAGCAGCTGCGCGAGCGGCTCGCCACGACGGCGCAGCTCACCGGCCTGGACCACCCGCCGCCGCTGGAAGCGCTCTGTGACGACGTACTGGACATGCTCGGCCCGGGCGACCGGGACGACGACATCGCGCTGCTCGCGGCCCGCTTCGACGGGATCGCCCCGAGCGACGTCGCGTACTGGTTCCTGGACCCGGAGGAGACCGCTCCGGGCCGCGCCCGGCGCTTCGCCCGCCGCGCCCTGACCCGCTGGGGCCTGGAGGAGCTGAGCGACTCCCTGGAGCTGCTGGTGAGCGAGGTGGTGACCAATGCCGTCCGGTACGCGGAGCGGCCCGTCACGCTGCGCCTGCTGCGTACGGACGTACTGCGCTGCGAGGTCGGCGACGACTCCCCGCAGCTGCCGCGCCAGCGCCGGGCCCGGGACACCGACGAGGGCGGCCGCGGCCTGTTCCTGGTCAACCGGATGGCACGGCGCTGGGGCGCGACCCGGCTGAGCAGTGGAAAGGTCGTGTGGTTCGAGCTGGCGTTGCCGGGGGCGCAGGACCGGCGTTGACCGGGCACTGACCGGAAACGAAAGCCGCCGCCCGGCAGCGCTGACGCTGCCGGGCGGCGGTCTTTTGCCGTGTGCCGCGCCGCTTACGGGAAGGGCGGGAACCCGTTGGTGCGGGTCGGAGTCGGCACCGTGTGGGTCGGGTCCGGGCTCGCGCTGCGCGACGACGTGCGGGTCGGGTCCGGGCTCGTGCTGCGCGACGACGAGCTGGTCGGATCCGGGCTGGTCGACGAGGACGAGGAGCGGCTGCTGCTCGGGTCCGGGGTGCGGCTCGTCGAGGTCGAGGCCGACGGGGTGGGGCTCGGCGGCGGCGTACCCATCTCGGCGTCCGGGAGCTCGAACTTGGTGGTGTCGACGCCCGAGAGCGCGGCCAGCGTGTAGGCCTTCCAGATGGCCGCCGGGAAGCTGGAACCACCTGCGCGGCCGAGACCGGCGGTGCCGGTGAGGGTGACCTGCTTGCCGGTGCCGACCTCTTCACCGAACATCGCGACGACGGTGACCAGTTCCGGGGTGTAGCCGGTGAACCAGGCCGCCACGTTGGACTCGGTGGTACCGGTCTTGGCCGCCGCCTGGTAGGAGTCGCTGAAGACCTTCTTGCCAGAACCGTCGGTGACCACGCCGGTGAGCACCTTGGTGACGGTGTCGGCGGTGGCGGTATCGATCACCTGGTCACCGATGGTCTGCACCGGCTTGTAGGTGCGCGCGTGGTTCTGGGCGCTCTTGATGATCGACGGGGTGACCTTCTTGCCGTGGTGGTCGAAGGTCGCGTAGACCCCGGCCATCTCGACGGTGCTCGCGCTCATGGTGCCGAGCGCCATGGCGGGCTTGTCGGCCGGCCAGCCGTCGCGGTCCCGCATGCCGAGGTTGAGGCCCATCTCCTTGACCTTCTCCGGCTTCGCGTCCACGGTCATCTGCGCGTAGACGGAGTTGACGGAGGAGTTGGTCGCCTTCTGCACGGTGATGTCGTGCCCGATGTCCCAGTAGTTTTCCTGGTCCTGGTTCTGCGGGGAGAAGGCGGTGTCGCTGCCGACGACCGGGCGGCCGCTGGTGCCGTCGTAGAGGGTGTTCGGCGTGATCGGCTTGCCGTCCTGCGTCTTGGCGCCGTTCTGCAGGGCGGTGGCGAGGACGACCGGCTTGAAGGTCGAGCCGGGCTGGAAGTCGGTGCGCAGGGCGTTGCTGGACCACTTCTCGCCCTGGCCGGTGCCGCCGTACATGGCGACGATCGCGCCGGTCTTCGGGTCGACCGAGGTGGCGCCCGCCTGGACGTTCTGGTCGATCGGGCGCTCCGCGGTGTTCTTGCGCTCCAGCTTGGATTCCAGCTCGTCGTTGACGGCCTTCTCCAGGGCGGCCTGCTTCTTCTTGTCGATGTTGAGCTTGATCGTCCAGCCGCCCGCATCGATCGCGGCCTTGGGGACGCCCTGCCGGTTCAGCTCGGCGTCGGCGGCCTCCATCAGGTAGCCCTTCTGGCCCTCGCGCCCGGGGGCGGGCTTGGGCTTGATGGGCTCCTGGAAGTGCAGGGTCTTGCGCTTGGCCTCGTCCAGCTTGCCCATGCCGACCATGTTGTCGAGGGTGGCGTTGAAGCGGATCATCACGAGGCGCTTGCCGTTGGGGCCGGCGGTCGCCCAGTCGTAGGAGCTGGGGGCCTGCAGGACGGCCGCGAGGTAGGCGCCCTGCTCCAGGGTCAGCTTCTGGGCGTCGACGCCGTAGTAGGCCTGGGCGGCGGCCTGGATTCCATAAGCACCGCGACCGAAGTAGCTGGTGTTCATGTAGCCCTCGAGGATCTCGTTCTTGCTCATGCTCTGGTCGGTCTTGAGCGAGATCACCATTTCCTTCAGCTTGCGCGTAGCCGTCTGGTCCTGGTTGAGGTAGTAGTTCTTGACGTACTGCTGGGTGATCGTCGAACCACCGGCCTTGCCCTTGCCGGTCACGGTGGAGATGAAGCCGCGCGCCAGGCCCTTGAAGTCGATGCCCTGGTCTTTGTAGAAGTTCTTGTTCTCGATGGCGATGAACGTGGTGCGGACATCCTCCGGAACCTTGTCGAAGGGGAGGATCTCGCGGTTGTACTTGCCCGTGCGGGTCATGACGGAGCCGTCGGACCACTGGTAGACGTTGCTCTGGAGCGTCGCCTCTTCGTTGGGCTTGGGCGCGTCGACGTAGAAGTAGAGGCCGACGGCCGCTGCCATGCCGAGCAGGATCATGCCGAAGAACGCGCCGAGGATCTTCTTCCAGGTGAAGAACCGGCGTATGCCGGTCCGTTTACCCTTGCCCTTGCCCGCGCCCGGGCCCGTTCCCGCGCCGTTCTTCCCGCGACCGCTCTTCGGCGCGCCACCGCGCGGCGCGGCACGCCGGCTCCCGCGCTGCTGCTGCGCCCGTCGCGCTTCTGCTCGGCCCATCGCTCCCGCTCCGCTCATTTACCCCCGACGTCAGCTCAGAAAGCTAACACCGGCGGCTGTGACAAGGGCTGCACAATTCTGATCAATAACGGTCAATCCGGACGTGAGAATCAGCACCCACGCCCTACGAACCGACGCCTAGGAGACCAGAAGAGTTGCGGTGCGCCAAAAAAGTGATATCACTTTGCTAGAGAGTTCGACCGACTCTCCACGAATGAAACGGGGCGAACCATGACGAAGACCACCGAGATGCCGGAGCCGCAGGTACGGGAGTTCCCCGCGCACAGCGTGGGAGGCGGGCTGGCCCTGCTGCTCGGACTGCTGGGACTGGTGCTCGGCGCGGGCCTGATCGCCACCGGCGCCGTCCTCACCGCCGTGGGCGCCAAGGCGGGCCTGATCGCCTTCGGGGTCGTCGTCACCCTCGGCTCCTTCTACGCGATGTGCGGGCTCAACACGGTCGCGCCGGGCGAGGCCCGCGTGGTCCAGCTCTTCGGCCGCTACCGGGGCACCATCCGCACCGACGGCCTGCGCTGGGTCAACCCGCTGACCTCCCGCGACAAGATCTCCACCCGCGTCCGCAACCACGAGACCGCCGTCCTGAAGGTCAACGACGCCTACGGCAACCCGATCGAACTGGCCGCCGTCGTGGTCTGGAAGGTCGAGGACACCGCGCGGGCCCTCTTCGAGGTCGACGACTTCACCGAGTTCGTCGAGACGCAGACCGAGGCCGCCGTCCGGCACATCGCCATCGAGTACCCCTACGACGCCCACGACGAGGGCGGCCTCTCCCTGCGCGGCAACGCCGAGGAGATCACCGAGAAGCTCGCGGTCGAACTGCGGGTCCGGGTCGAGGCGGCCGGCGTCCACATCATCGAATCCCGCTTCACGCACCTCGCGTACGCCCCGGAGATCGCCTCGGCCATGCTCCAGCGGCAGCAGGCCGGCGCGGTCGTCGCGGCCCGTCGCCTGATCGTCGAGGGCGCCGTGGGTATGGTCGAGCTGGCCCTGACCCGCCTGCAGGAAGAGGACGTCGTGGACCTGGACCCCGACCGCAAGGCCGCCATGGTCTCCAACCTGATGGTGGTGCTCTGCGGCGACCGCGCGGCCCAGCCCGTCGTGAACACCGGCACCCTCTACCAGTGATGCCGGGCGGCGAGCAGGCAACCCCCCGCAGCCCCGGCGACGACGAGCGCGCCGCCCCGGCCACCGGCCCGGCGGGCGCGGGCGGCGCCGCCGGTACGGGCGCCACGGCCGGCCCGGCCCGCCGCGCACCCCGCAAACAGGTGCTGCTGCGGCTCGACCCCCAGGTGTACGACGCGCTCGCCCGCTGGGCGGGGGACGAACTGCGCAGCGCCAACGCCCAGATCGAGTTCCTGCTCCGCCGCGCCCTGGCGGAATCCGGCCGCCTCCCCTCCTCCCCCGGCCCCCTCCCCCGCCGCGGCCGCCCCCCGAAGTCGTCCCCCGAGTAACCGCCTCGGGGCCTGAGTCAAAGTACTCAGGCCCCGAGGAACCGACTGGGCAAGACTGCAGGCATGAGCACCCCACACGCAGAGCCACGGGCAGTGTTATCGAGAGCGTCCGGAGCGGCCGTCACCGGTGCGGTTCTGGCTTGCGGTGCCGTTCGGTTCTTCTCCTGGGTCAGGCAGCACAAGGCCCGGGCCTGCGAGACGGTGGACGGCCTCTGTTGGACCTGGTGGGACTGGGCGGCCGTACCCCTCGCCCTGACGACTGCCCTGATCGTCCTGACGGTCGTCTACAAGCGGCTGGCCATCGGGGACATCGGGACCCGGCTCGCAGTCATCCTGCCGACGATCGCGCTGGCGCCGTTCCCTCTCGCCGCCGCACAGACGGCGGCCGGATGGTGGGCCGCCACCATCACCGGCGGAGCGTGGGCCTGCCTGCTCGCACTGGCCGCGTGGAGCCGCTACCGGATCCTGGGGCTCTCAGCCTCAGCTGCCCTTCTCCTCGCCTCACTCGTCGTGCTGTACCGCTGACCGCACCGCGCCAGTGGATTCGCTCACGGCCGGGTTCCCGAAGGAGCCGAGGGCTGCGGCGCCGAGTAGCGGACAGCTAATCCAGCGAACACGACGGCTCCGGCCAGGGAAGTCGGCAGCGCCCAGGTGACCCAGAACGGCACGAGCTGAACCGTGCTGCCGTCCGGCCAGGTGCACACCACCGACGGGGGGAAAGCCCGGCTGATGACGGTGACTCCGGCGTTGGACGCGTCCTGGTGGGAACGCGGGTCGAAGTGACCCGAGCGCGCCGTGGCGCAGGCGCGGGTGGGCCGGGACTCGAACCCGCTCATGTTCCCCACGGCAAACGCGAGCACGCCCACGCACAGGCAGAGCGCCGCGAGTTCACCGAAGCGGCCGGACCGGGTACGGGCGTACGTGACCCTCCGAGCCACCAGCAGGTGGATCGCCTTCGCCACGAGGATGGCGACGGCGGGCACGGACAGGAGTATGGCTGCGATGAGGATGACGGGCTCCGACGGGTTGCGGGTTGCGGGTTACGGGGTGCTGTAGCTACAGGGCTGTGATCATTCAGCCATGGGTCCCGCTATACACACGAGGTATACACCGTGTGTACAGTCGCCCCCATGTCCATCGGTCACACACTGCTCGGCCTCCTGGAGGCCGGACCGCGCCACGGGTACGACCTCAAGCGCGCCTTCGACGAGAAGTTCGGCCATGACCGGCCGCTCGCCTACGGGCAGGTCTACTCGACCATGTCCCGGCTCCTGAAGAACGGCCTCGTCGAGGTCGACGGCGTCGAGAGCGGCGGCGGGCCGGAGCGCAAGCGGTACGCCATCACCGACGCCGGGATCACCGATGTCGAGGACTGGCTGGGCTCCCCGGAGAAGCCCGAGCCGTACCTCCACTCGACCCTCTACACCAAGGTCGTCCTGGCCCTGCTCACCGGCCGCAGTGCCGAGCGGCTCCTCGACACCCAGCGCGCCGAACACCTGCGCCTGATGCGCCTGCTGACCACCCGCAAGCGCAAGGGCGACCTCGCCGACCAGCTGATCTGCGACCACGCCCTCTTCCACCTGGAAGCCGACCTGCGCTGGCTGGAGCTGGCCGCGGCCCGCCTGGACCAGCTCGCCGGTGAAGTTCTCTCCCGTGAGGTCCGCCCGTGATCCCCGACGGTTCCCTCCTCAGCGCCGACGGTCTGCACAAGGCGTACGGCTCCAACGCGGCCCTGACCGGCGCCGAGTTCTCCATCCACCCGGGCGAGGTCGTCGCCGTGATGGGTCCCTCCGGCTCCGGCAAGTCCACGCTGCTGCACTGCCTGGCCGGGATCGTGGCGCCCGACGCGGGCACCGTCACCTACGCCGGGCGGGAGCTGACCGCCCTGACCGACGCCCAGCGCAGCGCCCTGCGCCGCCGGGAGTTCGGCTTCGTCTTCCAGTTCGGGCAGCTCGTGCCGGAGCTGACCTGCGTGGAGAACGTGGCGCTGCCGCTGCGCCTGAACGGGGTGAAGCGCAAGCAGGCCGAGGCCACCGCCCTGCACTGGATGACCCGGCTGGAGGTCGAGGACATAGGCGCCCAGCGCCCCGGCGAGGTCAGCGGCGGCCAGGGCCAGCGCGTCGCCGTGGCCCGCGCCCTGGTCACCAGCCCCCGGGTCGTCTTCGCCGACGAGCCCACCGGCGCCCTGGACACCCTCAACGGCGAACTGGTGATGCAGCTGCTCACCGAGGCCGCGCGGGCCGCCAGTACCGCGGTCGTCCTGGTCACGCACGAGACCCGGGTCGCCGCCTACTCCGACCGTGAGATCGTCGTACGGGACGGGAAGTCCCGGGACATGGAGCGCATCGTATGAGCGCCGTACGCGGCTGGGGCCGTGACCTCCTCATGGGGGCCCGGTTCGCCGTCACCGGCGGCCGGCAGGGCTGGACCCGTACCGTGCTCACCGGCGTCGGCGTCGGTCTCGGCGTCGCCCTGCTGCTGGTGACGGCCGCGCTGCCGAGCGCGCTGACCGCCCGTTACGACCGCGGCGACGCCCGCGCGAAGATGTCCCTGACCGGGCCCGAGCGCCCCGGCCCGGACACCTTCCTCATCACCCGGGCGAGCCAGGACTACCACCACAAGTCCATCGACGGCTCCTTCGTCAAGGCCGAGGGGCCGAACGCCCCCGCACCGCCCGGCCTCTCACGGCTCCCCGGTCCCGGCGAACTGGCCCTCTCCCCCGCCCTGGACGCTCTGCTGAAGTCCAGCGAGGGCGAGCAGCTGCGCGAGCGCTTCGACGGCAAGCTCGTCGAACTCATCGGCGACACGGGCCTGATCGGCCCCGGCGAGCTGTACTTCTACGCGGGCAACGACACGCTGCGCGGCAACGGCGACCGCTTCGGCCCGGTCCAGCGCTTCAACGCCTTCGGCACCGACGACCAGCCCGATCCGCTGGACCCGGTCCTGGCCCTGCTGGTCCTGCTCACCTTCGTCGCCCTGCTGATGCCGGTCACCGTCTTCGTCGCGGCCGCCATCCGCTTCGGCGGCGAGCAGCGCGACCGCCGGCTCGCCGCGCTCCGCCTGGTCGGCGCCGACAGCGCGATGGTGCGCCGGATCGCCGCGGGCGAGGCGCTGGCCGGGTCCCTGTTCGGCCTGGCGCTCGGCACCCTCTTCTTCCTGGTCTCCCGGCAGCTCGTCGGCAGCCCCGCCCTGGGCAAGCGCAGCGTCTTCCCCGCCGACCTCGACCCGAGCCCCTGGCTGGCCGCGCTCGTCGCCGTCGCCGTACCGCTGCTCTCGGTCCTGGTCACCCTCTTCACCCTGCGCGGTGTGGTCATCGAGCCGCTGGGCGTCGTACGGAGCGCGCGCCCGGCCGTGCGCCGGATCTGGTGGCGGCTGCTGCCGACGCTCACCGGACTCGGCCTGCTCGCGCCGCTGGCGACCCGCACCACGGACGACCCCACGGTCTTCAACCAGGGGCAGGTGGGCGCGGGCGTCGTGCTGCTGCTCGTGGGCATCACCGCGGTGCTGCCCTGGCTGGTGGAGCGGAGCGTCGCCCGGCTGTCGCGCGGCCCGGTCTCCTGGCAGCTCGCCGTACGCCGTCTGCAGGTCGGCAGCGGTTCGGCGGCCCGGCTGGTCAACGGCGTCGCGGTCGCGGTCGCCGGGGCCATCGCCCTGCAGATCCTCTTCGCGGGCACCGAGTCCAGCTACACGACCACCCTCGGCGACGACCCCACACGGGCCCGGATGTCGGTGACCACACACCGGCAGCCCGGATCCATCCGGCAGAGCGAGGACATCGGCGCGAAGGTGGCACAGGCCGAGGGCGTGACCAAGGCCATCGCCCTGACCAAGATCTCCGCGGCCGCCAAGGTGCCGTCCGAGGACAAGATCATCCACATCACGGTGGGCACCTGCGCGGCGCTGCGCACGGTCGCGGTGATCGAGACCTGCGCGGAGGGCGACTCCTTCGTCCTGACGGGCAGCGAGGACCCGGCCGGACGGCCGTACGGGGAGGTCGCCAAGGGTGGTGACCATCTCCTCGCGGGCTCCGTACTGGGCTACCCGGACGACGAGGCTCCGGTCCCGTGGACCGTTCCGGCGGGCATCCGGACCGTGGCCAGTCGCCCGGACCCGAACGGCGAGCTGGGCACCGGCCTGCTGACCACCCCGTCCGTCGCTCCCCCGGTCCCCGACGCGCAGGCCTACTCGAACGTCTACGTCCTGCTCGACCCGGCGGTACCGGACGCGGTGGAGAACGTCCGCACCGCCACCTACAAGGCGGACCCGCTCGCCACCGCCTACTCCCTGGAGTTCACGAAGACGGACGGCCAGTACGGCGCCATCCGGGCCGGGCTGTACATCGGCTCCGTGCTGGTCCTGGTGCTGATCGGGCTGAGCCTGCTGGTGGCGCAGCTGGAGCAACTGCGCGAGCGCAGACGGCTGCTGTCCTCGCTGGTGGCCTTCGGCACCCCGCGCGGCACGCTGTGCCTGTCGGTCCTGTGGCAGACGGCGCTGCCCATCGGACTCGCCTTGGCCCTCGCCAGCGCGGTGGGCCTGGCCCTGGGTTCGGTGCTGCTGCGGATGACGGGGCTGCCCGTCCTGATCGAGTGGAACGTGGTCCTGGCGATGGTCGGGGCGGGCGGCGCCCTGGTGCTCCTGGTGACCCTGCTCAGCATGCCGCCGCTGTGGCGGATGATGCGCCCGGACGGCTTGCGGACCGAGTAGCCCCGCTTCAGTGATCTGAGTCAGAGATGTGGTGGCAGGAGCAACGGATCTCTGACTCAGATCACAGCACTAGCCGGCCGTGTAGGGATTGATGATGCGGTGCGGGCGACGGGCAGTCGCGATGACACTCTGCGGAAACTCCGGGCCCGCGACGTAATGCCGGCCCTTCGTTTGCCCGACCGCGGTCAGCACACCTGCCTTCGTCAGCACCTGCAGGTCCCGGGTGGCCTGCTGGGTGTTGATCGCTTCCTGGCGCTCGTAGCGCGAGCGCCGCACCCGGCCCACCATGGCCACCTCATGGAGAGCCGTGACCTGCCGCTCGCTGATCCCGTGCGGCTCGGCATGCTGCGTCAGTTCGATCCAGACCTGGTTCGAGCGGTCGACCCGGTGCTGCACCCGCTGCGCCTGCTCGTGGTAGGCGCGCAGGTTGAACTTGATCCAGGGCAGAGTGTCACGCTCGGGCGAGTACACCGGCCCGCCGACCTCCCGCAGCACCTTGTAGTACTCCCACGTGTTGCCGGGCATCCCCAGCCACTCCTCGATCGAGGAGAACTCGGGCGCCAGGACACCGCCGCGGGCGATCAGCAGGGTCTGCAGAGAGCGGGACATGCGGCCGTTCCCGTCGGACCACGGGTGGATCTTCACCAGGTTGAGGTGCGCCATCGCCGCCCGGATCAGGACGTGAGTCCCCATGTCGCCGTCGTTGAGCCAGTCCACCAGCTCAGCCACAAGGCCCGGCACGAGTTCATGATCCGGGCCGTCGTAGTCGGTGGCGAACTCGTCCCCCGGGGCGGTGATCCGGATCGAGGTCTTGCGCCACCGCCCGGCCGCGCGCAGCGGGTGGTGGTGCCCCTGGAGCATCCAGTGCAGCGCGTTCAGCAGTTCCTTGTTGTACCGGAAATCTGCGACGTCATGGAGAGACTGGATGTACGTCATCGCCTGCTGGTAGGCGACGGTCTCCGCCTTGTTCTCCTCGCTGGCATCGACATCGCGTTCGCCGTCCATCAGGTCCGCGACGTCCTTCACGTCAACCTGGTAGCCCTCGATCGTGTTCGACGCCGCGATCGCACTCGCGGTCAGCGCCTTCCGCAGGTCTTGAGTCCACTTCATCGGCGCCTGCTGCACCGCGTCACGCAGCCGCACGCGCAGGCCGTCCACCTCGTCCAGGACCTTGAGGTCGGAGGCGTCGAGAGCAGGGATCCCATACAGCATGACTCAATGATACCAGTTACCTATCATTCACGGCCGACGCCCGGCAATCACTCGGCCGCCCAGACCGGGAGCGGGCGGACGGCCTCGCGCAGCGAGTGCGCGACCGCCCGGAACTCCCGCGCCCGGGCCGTGCCCGTCCGCATCGCCAGTGCGATCCGGCGCGTGGGGGCGGGCTCGGCGAAGTACCCGGTGGCGAGGTACTCGTTGCGGGTGGTCTCCAGCCGCAGCGCCGTGCGCGGCAGCAGGGTGACGCCCAGGCCGCCCGCGACGAGCTGGACGAGGGTGGAGAGCCCGGCGGCGGTCGTGGTGACGTCCGCGCCCTGCCCCCGTCCGGCCTCGCGGCAGATGTCCAGGGCCTGGTCCCGCAGGCAGTGCCCCTCGTCGAGCAGCAGCAGCTGGAGCTCGCGCAGCGCCTCGCGCGGGATGTCCTTGCGCCCGGCGAGGGGGTGCTCCCGGGGGGCGAGCAGGACGAACTCCTCGTCGAACACCGGCATTTCGGTGACCCCGGGGACGCCCAGCGGGACCGCGAGGAGCAGCAGATCGAGCCGCCCGCCGGTCAGCCCCTCCAGCAGCGAGGCGGTCTGCTCCTCGTGCACCTGGAGGTCCATCAGCGGGTAGCGCCGCTGGAAGAGCCCGAGGACGGTCGGCAGCAGGTAGGGGGCTACGGTGGGGATCACCCCGAGCCGCAGCACTCCGGTGAAGGGGGCCCGTACCGCCTCGGCCTCCTTCATCAGCTCGCCCATGGCGTCCAGCACCATCTTCGCGCGGGCCGCGATCCGCTCGCCGGCCGGGGAGAGCAGCACCTTGCGGGTGGTCCGTTCCAGCAGCTGTACGCCGACGGCCTCCTCCAGCGCGGAGACGGCGCCGGAGAGGGCGGGCTGGCTCATGCCGATGGCGGCGGCCGCGTCCCGGAAGTGCAGGTGTTCGGCGACGGCCGCGAAGGCGCGCAGTTGAGCGAGGGTGGGCTGTTTCGAGCCACTCTTCGCAGCAGCCTTCACGCCGGTCTTACTGTTGATCTTCACGCCGCCCTTCGCTCCTCTTCTTACCGGGTGCCACTGATAGGCACCTCCGATCACCCGGCACAAGAGTAGCTATTTCTGTAATCAATCCAGGTGTGCCAGCATGTGGAACACGTCCAACCCCCTTGGAAAGCCCCCAAAAAGTCAGCTTTCCCCTCTGCTTGGAGTGCGCGTGCTCACTGTCGGTGACAAGTTCCCCTCGTACGATCTGACCGCTTGTGTCTCCCTGGAGGCCGGTAGCGAGTTCGCCCAGATCGACCACAAGGCCTACGAGGGCAAGTGGCGCGTGGTGTTCTTCTGGCCGAAGGACTTCACCTTCGTCTGCCCGACCGAGATCGCCGCCTTCGGCAAGCTGAACGACGAGTTCCTCGACCGCGACGCCCAGATCCTCGGCGTTTCCGGCGACTCCGAGTTCGTGCACCACGCCTGGCGCAAGGACCACGCCGACCTGCGTGACCTGCCCTTCCCGATGCTGGCCGACTCCAAGCACGAGCTCATGGCCGCCTGTGGCGTCCAGGGCGAGGACGGCTTCGCCCAGCGCGCCGTCTTCATCATCGACCAGAACAACGAGATCCAGTTCACGATGGTGACCGCCGGTTCCGTGGGCCGTAACCCCAAGGAGGTCCTGCGGGTCCTCGACGCCCTGCAGACCGACGAGCTGTGCCCCTGCAACTGGAACAAGGGCGAGGGCACCCTCGACGCCGGCGCGCTGCTGGCCGGTGAGTGACCCGTGTCCCTCGACACGCTGAAGTCGTCCGTCCCGGACTTCGCCAAGGACCTGAAGCTGAACCTCGGTTCGGTCATCGGCAACCAGGACAAGCTCACGCAGCAGCAGCTGTGGGGCACGGTCCTCGCCTGCGCGATCGCCGCCCGCTCCCCGCGCGTCCTGCGTGAGCTGGAGCCCGAGGCGAAGGCGAACCTGTCCGCGGAGGCCTACACCGCGGCCAAGTCCGCCGCCGCGATCATGGCGATGAACAACGTCTTCTACCGGACCCGCCACCTGCTCTCCGACCCGGAGTACGGGACGCTGCGCGCGGGCCTGCGGATGAACGTCATCGGCAACCCCGGCGTCGAGAAGGTCGACTTCGAGCTGTGGTCGCTCGCGGTCTCCGCGGTCAACGGCTGCGGCCAGTGCCTGGACTCGCACGAGCAGGTCCTGCGCAAGGCCGGGCTCGACCGCGAGACGGTCCAGGAGGCCTTCAAGGTCGCCTCGGTGATCCAGGCCGTCGCGGTCACCCTCGACGCGGAAGCGGCCCTCGAAGAGGCCACCGCCACCGCGTAGCACCACCCGAAGGATCCCGCGCCACCCGCGCGTGCACAGCGCAGGGCCCCGCCGCCGTCACCACGGCAGCGGGGCCCTTCGTGCGTCCCCGGCCCGGCCCGCTACTTCTTCACGGCCGCCATCAGTGCGCGCATGTCCGCGATCATGGCCGCCTCGATCGGGGCGTAGTCGACCCTGCCCGTCCCGGGGGGCCGCATCGGGTCACCGCCGCCGAAGGGCGACACCAGCAGGGAGAACACCGCTCCGCCGTCGAGCACCTTCAGCTCGGGGCCCTGGGCGTCGCTCGCCGGGGTCATCACGGCGCGCTCGCCGAGGTCCGGCACGGAGGCCCGGTCCGCCGTGAACCCGCCCCGCTCCCAGGGGTTCTCGACGTCGAACTCCGCCGCCGGGTCGGTCTTCTTGTGCAACTGGACGGTCGCCCACACGTTGAAGCTGCCGACCTTGTTGCCGCTGCCGTCGTTGGGCGGCGCGGTGCTCAGGGAGCACATCCCCCAGTCCAGCGCGGGGTGCTCGGAGTTCATGCTCGTCGGGGCGTCCTTGCGCAGGTCCCCGAGGGCGGCGGTCAGCGCCGTGCCCTTCATGCTGTCGCAGAGCTTCTCCGGCAGCCGGTAGGCCATCGGCGGCTCGGCCAGGCGGTCCCCCAGGGCGTACAGCCCGCCCGCCCACAGCGCCGAGGCCAGCACCGCCCCGCCCAGGGCCCACAGCCAGCGGCCGCCCCACGGGCCGCCACCGCCCCGCTCCCGACCGGGAGCGGCCTCCGTGGGAGGCTCCACGACTTCGGTCGTCCAGCCTGAATCGGCTTCGGGCTCGGATATCACCGCTGCTACTCCCCCTGTTGGACCGCCGCCCGGTCCACGGCGGTCGCCCCGTGCGGGCCCGGACCGAACTGCGCGTCCTGCTCCCGCGAATACACCCGCAGATAGCCGACGACCGTGTTGGTGACGGCGACCAGCGGTACGGCGACCACAGCGCCCCCGATGCCCGCGATCATGCCACCAGCGGCCACCGAAAGCACCACGGCCAGCGGGTGCACCCGTACCGCCCGCCCCAGGATGAACGGCTGCAGCACGTGCCCCTCGATCTGCTGGACGGCGAGTACGACGGCCAGCACCATCAGGCCGGTGAACGGACCCTGGGTCACCAGGGCCACGACCACCGCGAGGGCGCCCGAGATCACCGCGCCGACCAGCGGGATGAAGGCGAACAGGAAGATGAAGACGGCCAGCGGGACCGCCATCGTCACGTCGAGGAACCACAGCCCGAGGCCGATGAAGATGGCGTCAATGAGGGCCACGATGACCGTGCCCCGTACGTAGGCGGTCAGGGTGCGCCAGGCGCGCGGACCGGCGCCCGCGACCCCGGCGCGCGCGGGAGTGGGTACGAGGCCGAGCACCCACTCCCAGATCTTCTTGCCGTCGTACAGCAGGAAGAGGGTGGAGAACATGGCGAGCAGAATGCCCGTCAGGATCTCGACCATCACCGTGACGCCCTGCAGCCCGGCGGAGGTGATCTCCTGGGTGTTGGTGCCGATGGTGTCGCTGAGGTTCTTGGCGATGTCGTTGATCTGCTGCTCGGTCACATGGAACGGGCTGTTGAGCGCCCAGCGCTTCAGCTCTTCGATGCCGTCGCGGACCCGGGCCGAGAGCTGGTCCAGGTTCTCCATGACCTGCCACACCACGAACCAGCCGACCAGCCCGATGATCACGAAGCCGAGGATGGCGGTGACGGCGGTGGCCAGCCCGCGGGGCAGGCCCAGTCGGCGCAGCCGGACCACGAAGGGCTGGAGCAGCGCGGTGACGAGGAGCGCCGCGGCGAAGGCGAGGACGACCAGCCGGACTTCGCTGATCACCTTCATGACGACCCAGAGCATTCCGGCGACCAGCAGCAGCCGCCAGCTGACCTCGGCGGCCACCCGCATCCCCCAGGGCACCACGGCCACCGGGTCGGGTCTCAGCCGCCCCGCGGCCGGGTCGGGCGCGGCGGGCGGCTCGGCGCCCTGCGCGACAGCGGCGGCGGCCACCGGCGCGGGCACGGGCGCCGGTGCGACGACGGCCGGTTCGGCGTTCTCCGCCTCGACCTCGGCCCGGCGCTCGTCCAGCTTCGCCTCGACCTGGCTCAGCCCTCTTCCGAGCCGGCCCAGCCAGGCTGCCCACTTCGACATGTCGTCCCTTTCCCCCCGCCCGTCCCAACGCGACCCCGACGACGGTACACGCGAGGAGCCCCGCACCGTAGGACGGTGCGGGGCTCCTGGAGGTTGTGCGGGGCCGCGGACTAGTACCAGTCGTTGGCCTGGTGGAACGACCAGGCGCTGCACGGGCTGCCGTAGCGCTCGTTCATGTAGTTCAGGCCCCACTGGATCTGCGTGGCGGGGTTGGTGCGCCAGTCGGAGGCGACCGAGTTCATCTTCGACCCGGGGAGCGCCTGGACCAGGCCGTAGGCGCCCGAGGAGTCGTTGACCGCCAGGTAGTTCCAGGTGGACTCGGCATCGACGATGTTCGAGAAGCACTGGAGCTGGCCCGAGGGCACGATCTGCGCCGCGATCGACTTGAGTTCGGAGATCGTGTAGGAGCTCTTCGGCGTGAAGGAAGAGGCGTCGCGGCTGGCGGACCGGCTGGCCACCTGCTCCTTCGCCTCGCGCTCCTTGGCGGCCTTCGCCTCGGCGTCGGACTTCTCCTTGGCCACGGCCTCGGACTTCTTGTCCTTCGCGTCCTTGGCGGCCTGGATGCGGGCCGCTTCCTCGACCGAGCGCTTGGCGTCGGTGTCGGCGGCGTGCGAGAGGGCGTCGGCCTGCTGCGTCAGCGAGGCGTTCTGCACCTTGGCCTGCTCGCCCGTGGGAATGTCAGCGAGGAGAGTCGCTCCCGACGCGGTCGTCTCGAGGTTGGTCGAGTTCTGGGGGTCGCCTGTGGCAACACCCACGACGGCGCCGACGGTGGTGACCGCGGTGGCTGATGCCACGGCGAATCCCCGGACCGAGATGCGGCTCACACGGTGTCCTTCCAGCAGCGTCCGCAACGGTGACCTCGCGGACGCAGGAGTGCCCCTGACACTGGCCTCCATCGTGCTGTGGTCACAGGAGGCGCGGGCCCGTGGGCAACTCCCGTGCTGGGAGTGCCGCGTGGTGCTTGCGGGCGGCATACGGCGGTCGATTGTGGAGTTGTTGCCGAGCTGTGCAGCCCTGGGGGATACACGTGTGCCGTATGCGGGGCCTTACGGAAAGCAGACTCTGCCGGACCTCGACGCCGCGAGGCAATTCTTCGTTGCGTGGGAAAGGTCACACCTGGCACGACTCCACTGTTTCCGGCGAAGTCCTGTGCAGCGGAGCGCCGCCCGGCTAGTCTCTTTCGCCTTTGCCGGACGGCGCCAACTTCCGTACCGCTATGGGTCCTTTCTGAGCTTTGTCAGAGGGTTTCGAGCATCTCCGTCACGAGGGCGGCGATGGGCGAGCGCTCGGACCGGGTGAGCGTGATGTGGGCGAAGAGCGGATGGCCCTTCAACTTCTCGACCACGGCCACCACTCCGTCGTACCGGCCGACCCGCAGGTTGTCCCGCTGGGCGACGTCATGGGTCAGGACGACCCGGCTGTTCGCCCCGATCCGGGACAGCACGGTGAGCAGGACGTTGCGCTCCAGCGACTGGGCCTCGTCCACGATCACGAAGGCGTCGTGCAGCGAGCGGCCCCGGATGTGGGTGAGCGGGAGCACCTCCAGCATCCCCCGGCCCAGCACCTCTTCGATGACATCGCGCCCGGCCACCGCCGAGAGGGTGTCGAACACCGCCTGGGCCCAGGGGCTCATCTTCTCGGCCGCGTCGCCGGGGAGGTAGCCGAGGTCCTGGCCGCCCACCGCGTACAGCGGCCGGAAGACCATCACCTTCTGGTGCTGGCGGCGCTCCAGCACCGCCTCCAGGCCCGCGCAGAGCGCGAGCGCCGACTTTCCGGTGCCGGCCCGGCCGCCCATCGAGATGATCCCGATCTCGGGGTCGAGGAGCAGGTCGAGCGCGATGCGCTGCTCGGCGCTGCGGCCGTGCAGCCCGAAGGCCTCGCGGTCCCCCTTCACGAGCCGTACGTTGCCGTCCGGCGTGACCCGGCCCAGCGCCTTGCCGCGCTCGGACTGGATGACCAGCCCGGTGTGCACGGGCAGTTCCGCGGCCTCGGGGACGTACAGCCGGTCCTCGGAGTAGAGGAGGTCCACCTGCTCGCCGGAGAGGGCGATCTCGCTCATGCCGGTCCAGCCGGCATCGGTGATGGCGAGTTCCGCCCGGTACTCCTCGGCGATCAGCCCCACGGAGGAGGCCTTGATGCGCAGTGGGAGATCCTTCGACACGACCGTGACGTCGTACCCCTCGGCCTGCAGGTTGCGGGCGACCGCGAGGATCCGCGAATCGTTGTCCCCCAGCCGGAAGCCCGCGGGCAGGATGCCCGGATCGGAGTGGTTGAGCTCGACACGCAGTGTGCCGCCGAGATCGCCCAACGGGATGGGGGCGTCGAGGCGACCGTAGCGAACGCGGAAGTCGTCGAGCAGGCGCAGCGCCTGCCGGGCGAAGTAGCCGAGTTCGGGATGGTGCCGCTTGGCCTCCAGCTCGGTGATCACCACGATCGGGAGCACGACCTCGTGCTCGTCGAAGCGGGAGATCGCGTTGGGGTCTGCCAGCAGGACGCTGGTGTCGAGGACGTAGGTCCGCCTGTCGGGCAGGCGGCGCTTTGTGCTGGTCACCACGGAAGGACGTACCCCCTCGGAAGAGGTCGGGCCATGAAGACCGGACCGGTCATCGGCCGCCGTGCCAGGGCCGAATTCCGGCCCTCCAATCCGTCCGTGCGAACCGCACGCGCGTCCTGGTGCAAAGGGCCTCCCGGGCGGACGGCCCTGTGCCGTCCGCTGAGACTCGACACCCGTGGACCGGGCATCGACCTGCAAGGGATATGCCCTCGAACACCCGCCGCCATGCCACGGCATATGACGGACGCTCGGTGAATCCCTGGTGAAGGCCTCGGGCCGGCCCGCCGGGTGGGAAAGCGGAGGAGGGAGGGAAACGCGAACCGGGCCCCGGAAGGAGTCCGGGGCCCGGTTCGGGGCAGGCGGCCAGCGGCCGGGAATCAGGTCCCGTAGCGCCGGTGACGTGCGGCGTAGTCGCGCAGGGCGCGCAGGAAGTCCACCTTCCGGAAGGCCGGCCAGAAGACTTCGCAGAAGTAGTACTCGGAATGGGCGCTCTGCCAGAGCATGAATCCGGACAGCCGCTGTTCGCCGCTGGTGCGGATCACGAGGTCCGGGTCGGGCTGGCCGCGCGTGTAGAGGTGCTCGGCGATGTGGTCGATGTCGAGGATCTCGGCCAGCTCCTCGAAGGAGGTGCCCTTCGAGGCGTGCTCCAGGAGCAGCGAGCGCACCGCGTCCGCGATCTCCTGGCGGCCGCCGTAGCCGACGGCGACGTTGACCAGTATTCCGCCGCGGTCGAGGGTGGCCTCTTCGGCCTCCTTGAGCACGGACTGCGTGCGCGAGGGCAGCAGGTCCATGTTCCCGACGTGGTGGACCCGCCAGCGTCCGTCCGCGGCGAGGCCCCGCACGGTGTTCTCGATGATCGTCAGGAGCGGGCCGAGTTCGTTCTCGGGCCGGTCGAGGTTGTCCGTGGAGAGCATCCACAGCGTGACGACCTCGACGTCCGACTCGTCGCACCAGCCGAGCAGCTCGGAGATCTTCTCGGCTCCGGCCTGGTGGCCCTGCTCCGTGGTGCCGCCGGAGGCCTTGGCCCAGCGCCGGTTGCCGTCCAGGATGACGCCGATGTGCTTGGGCGCCGCGTCATGGTCGATGCGGCCCTCCACCCGGCGTGCGTAGAGCCTGTACACCAGGTCGCGCAGATTCACGATCTTCCAGCCCCTCCGTGCAAAGCCCCCGTGCGAATTGCGGTCCCCCCTCAAGGCCGCAACATTACTGCGCTTGCGCGGGCCTCACCCAACTCGGTCTGTCACAAGTCCGTGATAGGGAGGACAACGTGACTGATACCAATCCCTATCGGGCAGAGCCCTCGCGCTACGACTCCATGGAGTACCGGCGCTCGGGGCGCAGCGGCCTGAAGCTCCCCGCGATCTCCCTCGGACTGTGGCACAACTTCGGGGACGACACGTCCCTGGAGTCCCAGCGGTCGATCCTGCGGCGGGCCTTCGACCTCGGCGTGACCCACTTCGACCTGGCCAACAACTACGGACCGCCGCCCGGCTCCGCCGAGCTGAACTTCGGCAAGATCTTCGCCCGGGACTTCGCGTCCCACCGCGAGGAGCTGGTGCTCTCCACCAAGGCCGGCTACCTCATGCACGCGGGTCCCTACGGCGAGTGGGGCAGCCGGAAGTACCTGCTCGGCTCCCTCGATGCCTCGCTGAAGCGGATGGGCGTCGACTACGTCGACATCTTCTACTCGCACCGCTTCGACCCGCAGACCCCGCTGGAGGAGACCATGGGCGCGCTCGCGTCCGCGGTCCGGCAGGGCAAGGCGCTGTACGTCGGCGTCTCCTCCTACACGGCGGAGCAGACGGCCGAGGCCGTGCGGATCCTCCGGGAGATGGGGGTGCGCCCGCTGATCCACCAGCCCTCGTACTCCATGATCAACCGCTGGACGGAGGAGGACGGACTGCTGGACACCCTGGAGGAGGCCGGCATGGGCTGCATCTCCTTCGCGCCGCTGGCCCAGGGCCTGCTGACCGGCAAGTACCTCAAGGGCATCCCGGAGGGCTCGCGGGCCACCCAGGGCAAGTCCCTGAACCCGGCCCTGCTCTCCGAGGACGTGGTCCGGCGGCTCAACGGGCTGAACGGCATCGCGGAGCGGCGCGGGCAGTCGCTCTCGCAGCTGGCGCTGAACTGGGTGCTGCGCGACGAGCGGATGACCTCGGCACTGATCGGCGCGTCCAGCGTGAAACAGCTGGAGGAGAACGTGGCCGCGCTGACGGGTCCCGCGCTCTCGGAGCATGAGCTGAAGGAGATCGATTCCTTCGCGGTCTCGACGCCCGGGGCCAACATCTGGGCCCAGCGGGGATGACCTGCGGGTTCCCCGTTCCTCCGGGTCCGGGGGACCGGGAAAGAAAAACGGGCCGGTCCGTGGGGGGGATACGGACCGGCCCGAGGGGGGGGTTCCACCATAACCCTTCGTAAAGCCTGCTGCGTGCATTGCCGCGACACGATTACGCTCCGAGGCCGCCGAGGAGCATTCCGGTGAGCGCGCCGGCCGCCATGAAAGGGCCGAAGGGGAAAGGGTCTTGGCCCCGCGCCCGGCCCCGCAGCACAAGGGCGAGGCCGTACAGGGCGCCGTAGAGGAAGCCCAGGAAGGCCCCCGCCGCCCATACCCCCCACCCGTACCACCCAAGAGCGACCCCGAGGGGGAGCGCGAGCTTGACGTCCCCGAAGCCGAGCCCGGCCGGGTTGATGACGAACAGCACCAGGTACCCCGCCCCGAGCGCGCCCCCGCCCAGCAGCGCGAGCCGCCAGGACCCGGCGGCGCCGGGCAGCGCGGCCGCCACCCCGAGCAGCCCGGCCACCGCGGCGGCCAGCGGCAGGGTCAGTACGTCGGGCAGCCGGTGCACGGCCAGGTCCACCAGGGCGAGCAGGAGCGGTACGGGCGCCAGCGCGACGAAGACCGCGGTTTCCGGCCGGGCCCCGGCGGCCGCGGCCAGCGCCGCGCAGACCAACGCGCCGAGTACGGCCGTACGGGTGGCGCGCGGCCCGTAGCGGCGGCCGGAGCAGCGCGCCGGCCCCAGCCAGCCGCGCGGCCCGCCGCCCAGCGGGTGGCCCTGCGGGCAGCTCGACCGCCACGGCTCCCCCGGCGGGGCGCCGAACCGGTAGACGGCCCGGGGCAGGAGCAGCCCGGCGGCCACGCCGTACCCGGCGGCAAGGATGATCACGACCACGCCCATCCCGCCGACCGTAGGGCGCTTGGTTCCGGAGGTCATGGGCCCGGGGACCCATGGCCCGGGCGCCCGCCCCGGCGGAGACTGGACCCGGCGGGACCGGCGCCGGCCGGGACCCCTGCCGACCAGGAGCGAGGGGACACCGGATGGCACGGCGCTGGCAGGACGGACCGGGCACGCTGGGCCTCCCGGAGGGCGGCGCGGTGGCGCTGGAGATCGCGGCGTCCTACCGCGCGCGGACCCGGGGGCTGCTCGGACGGGACGGCATCGGGGGCGACGGCGCCGCGCGGGCGCTGCTGCTGACCCCGGCCGGGAGCGTGCACACCTTCGGGATGCGCTTCGCCATCGACGTGGCCTACCTCGACCGGCGGCTGCGGGTGCTGGCGGTGCGCACGATGGTCCCGGGCCGCCTCGGGCTGCCGCGGGTGCGCTCGCGGCACGTGCTGGAGGCGGCGGCGGGGGCGATGGCGGGCTGGGGGCTGCGGCCGGGGGTGACGGTGAGCGTGGCCGCGGGCGGGGCTGAGGGTTGGGCTGCGAGTGGGGCCGGGGGCGGGGCCGCGGATCCGGGCTGACCGCGGCCCTGGGAGCGGCTCCCGGCGCACGGTAAGTTGGGACGGTTGGGCATCGGGCGGGGTGCGGGAATCGTCGGGGAGCGGCTGTGGCAGAGAACGCGCAGGTCAAGGCGTTGGAACAGATCATGTCCGCGACACACGGGGCCGATGAGGACATCGACTGGCCCGCCGCCGAGGCGGTCTGGGGCACGCGCTTCCCCGCCGACTACGTCGCTTTCATGGGCCGTTTCGGCGCGGGCACCATCAATGGCGAGGCGGGCATCCTGCTGCCGCTGCCCAAGCCGGGGCCGCAGTGGGACCCGGCCGAGATGGCCGAGGAGACCTCGAACGCCCGCGCCCTGTGGGCGGCGGAGGGCGGCCGGGCCGCCTTCGACGTCGATCCGGAGTCGATCCTGGCCTGGGGCGTGGTCGGCGGCGCCGACATCCTGTGCTGGCTGACCACCGATCCCGACCCGGACCGCTGGCCGGTTCTGGTCTGCGGGCGGCACACCGCCGACGTCTTCGCCGTGTACCCGTACGGCATGGCCGAGTTCCTGCTGCGGATGTGCTCGGACGAGTTCGACATGAGTCCGGTCGGCATCACCTTCTGGGACGGCGAGCAGCTCGGCTTCGTGCACTGGCGCAAGGCCCAGCGGCGCTGGCAGGAGGGCCGCAACCCCGAGACGGGCGAGCCGGACCCGTACGCGGGCGACTTCACCGACTGACGGCCGACGGCCGACGGCCGCTTCGCGCCAGAGCGCCACCGCTCCCCCTCATGCCCGTTTCCCGGCCGGAAACGGGCTTTTCGGTATGTCTACGCGCGTCCGAATTGTTGATCACATATCGGAAAACACCAGTCCGAAAAGCATTGCTTGGAGCATTGCCCACAAGTACTGCCCCAACGGAATCATTCCCCCTTCCCCAGGAGAGAATTCCGGCCAACGGGCCGTGCGGGGACACCCCAGCCCGGAGCAACCCATAAGTAACGTCGGGCTACAAAAGAAACTCGGGGAATTCTCTCGTGCGACGAAGAATGTTCGGCACGGTCACCGGTGTGGCCGTGCTCGGTCTGCTCTTTCCACTGGCCGGTTGCGGTTCCACCGCAGGTGGCGGCGGGGACGACCTGACCCTCCAGCTGGTCGCCGCCGAATACGGTGACGGGCCGGGCACCAGCTCCAAGGCCTTCTGGGACAAGATGTCGGGCGATTTCACCGCCGCGCACCCCGGGGTCAAGGTCGAGGTCACGCTGCTGCCGTGGGCCGACATCGACCGCGAGGTCAGCAAAATGGTGAAGGCGGGCAAGGCCCCCGACATGGCCCTCATGGGCGGGTACTCCGACTTCGCGGCCGAGGGCAAGCTCTACTCGGCCGAGGAACTCCTGTCGGTCACCGCCGAGGCGAACTTCCTGGCGCCGCTGGCCGAAGCGGGCTCGGTCGGCAACACCCTCTACGGCCTGCCCTTCGTGGCGAGCAGCCGCCTGCTCTTCTTCAACCAGAGCCTGTTCACCAAGGCCGGGGTGAACGCCCCGCGGACCTGGTCGGACCTCAAGAACGCGGCCAAGGCGCTCAAGGACAAGGGCGTGAAGTTCCCGTACGCCCTCCCGCTCGGCCCCGAGGAGGCCCACGCGGAGGCGATGATCTGGGAGCTGAGCAACGGCGGCGGCTACGCCGACAGCAGCGGCAACTACAGCCTGGCCTCCGACGCGAACGTCGAGACCTTCCGCTGGATCAAGGACAACCTGGTCACCCCGGGCCTGATCGGTCCGGTGCCGCCCGCCCGGCTCAACCGCCAGGACGCCTTCGACGCGTTCCTGCGCGGTGAGGTCGGGATGCTCAACGGCTACCCGTCGCTGCTCCACGAGGCGAAGGCCAAGGGCATCAGCGTCGGCACGGTGACCATGCCGGTCAACGACACCCTGGGCAGCGGCGAGACCCCGCCGGCCGCCGGCGTCGCCGACTGGATGATGGCCTTCAAGCAGAACGGCCACCGCGACCAGATCGGCCAGTTCCTGGACTTCGTCTACCAGGACAAGAACCTCAGCGACTTCGCGGGCCGCTACCACCTGCTGCCCTCCACCATCTCGGCGTCCCGCACCCCGGCGGGCGGCGGCCTCGACAAGGGCGACGAGCAGTTCCTGACCGCCCTGCGCGGCGCGCAGCTCTACCCGGTCAACGACCCGTCCTGGGTGACCGTCAGCGACACCATCAAGCGCAACATCGGCCGCGCCGTGGACCCGTCCGGCGACCCGAAGGGCGTCCTGGAGGGCATCGCCGAGAAGGCCCGCGAGGACTCCAAGAAGCACTGACCGGGCCTGCCTTGACCGGGCCTGCCTTGACCCGGCCTGTTGGGCCCCGCCCGCACCGCGCCCACAAGGCGCGCGGGCGCCGGGCCCTGAACCGGGCCGCGGGCCGCAGGCAGCTAGCGCTTTCCGTTAGTGCCTTCCGTTGTTGTCGGAGAAGGCCGTGCGGTACTGCTCGCAGCTGGAATCCCAGCGCAGGCTGCCGCCGAGGGTGCCGTAGCCGGAGCGGGTGGCCGACCACTCGACCGTGTACTCGCCCGTGTCACAGGCGATCCTCTTGTCCCCGCCGACCGTGGCGCGGCCGGTGGCCGGGCGGCTCTTGGAGTCGCTGGTGATCTCCGCCGCCTTGGTGCCGTCGGCCCGGCGCACCACCGCGTACAGGGTGATGGGCTGCTTGCCGTTCTTGGTGGTGACGGCCTTCTTCACCAGCGTGGAGTCCGACACGGACCAGGCGAACTCGAACTTCGGCTGCCAGGCCAGCGTCTTGGGGTCGGCCTTCTTCGTCTCCCATTCGGGGGCTCCGGCCGGGCCCGGGGCGGCCACCGTCTTGTACTGGACCCCGGGGTGGAAGCGGAACTGCGCCTCCAGCTTGTGCATCTCGTCCTTGGTCCACTGCGTCTTCATCGTCTTCTCGCCGCCGGCCGGGTCCTGGAGGTACGACGTGCCCTCGGCCGCCGAGGCCTCCACGAGGGCGGGCGTGAGGGCCGCGGCGGCGGTGGCGAGGGCGAGAGCGGCGATGCGGGTGCGCTTCATGCGCTGCCCAACGGGCCCTCGTGGCGGGCCGGAACGACACCGGCGGCGCGTTCACTCGTACGGGAACGCACCGAGGTGACGGATTGTGGTGCGCGGTGCGGTGCGCCAGGAATATGACCCCACCGGCCCCCGTTGGCGCTGCTGAGACGACAACACGGCGGAGCGCGAACCAACAGGGGGATGGCATGGCGGTACAGGTCGACGGAACGGTGGCGGCGGGCTGGGAGCGGGTGCGGGAGGAGTTCGAGGCCTTCGCCGCGGCCGAGGCGGTGTCCCCCGAGGCCCAGCTGGCCGTGCACCACAGGGGCCGCCGCGTCGTGGACCTGTGGGCGGGCGAGGACACCACGGCCGACACCCTGACCGGCGTCTACTCGATCACCAAGGGCGCGGCCCACCTGGTCGTGGCCCTGCTCGTGCAGGACGGCGTACTGGACCTGGAGCGTCCGGTGTCGGAGTACTGGCCGGAGTTCACCGGGCACGGCAAGGAGCGGCTGACCCTGCGCCAGCTGGTCTCGCACCAGTCCGGTCTGATCAACACGCCCGAGGGCTTCACCCTCGACGAGATCGCGGACGACGCGCTGATCGCGGCCCGGCTGGCCGGGGCGAAGCCGTACTGGGAGCCGGGGACGGCGTACGGCTACCACGCCTTCGTGATCGGCGCGCTGACCGGTGAGGTGGTGCGGCGGGCGACCGGGAAGACCCTGGCGGAGGTGTACGAGGAGCGGATCCGCGCGCCGTACGGGCTGGACCTGTACATCGGTCTCCCGGCGGAGCTGGAGCCGCGCTGGAAGCCGGTGCTGCCGCAGGTCCCGACGGCCGAGGGGCTGGCGGCGCTGGCGGGCGGCCCGCTGCCGCCGGAGCTGATGGAGACCGCGTTCAACTGGCACGTCAAGCCCCCGATGGACCTGGTGGCCTACGCCAACGACCCCCGGGTCAAGTCGCGGGGCCCCGCGTCGGCGGGCGGCGTCGGCACGGCGCGCGGCGTCGCGGGGATGTACGCGGCGGCGATCGGCGAGCTGGCGGGGCGGCCCGCGCTGCTGAAGCCGGAGACCGCGGCCGAGGTCGCGCGGCTCCACACCCCGGGTGACGACCGGGTGACGCCGGAGAAGGATCATTTCGGACTGGGCTTCGAACGGCAGCCGCTCGTCGGGCCGCAGGCCTTCGGGCACTGCGGTGCCGCGGGCGGTCTGGGCTTCGCCGATCCGGTGACCGAGGTGGCGTACGGGTACACGCGCCGCCGCTTCGGATTCCCGGGCGGCCCGGCTCCGGAGAACGGTCCGCTGACGGCGGCGGTGATGGCGGCGGCGCGGGCGGCCGTTCAGGGCTGACGGGCGGGTGCGCTCAGGCCTGGCCGGGTGCCGGTCAGGCCTGACCGGGTGCGCTCAGGCCTGGCCGGTCTCGAAGCGGCTGATCTTGCCGTCGTCGGTGACCATGAACCGCCAGGCGGTCCGCATCGCGCCCCAGGTGGAATTGCGGTAGTCCACGACGAGGGCGTGCCCATTGGGGGACTGGGATTCGACGTCCATGTGGCCGTCGGCGCCGAAGATCTCCTTGTCGGTCCACTCCCCCAGGTCGCGCTCCGCGCCGTCGTCGGACATCGTCGCGTCGGGGGTGAGGACCGCGAAGACCGCTTCCCGGTCGCCCGCGTTGACGGCGGTGACGAAGGCGCGGACGGCGGGGTCGTTCAGCTGGGCGGGGGCGATGGTCACGGGGCCTCCTGGTCGGCGTACGGGCGGGCGCGGCGCGTACGGGCGTACGCGCGGGTACGACCAGGGAACACCGGGGACGTCGGCCGGGGGCCGACCCTCACCCGTTCGCCACCCGACGGCGTGTCAGGGAGCGGTGCGGGACGGTCAGGACGCGCTCAGGCCGGTCAGGGCGCGGTGCGGACCGGGAAGCCGGTGGGGCGGCCCTGCTCCTCCAGCCAGGACAGCACCTCGTCCAGGGCCTCGACGGTCTGCGCGCGGTTGCCGCCGCCGTCGTGGAAGAGGACGGTCGGGCCGGAGCGCAGTTCCTGCTTGACCGCGTTCACTATCGCGGCGGTGCCGGGCTTCTTGAAGTCCTTCGTGTCGACGTTCCAGCCGAGCGGGCGCATCCCCGCGGCGGCCGCGAGCGCCCGGCTCTCGGGGGTGAACGCCCCGCCGGGCGCCCGGTAGTACTCGACCTTCGCGCCGCCCCCGGCCGCGTCCTCGATGAGCTTCTTCGCGTCCAGGATCTGCTGCTTCTGGTACTCCACCGCCTTCTTGGCCATCCCGATGTCGTGGTCCATGGTGTGGTCGCACAGCCGGTTTCCGTCCGCGACGACCTGCTTCACCACGCCGGGGTGGGCCTTGGCCTGCGGCCCGATCATGCAGAACGTCGCCTTCACCCCGTGCTTGCGGAGCACTTCCAGGACCTTCGGGGTCCAGGTCGGGTCGGGCCCGTCGTCGATGGTGATGTTGACGGCGTCGCCGCCCGCTTCCGAGGCGTGCGCGATGGTGTCGGGGACCCCGCCCGGCTTGGCGTCGCCGGCGCCCGGCCGTCCGGCGGCGTCCGCGGGGTCCTGCGCTCCCCCGCCCGGGGAGTCTCCGCCCGGGGAGTTCCCGCCCGGGGAGTCCTTCTGCCGCGAGACGTTCTGGTGGTCGTGTCCGTCCCCGGGACCGTGCGCGGGCGACGCGAGCGTCGCCACGCCCCACACCGTCCCCGCGACCGCCGCGGCCGCCGCGGTGACGGCTATCCGGGCCCGGGCTCCTCGCTTCGCGATGCGTTCCATGAACCGTCCACTCCCCATCCGCCGTTGAGCGTTCTGTGGAGAAGGACGGCAGCCAACGCGCGGGGGTTCCGGGCCCTTTGGCCTTAAAGTTCGCATAATGGGATCTTGGTCCTTGATCGTCCCGATTCCGAAGCCGGTGGGGGCGCGGGCGGGGCACCGGGGAACGACGAACGGCCCGGCCCCCGTGGAGTTGTCCTCCACGGGGGCCGGGCCGGGGCCGTACGGCAGGTGCGGTGTCAGTGGGCCACGGAGGCCTGCGCGGCCGCGGCCGCGGCGCCGTTGTCCGCGCCGCCGTTGTCCGCGCCGCCGTCCTTGGAGCCGCCCGCCGCGGGACCGGCACCGCGCAGCGGCACCTCCTTGACGAACCAGGCGGCGGCGAAGCCGATCACCGCGATGCACGCTCCGAGCAGGAACGCGGAGTGCGTACCGGCGGCCACCGCGTGCTGGTACGCCTCGCGCACCACGGGCTTGAGCTGCGCCAGGTGCGCCGCGTCGAGCTGCGCGGAGCCGGACTTGGCGGCGGCCTCGGGGCCGAGGCGGTCCGTCATGGTCCGCGTGACCTGGCTGGTGAACAGCGAGCCCATCAGGGCCACGCCGAACGAGCCGCCGAGCGTACGGAAGAGGGTCGCCGAGGAGGACGCGACGCCCATGTCCTTCATCTCGACGCTGTTCTGCGCGACGAGCATGGTGATCTGCATCAGGAAGCCGAGACCGGCGCCGAGGACCGCCATGAAGACGCCGGACATCAGGCGGCTGGTGCCGGTGTCCATCTGCGAGAGCAGGAACAGGCCGACGACCATCAGGCCGCCGCCCGCGATCGGGAACATCTTGTACTTGCCGCTGCTGGTGGTGACGCGGCCCGCGATGAGCGAGACGACCATCATCGACAGCAGCATGGGCAGGAGCAGCAGGCCCGAGTTGGTGGCCGAGGCGCCCTGTACGGACTGCTGGAAGAGCGGCAGGTAGAGCACGCCGCCGAACATCGCGAAGCCGGTCAGGAAGCCGATCACAGACATGAGGGTGAAGTTGCGGCTGCGGAAGATGTGCAGCGGCATGACCGGTTCGGCGGCGCGGGTCTCGACGAAGAGGAAGGCGGCGATGGAGACGACGCCGACGACGATCAGGCCGATGATCTCGGCGGAACCCCAGGCGTACTCGGTGCCGCCCCAGGTGGTGACCAGGACGGTGGAGGTGATCGCGAGGGTGAGCAGGGCTGCGCCCAGGTAGTCGATCTTGCCCTTGGTCTTCTTCTTCGGCAGGTGCAGGACCGCCGTCACCATCGCGAGGGCGACCACGCCCAGCGGCAGGTTGATGTAGAAGGACCAGCGCCAGCCCCAGTGGTCGGTGATGGTGCCGCCGATGAGCGGACCGCCGATCATCGCGAGGGCCATGACGCCGGCCATCATGCCCTGGTACTTGCCGCGCTCGCGGGGCGGGATGAGGTCACCGATGATCGCCATGACGCCGACCATCAGACCACCGGCACCGAGGCCCTGGATCGCGCGGAAACCGATCAGCTGGCCCATGTTCTGGGCCATGCCGCTGAGCACGGAGCCGATCAGGAAGATCACGATGGACGTGAGGAACGAGCCCTTGCGCCCGTACATGTCGCCGATCTTGCCCCAGATGGGGGTGGATGCGGCGGTGGCGAGGGTGTAGGCGGTGACCACCCAGGAGAGGTGCTCCAGACCGCCCAGCTCGCCGACGATGGTCGGCATCGCCGTACCGATGATCATGTTGTCCAGCATCGCCAGCAGCATGGCGATCATGAGCGCGAGCAGCACGACGCGCACGCTCCGCGGCTTGGGTCCGCCGTCGGGCGCCTCCGTCCCGGTTCCCGGCTCCGCCTGTGTCGTCTTGCTCATGTCCCGTCCCACTCCCCATGGCGTCCGGGCCCTTACTTGCCGCCCGGCTAGTTCACTACACTGGGGAAAGTAGACCCGTAACTAGCCGGGCGTCAAGTAAGTAAATGGAGAGTGCCCCATGTCCAGCAGTCCTCAGCAGCGCCGTGGCAACACGCGCCAGCTCATCCAGGACGTCGCACTGGAGCTCTTCGCCGAGCAGGGGTACGAGAAGACGTCGCTGCGGGAGATCGCGGAGCGGCTGGAGGTCACGAAGGCGGCACTGTACTACCACTTCAAGACCAAGGAAGAGATCCTGATCAGCGTCTTCGACGACACGACACGCCCGATCGACGAACTGATCGCATGGGCCGGCGAGCAGCCGCACACGCTGGCCACCAAGCAGGAGATGCTGCGCCGCTACAGCGAGGCGATGCGCTCGGGCGCACAGCTGTACCGGTTCATGCAGGAGAACCAGGCGACGATGCGCGAGCTGAGCATCGGCGAGATCGTCAAGAAGCGGATGCTGAAGATGGTCGACCTGCTGCGCACGGACGACGCCCCGCTGCAGGACCAGGTGCGCTGCGTCAGCGCGATCTTCACCCTGCACGCGGGCATGATGTTCCTCCAGCACGTGGAAGCCGACCCGGAAGAAACCCGGCTGGCCGCCCTGGAAGTCGCCACGGACCTGATCACCCGCGCCCACCAGTAGCGGCGCGGGCGGGGCGGGATGCCCTGATGGCCGGACCGCCGGACGGCCGGACGGGGTCAGGGCAGGCGGCGGTCCGCCGGGGTGATGGGGATGTCGTTGATGCTGGCTTCGCGGCGGCGCATGAGGCCGGTCGTGTCGAATTCCCACTGCTCGTTGCCGTGGCTGCGCCAACACTGGCCCGCCGTGTCGTGCCACTCGTACTCGAAGCGCACGGAGATCCGGTTGCCGGTGTACGACCACAGCTCCTTGCGCAGGCGGTAGTCGAGTTCGCGGCTCCACTTGTCGGCGAGGAAGGCCCGGATCTCGGCGCGGCCGGTGAGGAAGCGGTCGCGATTGCGCCAGACCGAGTCCTCGGAGTAGGCGAGGGCGACGCGGTCGGGGTCGCGGGTGTTCCAGGCGTCCTCGGCGGCCTGGACCTTGGCCCGGGCGGTTTCCTCCGTGAAGGGCGGCAGGAGTGCGGGCATGGGTGTGGGCAGGGGGGTGGGCATGGGGAGACACCTTTCGATGCGATGCCGCGAGAGTGGAGAACGTACGTTCTCACCGTAGAGAACGGGCGTTCTCGGCGCAAGCGGAATTGGACTACGCTGCCCCCATGGACGACGAAGAGGCCCGGACCCGACTGCTCGACGCGGCGGAGGCGCTGTTCTACGCCGAGGGCGTCCAGGCCGTCGGCATGGACCGCATCCGTACCGCGTCGGGGGTCCCGCTCAAGCGGCTGTACCGGGTCTTCCCCGCCAAGGACGCGCTGGTCGAGGCCTACCTGGACCGGCGCGACCGGCGGTGGATGGCGAGCCTGCGCGCGGCCGTGACCGCCGCCGGGCCGGAGCGGGGGGCCGCGGTGGCGGCGGTGTTCGACTGGCTGGCCGGGTGGTTCGCGGAACCCGGCTTCCGGGGGTGCGCGTTCCTGAACGCCCACGGGGAACTGGGGGCGGGACCGGCCGGGGTGCGGGAGGTCGTGCGGCGCCACAAGGAGCAGCTGCGGGAGCTGCTGGGCGAGGTGGCCGCGTCGCTGCCGGACGAGTCCTCCGCGTCGGCGGCGGAGCTGGCCGACCGGCTGATGATCCTGGTCGAGGGCGCGACGGCGGTGGCGGCGCTGGACCCCGGCCCGGCCGCCGCCCTGCGGGCGCGCGAGATGGCGGAACTGCTCCTCGCGGGGAGCGGGTCCCGCGGCTAAACCCCGGGGCGGGGCGGCCTACTTGTCGCTGCCGCGCGGGAAGGTGATCTCCACGCGGCGGTTCTTCTTGCGGCCCTCTTCGGTGCTGTTGTCGGCGATCGGGTAGTCCTCGCTGTACCCGCGGATGTCGAAGACGACGGCGGGGTTGGTGACGGTCTTGGCCAGCTCGGCATGCACGGCGTCGGCGCGCTGCTTGGAGAGTTCCTTGCCGTGCTCGTAGCTGCCCTGGTCGTCGGTGAAGCCGAAGACGCGGACGCGGGTGGCCTTCTGCTGGTTGATCTCGTTGGCGATGGCCAGGATGCGGGCGGCGGCCTGGGCGTTGAAGACGGCGCTGTTCTCGGGGAAGAGGACCTCCGACTGGAGCGCCATCATGACGTTCTGGTTGGTCTCCTGCCGGCGCTGTTCGCCGCCGAGGTCTTCCACGACCTCGGCGATGTCGAGCACCTTGGCGGGCGCGAGGGTGCCGCCCTGCGGGATCTTGAGCCCGGGTGAGTTGGAGTCGATGGCGACGGGTGCGGAGCTGGATGCCTCTGTCCCGGGCGGTACGGAGCCGGTCGGCGTGGCGCCCGTCGGCGTGGCGCCGGGGGGTGGGCTGGGCTTGTCGTCGGCGTGGGCGCTCGTCGCGCCGAGGAGGTGCCCCCCGGCGAGGATCAGCGCGGTCACGGCGATGGCGGCGGCCGCGCGGTGGTGTGTGCGTGAGCGTGTGGTCATGGGGTCACCCGGAGATTTTGATGGTGGCCGTGGCGAAGGTGGGGAGGTTGAAGTCGACCTCCGTGACGTTTGCGGGGGGTGCGGGGAACTGGGCGAAGAAGGGGACGCTTTCGCCGGCACCGATGCGTGTGAGGCCGATGGTGCACAGGCACCTGCCTTCCGTGTCACGAAGCACGTAGTACCGCTTCTTGCCGGCCTTGTCGATCAGGGTGACCCCCGCCACGGATGCTGCGCTCGCGCTGCGTTCATCACCACGCCAGGCGGCGGTCTCCACGAAGGCTTCGCTGCCGCCGTTCTTGATCTGCCCATTGACCGTGAGGAACCCGCCTTGGTCGCGTGCGGCCGAGTTGATCGTCAGCACAGTGCTGGACGGGCCGTTCACCGTAGCGAGGATCTGGGTAGGTGCCGGGCTCTGACTCCCATTCGGCGCAGGCGCCTGCGGGCTGCTGCCGGGCTGGGACGCCGCAGACGACTTCTGCGGCTCCTGCGGCTTGTCGCCGCCACCGCCGCATCCGGCCAGTGTGAGGGCCAAAGCCGCCGCAGTCACTACGGCCGCTCCCCCGCGGACCTTCACCGCGTGCCGCATGCTCATGTGTGCCGCTTCCTTTTCTCTCGTTCGCTATCAGTCGACCAGTCGTACGCTGAACAGGCTTCTGGCCAGCGTGTTCCACGGCTTTGGATGCAGAGGGTCGAACTGGATATCGGCGCTGCCATCACATTCAATGGCGACGGATGGAGGTGTCTCCGCACCTGCGCCGCCCGGTGCGGGGGTGGGCGTCGGTGCCGGGTCGGGCTTCGTCGAGCCTGCACCAAGGTGGCAGCGGGGTTCGATCGCGGCAGTGGCCTTGGCCGCACCGTGCATGTCTTCGGTACCGGGCACCACCGAGCTTCCCACCGTCCCATTCGTCCGCACCACCACGGCGAAGCGAAGCAGGCTGTGCGTGCACGTCGCCGTCGCATCATTCATGCTGGCGAAGTCTCCGGCCTTGGAGCAGGCGGTGTCGATGTTCAAGAACGCCCCTTGGAGCAGCTTCTCCCAGTCCTCGGGCTTGAGAGTGGTGAGATCCAGACCCGGCTGCAAGTGGTCCCTGGCCTCGCGCGCCGCAGCCAATGCGGCCGCGTCAGCGGCCCCTTGCGCATCGCTCCGCGTGACCGCCGCCTGCGCGATGACGAAAAAGGCGAGCGCAGCAAAGAGCAGGCCCGCCACCATCACGACATAGATGGGGAAGGCCTGTCCTCGATCACCTCGACTTGCTGCGGTCAACTGCCGCCGGCCTTGATGCTCTCGACCGCCTTGGCGATCTTGTTCGTGATCGCCGTTCCGATGCCCGAGCCGACGATCGCTCCGATGATCACCACGACCACCAGGATGATTCCCAGGTACTCGAACGCCGTCTGGCCGCGGTCCCCGTTGGCGGAGCGCTTGCGGAGGTTCGTCATGGCCGTGTCCGTCCATCCGCTCACGCGGATCTTCGTGCGCACGGTCGCCTTCAGCAGCGTGCTGTGTGACATAGAGGGGTCCTCCCGGTCCGGTGCCGCTGTCGATTTGCGGACCGTACGGGGTGGGGGTGGGGGAGCCCAAGGGTCCCGGGGCCCAATTACGGACCCAATGCGCTCGGCGTCTACCCATGGCCGGTCACTCCTGGACGGGCGGTTCCCAGCCAGCGGGCTATGGCCTCGCTGCGGGTGGTGCTCTGGAGCTTCGCGAAGATGCGGTTGATGTGGTTCTTGACCGTCTTCTCGCTGATGAAGCAGGTGGCGGCGATCTGCTGGTTGCTCATTCCGGAAGCGATCAAGTCCATTACCTCCACCTCCCTCGAACTCAGGCCGTAGACGGCGTGGTTGTGGTGCTGCAAGGAAGACTGTGCCACAACTCGTTGCGGTTGCGAAGAGTTTCGGAGGTTCGCGAGCAAGATGCTCGACGGGGTCGAGGTGAAGTTCGCGCGGCCGTCGTGGGCGTCGCGGATCGCCGACGTCAGCTGGTCCGGGGTGAATTCGCCGTGGACGAGGTAGCCCGCCGCGCCCAGCAGGAGGGATTCCCGGACGATTTCGGATTCCCGGCTGTAGGTCAGCATCAGTACGGGCGCCAGCTGGACCAGGTGCGGGAGGGCCGAGATGCCGTCCACGCCCGGCATCCGGACGTCCAGCAGGACCACGTCGGGGCGGTGGGCGCGGGTCAGGTGGAGGGCGCCGCGGCCGTCGGCCGCTTCGGCGACCACCTGGAGGTCCTCGTGGGTGGCGAGCAGGGCGGCCAGGCCCGCCCGGACGACCGGGTTGTCGTCCGCGATCAGGATGCGGAGCGGGGGGACGGGGGGTGTCATGCCGGCCCCCGTGGCGGGATGGGGAGCGGCAGGGTCACGCGGACCTCCGTGCCCGACGGGGTGGCGGGGGTGACGGTCAGGTCCGCGCCGATCGCGGCCGCCCGTTCCCGCATGCCCAGCAGGCCGAAGTGGCCCGCCGACCGCAGGGCGGTGGCCGTCGCGTCCACGGCGAGGCCGCGGCCGTCGTCCCGGACGGTGAGGGTGAGCAGGCCGCCGGTGACGGACGCCGTCACCGTCGTCCGGGTCGCCGCCGCGTGGCGGCGGCTGTTCTCCAGGGCCTCGCCGGTGATGGCGAGGAGGTGGCGGCGTACCCGTGGCGGGCAGTCCGGGAGGAGGTCCGGAGGAGTGGAGACGCGTACTCCCTCGAACTGGGCGGCCAGGCCCGTCAGTTCGGCCGCCAGTGGGGGCGCGGGGGTGGCGTCCGCCTCGCGGAGGTCGCACAGCAGCTCGCGGGATTCCGCCGCCGCGCGGCGGGCCGCGCGGGCGATCAGGGCGGCCTGGCCGCGTACCGCTTCGGGGTCGGCCGTGCGGCCCAGCGCGTCCGCCGCCAGGGCCAGGCCGTGCAGGGTCTTGGACACCGAGTCGTGCATCTCCCGGGCAAGCCGGGCCCGTTCGTCGCGGACGGCTTCGGCCACGGCGAGCCGGGCCCGGGTCTCGGTCAGGGCCCGGCTCGCCTCGCCGACGCGCAGCAGCAGTCCGCGCAGGCTGGATCCGGCCGCGCCCGCGAGCAGGCACAGGGTGGCCAGGAGGTACGCCGCGGGCACGTGGTGGGCCAGTGCGGCCACGGACACCGCCTGGAAGGCGGCGTACAGGGCCGATCCGCGCCATCCCTGGACCAGCCCGGCGAGCAGCGGGGTGCACACCGAGACGAAGCCGAGCGGGGATTCGGGGCCGGCGGTGATCAGCAGCAGGGCGCTGAAGGTCATGTCGACGGCGAGCAGCCAGGGGTGGCGCAGCAGCAGCGGGCCGAAGCGCTCCCAGTCACGGAAGAGGGCGTACGAGGACATGAACACGGTCAGCAGCGCGCCCGAGACCAGCCACAGCGGCAGGCCGGGCGCGGTGTGGGTGAGCGCGAGGGGGGCGCCGAGGGCGATCATCACCAGCCGGAAGGCGAAGACCTGACGGCAGAGGGCCTGGAGCGCGTTCACCTGGAGGGGGAGGGGGAGCGATGCCCTCCGCCTCCAGTGGGTGCGCGAAGCACGCATCGCGTGCCCGCCCCGAGAGCCCGTGTAGGACAGTGCGGCCATCGTCGTCAGCCACCCCCCAGGATCGCGCCGAAGTCGACGTTCGCGCCGTAGACGAAGCCGCAGACCAGCAGGATCAGCGTGCCGGGCAGCATGAACATCGTGACCGCGAAGGTCGCCTTGGGGACCGCGCGGGCGGCCCGGCGGCGGGCGTTCTGGGCGTCCGTACGGCGCATGTCCTCGGCGATCGCGATCAGCGTGTCGACGATGGGCGAGCCCAGTTCCTCGCCCTGCTGGAGGGCGGTGACGAACTGCGCGACCTGTTCCGAGTCGTTGCGCCGGCGCAGCTCGTCGAAGGCCTGGCGGCGGCTGACGCCCATGTTCATCTGCTGGAGGGTGATGCGCACTTCGTCGGCCCACGGGCCCTCGTACTTGTCCGCGACCCGCTCCAGCGCCTGCCGGAAGCCGAGTCCGGCGCTCACCACGACGGCGAGCACGTCGAGGAAGTCGGGCAGGATCCGTTCGATGTGGTCGCGGCGGACCCGGATCGCCGACCACAGGCCGACCTCGATCCAGAACAGCCCGAACGCCACCATCAGCAGTGCCGCGACCAGCTGGCCGTTGATCAGCATGGCGAAGGCGCCGAGGGCGCCGAGGGCCCCGTACACCGCGCGCCGCGCCGCGTAGCGGTCGATGGTGAGACCGGCCGGGTTGCCCGCCATGTCGATCTGGCGGCGCTTGCGGGCGACCCGGTCCTGGCCCATCAGGCGCAGTACGAGCGGCGCCCAGCGGATGCCCAGCCGGTCGACGAGGGAGCCGACGGCGGTGGTGCGCGAGGCGCCGACCTCCAGGGCGAGGGCCAGGTCGGTGGGGAGTTTGGTGTCGGCGCGGTAGAGCCGCAGGCCGTGGAAGGCGCCGAAGACGCACAGGCCGACGGTCACGGCCAGGACCGGTCCGATCCATCCGCTGGTGGCGATCTCCGCGGCCAGGAGGACAGGGGGCACAGGAACAGGGGTCATCATCCGGCGGCCCTCACACGTCGATCTTGGACAGGCGGCGGATGAGGACGAACCCCAGGGCGAAGAGGCCGAGGGCGACGAGCACCGCGGTCTGCCCGATGAACGCGCCCGTCATCCGGTCCAGCGCGCCCGGCATCATCGCGTTCACCAGGAGCAGTGACGCCAGTCCGATGACGGGCACCAGGTAAGCGGTCACCGTGACCTGGGAGAGCTGCGTACGGATCTCGCGCCGCGTCTCCTTGCGCTGCTCCAGGGTGACCGTGAGGTTGCGCAGACTGCCTACGATCGCCCCGCCCGCCCGCGCGGACAGCACCAGCGTGGACACCAGGACGACCAGCTCGCGCGAGGGCAGCCGTTCGGCGATCTCCCCCAGGGCCTCCTCGATGGAGTGTCCGACGGCCAGCCGGTCGGCGACCCGGGAGAGTTCCTCGCCCGCGGGCGCCTCCAGTTCCTCGGCGGCGATGCCGATGGCGGTGCGCAGGGCGAGGCCGGCCTGGGTGGCGTTGGCCAGGATCCGGGCCAGTTCGGGGAGCTGGTTGATGAAGCGTTCCGTACGCCGGGCCCGCTGCCAGTTCAGGAAGGCGTTGGCCGCCCAGAGCCCGGTCAGGCCCGCCACCGGGCCGAAGAAGGGGGCGAGGAAGGCGGCGGAGAGCAGCCATGCGCCCGCGACGGCGGCCAGTACGTAGACGAAGAACTCGCCGGGGGTCACGTCGAGTCCGGTCGTGGCGAGCTTCAGCTCGATCCGGCGGCCGAGCGCGGTCGTGCGCAGCCTGCGGTCGAGGGCGGGGAAGCGGCGCGTGCGGCCGGAGGGCGGGGGCTCGCCGCTCGCCGAGAGCCGTTCGATGAGGGCCGCGCGCTGGGCGCGTCCGGCGGCGTACGCGTGCACGCCGAGGACGACCAGCAGGCCGGCCAGCAGGGTGGCTCCGAGGGTGAGGAGCACGAGAGTGTTCACAGGACGGTCCGGGGGTCGAGCGGATCGAGCAGGTCGTGCGGATGCGGCAGCTGGAGAGGCTGATGCGGTGGGTGGTGTGGCGGCTGGTGCGGTTGCCGGTACGGTCCGGCGGCGCCGGGCATCGCGACCCCGAAGGCCTGCGGGACCGGCTGGTTGTTCATGTACAGCCGGTCCGCGATGCGGCGCGGCAGCGGGCCGTACTCGAAGTACCCGTGGACGCGGCCGTCCGGTCCCGGGGGCTGGGCGGCGTACCGGCAGACGGTGGTGATCCGGAACGGTTCGCGGCCGTGCGAGTCGAGGATGGAGATCTCGGTGATCCGGCGGGAGCCGTCGCCGAAGCGGGTCAGCTGGACGATGACGTTCACGGCGCTGTTGATCTGGTCCTGGAGCGCCTCGAAAGGGATCTCTACCTCCGACATCGACGCGAGGGTCTGGAGGCGCATCAGGGCGTCCTCGGAGCTGTTCGCGTGGACGGTGGCGAGCGAGCCGTCGTGGCCGGTGGACATGGCCTGGAGCATGTCGAGGGTCTCGCCGCCGCGGACCTCGCCGACGATGATGCGGTCGGGGCGCATGCGCAGGGAGTTGCGGACGAGGTCGCGGATGGTGATGCGGCCCTTGCCCTCGACGTTCGCCGGGCGCGATTCGAGGCGGATCACGTGCGGCTGCTGGAGCTGGAGTTCGGCGGAGTCCTCGATGGTGATGATCCGCTCGCCCTCGGGGATCAGGCCGGAGAGGGCGTTGAGGAGGGTGGTCTTGCCGGTGCCGGTGGCGCCGGAGACGATCACGTTCATCTTCGCCTGGACCAGCCCGGACAGCAGGAGCAGCATCTGCTCGTCGAGCGAGCCGAGGCCGATCATCTCGTGCAGGGTGAAGGCGCGCGGGAAGCGGCGGATGGTGAGGGTGGCGCCGGTCAGCGAGAGCGGCGGGATGATGACGTTGACGCGCTCGCCGCTGGGCAGCCGTGCGTCGACCATCGGATTGGCCTCGTCCACGCGGCGGTTGACGGTGGAGACGATGCGTTCGATGGTCTGCATGAGCTGGTCGTGGGAGGCGAAGCGGAGCGGGAGCTGCTCGACCCGGCCGCCGCGCTCCACGAAGATCTGGTCGGGTCCGTTGACCATGATCTCGGAGATGGAGGGGTCTTCGAGGAGCGGTTCGAGCACGCCGAGCCCGAGGGCTTCGTCCACGACCCGGCGGATCAGCTGGGCGCGTTCGACCGTGGAGAGGACGGGCCCTTCGCGGCTGATGATGTGCCCGAGTACGCGCTCCAGACGCGCCCGGCGCTCGGCGGGCGCGAGCGCGGACATCTCGGCGAGGTCGATCTCCTCCAGCAGTTTGGCGCGGTAGGCGGAGACCAGGCGGCCGTCCTCGCGGGGGCCGTGCCGGTCGTCGGGGGTGCTGACCCGGGAACGCAGGCTCATGGTGCGGTCACCTTCGGGTCGTCGTTGGGCATGACCGCGGTGCGGGTGGCGTCGGGGACGCTCAGCCCGGGCACGATGGAGTTGACGGAGATGGTCACCGTCACCGTCACCGCGTCAGCGTTCTTGGAGACCGAGATCTTGGCGCGGGAGGCGAGTCCGCCGCTGATGGCCGCCTTGCCCGCGGCCTCGCCGCCGCCGCCGGTACGGGCCTCCACGCGGGCGGCCGTCCGGGCAGCGGTGTCGGCCTGCTCGTGGACGTAGCCGATCCAGCCCAGCTGGATGCCGCAGAGCCCGACGAACAGCACGATGGGCACGAACCCGATGTATTCCAGGGCCACTTGGCCACGGTCGGAGCGGCCGGAGCGGCCGGTCCGCCTGTTCCTGTACCCCTTCATGTCCCTCCTCACCCCCCTCACCTCGCGCTCTCCTTGGCGGAGCCGCCCTCGCCGACGATCGGGACGCCGATGTCCAGACCCGGGTAGAAGACCGGGAGGTTGAGGGTGACCGTCGCCTTGTAGATGTCGCCGGAGGTTCCGCAGGTGGAGGTCATCGCCCAGGCGCCGCCGATGTGCCGGCCCGCCGCGGCCGCACAGGCGCCGTCGCCGCGGGCCGCGCCCGCGCGGGCCGCCTCGTCCGCCGCGTTGCCCGCCAGCGAGAAGGCGTAGCCGATCAGTACGCACTCCCACACGGCGGCCACCAGCAGCAGGATCAGCGGCACCGTCCCCAGGAACTCGATGGCCACCTGCCCCCGGTCACGCTCCTCGCCCCGGCCGGGCCGTCCCCACGTGCCACGCCCCCCGGCGCGCACCCCTCAGCCCTCCCCGGTCCGGCGCCGCCACGGGCCGACCGAGCCGCGGTCGCCGCCGCGCAGCCGGGCCACCCCGGCGCTCGCGCGCACCGCGAGGGCGCCGCCGGGCGCGGCCGGGGGCGCGGCGTCGGCGGCGGGGTCGGGGGCGGTCAGCAGGCCGAGTTCCCCGGCCAGGGTCCACAGGGCCTGCTTGACGGTGGAGCGGTTGTCGAGGTCCTGGACCCGGCCCGCGTCCACGACGGCCTGGAGTTCCTTGAAGGCGGCCGGGACCGGGGTCCGGGTGGCCCGGGTCTTGGTGATCTTCTGGATGAGCGGGGGCTGGATCTCGGTGTGCTTGGTCCAGCGGTTGACGACCATGGAGGTCTCCTCGGCCTTGCGGATCTGGAGCCGTTCCCACATCCGCACCATCCGCTTGGCGGCGCGTACGGCGACCACGTCCGGGGTGGTGACCAGGACCGCCACGTCCGCGCTCTCCACGGCGGTGGCGCTGGCCCCGGTCAGCTGGGTGCCGCAGTCGATGACGACGAGGTCGTAGCGGCCGCGCAGGGCTCCGATGATCTGGCGGGCGGCCCGTTCGTCGACCTCCTCGCCGCGTTCGCCCTCGCCGGGGGCCAGCAGCAGGGCGAGCCCGGTGCGGTCGTCGTACACGGCGTCCTGGAGCACCCGCGGCGAGATGTCCTGGATCCCGGCGAGGTCGGCGATGGAGCGCCGGAACTGCACGTCGAGGTAGGAGCCGACGTCCCCGGCCTGGAGGTCCATGTCGACCAGTGCGGTACGCCGCCCCGAGGCGGCGGCGGCCAGGGCGAACTGGACGGCGGTGAAGGTGGTGCCGACCCCGCCCTTGGCCCCGGTGACGGTGACGACCCGGCCGCCAGGGCCGGGCAGTACGTCGGGGCCGCGGCCCAGGTGGCGGCGTACGCCCACGGACCACTGGGCGGCGGCCTGGACGCGGGCGGCGAGTTCCTCGTAGGCCAGCGGCAGCCCGATCAGTCCGCGGGCGCCGGAGTCCATGGCGGCGGAGAACAGGCCGGGGCCCGCGCCGGAGCTGACCAGGATGACGCCGACGGCGGGGAAGCGCAGGGCGACTTCGCGGATGAGTTCCAGGGCGGGGACGGGGCCGATCCGTTCGTGGACCAGCACCACCTCGGGCAGTTCGTCGAGGGATTCCGCGGCGAGGCGGGCCAGGGTGTCGAGGAGCGCGGTGGAGTCGGGCACGGGGGAGGCCGGCTCGGCCTCGGGGAGCTGGCTGAGCAGGGTGATGATGGAGCGGGCAGCCTCCGGGTCGCTGACCGCCGGGAGGATTCGGGTGGTCATCCGGGCCTCACTTGTCCCCGTCGAGGGTGTACGTGCGGTCGCCCGGGGCGGGCGCCGATTCGGTGCCGGGGGCCACGAGGGCCAGGCGGACGTGCGCCGCGAAGGACTCGGCGTAGGCGACGCGCTGGGTGTCCTTGGTGTTGAGGGCGAAGGTGATCGGCACGACCTCGGCCGGTCCGGTGCGGCTGCTGTCCTTGTCGAGGGAGGTCAGCTTGCCGACGTTGATGACGCGGGCGTTGGCCACGATGATCACCGAGCGGGACGGGTCGGACTCCTTGGCGCCCTTGAAGGTGGCGATGATGTTGACCTTGGCTCCGGAGTAGATCTTTCCGGCCACTCCGGTCGCCGCGTCGATCATGATGGCGATCTCCTGCTCACCGGCCTGGAGCTGCGGCTTGTCGACGACCATGTCGCTCTGGAGCAGGGAGCCCTTGCGCAGGGTGGTGAGCGCGATCTTGTCCCGGACCGCGCCGAGGTCGGTGACGGCGGTGGTGGAGAGCCAGCGCTTGGGGACCTTGATCTCCTCGAACTGGCCCGCGTTCAGGGGACTGTAGGGAGCGATGTCGCCCTTGGCCCGGTACGCCACCACCTCGGGGCCGACCTTCGAGTTGACGTCACCGATCACCACCAGCACCCCGGCGATGGCGCCGAGGGCGCACAGGACCGACAGGAGCAGCAGGATGACGCCGCGGCGCTGGCGTGAGTTCATGGCCGGGACTACCTCGTCGTTCTTCGTTCGGGCCGGTCAGGATCCGGGGCGGGACGCGGGGCGGGAGGCGGGGCCGTTCGCGGAGCGGGCTCCGGGGACGGCCGCGGGTGGGGCGACGAGCGGGGCGGCGCAGAATCCGCAGCGGTCACCGATGAGTTCGGCCCCGCACCAGCGGCACTGCTCGCGGCGGACGGAGGCGACCAGCTGGTAGAGCATGGCGATGTCGGGGATGGCCGCGGCGAACTCGACGAGCTTGCCGGTGGCCCACCAGGCCGGTGAGTCGGCGGGCAGTGGGTTCTCCATGACGCCCTGGACCTGCCAGGCGGGGGCGAGTTCGGCGGTGACCCAGTCGGAGGCGAGCTGGCCCCGGGCGAAGGTGAGGTGGGTGGCGAAGCCGGGTCCGGGCGGCAGTGCGACGCCCCCCGGACCCGGCTTCGCGCCGTGCGCTCCGCCGCCCCCGCCCGAACCGCCGCCCGGGGCGCCGAGCTTGACCAGGTACGGCTCGGGGTGGGCGAGTACGGCGAACTGGGCGCCCGGGGTCCAGGACTTGGCGTGGGCCTTGAGGCCGACCGGGACCCGGTCGAGCTTGGCCACGGTGCCCAGGAGGGCGCCCGCGTAGATGTAGTGGGAGAGCAGCCGGGCCGCGGAGGCGATGATTCCGGGACTGAAATCGCACACGCTGATCTGGCGCAGCTGACGCACCAGCAGGGCGGTGCCCAGCGGCGGCAGATCGGTGCCGATGAGCGCGATCCGGTCGCTTTCCAGGATGGCCCGTACGGTGTGCAGCCGACGGACCGTGGCGGCCGGGAGCCAGGACGGCACGACGGCCACGAGGTGCCCGTGCCGCTCCAGTAAGGCCGTGGTCTCGGCGAGCGAGCCCTCCAGGTCCAGCTGCTCCGGCGGGTGCAGCACGGCGGCCGCCGGGGTGTGCCGGTCGGGGGCGGGCAGCACCAGATCGGCACTGGTGACAGCGATGGCGGTCGGCACGCGAATCCCCCTGTTCACCCCGTACGCCGCGGACGTTCACGACACGGCCGCGTCCGCGCACATGCTGCGCGACCGCAAACGACCGACGCGTTTCCCTCCTGCCCGAGCACCATATCCGCGTCCTCCCTGGCGGGGCAGGGCCTTGCCGATTCCCGTGCCACGGGCACGTGTCACAGGTGGCCAAAAACCCGGACAACAAGGAACTGACGGGTGGCCATTTCCGGCCACATCGCAAAGACCCTTGACACGAGGATTGGTCTGGACCAACTTGGCTACCAGCTTGGCGGCCACCTCGGCGACCAACTCGATGCCGGGGCACCCCACTTGCCCCGAACCCGCCACTCCCCACCGCATTCCCCCATCCCCACCGTCCCACTCCCCCCACCGGAGTTGTCCGTGAAACGCATGCGCACGCTCGCCCTGCTGGGCGCCACCACCCTCACCGCCGCGGGGCTGACCGCCCTCGCCGCCGGTACCGCACAGGCCGCCGACGTCAACGTCGCCCGCAACGGAGGCTTCGAGTCCGGCCTGTCCAACTGGAGCTGCACCGGCTCCAGCGGCGCGGCCGTCTCCTCCCCCGTCTTCGCCGGCACCGGCGCCCTCAAGGCCACCCCCGCGGGCCAGGACAACGCCCAGTGCAGCCAGACCGTCACGGTCAAGCCGAACTCGACGTACACCCTGAGCACGCAGGTCCAGGGCTCCTACGTCTACCTCGGCGCGACCGGCACCGGCACCCAGGACGTCTCCACCTGGACCCCCGGCTCGGGCTCCGGCTGGCAGAAGCTGTCCACCACCTTCACCACCGGCCCCGGCACCACCCAGGTCACCGTGTGGACGCACGGCTGGTACGGCCAGAGCGCCTACTACGCCGACGACTTCAGCGTCTTCGGCCCCGACGGGGGCGGCGGCACCGACCCGGGGCCCTCCGTCCCCGGCGCCCCGGCCGGGCTCGCGGTTTCCGGCCAGAGCCAGAACGCGCTCACCCTTTCGTGGAACGCGGTCAGCGGAGCCACCGGCTACTACGTCTACCAGGACGGCGTCCGGGTCAAGACGGTCACCGGAGCCACCTCGGCGCAGCTCCAGAACCTGGCCGCGTCCACGACGTACTCCCTCCAGGTGAGCGCGTACAACCAGGCCGGCGAGAGCCCGCGCTCGGCGGCCGTCAGTGGCACCACGACCGGCGGCGGGGGCAACCCGGACCCGAACCCGAACCCGTCCGTGCCCAAGCACGCGCTGACCGGCTACTGGCAGAACTTCAACAACGGCGCGACCGTCCAGAAGCTCTCCGACGTCCAGGCGCAGTACGACATCATCGCGGTCTCCTTCGCCGACGCCACGACCACGCCCGGCGCCATCTCCTTCACCCTCGACTCGGCCGGCCTGGGCGGCTACACGGTCGCCCAGTTCAAGGCGGACCTCGCGGCGAAGAAGGCGGCCGGGAAGTCGGTCGTCCTCTCGATCGGCGGCGAGAAGGGCACGATCTCGGTCAACGACTCCGCCTCGGCCAACAACCTGGCGAATTCGGCCTACGCCCTGATGCAGGAGTACGGCTTCAGCGGGATCGACATCGACCTGGAGAACGGCCTCAACCCGACCTACATGACCCAGGCGCTGCGCTCCCTGGCCCAGAAGGCCGGCCCGTCCTTCGTCCTGACGATGGCCCCGCAGACCATCGACATGCAGTCGACGCAGGGCGGCTACTTCAAGACGGCGCTGGCGGTCAAGGACATCCTCACCGTCGTCAACATGCAGTACTACAACAGCGGCTCGATGAACGGCTGCGACGGCAAGGTCTACTCCCAGGGCTCGGTGGACTTCCTCACCGCGCTGGCCTGCATCCAGCTGGAGGGCGGCCTCGACCCCTCGCAGGTGGGCCTGGGCGTCCCGGCCTCGCCCAGCGGCGCGGGCAGCGGTTACGTCTCGCCGACGGTCGTGAACAACGCGCTGGACTGCCTGGCGAAGGGCACGAACTGCGGATCGTTCAAGCCGTCCAAGACCTACCCGGGCGTGCGCGGCGCGATGACCTGGTCGACCAACTGGGACGCCAAAGCGGGTGGCGCTTGGTCCAACGCGGTGGGTCCGCACGTCCACGGCCTGCCGTAACGGGTACCTGTGGGGGTGGCCGTTTCCCGGCCCGTGACCGGATCCCGACGCTTGACCGGTTTCGGGCCCTTGACCGGGACATGCCACGGGCGGACGCTGTGCGCGTCCGCACGGCTACCCCCACACTCCCCACCCAGGAGAACGCATGCGGCTCCACGCCCGCCGAAGGGCCGCCGTCACGGCGGCCCTGCTGGCGCTCGCGCTCGGCGCACCCGTCTACGGCATGAGCGCGGCCACGGCCTCACCACCGCCCACGCCGTCCACCCAGACCCAGGACGAGGCGATCGTCCAGTACCGCATCCACGGCCCCTCCTCGGCCGCCGACCGTACGGCGCTGCTCTCGACCGGCGTGTCGATCGACGAGGTGGACGACCACACCGTCGTCGTCAGCGCCGACCCCCAGCAGGCCAAGAGCCTGCGCGCACGCGGCTACCAGCTGACCGCGCTGGCCGGCCCGCCGGACCGCTCGATGCCCGGCATCGCCGCCCTCCCCTTCGACTTCCCGCCGGCCGACTCGAAGTACCACAACTACGCCGAGGCGAGCGCGGAGATCGACCAGGACATCGCCGCCTACCCGAACATCATGAGCAAGCAGGTGATCGGGAAGTCCTACCAGGGCCGGGACATCGTCGCCATCAAGATCAGCGACAACGTCGCCACCGACGAGAACGAGCCCGAGGTGCTCTTCACCGCGCACCAGCACGCGCGCGAGCACCTCACCGTCGAGATGGCCCTCTACCTGCTCAAGGAGTTCGGCTCCAAGTACGGCACCGACCCGCGGATCACCAGCATGGTCAACGGCCGCGAGATCTGGGTCGTGCCGGACCTCAACCCGGACGGCGGCGAGTACGACATCGCCTCCGGCTCCTACCGGTCCTGGCGCAAGAACCGGCAGCCCAACTCCGGCTCCTCCGCCGTCGGCACCGACGAGAACCGGAACTGGAACTACAAGTGGGGCTGCTGCGGCGGCTCCTCCAGCAGCAAGAGCTCCGAGACCTACCGCGGCGCGGCCGGCGAGTCGGCGCCCGAGGTCAAGGTCGTCGCGGACTTCGTGCGGAGCCGGGTCATCGGCGGCAAGCAGCAGATCAAGGCCTCCATCGACTTCCACACGTACAGCCAGCTGGTCTTGTGGCCGTACGGCTGGACCTACAACGACACCGCCCCGGGCCTGACGGCGGACGACCTCGCGGTCTACAAGACGATCGGCACCAGCATGGCCGCGAGCAACGGCTACACCCCCGAGCAGTCGAGCGACCTGTACATCACGGACGGGACGATCGACGACTGGCTGTGGGGCACGCAGAAGATCTTCACCTACACCTTCGAGATGTACCCCGGTGAGTCCGGCAGCGGCGGCGGGTTCTACCCGCCCGACGAGGTGATCGACCGCGAGACCGCGCGCAACAAGGACGCGGTGCTCCAGCTCCTGGAGAACGCCGACTGCATGTACCGCTCGATCGGCAAGGCGGCGCAGTACTGCGCCTAATGCACGAGGGGGGCGCACCTCCGCCGGAGGGCGCCCCCACCCGCACACCGGGTCCGGTCGGCTCAGCCGAGGACGGCGAGCGCGTCGATCTCCACCAGCAGCCCGGCGGGCAGACCGACGTAGACCGTGGTGCGGGCGGCCGGGGCGGCCTTCAGGCCCTGCTCCTCGAAGTAGGCGTTGTAGATCTCGTTCATCTCGGCGAAGTGCCCGGTGTCGGTCAGGTACACGCGGATCATCATCGCGTCGTCCCAGCTCGCCCCGCCCGCCTCCAGCACCGAGCGGACGTTCTCCAGTGTCTGGAGGGTCTGCTCGCGCAGCGTGGGCCCGGCGGGCGTCGGCGGCTGACCGGCCACCGCGGGCAGGAAGCCGACCTGCCCGGCGACCTGCAGGATGTTCCCCTTGCGCACGCCGTGCGAGAACTTCGCGGGCGGCGCGGTGTGGGTGGCGGGGGTGACGGCGCTCTTCTCGCTCACGCTCAGGATTCCTCTTTCATCTCTGGGGAGCCGGAGCCCGAATACTCCTGGCTGATGACCTCGGCGCTGCGCCGCACCAGCGGCAGCAGGCCGAGCAGTTCCTCCGCGGAGACCACCACGTTCGGCGCCGACAGCGACATCGCGGCCACGACCCGCCCGTCGGCCCCGCGCACGGGCGCTCCCACGCAGTTGATCGAGTCCTCGTGCCCGCCGAGGTCCGCCGCCCAGCCCTGTTCCCGTACGAGCTCCAGCTCGCGCAGGAAGGCATCGGCGTCCGGGACCGAGCGGGCCGTGTACCGCGGGTACTCGATCCGCGCGGCGAGCGCGCGTCGCTCGCCCTCCGGCAGGTCGGCGAGCAGCAGCTTGGCGACGGCGGCGACGGTCAGCGCGACGGGCTTGCCGATGCGCGAGTACATCCGGACCGGATAGCGGCTGTCGACCTTGTCGATGTAGACGACCTCGTCGTCCTGGTGGACGGCCAGGTGCACCGTGTGCCCGGTGCGGGCGCCCAGTTCGACGAGGTGGGGGTGGGCGATCTCGCGCACGTCGAGGTTCTCGACGGCCTCGGCGGCGAGGGCGAAGAGGCTCGCGCCGAGGCGGTACCGGCCGTCGGGCTGGCGGTAGACGAGCCCGTGCGCGTGCAGGGTGCGCAGCAGCCGCAGCGCGGTGCTCTTGTGCACGTCCAGCTCGCGCGCGACCTCCCCGAGGTCCGCCGCCCCACGGGCGAGCAACGGCAGGATGCCGAGCGCACGGTCGACCGACTGGCTCATGCCGCCTTCTTTCGTTCCGGCCCCGCCTGGCAGGCTGCTGGCCGCAGGCAATTCCAGCTCCACCCGGGGGTCCGGGCCGCCGCAGGCAACCCCCGCTCCACCTGGGAAGCTGGGTCGCCGCAGCCAATCTCAGCCCCGCCGGCGATTGAGGCGCCCCCGGAGGGCAACGGCACCCGCACCCGGCCGCAAGGCCTCGGCAGACCAGGGCAGGACGGGACACTTTGACCCGCCGTCACCCGGGATGTTAGACAGCAGAAGGCACAACCCGCAACGACCGTTGCCGTACACGCAACGCGAGGAGGCCCCATGTCCCACGCCCCCGCAGCCGCAACCACCACCGCCGCCGCCGCTGGGCGACCGGCCGACGCCGTAGGGCGACTCGCCGACGAACCGGTCGACCACCGTTTCAAGGGCCTCCCCCCGGACGCCGAGGCCGCCGGCCTCACCGTCGGCGAGCTGGCCGCCCAGCGCCGCGACCTGCACACCGGCGGGTTCACCACCCCCGTCCTGACCCTGGATGCCGACGCCCTCGCGCACAATCTCGCCGTCCTCGGCCGCTACACCGCCCGGCACGGCCTCGCCTTCGCCCCGCACGGCAAGACGTGCATGTCCCCGCAGCTCTTCGAGCGCCAGCTGGAGCACGGGGCCTGGGGCATCACCGCCGCGATGCCCCACCAGGCCCGCGTCTACCGCGCCTTCGGCATCCAGCGGATCTTCCTGGCCAACCAGCTCGTCGACCCCGCCGCGCTGCGCTGGGTCGCCGCCGAGCTGGCCGCGGACCCGGAGTTCCGGTTCGTCTGTTACGTCGACTCCGTGCGCGGCGTGGAGCTGATGGACCAGGCCCTGGCCGAGGCAGGGGCCGGGGCAGGCGCAGGAGCCGCGGCGGACGCCACCCGCCGCCCCGTGGACGTCGTCATCGAACTCGGCGCCGGCGAGGGGGCCCGTACCGGCGCCCGTACCGAGGACGACTGCCGCGCCGTCGCGGACGCGGTCGCCCGTACCGCCACGCTGCGCCTGGTCGGCGTCGCGGGCTACGAGGCCGAGGTGCCCGGCGCCGACGCCGCGAAGGTCACCGCCTGGCTGCGCCGCATGACCGCCCTCACCGTCGCCTTCGACGAGGAGGGCCGCTTCGGCGCCCTCGCCCCCGGCGAGGAGATCATCGTCAGCGCGGGCGGCAGCGCCTGGTTCGACAGCGTCGCCGAGGTGTTCGCCGAGCTGCCGCCCCTGTCGGCGCCCGCCCTGAAGCTGCTGCGCTCCGGCGCGTACGTCTCGCACGACCACGACTGGTACACCAAGCTGACCCCCTTCAACCGGGTGCCCGAGGAGGGCGGGCTGCTCCCCGCCTTCCGGCTGTGGGCCCAGGTCGTCTCCCGCCCCTCCCCCACCCAGGCCTTCCTGAACGCGGGGAAGCGGGACATGGCCTACGACCTCGGGCTGCCGGTGCCCGAGGTGGTCCGCTCGGCCCGCGACGGGGTGGAGCGCCCGGCCGCCGGGCTGCGGCTGGTGAAGGTGTCCGACCAGCACGCCTGGCTGGAGACCGATGGCGCCGGGGACGTGGAGGTCGGCGATCTGGTGGGGCTGGCCATGTCCCACCCGTGCACGATCTTCGAGAAGTGGCAGCTGATCCCGGTCGTGGCGGCGGACGGCACGGTGACGGAGTTCGTGCGCACCTTCTTCTGATCCCGCTGAGGGACCTGCTGAGGGACCCGCTGGCGGCGGGCCGTTCACAGGGCGCACCTACGATGTGCGCCATGCTCGCCTTTGCGCCGTCTGTCCTGTTGTTCGTCCTCTTCTGCATCAGCGCGCGGGAGGACCGGCGGCGCTTCCGCAACGCGGTGTACCTGGGCCTGACCTGCATCAGCCTGTCCGTGGCGCTGCTGGCCCAGCTCCGGCACCTGCCGGGCGGGATCGGCCCGCTGGTCGCGCTGATGGTGTTCGCGGTCCCGGCCCTCGGTGTGGTCGCGCTGGCGCTGTTCCTGATCGCCAACGGCGTGACGATGGTCCGCAAGGAGGGCCGCAGCTTCGGCAACCTGCTGTCGCTGCTGGCCGGGCTCGGCATCGTCGCGCTGCTCGTGCTGATGGTGACCGCCGTGTCCGTCGGTTCGGCCGGGGCCACCGGGCCGGTGGTCACGGTCGTCCTGCTCGCGCTCTACGTCTCCTTCCTCTTCCTCTGCTTCCTCGGGTACGCCTTCCTGTACGGGCGGATCAAGGTGCGCGGCGACGTCGACTTCGTGGTGATGCTGGGCTCCGGCCTGATCGGCGGGGACCGGGTGCCCCCGCTGCTCGCCTCCCGGCTGCGCAGGGGCCGGGAGATCTACGAGGCCCAGACGGCCCGCGGCGGCCCCGCGCCGGTCCTGCTGACCTCGGGCGGCAAGGGCTCGGACGAGCAGGTCGCCGAGGCGCGGGCGATGGCGGACTGGCTGATCGCGGAGGGCGTTCCGGCGGAGCACGTGCGGCTGGAGGACCGTTCCCGCACCACGGAGGAAAACCTCCGGTTCAGCGAGCGGATCATGGCCGGGGCCGTGCCGGGGTACCGGTGCGTGGTGGTCACGAACAACTTCCACGCCTTCCGGGCGGCGATGATGGCGCGCAAGGCGCGGGTCAACGGCCAGGTGCTGGGTTCGCCGACGGCCGCGTACTTCTGGCCGAGCGCGACCATCCGCGAGTTCGTGGCGGTGTTCATGGAGCACAAGGTGGTGAACCTGGCCATCTGCGGGGCGCTGGTCGTGCTGGGCGTGCTGCTGACGCTGGCCACGGTGTAGGCCGAGTGGGCATCCTCCCGGCCCGAGGTGCGTTCAAGGGCGGGCCGCCGGAGGATGGGGCCAGGGGGCACTGGAGGAGGTACGCGATGGACAGTGAATCGGACCAGCAGCCCGGCCGTCCGGCCAAGCTCTTCTCGGGCGGGGAGCGGCCGTACGACCCTGAAGACCTCGTGATGGCACGCGGACAGGACCCGACTCCGGAGCGGCTCGAAAAGGCGCGCGAGCTGATCGAAAAGGAAGGCCCGTCGGTCATCGAGCGCTACCTCCCGTAGCCCGGCCCCGCCGGACTCCGAAGCTCCGAAGCCCCGGGGGCCCCGTCCCCGGGGCTTCCGCATGCCCTTGCTGGCACGGAATGCCAGGTCTGCGAAGCTGGAGGAAGATCCACACAAGGATCCGCACCAGCCAGCTCCCACCCCAGAAGGGACCGGACGCCCATGCCCCAGGTCAGACTGACCACCAATTTCGGCGCCATCGTGATCGACCTCGACGAGGAGAGGGCGCCCGCGACCGTGGCGAACTTCCTCTCCTACGTGGACAGCGGCCACTACGACGGAACGATCTTCCACCGGGTCATCCCCGGCTTCATGAACCAGGGCGGCGGCTTCACCCCGGACATGAACCAGAAGCCCACCCGGGCCCCGGTGGAGAACGAGGCGGCCAACGGCCTCAAGAACACCCTGTACACGGTCGCCATGGCCCGTACGAGCGCCCCGCACTCGGCGACCTCCCAGTTCTTCGTGAACACCGCGGACAACGCCTTCCTCGACCACACCTCCCCGACCCCGGGCGGCTTCGGCTACGCCGTCTTCGGCGCGGTCAGCGAGGGCCGCGAGGTGGTGGACGCCATCGCCGCGGTCAGGACGGGCCGCGCGGGCGGGCACGGCGACGTACCGGCCGAGCCGGTCCTGATCGAGCGCGCCGAGCGGGTCGCACAGGCCTGAGCGCCGCCGCCCGCCGCGGCGGGGGTACCGCCCCGAGTGGCGGTGCCCCCGCATTTCGGCCATCGTGACGGAAACCCTCGGTACCTCGTTAGCCCCGCACATCGTCACCGCGCACCGCGCACCGCGGGCACCACGGAGGGCAGGCACGCTCATGCAGAAGGCCGACGTCGACTGGGACCACCCCGCGGATCCCCCGGGCGAGCGGGAGCGGGCGCACGTCCGCGCGTACGCCGCCACCGGCGGCATCGACGGGCACCTCTGGCACGGCGTCCCCACCCTCCTGCTCACCACCATCGGCCGCGTCACGGGCCGCACGGCCCGCACCCCGCTGATCTACGCGGAGGACGAGGGCCGCCTGATCGTCGCCGCCTGGGCCGGCGGCCTCCCGGACTGGTACCGGAACCTCGAAGCCGACCCCGAGGTCCGCGTCCAGCGGGACCAGGCCCCCTTCCAGGCCAAGGCCCGCCCGGCCACCCGCGCCGAACGCGACGCCTACTGGCCGGCCCTGACCGCCCTGTGGCCCCCCTTCGAAGACACCCAGACCCGCGCTCCCCACGAAATCCCCCTGGCCGTCATCGACCGCTGAGGGCGCGGAAAATCCCTTACCGGCGCCGACACCTGTTTCGCTAGCGTGTGCCCATGAGCGAAGACATGTGGGCGGGAGTCCGGGAGCGGGTGCTGGGGCTCGCCGGACACCCCGGGGCGGACGAGGTCTTCGGGGCGAACCGGCACGGCTTCCGGCTCGGCCCGGTCCTGGGCGAGGAACAGCTCCGGTCGCTGGAGGCTGCCCTGGGCACCGGCCTGCCCGCGCAGTACCGGAGCTTCCTGCTCCGTGTCGGTGGCGGTGGAGCGGGCCCCCACTACGGCCTGATGACACCGGCCCTCGGCGACGGCGGGTGGCGGTGGCACGATGCCGGGCTGGCCTCCCCCGCGCAGGTGACCACCGCCGCGTTCGCCGGACGGCCCTTCGTCGCCGAGGCGCTGCAGCATGAGTTCGACGCGCTGGAGGCGCGGAATCCCGAGCGGGACGCCTACCCCTCCGAAGACGCGTTCCAGCGTGCGCGCACCGCCTGGGACGCGCGCTACGTGGAGCTGGACGAGGCCCGCGAAGCGGGCACCGTGTTCCTCAGCGAGCGGGGGTGCGGATATGTGTCCCTGCTGGTGATGACGGGCCCGCACCGGGGCGCCATCTGGCAGGACCTGCGGCCGATGGACCAGGGGATCCAGCCGACCGGGCACGACTTCGCGCACTGGTACCGGAGTTGGCTGGAGGACACCGAGCAAGAGCTCGGCGTGACACCACCAGCGCCCACCGCACCTCCCGCACCTCCCGCACCAACCCCCCGAAGGCGCGCATTCGGGTAGGCGCGCCGTCAGTCGAAGTCGTAGACCGTCACCGGGACGTCGCGGGCGGAGAGGGCCCCGGTGATCAGGGGTTCGATGCGGGGCCACGTGCCGCCCGCGAGGCCGCAGCCGATGCGCGGCATGTGGACGGAGGCGCCGAGGGTGACGGCGTGGCCGGCCAGGGCCGTGAGGCAGCGCTCGATGGCGTCGTAGCGGACGGGCGGGCCGCCACTGCCGGTGCGTATGCCGTGCTGGCCGATCATGTTGGCGACCCATACGTCCGGCTGGACCTGCACGAGCTGTACGGCGCCCAGCCCGAAGTCGTTCCCGCTGCGGCCGCGGTGCCAGGACCGGTACGCGGACTCGGGCGCCGCCCACCGCTTCGAGACCGCCACGACGAACCCCTTGCCCCAGCCGCCCAGGTCGTTGCAGACGTGGGCGATGATCTTCGGCCCTTTGGCCTGGGGACTCGTCGCGTCCCCCTTGATGATCCGCATCGGCTCCATGGGGCCATGCTCCCAGGGGGCACTGACACACGACCGCGTGCTTTAATGAATGAACAGGCATTCACTAACGCGCCCATCCCAGGAGCACCCGCCCATGCGCCCCCGTACCGTCGACGACGCCGTGATCCTCCGGGCCGCCGTGGAGGTCATGGGGCGGACCGGGCCCGCGAAGCTCACGCTCGCGGCCGTCGCGCGGGAGTGCGGGCTGGTGGCCGGGACGCTGGTGCAGCGGTTCGGGTCGAAGCGCGGGATGCTGCTCGCGCTCGCCGCGCACGGGGAGCGGGATCTCGCCGGGCTGAGCGAGCGCGTCCGCGCCGAGCACGCGTCGGCCCTCGACGCGCTCGCCGCCCTGATCGCCGCCGCCTGGAGTCCGCTGGCCGGGCCCACCGCCTACGCGAACCACCTGGCCTTCCTGTGCGCGGACCTCGCCGACCCCGAGTTCCGGCGGCTCGCGCTCGACGCGCAGCGGGCCCAGCACGCGGCGGTCCGCGAGCTGCTGGACCTCGCCCGCGCGGAGCTGCGCCCGGGCGCCGACACCGGCGCGCTCGCCGACGCCGTACAGGCGGCGGTCACCGGGGCCGGGCTGCTGTGGGCCGTGGACCAGGAGGGCGACCTGGGCGGCCGCCAGCGCGCGGCGCTGGACCGCGTCCTGGCCCCGCACCGACGACGTACCCACCGACGACACGAGGAGGACCCCTCATGAGCAACTCCGGCGACCCCACCAGCTACCGCGCGGACGACGCCGGGCGGCCCGGCAAGGTCCCGCGCGGCGGCCGCCCGTTCCGGACGTCCGTGACCATCGGGGTCAGCCTCGACGGGTTCATAGCCCGCCCCGACGGCGACATCGAGTGGCTCACGATGCGGGGCGCGCAGGCCGGGGAGACGGGCTACCAGGAGTTCATGGAGGGGATCGACACCCTGGCGCTGGGGCGCCACACCTACGAGAAGGTGCTCAGCTTCGGCTTCTGGCCGTACGAGGGCAAGCGCGTCGCCGTCCTCAGCACCGGGCTGACCACGGACGACCCGCGCGTCACCGTCCACCGTTCGCTGCCGGAGCTGCTGGCCGCGCTGACCGAACAGGGCGCGCGCCACGTATACGTGGACGGCGGGAAGATGATCCAGACCTTCCTGCGGGAGGACCTGCTGGACGAGCTGATCATCACCACCGCCCCGGTCCTGATCGGCGAGGGCCTCCCCCTCTTCGGCACGCTGGACCGCGACATCGACCTCCAGCTGACCGCCGCGAAGGTGCTGGACGCGGGGTTCATGCAGACGACGTACGCCGTGCGCCACTAGGGCAGGTGGGGAGGCGTTCGTGTCAGCCTGCGGCGTACCGCACGAACCCGGTCCAGGTGGCGGGGGCCACGGCCAGGTGCGCCCGCTCCACGTCCTTTGAGTCCCGGATGAGGATCGCCTCGGGCGACACCGCCACCTCGACGCAGTCAGGACCGTCGTTGGTGCTGTAGCTGCTCTTGAACCACTTCGAGCTGGAGGCTGTCATGTCTCCCCTAGTACCTTCTCGATGAAAGTCAGCGACTGCCGAGGCGTGAGCGCCTGTGCCCGGATCATGCCATAGCGCATGTCCAGGATCTGGACCTCTTTCGGGTCGGTAATCAAGCGACTGACCAGCTGAACCTCGTTGTGCCCGACCGTCGTTCCGTCCTTGAGCCGGATGACCTTGAGCGACCCGGCAAGGCCTGCATGCTCTTGCACATCGGTGGGCATGACCTGGATCTCGACATGCCGCAGAACAGCGATCTCCAGCAGGTACTCAAGTTGGCGGCGCAACACCATTTCACCTCCGATCGGCCGCCGAAGCACCGCCTCCTCCTGCACCACGGTCAGCAACGGAGCCGGATGTTGACGGAGTACGCACTGACGGGCCAGCCGGGCCGAGACCAGCCTCTCGACCTCGTCCTCCCCATAGGCTGGCCGCCGGAGGGCGTACAGGGCGCGCGCATACTCTTCGGTCTGCAACAAGCCGGGCACAACGATGTTGTCGTAGGCACCGATCTCCACCGCTTCGGCCTCCAGCTTGGCCAAGGCCCGGACCTTCTTGGGATGGCGGGCCCTTTCCACGTCGGTCTTCATCGCGGCGATCTTGCCGCTCGCGCCGAGGATCTCGTCCGCCTTGTCCAGGTACTCCGGGCGTGGAATTCGGGCGCCGCGCTCGATCTTGTAGATGAGATTCGGGCCGTATCCCATGCGCGTACCGAACTGGGTTCGGTCCAACCCGGCCGCCTCCCGCCACATTTTCAACTGGCGTCCCACGGTGGCGATAACCGCCCCCGCTTCATCTTCCGGATCGAGTTCCCAACTCGATTCACTCGACTCATCGGCGCCATCTGCGTTCATCTGCACCCCCGAGGGACAGGCGGGACTGGGCGGGACCGCCCGGGACAGCCGCCGTACACGGCGGACTCTTCCCTGTTCAGGTTACGCACGGGTCGCCACGCTGAGTGACGTGAATCGAGAAATCGCCTTCGTGGCCACGCTCCCCGCCACCCCGCACGGCGCCCGCGCCGCCCGGCAGCTCGCCGTCTCGCAACTGGCGGACTGGGGGCTCCCGTTCCATGACGCGGCCCATGTCGTCGCCGAACTCGCGAGCAACGCCGTGACGCACGGCCGGGTCCAGGGGCGGGGGTTCCGGCTTCGGATCGCCGCCGTCGGCACCACGCTACGTATCGAGGTGAGCGATACGCGCGACGAGTGCACACCGGCCCCGGTCGCCGAATTCCCCTCCCCCGAGGCCGAGTCCGGCCGGGGGCTGGCACTCGTCGCGGCACTGGCGGACCGCTGGGGAGTCTCGACGGGTCCCGTTCCACTGAAAACGGTCTGGGCGGAAATTGGTTGACCGGATCCCGGATCACCGGATCACCGGATCTGAGTTTCCACGTCCCGGTGGACGGCGAAGCGGTTCCGTACGACGTAACCCCGGCTCCGCCGGGGCGCGGTTGCGCCGCTCATGGGTGCGTTGTGCGCGTCCGGGGTCGGCGAGGTTCCGGGGGCTGCCCGCCAGTTCAACTGTCTCTTCGCGGTGCCGTGACCTGTCAAGGGCGCTCCCTACGGTCGCGTCGCTACGCGATGGCCTACGGCCACCCTTGACAGATCCCGTCCCCACGAAAAGCCAAGAACTGTCGGGCGGCCCCCGGGGGAAGGCAGGGGGGACAGGAGCCACTAACCGGGGTTCCGGGCGGGTGGGCCAGGGGCCAGGTGCGGCCCAGCCGCGCCCTCCGGGCGGACAGACGACAGACGACAAGCAACAGACCCGCACAGAGATCGCTACACAGTCCCGGCCGGAGAGGCGTCTGCGGGCTGTTTGTGGCCCGGACCTCGGTCAAGCCGAGGTGGAGAGGGGTCAAGCGGTCGTCCATCCCAAAACGAGGGCCCTAAAGCACCACAAAAAGGGCATTTTGGAGGAGTATTGAGTGTCAGGTGCGGCCTGACCCGAATCCACGCTCATCCAGCCGAGCTTTCGGCCTCCCCTCGCCACCCGCCAGCCCCAGACAGCCCGCAGACGCCGCTCCGAGAGGAGCGCGTAGCGATTTCCTCGCGTTCCTGTCCGCCCGGAGGGCGCGGCTGGGTCGCACCCCGGACCGGGGCCGCCCGCTCCCACCCCCGGCCCATGGTCCAGGTCCCCCATGCCTTCCCCCGGGGGCCGCCCGACAGTTCTTGGCTTTTCGTGACGGGGTGGTCTGTCAAGGGTGGCCGCAGGCCATCGCGAAGCGACGCGAACGAAGAGAGCGCCCTTGACAGGCCGCACCGGCACGGAGAGACAGTTGAACTGACGGGCAGCCCCCGGCACCCCACCGACCCCGGACGCCCAAAGCCAGCGCCCCCGCGGCGCAGCCGCGCCCCCGCCCCGACCCCGGACGCGCGAAACCAGGCTCTCGCGGCGCAGCCGCGCCGCGACCCCTGGGCGACGTACGCCGCCGCGCCCACCGGCGTGACGAGCGCAACACCCGCCCGCGTCCCTCGCGCGCACCCCACCCATTCCGCAGGCCGGGACCCGGGGCCGCCCCCGGTTTCCAAGGGTGCGGCCCACCGCCACCCCGCCCATCCCGCGAACCAGGGCAATTCACCCTCACCCCGCGGGCCGAATCCCGCAGCGCGGGGGCGCCGGGCCCCGTAAGCTCCCGCCATGCAGGTGATCCAGTCAACGAAACTCGCCAATGTCTGCTACGAGATCCGCGGGCCCGTGCTCGAAGAGGCCATGCGGCTCGAAGCGGCAGGTCATCGCATCCTCAAGCTCAACACGGGCAACCCGGCGGCCTTCGGCTTCGAGTGCCCGCCCGAGATCCTTGAGGACATGCTCCGCAACCTGGGCACGGCCCACGGCTACGGGGACGCGAAGGGGCTGCTGTCCGCGCGCCGCGCGGTGATGCAGCACTACCAGACCAAGGGCGTCGACCTGGACGTCGAGGACATCTACATCGGCAACGGGGTCTCCGAGCTGATCCAGATGTCCATGCAGGCACTGCTGGACGACGGGGACGAGGTGCTCGTCCCCGCACCCGACTATCCGCTGTGGACCGCCTCCGTGTCGCTGGCCGGCGGCACCGCCGTGCACTACCGGTGCGACGAGCAGGCCGACTGGATGCCGGACCTGGCCGACATCGAGCGGAAGATCACCGACCGCACCCGCGCGATCGTGATCATCAACCCGAACAACCCGACCGGCGCCGTCTACGACGACGAGATGCTGCGCGGGCTGACCGACATCGCGCGCCGCCACAACCTGATCGTGTGCTCGGACGAGATCTACGACCGGATCCTCTACGACGGCGCCACGCACACGCCCACCGCGGCCATCGCACCCGACCTGCTGACCCTCACCTTCAACGGGCTCTCCAAGAACTACCGCGTCGCCGGTTTCCGCTCCGGCTGGATGGCGGTCTGCGGCCCCAAGCAGCACGCCTCGTCGTACATCGAGGGCCTGACGATCCTGGCCAACATGCGCCTGTGCGCGAACATGCCCTCGCAGCACGCCATCGCCACCGCCCTCGGCGGCCGCCAGTCGATCGAGGACCTGGTGCTGCCCGGCGGGCGGATCCTGGAGCAGCGCGACACGGCGTACGACCTGCTCACGCAGATCCCGGGGATCACCTGCGTGAAGCCCAAGGGCGCCCTGTACCTCTTCCCGAAGCTGGACCCCTCGGTCTACAAGATCAAGGACGACCGGCAGATGGTCCTCGACCTACTGCGGGCCGAGAAGATCATGGTCGTACACGGTACGGGCTTCAACTGGCCCGAGCCCGACCACTTCCGCATCGTCACCCTGCCCGCCGCCAAGGACCTGGCCGACGCCGTGACCCGGATCGGGAACTTCCTGGACGGATACAGCCAGCACTAGCGAGGCAGGCGCCCGGACCCGCGGCCGGATTCAGCTCAACTTTAGAACGGATCCAAGGTAGGATGGTCTCCTGACCCCGCAGGAGGCCCCCTCATGTACGAGCCGATCCGCACCAAGTCGGTCCACCGCATGAGCGGCGGCCACGCCGACCACCGCGCCGACTACCCGCACAGCAGCCGTGGCGAAGCGCTGGACACCCAGCTCGCCGGACACCTGGCCGCCCTGCTCGCCGTCACCGACGAGCTGGGGCTGGACGAGGCCGCCGAGCGGATCTCCGGCCAGGTCGCCCGGCTGCGCGGCCGCGTGCCCACCCGGATCAAGGGCCGGCCCGCCGCCGCCGGGGACGCCGGCCTGGGCGCCCTGCACCGGCGCGCCCACGACCTCGCCGCCCGCGCGCTCCTCGTCGCCGCCTCGCGCGCCGACACCGCCGTCGCGATCCTCGCCGCCGAGCGCATGGACGCGCACTCCGCCGCCGTCGCCGTCAACCCGGCAGGCGCCCTCTAGACGGCCCCGGTCCGGGGCCGCGGAGGCCTCGGACCGGGTGCCATTGATTCCGGTGCGGGCGGGGTCTTGGTGCGGGCCTGGGTCCCGGTGCCGCCGGGTGGGGCCTCCGGCGGGTCCTCAAACGCCGGACGGGCTGATATTGGCCGCCCGGCTGGGTTTGTCCGCCTGGCTGGGTTTGGCCTCCCGGGACAGGTCCACGCCTGCGATTCCGCACCATGGGATCACGCCCGCGGGCCAGACCGGGCCCACCGCTTCGGCGTGGCCGACTTCGCCCGGGTGGACGGCGGCCAGCTTCACCACGGCCTGCACGGGGACGTCGTTCCCCGCCTCGCCGCGGCGGAACTCGACGGTCACGACGTACCGGCCCGGACGCGCGGTGCGGCTCACCACCTCGACCCCGGCCACGACGCGGCGGCTTGCCGGATCGATTCGGCAGCCCGTCACCGCCACATCCTCGGCGACCGGCCGCGGAGGCTCGGGTCCGCTGCTCGCCCACACGTACAGGCCGAACGGGACGAAGACCATTCCCGCAGCCACCATCACCAGCGCCGCCAGCCACCCGCTCACTTGCCTCATGGTTGTGCATCATTCACCCGCGGTCGAAGTGGGACCACCTGCTCACCTGACGTTCACTCAACCGCGCGCGGAATGTGGGTTTCCGTGAGCACGCTGCCCTCGTGAGACGCATCTTCGGAATCGCCCTGGCGGCCCTCCTGATCGGCGGCGTCATAGCCGTCATCTTCGTAGGCCACGGAGACCCGGGCACAGAGCGCGCGGCAACGAAGACCGTGCGGGGAGTCATCGGTTCGGAGAAGGCCGAGTTCTTCAACGACACCGAGGTGGTGAAGGCCCTCGCCGCCAAGGGCTACACCGTCAGGACGGAGACCTCCGGGTCCTGGGCGATGGACAAACTACCCCTGGACCAGTACGACTTCGCCTTCCCCAGCAGCAGTGAGCCCGCCAGCGAGATCGAGGCCAAGACCAAGCTCCAGGGCGCGCAGACCACCCGTCCCTTCTACTCGCCGCTCGTCGTGGTCGCCCGCGCCAGCGCCGCCAAGGTGCTCGCCGACAACAAGCTCGCGGTGATGACCGGCAAGCACAGCGGCACCCTGCTCATGGGGCCCTACCTCAAGGCCGCCGCCGAGGACCGCACCTGGCAGCAGCTGCCCGGAGCCGCGGCCGACGCCGCCCTGACCGGCACGGTGTTCATCAAGACCACCGACCCCGCCTCGTCCAACTCCGGCGCCCTCTTCCTCGCCGCGACCTCCAACGTCGCCAACAACAACACCGTCGTCTCCGACGACGCGGGCGTCAACCGCACCGCGCCCCTGCTGCGCAAGCTGATCGCCGTCCAGGGCGCCCTGCCGCCCTCCACCGACGACCCGTTCCGCGCCTTCATCAGCGGCGCCGGCGATCCGCTCATCCTGGTGTACGAGTCCCAGGTGGCCGCCCTGCTGATGCAGAAGCAGCAGCCCGCGGACCTCGACGCCATGGTGGTCCTCTACCCGGACACCACCGTCAACTCCGCGCACACCTTCGTACCGCTGAACGACAAGGCCAAGGACCTCGGCGGGCTGCTGGCCACCGACCCGGACCTGCGCCGCCTCGCCGTCAAGCACGGGCTGCGCCCGCAGGACGGGCTGGCCGAGTTCACCACCGCCACCGCCCCGCACACCGACTACCTCAACCAGAAGCTCACCGGAATCCGCCAGGTGAACACGCCCACCGTCACGATCCTGATGACGCTGGCGGCGCGCGCCAAGGCGCAGGGGGACACGCCATGACACTGACACCACCCGGCGGCCCCGGCGGCCCCGGGGACAGCCCGCTGGTCCTGACCGCCCCCGAACCCGTCGCCGCGATCCGCTCGGAACAGGCCTCGGGCCTGGTGCCGCTGCAGGACGGGGTCCGCGACGAGATGGCCCGCCGGGCCGGGGAGTACGTCGGTTCCCTCGCCGGACTCGACGCCCGCTCCCCCGAGTTCGCCCAGCGGATCGGCGAGATCGCCGGGCTCGGCGCCGCCGACGTCCGCAGCGCCTCCCAGCAGTCCAACCGGATGCTGGACCGGGCCGTCCGCTCGCTGGGCACCGACGGCGGCGACGCGCAGGCCCGGGTCGCGGGCTCCCTGGTCGAGCTGCGCCGCACCGTCGAGGACCTGGACCCGCGCGAGTCCCCCGCCAAGGGCGTCCGCCGCCTCATCGGCAGGCTCCCGGGCGGCAACCGGCTGCGCGACCACGTGGCGAAGTACGCCTCCTCCCAGGCCACCCTCAACGGGATCGTCGGCGCACTGCGCTCCGGCCAGGACGAGCTGCGCCGCGACAACGCCGCGCTGCACACCGAGCGGGCCCGGCTGTGGGAGACGATGGGCAAGCTCCAGGAGTACTCCGTCCTCACCGAGGCCCTCGACTCCGCGATCGGGCAGCGGATCGCCGACGCCGAGCACACCGACCCGGCGCAGGCCGACGCGCTGCGCGCCGACGTGCTGTTCCCGGTCCGGCAGAAGCACCAGGACCTGCTCACCCAGCTCGCCGTGTGCGCGCAGGGCTACCTCGCCATGGACGTGGTGCGGCGCACCAACGACGAACTGGTCAAGGGCGTCGACCGGGCCGCGACCACCACCGTCTCGGCGCTGCGGATCGCCGTCATGCTGGCTTCCGCGCTCGAAAGCCAGCGCAAGGTGGCCGACCAGGTCGACAGCCTGCGCGACACCACCGAAGAGCTGATCCGCGGCAACGCGGAGATGCTGTCCACGCAGAGCGGGGAGATCCAGCGGATCGCCGCCGATCCGGCCGTCGGGGCGGAGACCCTGCGCGCCGCGTTCGCACAGATCTACCGGACCCTCGACACCATCGACACCTTCAAGGTGCAGGCCACCGAGAACATGGCCGCCACCATCGAAGCCCTGACCGGCGAACTCCAGGCCGCATCAAGCCACTTGGCGCGCACCCGCACCGCGGGCGCCCTCGAAGGGAGCGAGCGATGAGCCGCCGCGGCGCGGTGCTCCGCAGACGGCTCGCGGCCGCCGTCGCCCTGACCGCCGCCCTGCTCGGCGCAGGCGCCTGTACGTCGTCGGGCGGATCCTCCGGCGATGGCACTCCGGGCAAGCCCAAGGAGTCGAAGTACCAGGAGGGCAAGCTGCGGGTGCTGGCCTCCAGCGAACTCGCGGACCTGAAGCCGGTCCTGGACCAGGCGAAGAAGGCCACCGGGGTCACCGTCGAGCTGACCTGGACGGGCACCCTGGACGCGGCCGAGCAGGTCGCCTCCGGGAAGGCCGACGGGAAGTACGACGCGATCTGGCTGTCCTCCAACGACTACCTGCGGCTGCGGCCCGGAGCGGCGGCGAAGCTCAGCTCCGAGACCCCGGTGATGTCCTCGCCGGTCGCGCTGGGCGTGCGGCCCGAGGCGATGGCCCGGCTCGGCTGGAAGCCGGAGGAGGTCACCTGGTCCGCCGTGCACCAGGCGGTGGCCGCCGGGAAGCTGTCGTACGGGATGACCGACCCGGTGCGCTCCAACTCCGGGTTCTCCGCACTGGTCTCGGTCGCCTCCGGCCTCTCGGGCGCCCAGTCCGCGCTGACCGACGCGGACGTGGCCAAGGCCACCCCGCAGCTCAAGGAGTTCTTCACCGGACAGAAGCTGACCTCCGGGTCCTCCGGCTGGCTCGCCACCGCCTACGCCAAGCGCGGGGATGTCGACGCACTCGTCAACTACGAGTCGGTGCTGCTGTCCATGAACCGGGACGCCAAGACGGGCCTGACCGTGATCCGCCCCCGCGACGGGGTGGTCACCGCGGGCTATCCGCTGACCCTGCTGACCTCGGCCCCGGCCGGGGCGCGCGAGTCGGGCCGCGCACTGACCGAGTACCTGCGGGGCGACGCGGCGCAGAAGGCGATCACCGAGCAGACCTTCCGCCGCCCCGTCGCCGCCGGGGTCGCGCCCGCGGCCGGGCTCGCCGCGGACAAGCGGCGCGAGCTGCCGTTCCCGGGCAGCCTCTCGGTCGCGGACGGACTGCTGGCCGCCTACGAGAACGTACTGCGCCGCCCCTCACGGACGGTGTACGTCCTGGACACCTCGGGCTCGATGGGCGAGGACCACCGGATCGACCGGCTGAAGGCGGCGCTCACCGACCTGACGGGCACCGGGACTTCGGGCACGGGAGCGCGCTTCCGGGACCGCGAGGAGGTCACCCTGCTGCCCTTCGGCGACAAGGTGAAGAAGGTCCTCACCCACGTCGTCGAACCGGGGAACCCAGGCAGCGCCCTGGACGCCATCCGCGGCGACGTGAAGTCCCTGGAGCCGGACGGGGGGACGGCGGTGTACGGCAGTCTGAAGGCGGCGTACCAGCACCTGGGCAAGGGCAGCGCCGACGCCTTCACCTCGATCGTGCTGATGACGGACGGGGAGAGCGGGGACAGCGTCAAGGACTTCGAGTCCTTCTACGCGGGCCTGCCGGACGCGCAGAAGCACACCCCGGTCTTCGCGGTGCTCTTCGGCGACTCCTCCCGCAAGGAACTCACCCGCATCACCGAGCTGACCGGCGGGCGGCTCTTCGACGCCACCGACGGCAACGGCTCTCTGAACGGCGCCTTCGAGGAGATCCGTGGCTACCAGTAGACCCAGTGGACGCGGCGCGGGCGCCGGGACCCGGGTCCTCGGCTACCTGGAGTCGAAGAAGAACCTGGCGGGCTGCGCCGGGGGCGTGGCCGGGCTGGCCCTGACCGTGTCGGGGGTGGCCGGGACGTTCTGGCCGGTGGTGGTGGCGGGGCTGTACGGCGCGGGCGCGCTGATCGCTCCGCCGGAGGTGGCCGTCGTACCGCCGGTTCCGGAGCCGGCCGAGGAACTGGGCACCCTGCGCGAGGACTTCGGGCGGCTGCGGGAGTACCTGGCGGAAGTGGACCTGACCCCGGCCGCCGGGGGCAGGCTCACCGAGCTGATGGACCTGTACGGGGCGATGCTCGACCCCGGCTGGGTGGCGGACGTACTGGCGGGCGACCCGGAGACGGTGCACGCGCTGTCCCGGGGGATCCGGCAGGACGTGCCGGAATGCGTGGACACCTACAACCGGACCCGCTGGTGGACCCGGCTGACACCGGGCGGCGAGTCGCCGGAACGGCACCTGGAGCGGCAGCTGTCGGCGCTGTACGACGAGGCGGAACGCCTGACGGCGGGCCTCCGAGAAGCAGAGGCCCGCCGTCAGCAGACGCACACGACCTATTTGGAAGGTCGCAGGGAATCCTAGTCGGGACATCCCGCGTCGGTCCGGCGGCCGGGGACAGCCGGCCGCGGTTCATGGGGCCACGTGGTGGTGGCCGGGGTGACTAGCCGGGACGGCTAGCCGAGGCGCTCGACCAGCGCGTGGTACTGGTCCCACAGCTCCTTGGGGGTGTGGTCGCCGTAGGTGTTCAGGTGCTCGGGGACCAGAGCGGCCTCGTCGCGCCAGATCTCCTTGTCGACCGTGAGCAGGAAGTCGAGGTCCTCGGCCGGGAGGTCCAGGCCGTCGGTGTCGAGGGAGGCCACGGTCGGCAGGATGCCGATGGGGGTCTCGACGCCCTCGGCGGTGCCGTCGAGGCGCTCGACGATCCACTTCAGGACGCGGCTGTTCTCGCCGAAGCCGGGCCACACGAACTTGCCCGCGTCGTTCTTGCGGAACCAGTTCACGTAGTAGATCTTCGGGAGCTTCGCCTGGTCCTTGTCGGCGCCGACGTTGATCCAGTGACCCATGTAGTCGCCCATGTTGTAGCCGCAGAACGGCAGCATGGCGAAGGGGTCGCGGCGCAGCTCGCCGACCTTGCCCTCGGCGGCGGCGGTCTTCTCGGAGGCGATGTTCGAGCCGATGAAGACGCCGTGGTTCCAGTCGAAGGACTCGGTGACCAGCGGCACGGCGGAGGCGCGGCGGCCGCCGAAGAGGATCGCGGAGATCGGGACGCCCTTGGGGTCCTCCCACTCGGGGGCGATCGTCGGGCACTGCGAGGCGGGGACGGCGAAGCGGGCGTTGGGGTGGGCCGCCGGGGTCTCGGACTCCGGGGTCCAGGCGTTGCCCTTCCAGTCGATCAGGTGCGCGGGCGCCTCTTCGGTCATGCCCTCCCACCAGACGTCGGAGCCGTCGGGGGTGAGCGCGACGTTCGTGAAGACGGTGTTGGCGTACATCGTCTTCATGGCGTTGGCGTTGGTGTGCTCACCGGTGCCGGGCGCGACGCCGAAGAACCCGGCCTCGGGGTTGATCGCGTAGAGCCGGCCGTCGGCGCCGAAGCGCATCCAGGCGATGTCGTCGCCGACCGTCTCGACCGTCCAGCCGGGGATCGTGGGCTCCAGCATGGCGAGGTTGGTCTTGCCGCAGGCGCTCGGGAACGCGGCGGCGATGTACTTCGCCTCACCCTGCGGCGGGGTGAGCTTGAGGATCAGCATGTGCTCGGCGAGCCAGCCCTCGTCGCGGGCCATGACGGACGCGATGCGCAGGGCGTAGCACTTCTTGCCGAGCAGGGCGTTGCCGCCGTAGCCGGAACCGAAGGACCAGATCTCGCGGCTCTCGGGGAAGTGCGAGATGTACTTGGTGGTGTTGCACGGCCACGGCACGTCGGCCTGGCCCTCGGCGAGCGGCGCGCCGAGGGTGTGGACGGCCTTGACGAAGAAGCCGTCGGTGCCGAGTTCGGCGAGGACGGGGGCTCCCATGCGGGTCATGGTGCGCATGGCGACGGCGACGTAGGCGGAGTCGGTGATCTCGACGCCGATCGCGGACAGCTCGGAGCCGAGGGGGCCCATGCAGAAGGGGACGACGTACATCGTCCGGCCCTTCATGGCGCCGCGGAAGATCCCCTTCTCGCCGGCGAAGATCTCCTTCATTTCAGAAGGAGCCTTCCAGTGGTTCGTGGGACCCGCGTCCTCGGCCTTCTCGGAGCAGATGAAGGTCCGGTCCTCGACGCGCGCGACGTCGGAGGGGTCGGAGGCGGCGTAGTACGAGTTCGGGCGCTTGGCGGGGTCGAGCTTCTTGAACGTGCCCTTGGTCACGAGCTCCTCGCACAGGCGCTCGTACTCGGCCTCCGAGCCGTCGCACCAGACGATGCGGTCCGGCTCGGTGATCGCCGCGATCTCGTCGACCCAGGCGATCAGTTCGGCGTGATCGGTGGGGAGGACCGTCGGGTGGGTGGTGGGAGCCGCGTTGTCGCGCGCCACGATTGCTCCTTGTTGAGGGGTTTGTTTGGTGTTTGCCCCGTGGGGGCTGCGACCCGGACGCTTCGCGCTCCGCTCATCCGGTGCCGACCGCACTCATCTGATCATCGGGTGCCTATGCGCATATGTCCAGGGGGCCTCTCACGTGAGCATCACCACTCGTGTCAATCTTCGGCAAAGGCCGCTAACCGAAACCTACGGACCCGTAGATAGCATGAGGACCATGACTTCTGACGCCGCCGCCGTGGCCGGACCCGAGGCCGGAGCCACCACCGGACCCATGGCTGAACCGCAGGTCGACGCCGAGGCCAAGCCGATGATGCGCGGCTGGCTGCACACCGGAATGTTCCCCGCCGTGGTGGTCGCGGGCCTGGCGCTCATGACGTTCACCGACTCGACGAAGGCCCGCGTGGCCTGTGGGGTGTACATCCTCACGGCCTGCCTGCTCTTCGGAGTCAGCGCGGTCTACCACCGGGGCACCTGGGGCCCGCGCGGCGAAGCCATCCTCCGCCGCCTCGACCACGCCAACATTTTTCTGATCATCGCAGGGACCTATACCCCGCTGACGGTGCTCCTGCTCCCGGCCTCCACCGGACGGACGCTCCTGTGGGCGGTGTGGATCGCCGCCGCGGCCGGCATCGCGTTCCGCGTCTTCTGGGTCGGCGCCCCGCGCTGGCTCTACACGCCCTGCTACATCGCCATGGGCTGGGCCGCCGTCTTCTTCCTCCCCGACTTCATGCGCTCGGGCGGGATCGCGGTCCTGGTGCTCGTGATCGTCGGCGGACTCCTCTACAGCGTGGGAGGGGTCATCTACGGGATGAAGCGCCCCAACCCCTCCGTGCGCTACTTCGGCTTCCACGAGGTCTTCCACTCGCTGACCCTGGTCGCCTTCGTCACCCACTTCGTGGGCATCGCGATGGCGGCCGCGCAGCACGCGTAACCCCCGAAGGGTCGGGGTCAGGGGCGGGGTCAGGGGCGGGCCGTGGCCAACTGCGCGGCCAGCTCCGCCGGGTCGGTCGTCGGCAGCGCGCAGACGAAGTGCCGGCACACGTACGCCGTCGGCGCGTCCCCTACGAGCGCCCGCCCGGTCAGCAGCGGGAACTCCCCCACGCTGCCGTCCGCCGTCCCCGGCACCCCGGCCGCCACCACCGCGCCGGGAGCCGCCCCCAGCAGCGCGGCCCGGTGCAGCGCGGCCGTCGCCGGATCCTCCGGATGCCCGGCCACCGCCACCTCGCGCGGCCCGTCCAGCAGCGCCTCGACCACCGCCAGGCCCTGCCCGATGAAGCGCGGGGCGCGCGGCCCGAGCGCCCCCACCACGCCGAGCGCCCGCTCCGCCGCCGTCCGGTGCGCCTCCGAGCCGGTGTGCGCGGCGTACGACAGGAGCGCCCCGGCGGCCGCCGTCCACCCCGAGGGCGCGGCGGTGTCCGTCGGGTCCTGCGGGCGCCGGATCAGCTGCTCGGCGTCGTGCGCGGTGTCGTACAGCGAACCGTCCTCGGCCGTGAACCGGTCCAGCACCAGATCCATGAGGAACCCGGCGAACTCCAGCCAGACCCCCTCCCCCGTGACCGACGCCAGCGCCAGGAACCCCTCGGCGACATCGCCGTAGTCCTCCAGCACCCCGGCGTTGACGCCGACCTGGCCGTCCTTGCTGGTCCGGGCGAGCCGGGCGCGGCCGTCCATGTGCACGCGCACCAGCAGGTCCGCCGCCTCGGTGGCGCGCTCGACCAGGTCGGGCCGCTCGAAGTACGCCCCGCACTCGGCGAGGGCGGCGATGGCCAGCCCGTTCCAGGCGGCCACGATCTTGTCGTCCCGCCCGGGCGCCGGCCGCTCCGCGCGCGCGGCGAGCAGCCGCGCCTTGATCCCGGCGACCCGCTCGGCATCGTCCGCGTCCGCCGCCAGCTGGAGGACGGACATCCCGTGCTCGAAAGTCCCCTCCTCGGTCACCCCGAACAGCGCCGCCGCGAACTCCCCGTCCGCCTGCCCCAGCACCGCGGTCAGCTGCGCCGGGGTCCACGCGTAGTACGCGCCCTCCACGTGCGCGCCGGTCGCCGGATCCTCGCTGTCGGCGTCCAGCGCGGAGGCGAAACCGCCCTCACGGGTGCGCAGCTCCCGGACCATGAAGTCGGCGGTCTCCAGCGCGACCCGCCGGGCCAGCGCGGAACCGGTGCTCCGCCACAGGTGCGCGTACGCCCGGCACAGCAGCGCGTTGTCGTAGAGCATCTTCTCGAAGTGCGGGACGACCCACTCCCGGTCCACGGAGTAGCGGGCGAAGCCGCCGCCGAGCTGGTCGTAGATCCCGCCGCGGGCCATCGCCTCACAGGTCTGCTCGGCCATCTGGAGCGCGCCCTCGGCCCCGGTGCGGGCGTGGTGGCGCAGCAGGAACTCGATGACCATGGACGGCGGGAACTTCGGCGCCCCGCCGAACCCGCCGCGCGTCTCGTCGAACTCCCGGACCAGCCCGAGCAGCGCCCGCGCGGGCACCTCCCCGCCGGGCAGTTCCGCCTTCCCGTAGTCCAGCTGACGCCCGGCCAGGTCCCGGGTCACCCGCTCCGCGACCTCGGCCACCTCCTCGGGCCGCCCGACCCAGGCGGTGCGCACCCCTTCGAGCACCTGCATGAAGGAGGGCATCCCGTGCCGCGGCTCGGGCGGGAAGTAGGTCCCGAAGTAGAAGGGCTGGGCATCGGCGTTGAGGAAAACGGTCATGGGCCACCCGCCCTGCCCCGTGGCGGCCTGGACGGCCTCCATGTAGACGGCGTCGATGTCCGGCCGCTCCTCGCGGTCGACCTTGATGTTGACGAAGTGCTCGTTCATGTAGGCGGCGGTTAGTTTATCCTCGAAGCTTTCGAAGCTAAAAACATGACACCAGTGACAAGAGCTGTAACCGACACTCAGCAGAACGGGTACGCCCCGCTCCCGCGCCTCCGCGAAGGCCTCCGGCGACCAGGGCCACCAGTCGACCGGATTGTCGGCGTGCTGGAGGAGGTAAGGGGAGGTCTCGTTCGCGAGGCGGTTCGACATGCCGCCCATCCTGCCGCACCTGCCTCCCGCCGCCACGTGACGGGGCCATCAGACCTGCGGTTCAGCACCCCGGATGCGATCAGCCCATTTCCAGACCGGAACGACGCGCGAGTGGTCCCAGGCCGGGGAGCCCTTCTTCCCCGGCCGGATCACCAGGCACGTGAGGACCGAGGCGATCACCTTGCGCTTCTCTTCGAACCCCATCTCGCCCGCATGCCAGCGCAATCGAATCGGCTCCGGGAGCCGGACCTTCCCCTGCCCGTCCGCGGGGAAGAGCGATCGGGCGATGGCATCCTCCACCAACGGGCCACTGATGGCACATTTCCCGCAACCGCGGCCGGCCGCCCCGTTGCAGATGTAGTTGTACGGGCTCTTACGGCTGCGCGTGCTCTTGCAGCCGCCCATGGGCTGATCACAGGTGCCGCCGCCCGCGACCTCGGCGCCACAGCGCAGGAACCCGCTGGCGAGGTACTTCGGCCCGGCTTTCCGGCCGGTCAGTCGCGGACTGAGCGAACCACGATGCATGTACAGGCTGCCCGCCGAGAACGTCGCGCAGACTGCCGTCCACTCCTCCGGAGTGACGATCGCCTGCCACGCCCCGGCCAACGGCGCACCCGTCTCCGGGTCCATCAGCAGTTCGCCCCGGTTGGCGCGGTAGCCGCACACCCGCGGAGCCGTGAGGATCTGGGTGATCGCCTGAGGGTTCGGCCGCCCCCCGCGCGTTCCGGTGACACCCAGCGCGCACCACTCGCGCGCCACCTCGCCGATGGGCTTTCCCCCGATGCGGTCCTCGATCGCCTTACGCACGAGCCCGGACTCCACCGGATGCAGGGTCTGCCGGTCCTCCTGCCAGCCGAAGGGTCTGGGGCCACTGTGCGGGAGCCCGTCCATGGCCCGCGACCAGTGCCAGTCCTGAACCCTCCGGCCATGCCTCCGCCGCTCCGCCATCGCCTCCTGGAGGGATTCCGCGCCCCGTAGGAGACCCGCCTTGCTGTACGGATCGCGCAGGCCGTCGCGGTCGACGTGCACGCGGCCCGGCGCGGACGTCAGCGCGGCCGGTCCCGGTCGTCCTTGGTGGCGCCGCACGCGTTGTCCGTGTACGTCGCCACGACGGCGCAGCCGTGCTCCCGGGCCGTGCGTTCGTTGATCCGGTGCTGGTGGCGCACGCCCCGCGCGTCGCGCTCGGGTGAGTCCTGGGACGTGCGGGCGTATGAGGCCACCGGCACGGGACCGCCTTCGGCGGTGTGAGGTATGGAGTCCACGTCGTTCTCCCGATCGAGCGTTCTTACGATGCCCGGCTCAACGCACGAGCAACCGGTCGGTTACATCTGCCACGCCAGACGCACGGTCAATTCGGCTGTGGCGCATGCCCGTTACCTCTGATCTCGCTCAGATTCCCTCGCGCTCCGGGGCGTCACGCCTCACACTTGGGCTTCGCGGGCGGGCTCTTCGGAGGAGGATGCGCATGCGGGTCAGTCATCGCGGTGAGGCCGAGCGTCTGCTGGTGCGGGCCGTCGACGAGGAGCTGTTGCGGTCCGGGGCGGCCGGGGACAAGGCGGCGTTGCTGGCGCGGGGGCGGGAGGCTCTCGATGCGCTGGCCGCCAGTGCCGCCGAGGAGTACGGGGCGTACGTGAGCGCCCTGGACGAGGCCGCGGCCGGGGAGTACTCGCTGCGCGAGGCGTTCCGGCGGCAGAGCGCCGGGGCGGCGATGCTGGCCTGTGCGGTGGCCGCGGCGGCCGCCTTCGGGATGGATCTGGCGCTCGACACGACTCCGGCGACGGCGGCGGCCGCGGGGGCCGTCGCGCTGGTCGCGGGCGGGCTCGCGACGGTCGCGAAGGTGACCGGCACCCATCTGCCGGCGGCGAGCCGCCGGGCCGGTGCGCTGGGGCAGCCGGGCGGTCCGGAGCAGCTCAGGCTGCAGTGGCTGTCGGCGCTGGAGGTGCGGGGCATCCGGCCGTTCCTGGAGCAGCAGCGGCAGGTGACGGCGGCGGCGCGGACGCAGCGGCCCACGCGGGCACCGCAGTTGCGCGGGGCGGACCGCAGTGCGGAGGCGCGCCGGCGCAGGATGCTGGAGCAGTCGTTCGGGCAGCTGCCGGAGCCCGACGGGCCGTTCGCGGGGCGGCGGGCGGAGCTGGGGCAGATCGCGCAGTGGGTGCAGGCGGCGCGGGCGAGTACGGAGACCCGCCCGGTGGTGGTCGTGCTGCACGGCGAGCCGGGTGTGGGGCGTACGGCGCTGGCGGTGCGGGCGGCGCACCAGCTGCGGGACCAGTTCCGGGGCGCGTGCGTGGTGGCGCTGAGCGGGAGCGGCGGGAGCGGTGAGGCGCCGCTGCCGACCCGGGAGGCGCTGCTGCACCTGCTGAACCGGCTGGGCGCGCCGCGCGAGCAGCTGCTGTTCCGGGAGCGGGCGTCGGCGGACCAACAGGTGCGCAGGCTGGCGGAGTTGTATCACCAGCATCTGCGGGGGATGCCGGTGACGGTGGTGCTGGACGACGCGGCGGACGCTGCGCAGGTGCGCACGCTGGTGCCGGAGCGTTCGGACAGTCTGGTGCTGGTGACGGCGCGGGAGGCGCTGGAGCTGCCGGCGGACACTCCGGCGTGGGTGCACCACCTGGCGGTGGAGCGGCTGGGGGCGGTGGAGTCCGCGGAGGTGGTGCGGGCGGGTGCGGCGGCGGCGGGCGTGGGCCCGTACGCGGAGGAGGTGACGGCGGGGCTGCTGGGGCTGGGGGCGGGGCTGCCGCTGGCGCTGCGGGTGCTGGCTCCGCTGGGCGGCGTACGGGCGGGTGAAGGGGGCCTGCTGGAGCGGGCGTTGGAGCTGGCGTACGTACGTCTGCCGGAGGACCGGCGGCGGCTGCTGCGGCGGCTCGCGCTGGCGGGGCGGGCCTCGCTGGGGGCGGCCGCGGCGGCGGCGCTGATCGGGGCGGACCAGGCGGAGGCGGTGCGGCTGCTGCGGGAGCTGGCGAAGGCGGGGCTGCTGGACCATGTGCGCGGGGAGCGGTTCCGGATGCACGACGCGGTGCGCGCGTTCGCGGCGGCGCGGCTGGCGGCGGACGAGGAGCGGGCTTCGGCGACGGCGGCGCACGAGCGGCTGATCCGGAACTACGCGCAGCTCGCGGACTCGGTGATCCGGATGGTCGACGGGAAGATGTCGACGCGGGCGAACCAGTTCGGCGGGCACGGTTTCGCCTCGCTGGACGCGGCGCTGAACTGGCTGGAGGAGGAGTCGAGCTTCATCACCTCGGCGCTGCGGCAGTCGGAGGGCGTGGACCAGCAGGCGGTGCTGGACCTGCTGGGGGCGTTGTGCGATTTCTGTCTGCTGCGCGGGGACCTGTACCGGCTCGGGGAGATCAACGAGCTGGCGCAGGCGGTGGACCAGGGTCTGCTGGTGCGTTCGGTGCAGTGGCGCACGGGGATCGCGGCGCGCCAGCTCGGTGAGCTGGACATGGCGCGTACGACGCTGACGTCGGTGGTGGACCAGTACATGGAGGCGCACCAGGAGGCGGGCGCGGCGATGGCGCTGGTCTCGCTGGGGATCACCCTGCACCACCAGGGGAACCTGCCGGAGGCGGCGGCGCGGATCCGGGAGGCGATCGCGTTGCAGGAGCCGCCGGAGCTGGCGGGTGACCGGGCGTGGGCGCTGCACGCGCTGGCGGCGGTGGAGCGGGACCTGGCGCACCTGGCGGAGGCGCTGGCGCTGCTGGAGCGCTCGCTGGTGCTGCACCGGGAGAACGAGAGCGTGCACGGCGAGGCGTGGGCGCACTTCCAGCTGGGGCAGGTGTGCCTGCGGATGGACGACGTGCCGCGCGCGGAGGCGGAGCTGCGGCTCGCGCTGGAGCTGTACGGGCGCACGCACGACGGCCGTGGCGAGGCGTGGGCGCTGACGCAGCTCGGGCGGGCCCGGGTGGTGGACGGTGATCCGGCGGTCGCGGTGGAGCAGCTGCGGGAGGCGCTGGCGCGGCACCGGGAGGCGGAGGACGCGCGGGGCGAGGCGTGGACGCTGTACTACCTGGGGCAGGCGCTGGAGGAGAGCGGGGAGCGGGATCCGGCGGTGCGGGAGCTGGAGCGGGCGCGGACGATGTTCTCGCGGATGCGGGACGTGTACGGGCTGGCGTGCGCGCGCCACCATTCGGGGCGGGTGACCCGGGACCAGCGGGCGGCCCAGACCGGGAACCTGCGCAATTCGGGGTTCGCCCGGCAGCTGCTGGTGGACGCGCGTGCCGATTTCCGGCGGATCGGGCTGGCCCACGGGGAGGGCTGGACCTGCCTGGAGCTGGCGGTGGTGGACGCGGGGAACGGGCGGCTGGCCCAGGCGGTGGGGCTGTGCGAGGAGGCGGGGCGGCTGTTCGCCTCGTACGGGGACCTGCGCGGCGAGGACTGGGCGCGCTTCCTGCGGTGCACGATGCTGCCGTACGCGACCCCGGGGCCGGAGGGTCTGGCGGCGGCCCGCGCGGAGCTGGCGGCGCTGCTGGCGGACCCGCATCCGGCGCGGGACGGGAAGCTGGAGGACTGCCTGGAGCCGTACGGGGTGATCCTGGCGCGCGGGGTGGACCCGGCGGAGGGCTGGCAGGCGTGGCGGCTGTCGATGGTCCCGGACCGGCACTCGCGGGAGATCATGGGGGTCCAGGTGGCGGCGCCGTCGGCTTAGGCGTGGGCGTGCGGCGGGCGCGCGGAAGCCGCCGCTCCGCACCCCCTGGCGGGGGCGGGGCGGCGGCTTCCGCGGCTACTCGTACTAGGAAGCCCGCGGGGCCTCGGCTGAGGCGGCCCCGGTCGTGGCCGCGGCCGGGTCGGGTGCCTCCTCGAAGGTGACCCGGCCCATGTGCCGGTTCATGGACTTCATCAGGAACCACACGCCGACGGCGAGGCCCGCGAAGACGATGAAGCCGAGGAGACCGGGGGTCACCTTGTTCTTGTCGAAGGTGTCACCCGCCAGCGGAAGGAGCTGGGTCAGTGCTGCCTGCGTAGCGCTCATAGCTACGCATTCTCCCGGATGCCCGCGAAGAGGTCGGACTCGGGGAGGGAAGTGTCGACGAGCGACTTCGCCAGCTCGTACTCCTCCGTGGGCCAGACCTCCTTCTGGACGTCCATGGGCACGCGGAACCAGCCGCCGTCCGGGTCGATCTGCGTGGCGTGCGCGATGAGGGCCTTGTCACGGATCTCGAAGAAGTCCGCGCACGGCACGTGCGTGGTCAGGGTCCGCTCCTTGCGCTCGAACTCCTTCCAGCGCTCCAGCCACTCCCCGTAGGGGGATTCCATGCCGCGCGCGAGGAGCGCCTCGTGCAGGGCGACGGTGCGCGGCTTGTTGAAGCCCTGGTTGTAGTAGAGCTTGAGCGGCTGGTACGCCGGGCCGAACTCGTCCTCGGGGAACTTCTCGGTGTCGGCCGCGCCCTCGAAGGCCACCATGGAGATCTGGTGGGTCATGATGTGGTCGGGGTGCGGGTAGCCGCCGTTCTCGTCGTAGGTGGTGATGACCTGCGGCCGGAAGCCGCGGATCTTCTTCACCAGCTCGCCGGCCGCCTCGTCGACGTCCGCGAGCGCGAAGCAGCCCTCGGGCAGCGGCGGCAGCGGGTCGCCCTCGGGCAGGCCGGAGTCCACGTAGCCGAGCCATTCCTGCTCGACGCCGAGGATCTCGCGGGCCTCGTCCATCTCCTTGGCGCGCACCTCGTGGATGTGCTCCTCGATGTACTTGTCGCCCTGGAGCTTGGGGTTCAGGACCGAGCCGCGCTCGCCGCCGGTGCAGGTGACGACCAGTACGGGCACCCCCTCGGACACGTACTTGGCCATGGTGGCCGCGCCCTTGCTCGACTCGTCGTCGGGGTGCGCGTGGACGGCCATCAGTCGAAGCTGCTCGGTCAAGACAGGATCCTCTTTGGGTCGGGCGTGGCTTTCCATATTGACTCCTCCCCCTCAGCAAGCGTCCTGCGAGGGGTATTCCTGGCTCACGCTGCCTGGCGGACCTGCGGCCCTTCGGGTCTTACGCGATCAGCGCCAGCCGGGTCGAGACCAGCCCGGACGAGCATCACGCGCGCGGAATTCCGGTCCCTCGGAGAGACCACTCCGCACGCGTCGCAGGTATACATGCGCTCCGACAACGGTAGTGCGCGCTTGGCTCTCGCTCCGCACTGCCCGCAGTCCATGGTGGTGTACGCGGGACGCACCAACCAAACCGTCCGCCCGTGCTTGCGCGCCATGTTGATCAGCTCGCGTTTGGCGGACGCGATCGCTGCGTCGGCCGCCTTGCGGGCCATGGTCGTCTTCGCAAGGAACTTCGGGCGGAAGTCCTCCACCGCGATCTGGTCGAAGTCGGCCGTTACCCGTTTGGCCCACTTGCGGGCCGTGTCCTGACGCTGCCGGGCGGCCTTCTTGTACACCTTCGCGGCTTGCCGGCGCGCTCTGCGGTAGCCCCTGGAGGCGGCCTGCCCACGCTTCGACTTCCGGCGGGCCATCATCCGCTGATAGCGGGCCAAGCGGCCAGATGTCCTCTTCCCGTGTTCGGGGTGGGACAGGTCGTGCGCTTCGCTGGTGGTGGTCGCGGTCTGCTTCACACCCCAGTCGATACCGATCGCCTGCCCGGCTTCGGGGAGTACCTGGGCCTCGGCGGGATCGACGAAGGAGGCGTACCAATGGCCAAGGCTGTCCCGGTAGACCCGGACACTGGACGGCGCGGCGGGCAGAGCGCGCGACCAGACAACGGTCAGGGCGAGGCCTCCGGCCAGGTGCAGACGGCCTCCCTTCAGACGAAAGCCGCGCCGGGTGCCCTCAGCGCTGGGGGCGCGGAGGCGGATCCGGGCCACCCCGCGAGGGCGTCGCGGGGGAACCCCGATTCCGCCCCCGCCTGAGGGGCGTGGGATCCTCCAGTGGTCAGGCGACCGAATCGCGGACCGGAAGGTTCCGGCCCCTCCGGAGAGGAACGATCATGAGCGCGGTGCGCGAGGGGCTTCCCGAGGGCCGTTACGGCCGGTCGGCGGACGAGCGCAGCGATCGCAAGCTCAAGATCGTGGGCGCCGTTCTCGGGGCGGTGCTGCTGGGCGTGGTCGGCTGGATCGGCTGGGACTACGTCGGCGGGCAGAGCGTCAGCGCGCAGATCATCACGTTCCAGGTGGTCTCGGACAACGAGGTGAAGGTGCACCTGGAGGTCCGCAAGGACGCTTCGGTCACCGGGGTGTGCACGCTCAGTTCGCAGGACAAGCAGCACGGCGAGGTCGGCCGGGCGGACTACACCTTCGCTCAGGCGTCGGGCCGGGTCGATGAGACGGTGTCGCTGAAGACCACCGGCCGCGCCACGATGATCGAGCTGATCGGCTGCCAGCCGGCCGGGGGCTCTGCCCGCTAGGGCGCCGTGGGCGAAGCCGTACGGGCCGTCGTACGGGCCGCCGTACGGGTGATCATGGGGCGGCCGCCGGTCAGTGCTGCCGGGCCCTGACGCACTTCACACGCCCGGTGTCCTCCCCCTTTTCCTGCCGAATTGTTAGGCTCGTGGTTTCGCCCGTTGCCGGCGACTTTGTTGTCCCCCTAGTCCCCCTGTACCGACGAGGAGCACCTGTGACCCAGACGAGCGAGAGCGTCACCTGGCTGACCCAGGCGGCGTACGACCAGCTGAAGGCCGAGCTGGACTACCTCTCTGGTCCCGCACGCACGGAGATCGCGGTCAAGATCGCAGCCGCCCGCGAAGAGGGCGATCTGCGCGAGAACGGCGGTTACCACGCGGCCAAGGAGGAGCAGGGCAAGATGGAGCTGCGCGTCCGCCAGCTGACGCAGCTCCTGGAGAAGGCCAAGGTCGGCACCGCGCCCGCGTCCGACGGTGTGGTCGCGCCCGGCACCCTCGTGACCATCGCCTTCGACGGAGACCCGGACGACACGCTGGAGTTCCTGCTGGCCTCCCGCGAGTACGCGTCCTCGGACTTCGAGACCTACTCGCCGCAGTCCCCGCTGGGCTCCGGCGTGATGGGCAAGGCGGTCGGCGAGGACGCCCAGTACGAACTCCCGAACGGCAAGAAGGCCAAGGTCAAGATCCTGGCCGTGACGCCCTTCAACGGCTGAGCAGCCTCATACGTACGTCAGAGCCCCCGCCGGACGCGTTCCGGCGGGGGCTCCGGCGTAAGGACGTACAGGCGTACGGGCGCACGGACCGGCCTCGGCCATGACCTCGGCGGTAATGGCCCCGGCGTGTGGCGCTGGGCGAGGATGGTGCCACGCCCCGCAGCCGCCTCAGGGAGGGACCCCGACATGCCGTACTTCGAGTCCACGACCGACCACACCCGCCTCCACTTCGTCGACTACGGTCCGGCGAACGGCCCCGTCATCGTCTTCGTCAACAGCTCCTACCTCAGCACCGAGATGTGGGAGTACCAGATGCTGCCGCTGGCGGCCGAGGGGTTCCGGTGCGTGGGGCTCGACCGCAGGGGACACGGCAGGTCCGAGGACGTCTGGGGCGGCTTCGACCTCGATACGCTGGCCGGGGATCTGGGCGACCTGCTCGACCACCTGGACCTGCGCGACATCACACTGGTCGGGCACTCTTTCGGCACCACCGAGGTCGTCCGCCACCTGACTCTCGGCGGCGGTGAGCGGGTGGCCCGGGTCGTTCTCGTCAGCGGAGTGGCGCCGGGACCGGCCCGGTCGGCGGATCACCCCGAGGGACTGGACCCGCAGCTGATCCGCGCGTTCAACGAGACCTTCCGGCAGGACCGGGCGAAGTTCTTCGCCGACGGTGCGGACGCCTTCTTCGCCCGCCACCTTCCGGGCTCCACGGTGTCGGACGCGTACGTGGCGCACATGGTGCGCCTCTGCCAGGGAGCAACGGCACGGGCCGGGACGGCCCTCAATGACCTGCTGCCCACGCTGAACCTCGTACCGGAGCTGGCGAAGATCGACTGCCCGGTCCTCGTCGTGCACGGGTCCGCCGACGCTTCCGCCCCGCTCCAGCTCACGGGCCGCCGCGCGGCCGCCCTGATCCCGGGCGCGACGCTCCACGTATACGAGAACGCGGGCCACGGGCTGTTCGCGACCCACGCGGACCGCCTCAACGAAGACCTGCGCGCCTTCGCCCGTAGCTGAGCGCTTCAGGGGGGCCGGAGGACTGTTCTACAGCCTCACCGGCACCAGCCGCTGTTGCAGCGTCGCGTTTTCGACAGGCACAAGATCCCCCGGCTCACCTCTTGGCGGACCCTTGGCAGATGAACTCGACGCCTCCAAGATCCCCGACAGCGTCAGGCTCAGATCGCCTTCAGTGCGCCGAGGGAGTCGAGGAGAGTTTGTGCTTCCGTGCAGAGCGGTTCGAGCTGATCGATGAGGCCTTGCCGTACCTGGTTTTCCGGGTTGGTGATGCGCTCACGGACGTGATCTCGGGACTGTTCGAGTTGTTCCCGGTACTGCGCCAGGTTATCCGCCAGGTGATCGATGACGTCTGTTCCCTGAATACTTGTCGCGAGTGTGAACTGTTCTTTGTGTGCTGTGACTTCGGAGTCCATCGCGCTGATCCACTCGTCCTGGAGGACTTGCAGGGAGCTGATTACGCCTTTGCGGTGCTGAACTCCGAGAAAGACCAGTGCAGCGACTCCGGCGACGAGACCGGCGGGCGGGAAGAGCGTGCCGGCCGCCGCGAGTCCGTACAGCCAACCTCCGCTTGCTGCGACGGGTGCAACGATGCCAACTAGTGCAGCCGCACGCTGAACCACGTCGTGGCGGGTGGTCGAGCGCCGGTTCTGATGGGGCACGGAGAGGTTGCTCACGTCGAGGGCGAAGTCCGGGAGCCGTCCTGCGAGATCCTTGTCGCCGAAGACCTGGTCGACCGTCTGGACGATGTCCTTCTTGAAGGCCTCGAATTGCTCCCTCCAGAGCGTTGCGGGGCCGACCGGGGCTTCGATCCAGGTACGGAGCGCCTGCGCCTTCAACACCTGAATCTGGTTCATTTTGGTGGGCCTGTTGAGGTCGGTGGCCCTGATGGTGTCGTCCAGCTCGGTGTGGAGATGCACCGCCAGACGTGTGAAGGGGCGAACGGTTCGTGCGATGCGGGTATGGAGCTTGCGTTCAAGGTCCTCGCGGATGCGCGGCAGGGCTGAGTCGAGGAGATCCAGCCGCCGTTCCTGGCTCTTCAGTAGTTCTTTGAGTTCGTCGATCTCAAGGCGTTCGTTGCGCAGTCGCTCGGCGAGTACGTGGTGCCGCGGAGCCATGAGGATCTGGGCCTCCGTCGCCACCGCTGCGATGTGCCTGGTGCCGGTTCCGGTACTGATCAGGTCCTCGATCGCCTGGCGCAGCGTGTCCATGCGGCTCTCCGCATGCTGCCGTCGCGCGGCGGCCTCCGCTCCCTCCGCGCCGAGTTTGTCGGCGCGCGCTTCCAGGGCGGGGGAGACCGGCAGGAAGCCTTCGCCGATGAAGCCCAGGTCCGGCTGGCCGTTCAGCGTGAAGTTCTCTCTCAGGTAGGTGTTGTTGCGGGCGATCGTCGCCTTCCACTCCGGGACGTCTCTGAGATCGAGATTTGCCGCTGCATCGATGGCGGTGACCACCCACACGACCCGTTTCCCCGACAGCAGATAGTGGTCGTACAGGAAGCGGATCAGATCAAGGTCGCGTTCGGAAAGGGTGCGGCTGGCGTGCGAGACGTACATGAAGCAGTCCGCGTCGGCCATCGCGGCTCGGACGATCATGTCGTGGATCGGGTTCGGCGAACCGTGGCCGGGCAGGTCGTAGAACTTCGCCGGGAGTTTCGCGCCGGCGAGCATGATTTCGAGTTCGGCGACCTCGCGGTCGCGGTGAGCTCGGAGCCGGTCGGTCACATCCATGTCCTGCATCGCGTAGGCCGCGACCACCGAGGGGGCGGGGGAGTTCCCGACGTCCTCCCACTCGTCCTCGCCGGAGTCGGTGAATCGCACTCGCAGATAGCCGGTGCCCGATGCGTCGACGGTCGCCTGGCCGTCGACCGGAACCACGCTGGCGGGACAAGCGGTCGTGGGAACCGGGGACGAAGGCAGCAGCCCGACGAACTTGTCCGCGGTCTGACCGTCGGCAGTTGGCACCTCGACCAGTTCGAGACCACTCTGCAGCCCACTGAGAAGGAAGCTCTTGCCGGACGAGAAAGCCCCCAGCAGCGCCACATTGATCAGGGTTGAGGCTGCCCGCGTCCTCAACCGTGTCATCGTGCCCGCATCCTCGCGCAGATCCTGCAGCCATTGCGCAGGGGGCTCGGGAGCGACTGATGCGGTACGCAGCCACACCTCGCACCGGTCGAGAACACTGCGCAGCTCGTTGCGTGCTTGGTCCACATCCCTTGGCACAGTCACGGAATAGGTATAGCCCAGGTTGGCGAGGTAGACAGCCGAATGTGGAACACTCGTCAGTTCGGTGGCTTGGGTGGGTTCATTGAGCGCAAGCTCGCCACTGAGCGGGACATACTTCGCCAGGTAGCGGATGGAATCGAGTATCGCCCGGTGACAGTACGCCTCCGGCTGGCCTCCCCGACCCCGCATCCAGCCCGGCACCGGCAGCAGCGGCCGGACCACAGCCCACTCCGCGCCCGTCATGTCCGTCGGGTAGCGCGCCTGCCGAAACCCGTTGTCCGCAGCGTCTCCGAACCGGTGAGCCAGGCAGTCACACTCCAGCGTGACTGAACTGGACTGCCCGCCCATCGACACGCAAGACTGCGGCACCGGGGCCTCCTGATGTTGCTTGGTGATTCGACACCAAGGAGCTGATCAGGAGGCCCTCCTCTTATGCGCCGAGCACCCCGCGACCACCCAATCGAGACTCCCGTTCGACGGACACCACTCAAGATCGGAACGGCAACAGCTCCTTACCCACGAGCCGGAGGGAACGGCGGACTTCACGCCCTGTCGGGAGCGTCCCAGCCCGAAAGGTCTCGTACGGCCCACACGGTCTTTCCGGAGCCTTGGGCCGTGACTCCCCAGGAGCTGGCGAGGGTTCGGACCAGTAGGAGCCCGCGCCCGCTCTCCCCCTGCGGGTCACTCTGAATTCGGGGAGTCCGGTCCCCTCTGGTGTCAGCTACCTCGATTCGGATGCCGGTCCCTTCGGGGATCCCTTCGAGGATCCCTTCGGGGATCAGCCGTAGCTCGAAGTCCCGTCCAGGGAGGCTGCCGTGCCGTACTGCGTTGGCGGTCAGCTCTCCCACGATCGAGGCCACCGCATCGGAGGTGCTCGTCCCGGGTGGCACACCCCAGTTCTCAAGCTGGAGCACCGCCAGGTGGCGGGCGAGGCGCGCGCCACGAGGAGTTGAGGTGAAGTGCTGGGCGAAGGCGGGTGCCAGAGGAGCCCTCATCACAGCCCGCCTACCGGGTTGGTCCCTGCCGTGCCTTCGACGGGTCGCTGTAGCGCCGCGCCCTTGGGCCAGTAGGCGTCCGGGGGGATCGTGGCGAGGTCTTCGGCCCGCTGAGCTGCGTCCTGGACCAGCTGTGCCAATCCGACGCGGATTTCGTCTGCCTGGCGCTCTTCCGCGGTGTCGTAGAGGTTCGCCGCAAGCCGTTCCTGTGCCTGTCGTGTTGCGAAGACGAGAGCCAAGAGGGCCTTGAATCGTTCCATTTCCGGGCCGTTGGGGTCCGCGTGCCAGAACTCGTTGCTGTTCATCATCACCATGCCCCCTTCGGTTCGCTGGCGCGGCGGACTTCGCCCAGGCTTGCCAGGCGGAGCTGCGCGGTCCCTGCGGGCCGGACGGATCCGTCTCCCGGGAGCTGTAGCCAGGTGGTGCCGTTCCTATCCACCAGGACCCGGTACTGCTCACCTGTGGCCACGCTCACCACCCAGTCGTCGGACATGGGTACATACCGCTTGGGGGTGCTCACAGCGCCCTCCGCAAGCCGTCCTCTACCCGGATCAGGAGATCCCGCGTGAGGGGCGGGTAGTCCTTGGAGATGTCCTCCGGCAAGAGCCGGTGGAAGGCCCGAAGATCTATGGCGTCCCGGAGATCCGCGAGGCGTGTGACGTGTGCGGTGGTCGTGGGGATAGCGCTGTCACCCGTCATGAGTCTGTCCGCCTCCTGGGCCGTGCGGGCTTCCGTTTCCGGTCTCCAGCCTGGCCCCCAACTCGCTACGCTGAAAAGGGATTCCGGGTCCAACCTGGGGTTTGGTCAGGGGGGCATATGCCAAGACTTCTGACCAGCGCAATCGTGTGGCGTGCCGTTGCGGACCAGACGGCCGGTCGGGAGGTGCGGCGTGTCATTGGAGACGGCGTCCGAGGAGTCGGTTGACCCTCGCGAGCGATTCAAAGAGGAGCTTCACAAGGCCCGCGAACTGTGGCCCGAGGGGCGGTTGACCCAGGAGCAGCTCGCGCGGAAGTTGCGGATCTCAAAGACGGCCGTCAGTCGGCTGGAGCGCGGAGAGGGGGCCATCCCGAGGGGTGTACCTGCGCGACTGGACGAGGTCTTTGGCACCGATGGGCTCTTTCAGCGGCTGCACGAGGCCATGCTCGCTCAGGACTTCCCTGCCAGGTTCCAGCAACGCATGGCGTTGGAGCGTACGGCCACGGAGGTGTGGGAGTGGGCGCCGAACGTCATCCCAGGGGCGTTTCAGGAGCGGGGCTACGCACACTCCTTGATCAGGGCGGGTATGCCCAGTGCGCCGGAGGTGAAGATCGAGCGGCTCACGAGTGCCCGGGTCGCGCGGCGCGAGGCCTTTGACCGACCGTCCCCGCCGGATGTGCGCCTACTCCTGGGCGAGTCAACGCTCCGCCTTCAGCCTGTCGCGCCGGATGCGATGCGGCGACAACTAGCGTTGCTGCTGCGGCATGTTGAGCGTGCGACCACCAGCATCCGCATCGTGCCGTGGTCGGCGAAACCCAATCTGCTGATGGACTACCCGATCAGTATCCTGCGGGGAGCCAAGGGTTCGCAGGTGGTATGCGTCGAGCAGTACCGGACCGCATCGCTTCTGACGGACCCTGACGATGTGCGCAACGCTGTACAGGCCTTCGTGGACCTGTCTGGGGAAGCCAGGTCAGCCGCCGAGTCCGCCGCCCTCATAAGAGACCAGATGGAGAGACTGAAGTGAGCGCTACCCAGTGGATCAAGTCGTCTTACAGCAGCCCCGAGGGCGGCAACTGCCTGGAGTGGTCGCCGCGCTCCGTCTCGGGTACGGGCATAGTGCCGGTCCGTGACAGCAAGCGTCCGGCTGGCCCGGTCCTGGAGATCACCGACATCGGCTGGGGGCTGTTCGTGGACCACATCAAGCAGGCCTGACCGCTTCCCGGCCCGTGACGCGGACGAGCCCCCGCCGGACGCGCGTTCCGGTGGGGGTGGATCTGTGCTGGCATCCAGACCCGTCGACACATCGATTGGCCGCTGGATCGCCAGGGGCAGCCCTCTTACTTCCATGCAGACAAGGAACGTCGTGCCCGGCTCGCGCTCGCGGCCGGGCACCACGTCTGTGCGCCTGGTGTCAGCCACCGATGATCGAGAAGCCGATCACGACACCTGCCGTCACAGTGACCTTGCCGGGGGCGAGGTCACCGTCTCCTGCGCCACCACCCGATCGACCGTGTCCACGGTAGGAGTTCTGCAGCTGGTCGGAGTCCACGTCCTTGATGTGGATGACGGGACCGAGTCGGACACCCCCGGCCTCCGCATACAGAGCAGCCTTCTCACGTGCGGCAGCGACGGCGGCCGTGCGCGCCTGGGCTCGCAGCTCCTTCTTCGTGCTCACATCGAACTCGACACCCGCAACCTGGTTCGCGCCGGCTTCGACAACATCGACAAGAACCTCCTCCAGGATGTCCAGCTCACGCAGCTCGATCACAAACGCGGCCGTGCACTCGTAACCGAGGAACTTGCGCTCATTGCCGAAGTTCCACGAGGACTCCAGGTTCAGACGTGACGCGGACACAGCCGTGTCCGGGACCGCGTGGCCGCGCAGCACCTCCCGGACCTGGTTGACGCTGCCCCGTGTGACCTCGAACGCCTCGCTCGCCTTCTGCCTCGTCTGCTTGACCGCCACGCGAAGTCGGGCCACATCAGGCGCGGCGTCCACGCTCGCCGCACCGAACACGGATATGCCCCAAGGGGCGTCTATGGACTGAGTACCGTTCATGCCGCCCATCCAAGCAGGTGCGATGTCGGCAAGGTGCGGCTTTCAGCTGCCTCTGTACCGGCGTACCGGATACGGGCGTACGTACGCGCTACGCGGTTGCCGAGCGGTATTTGCGGACCGCCAGGGTGCGGAAGACGACGATGATCACGATCGACCACAGCACCGAGGCCAGGACCGGGTGCTGCATCGGCCAGGCGCCCGGGGCCTCGTAGCCCGGTGGCAGGTTTCCGAAGAGTTGGCGGGAGGCCTGGACCGTGGCGCTGAAGGGGTTCCACTCGGCGATGTGCCGCAGGAAGGTCGGCATGTTGTCGGACGGGACGAACGCGTTGGAGATGAAGGTCAGCGGGAAGAGCCAGATCAGGCCGCCCGAGGTGGCCGCCTCCGGGGTCCGGACCGAGAGCCCGATGAGCGCCCCGATCCAGGAGAACGCGTAGCCGAGCAGGAGCAGCAGGGCGAAGCCCGCCAGTACCTTGCCCAGGTTCTCGTGGGTGCGCCAGCCGACGATCACCGCGACGATCGCCAGGACCACGATGGTGAGCGCCGTCTGGACCAGGTCGGCCAGGGTGCGCCCGGTCAGGACCGCGCCGCGTGCCATGGGCAGCGAGCGGAAGCGGTCGATCAGGCCCTTGTGCATGTCGTCCGCGATGCCCGCGCCCGCGCCGGCGGTGGCGAAGGTGACGGTCTGGGCGAAGATGCCCGCCATCAGGAACTCACGGTAGGCGGCGGGCGAGGTGCTGCCGCCGACGCTGATGGAGCCGCCGAAGACGTAGCTGAAGAGGACGACGAACATGACTGGCTGGATCACGCCGAAGATGATCATTTCGGGGATCCGGGACATCCGGATCAGGTTCCGCTTGGCGATCACCAGCGAGTCGTTGACCCCCTGGACGATGCCGCCGCGGGGGCGCGGGGCCGCCAGTTCCGGGGTGCGGGAGGCGATGCTCACTTGGCCACCTCCTGGTCCGTCTCGTCGGTCAGCTCGGCCGCGTGGCCGGTCAGGGAAATGAACACGTCGTCCAGGGTCGGGCGGCGCAGGCCGATGTCGTCGATCTCGATGCCCCGGCCGTCCAGTTCGCGGATGACCTCGGCGAGCAGCTTGGCGCCGCCCGTCACGGGCACGGTGAGCTTGCGGGTGTGTTCCTCGACGGTCGTCTCGCCCTTGCCGAAGGCGGCGAGGACCTCGCGGGCGGTGGTGATGTGGTCGCGTTCGTGCACGACCACCTCGACGCGCTCGCCGCCGGTGCGGGCCTTGAGCTGGTCGGAGGTGCCGCGGGCGATGACCTTGCCGTGGTCGACCACGCAGATGTCGTGGGCGAGGTGGTCGGCCTCTTCGAGGTACTGGGTGGTGAGCAGCAGGGTGGTGCCGCCCGCCACGAGTTCCTGGATGATCCCCCACAGCTGCTGCCGGTTGCGGGGGTCGAGGCCGGTGGTCGGCTCGTCCATGAACATCACGGGCGGGCTGACGACCAGGGCGGCCGCGAGGTCGAGGCGGCGGCGCATGCCGCCGGAGTAGGTCTTGGCGGTGCGGTCCGCGGCGTCGCCGAGGTTGAAGCGTTCGAGCAGTTCGGCCGCGCGGGCTTTGGCCGCCTTGGCCTTCATCTGGTAGAGCTGGCCGACCATTTGGAGGTTCTCGCGGCCGGTCAGGTATTCGTCGACGGCGGCGAACTGGCCGGAGAGGCCAATCGCGCGGCGCACTTCGTTGGGGTGCTTGAGGACGTCGATCCCGGCGACGACGGCCTTGCCGCTGTCGGGCTGGAGGAGGGTGGTCAGGACGCGCACGGTGGTGGTCTTGCCCGCCCCGTTGGGGCCGAGCAGACCCAGGACGGTGCCTTCGGGGACATCGAGGTCCACCCCGTCCAGAGCCCGTACGTCGCCGAAGGTCTTGACCAGACCTTCGGCGTAGATGGCGCCTGGCATATGGATTCTCCTAGCAAAAAGGATGTTTCCTACGCAAATCTTATGGTCGCCGGGCAGGCCTCGCCCGGCCGAACGGGTGACCCCTCGGGTGACCCCGCCAAGACCGGGCACACACTATCGCGTCATATCGCGAGGCGTGGTGGATATCGGGGTTGTCAGCTCATCACCTTGTACCCCGCACTGTGCAGCGACCGCGCGACCTCCGCGCAGTGCTCCGGCCCCTTGGTCTCCAGGTGCAGCTCCACCTCCACCTCGGTGAGCCCGAGCCTCGGGTCGGTCCGTACGTGACTCACGTCCAACACGTTCGCATCCACCACTGACAGCACCCCCAGCAGACCGGCCAGCGCGCCCGGCCGGTCCGACACGCGCAGCCGCAGCGACAGGTAGCGGCCCGCGGCGGCCATGCCGTGCCGCAGGATCCGCTGGAGCAGCAGCGGGTCCACGTTGCCGCCGGACAGGACGGCGACCACCGGGCCGTCGCCGTACCGCTCGGGCTCGCTCATCAGGGCCGCGACCGGACTGCAGCCCGCCGGTTCCACCACGAGCTTGGCCCGCTCCATGCAGAGCAGCAGGGCGCTGGAAAGCGCGTCCTCCGACACCGTACGCACGTCGTCGAGGAGTTCGCCGATGATTTTGAAGGGGATGTCACCGGGCCGCCCGACCTTGATGCCGTCCGCCATCGTGTTGGGGGCGTCGATGGACACCGGGTGGCCGACCTTCAGCGAGGGCGGATAGGCGGCCGCGCCCGCCGCCTGGACGCCGATGACCCGTACGTCCGGGCGCAGCGCCTTGACCGCGACCGCGATGCCCGCGGCCAGGCCGCCGCCGCCGATGCCGACCACGATCGTGCGGACCTCGGGGCACTGCTCCAGGATCTCCAGGCCCACCGTGCCCTGGCCCGCGATGATGTCGCGGTGGTCGAAGGGGTGGATGAACACCGCGCCGGTGCGGTCCGCGTAGTCCTGGGCGGCGGCGAGGGTCTCGTCGACGACCTGGCCGTGCATGCGGACCTCCGCGCCGTAGTCGCGGGTGGCGGCGACCTTGGGCAACGGGGCGCCGACCGGCATGAACACGGTGGAGCGGACCCCGAGCAGCGAGGAGGCGAGGGCGACGCCCTGCGCGTGGTTCCCGGCGCTGGCCGCGACGACTCCGGCGGCGCGCTGTTCGGGGCGCAGCCCGGAGATCCGTACGTAGGCGCCGCGCAGTTTGAAGGAGCCGGTGCGCTGGAGGTTCTCGCACTTGAAGTGGACGGGGGCGCCGACCAGCGAGGTGAGGTACCGGCTGCCCTCCATGGCGGTCACCCGCGAGACGCCGGACAGCATCTTCTGGGCCCCCCGGACGTCGTCGAGGATGACCTGGGGGACGGGCTCCGGCACGCGGTAGTTCATGGCGCCCAGTCTCGCAGTTGCGCGGGCACCCGGCGCGGGCCGTCCGCGAGCCGGGACGGGCGGAGCCGGGCGGATCCGGCGGCGGATGCGGGGTCCGGGCCGAGGGGCGAAATCTCGCCATCCGAGACCGGTACGGAAGACGGCGGATCCCTGCCCCGAGCCTGCCGTATCAGTTCTCGCACGAGGCGTACGAGCCGCAGCGCAGCCGCGTACTCTGTCCCCCATCCTTGTCGGCCCCCATGCGAAGAGAGCCCACGGCCATGCCTTCCACTCCGGCCAATTCCGACCTCCCGGCGGCGCCGGACGCGCCCGCCGAGGCGGGTCTCCTCGACGCGCTCCAGCACCAGGTGGCGGTCTTCGCCCGGCGGGCGGAGCAGACCCGCCTCGGCGGGGTCGGCCAGGCCCGCAACTCGATGGACCGCGCCGCGTACCTGCTGCTGAACCGCCTCGACCTGGAAGGGCCGATGGGCGTCAAGGCGCTCGCGGGCGGCATGGGCATCGACTCCTCCACCGTGACCCGTCAGGTCGCGCCGCTGGTGGACACGGGCCTGGTCAAGCGCACCTCGCACCCGGAGGACGGGCGGGCGGTGGTCCTCGCGCTGTCCCCGCGCGGGCTGGCGCGGCTGGAGGAGGTCCGCTCCTCGCGGCGCGAGCTGATGTCGCGGGTGACGGAGGGCTGGTCGCCCGAGGAGCGCGAGGCGTTCACCTCGCTGCTCACACGTTTCAACCTCTCGCTGTCGGAACTCATGGCGGCGGTCGCCGAGGGCGGTCCGACCTCTTGACCGGGGTGGTCCGGCTGCCCGCACTATGTGGGTTGTGGACCATCGATCGGCGTACGGGCGTGGGGAGTTCAGCGGGCTCCCCGGTTCCGGCACACGCCCCTATCCGGAGTTCAAGGACTATCCGGAGTTCGAAGCCTTCGTCGCGGGTGCGGCGGGGCGGCTGCTGCACGTCGCCGTCCTGCTGACGGCCGAGCCTGAGCGCGCGGCGCCGCTGGCGCGGCGGCTGCTGTCGGGTGCGCTGGCGCGTACGTTCGCGGACTGGCGGCGGCTGCGCGGCGATGATCCGTACGCCGCCACGCGCGCCGAACTGTGCGCCGCCTTCGCCCGCTCCGCCTGGCGCCATCACGCGCGGCCCCGGCCGGGCGCGGACGCGGGGGTGGACGTGGGGGTGCTCGTACGGCTGAGCCCGCAGGAACGTCTCGTCATCGTGCTGCGCGTGTACGAGGGCGTGGCCGAGGAGCAGACGGCCGCGCTGCTCGGGATCCCCGCGGACCGGGTCCGCGCCGTGTGCCACCGCGCGACGACGGCGCTGCGGGCAGCACCCGGACGGGCCGCGTGATGGGCGCCCCCGACCGCAAGGAGGCCGAGGTCAGGCGCCTGATGGAGGGCCCGCACCCGGTGGTGCCGGTGGACCTCGCGGCCGTCGCCGCCGCCCGGGGCGGGCGGCTGCTGCGGCGGCGCCGGGTGCTGCGCCGGCTGGGGTGGGCCGTGGTGTTCGCGGCGGCGGTCGCCTTCACGGTGTGGGCGGCGCGCACGCACCCGTGGGAGATCCCGCCGACGGACGTGGCCCCGCCCCTGCGGGGCTGGTAGGACCACGTCCGGCCGACAGAGTGACTAGCCCAGTGCCTGGACGAGGTCCGCGATGAGGTCGTCGGCGGCCTCGATGCCCACCGACAGGCGGACCAGGTCTCCGGGAACCTCCAGGGCCGAGCCCGCCACCGAGGCGTGGGTCATCCGGCCCGGGTGCTCGATCAGGGACTCGACGCCGCCGAGGGACTCGCCCAGCGTGAAGAGCTTGGCGCGGTTGCAGACCTCGACCGCCGCCTCCTCGCCGCCGACGACCTGGAAGGAGATCATGCCGCCGAAGGACTTCATCTGCTTCGCGGCGATCTCGTGGCCCGGGTGGTCCGGCAGGCCCGGGTAGAGGACCTTGGTGACCTTCGCGTGGCGGGTCAGCATGTCGGCGACGCGCGTGGCGTTCTCCGAGTGCCGGTCCATGCGGACGGCCAGCGTCTTGATGCCGCGCAGCACGATCCAGGAGTCGAAGGGGCCGGCCACGGCGCCCATCGCGTTCTGGTGGTAGGCCAGTTCCTCGCCGAGGGCCGCGTCGGCCGTGATCAGCGCGCCGCCGACGACGTCGGAGTGCCCGCCCATGTACTTGGTGAGGGAGTGCAGGACCACGTCCGCGCCGAGGGCGAGGGGCTGCTGGAGGTAGGGGGAGGCGAAGGTGTTGTCCACGACGAGCTTGGCGCCCGCCGTCCGCGCGATGTCGGCGATCACGGCGATGTCCGTGATGCCGAGGAGCGGGTTGGAGGGGGTCTCGACCCAGATGACCTTGGTCTTCGGGGTGATGGCCGCCTGGACCGCGGCCGCGTCGGAGGTGTCGGCCACCGACCAGTCCACGCCCCAGCGGGAGACGACCTTCGCGAAGAGGCGGAAGGTGCCGCCGTACGCGTCGTTCGGGATGACCACGTGGTCGCCCGGGGAGAGCAGCGTGCGCAGCAGGCAGTCCTCGGCCGCCAGCCCCGAGGCGAAGGCCAGCCCGCGGGTGCCGCCCTCCAGTGCCGCCAGGTTCTCCTCCAGGGCGGTACGGGTCGGGTTCGCGCTGCGGCTGTACTCGTAGCCGCCGCGCAGGCCGCCGACGCCGTCCTGCTTGTAGGTGGAGACCTGGTAGATCGGGGGCACGACCGCGCCGGTCAGGGGGTCGGCCTTGTTGCCCGCGTGGATGGCACGGGTCTCGAAGCTCTGGTGCTCGTGGCTGTCGTCGCTCATGAGCAGAGCCTAAGGGCTGTGTGAGGTGAACCGCCGAGCGGCCGGGGCACCCCGCATTCGCGTCCGGGGGCGTACGTCTGGTTCGCTGGGGAGCATGGAGATTTTGTGGTTCCTGATCGCGGTGGGCATGCTCTTCGCCGTCGTCGGGCCGTACATCCGGCGCAGGCGCGGCGGCGTCCGCCTCGTCGCACCCGGCAGCCCCGACGCCGCCGACCCCGAGGCCTACGGCTTCGCCCGGCAGGAACAGCTCGACATCCGGGTCCCCGGGCCCGACCGGGACCTGATGGACGCCCTCGGCAACGTCGAGCGCAGCGGCCAGTGGCAGGCGGCGTCCATGCTGCTCGCGGGCACCCCGCGGGAGGGCGAGGTGCGCTGGCAGCGCGTGCAGGCCTTCGCGGGAGCGGCGGCGCTGGACCTCGCGAAGCAGCCGGGGGTCGGCGCGCAGTGGCTGAAGGCGTGGCGGCTGGAGGCCCCGAAGGACGCGGGCGGCGCGCAGGTGCACGCCGAGCTGCTGGTCCAGCAGGCGTGGCGGCAGTCGGGCGGCGTGGGCTCCACGGACCACCGGATCATCCTGGAGGAGGCCCGTACGGCGTGCGGCAATGCCGCGCTGCTCGCCCCCGGCGACCCGGTCCCGTACATCACCGAGCTGGCCGTCGCCCGTGGACTGGGCTATTCCGAGGCCGAGTTCGACGCCCTGTGGGCGAAGGTCATCGACCGGGCGCCCGAGCACATGGGCGCGCACCTGGCGGCGCTGCACTACTGGTGCGAGAAGTGGCACGGCTCCCGCGAGAAGTCCGACGCCTTCACGCACCACGCGGCCGCGCGCGCCCCGCGGGGCTCGCTGCTCGCCGCGCTGCCGCTGTTCGCGGTGTACGAGCACCTGCCGGAGTTCACGACGGTGCAGAGCTTCTACCAGAGCGCGGTGGTCACCCGGGCCGTGGAGGGCGCGCTGTACGCCGTGCACTCGGCGCGCGCGGACGATCCGATGCTGGCGCACGTACGCCACCTGCTGATCCTGTTCCTGGTCAACGGCGAGCGGTGGGCCGAGGCGATGGAGCAGCTGCGGCACGTCGACGGGTACGTCGGCGCGCTGCCCTGGTCGCACAGCGCGGATCCGGCGGCGCACTACGCGGTGTACCGGGCGCTGGCCGTGGCGGGTTACGAGGCGAACGGCGGCTCGCCCGCGACGCTGCCGCGCTGAGCGACACGGCAGCGCGCGGGCAACGCGCCGGGGGCGGGCCGGGGTTGGGGCCGGAGGCCTCGTCCCCGGCCCTCACCGGCCCCGCCCCCGCCCCTCATCCCGCCCCTCACCTCGGCGAATAAGGTTGCCGTAAGGGGCCGGTGGACCGCATGATCCCGGGGTGATCGCCACCTATCTGCTCATCATCGCGCTCGTCGCCTTCCCCTGCCTGGTCATACTCAGGAGCCGCCGGCGGGCGAAGCAGGGCGGCAAGGCCGTCCGCGGCGGCCCGTTCGCCTCGCGCTGGATACGTACGCGCTTCGACCCCGCCGCCTTCGGCCTGGTCCCCACGGCCGCCCTGGACCCCCGCCGCGCGGGCCCGGAGCCGGATCCCGCGCACCGGGCGGAGGCCCAGAAGACGGCCGACGCCGCCTGGGAGGGCGACTGGCGGGTGGCCGCCGCGTACTGCGAGGCCGCCGGGAGCGACTGGGACGAGCGGTGGTCGCGGATCGAGCTGCTGATCCATGTCGCCGGGAGCGACGACCGCTGGCTGACCGACTGGCGCTCCGCCCAGCCCGAGAACGGCGACGCGGGCACCGTGTTCGCGATGCTGCTGGTGCGGCGCGCCTGGGAGATCCGCGGGGCGGAGTACGCACACAAGGTCCCCGACGCCAACATGCGCCAGTTCCGGTCCATGCTCCCCTCGGCGATGGCCGCGGCCCAGCAGGTGGCGGACCGCGCCCCGCACGACCCGGGCCCCTGGGTCGTGATGCTGACGGCGGCGCGCGCCATGGGGTACTCGCACAGCCAGTTCTCCGACCTGTGGCGCAACCTCCAGCTGCGCGCCCCGCACCACATGGCCGCCCACACCCAGGCCCTGCAGTACTGGTGCGCCAAGTGGAGCGGTTCCGACACGTCGATGTTCGACTTCGCGGTGCGCGCCGTCGCGGGCGCCCCGGCCGGCAGTCCGCTCCCCGGCCTCTACCTCCAGGCCCTCGACGAGGTCGCCCGGCGCGACGGTTTCCGCGGCAGCCGCGCCGACCTCTCCGTCAAGGCCCGGCTGCGGGACGTGGCCCAGCGCCTGGACACCCTCGCGCCGGACCACGACGACCTGCCGCGGCTGCGTCACCGCCTCGCCCACCACCTGCTGGTGGCGGGGATGTACCGGGAGGCGCTGGTGCAGTTCCAGCACATCGGCCCGTACTGCGGCGCGAGCCCCTGGAACCAGGACGCCGCGGGCGCCGTCGCCGCCTTCGACCACGCGCGCGGCCGTGCGGCGTACGGGTCGCGCCGCTGACGGAGGCCCTTGTTCCGCTTGTCCGGCGGCGGACCCGGCATACTCTTCGCACTGTTCGTACGCTTCGAGGCCGCACGCTGCGCTCCGCGCCGTGCGGCCTCGTCACACATCACATCCCGTGGGGGGATCCTTCCAAATGGGCGCTTCGCTGCGCGCATTGCGCGCGCTCGTACTCCTGTCCGGCTTCTATCTGCTCGGCTTCGTCCTGCTCGCCGTCCTCGCGGGCGTCGACTACGCCGCCATCGCCTCGGGCGGACACGGCCCGGGCGTCGTCAAGCTCGTCCTCGTCACCCTGGTCCTCGCCGTCCCGGTCGTGCGCGGCATGTTCATGCTCCGCACGCCCAAGGGCGAGCCGATGGCGGGTCTGCGCCCCACCGAGCAGCAGGAACCGCGGCTGTGGGCGACCGTCCGCGAGCTGGCGGCCGCCGTCGGCACCCGCGCGCCGGACGAGATCGTGCTGACCGACGAGGTCAACGCGGCGGTCAGCGAGGACTCCCGGCTGCTCGGCCTGCTGCCCGGCCCGCGCCGCATGTACATCGGCCTGCCGCTGATGACGGGGCTCGACGAGATGCAGCTGCGCGCGGTCCTGGCGCACGAGCTGGGCCACTACAGCAACGCCGACACCCGCTTCACCCCGCTGATCGTGCGCGGCAAGGCGCAGATCGGCCGGACCATCGCGCACTTCCACGAGCGGGCGGACAACACGGTCGCCAAGGAGCGCGCCAAGCAGGAGAAGCAGGCCGGCAAGCGGATCGCCAAGGGCAAGAAGGCGAAGGAGGTCAACACCACCGGTTCGGGCGTCCTGTACCGCTCGATGGCCAAGATCTACACCGCCTACGGGTCCTTCTTCATGCGGGCCACCCTCTCCGGCTTCCGCCGCCAGGAGTACGCCGCCGACCTGGCCGCCGCCCGCATCGCGGGCCGCGACGCCTACGCCTCCGCGCTGCGCGAGCTGCCCGCGCTGGTCTCCGCGCACGACTTCTACATGGGTTCGTACGCCACCCTCGGCGTCGGCGCGGGCCTGCTGCCCGCCCCGGGCCAGGTCTTCGGCGGTTTCGGCGAACTGTTGCGCGCCCGCGAGGAGGAGCTGGCGGGGCTGCGCGAGGAGCTGCCGGAGCGGCCCGCCTCCCCGTACGACTCGCACCCGCCCATCGCGGACCGGGTGGCCCGGATCGAGGCCCTGCCGGACGACGGCCGCGGCGCCGCCGCGACCCGTCCCGCGCTGGAGATGCTGGTCTCCGCGGGCGGCGCCCTCGCCGCGCTGGAGCACGAGGTGCTCACCCCCGAGGCGCTGGGGCTGCGCCGCGCCGACTGGCCGGAGCTGGTGCACGAGAGCATGAGCGTCTACGTCGCCCAGGGCGCCGAGGACATCCGCGCGGCCGTGGCCGCCGAGCGCCCGGGCACCGAGGGGAACCTCGGTGACTTCCTGGACCTGATCGACGCCGACCCGGCCGCCCTGTGGCGGCTCGCGGACCGGCTGCCCAAGTCCGAGGAGGCCGCGGCGGCCACCGGCCGCGCGGCCCGCGAGTTCGCCCGCCCGGGGCTGCGCCGCGCGCTGAACCAGCTGGTCACCGTGGAGCTGACGGCCCGCGGGGCGGCCCGCTGGCAGCTGTCGTGGTCGGACTCGGCGACCCTGGACTACCGCGCCGAGGGCTTCGAGGACGAGCTGACCGCGGCCCTGGACGCGGCCGTGGCCGACCAGGGCGACACCGCACCGCTGCGGAAGCTGGTGGCGGCGTGATGATCTTCCTGGGCGTGCTGGGACTCGCCCTGCTGGCCGTGGCCGCCTATGTGCTGCGCGGCGTGTACTACATCCGCAAGGCCAAGCGGCTGACCGCCGAGGTCGAGGCCATCGGCGCCCGGGTGGCGGGCCGGTCCGTCGCGCAGGGCTTCCTGCCGGGCGACCGGCTCGACACCGGGCGCTCGGGGCCCGTACCGGCCGAGCACGGCGTCGTACTGGCCGCCGTCCGCGCCGGTGACTGGCAGGCGGGCGCGGCCTGGATCGAGGCGGCGGGCACGGACTGGGAGGAGCGCTACGCGCGCGTCTACGTCCTCGGCGACGAGGCCGCGCAGGACGACGGCTGGCTGCGCGCCTGGCGCGCGGCCCGGCCCGCCGACCCGGCCGCCGCCGCGGTCGACGCGGACTCGGCGCTCACCGTCGCCTCGAACGTGCGGGGCGCGCTGCGGGCCAGCCAGACCTCGCGGGAGCAGTTCCGCGTCTTCCACGAGCTGCAGGCGAAGGCGCAGGGGCTGGTGGAGGAGGCGCAGGCGCTGGCCGACCCCGCGGACCCCACCCCGTACGTCCTGGAACAGCCCATCGCGCTCGGGCTGAACTACCCGCACGAGCGGTTCCGCGCGCTGACGGCGGAGATCGTCAAGCGGGACCCCAAGCACCTGTCGGCGCACGTGCGGGCGCTGCAGTACTGGTGCCACAAGTGGCACGGCTCGCACGCGGAGGCCGCGGCCTACGCGCGGGAGGCGGCGGCGCTGGGCGAGCCCGGTGACCTGCTGTCGCTGCTGCCGCTGTACGCGTACTTCGAGCAGGAGACGAACGAGGCCGACGTCGACCCGGACGTGTACTACAAGGAGCCGGAGATCGTCGCGGCCGCGACGGCGGCCCTGGCGGACGTCGCGGCCGCCGCGCCGGGCGACCGGCGGGTGCTGCGGGTGCGGCACATGCTGGCCTGGGTCCTGTACTGGCAGGACCGCTACCCGGAGGCGGTCGAGCAGTTCCGCCACATCGACGGGTACGTCGGCACCGCGCCGTGGACCTACGCGGGCGACCCCGTGGCCCGCTACCTGAAGCTGCGCGACTACAGCGTGGGCCAGGTGACACCGGACGCGTGAGGCGCCGGCGGGGCGGGTCGGATCTCTCCAGGTGGGGGGAATCCCGGCCCGCCCTTCCCCGTTGTCACCTGTGCGACCGCCGCCGAGGAGGCCCTTGTGTTCAGTTACCGCCGCACCCCCGAACTCCCCACCCCGGAGCAGGCCCTCAAGGGCCGCCCCACCCCGCAGTTCGACCTGCCGTCCCGCCACACGGTGCTCGGCAACCCGCTGGCCGGGCCCTACCCGGCCCATCTGGAGGTCGCGGACTTCGGGCTGGGCTGTTTCTGGGGCGCGGAGCGCATCTTCTGGCAGACTCCGGGCGTGTGGACCACGCTCGTCGGCTACCAGGGCGGTTCCACCGAGAACCCGTCGTACGAGGAGGTCTGCTCGGGCGGTACGGGCCACACCGAGGTGGTCCGCGTCGTCTTCGACCCGGCCGTCCTGCCGTACGAGAGCCTGCTGAAGGTGTTCTGGGAGAACCACGACCCCACCCAGGGCTTCCGCCAGGGCAACGACGTGGGCACCCAGTACCGCTCCGCGGCCTACACCCACTCCCCCGCCCACCAGGCCACCGCGGAAGCCTCCCGCGACGCCTACCAGCAGGTCCTGACCGCGTCCCGCTACGGCGCGATCACCACGGCCGTGCTCCCCGCCGCGGACCGCCCGTTCTGGCCCGCGGAGCCGTACCACCAGCAGTACCTGGACAAGAACCCCGCGGGCTACTGCGGCATCGGCGGTACGGGCGTCTCCTGCCCGATCGGCGTGGCCAGGCCGGGTGCGGCGCAGGCGCCGGACGCGGCGGGTGCCTGAGGCTCCGCTGCCCGAGGCGGTGCTGCCTGAGGCGCCGCTGCCCGAGGCGCCGCGCACCACCCGGTACCGGGTCCTGCGCGGCGCATGGGGCATGTGCATCGACCTGACGGCCTCGGGAACCACGTCCGCGGATCCCCCCGCCCGGGGCGAACGGATCGCGGACGGGGTGTGGCTCGACACCACCCCCGTCCGCACCCACCCGCCCACGGACCGCCGGGGCTGCCGGCTGCACGCCGAGGAAGCCGACTGGCTCCGCCACGGCCTGCGCCTGGCCGCCCCGGCCCTGGCCTCCCGCGCCCCGGCCGGCCACACCCTCGTCACGGTCCACCGCGTCCTGTTCCCGGAGGCGGACTTCCAGCCGGAAGCCCTGGCGGCCGCCGTGCTCCGCTGGACCGAGGAGGAGTACGCCCTCCCCCCGCACGCCACCACCGTGACCTTCGACCGCTCGGCGAACCGCTACACGTACGAGTGGCCCGCGGGGGCGTAGCGGAAGCACGGCCGGATCAGAACCGGCCGTCCACCCCGACGGCCGACTCGCACGCGTCGCAGAGGGTCAGCTCCACCGGACGCGATTCCCGGAGCCGGCCCACCGCACCACAGCGCTCACAAACGGTCTCGCTGCGCCCGCTAAACTCGCTCACCAGCTCCCCGAGCCGGGCGGCTTCGGCAAGCGTCCAGTCACCCCCGGGCCGCCAGGGGCGGGGGAAGGCCTGGAACGCCAGGACCGCCCACTTCTGCTTCACCGCCAGCAGCTCATACTCGGGGAACTCCGCCACGACCGCCGCGTGACAGGCCAGCACGAGCGACCGCCAGCCGGGCCCCACGTCAATCCGGCACCCCGGCCCACGGAAGTGCCGCCGAACCGGCTCCAGCCCGGCCTCCGTTCCATCGGAGAACCCCCGCTCAGGCCCCACGCCCACCCCTCCGCCTCGTCACCGCAGACTACTGGGATCATCCAGACTCACCCTTTCGAGGGGCGGGGCCGGCATCGCGCCGGTTAGTCTGGCCGCGGGGTACAGAATCTCGCCCATGGGAGCATCGATGACCACGCCCGCCGCCGACCAGCCGCTGATTCCACGGCCGCCGTCGACGGTGACGGCCCTGCGCCAGGCAGTGGCGCAGATTTCCCCCGCCGCCCTTCCCGTGTTCACGCGGGAGCTGGACCGGGCCGCCGACCAGGCCCGGCAGGGCTCGGACCTCGCCCCCTTGCGGCGGTTCATCGCCCAGTGGGCGATCCACGTGGAGATCCAGCGTCGGCCGCGGTGGGCCGCGGAACTCCGGCGCTGGGAGGACGTGGCGGCCACCGGCGACGTCGCACAGGTCCGCACAGCCGCATCGGAGATCGGCAAGATCCTCGACGCAGCCCACGCGGCCGTCGCGGCCACCCGGCCGTGACGGCCGGGTGGCGCTGGGAGTACGACCCCGATCGCGCGCACGTCACGGGTGGACTGCCAGCCCATGTCATCGCGGAGGTCGAGCGCCTCGTGGGGCAGCTCGTCGACCTGGCAGGTATGGGCATCGACGTGGGGGAGTTGGGCATCGGGCCCCATCCCGGCGGCCTGCGCCAGATGGACGCCGCTGACGGCTGGTTCTACTTCCTCGCCGCGCCGCGCAAAGAGCTGATCGTCGTCGTGCGGATCGTTCCACCGTTCGACGCCCTCTGAGAAACGGTCGGTCACAGGAGGCCGAAGGCCGCCTGGAGGGACGGGGCCACCGTGTGGCCGACGAGGTGGTTGAAGGCCGTGCCCGGGAGGGCGGGGAGGTAGGCCCAGTGGGTGACGCCCTCCGGGGACGCCGGGCCCGGGGCGTCGTACGGGAAGCGGATGACGCCCCCGCGGTCCAGGAAGCAGTCCTGGAACTCACGGCCGTTCGTTTCGCTCACGTGCCGCTCCAGGAACCGCATCGGCAGCACCACCCAGAAGTCCGATCCCGGACCCTTCGCGTAGCGGCCGGCGACCGCTCCCAGTACCCCCGAGCCGGTCTCCGGAAGTTCGTCCCCCGCGTCGATCCACTGCAATACCACTGTCACTCACATCCTCGACTGCCCCGACTGAATGGGGCATTGAGGACATCCTCCCCCAGCTTCGCGGAGGCCGCCCGTCGATCTACGACGCCGGATCGTCGTCGGACAGCGGTCAGATCGTCGACGCGTCGATGACGAAGCGGTAGCGGACGTCGCTCGCCTCTACCCGGCCGTAGGCCTCGTTGATCTGGTCGGCGCTGATCAGTTCGATCTCCGCGCCCAGGCCGTGCGCGGCGCAGAAGTCCAGCATTTCCTGGATCTGCGGGATCCCGCCGATCATCGAGCCGGCCAGCGTCTTGTTGCCGCCGATGACCGAGAACAGGTTGAGCGACACCGGCTCCTCGGGGGCGCCGACGTTCACCAGAGCGCCTTCCACCTTCAGCAGGCCGAGGTACGCGCCCAGGTCCAGCGGCGCCGAGACCGTCGAGACGATGAGGTCGAAGGTGCCGGCCAGCTCCGTGAAGGTCGCCGGGTCGTTCGTGGCGTGGAAGTGCGCGGCGCCCAGCTCCAGGCCGTCCGCCTGCTTCCGCAGCGTCTGCGACAGGACGGTCACCTCGGCACCGAGCGCCGCGGCGATCTTGACGCCCATGTGCCCGAGGCCGCCCAGGCCGACGATGGCGACCTTCTTGCCAGGGCCCGCGCCCCAGCGCTTGAGCGGCGAGTAGAGGGTGATGCCCGCGCACAGCAGCGGCGCGGCCACGTCGAGGGCTATGCCGTCCGGGATGCGCAGGGTGTGGCTCTCGGCGACCACGATGTGGGTGGAGTAACCGCCGTACGTCGGCTCGCCGTCGGTGCCGGTCGCGTTGTACGTGCCGGTCGCGCCGCGCTCGCAGAACTGGTCCTGGCCCTGTACGCAGTTGACGCACTCCCCGCAGGAATCGACGAAGCAGCCGACGCCCACCCGGTCGCCGACGGCGAACTTGGTCACACCGGGGCCGGTCGCGGTCACGATGCCCGCGATCTCGTGGCCCGGGACCATCGGGAAGATGCCCTCGCCCCAGCCGTCGCGGGCCTGGTGGATGTCCGAGTGGCAGATGCCGGAGTACTTGATCTCGATGAGGACGTCGTGTTCGCCGACCGGGCGGCGCGGCACGGTGGTGCGCTCCAGCGGGGCCTTGGGGGCGGGGGCCGCGTAGGCGGCGACCCGGGTGGGGACGGACACGGCAGCGGTGGGGTTCGGCACGGGAGGTGCTCCTTGAAGAGTGCGCGTGGGGTGTACGTGATGCGTGTGTGGTGCTGAGGAAACGATGCCTCGTGACCGGCCGCGCACCCAGACCCCTGTCGGGGCTAGGACTGGCGAACCTACCCCTGGCGGGGTCAGGCTCACGGCCGCCCCCGGCCCCCCGACCCGGGGATACTGGACGGATGGACCAGGCCGACGACCAGCGACCCGACGACCGGCGGGCCGACCAGCGCACCAGCCCGCGCAGCGAGCTCGGCGAGTTCCTGCGTTCCTGCCGGGCGCGGCTGCGCCCCGAGGACGTGGGCCTGCCCGATTACGGGCGCCACCGCCGGGTCCCGGGCCTGCGCCGCGAGGAACTGGCCCAGCTGGCCGGGGTCTCGGTCGCCTACTACACGCGCCTGGAGCAGGGGCAGGGCCAGAACGTGTCGGCGGAGGTCCTGGACGCCCTCGCCCGCGCCCTGCGCCTGGACGACACCCAGTACACGCACCTCACCCACCTCGCCCGGCCCAAGGCCCGCAAGCGCCGCCAGGGCCAGAGCCACCGCCCCGAGAAGGTCCGGCCGGAGCTGCTGCGGCTGCTGGACGCGCTGGACGGCGTACCGGCGTACATCGTCGGGCGGCGCCAGGACGTCGTCGGCTGGAACCGGATGGCGCGGGCCGTCTTCGGGGACTTCGGCGCGCTGCCCCCGCAGGAGCGCAATCTGGTGCGGATGGTGTTCCTCGACCCGGCGACCGCCGAGCTGTACGCCGACTGGGAGTGCCGGGCGTGCGAGGTGGTCAGCAACCTGCGGCTGTACGCGGGCCAGTACCCCGACGACCCCCAGCTGTCCGCGCTGGTCGGCGAACTCTCCGTGAAGAACGCGGAGTTCCGCCAGCTGTGGGCGGAGCACACCGTGCACAACAAGGCGCACGGCACGAAGCTGCTCAACCACCCGCTCGTGGGGTCGCTCATCCTGGGCTTCGAGACGCTGACCTTCCCGGACAATCCGGAGCAGTCCCTGGTCACCTATCACGCGGAGCCGGGATCGGCCTCGGCGGACGCGCTGCGCCTGCTCGGCTCCTGGGCCGCGCCGGACCCGTCGTCCACCGCCCCGTCGGCCCCGTCCGCCCCGTCCGCCCCTTCGTCGAAGGCCTAGAGCTTGAGCTGGAACAGGGCCACGTCGCGCTCGCGCCGGTAGCCCAGGGCCTCGTTCACGGCGATCATCGGCGCGTTCTCGTCCGCGACCGTCGTCGCGATCTCCCGCAGCTCCGGGTACGCCGCCACCGCGTCCGCCAGCATCCGCCGCTTGACCAGCCGCCCCAGGCCCCGGCCCCGGTGCGCGGGGACCACGACCGTGTCGTACTGCATCGCCCGGGTGTCCGCCGGATCGGCGAAGACCAGTTCGGTGTACGCCGCCATCTCGCCGGAGTCGGTCAGCGCGGCCACCGAGAGGATCACCCCGCCCCGGTCCACGACCAGCCGCTGCGCCGAGCGCACCCGCTCCCCGGTCCAGGTCGGGGCCCGCTCGTCCAGGTCACCCATCGGCGCGTCCTCCATCGCGCCGTGCGCGACGGCCGAGGCCTCGGCCCACGCGTCGGGGGTCTCGCCGCTCCAGCTCACGAGCCGGTAACCGGCGGGGACTTCGGGCTCCTCGACCGGACCGGCGGGGACCCGCTGCACGTGCCAGCCCATCGGCAGGACGTTCTCGAAGCCGAGCCCGGTCGCGAACTGCCCCGCAGGTGTGCCCGGTTCGACGCTGGAGGAGACCGACGTACGCCCCTGGGCGAGGAGTTCGGCCCGGACCGCTTCCCACAGGGCGCGGCCGAGACCGCGGCGGCGGGCGGAGGGGCGGACGGCGAGGACATCCAGGTAGGCGCCGTGCGTATTGCCCTCGTCGGTGAACAGCAACAGCGCGGCGGCGCCGTCGATTTCGCCGTCCGCGCCCGCGATCGCCCACTGTACGGAGCGCCCCCGGATCGAGGGGACGCCGAGCCGCCCGGTCACCTCGACCAGGCTCGGCGCGGGCACCGCGGGCAGGTCCGCCGCGTACACGGCACCCAACAGCCGCGTCCACGCGCCGAGTTCGGCGACGGTCGGCGGTACGGAGAGCAGCGGGACGACGGGGGCGGGAGCGGGTCCGGATCCGGCGGCGGGCCCGTAGGCCTCGGCGGATCCGTGCAGGGGTTCGGTCATCCGGCGACCGTAACTCCGCCCCGCCGCCCGCCGCCAAGCCTTTTCCACGGCTTTTCAGCGGCTTTCCGCCCGGTTCAGACGTTCTCGGTCACCGTGACCCGGCCCCGCCGGATCGTCGCCAGCCGGGGTGCCCGCTTCGCGAGCGCGCTGTCGTGGGTCACCATCACGAAGGTGAGGCCGTGTTCCTTCCACAGCCCTTCCAGCAGGTCCATCACCTCGTCCCGCATGGACTCGTCGAGGTTGCCGGTCGGCTCGTCGGCCAGCAGCACCTTCGGCTTCTTCACCAGCGCGCGGGCGATGGCGACGCGCTGCTGCTGGCCGCCGGACAGCTCGCCCGGCAGATGGCCCATCCGCTCGGCCAGACCGACCGAATCGAGTGCCTCGGCGGCCTGTTCGCGCCGCTGCTTCGCCTTGAGACCGAGCGGGACGAGCGCCGTCTCGACGTTCTCCTGCGCGGTGAGGGTGGGGATGAGGTTGAAGGACTGGAAGACGAAGCCGATGTTCTCCGCCCGGACCCGGGTCAGCCGGGCCTCCGAGACGGCTCCCAGGTCCACACCGTCCAGTACGACGGAACCGGAGGTGGGCCGGTCGAGTCCGCCGAGCATCTGCAGCAGGGTGGACTTGCCGCCGCCGGTGGGGCCCTGGATGACGAGCCGGCCGCCGTCCTCGATGGTCAGGTCCACCCCGTCGAGCGCGGCGACGGTGTCCTTGCCGCGCTTGTAGTTCTTGGTGACACCCGTGAGCTGGTACATCGTGCGTGGGTTCCTCTCGTACGTTCGCCAGTGCGCGCGCTCGGCGGCGCGGGGCCGGTCGGGGCGGACCGGTCGGGGCCGGGGACCGGGCGGGCCGTGCAGGGGCAGGGCCCGCCCGGCTGGCCTACTCGACGCGCCGCAGCGCGTCCGCCGGGCGCAGCCGGGAGGCGCGCCAGCCGCCGAAGCCGCCCGCGATCAGGCCGCCCGCCACCGCGAGGGCGACGGCGAGGCCGATGGTGGACAGGGAGACGGGCGCGGTGAGCGCGACGTCCAGGGCCTTGGCCGCGGTGTGGCGGGCGCCGCCGAAGCCACCGCCCCCGCCCCCGCCTCCGAAGCCGCCCGCCCGGCCGCCGCCGCCCGCGCCGCGCCCGCCGCCGCCCGGGAGCTGCGCGGTGAGGGTGGGGCTGATGGCGGTGATCAGGTAGGCGGCGCCGAGCCCGAGCCCGATGCCGAGCGCTCCCCCGATGAGGCCGTTGACCAGGGCTTCTCCGGCGACCTGGCCGGTGACCCGGCGGCTCTTCCAGCCGAGCGCCTTCAGGGTGCCGAATTCGCGCACCCGGCGGCTGACGGCCGAGGAGGTGAGCAGACCGGCGACGAGGAACGCGGCGGCGAGGACCGTGTACGAGAGCCAGGTGCCGACGGTGGAGGCGAGCGAGGAGGCCGTGGAGAGCGAGCCGGAGACGGTATCGGCGAGGTCCGCGGAGGTGGTGACGGTGGTGTCGGGGACGTTCGCCTGGATGGCCGTCTTGACGGAGCCGATCGCCTGCGAGTCCTTGGCCTGGACGTAGACCGTGGTGATCTTGTCCGGGGACTCGGCTAGGGTCTGCGCCTGCTTGAGCGGGACGTAGAGGTTGGCTGCCGCGTCGCCGCTGTCGGCGGTCGCGATGCCGATCACCTTGAACTTGGTGTCCTTGACGGCGACCTCGGACCCGACGGCCAGCTTGTTCTTCGTGGCGTAGGCACTGTCGACGACGGCCACGGCCGCGTCGGTCTCGGACGCCTGGAAGGTGCGCCCGGAGGTGAGCTTGGAGGTGGTCAGCGGGCCGAGTTCCGGCTTGACGACGTCGGTGCCGTAGACGGTGAAGGAGTTGACGTCGAAGTTGGCACCGCCGCCCTGCACCGAACCGCCCGCGCCGCCCGCGCCCTGGCCGCCGCTGCGGCCGCCCTGCGCGCCGCCCTGGCCGGAGCCCTCGGCGCGCTTGAACTGGCCACGGCTGAACTGCCCGTTGACCTTCATCACCTGGAGGCTGAGGCCGCCGACGGCGTCGGCGACCCCGTGCTGGCCCGACACCTTGGTGACGGTGGCCGCGTCCAGGGTCTGGAAGCCCTGCGGCATCACGATGTCGTGGCTCTGCTCGGTCCCCGTGGCGCCGTCGGCCCCGTCCTTGGCGTCGAACTTGAAGCGCGGGCGCTGCGCCGTGCCGCCCTCGCCCGGCGGGGTCTGGGCCTTGGTGACGGTCATGTCCGTGCCGAGACCGTAGAGGGACTGGAGGACCTTGGCCTGCGCCTGCCCCATGCCCGCGGACACGGAGGTCACGACGATGACGAGTGCGATGCCCAGCGCGAGCCCGGAGGCGACGACGAGCGCCGCCTTCCTGCGGCGGCGCAACTCGCGCCGGAGGTAGGTGAAGAACATGGGGCGAAGCTAGGCACGCGCCGTGATGACGGGGTAAGCGGCGCATAAGAGTCGGATGAGAACACGAACCGCGGCGCGAACCGGAACACGAACCGGAACGCGAACGGCGGGGAGGCCCCGAAGGGCTTCCCCGCCGTCGGCGGTGTGGAGAAAGGCGTCGGTCAGACGGCCGAGCCAGCCTTCCAGTCGGCCCAGCTGAGGTTCCAGCCGTTCAGGCCGTTGTCCGGCTTGATCGTCTTGTCCGGGGAGTTGACCACGGTGACGACGTCGCCGACGAGCGAGTTGTCGAAGAACCACGCGCCGGGCTGGTCCGGGTCGTTGGCACCCTTGGCGTCGTTCAGGCCGACACAGCCGTGGCTGGTGTTGGCACTGCCGAAGATGGAGTCGTCGCCCCAGTAGTTGCCGTGGATGAAGGTGCCCGAGTTGGACAGCCGCATCGCGTGCGGGACGTCCTTGATGTCGTACTCGCCCTTGCCGTCGCCGTCCTTGAAGCCGACGGTGGCGCCGTCCATCCGGGTCTCCTTGAACTTCTCGGAGATCACCATCTGGCCGTTGTAGGTCGGGTTCGCCGGGGAGCCCGCCGAGATCGGGATGGTCTTGATGACCTGGCCGTCGCGCTTGACGGTCATCTTCTTCGTCTTCGCGTCGACCTCCGAGACCTGGCTGCGGCCGATCTGGAAGGTCGCGGTGCGGTCCTGCACGCCGACGACGCCGGGGGAACCCTCGACCCCGTCGAGCTTCATCTTCATCGTGACCGTGGAGTTCGCGGCCCAGTACTGGTCCGGACGGAAGTCCAGGCGCTGGTCACCGAACCAGTGGCCGACGACTTCCTGGCCGCTGCTGGAGGAGACGTTGATGGCGGCCTGGACCGCCTTCTTGTCCTTGATCGGCTTGTTGAAGTCGATCGAGACCGGCATGCCCACGCCGACCTTCGAACCCTCGTCCGGCGTGAACGAGCCGATGAAGCTGTTCTCCGGCGAGACGGTGGTGAAGGAGGCGTTCTCATGCGCCTCCTTGCCGCCCGCGTCCTTGGCGGACGCCGACAGCGAGTACTTCTGGGAGCGCTTGAGCGCTGCCTCGGGCTTCCAGCTCTTGCCGTCGGCGGCTATCTTGCCCTCGACCGCGCCGCCCTCGGAGGTCTTCAGCTCCACCTTGGTGAGCGTGCCGTCGCTCACCGTCACGGCGGCGTTGTTCAGACCGACGTTGGTGGCGCCGTCCTTGGGTGCGATGACTATTCGGGCCTTGGACGTGTCCTTCGCGGCGGCCGCGTCCACGTCCGCCTGGGACTTGCTGGTCTTGTCACCGCTGCCCGCGGCCTTGCCGTCGCCGCCGTTGCACGCCGACAGCACCAGTACCCCACCGAGCACCGCCGCTGCGGCCACGAGGCCACGCCTGCGCCGCTTGCTGTCCGTCCTCACACGCCACTCCATCGTTGCCGGATCACCGAGCATCAGCAGGGCAGGGGAGCTGACTCCCCTGCCTCAATCCCTGCCTCATCCATACAACGCGTTAACGTGCCGGGTCGGTTCCACATCACGTTCGAATGTGGGACACCGCACGGTCAGGCGTTGTCGTCTTCTTCGTCGAATACCCCATCTTCCTCGTCGATGTCCCACTCCATCGACTCGGGGTCGTATTCGACCGGCTCGGTGCTCCAGGAGGCCTGCGCCAGCTCGACCCCGGGGATCTCGGCGACCAGGTCGGTGGGGTCGATGAGGTACGCCAGCGCCTCCGACGCGTCCTCGCGCACGGCCGATTCCGCGTGTCCGCGCTCCTCCTCGGGCATGAACTCGTCGGCCTTGATGTGGGCGAGGGCGGCTCCGGTGAGTGCGTCGGGTTCCGGAACCTCCAGCACCAAATCAACCCGAAGCCGTACGTAACGTGATTCTTCAGAAGCGTTCATACGACGGAGGGTAAGGCTCGCGAACCGTTCCTAATCAGTGATCAGGAGTGTGTCTTGGACCCGTGTCCTGGCACTGCGCGCATCCCGAACGGTTTTGGATGCACTGGTCCCCCGTGTTCGCTGTGTCCCTGTCCGGCTTCGTGCATCGTGTGCACGTTCCGTGACGGGTGGGCGGGTTCCCTCACGCTCGCGGGTGTCCGGTCCGGCCTGGACGGTCCGATGCCCGCGACGATCACTCCGGTCGTCGTGGGGCGGTGCCGTCCGTCGCCGGATCGGGTGCCCGAGGGCGCGCCTGCCGATGGCGACCGAGGCCGCGTCATGGCGAGTCATTTTGCGTCGTGGGGTGGCCAGCGGCTTACGCCAATGCTGGTCGCCCCACATCGACGTGTACGCCGGGTCCACGGCCACGATGGACAAGTCCATCTCGGCGGCCATCGACACCAGCCGGGCCTTGAGCTTGCCCGTGGGGATGCCGGAGATGAGCTGCCGGAACCGCTTTCTGCGGCCGTGCTTCTCGCGGGTCTTCTCGGCGGTGAAGTCGAGGTTCTCGATCGCGATGGCGGTCACGCCGCACCGCTTCGCCCAGTGCAGTACCTGGGCGATGGCGTGGCGGATCTGCGCGTCGCGGTGGTCGGCGGTGCCGGACAGGTCGTAGAAGAACCGACGCGGGTCGCCGACCGGGTTGCCGTGCGCGTCGAGCCGGTAGGCGGCGAAGTGATCGGCGTTCGTGTCCACGCCGACCATGCCCTGGGCACGGGCCGCCGCCAGCGGGACCGTCCGGACGACGGGGCGCTGCCACGAGGCGGTCAGGTACCACCGTCCGCGTTCCACGTCGAGGTGGACGCGGTAGGCGACAGCCCGGTTCGCCTCTATGCGGTCGCCCCACTCCTGGCCCCGGTGCGCGAATGCCACCTTGGAGGCGAGGACGTACCGGCCACGCGGCGCGTTGGCCAGGGCCGCGAGCGGGGTCGGCAGCTTGACGCTGATCTCGCCGTCGGGTGTGACACGGATCGTCTCGTTCCCGAACCGCTTACCCGACTCGCCGTCCGCCTGGAGGAACCAGCGGTCGGCTTCCCACCGTCGGCGCCACTCGGACTCATCGATCTGAGCGGCTTCGAGGTTGTGGCGGGTATTCAGGAGCTTCCGGCCGCCGCGCACCACGTGCACCACACCCGCTTCCCGCTCAGCACGCGCGATGTCGAGACGATGCTCCAGTACGTGCAGGCGGCGGGACTTGTGGAACCATTCGCCCTTGGAGCGGTAGCCGCCCGCTGCCCGCTTCGTGCCCTTCTCCCCGATCGGCTGGGACAGGCGGTGCATCAGCGTGCGGACGCCGGCCTCAAGGCTCTGCATGTGCGCGAGCTGGCAACGGCGGGAGAGCGCCCACTGATCGTGTGTGGCCTTCGTGATCGACCCGGCCCAGCGGGACGACGAGGCGGCGGTCAGGCCCTGCTTGCGGGCCGCCCACCTCTGCGCGTCATGGCCGTTGCCGTCCGCGCAGCGGGCCGCAAGGTCGAGGGACGCCAGGTGCCCAAGGTGCTCACCCACCAGCCGCAACACCTTCTCGTCCTCGGGCGTGAGGTTCTTGAGACGGTCGCGTATCGCCACACCGGACGGGCCCAGAACCACAAACGGCGCGTCGATGGTACGAAGCTTCTCCTTCTTCGGCCGCTCAGTCATCGGCAGCCGCCGCCTCCAGAGCCTTCCTCGCCCGGTTCTCCGCAGAGCGGCGGCCGTACAGGCGGGCACAGAAGGAGGTCAGGACCTCAGCCATGTCCCGTACCAGGTCGTCTTCGACTTCGCCCTCGTTCAGGACCACCAGGCGGCGGCCGGTCGCAGACAGGGCGGCTTCGACGAGTTCGATGTTCATCCGGCCGAGGCGGTCATTGTGCTCGACCACCACAGTGGTCACCGCAGGGTCGGCCAGCAGGCGACGCGCCTTTGCCTGGCTGCCGTGCATGCCCGAGGCTATCTCGGATTCGACCCGCACCACTCGGTGCCCGGCCTTCGCCGCCCACTCGGTCAGCCCGGCGACCTGACGTTCCAGATCCTGCCTCTGATCGTGAGAGGAAACGCGGGCATACAGGCCCACACCACCCGTCACGGACGGCGACGAGTTCGCCTCGACGTTGACCAGGATCGTGCGCGGCCCCACCCGCTCAGCAGGAACCGGCAACACGCCCTCACGGAACCAGCGATACGCGGTCTGCGGATGCACACCCTGCGCCTTCGCCCACTCCTTGAGGTTCACACTGCCGACCGTAACGACACTCACCCAAATGCACTATCACTCACAAGAGCGAACCAAAGGACCAACAGTTCCCCACCCCCGGGTTTCCCACGACCCGCCCCTTTAACTAGCATCTGCCCACACGGCCAATTCGCTGCTGCCACAAGGGGGATCGAACTGTGTCCGCACGTCGACCGCTGCTCACCGCTCTCGGGGCGACCACTCTGCTCGGTGCCCTCTGGTTCGTCCCCTCCGCGGGCGCCACCTCCGTCTCCCCCGCGGACGCCACCCCCGGCGCGCCCGCGAACGCGAACACCCAGGTCACCGGGGTGCGCGGCGATCAGGTCCAGGACCAAACCCAGGACCAGGATCAGGCCCAGGAGCAGGACCCCGGGCTGCTCCTCGCCGACACCGGCAGCACGGACACGAGTCCGTACCTGCTGGGCGGCACGCTCTGCCTCGGGGTCGGGGCCGGGTTCGTCGCCTTCTCGGCCCGCCGGGCCCGCGCCTGACGCAGGCCCCGATCCCCTGAGACGCGTCAAGGGCCGCCCCGAAGGGCGGCCCTTGACATGGAACGCTCAGGTCAGGCGAGCTTGCCGGTGACCGGCTCCACGGCCTCCAGCAGGGCGCCCGAGCGGACGAACGCGTCCGCGGCGGCCAGGTCGGGCGCGAGGAAACGATCCGGCCCGGGACCCTCGACCCCCGCCGCCCGAGCGGCGGCGATCGCGGCCTGGCTGGCCGGGGCCGGGGTCAGCCCGTGGCGCAGCTCGATGGCGCGGGTGGCGGCGTACAGCTCGATGGCGACGATCCGGGTCAGGTTGTCGATCGAGGTGCGCAGCTTGCGGGCGGCGGACCAGCCCATGGAGACGTGGTCCTCCTGCATCGCGGAGGACGGGATCGAGTCGGCGGAGGCCGGTACGGCGAGCCGCTTCATCTCGCTGACCAGGGCGGCCTGCGTGTACTGGGCGATCATCAGACCGGAGTCGACGCCGGCGTCGTCCGCGAGGAAGGGCGGCAGGCCGTGCGAGCGGTTCTTGTCGAGCAGCCGGTCGGTGCGGCGCTCGGCGATCGAGCCGAGGTCGGCGGCGACGATGGCGAGGAAGTCCAGGACGTAGGCGACGGGCGCCCCGTGGAAGTTGCCGTTGGACTCGACGCGCCCGTCCGGCAGGACGACCGGGTTGTCGACGGCGGCGGCCAGCTCGCGCGAGGCGACCAGGCTGGCGTGCGCGATGGTGTCCCGGCCCGCGCCCGCGACCTGCGGGGCGCAGCGCACGGAGTACGCGTCCTGCACGCGCGGAGCCGACTCCTCCTGGAAGTGCCCGGTGAGCCCGGAGCCCTTCAGCACGGCGGCCATGTTCGCGGCGGAGGCGCCCTGCCCGGGGTGCGGGCGGATGGCGTGCAGCTCGGGCGCGAGGACCTTCTCGGTGCCGAGCAGCGCCTCCAGGGTGAGGGCGGCGGTGATGTCGGCCGAGGTGTAGAGCTTGTTCAGGTCGGCGATGGCCATGACGAGCATGCCGAGCATGCCGTCGGTGCCGTTGAGGAGGGCCAGGCCCTCCTTCTCGCGCAGCTCGACGGGGGTGATCCCGGCCTCGGCGAGCAGCTCGCCGGCGGGGCGGACGACCCCGTCGGGACCTTCCGCGTCGCCTTCGCCCATCAGGGTGAGCGCGCAGTGCGAGAGGGGGGCGAGGTCGCCGGAGCAGCCGAGCGAGCCGTACTCGTGGACGACCGGGGTGATCCCGGCGTTCAGCACGTCGGCCATGGTCTGGGCGACCTCGGGGCGGACCCCGGTGTGCCCGGAGGCGACGGTCTTCAGGCGCAGGAACATCAGGGCGCGGACCACCTCGCGCTCGACGCGCGGGCCCATGCCCGCGGCGTGCGAGCGGACGATGTTGCGCTGGAGCTGGGCGCGCAGCTCGGGGCTGATGTGCCGGGAGGCGAGCGCGCCGAAGCCCGTGGACACCCCGTAGACGGGCTCGGGCTTGGCGGCCAGGGCGTCCACGATGGCGCGGGCACGCGCCAGGGCTTCGACCGCCTCGGCGGACAGCTCGACGCGAGCGCCCTGGCGGGCGACGGCGATGACGTCCTCGGCGGTGGTCCCGGACGTCCCCATCACGACAGTGTGCATATCCATATTCAGCACCCTACGGACTGAATCCCAACCTGTCACTAGGTCGGTTTCCGAGCCGGTGTCACCTGCCCCGGAACCGGCGGCGTTCGCCGGACCCCGCGGGCGGCGCGTCGGCCAGGCGCATCACGGCCGTGTCCCGCCCGGCCACCACCGGCTTGGGCAGCCGGGCCGCCTTCGCCTTGTACTGGGCCGCGTCGGCCAGCCGGAAGAGCCGCCGCGAGGACTTCACCAGCCCGATGTCATCGCCGGTCGAGGCGACCCCGCAGGCCACCCCCTCGCCCAGCTCCAGCTCGGCGGCCCGCAGGCACAGCTCCTCGGTGACGCGGACCACCTCGTCGGCGGTCGGGCCCACGCTCACCAGACAGAACTCGTCCCCGCCCAGGCGCGCCACCAGCGCCCCCGGCAGCATGGCCCCGCACAGGCTCAGCACCGAGCCGAACCGCTCCAGCAGCCGGTCGCCCATGGCATGTCCGAGGGTGTCGTTGACCCGCTTGAGGCCGTTGAGGTCGCAGACCACCAGGCTGACCACCGCGCCCTTGCTGCGGTGCTCCTCCAGCGCCTCGTCGAGCCGCATGTCGACGGCCCGGCGGTTGGCGAGGCCGGTCAGCGGGTCCGTGAAGGCGAGCGCGCGGGCCTCTTCGAGGCGTTCGTTCTGGGCGAGACCGGCGGCGACCACGGCGGCCAGTACGGTCGCGAACTCGGCGTCGTCCTCGTCGAAGTCCGGGAGCCCCTCGTCGCGGGCGACGTACAGCTCGCCCCAGGCGCGGCCGCTGAGCACGATGGGCGCCACCACGCAGGTGCCGCGGCCGCGGCGGCGCAGCACCTCGCCCCGGCGGCCGGGGCGGTCGCCGACGGCGTTCTCGACCCAGGCGTGCGGGCCGCCGCCGCCGGCCCAGCGCTCGTGCAGGAACTCGGTGATCTCGGGAAAGTCGTGCACGGGGTAGGACTCGTCGACGGGGAACTCCTCCTCGCCGTCGCGGCGCTCCCCCTCGTTCACGAGGACGCGCAGGCGGCCGCGCTCGCGCTCCCACGCGGAGATGGCGGCGAAGGAGCCGTCCATCGCCAGCCGTGCCCCTCGGGCGGCCGCGCGCACGCTGTCGCGCGGCATGTGCGCAGCCGCCATGGCCTGCGCGAGTCCCACCACGGCCCGCAGCCGCCCGTCAACTCCCATCCCCCCAGATTAGGGAGCTTTGCCCGTTTTGGCCGCACTGCGCACGTTTTCAGCCTCGCCGGCGTTTGAGGCGCGGGGTTCGGGGCGGAGCCCTGAGAAGCGGCGCCGCCACCCTCAGCCCCGCCGGCGTTTGAGGCGCGGGGTTCGGGGCGGAGCCCTGAGAAGCGGCGCCGCCACCCTCAGCCCCGCCGGCGTTTGCGGCGCGGGGTTCGGGGCGGAGCCCTGAGAAGCGGCGCCGCAGGTCGCCCACTGGGGCTCCGCCCCAGACCCCGCGCCTCAAACGCCGGCGAGGCTGGTTTTGCCCAGCCTGGCTGGTTCGCCGGGCGCAGCCCGGACCAAGGGGCGGGCCGGGGACGGGCCGAGAGGGCGCCGGCCGGCAGTCAGCCCGCGGCCCCCGGCCAGTTCGGCTTGCGCTTTTCGTTGAAGGCGGCCACACCCTCGGCACGGTCGGCCGAGAAGGCCACGCCCCACCAGGCCGCGTCCTCGACGTCCAGCCCGGCCGCGAGGTCGAGCCCGTGCCCGAGCCGGAGCGCCCGCTTGGCGGCCCGCAGGCCCACCGGGGAGTTCGCCGCCATGCGTCCGGCCAGTTCCAGGGCCGCCGCGCGGTCCGTGCCCGCCGGGACCACGGATTCGACCAGGCCGAGCGACAGGGCCTCCGCCGCCTCCACCCGCCGCGCGGTGAAGATCAGTTCCGAGGCCCGGGCGGCGCCCACCCGCCGAGGGAGCAGCTGCGTACCGCCGCCGCCCGGGATGACGCCGACCGAGACCTCCGGCAGGCCCACCACCGCGGTGGTGTCGGCCACGATCACGTCGCAGGCCAGGGCCAGCTCGAAGCCGCCGCCGAGGGCGAAGCCGTGCACCGCGGCGATGGTCGGCATCGGAAGGGCGAGCACGCCCCCGTACGCGCCGCGCGAGGCGGGCCGCCGGGCGGCCAGTTCCGCGTCGGTGAGGGAGTTGCGTTCCTTGAGGTCCGCGCCCACGCAGAAGGCCCGCTCGTGCGTGGAGGTCAGGACGGTCACCCGGACCGCGGGATCCGCGGCCAGCGCCGCGCACGCGGCCGCCAGCGAGCGCGCCAGCGCGTCGGAGACGGCGTTCATGGCCTTGGGGCGGTCGAGGACCAGCTCCGCCACCACGCCGCCGTCGCCGTGGCGCCGTACCGCGACGAACTCCCCGAACCGGACCTCAGACCCAGCCCCGATGTCCCCAGTGCCAGTCCCCACAGCGCCCACACCCTCCTGGTTAACGAACGTTACCCAGGGATCTTAGGTGTCCGCCGCGTCAGCAACCAGGGCTCCACGACCCCCAGTCCGCGCACCGGCCGCTGCCACATCGGCTGGAGCGCGAACCGGTACGTCACGCCCTCCGCGTCGGGTCCCGCCTCGGCCTCCGCCTCGGCGGCCTTCTTCTCCGAGACCGGCGCGGCCCCGGTGCGGCCCAGCTCCTGGGCCATCGCCCCGTCCACGAGCACCGCGTCCTTCGGCGCTATGGACGTGAGCCGCGAGGCCAGGTTCACGGTGGTCCCGAAGACGTCGCCCATCCGGGTCGTCACCGTGCCGAAGGCGATGCCCACCCGCAGCTCGGGCATCTGCGGGTCCTCCTCCATCGTCTCGATCAGCCGCAGCGCGATCTCCGCCGCCGTCGCCGCGTCGTCGGCGCAGTACAGCACCTCGTCGCCGAGCGTCTTGATCAGCCGGCCGCCGTGCGCGGCCACCAGGTCGGCCGAGGTGGTCTCGAAGGACTCGACCAGCTCGCCCAGCTCCTCCTCCTCCAGCCGCCGGGTCAGCCGGGTGAAACCCACCAGGTCCGCGAAGCCGACCGCGAGCCGCCGGTCGACCATCTCCTCGTCGTCGGCGACCTGCACCACCCGCCCGGTGGCCGCCGCCAGCTGGCGGCGCCACACGTAGACGAGGAATTCCTCCAGCTCCGGCAGGAGCAGCTCCACCAGCGGGTAGGTGACCTCGGTGCGGGTCATCCCCGGCTCCGGCGGCTCCGTCAGCCCCTCCAGGAACGAGTCGATCTGCCATTCCGCCAGCCGGGCGGTGGTCTGCCCGGTGGAGCGCGCCACCTGGACCGCCATCGGCTCGCTGAGCAGCCCGGCCTCCACCAGACCGGCGAGCCGACGCAGGGCCAGCACGTCGGCCTCGGTGAGCGCCTTGGCCTGCCCGATGTCCGCGAAGCCCATGGCCCGCCAGAACCGGGACGCCAGCTCCATCGAGACTCCGGCGCTGCGGGCCGCCTGGAAGGGCGTGTACCGGCGCTCGGCGCCCAGGATGAGCTGCTCCAGCCGGATGGCGAGCGGATCCGCCGTGGGCTGGGCCGTGTGGTCGACCTCGTGGTGGGGAGTGTGCTGGTCACGGCCGATGGGCGTGCCCGGACCGCTCACCGGCCCGGCGCCCTGGGAGCCGGACGCGCTGGACGTAGGGTCGTCGACGGTCAAGGGCCGCCTCCTGTCCATTCCGTGCGCACTGCCCTGCCGAACCGGTTGATCACCGGGAGCACCGGGATCGCCTAAACCATACGGCAGGTGTGCCGTAGCTCACTCCCCACTCCACCAGCTGTTCACCGTCGGGCGGTGAGAGACGCCCCAGTCGTGACCTAGTGGACCGACCGCAGGTGGACGACGTCCCCCGCGCCGACCGCTTCGTGGGCGTCGTCCGCCGTGCGGATCACCAGCCGTCCGTCCGCGTCGACCGCTTCGGCCGTTCCGGTCAGTGTCCGGCCGCCGGGCAGCTCCGCCCGTACGTGCCTGCCCAGCGTCGCGCAGCCCGCCGCGTACGTCTCCTGCAGGCCGCTGGCCGCCGGATCGCCGCCGGCCGCCCGCCAGCGTTCGTACCACTGCTCCAGGGAGCGCAGTACGGACTTCAGCAGCGGGTCCCGGTCGGTCACGGTGGCCTTGGCGAGCAGCAGCGAGCCCGCCGTGGGCACGGGCAGCTCGTCCTCGGTGAGCGAGACGTTCAGCCCGATCCCGACGACCACCCCGTCCCCGGTGCGCTCGGCGAGGATGCCGCCGGTCTTGCGCTCGTCGCCGTCCACGCTGACCAGCAGGTCGTTGGGCCACTTGAGGGCGGTGTCCACCCCGGCCGCCCGGGACAGCCCGGTCGCGGTGGCCACCCCGGCGAGCAGGGTCAGCCACCCCCACCGCTCCACCGGTACGTCCGGCCCGGGCTTGAGCAGGACCGAAAAGAAGAGCCCGGAGCGGGCGGGCGCCGTCCAGGTCCGGTCCAGGCGCCCGCGCCCGGCGGTCTGCTCCTCGGCGACCAGTACGGCACCCTCGGGCAGCCGGGCGGCCCGCGCCGCGAGGTCGGTATTGGTGGAACCGGTGGATCCGGTCACCTCGACCGAGGTCCACAGTCCGCCGGGAACCACGAGGGCCCGCTGCAGCGCGACGGCGGACAGGGGCGGCCGGTCCAGGCTGGACCAGCGGCCGGCGGAGGCTCCGGATGAGGCATCTGATGGCGTCATGCAACCCACAGTAGGTGTGGCAAACGCCGCACTGCCGAGCGCCATGCCCGCCGATACGCTACGCACCAGTAGCCAGAGCAGTCACCGCATTGACCATGGCAGTTGACCACCCAGGGAGCCGCGACCCCGATGTCTCAACCCTCAGAGCCCATCGACATCCACACCACCGCGGGCAAGCTCGCGGATCTGCAGCGCCGGATCGACGAAGCCACCCATGCCGGTTCCGCGCTCGCCGTGGAGAAGCAGCACGCCAAGGGCAAGCTGACGGCTCGTGAGCGCGTGGCGCTGCTGCTGGACGAGGGCTCGTTCGTCGAGCTGGACGGCTTCGCCCGGCACCGGTCGACCAACTTCGGGCTGGAGAAGACCAAGCCGTACGGCGACGGCGTGGTGACCGGCTACGGCACGGTCGACGGACGCCCGGTCGCCGTGTTCTCGCAGGACTTCACCGTCTTCGGCGGGGCCCTCGGCGAGGTCTACGGACAGAAGATCATGAAGGTCATGGACTTCGCCCTGAAGACCGGCTGCCCGCTGGTCGGCATCAACGACTCGGGCGGCGCCCGGATCCAGGAGGGCGTCAGCGCGCTCGGCATGTACGGCGAGATCTTCCGCCGCAACGTGCACGCCTCCGGGGTGATCCCGCAGATCAGCCTGGTCGTCGGGCCCTGCGCGGGCGGCGCCGTGTACTCCCCCGCGATCACCGACTTCACGGTGATGGTGGACCAGACCTCGCACATGTTCATCACCGGCCCGGACGTCATCAAGACGGTCACCGGCGAGGACGTCGGCTTCGAGGAGCTGGGCGGCGCGCGCACGCACAACAGCGTCTCGGGCGTGGCCCACCACATGGCGGGGGACGAGAAGGACGCGATCGAGTACGTGAAGTCGCTCCTCGCCTTCCTGCCGTCGAACAACCTCTCCGAGCCGCCCGCCTTCCCCGAGGAGGCGGACACCGAGGTCTCGGCCGAGGACCGCGAGCTGGACACGCTGATCCCGGACAGCGCCAACCAGCCGTACGACATGCACACCGTGATCGAGCACATCCTGGACGAGGGCGAGTTCCTGGAGACCCAGGCGCTGTTCGCACCGAACATCCTCACCGGCTTCGGCCGGGTCGAGGGCCACCCGGTGGGCATCGTGGCGAACCAGCCGATGCAGTTCGCGGGCTGCCTCGACATCGACGCGAGCGAGAAGGCGGCCCGGTTCGTGCGGACCTGCGACGCCTTCAACGTGCCGGTGCTGACCTTCGTCGACGTACCGGGCTTCCTGCCGGGCACGGACCAGGAGTACAACGGAATCATCCGGCGCGGCGCGAAGCTGATCTACGCGTACGCCGAGGCCACCGTCCCCCTCATCACCGTGATCACCCGCAAGGCCTTCGGCGGCGCCTACGACGTCATGGGCTCCAAGCACCTCGGCGCGGACCTGAACCTGGCCTGGCCGACCGCGCAGATCGCCGTCATGGGCGCGCAGGGCGCGGTGAACATCCTGCACCGGCGCACCATCGCGGCCGCCGACGATCCGGAGGCCACCCGGGCCGAGCTGATCGCCGACTACGAGGACACGCTGCTCAACCCGTACACGGCCGCCGAGCGCGGGTACATCGACGCGGTGACCATGCCCTCGGAGACCCGCGCGCACATCGTGAAGGGGCTGCGGCAGCTGCGCACCAAGCGCGAGTCGCTGCCGCCGAAGAAGCACGGCAACATTCCTTTGTAGGACTTCCATACTCCTGACAGGACTCCTGACCCTGGAGGTCTCCGTGATGATCAAGGTGGTCAAGGGCAACCCGACCCCCGAGGAGCTGGCCGCCGCACTGGCGGTGGTCCAAGCGCGCGCGGCGGCGCTGGCGGCTGCCACGCCGGGCGCGCCCCTCGTCGAGGCCGCGTGGTCGGCCCCGTCGCGGGTGGCCCGGCGGCGGCTGCCGCAGCCCGGCCCGCGCGCCTGGGGGCGTACGTACTGGCCCTCCTGAAGCGGCACCCGGGCGGGCCGGCGGGCCTGCGCCCGGGCCGAAGATGACGTGAACGGACGGTGGCGCCTGAGTACCCGTACTCAGGCGCCACCGGCGTCCCCGGAGCACGATCGTGGAATGCTCTGGTCCGATCCGAAGAACGAGCCGCCGAAGGACATGCGCGAGGCGCAGTCGATGATCCGCCGGATGGGCGTGATCCTGGCGCTGGCGATGCTGGTGGTCGTCTACGTCCTCGGGGTGCACGGTCTGCGCTAGGGGGTGTCTGGTGGGGCTGCCACGGCTCCTACGATGGCCCCCATGACCGCCACCACGCCCGCGCAGCCGCGCGCCCTCGTCCTCGCCTCCGCCTCGCCCGCCCGGCTGAACCTGCTGCGCCAGGCCGGCCTCGCCCCGCACGTGATCGTCAGCGGGGTGGACGAGGACGCCCTGGAGGCCGACTCGCCCGCCGAGCTGGCGCTCGTCCTGGCCGAGGCGAAGGCCGCCGTCGTGGCGGCCCTGCCCGAGGCCGCGGGGGCGCTGGTGATCGGCTGTGACTCCGTGCTGGAGCTGGACGGGGAGGCGCTGGGCAAGCCCGCCGACGCCGAGGAGGCCACGGCCCGCTGGAAGTCGATGCGCGGCCGCTCGGGCGTGCTGCGCACCGGGCACTGCGTGATCGACACCGCGAACGGCGCTCAGGTCTCGGCCACGGCGTCCACGACGGTCCGGTTCGGCGAGCCGAGCGACGCGGAGGTCGCGGCGTACGTGGCGAGCGGCGAGCCGCTGCACGTGGCCGGGGCGTTCACCCTGGACGGCCTCTCGGCGCCGTTCATCGACGGGATCGACGGCGACCCGGGCAATGTGATCGGACTGTCGCTGCCGCTGCTGCGCTCACTGCTGGGCGAACTGAACGTGTCCATCACGGACTTGTGGACGTGACACTTTCGGACGTGACCTTCATCTCGCCGGCGGCCTTGGCGGCGTAGAGCGTCAGGGTCAGCACGAGCAGACAGAAGATCAGCATCGTGGCGGCGAAGGCGCCCCAGCCGACGAGCGCGGCGGCGAGGACGCCGAGCACGATGTGGGTGACGGCCGTGACGACCACCAGCACCCGCGCGAAGCGGCCCGGCGGGCGGTCACGGACCGCGGTGACGGCCAGGAACACGGCCCCGGCCAGCAGGAACGCCCCGATGCCCGCGCCCATGGCGTAGGTGGCCGTGGACATGACGTCCGGGTCCATCCCCGCTATCGACATGGCCTGGTTGTGCGTGGTCGCGCCCAGCACGATGTGCACGAGCACCAGTACCGCCGCTTCGACCACCAGCACGATCGCGGCCACCGAGGCCACGAGTCTGCGCAGCACGGCGCCCCCACCCGATCCGCATGCGTCCACAAAAGCGTTCGACTCGGTGAGGCTACTAACGGGTAAACGTCCGGACAAGGGGTCGGGGCGGCTTCGTTACGGGCAAAGAAAGCCGGGCCCGTTGGTAGGGAGTCCACAAAGAAACCGGTGGACCCGCTGACCCCAAACGCAGAGACCTTGGACACACGGCCCGGCTAGTGTGCAGTCGGGGATCCCGCTGACCTGGGGCGCCACAAGGGGTGTCGACACTCGAGGGAGCCTCGAATAACGCTCCGTGTGGGCAAGCTCACCTCTGGGGACGGGTCGAAAGGCCGTGTCGGCTGTCCCTAAACTCAGCTTGTTTTCAAGGAGGGAGTCATCGTGCGCAAGGTGCTCATCGCCAACCGTGGCGAAATCGCTGTCCGCGTTGCTCGGGCTTGCCGGGACGCCGGGATCGCCAGCGTATCCGTGTACGCCGATCCGGACCGGGACGCTCTGCATGTCCGCGCGGCCGACGAGGCTTTCGCGCTGGGCGGTGACACCCCGGCCGCCAGCTACCTGGACATCGCGAAGGTCCTCCAGGCGGCAGCCGATTCCGGAGCGGACGCCATCCACCCCGGATACGGCTTCCTGTCGGAGAACGCCGACTTCGCGCAGGCCGTCATCGACGCGGGCCTGATCTGGATCGGCCCGCCCCCGCAGGCCATCCGCGACCTGGGTGACAAGGTCGCCGCCCGGCACATCGCGCTGCGCGCCGGGGCCCCGCTCGTCGCGGGCACCCCCGACCCGGTCTCCGGCAGCGACGAGGTCGTCGCCTTCGCCGCCGAGCACGGGCTGCCGGTCGCGATCAAGGCCGCCTTCGGCGGCGGCGGCCGCGGCCTGAAGGTCGCCCGTACCCTCGAAGAGATCCCCGAGCTGTACGACTCGGCGGTCCGCGAGGCCGTCGCCGCCTTCGGGCGCGGCGAGTGCTTCGTCGAGCAGTACCTCGACAAGCCGCGCCACGTGGAGACCCAGTGCCTGGCCGACTCCCACGGCAACGTGGTCGTCGTCTCCACCCGTGACTGCTCGCTGCAGCGCCGCCACCAGAAGCTGGTCGAGGAAGCCCCCGCCCCGTTCCTGAGCGAGGCCCAGAACGCGGAGCTGTACGCCGCTTCGAAGGCGATCCTGAAGGAAGCCGGCTACGTCGGCGCCGGCACGGTCGAGTTCCTCGTCTCCGCCGACGGCCTGATCTCCTTCCTGGAGGTCAACACCCGCCTCCAGGTCGAGCACCCGGTCACCGAAGAGGTCGCCGGCATCGACCTGGTCCGCGAGATGTTCCGGATCGCCGACGGCGAGGAACTCGGTTACGGCGACCCGGTCCTGCGCGGGCACTCCTTCGAGTTCCGCATCAACGGCGAGGACCCGGGCCGCGGCTTCCTGCCCGCCCCCGGCACCGTCACCAAGTTCGCCGCGCCCTCGGGCCCGGGCGTCCGCCTCGACGCGGGCGTCGAGTCCGGCAGCGTCATCGGCCCGGCCTGGGACTCGCTCCTGGCCAAGCTGATCGTCACCGGCGCCACCCGCGAGCAGGCCCTGCAGCGCGCGGCCCGCGCGCTCGCCGAGTTCGAGATCGAGGGCATGGCCACAGCCATCCCGTTCCACCGCGCGGTCGTCGCCGACCCCGCGTTCGCGCCCGCCGACGGCACCCCGTTCACGGTCCACACCCGGTGGATCGAGACCGAGTTCGTCAACGAGATCCCCGCGTTCGTGGTCCCCGCGACCGACGACGAGCCGGACGAGCCGGGCCGCGAGACCGTCGTGGTCGAGGTCGGCGGCAAGCGCCTGGAGGTCTCGCTGCCCTCCAGCCTGGGCATGACCCTGGCCCGTACCGCGGCCGCCGGGGGCGCCAAGCCCAAGCGGCGCGCGGCGAAGAAGTCCGGTCCGGCCGCGTCCGGCGACACCCTCGCGTCCCCGATGCAGGGCACCATCGTCAAGGTCGCCGTCGAAGAGGGCCAGCAGGTCAACGAGGGCGACCTGATCGTCGTACTCGAAGCCATGAAGATGGAGCAGCCGCTCAACGCGCACCGCTCCGGCACCATCGTCGGCCTGGCCGCCGAGGTCGGCGGCTCGGTCACCTCGGGCGCGACCATCTGCGAGATCAAGGACTGACGTCAGTCAAGGACCGACATCGGTCAAGGGCGCCCGCCAAGGGCGTTCGTACACGCCGACGGGGCTGGACATCCCTCCAGCCCCGTCGGCGTTTCCACGCGTTCACGCGCCCTAGCGGCGGCGCATGTCCGCGACCCTGGCGCGCTCCCCCGCCTGCTGCTCCAGCATCCCCGAAGGGGCGCTGCGCAGTTGGGCGGTGGGGCCGCCACGGCGCTGTACGGGCAGCGGGGAGTCCCGGCGCGGACGCCGCCCCTGCATGCCGTCGGCGGCGGGGGCGGCGGTGCCCCCGGCGACCGTGATCTGAACGCCCTGGTCGGCCAGCGCCTGGAGCTCGGTGGCGGCCCGGTCGTCGTGCGGCTGCGGTTCGTCCGTCACCAGCCGGGTGATGACGTCCGTGGGCACCGTCTGGAACATGGTGTCCGTACCGAGCTTGGTGTGGTCGGCCAGGACCACGACCTCGGCGGCCGCCGCGACGAGTGCCCGGTCCACGCTCGCGGAGAGCATGTTGGACGTGGACAGCCCGCGTTCGGCGGTCAGGCCGCTGCCGGACAGGAACGCCCGGGAGACGCGCAGCCCTTGGAGGGACTGCTCGGCCCCGCTGCCGACCAGCGCGTAGTTGGACCCGCGCAGGGTGCCGCCGGTCATCACGACCTCGACCCGGTTGGCGTGCGCCAGTGCCTGGGCGACGAGCAGCGAATTGGTGACGACGGTCAGACCGGGCACCCGGGCGAGCCGGCGGGCCAGCTCCTGGGTCGTGGTGCCCGCGCCGACGACGATGGCCTCGCCTTCTTCGACGAGACTCGCCGCGACATCGGCAATGGCGGTTTTCTCCGCCGTCGCGAGATGGGACTTTTGCGGAAAGCCGGACTCCCGCGTGAAACCGCCCGGCAAGACCGCACCGCCGTGCCGGCGGTCGAGGAGTCCTTCTGCCTCCAGTGCCCGCACGTCCCGCCGTACGGTCACTTCGGAGGTCTGGACGACGCGGGCGAGCTCACGGAGCGATACCGCTCCGTTGGCGCGCACCATTTCGAGGATCAATTGACGACGTTCTGCAGCGAACACGAAACTGACAGTAACGCAACCAGTCCGTTCCTTTCAGTGCCCGGCACCGAAATGCAGAAGATGAGAACAGATCGGGCACTGGTGTGATATGCGCGCTTCCGGCGCAACCGGCCGGAACCGGAAGCGCCGGAAGCTCCGGAAGGAGAAGCTCCGGAAGGGGAACGGCAATTACGCTTCCCCGGCCGCCTTGCGGGTGTGCAGCTGGCGGGCCACCTCGGCGATCGACCCCGACAGCGAGGGGTACACGGTGAACGCGTTTGCGATCTGCTCGACCGTCAGATTGTTGTCGACGGCGATCGAGATGGGATGGATCAGCTCGCTCGCGCGCGGGGCCACGACCACGCCGCCGACGACGATCCCGGTGCCGGGACGGCAGAAGAGCTTCACGAATCCGTCGCGGATGCCCTGCATCTTGGCGCGCGGGTTGCGCAGCAGCGGCAGCTTCACGCAGCGGGCGTCGATCTTGCCGGAGTCCACGTCGGCCTGGGTGTAGCCGACGGTGGCGATCTCGGGGTCGGTGAAGACGTTCGAGGACACCGTCTTGAGGTTCAGCGGGGTCACCGCGTCGCCCAGGAAGTGGTACATCGCGATCCGGCCCTGCATGGCCGCGACGGACGCCAGCGCGAAGATCCCGGTGACGTCACCGGCGGCGTACACGCCCGGCGAGGAGGTCCGCGAGACCTTGTCGGTCCAGATGTGCCCGGACTCGGTGAGCTTGACCCCGGACTCCTCCAGGTTCATGTTCCGGGTGTTGGGGATCGCGCCGACCGCCATCAGGCAGTGCGTGCCCGTGATGACGCGGCCGTCGGAGAGGGTGACCTCGACCCGGTCGCCGACCCGCTTGGCGGACTCGGCGCGGGAGCGGCCGACGACGTTCATGCCGCGGCGGCGGAAGACGTCCTCCAGGACGGCCGCGGCGTCCGGGTCCTCGCCCGGCAGCACGCGGTCGCGGGAGGAGACCAGGGTGACCCGGGAGCCGAGGGCCTGGTAGGCGCCGGCGAACTCGGCGCCGGTGACGCCGGAGCCGACCACGATCAGTTCCTCGGGCAGCTCCTCCAGGTCGTAGACCTGGGTCCAGTTCAGGATCCGCTCGCCGTCGGGCATCGCGTCCGGGATCTCGCGCGGGTGCCCGCCCGTGGCGATCAGGACGGCGTCGGCGGTCAGGATCGTCTCCGTACCGTCCGCGGCCGTCACGATGACGTCACGGGTGCCGTCGATGCCCTGCGGGCCGCCGAGCTTGCCGCGGCCGCGCAGCACGCGGGCGCCCGCCCGGGTGACGGAGGCGGTGATGTCGTGGGACTGGGCCAGCGCGAGGCGCTTGACCCGTCGGTTGACCTTGCCGAGGTCCACGCCGACCACCCGGGCCGCCTGCTCCAGCGGCGGGGTGTCGTCGGCGACGACGATGCCCAGCTCCTCGTACGACGAGTCGAAGGTCGTCATCACCTCGGCGGTGGCGATCAGGGTCTTGGAGGGCACGCAGTCGGTGAGGACCGACGCCCCGCCCAGACCGTCGCAGTCCACGACGGTCACCTCCGCGCCGAGCTGGGCCCCCACCAGGGCCGCCTCGTAGCCGCCTGGGCCGCCGCCGATGATCACGATCCGGGTCACGAAAAGTCCGCCTCACGTCTACCCGGCCGGCTGCCCCCCGGCCGGGGGTTCCGGGGGTCTCCCCGGGGGATGCATTCCGTCCCCCATTGTCCCGCACGCATCAAGGTGCTTCGCGCCCGGTCCCGCCATCCGGGCACGCGTCCACCGCCGTCCCTCCCGTACCCTCGACCTCATGTCGCTCTACGCCGCGTACGCCGGCAACCTCGACCCGCGGCTGATGACGCGCCGCGCTCCGCATTCCCCGCTGCGCGGAACGGGGTGGCTGAACGACTGGCGGCTGACGTTCGGCGGGGAACAGATGGGCTGGGAAGGCGCGCTCGCCACGATCGTGGAAGCACCCCGCCACCAGGTCTTCGTCGCCCTGTACGACATCGCGCCGCTGGACGAGGAGTCCATGGACCGGTGGGAGGGCGTCGGGCTCGACATCTACCGCCGGATGCGGGTGCGGGTGCACACCCTGGACGGCGAGGAAGCCGCCTGGGTGTACGTCCTGAACGGGTACGAGGGCGGCCTGCCGTCGGCCCGGTACCTCGGGGAGCTGGCGGACGCCGCCGAATCCGCGGGCGCGCCGCACGACTATGTGATGGAACTCCGCAAGCGGCCCTGCTGAGCCTGCGCCCCGGCGGGGGCCCGCGCCCTGGCCCCGCCCCCGCCAGGGCATTCGGCCGGACCCGCCGGGACAATTGGTCGGAAACGACAAAGCAACGATCCGAACACCGTGAGCTGTGCCATCTACGCGCGTAGGGGCAGAGCGGTTACGCTCGTCCGCGTGAACGCATCTGTTACCGATCCCCACGCCGCCGCCGACGCCGCGGCCGCGCGTCTGCGTGAGCTCACCGGCGCCGAAACCCACGACGTCGCCCTCGTCATGGGCTCCGGCTGGGCGCCCGCCGCCGAGGCGCTCGGCGCCCCCGAGGCCGAGTTCCCGGTCACCGAACTCCCGGGCTTCCCCCCGCCCGCCGTCGAAGGACACGGCGGCAAGATCCGCTCGTACAAGATCGGCGACAAGCGCGCGCTGCTCTTCCTCGGCCGGACCCACTACTACGAGGGCCGCGGCGTCGCCGCCGTCGCGCACGGCGTCCGTACCGCCGTCGCCGCCGGCTGCAAGACCATCGTCCTCACCAACGGCTGTGGCGGCCTGCGCCCGGGCATGCGCCCCGGCCAGCCGGTCCTGATCAGCGACCACCTCAACCTGACGGCCACCTCGCCCATCATCGGCGCGAACTTCGTGGACCTGACCGACCTGTACTCGCCGCGCCTGCGCGCGATGTGCAAGGAGATCGACCCGTCGCTGGAAGAGGGCGTCTACGTCCAGTTCCCCGGCCCGCACTACGAGACCCCGGCCGAGATCAACATGATCCGCGTCATGGGCGCGGACCTGGTCGGCATGTCCACCGTGCTGGAGGCCATCGCGGCCCGTGAGGCCGGCGCCGAGGTCCTGGGCATCTCCCTGGTCACCAACCTGGCGGCGGGCCTGTCCGGCGAGCCGCTCAACCACGAAGAGGTCCTGCAGGCCGGCCGCGACTCGGCCGCCCGCATGGGTCAGCTGCTCACCCAGGTCCTCGCCCGGATCTGAGCCATCCGAGCCGGCCGTACGCAAGGCCGCGAGGCCGCGAGGTTACGAGAAGTAAGGCGGAAGCAGTGCAGGAACAGGACGACCTGATCGGCCGGGCCCAGGCCTGGCTGGCGGAGGACCCGGACCCGGAGACCGCCGAGGAGCTGGCGCAGCTCATCGAGAAGCGGGATCTGGACGAGCTGGCGGACCGGTTCTCCGGTCTGCTCCAGTTCGGCACCGCCGGCCTCCGCGGCGAGCTGGGCGCGGGCCCCATGCGGATGAACCGCAACGTGGTCATCCGTGCCGCGGCGGGCCTCGCGGCCTACCTGAAGGCACAGGGACACGCGGGCGGCCTCGTGGTCGTCGGCTACGACGCGCGCTACAAGTCGGCGGACTTCGCGCGGGACACCGCGGCCGTGATGACCGGCGCCGGTCTGCGCGCGGCCGTCCTGCCCCGCCCGCTGCCGACGCCGGTCCTCGCCTACGCCATAAGGCACCTGGGCGCCGTCGCCGGCGTCGAGGTGACCGCGAGCCACAACCCTCCCCGGGACAACGGCTACAAGGTCTACCTCGGCGACGGCTCGCAGATCGTGTCCCCCGCGGACACGGAGATCGCGGCGCAGATCGACGCGATCGGCGCGCTGGCCGACGTACCGCGTCCGGAGAGCGGCTGGGAGGACCTCGGCGACGAGGTCCTGGAGGCCTACCTGGCGCGTACGGACGCGGTCCTGACCCCTGGGTCGCCCAGGACCGTACGGACCGTCTACACGGCCATGCACGGCGTCGGCAAGGACGTCGTGATGGCGGCCTTCGCCCGGCACGGCTTCCCGGCGCCGGTGCTCGTCGCCGAGCAGGCCGAGCCGGACCCGGCCTTCCCGACGGTGGCCTTCCCCAACCCGGAAGAGCCGGGTGCGATGGACCTGTCCTTCGCAACGGCCGCCCGGGTCAATCCGGACATCGTGATCGCGAACGACCCGGACGCGGACCGCTGCGCGGTCGCCGTCCCGGACGACTCGGCCGCCTCCGGCTGGCGGATGCTGCGCGGCGACGAGGTCGGCGCGCTGCTCGCGGCGCACCTGGTGGCCAAGGGCGCCCGCGGCACCTTCGCGGAATCGATCGTCTCGTCCTCGCTCCTGGGCCGGATCGCGGAGGCGGCGGGCGTCGGCTACGAGGAGACCCTGACCGGCTTCAAGTGGATCGCCCGGGTCGAGGGCCTGCGCTACGGGTACGAGGAAGCGCTCGGCTACTGCGTGGACCCCGAGGGCGTCCGCGACAAGGACGGCGTCACGGCCGCCCTGCTGGTGGCGGAGCTGGCCTCGGTCCTCAAGGAGCAGGGCCGCACCCTGACCGACCTGCTGGACGACCTGGCGATGGCCCACGGCCTGCACGCCACCGACCAGCTGTCGGTCCGCGTCGAGGACCTCTCGGTCATCGCCTCGGCGATGGCGGCACTGCGCGCGCGCCCGCCGGTCTCCCTGGCGGGCCTGCGGGTGGTCTCGGCGGAGGACCTGAACGAGGGCACGGCGTCACTGCCGCCCACCGACGGCCTGCGCTACTACCTCGACGGCGCCTACAAGGCCCGCGTGATCGTCCGCCCCTCCGGCACCGAGCCCAAGCTCAAGTGCTACCTGGAGGTAGTCGTCCCGGTCCCGGACGCCCCCGCCCTGACCGGGGCCCGCACCCGCGGCCAGGAAATCCTGGACGCGATCAAGAAGGACCTGTCGGAGGCGGCGGGCATTTAGCCCTTCGCCGCAGACACCCGAAGGCCCCCCGAGCACCGGGCGGTTTCTAGGGATCGTTGCAACACGTGGTTGTGTTGATCAGACCGCGAGCAGTTTGTGCAGGCGCTCGGCTGGGGTTTCCCAGCCGAGCGTTTTGCGTGGGCGGCCGTTGAGCTGTGCGGCGATTGCGGCGGATCTCCCGGCTGACTGTGGACGGGCTGCGGCCCAGCTCGGCTGCGATCGTACGGATGGTGGCGGCAACGTCGCCCTATTCGTCATCCTGACATGAATTGGCCCGAACCTGGCTGCCGTTCGATCTGACTCTGCGATGCTGGAGGCCGATCGAGAGGGGCGGCAGCGATGCAGTGGAAGATCCACGGGGAACGTCCGATCTACGAGAACAAGTGGGTGAACCTCTGGCTCACCGACATCGAGACGCCGGACGGGAACCGCTGGGAACACCACGTCGTCAAGCTCCGCCACCTGGCCGTGGCCGCTGTCATCAATGACCGCCAAGAGGTCCTGATGATGTGGCGCCACCGCTTCATCACGGACGCGTGGGCTTGGGAGCTGCCCATGGGTCTGGTGGAGGCGGACGAGACGCCCGGCGAGGCTGCCGCTCGTGAAGTCCTCGAAGAGACCGGCTGGCGTCCGGGTCCGATGAAGCCGCTGATCTACGCCGAACCGGCAAACGGCATCACGGACTCACAGCACCACCTGTTCCGCGCGGACAGTGCGACGTACGAGGGGCCGCCGACCGAGAAGAACGAGTCGGACCGGATCGAGTGGATCCCGCTGGCGAACATCCGGGGCATGATCGACCGCCGCGAGATCGTCAGCAGCGGCTCCCTCGTAGGCCTCCTCTACGTCCTGATGGACGAAGGGGTTCGCTGACCCGGCGGGGGGAGCATCGCTCGTAGGCGTGCCTCGAAGGCAACCGCGGCCGGCACCTCGCGATAGGGCGCAAGCTGCTCGTAGAACTCGCGAAGGTGTCCGGTCACCCGCTCGGACGACACGGCTGCGGCGGGTACCAGTGCCTCGATCGCCGTGTGGCACGCCTGGTCGAGCTTGCCCCGCTGGAGCTGGGTACGGGCCAACCAGAAGGCGTGAAGCGCCCTACCGCGCTGGTTCGCGGGGTCCTCCCGCTCCAGTGCATCCGCGATCAACGGTTCGGCAATCGCCGCCTCGCCGAGACGGCCGTGCGCGATGCCCGTGTCCACGATGAGCTTCAGCTCGTCGAAGTACGCCACCCATGCCGGGTCCGGGTCATCCGCTTTGATCCGCCCGTACTGACTGTGCGCCTCCGAGATCGCGGTGTGGGTCGCTGTCCGGTCACCCAAGGTCGCATGGGCGAACGCCTCCCGCATGGCCAGCATGGCCCGGACTCTCGGCGTAGTGCCGAGGGCCGCTCGGGCCTGGTCCTGGGCAGCAGACACCAGCGCAAGCGCGTCCGCCGGCTTGTCCTGGTACGTCGCTTGCAGGCTCATGCACGCCAGCACGTTGGCCATGAATGGGTGGTCGTCAATCTCACGGGCCAGTCGCAGAGCCTCCGCGAAGTACGCGCGGGCCTGGTGGTACTGCCGGGCATCGAAGAACGTCCACCCGGTCAACCGCGCCAGCTCCGCCGCGATGCCGTACAGGCCGTGCTGGATCAGCCTCGGCCGCTGGTCCTTGAGCAGCCCCTCGACATATCGCAGCTGGCCGACGACGGCGGGTCGAAGCGTCTCGCCCCCGTGCTCGTCATCGCGACGCCAGTAGTCCTCGATCGAAGAGCGTAGGGCGTGCAGCGTGGATGGGCTGGGGTTCGTCCCGGCGGCCAAGGCCAGGATGCTGTCCACCTCCACGCTTGGTAAGACGCTGAGGGGTTTGGGTTCAGCCGCCAGGTGGCCGAACTCCGGCCTCCCCTGCTCGGCCGCTGCCAAGACAGCGGGCGTCTCCCACGTGCGGCGGGCAAGCCCAAGCATGTGCCCCGGGATGCGCAATCCATCGGCGATCCGCTCGATCACTTCCATGTGGAGGAGCTGCCGCTGGCCCGCGATCACCTCACCCACTCGGCTCGGCGTCAGTTCGCACTGCCGCGCGATCATCGACGGGTAGATGCCCGCCCGCGTCTTCACCAGCCGGAAGACCCTCGCGAAGTCACGGGCGCGGCAAGCGTCGATCATCTCGGGCTCGGTGAGCAGACTCGCCGGAAGTTCCTTCGTGCGACGTGACTCGGGCATCGGGGCACGCTCCGGAGGAAGACTACGGATCGCTGCAAGGTCTCAACCGAACGTGATGTTACCCAAGTTGGGTAATCCGCTGGACCTTTCTGGCCCGTCGTCCTGATCGCGATCCTTCTGGACATGGCGAAGCGACCGAGGACGACCGCCTTAAACGAGTCGGCGGGCACTCCTGACACAGAGCGAACGGCCCTCGGAAAGACCTCTGACCTGGGCATAGAACCCCGCGTCCGGATGAGCATCCGGGTGTCTCGGGACTCGGGCCGGACGTGGTCGCCGAGCACGCGGGTCCTGGAAGGCGACCCGTTCGACATCCTTTCCAACCCCGGCCGCTACCCACCGTGCGAGTGCCCCCGCTGTGGCGGTACGTCGTCGTCGGCCCGTGCCCTTCGGCCGGCATCCATCGCGCCGGGGGCGGCGTAGTGACCGCTTCGGCACGAATCCCGAGTTCGCGCGATCCGTGGCCTCGCGCCACCCCCGTCTCCTCACCGGCCCGGAATCACCAGGCGCTGGTGAGGCACGCCCCATCGGGGCTGGGCCGGCACCCGTCGGCCCTGGACTTCCAGGAAATGGAGACACACATGGCAGCACAGAAGGAAGACCTGCTGATCGGCGTCGAGAGCCTGATCAAGGTCCAGGACCGCTTTACCGCTGCGGCGGCGGAGTCCGACTCCACCGGCACCTCCGCGGGCGACGACGGCGAGAACCGCGACGGCCTGAACCTCCCGCAGGAGTAGCCCCGCCAGTACGCCACAGCACCACCCGGGGGCCCGTCATCCACAGCGGGCCCCCGGCCTTCACCCGCTATGACACCGACCGGAGGAACACGTGGACCACCTCTTCGTCACCGCACTGGAGAAAGCCCTCGGCTGGGACGGGCCCGGTGAACTCGGAGCCGCTTTCGCCCGGGGAACGATCGAAGACCTTGCTCTGCTCGATCGCCTGCTCAACCCCAGGAAGCTGCTGGACCTGGTGATGCGCCGCAGCGTCACCACGCCCCAGTTCCGCATCTTCCAGGGCGGGGCCGAACTGCACCCCGGCCGCTACATCCACCCCTCCGTCACCCGGCGGGGACAGGCCATCCCCATGGCCGACATGCGCCGCGTCGGCGGGCTGATGCGCGAGGGCTGCACCATGGTCCTGGACGAGGTCGACTTCTTCGACCCGGCCATGGAAGCCACTTGCCGCGCCCTCCAGTGGTGGGCCCGCGAGCTGGTGCAGGTGAACGCCTACCTGACCACCCAGGACGCCAGCGGCTTCAAGCTCCACTGGGACGACCACGACACCGTGATCGTCCAGCTCGCCGGCCGCAAGAGCTGGGAAGTCCGCGGTACCTCGCGCAAGGTTCCGATGTACCGCGACTCCGCCCCCAACGCCGAGCCCAGCGAGGACATCGTGTGGCAGGGCGTCATGGAGCCCGGCGACGTGATGCACATCCCGCGCGGCTTCTGGCACCAGGCCACCCGCCACGACCAGGGCGACGGCTACAGCCTCCACGCCACCTTCGGCATCGTGAAGCGCGTCGGCGTGAACTGGCTGGCCTGGCTCGCCGACCAGGCCCGCACGCAGGACCTGTTCCGGTACGACCTGGACCGCTGGAACTCCCCCGGCCAGTGGGACGGGCAACAGCAGCTCCTGGCCGACGCTGTCGCCGAGATGGCTACGAAGCTGCCCCCGCAGGCCTTCTTCAATTCCCGTGAGCGGGAACGGCTGGCCGCCCGGCACGTCCCGGCAACCGGCCTGTTCGGCAAGCCCGCGGCCGTCGTGTGCGTCACCGACTTCGAGCCCGTGATCGAGCAGCACCACGACACCGTGGACGTGCTCGCCGCGGGCAAGAAGCTCACGTTCACAGGCAAGGCGTACCCCGCCCTCACCCTGCTGCTGAGCGGCCACCCCGTCGATATCGCCGACGCCACCGAGAAGACCGGCCTGGACGTGGATCAGCTGGCCGAGAACCTGCTGAAGGAGGAACTGTGCACGGAGCTGACCCCCGCCTTGTCCTCGGCCTACACCGGTCTCGTCACCACCGCGACATCCTGACGGCCGCACTCGACCTCGGCATCACCACCCTGGACACTGCGGCTCCCTACCTCGGCTTCCGCTCTCACGCGGTGCTGGCCGAGACGGCCGCCGATCTGCTGCCGAAGTTCACCCTCTCCACGAAGGTGGGCTTCTTCCCAAGCCCCGGAGGTGCTGAGCACTCCCTTGATCCGGTCCGGCTGCGACTGGCCGTTGAGCGAGCGGCCCGCGAACTCGGCAGGGAACCTGACACCGTGCTCCTCCACAACCCCGAACGGAGCCTCGCGGGTCTGTCCCATGCCGATGGCCACGCCCTCCTCGGCCATGCCTGCACCGCCCTGGCCGACGCCGCCCGCGACGGTCTGTGCCGCGTCTGGGGTGTGGCCTCCTGGGATACCCGGTCGCTCGGAATGGTCCAGGTGGACGACCTGCCGTCCCCGGACGTCTTGATGGTCCGGGCCGGGTTCCTCGTGGGCGTCGACCTCCTCGACGCCACAACCGCCCTGCGCGCCGTCTGGCAGGCGGGAGAGACCTGGGGCATGAGCCCCTTCGGCGGCGGCCACAGGAAGGTGTGGGAGGAGTTCGACCCCCGCCCGTTCCTCCGATCGCCCCACGATGGGTTGTCCCGCGTGCAGGCGGCATTCCGTACGGCGTTCCACTTGCCGAGCGCTGCTGCGGTCGCGGTTGGAACCGACGACCCTGGGCACCTGGCCCAGTTGGTCGAGGCCTTGGGCGCGGAGGTGGACGCCTCCGCCGTCAGTCAGTACGTGCGGGCCCTCCATGGACACCGTCAGAGCTGAAGCTCGGCCACCAGACGCTCGGCTTCCTTCCGGGCCGGCGCCAGCAGCGGATCCTCCTCGTACGCGTAGGGTCCGACGATCTTCGACAGGAAGAACAGCGACATCAGCTTGCCGTCCCGGCTCTCCAAGTCCGCACGCCGCTCCTGGTGGACGCGGTCCGCGAGCCCCGGGACGGCCAGCGCGTTGCCCCACAGCGTTGCCGCGTCCAGGCCCCGGGGCGCCATGCCCCAGTCCTCCCAGTCGATGAGGGAGAACTCCGGTCCCATCACGTTGGCCCAGGTCAGGTCCGCATGAGCCGGCGCCCACCGCTCGATCTGTGTGTCGGCCACCCCGGGGAAGACCGCCCCGAGAGTCTGGGTCACCTGCTCCTGCGTGATCGTCACCGTGTCCGGCGTCGCGATCCGCGGTGTCTGCTGTGAGGCAAGCGCGTCCAGCGAGGCGTTCAACGTCTCCCACCACTCGACCGGCAGGCCCGGGTCTTCGAGCACCAGGGCGCCCTTGCCGACAGACGGCGACGCAAGCAGCTCCAGCTCATCCGCGCGCCACATCACCGGCTCGCCCGGCTCGCGCCACGCCACGCCCTGGTACCACTCGGGCATCGCGACCCCTTGCAGCACAGCGGCGGCCTCGGTCCCGTTCCAGCCCTGCTGGCCGATCCGCTCGAATCCCCGCCGCTCGATACGTACCCACGTACCCCGCTCCGTAGGGCCTCCCAAGGAACGGCGCTTGCGTACGAGCGCCTGCCGATCCAGTCGTACGTGCAGGGCCTCTTCTACCCGCTCCAGCACGTCTTCCACCGGCTGACGGCGCAGATCCACGTGGGCAGCGATGGGCAGGGATCCATTCATCACAACCTCCTTGGCGAACGGATGACCGTAGCAGGAAGAGGCCCAGCCACACGATTGGCGCGTCGACACGGAGTCCATCAACTTCCTCCGCTCCGCTGACCGTTGCAAGAACGACCATCGCCTCGCCCGGCGGTCCCCAGGGGCTGTCGCCGCCCCCGGCCCCTGGCACGGCTCCGCGCGCCGACGTGATCATTAAGGTTCGGTCATGACCACACGGGACGACTTGCTCATCGATCTGATCAACCGGACGGAGATGGAGGGCCAGGGGCCGCGCATCACGGTCGTCGCGCAGGGCGTGGTGATAACCGGTCGCATCGCTGCCCGTCGGCACTGGGCGACGGGCCTTGCCGGGCGGCTCGGCGACGCGGAGCTGCCCGACGAGCGGTTCGCCGAGGACTTCGCCCGGGAGGCCGGGGAGATCCCCGATTACCCTCCGGCCTTCCTCCACCTCCAGGGCTGCCAGCTCATCTCCGGCTCCAGCAGCCTCCCCGCCGCGCTGGGCGAGTCCTTCAAGGTCCCGCTCGCCGCGATCAGCGCGTGGAGCGTGCGGTAAGCGGCGCCGCGGGGCCCCTTACGCCCCTGGTCCCGCGCTCGGCGGCGCTGCCGCCGAGCGGCTTGGTTTGACCACGTCGCCCAGGGTCGGGATGGATTCCGGGCGGGCGCGGACGGCTTCCGTGCATTCCCAGGTGCGCGGCGGGTCCGCGTCGGGGCCGCCCAGGGTGACGGGGCCCGCGCCCAGGCCCGCCGCTTCGTTGCCCGCGAGCGTGCACACGATCTGGGACAGGGCGATCGGCGGCAGGTCCTCCGGCTTGCGGCTCAGGCGCAGCGTGCCCTTGGGGTCGCCGGGGCGCGCCGTACCGGCCGCGAGGTTCTGCGGCACCCCCGTGCTGAACCCGGCGTCGGTCTCCTGCGCGGACGGCGCCCGTTCCAGTGCCTCCAGCAGGGCCTGCGCGACCAGGGCCAGCGGGTCGCGCACGGTGCTCTTCTCCGGGAGCGGAACCACCCGGTCGACGCCGACCAGCTGCGATCCGCACACCAGCTGCACGGTGGCCCGGAAGCCCTGGGCGTCCGCGCCGTTCTGGGCGGGCGTGTCGCAGGAGACCCGCGAGGGCGCCGCCCCGACGTCCACCGGGACCGTCGTGGCCCGGATCCCGCAGCCTGCCGTGCCGGCCAGCAGCCCCGCGGCGGCCACGCCGAAGAGCAGCCCGTTGCGCAGCCCGTTGCGCATCCGCCTCATCCGTCCGAAGCGATCCCTCATCCGCCCGCACCTCCTCCCAGGTCCATCGGCAGCCGCAGCGTGAACACCGCGCCGCCGCCGTCCCCGTTGGCGGCGGTGATGTCACCGCCCTGGATGTGGGCGTTCTCCACCGCGATGGACAGGCCCAGCCCGCTGCCGTCCGACCGCGGCCGGGAGGCGCTCGCCTTGTAGAACCGGTCGAAGACGTGCGGCAGCACCTCCTCGGGGATTCCGGGCCCGTTGTCCTTGACCTCGATGACCAGCCACGACAGGCCCTCTTCGCGGTCCTCCGAGCGGTCCTCCGAGGGGTCGGAGACCCGCACCGAGACCCGCACCGGCGAGCCGCCGTGCTTGAGGGCGTTGCCGATCAGGTTCGCGAGGATCACGTCGAGGCGGCGCGGGTCGAGGCGCGCCACGATGCCGCGCTCCGCGTCCAGTTCCACCGCGTCCAGCCAGGCCCGCGCGTCGATGCAGGCCGTGACCTGGTCGGCGACGTCGACGTCGTCCAGCACCAGCCGGGCCGTCCCCGCGTCGAAGCGGGTGACCTCCATCAGGTTCTCGACCAGGATGTTGAGCCGCCGGGTCTCGCTCACGACCAGCCCGACCGCCGGTGCGATCATCGGATCCAGCGTGTCGGCTTCCTCTTCCAGCACCTCGGCCACCGCCGTCAACGCCGTCAGCGGAGTGCGCAATTCATGCGACATGTCGGCGACGAAGCGCCGGCTCGACTCCTCCCGCGCGCTCATGTCGGCGACCTTCTTCTCCAGCGCCTCGGCCGTCTTGTTGAAGGTGTGCGACAGATCGGCCAGTTCGTCCGTCCCGGACACCTCCAGCCGGGTGTCCAGCTCGCCCTCGCCGAGCTTGCGCGCCGCGTCCCCGAGCCGCTGCACGGGCTTGAGCACGGTGCGCGCCGCCGCCTGCGCGAGCAGCGCCGAGCCCAGCAGGGCGAGCCCGGTCGCGATGCACAGCGACCAGGCCAGCGCGTTCAGGTCGTCCCGTTCCTGGGCGAGCGACTTGTACATGTACCCGGTCGGCCCGCCGCCCACGATCCGCGTCCCGCCGACGAGGTACGGGTGGCCCCGTGGCGTCGTACGCTGCCAGTACATGTGGTACTCGGCGTTGTTGGCGGACGTGGTCTTCTGCCGGTCGTTGACGGCCTGTTGCAGGGACTTCGGTACGTCGTCCAGCCCGAAGGAGTCGGGACCCGCGGCCCCGAACACCTTGCGCCCGTCCTTGCCCTCGCGCACCAGCAGCACGCTGTAGCCGGGGCTGCTGCCCGCCATCAGCTCGGCGGTGCGCTGCAGCTCCTCCTGCGAGGGGTCGGCGGGCAGCGCCGCCGCCCGGTTCTGCATCTCCTGCCGGAAGTCGCCGAGCGCCGCGTCCTGGGTACGGGTGAGGACCGCCTCGCGGTTGAGCCAGTACGCGATCCCCGACGCCGAGACGGCCGCCGTCAGCGCGACCAGCGCGAAGACCAGGAGCAGCCGCAGCCGCAGACTCGTCCAGCGCCGGCCCGCGAGCAGCGACACCGCCGCCGCACGGATCACTGCGGGGAGTCCAGGCGGTAGCCGACGCCGCGCACGGTGCGGATGAGCGTCGGCGAGGAGGGGATCTCCTCCACCTTGGCGCGCAGCCGCTGGACGCACGCGTCGACCAGGCGCGAGTCGCCGAGGTAGTCGTGCTCCCAGACCAGGCGCAGCAGCTGCTGGCGCGAGAGCGCCTGCCCGGGCCGCCGGCTCAGCTCCAGGAGCAGCCGCAGCTCGGTGGGCGTGAGCTGGAGGTCCTCGCCGTTCTTGGTCACGGTCATGGCGGCGCGGTCGATCACCAGCGAGCCGAAGACCGCCGAATCGGTCGCCTCGCGCTCGCCGCGGCGCAGCACGGCCCGGATCCGGGCGTCGAGCACCCGGCCCTGGACGGGTTTGACGACGTAGTCGTCGGCCCCCGACTCCAGGCCCACGACGACATCGATGTCGTCGTTGCGCGCGGTCAGCAGGATGATCGGCAGCTGGTCGGTGCGCCGGATCCGGCGGCACACCTCGAAACCGTCGATCCCGGGCAGCATCACATCCAGCACGATCAGATCCGGCCGCTGCTCGCGCAGCAGTTTCAGGCCGTCCTCACCCGTCGCCGCGGTGGCCACACGGTGGCCCTGGCGTGACAGGGAGAGTTCGAGGGCCGTGCGGATGGCGTCGTCGTCCTCGATCAGCAACAGGAAAGGCACGGGCTCATTCTGTCCCATCGACCGTCCGGCGTACGACCGTCGCGCGGACCGTCCTGCGGCGAACCTGCGGCGAACTCCGGCCACGGGCACATCCACAGGTGGCTGTGACAGGCCTGTGACAGTCGAAGGACACCCCGGTTATCTGCCGTGGGCAGTCTTCTACCAACGCACAAGACGCAGGACCAGCAGGACCCAGCAGGACCAGCGGGACCGAAGCAGACACACACACTCCACGACGGGGGGCGCGAGATGAACACGCTGTACGGCACCACGACCAGCGCGGTTGTCACGCGGCTGCACGATGTGAACCGACGGGCGGGTGTCCGTCCGGTCACCGTCGCCCGGCAGCGGCCGGCGCACACGGTAGCCATCGACGCACAGAAGTACTCCGCCCCCTCCGTGGCCCCCGCGGCCGCACCCGTCCCGTCGGTCACGGCGGAAGCCGAGTTCACGGCGTACGTCGAACAGCGCCGGGCCTCGCTCTACGCGACCGCCTTCCACCTCACCGGTGACCGCCACGAGGCGGAGGACCTGCTCCAGAGCGCACTGTTCTCCACGTACCGCGCCTGGGACCGGATCAGCGACAAGGCGGCCGTCGGCGGCTACCTGCGCCGCACCATGACCAACCTGCACATCAGCGCCTGGCGCCGCCGCAAGCTGAACGAGTACCCGACCGAGGAACTGCCGGAGACGGCCTCCGACACGGACGCGATGCGCGGCACCGAGCTGCGCGCCGTCCTGTGGCAGGCCCTGACCCGCCTCCCGGAGCCGCAGCGCACGATGCTGGTGCTGCGCTACTACGAGGGCCGCACCGACCCGGAGATCGCCGAGATCCTGGACATCAGCGTCGGCACGGTCAAGTCGAGCATCTGGCGCTCCCTGCGCCGCCTGCGCGAGGACGAGGCCCTGAGCTTCGGCGCGGACGAGGCGGAGTCGTTCGAGGAGCTGGTGGCGTAACGCCACGGAGACCACACGGCCGGGGGGACCGTCCTACGGGGGTGGGACGGCGGCCACGGAGGGGGAACGAGCGGGATCAGGCGGCCGGGGGTCCGCGTGATCCCGCTCGTTTTTTACGTCCTGGAGTTACGCCGCTTTTACGTACCCGGAGCTACGCCGCCGCGCCGCTGCGCGTCGTACGGTGACGCCCTGCCGCGGCGGCGGCCAGCCGGCCGAGGGCCTCGTCCCGGGCGCAGGCGTGCGCGCCCAGCGCGGTGTGCCGCGCCACGATCCCGCGCTCGGCCCGCATCAGCCGCCAGCCCCTGCGCAGCAGGAACGGCACCGACTTGCGGCCCTCCCGCAGATCGCGCGCGAGGCGCCGCCGGAAGGTGGTCGCGGGCCGCCCGCGCAGACAGATCGCGTCGGCCAGCAGGCCCAGCTCCTGGCACCGGGCCACGATGTCCGCGGCGAAGATGCCCTCCGCGATGAACAGCGGGGTGCGCGCTATGTCGAGGGTCTCGGAGCCGGTCCGCGAGCTGGTGGCGATGTCGTACACCGGCACCTCGGTCCGGCCGCCCGCGCACAGCTCGGCGACGGCCGCGACCGCCGCGTCGGTGTCCCAGGACAGCGGCGAGTCCCAGTCGATGTCGGAGCTGCCTTCCACCAGCGGCAGGCTGGGGTCGTCGCCCTCTTTGTAGAAGTCGTCGAGGCGCAGCACGGGCAGCCCGGAGCGCGCGGCCAGCGAGGATTTTCCGGAGCCCGACGGACCGGTCAGCAGGACGACTCGGGTCGGGGAGGGAGAGGAACAGCTCACGGGACACCAGTCTGAACCATTAACCCGCGTAGGGAGTCCCCCAGGTGGCCGGTTGGTATCCAGGATCACACCTCCACTACGCTGCGTGCGCACGCGACTACGACCGCAGACGCAACCACAGGTGGAATTCCATGGCACGTCACGCAGCCTCCTCGTCGGTCCTGCGCACCGCAGGCCTCACCCTCACGATGGCCGGTGCGGCCCTCGCCCTGGCCGCGGGCGCGGCCCAGGCGGGTGAGCTGGACGTTCCGGCCGCGCTGGCCGGGGTCACCGACCCGATCAAGAACCTCCAGGTCAACCCGCTGGCCAACACCGGTGTGGACCCGCTGAACAACGGCATCGCCACGAAGGTCGCGGACTTCCCGTCGGTCGGCACGAACATGGTCACCGACAGCGTGACCAAGGGCGCCAAGGTCGGCGAACTCCCCCGGGCGGCGGCCGCCTCGCTGCTGGGGCCGCTGCTCCCCGGCGCCGTGAAATAGACGTGAAGTAGACCCGGGAGCGGGTACGGGAAGGCCCCGACAGCACGGGGGTCGCTGTCGGGGCCGGTCTCAGGAGGCCCGTAGGCCGGTCAGGGGCTGGGCCCCGTCGACCTAGTAAGCGGAGCCGGAGGCGCCCAGCGAGCCCGTGGGGTGCCAGACCGTCTTCGTCTCCAGGAACGCGGTCATCCGCTTCGTCCCCGGGTCGGCGCTCCAGTCGTCCGCGGACGACCGGCGCAGCACGCGCTTGAGGTTGTCCGCCGCCGCGATCTCCAGCTCCTTGGCCAGCGCCTCGTCGGCACCCGCCAGGTCGATCGCGTTGACGTCCTGGTGCGAGGCCAGGTGCGGGCCCATCTCGGCGGCCTTGCCGGACAGGATGTTGACCACACCGCCGGGCAGGTCGGAGGTGGCGAGCACCTCGCCCAGGGAGAGGGCGGGGAGCGGGGACTTCTCCGAGGCGATGACGACCGCGGTGTTGCCGGTCGCGATCACCGGGGCGATCACCGAGACCAGGCCCAGGAAGGACGAGTCCTGCGGGGCCACGACCGTGACCACACCGGTCGGCTCAGGGGTGGAGAGGTTGAAGAACGGCCCCGCGACCGGGTTCGCCCCGCCCACGAGCTGCGCGATCTTGTCGGTCCAGCCCGCGTACCAGACCCAGCGGTCGATGGCCGCGTCCACGACGGCGGCCGCCTTCGACTTGGACAGCCCCTCGGCCTCGCCGACCTCGCGGACGAACTGGTCCTTGCGGCCCTCCAGCATCTCGGCGACGCGGTAGAGGATCTGGCCGCGGTTGTAGGCGGTGGCGCCCGACCAGCCGCCGAAGGCCTTGCGGGCGGCGACGACCGCGTCACGGGCGTCCTTGCGGGAGGACAGCGGGGCGTTGGCCAGCCACTTGCCCTTCGAATCGCTCACCTCGTACACCCGGCCGCTCTCGGAGCGGGGGAACTTCCCCCCGACGTACAGCTTGTAGGTCTTGAAGACGCTCAGCCGCGTCGCGGCAGAAGACTCAGACATCGAGGTAACCCTCCAGGCCGTGGCGGCCACCTTCGCGGCCGAAGCCCGACTCCTTGTAGCCACCGAAGGGCGAGGTCGGGTCGAACTTGTTGAACGTGTTGGCCCAGACGACACCCGCGCGGAGCTTGTTCGCGACCGCGAGGATGCGGGAGCCCTTCTCCGTCCAGATGCCGGCGGAGAGCCCGTACTGGCTGTTGTTCGCCTTGGCGACCGCCTCGTCCGGGGTACGGAACGACAGCACCGACAGCACCGGGCCGAAGATCTCGTCGCGGGCGATGGTGTGCGCCTGGGTGACGTTGGTGAACAGCGTCGGGGCGAACCAGTAACCGGCGGACGGCAGCTCGCACGCCGGGGACCAGCGCTCGGCGCCCTCGGCCTCGCCGGTCTCGGCGAGCGCGGTGATCCGGGCCAGCTGCGCCGCGGAGTTGATCGCGCCGATGTCGGTGTTCTTGTCCAGCGGGTCGCCGAGGCGCAGCGTGGACAGGCGGCGCTTGAGCGCGTCGAGCAGCTCGTCCTGGATCGACTCCTGGACCAGCAGGCGCGAGCCCGCGCAGCAGACCTGGCCCTGGTTGAAGAAGATGCCGGTGACGATGCCCTCGACGGCCTGGTCGATGGGGGCGTCGTCGAAGACGATGTTGGCGCCCTTGCCGCCCAGCTCCAGGGTCACCTTCTTGTCCGTACCGGCGATCTGGCGCGCGATGGCCTTCCCGACGGCGGTGGAGCCGGTGAAGGCGACCTTGTTGACGTCCGGGTGCTCGACGAGGGCCGCGCCCGCGTCGCCGTAACCGGTGAGGATGTTGACGACGCCCTTGGGCAGGCCCGCCTGACGGCAGGTGTCCGCGAAGAACAGGGCCGAGAGCGGGGTGGTCTCCGCCGGCTTCAGCACGACCGTGTTGCCGGTCGCCAGCGCCGGGGCGATCTTCCACGCGAGCATCAGCAGCGGGAAGTTCCAGGGGATGACCTGGCCGGCCACACCCAGCGGGCGCGGGTTCGCGCCGTAGCCAGCGTGGTCGAGCTTGTCGGCCCAGCCCGCGTAGTAGAAGAAGTGTGCGGCGACCAGCGGGAGGTCCGCGTCGCGGGTCTCCTTGATCGGCTTGCCGTTGTCCAGGGTCTCCAGGACGGCCAGCTCGCGGCTGCGCTCCTGGATGATCCGGGCGATCCGGAAGAGGTACTTGGCGCGCTCGGAACCGGGCAGCGCGGACCACTTCTCGAAGGCCTTGCGGGCGGCCTTCACGGCGCGGTCGACATCGGCGGCGCCCGCCTGGGCGACCTCCGCCAGGACCTCCTCGGAGGACGGCGAGATGGTCTTGAAGACCTTGCCGTCGGCGGCGTCGGTGAACTCGCCGTCGATGAACAGCCCGTAGGAGGGGGCGATGTCGACGACCGAGCGGGACTCGGGAGCCGGTGCGTACTCGAAAAGGGAAGCCATGGTGATCAGTCCACCGTCACGTAGTCGGGACCGGAGTAACGCCCGGTGCTCAGCTTCTGGCGCTGCATGAGCAGGTCGTTCAGCAGGCTGGAGGCGCCGAAGCGGAACCACTCGTTGGTCAGCCAGTCCTCGCCCACGGTCTCGTTGACCAGGACCAGGAACTTGAGCGCGTCCTTGGTCGTACGGATGCCGCCCGCGGGCTTCACGCCGATCTGTACGCCGGTCTGCGCACGGAAGTCGCGTACGGCCTCCAGCATCAGCAGCGTGTTGGCGGGCGTGGCGTTCACGCCGACCTTGCCGGTGGAGGTCTTGATGAAGTCGGCTCCGGCCATCATGCCGATCCAGGAGGCGCGGCGGATGTTGTCGTACGTCGACAGCTCACCGGTCTCGAAGATGACCTTGAGGCGGGCGGCCGTCCCGTCGGGGCGGACGCACGCCTCCTTCACGGCCTTGATCAGCTCGAAGGTGTCCAGGTACCGGCCCGCGAGGAAGGCGCCACGGTCGATGACCATGTCGATCTCGTCCGCGCCCGCCGCGACGGCGTCACGGGTGTCCGCGAGCTTGACCGGCAGGGCCGCGCGGCCGGCGGGGAACGCCGTCGCCACGGAGGCCACCTTGACGCCGGTCCCGGCGAGCGACTCGTGCGCGATGCCGGCCATGTCGGGATAGACGCAGATGGCGGCCGTGCGCGGGGTGGTCCGGTCGGTCGGGTCGGGGTTCGCGCCCTTGGCGCAGAGCGCCCGGACCTTGCCCGGGGTGTCCGCGCCCTCAAGCGTGGTCAGGTCGATCATCGAGATGGCCAGGTCGATGGCGAACGCCTTGGCCGTCGTCTTGATCGAACGGGTGCCGAGAGCTGCGGCGCGCGCTTCCAGGCCGACGGCGTCGACGCCGGGCAGCCCGTGCAGGAAGCGGCGCAGCGCGCTGTCGGACGTCGTCACGTCAGCGAATGCGGGGAGTGTGGTGGGCATGGTCACCAGATGAGCATATCTACGCGCGTAGCGGCCTGTCACCCCCTCCCCTGTAACTGACCGATATCGGTCACGGGCGCGGTCACCGAACGGTCTCCCCCGACGCCGGGGCGTGACGGGGGTGCGGGGTCGGGGCCGGGGTGGGACGGTTGCGGGTAGCGGTTTTCCACCTGACACCCACCTGTCGCCCTGCGGCCACGACACGAACCGGAGTCGTCATGGGTCACACCCTCCGCACCTCCCTCGTCACCGCCGCCCTGACCGGAGCCCTGGCCGCGACCCTGCTCACACCGGCCACGCCAGCGTCGTACGCGGCCACGGGCCCGGCGGTGGCAGCGCCGCCCTCCCCCTCCGGCACCGCAACCGATGGCAGCCGCTACGAAGGGGTGCCGGTCTACATCGGCAAGGGACTGGTCGCAGTGCTGCGCAACAAGGCGGAGGGCCCCGAAGCCTGGATCCGGTACGTGGGAACGGGCTGGAAGCCCGGCAATCCGTACCTGGTCCGCGTGATGGACAAACTCGACCGCACCCACCCGACCACGACACTCAGCGGCCTCCACCTCGCCCTCACCAAGACGAACACCAGGACGCCGGTACTGACGGTCACGGGGCCGGGGTCGGGAACCCGGGCGACGGCGTCGTATCCGCTGCCGAGCGCGGGCGGGTAGTGGGGCCCGGCTGCGCCGGGTGCGGCTTCGCCGCAGAGGCGGTGGCTTCGGGTGTCCGGGGTCGGGGAGGTTCCGGGGGCTGCCCGCCAGTTCAACTGTCTCTTCGTGGTGCCGTGACCTGTCAAGGGCGCTCCCTGCGGTCGCGTCGCTTCGCGATGGCCTTCGGCCACCCTTGACAGATCCCGTCCCCACGAAAAGCCAAGAACTGTCGGGCGGCCCCCGGGGGAAGGCAGGGGGGACCGACAGCACTTGCCAGGGGTGGGAGCGGCCCAGCCCGGTCCCGGATGCGGCCAAACCGCGCCCTCCGGGCGGACAGGCGACAGACGACAAGCGCGCGGGCAGATCGCTACACAGTTGCGCTCAGAGAGGCGTCTGCGGGCTGTTTGGGGCTGGCGGGCGGTGCGGGAAGGCCGAAAGCTCGGCCAGATGAGCATGGAGTCGGGTCAAGCAACTCTCGACACTCAACACCACTCCAAAGCGCCCTTTTTGTGACGATTTGGACCCTTCATCTTGGGGCGGACGGCCGCCAGACCCCTCTCCACTTCGGCCTGACGGAAGTCCCAGGCACAAACAGCCCGCAGACGCCTCCCTGACCCGGACTGTGTAGCGATCTGCCCGCGTGCTTGTCGCTTGTCGTCTGTGGTCTGTCCGCCCGGAGGGCGCGGCTTGGCCGCACCCGGCCGCTGGGCCACCCGCCCGGAATCCCGGCTCATGGGTCAGGTCCCCCATGCCTTCCCCCGGGGGCCGCCCGACAGTTCTTGGCTTTTCGTGACGGGGCGCGCTGTCAAGGGTGGCCGAAGGCCATCGCGAAGCGACGCGACCGCAGGGAGCGCCCTTGACAGGGTGACCCGGCACGAAGAGACAGTTGAACTGGCGGGCAGCCCCCGGAACCTCCCCGACCCCGGACGCGCACAACGAACCTCTCGCGGCGCAGCCGCGCCCCGGCGGAGCCGGGGTCCCTCGGTCCCTCGGTACCCAATTTCGCGCGACATCGCGCCACCCGTCTGGAACGCTGCCCTCGGGCGGACGGACGTTCCTTTGGCTGCGGGTGGATGGGTGACGATGAGTTTCACGTTTGCGGGACCGGTTCTGGAAGGCTCGCTCATGCGGCTGGAGCCGCTCGGGCACCAGCACGCGGCGGACCTGGCGGTGGCGGCGGAGGAGGACCGGGGGTCCTACGGGCTGACGTGGGTGCCCGGCGCGGCCGAGGTCGCGGGGTACGTCGAGACCCAGCTCGGCCGTGCGGCCGCCGGGCAGGTGGTTCCGTACGCGCAGGTCGACCGGGTGTCCGGGCGTGCGGTCGGGGCCACGGCCTTCCTCGATCCGCGGCTGTGGCCCGGGGAGGAGCGGCTGTGCGCGGTCGAGGTCGGGTTCACCTGGCTCGCGGCGTCGGCTCAGGGGTCGGGGGTGAACACGGAGGCGAAGTACCTGCTGTTCCGGCATGCGTTCGAGGCGTGGGGCGTGGCGCGGCTCGACCTGAAGACGGACGCGCGCAACGGCCGTTCGCGGGCCGCGATAGAGGGCGCGGGCGCGCGTTTCGAGGGCGTGCTGCGGAACTGGGCGAAGTCGTGGGCTCCGGGTGAGGACGGCAGGCTCCGGGATTCCGCGATCTTTTCCGTCACCGCGGCGGAGTGGCCGGACTGCCGGGCCCACCTTGAGGAGCGGATCGCCCGGGTGCTCGATCGGCGCGCCCTGCCGGTCGGCGGGCCGTCCCGCCCGTAGTGACCGCGCGGTCCGGCGGAGCCGGGCCGCCCGGGCGAACCGGCCGTGCGGCAGAATCGGGGCATGACGAGCCCCGTGCCCCCCGCTGCCGACGAGCCGGTCTACGACGACCGGGTCTACCGCTCCCCCATGGCCATGGTGACCGGGGTGCTGATGCTGGCGCTGGTCGCCTGGCTGTGCGGGGACGCGCTGGTGCGGGGGTCCGGGTCGGCCCCGTGGATCGCCGGGTCGGTGCTGCTGTGCGCGGTGCCGCTGATCGTCGCGTTCACGCTGCGGCCCGCGGTGTTCGCGAACGACAACCGGATGCGCGTGCGGAACCCCTTCCGCACCGTCGAGCTGCCCTGGGCCGCGGTGGACGCGGTGCGCGCCGGGTACTCGGCCGAGGTGCTGGCCGAGGGGGCGAAGTACCAGCTGTGGTCCATTCCGGTCTCGCTGCGCGAGCGGAAGAAGGCGAACCGCCGGGCCGGGCGTGCCGCGGCCGCGGAGACCCCCAAGAACGCGGCGGATGCCGCTCAGGCCGGGGCGGACAAGGCCGTGCACGAGCTGATGGAGCTGGCCGAGCGCGGGGCCTCGCGGGCTGGGGCGCAGGGCAGTGTGCGGGTGCGATGGTCGTACGAGATCATCGCGCCGGCGGCCATCGGAGCGGTCGCTCTCATCGTGCTCCTCGCCACACGCTGAACCGGCCGGAACCGCGGCTACCGGCTGTGGCGTCTTCGCAGGTGTGCAGCGTCATGAAGCCGGCGGCAGCGCCGCCATTCAACTCCGGCTCCGGCTCGTGGGCGGCGGTCTGCTGGCCGTCCACCTCCTGCTCGTCGCCTGGGTGACCCTGCGACCCCTGGACGTGCCATGGGCCGCCTCCGCCAATCTGACCCCCTTCGCCGGGATCAGATCCGACCTGGCGTACGGGCCGCTGGAGGCGGCGCGGCGGATCGGCTCTTCGCTGGTTCTCCTCGCCCCGCTCGGGGTGCTCTTTCCCCTGGTCAGCGGTCGGCTCGCGCCGTCGCCGCTGGCGGCGTGGGCCTCGCTGACCCGGACCGTCGCGGCGGGTGTGCTGATCTCGGTGAGCATCGGGATGCTCCAGACGGCGGTGCCGGGGCGGGTGGTCGACGTCGACGAGGTGCTGCTGAACGTGGCGGGTGTGGTGCTGGCCCACCTGGCCGTCGTACCGGCCCTGCGCGCCCGGCTGCGGCGCTCCGGGAAGCGGGTCGCGGTGCGGACCGCTTCCCCTGATCCTTCCCCCTCCCCCGCTCCCGCTCCGGTGCGGTCTCAGGGGCCGACCCCGAGAGTTGCCAGGGTCGGTATCGGCCCCTGGACCGAGGTGCTGTCGGCGATTCACCGGGAGTATTGAGGCATCGCAAGAAAGCGATCCCTACGAAGGAGAAACCATGAGCGCCCTTGCCCGCCCCCGTGACGGACGATGGATCGGCGGAGTCTGTGCCGGTCTGGCGCGACGCTTCGGGATTTCCGCGAACACGATGCGTCTCATATTCGTCGTCTCCTGCCTGCTGCCCGGCCCGCAGTTCCTGGTCTACCTGGCCCTGTGGGTGGTCCTGCCGAACGAGAAGACCGGTGCCGGTTCCAGTTCCTGGTAAAGCCCAGCCTGGTAAAGCCCAGCCTGGTAAAGGGCCACGGCTCGGGTGATCCCGCTGCGCCGACCCCTCAGCGGATGGTCCGCTTGATCTTCTGGATCTGCTTGTCCGTGAGGTCGTGCGGTACTTCCGCCTTCTTCTGGGCGTCCGCGACATTGACCGCCATCAGGCGCACGACCGTCGAGCCCTGGCGTACGAGGACCAGGTGGACGTGGGCCGAGACGCCCTGGGCGGCCGCGACGACCGTCCAGCTCACGCTCTCGTCGCCGCCCGCCTGGTAGGCGACCGGTTTCACCTCGCGGTAGCTGCCGGTCTGGTGCGCGATGGTGGCGTTGAAGCCCGCGCCGCAGGCGGCGACCGCCGCCTTCAGGCGGGCGATGAGCTGCTTCGCGTCGCTCTCGGCGTAGGAGCTGACCGAGTCCGAGATGGCGAGGCCCGACTGGGTCTGGGAGCCGACGCCCCGGTCCACGGTCTCCCGTGCGGCCGGGTCCGGCTTGTCGCCCATGACGTCGGCGAGCGGCTGGCAGGCTTTCTTGTCGGCCTGCGGCTGGCCGGAGGGGGCGCCCGGGTTCTTGCCCTGGGCCGAGATCTGGTAGCCGACGAGGTCGCCCTGTTCCAGGGCGGACTTCTCCAGCGCGCTGCCGCTGCGCGGCGCGGCGGAGGGTGCCGCGGGGGTGCTCGCGGGGCCGTGCGCGCTGGTGCCCTGCGAGGCGGCGGAGGCCTTCGGGTCCGGGCTCTTCCCCGGGCGCCCGTCCGCTGCCGTGCCGCCCGCGGAGGTGCAGCCGACGGCGGCGGTCAGGAGTAGGGGCGCCAGCGATGCGATCGCGGCCGCTCGTGCCTTCATGCGCATGTCCTCGACCTCATACCCGGTGCGTGGGTGAGCAGTTCGGGGTGATCGTGGCACATGCCACAGCGGGGCGCACACCCCGTCGAAGGGGTGTGCGCCCCGCGTGTGTACGTGCGGATCCGTGTGCGATTCCGCGTGCGTCGGCGGTCGTACCGCCGCGCGGCGGGTCAGCCGCCGAGGCCGCCCGGGAGGTTGCTGGTCGGCAGGCCGCCGAGCAGGCCGGTGACGGGCTTGAGGGCCTCGGCCGGGTCGCTCGACTGGGTCTTGCCCTCCTCGCCGGGGGCGACGTGCTGCTGGCTGGTGACGCCCTGGGCCGCGGAGGTCACGGCGCCGAGCGCGTCGGTGACGCCGATCGCAGGCACGGCGGCGGAGGCGGTACCGGCGGCGGCCGCGGCGAAGGCGGCACCGATGACGGCGACACCGAGGGTCTTGGCAGCTGACTGCTTCATGGAGAGTTCGTCCTTGCGACGGGGAAATGGGCGGCTCCGCAAGCTAGTCACTTCAAACCCCATCCCGCAAACATCCGTAAATATGAGAAAGCGCCCGGGAATTGCTCCTCCCGGGCGCTTTCAGTACGTCATGCCATGGCCTAAGCCGAGACAGAACCGCTGGTCGAAGCGGTCTGCCGGAACAGCCACTCAGACTTCAGCTCCGCATAACCCGGCTTGATCACGTCGTTGATCATGGCCAGTCGTTCATCGAAAGGAATGAACGCGGACTTCATCGCATTGACCGTGAACCACTGCATGTCGTCGAGCGAGTACCCGAAGGTGTCGACCAGGTGCTCGAACTCCCGGCTCATGCTCGTACCGCTCATCAGCCGGTTGTCGGTGTTGACCGTGAGACGGAAGTGCAGCTTGCGCAGCAGCCCGATCGGGTGCTCGGCGTAGGAGAGCGCCGCGCCCGTCTGCAGGTTCGAGGTCGGGCACATCTCCAGGGGGATGCGCTTGTCCCGGACGTACGAGGCCAGGCGGCCCAGCGTCACCGAGCCGTCGGCGGCGACCTCGATGTCATCGATGATCTTCACGCCGTGACCGAGCCGGTCGGCGCCGCACCACTGCAGGGCCTGCCAGATCGACGGCAGGCCGAAGGCCTCGCCCGCGTGGATCGTGAAGTGGTTGTTCTCGCGCTTGAGGTACTCGAAGGCGTCGAGGTGGCGGGTGGGAGGGAACCCGGCCTCGGCGCCCGCGATGTCGAAGCCGACCACGCCGTTGTCGCGGTAGCGGTTCGCCAGCTCGGCGATCTCCAGCGCGCGGGCCGCGTGGCGCATCGCGGTGAGCAGCGCGCCGATGCGGATCCGGTTGCCGTTGGTCCGCGCGCGGCGCTCGCCCTCGCGGAAGCCCTCGTTGACCGCCTCGACGACCTCTTCGAGGGTCAGACCGGCTTCGAGGTGCTGCTCGGGGGCGTAACGGATCTCGGCGTACACGACGCCGTCCTCGGCCAGGTCCTGGGCGCACTCGGAGGCGACCCGGAAGAGGGCCTCCTTCGTCTGCATGACGGCGCAGGTGTGCGCGAACGTCTCCAGGTAGCGCGGCAGGGAGCCGGAGTCGGCGGCTTCGCGGAACCAGACGCCCAGCTTGTCGGCGTCGGTCTCGGGAAGGTTCTCGTAGCCGACCTTGTGCGCCAGCTCGATGATGGTCCCGGGGCGCAGTCCACCGTCGAGGTGGTCGTGGAGGAGCACCTTCGGGGAGCGGCGGATCTGATCCGGGGTGGGCAGGTTGGGGGTCTCGCTCGTCATCTGCGCACTCTAGCTCCTACGCGCGTAGAGCACGGGACAGGCGGCCTGGGTCGATACGTAACAGTGACCGTGCGGACGGGTGGCGTACACCTGTCAGTCTGAGACTGTTCCGCCATGGCACAGCATGCGCCGCCGGCGCGCGGGGCCCGCCTGGGGCGGGCGGCCGGCGCGAACGGGCCGGGCTCGACAGTCAATGGTGTGGTGCTCCTGCTCCCCGGGGCATCCAGATTCTCCGCCGGCCCCCTGCGGCCGCTCGCACGGGCGCTGGCCCGGGCGGGCGGAGCCGAGGGGCTGGTCACGCACACCGTCCAGCACGGGCGGGAAGGCCGGGAGGAAGCCGCGCGGTGGGCCGTGGACGAGGCGTTACGACGCTACGGCGACGTCCCCGCGTGCCTCGTCGGCTACGACGCGGGCGGCCGGGCGGCGCTGGCGGCGGCCGGGCACGAGGCCGTCAACTGCGTGGTGGCGCTCGCCCCTTGCCTGCCGGAGGTGGTCTCTGGCGGGGCGCCCGAACCGGTGAAACAGCTGTCGGGGCGGCAGGTGTTGATCGTGCACGGCACGAACGACGCGCGCAGCGACCCGGAGTTGTCGTTCCGGCTGGCGACGCGGGCGAAGAAGGCGAACCGGTCCACCTGCCGGTTCGAGGTTCATTCGGACGGGCACGGGCTGCGGGAGCACCAGGGGGAAGTGGTCGCGCTGGCGCTGGACTTCGTCCTCGGGACGGTGGGGTCGGGGCGGTATTCGCGGCCGGTGACCGATGCGCTTGCGGCTCCGCCGCCTTTGGGGTTGCGCATGCCGTTGGGTTCCGGCTTCGGGCGGTCGTTGCGGGGGTGAGCCCCCGGCCCCGGGGGGTGGGGTGCCCGGTGCGGGCCTTGTGGTTCGGGTGCGGCGCCGTTGCCGGGGCGCTGCCCCGGGCCCCGCGCCTCAAACGCCGGCGGGGCTGATTTTGCCCCGCGGGGCTGGATTTGCCTCGCGGGCTGGATTTGCCCTGCGGGCTGGATTTGCCCTGCGGGGCTGTTGGTGCCCTCCGGGGGCGCCTCAAACGCCCGCGGGGCTATTTTTGCCGCGCTGGGCTGGATAACGCCCGGGCCGCGTGGGTCAGGGCCGTGGTCAGGGCTTGGGCCGTGGGGGCTGTGGCGAGGATGTAGGGGTGGGGGTGGGAGAGGTGGACGCGGATGACGCCGGGGACGGCTCGGGCGGCGGCGAGGGCGGTGGGGCGGGACGGGGACGGGGGGAAGTCGACGTAGCGGAGGCCCGCGTGGGCCGCGCGGGGGTGGAGCGGCGGGGGCGGGAGGTCCAGGCCCGCGGCGACCGTGAGGGCGAGGACGTCGATGCCGGTGGCGAGGCGGAGCAGGTCCGGTTCCAGGACCCCGGGGCGGGCGTGGGTCTCGACCAGGCGGGGGCCCCGGGCGGTGAGGATGACTTCGGTGTGGGAGGGGCCGTCGTGGTGCCGGGCCAGGTCGAGCACGTGGCGTACGAGGGCCCGTACGGACGCGGCGGGCCGGGGCTCCAGTGGCACCGGGAGCTGGTGGCCCGCGGTGGTGAGCCGGGGGCCGGGCAGGCGGCGGGTCCAGCCGAGGATGCGGTGGCGGCCCGCGCGGGAGAGGGCTTCGACGGTGAGTTCGGGGCCTTCGAGGAACTCCTCGACGAGCAGGTCGGTGATCTCGGGGTAGAGGTGGGCGGCGGCCCGTGCGTCCGCCGGGCCGGTGAGTTTGCGTACGCCCTCGCCGTCGGCGCCCGCGCGCGGTTTGACCACGCAGGGGTAGCCGATGAGTCCGGCGATGAAGGGGAGCAAGGCGGCGCGTCCGCAGCGGGCGAAGGAGACGGGATGGCCGGGGAGCAGGACGTCGTTGGTACGGGCGCGCAGGGCGGCCTTGTCCATGAGTGCGGTGACGGCGGCGCTGGAGGTGCCGGGCAGGCCCAGGGCCTCGTTGGCGCGGGCGGCCGCCAGTGCGCTGGGCGCGGCGAAGCCGAAGACGGCGGCCCGGCCCTCGCGGACCGCGGGCAGCCGGGCGAGTGCGCCGGTCAGCGACTGGTGGTCGCGCCAGTCCGTCCGTACCGGCCGTTCCGCCCCCTCTCGGACGGACGGTACGTACGCGGCCGGCGCGACCACCACGGGACGCGCGCCCGCACGGCGGGCGGCGGCGACCACGGCCGGGCGCGGGCTCAGCAGGATCGCGACAGGTCTGCCGCTGGGTCTGGGGCTGGAGCTGTCGCTGGTCACCGTGTCCCCCCGAGACCTGTCGCCGTCCTGCTCGCGCCTCCCCCCGGAGGCCCGAAGCCGCTTGGGCCGTGGCTTCACTGTGCCGGTTCGGCATATGCCTCGGGGCTGTGGCCAGGCATCGCATTGGCGCCGTGCGTGAACCCGAGGGGTTTACAACCCCTTCGATTCCGGGACGAATATGCACATGCCTGCCGATGACGAAGGGGACGGACTGAGTCCGGCCGCCCGGCGCCTGTACGCGTACGCCGTCGAGCGGCACTCCTTCGCCGTGGCCGAGGCCACCACCGCCCTGGGCGTGCGGGCCGCGGCCGCCGTCACCGAGCTGGTGGCGGCGCAGCTGCTCCAGCCCGCCCCGGCGGGCCCCGGCGGGGACGGCGCCGTGCGGTGGAGCGTGGTGTCCCCGCGGGCCGCGGTCGCGCGGGCGCTGGCCCCGCTGGCGCTGCGGGTGCGCGAGACGCACGACGAGATGGACAAGGTGCGCAGGCGGCTGGACGCGCTGGTGCCGGAGTACGAGGCCGGGGCCGCCCGGCGGGACCTGGGCGGGCTGGCCCCGCTGGAGCTGGTCACGGACCTGGGCGCCGTGCGGGGGCTGATCGCGGAGCTGGTCGCGTCCTGCGAGCGGGAGGTGCTGACCTCGCAGCCGGGCGGCGGGCGTCCGGCGGACGCGCTGGAGGAGGCGATCGGGCGGGACGAGTCGGTGCTGGCGCGCGGGGTGCGGATGCGGACGCTGTACCAGCACACGGCGCGCTACTCCCGGCCGACGGCGGCGTACGTCGACCGGGTGACGGCGCGCGGAGCGCAGGTCCGCACCCTCGGTGACGGGCTGATGCGGATGATCGTGATCGACGGGCGTACGGCGCTGATGGCGGTCCCGGACACGGCCGGGGCGGCGCTGGTGGTGCGCGAGCCGGCGGTCCTGCACTTCATGACGGAGGCGTTCGAGCGGTCCTGGGTGGAGGCGGAGCCCTTCGCGTCGAGCGTCAGCCCGGACCAGGCGCGGCTGCTGTCGGACGAGCTGCGCCGGATGATCGTGCGGATGCTGGCGGAAGGGCTGGAGGACAAGGTGATCGCGCGGCGCCTGGGCATGTCGGAGCGGACGTGCCAGCGGCACATCGCGGAGGTCATGCGGGCGGTGGGGGCGAAGTCCCGCTTCCACGCCGGGTACCTGCTGGCGACGGTCACCGTGGAAAAGGAGTAGGCCGCTGAGGGGCCCGCCCCACCGGCCCTCAGAGTTCCGGGATCAGGCGGCCGCGGCGGGAGAGCAGGAAGCGTTTGAACTCGGCGACCGGTGGGGTGTCCGGGTGGCCGTCGAGCCAGGCGAGGCCGATCTCGCGGACCGCGCGCGGGGCGGTGACGGTCAGTTCGACCACGCCGGGGCGGGGTACGGCGGGCGGCGGGAGGAGGGCGACGCCGAGGCCCGCGGCGACCAGGCCGCGCAGGGTTTCGGCTTCCTCGCCCTCGAAGGCGACCCGGGGCGTGAAGCCCGCCTCGGCGCACAGGTCGTCGGTGATCCGGCGGAGGCCGTAGCCGGATTCCAGGGTGACGAAGGTTTCGTCGGCGGCTTCGGCGAGCCGGATCCGTTTGCGGCCGGCGAGCCGGTGGTCGTCGGGGACCACCAGGCGCAGCCGCTGTTCGTCCAGGCGGCGGGCGACCAGGTCGGGGGCGACAGGGATGGGGGAGGTCAGGCAGAGGTCGAGTTCTCCGGCGCGCAGCCGTTCCAGCATGGCCTCGCCGTAGTTCTGGACGAGGGAGAAGCGGACCTTGGGGTGGTCGGCGCGGAAGGCGCGGATGAGGCCGGGGACGGTTTCGGGGCCGAGGGTGTGCAGGAAGCCGAAGGCGACCTTGCCGGCCCGGGGGTCCGCGTCGTGCTGGAGGGATTCGGCGGCGCGGGCGATGGAGTCGAGGGCCTGTTCGGCGGAGGCGAGGAAGGTGCGGCCCGCGGTGGTGAGGGCGACGGTGCGGCCCTTGCGGGCGAACAGGGGGACGCCCAGGTCCCGTTCGAGGCGCACGATGGCCCGGGAGACAGTGGGCTGCGGCACGCCGAGTTCCTGGGCGGCGCGGGTGACGTGTTCGTGCCGGGCGACGGCGACGAAGTACGCGAGGCGCGGGGCCAGCGAACTTGTCACGCTCATGTCTTCTTCGTAACGAGTCATTGACAGGCGCTCCCCTGAGCTGCACTCATGCGTGGATGAATCAATTATCGCCGATTCACACATTGGACGCATAAAATGGGCGGTCCTATTTTGGACGTATGCCTCCCGCTCATACCGGGGCGTCCACCACCGTGGCCGCCTCCACCCTGCCGTTCCCCGCCCCGCCGCTCCCCACTCCGGAGGGCCTCTCCCCCGGCCGTCCCGGCTACCGCCGGATGAGCCTCGCGCTCTTCGCCGCCGGTCTGGCCACCTTCACCCTCCTCTACTCCACGCAGGCACTGCTGCCCGCGATCTCCGACGGCTTCGGGGTGACGGCGGGTCAGGCCAGCTGGACGGTGTCCGCGGCCACCGGCGCGCTCGCCCTCTTCGTCCTGCCGCTCAGCGCGCTCTCGGAGCGCTTCGGGCGGACCCGGATGATGACCTGGTCGATGGTGACCGCCGTCGTCCTCGGCCTGCTGGTGCCCTTCGCGCCGAACCTGGAGTGGCTGGTGGTCCTGCGCGCGGTGCAGGGTGCGGCGATCGCGGGCGTTCCCGCCTCGGCGATGGCCTACCTCGCCGAAGAGGTCAAGCCGAAGGCGCTGGTCGGGGCGATCGGTCTGTTCGTCGCGGGCAATGCCATCGGCGGGATGAGCGGCCGGCTGGTGACCGGCTGGGCGGCGCAGGCCTGGGGCTGGCGCGGCGGGCTGCTGACGGTCGGCGTGATGTCGCTGCTCTGCGCGGTGGCCTTCCTGGTGCTGCTGCCCCGGGCGCGGTTCTTCCGCCCGGCCTCGCTGAACCCGCGCGCGGTGGGACGTACCGTCGCCGGACACCTGCGCGATCCGCTGCTGCTGCGGCTGTACGGGATCGGCGCGCTGTTCATGACCGTCTTCGGGGCGGTGTACACGGTGATCGGCTACCGGCTGGTGGAGGAGCCGTTCTCGCTCGGGCAGGGCGTGATCGGGTCCGTCTTCCTGGTGTACCTGGTGGGTACGGTCTCCTCCGCGGCCGCCGGTCAGCTGGTGGCCCGGACCGGGCGCCGGGGCGCGCTCTACCTGGCCGTGACGACGACCGCCGCGGGTCTGCTGCTGTCGCTGTCCGACGCGCTGCCCTCGATCCTGGCGGGGCTGGTGCTGATCACGGCGGGCTTCTTCGCCGGGCACGCCGTCGCCTCGTCCGCGGTGAGCCGGACCGCGAAGACGGGCCGCGCGCAGGCCTCCGCGCTGTACCAGTCGGCGTACTACCTGGGCAGCAGCGCGGGCGGCACGCTCGGCGCGCTCGCCTACCACTGGGCGGGCTGGGGGGCGACGGTGGGCATCGCGCTGCTCGCCGTGGCGGGCGTCGTGTCGATCACCCTGTACGGGTCCCACGCGGCCCGCGCCGAGCGCCGCAGCCCGCACCTGGCGGCGGCCGCCCGCTGACGCCCGTACCCCTTCGGGCCGGGCGGGGCGTCGTGCCGGTTCCCGTGCTCAGCGGCTCGCATCCTCGGGCCAGAGCACGCCACTCCTTTGGCGCGCCCACGAGCTGTGCCCGCTCGCGCAGCTCGCGCTCCGCCCGCACGCCACCATGCGGACGGAGCCGAAGGTTCATCACCTCGAAGTGCTCGTCGCCGCGCGTGCGCGGCGGGCGCCTTGACCCAGAAGGGAAACTCTCACCGCACCGTGATCAGGTGGCGCCCGTCATGGCTCCGGACGCGGGGCCCGTTCCCGTCCAGGGCGTCCAGCAGCCGGATCGCGTAGACCTCGGACATCCGCTCGGACACCTCTTCGGGCGTGAGCCACTGGACTGCCGTCGACTCGTCGGACGTGCGCTCGGCGCCCCCGGAAGGCTTGCACCGGAAGACCATGGCGAGCACTCCGACGGTGATGTTCTTGTACACGCCGGTCAGCTCCGCGACCTCGACTTCGATCCCGGTCTCCTCCAGGACCTCCCGCCGTACGCCTTCCTCGGGGGTCTCCTCAAGCTCCAGCACCCCGCCCGGCAGCTCCCACGCTCCGTTGTCGGCACGCCGGATCGCCAACAGCCGGCCATCCGCCCGTACGACTGCACCTGCCACGGACACCGAATGGCGGGGTGGGCTCTCTGCGCCGCGTGGATGAGTCATCCCGTGCTCCCTGGGCGTGTCCGATTCTTCCGGGGCAGCTGCTTAGCTAACCCGCAGGACGTTGGCTAACGTGGTACCACCCTAGGGAGAAATGGAGGTCGATCATGCCCGAGACGGCGCGACAGATCGCCGACGACTTGCGGGCACGGATCGACTCCGGCGAGTTCGGTCCCGGTGCTCGGCTGCCCGGCGAACCCGCACTGGTCAAGCAGTACGGCGTGGCCAAGATGACGGCGGCCAACGCCTTGAAGCTCCTCGTCGGCGAAGGCGCTGCCTACTCGCGCCCGGGTTCCGGGACGTACGTTCGCGAGTTCAAGCCGATCCGCCGGGTGGCGGACAGGCGGCTGGCCCAGTCGCAGTGGTCTTCCGGGAACTCGATCTGGTCCGCCGATGTGAGTGGCCGTCCGATGGATGTCGTGGACATCGAGGTCTACGAGTCCGTCGCACCGCGCTGGGTGGCGCGCGCCCTCGCTCTGGAGGAAGGCGCGGCGGTGCTGGTGCGTAGTCGCCGGTACGTGGTGGAGGGCTCGGCGGTGCAGAAGGCCACGTCGTATTTCGCCGCGGACCTGGTGCGGAGCACCCCGATCGCCGAAGCGAACCCCGGCCCCGGCGGGGTCTACGCCCGGCTCGCCGACATCGGCCGCGGGCCGGTCGACTTCGTGGAGGAGCTGCGGGCTCGTATGCCCAGTCCGGAGGAGTCCGAGGCCCTTGACCTGCTGCCTGGCACTCCGGTCGTGGAGATCTACCGGACGGCCCTCACGGCTGAGGGAAACCCGGTAGAGGTCAACCACATGCTTCTCGACGCCGGTTCGTACGTGATGCAGTACAACTTCCAGAGCCAGGACGCTCACAGGGTGTGAGGATATCGCCCAACTGGCCTGGTAACGAAGGGCGCCCCGTGCCCTACAGGACCAACTCACCGACCGCGTCCAGCGCCAGCCCCATCGGTCCTACCCCTTGAGCGCGCCGACGACCTGTGCACGCTCACGCAGCTCGCGCACCGCCCGCACGCCACCATGTGGACGGAGCCGAAGGTTCATCACCTCGAAGTGCTCGTCGCCGCGCGCCGACGACAGCGCCTCGTAGTCGTCCAGGAACCGTCCCCACGACTCGCACGCCGCCTCCACGTGGCCGATGGACAGCTGGCGTTGAGCCAGCAGCCCGTATGCGTGCAAACGCCCTTGCCGCTCGTTGGCGGGCTGCACGCGGATCGACTCGCGCAGGGTGCGCACCGAGCCGGGCACGTCCTTCGTCTCGTTCTGCACGTGCGCGACGTGGAACAGGTAGGCGGTGCGGTCGTACCCGCCGATGCTCTCCCGGCGGTCGTCCGCGCGCGCGAGCGCCTCCTCCGCCTCCCGCAGCCGCGCGAACGCCTGCCGCTTGTCGCCCACCATCGCGGCGCCGTGCGCCTGCTGCCCCCGCAGGAAGGCCACGAGACGCGGCCCGGCGGCCGGGGCCGCCTCGGCGGCGGAGTCGGCGAGTTCCAGGGCCCGGCGACCGTAGCCGAGGTTCGAAGCCTGCAACGACATACCGCGCAGGGTCCGGCAGTAGGTCACGTGCTCCTCCGCCTCCCCAGCCAGTTTCAGCGCGGACACGTAGTAGTCCTGACCGAGCCGGTGCTGGCGCTCGAACATGGCCATCCACCCGGTGAGATAGACGAGGTCCGAAGCGGCGGCGAGCATGCTGCGCCGGACGGGCGCGGCGGCCTCGGCTTTCAGCCACGGGCCGACCGTGTTGACGAGGAACGCCGCGGCCATAGGACGGGCGTGCCCGGCCCCGAGTTCGTCGAGGATGTCGGCGATCCGGTCCGTCATCGTCTGCACGGCGTCGACCTGGGCCTGCCCCACACGGGTGGTGGCCTTCCCGGGCCGCACGGGCTCCGGGCTGTCGGCCCGGGCGAGCGTCGGGAACAGTGGAATGGCGAGCGCCGCGGAGAAGACGCCGGCCGCGATGACGCGACGCCGGGAGGGATCCATGTCCGCCCTTCCTAGATCTACGAGTTCTCGGACCGCGTCCGGCTCCTCGGCGCCGAGGGGAGCGGCAAAGCCCGCCTCGGTGTAGGTGACCGGCCGACCGAGCTTCCGTTCGAACGCCTCGATGACGATGGCTCTGACCCGCAGTCGCGGCTGGTGTCCGGCGACCCACTGGGAAACGGCGGGCTGGCCGTAGGAGAGGGCGAGTCCAGCCTCTGCGCCGATGCGATTGACGATCATCGAGAGCTGGGTCCGGGACCAGCCGGCCTGCGCAAGGAGGTTTCTCAGCCCGGCATTTGGTGTGCGCGAGTCCTGTGCCATGTGCAACTCCCGACAAGTGCATGGGTTGCATGGTTCTCCGACCCTCCAACGGTACTCGCGGAGGACCGGCTGCGGTTCTCTCTTCACACGGAGCGACGAGAGTGCGGGGACGGTCCCGCCCGTCGAAGACGGTAGGGAGCGCAGGGATGGAAGTACGCGAGAGCAGGCCGACCGAAACCTTCGGGCACGTCGATCACCCTCTCCTGCACCGGCGAGTCCGTGACCCCAGGTCCGACCGCGAGGGCGAGTTGATGGCCGTGGTCGAGGAGTTCGTCGGCACCGTCGCCGGGACCCCGAAGCACACCCGGACCGCATACGTTCGGGCAGCCAACGGCCTGGAGTTCACGGCGGCGCCCGACACTCTGGTCGCAGTCAGTCGGATCTGCGCCGTGTGCGACCGCCCCATCCTCACCGGCGGGCGGGAGTTGATCCGGCACTCGGCGTCTGGGGCCCGCCCCTCGGACTGGGTGCACGATCTCCGGGACCCGTCGTGCAAGCCGGTACGGGCGGGCGCGCGGTGAGCCGGGAGTCGCGGCTCGCCCAAGAGGCGGCGTACGTACTCGCCCACGCCGAGCATCCGCCGGACAGCGCGGTCACCGCGCAGTGGCTGGCGTACCTCAGCGACGGCGGCAGCCTCGCCGCCCACGGCGTGCGGTGCTTCCACTTCCAGGCGGAGGGCCGCCGAACCATGGAGGCCGCGGCCGCCCTGGCCGCCTGGCACATCGCGGCCCGCCTCCCGGACGGCTGGCCGAAGGCCGTCGCCCTCGCCGAAGCGATCCACGCCCTCCTCACCGAAGAAGACCGGCACCAGGCCCGCCGCCGCGCACGGCGGGAACAGGCACAGGAACAGCCGCGGTGAGCGAGTGGCCGCGCCAGGTCCTGTACGTCCTGATCGTGATCGGCATCTTCACCGCCATCGCCGTCGGAACCCGCTGACCAGCACGCACCTTCCTGCACACAACGCGGGTTCGTCGTCGCCCGCTGACCCCTCGTATCCCTGTACCGAAGGCCCCGCGCGCCCCTCGTTTCGAGTGGTCGGCGGGGCCTTCGGCGCGTTCCGGGGCCCGTACGGGCCCCGTGCGCAGGAACGTTCACTCATGCGCAGTGCGCAGACCTGAGCCTTGGCCTCCCTTTCACCGCACCGTCGCGCCGCGTCACGCTGTGTGCATGAAGCGATATCCGTGACGGGACCGACCGGGAGGTAGTCATGAAGGGCACGGCGCAAGCCACCGCCGGCATTGACGAGTTGCGCGCGAAGCTCGACCGGATCGACGAGCGGCTCCTCGAAGAACTACGGGCGCGCATCGGCGTATGTGTCGAGATCGCCCTCGTGAAGAAGGACCAGGGCATTCCGATGATGCAGCCGCACCGCATCGGGCTGGTCCAGGAACGGGCCGCGGCCTTCGGGACCGCCCACGGGATCGACACGGACTTCCTGCGCACTCTCTATGACCTGGTGATCGCGGAGACCTGCCGGGTCGAGGACTTGGTGATCGGCTCATGAGCACTCCACGCACCATGCGAACTCTTCTGATCGACAACCACGATTCGTTCACCTACAACCTCTACCAGCTGCTCGGGGAGGTGAACGGCCGCCCGCCGGTCGTCGTCACCAACGAGACCGACTGGTCGACGCTGTCGATGGACGACTACGACGCGATCGTCATCTCCCCCGGCCCCGGCCGCCCCGAGCGCGCACGCGACTTCGGCATCAGCGCCCGCGCCATCCTGGAGAGCGGTCTGCCCGTCCTCGGCGTCTGCCTCGGCCACCAGGGCATCTGCCACCTCTTCGGCGGCGAGGTCGGCCACGCGCCGCAGCCCATGCACGGCCGGGTATCCGAGATCACCCACACCGGTGGGGAGATCTTCGCGGGCATCCCCTCCCCCTATCCGGTGGTCCGCTACCACTCGCTGGCGGCGATCCGGCTGCCCGAGGAGCTGGAGCCGACCGCCTGGACCGCCGACGGCGTGGTGATGGCGGTGCGCCACCGCACCCTGCCCGTCTGGGGGGTGCAGTTCCACCCCGAGTCGATCAGCAGCGGCTACGGCCGCGAACTCCTCGCGAACTTCCGCGATCTGGCCCTGGCCGAGGGCGCCCGGAAGGACACCGTCCCGCAGGGGGCGTACGCCGTCCAGGTCCGCAAGGTCGGGATGCTGCCCGACACCGAGGAGGCCTACCGGGAGCTGTTCGCCGGGAACGACCACGGCTTCTGGCTGGACAGCAGCAACGTCACCGAGGGCCTCTCCCGGTTCTCCTTCATGGGCGACGGCACCGGCCCGCTCGCCGAGTACCTCACCTACCAGGTGCTGGAGCACACCGTCCGGATCCAGCGCCGCGACGGCCGCGACGAACTCGTCGAGGAGAGCGTCTTCGACTACCTGGAGAAGCAGCTCACCGACCGCCGGATCGAGGTGCCCGAAGGGCTGCCCTTCGAGTTCAACCTCGGTTACGTCGGCTACCTCGGCTACGAGCTGAAGGCGGACACCGGCGGCCACCAGGCCCACAAGGCCGACACCCCGGACGCCGCCCTCCTCTTCGCGGACCGCATGGTCGCCTTCGACCACGCCGAGGGCGCCACCTACCTGCTCGCCCTCACCCGGGGAGCCGCCACCGAGGCCGAGACGGCCGACTGGCTCGACCGGACCGCGGCCCGCCTGATGGCGCTGGGCCCGGCCCCGGCCGCGGCCGTCGGCGCCGCCCCGCGCAGCTTCGCCACCACCGGGATGACGGACCCCGCGCTCGCCGACATCATCCGGATGCGGCACGACCGGACCGGCTACCTGGACCGGATCGCCGAGATCCACCAGGAGATCCACGACGGCGAGAGCTACGAGGTGTGCCTGACCAACCAGGTCGGGATCAAGGCGCGGATCGACCCGCTGGAGACCTACGCGGCGCTGCGCCGGATCAGCCCGGTCCCCTACGGCGCGCTCCTCGACTTCCCCGGGGTCTCGGTGCTGAGCGGCTCCCCCGAGCGGTTCATGACCATCGGCACCGACCGCACCGCCGAGTCCAAGCCCATCAAGGGCACCCGGCCGCGCGGGGCGACCCCGGCCGAGGACGAGGCGCTGCGCCAGGACCTGCTCGGCAACGAGAAGGACCAGGCGGAGAACCTGATGATCGTGGACCTGATCCGCAACGACCTCAACATCGTCGCCGAGGTGGGCTCGGTCCACGTGCCCAAGCTGTTCCACGTGGAGACGTACGCGCCCGTGCACCAGCTGGTCTCCACCGTGCGCGGCACGCTGCGCGACGGCGAGTCCGCGGTCACCGCGGTACGGGCCGCCTTCCCCGGCGGTTCGATGACGGGCGCGCCCAAGGTGCGCACGATGGAGATCATCGACCGGCTGGAGGAGGGCGCCCGCGGGGTGTACTCCGGCTCGCTCGGCTGGTTCGCGCTCTCCGGGGCCGCGGACCTGAACATCGTCATCCGCACCCTGGTGGCGACCGAGGACCGGGTCACCTTCGGGGTCGGCGGCGCGGTCATCGCGCTGTCGGACGCCGACGAGGAGTTCGAGGAGACCGTCGTGAAGTCCCGGGCCATGGTCCAGGCCGTGGTGGGCACCGCACTGCACCCGGTCGCGGCTCCTGCTCAACTCCCGGCGCCCAGCGCCTCCTTGGCACCCCATACCGCCGGGAGTGCGGCGTGATCCGCCGCGCGGTCATCGTCGGCGGGCAGGGCGCGGTCGGCCGGCTCTTCACCGAGAAGCTGTTCGGCAGCGGGATCATGATCTGCGTGGTGGACCCGGCGGGCGCCGGGGAACCCGCCGCGGGCGGTGCCCGCCGGATCCACGGCGACATCACCGACATCTCCCCGGCCCTGGAGAAGGAACTGCGGCTCGCCGACGTGGTGATGCTGGCGGTGCCGGAACCGGTGGCGCTCGCCTCGATCAAGGGGGTGGCGGCCGCGATGCGGCCCGGCACCCTGCTGGTCGACACCCTCTCGGTGAAGCAGCGGATCGCGGAGGAACTGAGCGCCCACCTCGACGGGGTGGAGGGCCTCGGCCTGAACCCCATGTTCGCCCCGGCCCTCGGTTTCGAGGGCCGGGTGGTGGCCGCGTCGGTGACCTACGACGGGCCGCTCACCACCGAACTGCTGGGCCTGGTCGAGTCCTGGGGGGCCCGGGTCGTCCGGGTCGACGCCGTCGAACACGACCGGCTGACCGCCGTCTCCCAGGCGCTCACCCACGCCACCGTCCTCTCCTTCGGGCTGGCCCTGCACGGGCTCGGCACCGACAGCGTCGAGGTCGGCCGGATCGCCCCGCCCCCGCACAAGACCCTCGCGTCCCTGCTCGCCCGGGTCTCCTCCGGCACCCCGGAGGTGTACTGGGACGTCCAGGCCGCCAACCCGCAGGCCGCGGGCGCCCGTACGGCGCTCGCCGAGGCCGCCCGGCGGCTCGCCGACACCGTCAAGGACGGTGACGAGGCGGACTTCGCGGCCCTGATGGCCACGGTCCGCGGCGCGCTGGGCGCCGAACTCGACAACTACCGCGAACTCTGCGCGCGGATCTTCGCCTCGGTCTGACCCCGGACCGCACCCGTACACACACCGCACACCGCACACCGCATGCCGTACTTCGACTGAGAGGCACGAGAGACATGACCGACTCCCGCCCGGGCTTCGCCGACACCGTCCTCAACCCCGCACAGCGCGCCGCGCTCGCGGCCGACGAGAGCGTCGGCGGCGGAAACCTGCTGCGCTCCGCGCTCGCCGCCAGCCCGAGCCCGACGACCCCCTTCGTCCACTCCACCCGGCCGATCACCAACCTGGAGGGGGTGGAGCAGTACGACTACAGCCTTGCGGAGATCGAGCGGCTCGCCCAGTCCTGGTCCGCCTGGTACCTGAGCCAGGGCGTGCAGCCCAAGGACCGGGTCGCGGTCTGGTTCGAGGACTCCTTCGCGTACTCCGTGCACTTCTACGCGATCGCCCAGATCGGCGCGATAGCCGTCCTCATCAACAGCAAGGCCACCCCCGCGATCGCCGAGTCCCTGCTGGAGCAGACCGCCCCCGTCGGCCTGTACGCCGACCAGGCGCGGCTCGACGGTCTGGCCGCGACCGGCACCATCCTGGACGCCCTGGACTGGACGCAGACCGAGGAGGCGCTGCCCGCGCCGCCCGCGGCGGAGCTGCCCGAGACCTCGTACTGGCAGCACGTGGGCGAGGACCCGGTGGTGATCCTGCACTCCTCCGGGACCACGGGCCGCCCCAAGCCGACGATCCACACCCACAAGACCATCGTGGCGGGACCGCAGTTCCGGCTGGTGGACTTCAAGGAGAACCCGGGCGCGCTGATGCTCACCGCGCTCCCGCAGTCCCACCTGGGCTGCATCGCCTTCACCGTCTACGCGGTGCTGGCCGGGACCCCGGTCGTCGCGCACAGCGACCGCGACGGCGCCGACCTGGCGGCGACGGTGGCCGCGCACCGGCCGACCGCGGTGATGGCCTTCGCGCACTCCTACGCCGAACTGGCCTCCCTGGACGGCGCGGACGGCGCCCTCGACAGCGTCAACTCCTGGGTGTCCATCGGTGACGCCGTCCACCAGGCGCACATCAACAAGGTGCTCTCGCTGCGCTCGCCCGAGCTGGACTCGGCGCAGTTCTTCGACCGGCTCGGCACCACGGAGCTGGGCTGGGGCGTGCTGCTGAAGATCCGCACCCGTGACTCCGAGCGCAACGACCGCTGCGCCGGCCAGCCGGTGGGCGTCGCCGAGGTGGCGATCCTGCGCAAGGACGGCAGCCACGCCGACATCGGCGAGGTGGGCTTCCTGGCCGCGCGCGGCCCGGCCATCACCCCCGGCTACTGGGGCGACTCCGCCACCACCTACCGCTACAAGCTGGCGGGTCACTGGCTGCCGGGCGACATGGCCTACAAGGACGCGAACGGCGACTTCTTCCTGGTGGACCGCGCCGCCGACCAGATCCAGACCGCCCAGGGGCCCGCGTACTCGGTGCTCATGGAGGAGGTCCTGCTCAACGACGTGCCCGCCTTCGAGGACGTCGCGGTGGTCGCGGGCGGCGAGGGCGAGGCCATCGTGCCGGTCGCCGTGGTGACCACCAAGGAGGGCGCCGAGGACGTCGAGAAGCTCCTGATCCGCGCGAACGAGGCCCTGACGGCGGCCGGTCACCCGGCGCTGAGGCTGCTCGAAGTCGCCGCGGACGAGGCGGACTTCCCGGTCGGCGTCACCGGCAAGGTGCTCAAGCGCAAGCTGCGCGAGAAGTACGCCGACCTCGGCGCCTACCTCCAGGACGGCGCGGACAAGACCATCGCGGCGGCGGGCTAGGCGCAACCACATGGAACGGCCCTGTCCCGGACCGACGAGGGGCGGACCGGGACAGGGCGGCGGGACGATGAGTGCAGGGACGGGGTCCGGATCAGGAACGGGGCGCGAAGGCGGCGGCCACCGCGAGAGCGGTGTCGTTGGCCTCCGGGGTACCGATCGTGATCCGGACCCCCTCGCCGGGGAAGGCCCGAACGGCCACCCCGGCTTCCGCGCATGCGGCGCCGAACTCCGCGGCCCGGTCGCCGAGTCCGAGCCACAGGAAGTTGGCCTCGCTCCGGGCGGGGGCCAGCCCCAGGTCGGCGAGCGCGAGCGCGGTCCGCTCCCGCTCCTTGACCAGCTCCTCGACCCGCGCGAGCAGCTCGGCCTCCGCGTCCAGCGAGGCCACCGCCCCGGCCTGGGCGGCGCTGTTCACGCCGTAGGGCACGACGGCCGCCCGGATCCGCGCGGCCACCGGCTCGTGGGCGACGGCGTACCCGATCCGCAGGCCCGCGAGACCGTAGGCCTTGGAGAAGGTGCGGACGACGACCAGGTCCGGGCGGCCGGGCAGCAGCGACGCCCCGTCGGCGGACAGCGGGTCGGTGACGAACTCCCGGTAGGCCTCGTCCAGTACGACGAGCACCCCGGCCGGTATCCGGTCCAGGAACCGCTCCAGGTCAGCGCCGGGGACGGTGGTGCCGGTCGGGTTGTTCGGATTGCAGACGATGACCACGCGGGTGTGCTCCCCGACCGCGGCGGCCATCGCGTCGAGGTCGTGGACGGCGCCGGGGCCGAGCGGGACGCGCACGCTGACGCCCCGGGCGATGTCGGTGAGGTGCGGGTAGGCCTCGAAGGACGGCCAGGCGTACAGGACTTCGTCGCCGTCCTCGCGCACGAACGACTGGAGGAGGTGCTGGAACACCCCGACCGAGCCCGCGCCGAGCGCGAGCTGCCCGGCCGGGACCCCGAGCCGGTCCGCGAGGCGGTCGGTGAGCTGTGCGGAGGAGCGGTCGGGGTAGCGGTTGACCCGTCCGGCGGCTTCGGTGAGCGCCTCGGCGACCGATGGCAGCGGCGGGTAGGGGTTCTCGTTGGCGGCGAGCAGGTACATGGTGGATTCCTTTCGGGGAAGGGGTTGTGGCAGGACAGGGGGCCGGGGCGCGCTCAGGACTCCTCGCGCTCGGCCAGGCCCATCAGGTAGCCGAGCTGGAAGCGGTGCTGGGCCCCGAACTCGTCGCGCAGGCAGGACACATGACCCTGGACCGAGCGCAGGCTGATGCCGAGCCGGCGGGCGATGGCCTTGTCGGAGCGGCCCTCGATGAGGAGCTTGCGGATGGCCCGGCGCATGTCCGGGATCACCTCGCAGGCGGCGTCGGCGGCGCGGACCGGGCGGAAGGGGTAGGGCTCGGCGCGGTCCCAGGCCTTCTCGAACACGTCGGCGAGGAAGCGGTTGACGGCCGGATCGCGGACGAGGACGGCGGAGGAGCGCGCCTCGTCGGCGGGGATGAAGGCCACCTCGCCGTCGATGACGATCATCCGGTTGAAGAACTCGGGGAGGGTGCGGACCTGGGCGCCGCGCGCCTGTACGCAGCCCACGTACCGCTTGGTGGCCTCGTGGAAGCGCGAGCTGTGCTGGTAGAGGGTGCGCATCGCGACCCCGCGGTCGAGGTGGCCGCGGACGGCCTCGTACGCCTCGTCGAGGGTGGCGTCGGGCCGGGGGCCGTCGGGCTGGGCGGTGAGTATCTCGTGGCGGGCCTCGCGCAGGGCCTCGTGGATGGCGCGGGTGATCTCGGGGCCGCCGTGCAGGTATTCGATGCCGGCGGACGGGGCGAGGGCCGGCGGTAAACCGGCGGTGGCGTGCTCGGCGCTCTCGGCGGCGTACCGGGAGAGGCTGCCGAGGGTGTCGGCCATGCGCAGGAGGGTGTCGAGCGGGTCGATGGTGGAGGTGGCTCCCTGGGCGGCGTTCATGGCGTGACCTCTCGTGGGGAAAGGGCGTACTCGGTGGACAACGGGCGGGACAACGGGCAGGGCCGCGGGGGGATGCAGCATCCCCACGCGGCCCTCGATGTGTGCGTGTTCACTCCCCGGGCTCCGGTATCGCCGGGGTGGCGCGCAGTGCCAGCAGGGCCAGCACGGTGGCCAGGAGGGAGATCCCGCCGACGGCGTACCAGAAGGAGTGGCCGAGGGCGGCGAACAGCCAGCCGCCCGCCACCGGGCCGAGGGCGGAGCCCAGGCCGAAGGCGAAGTGGAAGCTGCCCAGGTAGTGGCTCTTGAGCCGGGCGGGCGCGATCACCGCCGGGTACGAGAAGATCGCGGGCCCGCCGATGATCTCGCCCAGGGTCCAGACGAGGGTGCCGATGACGATGACGGCCGGGCCCATCGGCAGCCCGTAGAGGGCGACTCCGCCGCCCAGCAGGGCGAAGGCCAGGCCGATGGTGACCCGTACCGGCCAGTCCTGGGTGACCTTGGTGAGCAGCAGCTCGAAGGCGATGACGAGCAGGCCGTTGAGGGACACGGCGGCGGTGTACCAGATGAGGCCCAGTCCGGCGGCGGCCACGTCGAGCGGCAGCGTGGACAGGTACTGGGCGTAGACGGCGGTGTGCAGGACGGTGGCGATCAGGTAGAGGGTGAAGCGGCGGTCGCGCAGGACCGCCAGGTAGCTGCCCGCGGGGAGGGTGGTGTCCGGCGTGGCGGCCTTGCCCGCGGGCAGGGTGCGCCAGGCGAGCAGGGCGAAGGCCAGGGCGATCAGGGCCTCGCCCCAGAACAGCAGGTCGTAGGAGTCGCCGCCGAGCCGGAAGAGGCCGAAGCCGACGAGCGGCGCGGCCATCGCGCCGAGGTTCAGCCCGAACCGGTACATGGCGAAGACCATGACCTGCCGGTCGGGGCCCGCGAGTTCGGAGAGCAGGGCCGCCGAGGCGGGCCGGAACATCTGCCCGGCGAGCCCGGCGAGGACGACCACGGCGAGCAGGGCGCCGTAGTCGGTGAGGTAGAGCAGGGCGGCGGTGAGCGCGGCCGACCCGGCCATGCTGACGGCGCTGGTGTTGCGGGCGCCGAGGCGGGCGGAGAACGAGCCGCCGATGAGGACGCCGAGGACGGTGCCCGCGCCGTAGGCGCCGAGCGCGAGGGTGGCCTTGCCCGCGGAGTGCCCGAGCGAGGTGAGGTAGAGGACGAGGAAGATGTTGAGGAAGCCGCCGAGCCGGTTGATGAACACCCCGGCGAGCAGGGTCTTCACGGCGAGCGGCGCTTCGCTGAAGGTGGCGCGTACGGAGGCCCGCGCGGCCGGGGGGACGGCCGCGCGGGTTCCGGCGGCCGGGGCCGGGGCGGCCGGAGCCGGGACCTCGGGGGTCCCGGTCTCCGGCCCTGGTGCGGTGTGCGTCACGCCCCGGCCACCGCCTTCGGTTCGGGCCCGGCGGGCGAGGTGCGGATGGTGATCGCGGCCCGGACGCGGGCCTCCAGGGCGTCGAGGGCGACGCCGGTCGGGGCGTCGATGAAGAAGTTCGCGACCCGGTCCTCGGAGCTGAGCAACGGGCCGACCTCGGTGCCCTTCTCCTTCTGGGCGAAGACGGCGCGCAGGGTCGGCGGGTCGTTGGGCCGGCCGACCGGGACCTCGGGCCACAGGTCGCCCTCGCCGGCCCATTCGACGACGGCGCCGGGCCAGTCGACGCTGATCTCGTCGAGGATGCCGGGGTCGTGTTCGAGGTAGACCTGGCGGGCGTGGCGTACCGGCTTGGGGTATTCGGCGGCCTCGCCGAGGGCGATCCGGATGATCTCCGGCTCCAGCGGGCGGCCGGTGGCCAGGTGGTAGAGGACGGTCAGGCCGTCGCCGGGGGTGCGGGCGGCGATCTCCATCAGCCGGGGGTGGCCGTCCGCGTCGAGGCGCCACTCGGAGTGGGTCATGCCGTCCTTGAAGTCCAGCAGCTTCAGGGTGCAGCGGTTGGCGGCGAGGAGCGTCTTGCGTTCCAGGCCGACGGCGCCGGAGACGGTGTGGGACAGCTCGACGAAGGTGTCGGCGTGGGAGTCGGTGGTCTCCTTGACAGTGACGGACTCGAAGACGACCTTGCCGTGCTGGATCAGGGCCTCGACGGAGAACTCCTGGCCGGGGACCTTCTCCTCGACCAGGATCGTCTCGTGCTCCGGGTATCCGGCGAGGAGTTCGGTGAGCTGCGCCGCGTCGGTGGCGGTCGCGACGCCCGAGCTGGAGTGCCGGGTGGCGGGCTTGACCACGACGGGGAAAGGCACCGACGAGGGGTCGAAGCCTTCCCGGGCGCCGGGCGGCAGGACCACCGACGCCGGGTTGAACTCGCCGAGGTGGAGCCGCTGGAGGTACTTGCTGCGGCAGACCCGGCTGGCGCGCAGGCCCGGTCCGGGCAGGCCGAGGGCGTCGGCTATCAGGCCGGTGGGCTCGACGAGGGTCTCGCCCGCCGCGTAGGCGCCGACGATCTCGTACGAGGCCTCCCAGCCGCGGACGGCCGCGACGACCCCGGCGGTGAAGGAGCCCTCGCGGTCGACGGAGCCGTCGACGAAGGCGATGTCGGCGATGTCGGCGGCGGGGTGGCCGGGCTCGGCGAGCCCGGCCAGGGCCTGCTCCCGCCACACGGACGGGGTGATGACGAGGATCTTCAGCCCGCGCGCGGTCAGTTCACTGAGGTAGCGCGGGGCCCGGCAGATCGCCAGGAAGGATCCGGTGAGGAGGAAGGCCGAGGGTCTCCCCGACAACGGCGGCAGGGTCTCGGTCACGGGTGAGGTGCTCATCGTGCGGGCCTCCACAGGTCGGCGGCCAGGAAGGCCATGTCGAGTGCCTGGCCGCGGTTGAGGCGCGGGTCGCAGGCGGTGGTGTAGTTGCGGTCGAGGTCGTCGAGGGTCACCGGGTCCGTGCCGCCGACGCATTCGGTGACGTGGCTGCCGGTGAGTTCCAGGTGCAGGCCGCCCGGGTGGGTGCCGAGCGAGCGGTGGATCTCGACGAACGCCCGGATCTCGGCGGTGATGTCGCCGAGGCTGCGGGTCTTGAGGCCGCCGGGGGCGACCTGGGTGTTGCCGTGCATGGGGTCGCAGACCCACAGCACCTGCGCGCCGGAGGCGGTGACCTTCTCGACCAGGCCGGGCAGGACGGCGTGGATCCGGTCGGCGCCCATGCGGGTGATGAAGGTGAGGCGGCCCGGCTCGCGGTCGGGGTCGATGATGTCGGTGAGGGCGAGGAGTTCGTCGGCGCTGGCGCCGGGGCCGACCTTGACGCCGATGGGGTTGGCGACGGAGGCGGCGAAGGCGACGTGTCCGCCGTCGAGCTGGCGGGTGCGTTCGCCGATCCACACGAGGTGGCCGGAGCCCGCGTAGCGGCGGCCGCTGTCGGGGTCGGTGCGCACGAGCGGGGTCTCGTAGTCGAGGAGCAGCGCTTCGTGGCTGACGTGGAAGGGCGCTCCGGCGGGGCTCCCGGTGAGGCCGTCGGGGCCGCCCGGGCCGGTGAGGTCGTCGTCGGCGCCGGGGAGCAGCCGGATGCGTTCCAGGGTGCGGGCGGCGGTGCGGTAGGCGGTCTCCATCCGCCAGGGGTCGGGGATGCGGTCGGCGGCGGTGAAGCCGAGGCCGTTGACGGAGTCGCCGCGGTAGGCGGGGAGTTCGACGCCGCCGCGGGTCTCGGTGGGGCTGGAGCGCGGCTTGGCGTACTGGCCGGCCATGCGGCCGAGCGGTACGACGGGCACGGCGGCGCCGTAGGAGATGATCTCCGCCATCTGGCGCAGGGTGGTGACCGTGCTCTCGGCTTCGCCGAGGGCGCGGGGGCCGAACTCCTCCGCGCAGTGGCCGCCCTGGAGCAGGAGCGCCTCCCCGCGGGCGGCGGCGGCCAGCCGCTCGCGCAGGGCGTCGGCTTCCGGCAGCGGTACCAGGGCTGGCAGCGCGGCGAGCCGGTCGGTGACGGTGGCCAGGATCTGCGGGTCGGGCCAGTCCGGCTGCTGAGCCGAGTGGAGGGTCCCGCTGGGGGCAGTGATCATCGTGTACTCGCTCCTCGCTTCAGGGCCCGGTCGGTCAGCGGACCGGCCACCCCGGTGTATTGGGCGGGTTCCAGCAGGTCGCGCAGGTGCTCCGGGGTGAGGTCGGTGGTGCCCGACAGGGTTGTGGTCAGCAGGTCGGTCAGGGTGGCGGAGAGGTCGGTCCCGGTGGTGTGCGCCGTGGCCGCGGCCTCGGTGAGGAGCCGGCGGGCCGCCGTCTTGCCCAGGTGCGGGGCGAGGACGGCGGCGATCCGTTCGGTGACGATGCCGCTGCCGGTGAGGGCGAGGTTGGCGCGCATCCGGTCGGGGTCGGGTTGGAGGCCTTCGGCGAGTTCGACGGCGGTGTGGGCGGCCCCGCCCGCCAGGCGCAGGCATTCGCGCAGGGCGTGCCATTCGCTGTGCCAGACACCGGCGGAGCGTTCCTCCTCGGTGACGAGCGCCTGCGCGAGGACGGCGGCCAGGGCGGGGACGGTGAGGGCGGCCGACCGGATCAGGGTGGCCAGGACGGGGTTGCGCTTGTGGGGCATGGCGGAGGAGGCGCCGCGGCCGGACGGTGCGGGTTCGGCGGCCTCGGCGGTCTCGGTGCGGGCGAGCAGCAGGACGTCGGCGGCGAACTTGCCGAGGGTGCCGGTGGTGTGGGCGAGTACGGCGCCCAGGTCGGCGACCGGGGTGCGCAGCGCGTGCCAGGGCAGCAGGGGCGCGGCGAGCCCGGTCTCGGCGGCGAAGGCGGCGGCGAGCCGGTCGTGGAATTCCTCGGTGTCGAGAGCGGACGCGGTACGGGCGTACTCCAGGTAGCCGCCGAGGGTGCCGGCGGCCCCGCCGAGGGAGACCGGCAGCCCGCCGTCGAGCAGCCGGTCGATGCGCTGCACGGAGTCGAGCAGCCCGTGCCGCCAGCCCGCGGCCTTGAGCCCGAAGGTGGTGGGCACGGCGTGCAGGGCCAGGGTGCGGCCCGCGATGACGGTGTCCCGGTGGGCGGCGGCGAGCCGGGCCAGGGCGTCGGCGGTGCGCAGCAGGTCGGCGCGGAGCGGGGCCAGGGTGCGGGCGGCGACCAGCATCATGGCGGTGTCGAGGATGTCCTGGCTGGTGGAGCCGCGGTGGACGTATTCGGCGGCGCTCTGGCGGTCGAGGTGTGCGGTGAGGGCGGCGACCAGGCCGACGACGGGGTTGGCGGTCTCGCGGGCGGCGAGGGCCAGGGCCCGTACGTCGAAGTGCTCGGCGCGGGCGGCGGCGGTGATCGCCCCGGCGGCGTCCGGGGGGACCGTGCCGAGGCGGGCCTGGGCCCGGGCGAGGGCGGCCTCGGCGTCCAGCATGGCCTGGAGCCATGCGGTGTCCGAGGTGGTGGTCTCGGCCGGGGTGCCGGCCCGGACCGGGGAGAGCAGCCCGACGTCGGTGTCGGCCCCGGTGGCGGGTCCTGGGCGGGGCGCGGTCACGGCCGGGCCTCCGCGCCCGGGCCGCCGGAGGCGCTCGCCAGGTCTTCGGTGACCGCCGGGAGGGCCAGCGCGGCGTGGGCGATGGCGTCGGAGTCCTCCAGGGTGACCGAGCCGACGCCGGGGCGGATGCCCGCGGCGGTGACCCAGTGGACGGATTCGGTGGGGACGCCGTAGGCGAAGCGGCGCGGGTGTTCGCGGCCCTCGGCGTCGACGAGGCGGTAGGGGCGTTCGGAGACGGCCAGGCCCCCGGTCTCGTACTCGATGCCGCAGGCGCCCATGATCTTGTAGGGGCGGCACTGGCCGCTCGCCAGCAGCTGGACGAGCAGCGCGTCGGTGGTGCGGCGCAGGTCGGGGTGGGGCAGGCGGGCCTCGATGAGGGCGGTGGTGCGGATGTCGGGGGCGTCGACGCCGGAGGCGGTGGCGACGAAGGCGGGTCCGTCGGGGCCGTCGGGGTCGGCGGTGACGCGCAGGCCGGGGCCGGTGAATTCGACGATGCCCGCGGAGGCCAGCGCGATGAGTTCGTCGATGCGGGAGACGGGCGGGCCGATGGAGAGGAAGGCGTTGAGCGGGGTGTACCAGCCTTCGAGGTCGTCGCGGTGGGAGTTCGCTTCGAGGCCGCCGTGGTCGACGGCTATGCGGATCTCGTTGCGCAGGTCGCGCAGGACGTCGAGGGCGGCCTTCAGGGGGCCGCTGACATTGCCCGCGCGGGCTTCGTGGGCGTCGCGCAGCAGGTAGGCGAGCATCCAGCGGCGGAAGTCGTCGCGGCCGGTGAAGCGCAGGTCGCCGTAGGGGCGGGAGAGGGTTTCCCAGTTCCAGCGCTGGCCGTCTTCGACGCCCGCTTCGAGCAGCAGGAGGTCTTCGGCGTCCTCGTCGGGGGCGGCGAGGTAGCGGTCGGTGAAGGCGGCGACGGCGGCGGGGTCCTCTCCACGGGCGGCGAGGAGGCGCTCGTAGTAGACGCTCTGGACCTCCTTCTGGATCAGCGGCCAGATGTGGATGCCGAAGTGGATCCAGTCGCCTTCCTTGGCGGCGGCGCGCATCGCGTCGACCCGGGCGACGGTGAGCAGCCGGGGGGCGTAGCGCCCGTCGGGGCCCTTCTCGTTCTCGCCGCGCGCCTGGTAGGGGATGCCCCGGCGGGACCCGGCGTACATCTTGGGTTCCAGGCCGGAGGGCCGGTAGACGAGGCGGCCGTCCGCCCTGCGCTCGAAGAAGCCGCCGCGGCCGAGGGTGAACAGGGCCATGTAGTCGAAGAAGTTGAGGCCGAGGCCGCGCAGCAGGACGGGCCGGCCGGGGGTGATCGCGGTCAGGTCGGTGTCGGCGGGGTTGGCGGGGCCGGTGTACGAGAGTCCGTACTCGGTGGCGAAGTCGGCGAGCCGCTGCTCCTCGGGGGTGAGCTTGGCGGGCAGGTGGCCCTGGGCGAGGATCACCGCGGACAGCCCCGACAGGCGGACGCCGTCGGCGAGTTCGACGGACTGGGCGCCGCCGGGGACGCCCGAGTCGTGCAGGGCGATGGCGCGGGTGCGGTGGACCTGGATGTCCATGTGCGCGGGGGCCGCGTCGAGGGCCTCTTCGAAGGCCCACTGGAGGTAGTGGCCGTAGAAGGCGCGGGTGGGGTAGGTGTCGGGGCCCAGCTCGCGGGCCTCGGCGAGGGTCTGGGCGCCGTAGCGCTCCTCGTGACCCGGGTTCGAGGGGTCCAGGCGGCGGGCCCAGGCGTAGAGGCTGGGACCTTCCTCGATGGGGCCTTCGATGCGCACGCTGTCGTCGGTGAACAGGGTGATCTGTGAGGCGACGGTGTTCATCAGGAGGTGGCGGGGCTGGGCGGTGCGCCACACGTTTCCGGCGCCCGGCGGGGCCGGGTCGACGATGTGGACGGTCAGGGCGTCGTGGGCCGGGGACTTGCGCTCCTGGGCGCAGAGCCGTTCGAGGACGGACAAGCCCCGGGGGCCTGCCCCGACAATGCAGATCTGGGCGTGGCTGTGCTGCATGGCTGATCCTTCTGTTCGGGCCGCGGATCACGCGGAGGGGATGTTCCAGCCGACGTCGGAGAGTCCGCACCTGGTACACATGGCCGCTCCTTTCAGTCGCGGATGACGGTCTTGCTGCGCATGAGGAATTCGGCGAGGTAGCCGTCGTGCGGGAGTCCGGGGCCCATCCAGTACGTGGGGTGGTCGCCGGCGTGGACATTGCCGATGGAGGGTTCCGCGACGAGTTCGCCGAGGAGGTGTTCGTCGTGGGTGAGGGCGGTGACGACGAGGCTGCCGCGCAGGGCCGCGATGCCGTCGGCGGGGTCCCAGGGGGCCACCCACACGCAGGGGAAGGGGAGTTCGATGCCCGCCCGGGGGTCGTCGGCGCGCTCCAGCTGGTGGACGGCGGGGCGCAGGGCGGCGCTGCCGTCGCCGAGTTCCTCGGCGACGCCGTCGCCGCCGAGCCAGGCCCGGGCGCCCTCGGTGTGGGAGAGCAGGTAGCGCTCGATGGCGAGGGCGCTGTCGAGGGGCTGGACGGGCAGCACCGCCTTGTCGTCCTCGGGGGGCAGGGCGGGGAGTACGGCGAGACGCTGGGCGAGCTGTTCGGCCAGCGCGGTGGCGGCGTCGGTGCCTTCGACGAGGACGGTGGTGGTGTTCACGCAGCCGGTGCCGCCGTGTCCGGCGACGGAGGCGACGACGGTGTCGAGGTGCTCGCGCCAGTCGGTGTCGGCGGTGATCAGGATCTTGCTGCGGCCGGGGCCCTGGAGGTGGACGGCGGGGTCGCCGCCGTACTTGCGGATGACGTCCTCGCCGCCGTAGACCATGGCGCGGTCCACGGCGCGTACGAGGGTGTCGGCTTCGGCGTGGTCGGTGGGCAGCAGCACGATGTGGTCGTCGCCGAACCCGGCGGCGCGCAGGGCGGTGACCAGCCGGTGCGGGGTGAAGGGTTCACGGCGGGAGGGACGGACGGCGACCCGGTAGCCCAGCGCCAGGGCTTCGGGCCACAGGCTGTGGGTGCCGGGGTGGTTCCCGGCGGCGAGGACCGCGAAGGTCTCGCCGCGGCGGGTCCACACGGCGCGGCCGGTGCGGGTGAGCGGGGAGCGCCAGTCCTCGGCGGCGCCTGCCGGGCGGGCCTGGGCGAGGCTGTCGTAGACGCGGGTGAGGCGGGCGGCGATGCTGGCGGTGGTGGCGCGTACGACGGACAGCGGGACGCCGCCGACCCGGCTGACGGCGCGCTCGTGGGCGGTGATGCTCCGGCCGTCGAGTTCGGCGGTGGCGAAGAGGCGGGCGGCGCGCAGGATCGCGGCGATGCGGGCGTCGGCGTCCAGCGGCCGGGCCCGGTGCAGGGCTTTGGCGGCGCGGTCGACGAACAGGGCGGGGACCAGGCTGAGTTCGGCCGCCGGGGCGCCGGAGACGTCGGTGACGGTGAGCCGTTTGCGGGCGCGGAAGGCGCCGCGGGGGCCGAGGGCGTCCAGGCGCGGGACGGTGCTCACTAGTAGACCCCCTCGATGACGGGCTCGTCCTCGAAGGTGGCGACGGGGGCGATGTCGGCGACGGCGTCCCCGACGAGGGCGCCGTTGGCGGGGAGCCGGGTGGCGAGGTCGCGCTCCAGGTTGTTGGGGAGCAGGAAGCCCTTGCTGACGTGGCTGACCAGGACCTGGCCGCGTTCGCCGTAGGCCACCGGTTCGCGGGTGGCGGGGTCGACGACGGAGAAGGTGACGTAGGGGCTGAGCGGGTCGAAGACGCAGGGTTCGTCGTCGGGCAGGCCGGCCCGCTCGCCCGCGAAGCCGAGGATCATCGTGCTGCCGTAGTTCCCGCAGAACGCGACGTCGGGGAAGATCTCCGTCTTGTACAGGTGGCGGGAGTCGGGGTCGAGCTGGGTGCCGCCCCAGCGGATCGCCTTCACCTTGTGGTTGACCAGCTCGACGAGGTCCTCGCGGCCCGCGAGGCGTTCCAGGACGGACGGGGTGATGGTGAGGACGCCGATGTCCTGGGAGCGCAGCACGAACTCGGCCTGCTCCAGCAGGTGCAGGGCGTAGGCCCCGGCGTCGGCGCCGCGGCCCTGGGCGATCAGCTTCTTCACCCAGCGGGGGTCGAGGTCGATGGTGAAGCCGCGGGAGCCGTGGGTGGTGGCGGAGCGGTGGAAGAACTCGCCGACGATGTGCGGGCCGGTGGGGACCAGGCCGAGCCAGTTCGCGCCGCGGGGGAAGCCGTGGGCGTCGATGTTGGCGTTGGACCACGCCACCATGCGCTCCAGCCAGTCGCGGGTGAGGACGACCCGCTTGGGGGCGCCGGTGGTGCCGCCGCTCTCGAAGACGCCGACGACGTCGGGGCCGGAGCCGTAGCCGCGCGGGATGAGGTCCTCGGCGCGGACGTGGCGCAGCTCGCCGGTGACGTTGGGGAAGAGGCGCAGGTCCGCGTGGGACTTGATGTCGGTGCGCGGATCGAAGTCGAGGGTCTCGGCCCGCCGCAGCCAGAACGGCGATCCGGTCTCCGGGTTGAAGTGCCACTCCATCGCGGCCCGCAGGAACTCGTCCGGATCGGGCTGCACGTCGTACGGAAGGTCCAGGATCGGGTGGGCGGGCGAGGGCACGGTGGTCTCCTTCGGGCGGGGCAGCGGGTACGCCGGCGGGGCCCGGCACGGGGGAATGGACGGCCCCGCCGGCGTACGCGCTGGTCTGGTGGCCCGGGTGACCGGGCGGATCTCTTTAGATGCGGATCAAGGTGGCGCACCAGCGGCCGGTGGAGATCCCGCACAGGGCCACCAGGTCGCCGGGGTTCAGTTCGCCGCTCTCCACCTGGAGACCGAGCGAGATCAGCTGGTCGGCGCCGCCCATGTGGCCGTGGCCGGGGGCGATGGCCGCGTTGGTGCGTTCCAGCGGGATGCCGAGCGGTCCGGCGACGGCGGCGATGCTGGAGGGGACGTCGTTGAGGTAGATGACGTGGTCGATGTCGGTGCGCGGGACTCCGGCCCGGCGGCAGGCGCCCTCGATGACCTCGACGAGGCGGGTGTAGCGCTCGCCGATGAAGGTGCGCAGCGCGGCGGGGTTGCCGCCGAACTGTTCGCGCACCTGGTCGTAGGCGGAGGGGGCATCGGCGCTGGTCCAGCCGACGGGGGGCAGCGGGGTGACGGCGCCGCCGAAGTCGAGGCGCAGCAGGTCGCTGTACTCGGGGTCGGTGAACTGTTCGCTGGCCAGCCACCGGTTGGCGGTGTGGCCGCGCCGGACGACGACGGCGACGGCCGCGTCGGACAGCACGGTGTTGATGACGTTCATCCGGTTGCGGTGGAACTCGCTGACCCGGTTGACGACCACGAACAGGGCGTATTCGGCTTCGGGTTGCAGGGCGAGGGTGGAGGCGACGTAGAAGAGGCCGTTGACCCCGGACCCGCACCCTTCCTGCAGGAGCAGGGTCTGGGTGCGGCCGATCTTCAGCTCCCGGGCCAGTGCGGAGGCGCTGTCCCAGTAGGAGTATTCGGGCATGTCCGTGATCGCGACGACGACCAGGTCGAGGGCGTCGGCGGTGATCCCGGCGCGGGACAGGGCCTGTTCGGCGGCGCCGCGCGAGAGGTCGGTGCCGGTGACTCCGTCGGGGGCGCGGTGGAAGGTGTGGTAGCCCCACTTCACGACCCGGTCGGGGTCGCTGACGTAGTCGGCCGCGGCACCGGCGACGCTCGTGTCCTCCCCGAAGGCGTAGCCGAAGGAGACGATTCCGATGTCCACCACGGCGGCCTCAGGCGGCTTCCGCGTCGGCGGCGGTGATCCGGGCGATCCGCTCGGTCAGCTCGTCGGCGGCCTCGCCGAGCGGGCGCTCGAAGAGGACCAGCAGGTCGTATTCGATGCCGAAGCGTTCGTGGGCGTACCGGCCGAGCTGGAGGGCGAGGGCGGAGTGCCCGCCCAGTTCCAGGAAGGTGTCCTCCAGGGTGACGTCGGGCTCTTCGAGCAGCTCGGCCACCCAGGCGCGGGTGGCCTCGCGGACCTCCTCGGGCAGTGCGGCGGTGGTCGTGTGGTGCTGGGGGATGCTCATGCGGACTGGCTCCTCTGCTCTTCCCAGATGCGGGCCACCTCGGCCCGGTTGACCTTTCCGTTGACGGTGCGCGGCAGGTAGGCCAGCGGCAGCGCCTGGTAGACCGACGGGTGCATGTACGACGGCAGGAGGTCGCGGACGTGCCCGCGCAGGGTGCGGGGGCGGGGGTCCTCGGCGCCCTGGGCGACGGTGTAGGCGCAGGCGAGCCGGTCGTCGCCGGGCTTGAAGGTGTGCACCCAGACGACGGCGTCGGCGACGTCCGGGTGGGCCTGGACGGCGAGTTCGATGTCGCTGAGTTCGATGCGGTGGCCGCGCAGCTTGACCTGGAGGTCGGCGCGGCCGCGGTAGACGAACCGGTCGTCGTGGCGGCGGGTGACCAGGTCGCCGCTGCGGTAGTGGCGTACGCCGTCCACGGACGGGAAGCGTTCGGCGGTCAGCTCGGGGCGGCCGAGGTAGCCGTCGGTGACCTGCGGCCCGGCCAGCCACAGTTCGCCCTCCTCGCCGGGGGCGGCGTCGAGGCCGTCCGCGGTGACCACGCGGGCGCTGCCGGAGAGCAGGATGCCGATGGGGAGGTCGTCGCGGTCGAGGTCCTCCTCGGTCACCGGGTGGTAGGTGCTGAGGACGGTGGCTTCGGTGACCCCGTACATGTTGACCAGGGCCGGGTTCGCGAGGCCGAACCGCTTGGACCAGGGGCGGACGGTCTCGGGGGTGAGCTTCTCGCCGCCGAAGATGACGTAGCGCAGGGCCGGCAGGGCCGTGTCCTCGCGCAGCACCATGGTGGTGAGCGCGCCGAAGGCGGTCGGGGTCTGGTTGAGGACGGTGATGCCCTCCTGCTCGATGAAGCGCAGGGTGGCCTCGGGCGAGCGGGCGGTGCCCGCGGGCAGCACCACGCAGCGGGCGCCGGTGGACAGCGGGCCCCAGATCTCCCAGACGGAGAAGTCGAAGGAGATGGAGTGGAACAGCAGCCAGCTGTCCCGCTCGTTGAAGGCGAACGGCCCGTCGGCGCTGGCCAGCAGGACGCCCGCGGCGCCGTGCGGGACCAGGACGCCCTTGGGGCGGCCGGTGGTCCCGGAGGTGTAGATGATGTAGGCGGTGTCGCGCGGGTCCGGCCCGGGCCCGGCGGGCGGGGCGACAGTGTTGATGACGGGGCTGTCCAGCAGGGCCGCGAGGGTGTCCTCGGCGAGGACCGGGATACCGCCGGTGGGGCAGCCGTCGGGGTCGCCGAGGAAGGCGGCCACCGTGCTGTCGGTGACGATGAACTCGTTGCGCGAGGGCGGGTTGCGCACATCGAGCGGGACGTAGGCGGCGCCCGCCTTCATCACGCCGATCATCGCGGCGATGGCTGTGGCGCCCGGCGGCAGCCGCAGCGCCACCCGGTCCCCGCCGCCCACGCCGTGGCGCTTCAGCAGGGCGGCGATGGCGTTCGCCCAGCCGTCGAGGAGGCGGTAGGTGTACGAGATCCCGTCGGCCGATACCGCGGTGTGCTCCGGGAAGCGCGCGACGGACCCGGCGAGGAGGTCGGTGAGCGTGCGGTAGTCGGTGGCGCGTTCGGTGTGCGGCGGGCCGATGGTGGCGATGGTCATGGCGGGCTCCGGGGCTCCGGGGTGCGGGCGGGCTGGTGCTTCGGCTGGTCGGGCGGTCGGCTGGTCGGCCGGGGTGCGGGAGGTCAGGCGTGCTTCACGGCGCGGGCGAACCGGACGACGCGCTGCGCCTGGGCGCGGGCGGCGTTGCGGGTGGTGTCGTCCACGGGCCGCGAACCCTTGCCGCCGGACCAGTGGGCCGTGCCGTAGGGGTTGCCGTCGGTGAACTTGTCGGGGTGCGTGTAGCCGGGGGCGACGACGATGCCGCCGAAGTGGTGGAAGGAGGCGGTCAGGGCGAGCAGCGTGGATTCCTGGCCGCCGTGCTCGCTGGCGGTGGAGGTGAAGCCGCCGTAGACCTTGTCGGCGAGCAGGCCCTGGCTCCAGGCCGGGCCGAGGGAGTCGAGGAACTGCTTGAGCTGGGCGGAGACGTTGCCGAAGCGGGTGGGCGAGCCGAAGAGGACCGCGTCGGCCCACAGCAGGTCGTCGGGGGTGGCCACCGGGATGGCGGCGGTCTCGGCGGCGTGCCGGGCCCACACCGGGTTGGCGTCGATCGCGGACTGCTGGGCGAGTTCGGCGACCTTGCGCAGCCGGACCTCGGCGCCCGCCTTCTCGGCGGTCTCGGCGATCTCCCGGGCGATCTCGGTGACGTGCCCGGTGGCCGAGTAGTAGATCACGGCGACGTTCACGGCGAGGCTCTGGTTGGTGGGCCCTGGGGCGGGCACGGCGGTGGGCGCTGCGGTGGTCACGGCGTACGTCTCCTCGGCTCGAAGGTTCACCAGTCGGTGGTTCACCAGTCGGCGATGTGGCAGGCGCTGAAGTCCTGTTCGGCCCGGGACGCGTTGGGCGTGGGCCGGGCGAAGGCGCGGTTGTAGTAGACGAGCGGGGTGCGGTCGCTCGTGTACGTCTCCTCGACGCAGCCGAGGAGGATGGTGTGGTCCCCCGCGTCGACGGCCGAGTGCATGGAGCAGGCGACCCGGACCCCGGCCGTCTGCAGGCCGGGCAGGCCCAGTTCGCAGGTCTCCATGTCGCCTGCGGCGAACCGGTCGATGCCGGAGGTCGCGAAGCGCCGGGCCACCGCGTGCTGTTCCTCGGTGAGGACGTTGATCAGGAAGTGCCGCGCGGTGGCGAACGCGGCGTGCGTACTGGCGCCCTTGTCCAGGCAGACCGAGACGAGCGGCGGGTCGAGGGAGACGGAGCTGAACGAGCTGGCGGTGAAGCCCCAGCGCGTGCCGTCGCCGTCGATCGTGGTCACCACCGTCACCGGGCCGGGTACGCGGGCCATCGTGCCGGTGAGCAGGGAGCGCTCCATCGCACCGTCCTTCCTTTCCGGTCGGGTCGCATCGAGTGGGACTGGGGGCGGTTCAGGGCTGGAGGCGGGCCGTGTGCCAGTCGCAGCCGAGGCGGGTGTAGGCGAGCCGGCGGTGCAGCCGGTCGGAGGCGGCGTTCCAGAACTCGACCTCGGCGGGCTCCAGCAGGTAGCCGGTGAACCGCTCGGGGCGGGGCAGCGGCCGCCCGTCCTCGGCGAGGCCCAGCGCCTCCTGGCGGAGCAGTTCCAGGTCACCGGCCGGGTCGCTCTGGTGGGACACGGTGGTCATCGAGTGCAGCGGGGTGGGGCGGGCGGCCCACAGCTCGTCGGATTCGGCCGCCGACAGGGCGGTGACCGGGCCGGACAGGATGAGCTGCTGGCCGGTCTCGCGCCAGTACAGGACGCCGGACGCCCAGCAGTTGTCGGCGAGTTCGCGGCCCTTGCGGCTGGTGCTGTGGGTGGTGAAGACGAAGCCGCGGTCGCTCTCGCGGGCGATGGTGACGATCCGGTTGGAGGCGTGGCCCATCCGGGTGGCGGTGGCCAGGGCCAGCGAGCGGGGCTCGCGGACCCCGCGCCGGACGGCTTCGGCGATCCACTGCCGGGCCAGGGCGAGGGGTTCGGCGGGCGGGGCGTCGTATTCGGGGAAGGGCAGGTCGGTGGCGCCGGTCAGGGACTCGTACTTGCTGGTGTCGAGCCCGGCGCGCGGGGTCGTGGTCGTGGTGGTCATGGCCGCTGCTGCTCCCTAGACGTAGATGGTTCCGCGGGCGATGACCGTGCCGTAGCCGCCCACCCGCACCCCGTTGACCCGGTCCGCCATGCCGTGCGCGGTGGCGCACATCCGTGACGGGCGGCCCATCTCAACCCCCTGGGTGATCTTGATGCGCTGTCCGTACGGGGCCAGCCCGTGCCGGGCCAGGTGGATGGCCAGGGGTCCCGCGGCCGATCCGGTCGCCGCGTCCTCCACCACCCCGTAGGCCGGGGAGAACATCCGGGTGCGCCACTCCTCCCCGGAGCCTGCGAAGCAGTTCGCCGCCATGTCGGGGAAGCGGGACAGCGCCCGGTGGTCGGGCTCCACGGCGGACAGCGCCTCGATGCTCTCCAGGCCGACGAACACGTGCCGCGGACCGTTGTGGTAGATCTCCACCGGGGCGATGGACTTGTCGATGCCGAGGGCTTCGAGCAGTTCCTCCGCGTGCTCGTACGGTTCCCAGCTCGGGTGCGGCTGGCGCATCTGGACGATGACCGAGCCGTCCCCGTTGTCCATCCCGACGTCGAAGGGGATCACTCCCATACCGGTCTCCAGCCGCAGCCGCTCTTCCTTCCGGCCGACGCCGAGCGCCTTGCGGGACAGTCCCAGGGCGACGGCGGTGCCGAGCATCGGGTGGCCCGCGAAGGGGAGTTCGTTGACCGGGGTGAAGATCCGGATCCGGGCGTCGGCCTCGTCCGCGTCGGGCGGCAGGACGAAGGTGACCTCGGACAGGTTCATCTCCCGCGCGATGGCCTGCATCCGGTCGGTGGTGAGGTCCTCGCTGCCGAAGAAGACGGCGACGGGGTTGCCTTCGAGCGGGTTGCGCGCGAAGGCATCCACGACCATGTAGTCATGCATGGGGAAGCGCTCCCTGACTGAGTGAGGTGGCGTCGGCGAAGGCGGCGCCGAGCCCGTGGAGGGTGACGAGAGGGTGTACACCCTCCACCGCGGCTTCGACCTCGAACCGGGACCGGTGCGTGGGCGGGCCGCCGATCAGCTCCGCGGCTCGGTTGGCGGGCAGGACACCGGCCGGGGGACGCTCGCTCCAGAGCATCACGGCCCCCCACCGGTTGCCGGGCCGGTCGGCGATCCACAGCTTGAGGACGAGTCCGGGTACGTCGACCCAGGCGTCCACGGCCTCCTCGCGCAGGTGCTCGCGCAGCGAGTCGATGCTCGCGCCGGTCCCGGTCAGCTCCCACCAGGCGATGTCCACCCTCATCGGGCCGCCACCTCCAGCGACCCCAGGGCCCGCAGCAGGGCCTGCCCGAGGATCCGGGGGCCGTCGACGGTGAGCACCGATTCGGCGTGGAACTGCATGGACGCGAAGTGCGCTCCGCGCAGGGCGTGCACCTCGCGGGTGTGCGGGTCGCGGCTGACCTCGACGATGCCGAGGTCCCCCGCGTCGATCTTGTCCTCGGTGCTCTGGGCGGCGTAGGTGTTGTAGAAGCCGACCCGCTCGGCCGTCCCGAAGAGGTCGATCTCGCGCTGCACGCCCTGGTTGGGGGTGGCGCGGCGGACCAGGTCGAGGCCGAGGCGCAGGCTGAGCACCTGGTGGCTGAGGCAGACCGCGATGAACGGCCGTCCCCGGTCCAGGAGTTCCCCGGCGAGCGCGTTCAGGTGGACGATCCGCGGGTCGGCGGCGTCGCGCGGGTCGCCGGGGCCGGGGCCCAGCACCACCAGGTCGTGGGCGCTCGCGTCGTACGGCTCGTCGAAGCGGCGGACGCTCACCTCCAGGCCGAGGGAGGCGAGCTGCTGGCCGATCATCGCGGTGAAGGTGTCCTCCGCGTCGACGACCAGCGCGCGCAGCCCCGCGAGCCGGGGCTCCCACGCGCCGCGGTCGCCGCGTTCGGCGCAGCCGCGCAGCCAGAACGAGGCGATCCCGGTGTTGCGGGCGGCCAGGGCGGCCCGTACCTCCGGGTGGGCGGCGAAGCGCACCGCGGTGTCGCACTCCAGGGCGCTGAGCAGCCCGGCGGCCTTGGCGCGGGTCTCGGCGACCTCGGACTCGGGGTCGGAGTGGCGCACCAGGGTGGCGCCGACGCCGATCCGCATCCGGCCGTCCGCAGCGACGTCGGCGGTGCGGATGAGGATCGCGGAGTCCAGGGTGCGGGCGCCGGCCGGGTCGCGGCCGATGAGGGCGGCGATCCCGCCGTAGTAGCCGCGGCCTTCGGGTTCGTGGCGCCGGATGACCCGGGCCGCGCTCTCCAGGGGGCTGCCGGTGACGGTCGGCGCGAACATCGTCTCGTGCAGGATCTCCCGCACGTCGCGGTCGGTGGTGCCCTCGATGAAGTACTCGGTGTGCGCGAGGCGGGCCATCTCCTTGAGGTGGGGCCCGGTGACGCGGCCGCCGGAGGCGCAGATCCGGGCCATCATCTTCAGTTCCTCGTCGACGACCATGTACAGCTCGTCGGCTTCCTTGCGGTCGGCGAGGAAGCGGGTGACCCCGTCGAGGGTGGGGCCGGTGGGCGGGTAGCGGTAGGTGCCGCTGATGGGGTTCATGACGGCGGTGCCGCCGGTGAGGGAGACGTGCCGTTCGGGGGTGGCGCCGACGAGGGTGCGGCCGCCGGTGTGGATCGCGAAGGTCCAGTAGGCGCCCTGTTCGCGTTCCAGCAGCCGCCGGAAGAGGGCGGGCGCGGTGCGCCGCGGGGTGTGGTCGTCGATGGCGGCGGTGTAGGTGCGCTTGATGACGAAGTTGGAGCCCGCGCCGGTGCCGATCTCGTCGGTGACGATGCGCCGTACGGTCGCCGCGTACTGCTCGTCGTCGACGTCGAAGCCGCCGCCGGTCAGCCGCACCGGCTGGTCGGCGATCCGGTCGGGCAGCGCGGCGAGCGGGACCGTCTCGCGTTCGGTGACGGTCATGGCGAGCAGCGGGGCCCCGTCGTCGGGCGCGGCGAACCCGCGCTCGGCGAGCTGCCGGTAGGGCACGACCACGAGCACCTGGTCGGCGTCGAGCGGTACGTCGGCCAGCGCGGCCGGGGTGTGCACGGCGCCGGCGAGCACCTCGACGTGGCCGGGGGCGAGTTCGGGCCGGTGCAGCAGGGCGAAGTCGGTGACGTCGCCGGCCAGGATCCGGGCGAGGAGGTCTCTGGCGAGGAGGTCTCTGTTCATGCGAAGACCTCCCCGGCGGGTATGACGCGGCCGCAGCGCTGGGCGACGTACTCCAGGGCCTGCGCGTGGTGGAAGGCGGAGAAGTCGCCGACGGCGTCGGCGACGAGGAAGGGCTGGATGTCGTTGGCGTAGGCGTCCAGCGCCGTGGCGAGCACCCCGATGTGGGCGTAGACCCCGCACAGGACGAGCTGGTCGCGGCCCTCGGCCCGCATCCGCTCCAGCAGACCGGAGCGGAAGAAGGCGCTGTAGCGCCACTTGGTGAAGACCCAGTCACCGGCGTCGGGCGCCAGTTCGGCGACCACCTCGCGGTCCGCGTCCCCGGTGCGCATGCCCGGGCCCCAGAAGTCCTTGAGCAGGCCGCGCTGTTCGTCGGACATCCGGCCGGGCTGCGCCGTGTAGGCGACGGGGACGTCGAGGGCGGCGGCGCGCTTGCGGAGCTGGGAGGCGTTGTGCACGAGGTCCGCGCGCAGCGGGTCGGGCAGGGCGGCCAGGAAGTAGCGCTGCATGTCGTGGACGAGCAGCACGGCCCGGCCGGGGTCAGGGGTCCAGGAAACGGTGTTGGCGGGCAGTTCCGCGGCGGTGGGCAGCGGATAGGACTCGACGGGGGGCAGGCCGGGCATCGGGCATCTCCTTATTACGTGGGGATTCCTTCGCGCCGTACCTGCGGGACGTCGATCCCGAGGGCGCGGAACTGCTGGCAGGGGTTCATGAACTCGCGCTGCTGCTTGATCTTTCCGTCCTCGAAGAGGAAGGAGTGGATGAAGTGATTGGTGTAGTGGCCGACGGGATATCCGGGATAGACGATCTTTCCCTCGCCCCGGCATTCGACCCAGAAGCGGTTGGGGTCCTGGGTGGCGAAGATCTCCACGTCCGTCCAGGCCCAGTCGGGGAAGCAGCGCAGGGACCACACCGCGTGCTCGCCGAGCCGGTCGCGGCCGGTGATGGTGATCGGCTCGCCGGTCTCATTGGTCCACAGGCCGCCGACGCCGTCCTCGGTGAAGAGGAGGTGGCGCTGGAGGCGGTCCTGGCCGCGGGTGTTCATGTACCGCTCCACGACGGACCGGTTGTGCTCGCGGACCGCCTGCTCGTCGGCCGACTGCTCGAAAGACATGGGATTCCTTTCCGGTGGGTTCTCGACGGGAGGGGACGCCGCAGCGGTGGACGCCAGTGGCGGACGTCAGCGGCGGACGTCAGCGGCGGACGTCAGCGGCGGACGTCAGACCAGCAGGCTGATCTCGCGGGGGTCCCGGCCGACCAGGGCCCGGCCGTAGAGCTGCTGCGGGATGCCCATGCCGAAGCCCGCGTGGCGGCTGCCGACGTTCACGTCGCGCCAGATCCGCTGGAGCGGGTTGGCCTCGTTGAAGGCGGAGGAGCCGTAGGCGGTCATCAGGATGTCCACGGCCTCCCGGCAGAGCTGGGCGACCTGGGTGGAGTACTGCCGGGCGGCGGCCCGGACCAGGACGTCCGCGAACTCCCCCGCGTACGCCGCCTCGTCGGCCGCGTCGGCGATCTTCCCGGCCAGCAGCTTCGCCGTCTCGATCTTCGTGGCGGCCTCGGCCAGGTCGAGCTGGAGGGAGGGCGACTCCGCCTGGTTCGCGTAACGGGACCCGGCGGCGGGCCGCTTGGGGGCCTGCTCGCGGACGAAGTCGAAGGCGGCGGTGGCGCCGCCGAGCAGCGAGCCCAGCAGGCCGATGGAGAAGAGCCCGACCAGGCTGTTGCGGTAGCGGTGGGCGGGGTCGACCACCCCGTCCGTCTCGCCGTTGAGCAGCGGCAGGTAGGGCAGCAGGCGGCGCTCGGGTACGAAGACCCCCGCGGCGACGACCGTGTTGCTGCCGGTGCCGCGCATCCCGGCGAAGTGCCAGGTGTCCTTGATCTGGACCTCGTCGGCCCGCATCAGGGCGAAGTGGACGACCGGGTCGGCGCCCGGTACCGGTACGGCGATCAGGACGCCCACCCAGTCGGCGTGCAGCGAGCCGGAGACGTAGGCCCACTCGCCGGTGACCAGCACCCCGCCGTCGGCGGTCTCGATCCCGCGGGCCGGCATGCCGAGCACCAGGGCGGTGCGGGCGTCCGGGTTCAGGCTCCACACCTCGTCCTGGACCTGGCGGGGGAAGAGGGAGGCGACGAAGTTGCCCGCGTTCAGCACGCCGGTGATCCAGGCGGTGGAGCTGCAGCCGCGGCCCACCTCGGTGGCGACCTCCAGCAGGGTGCGGATGTCGGATGCGTAGCCGCCCAGGCGCTGCGGGGTCATCAGCCGCATCAGGCCCGCGCCGGTGACCGCGTCGATGCTCCGCCCGGTCAGCCGCCGCGCGCCGTCGCTCTGCGGTGCGTCCTCCCACAGGCCCGCGCGCAGTGCGGCCGCCCGGGCCACCAGCTCCTCGCGGCCCGGGGCCACGCCGTTCACGGCTTCACTCTGCACGGTCTTGTTCCCTTCAGGGGTTTCAGCGGTGGGTCGGTTCTCGGGGAGGGGTACGGGCTCAGTTGCCCTGGGCGGCGCGGGCGAGGGTGTCCCACTGCTTCCATCCGGCCAGCCGCTCCTCGTAGGCGGTGGTGATGGTGTCCAGGACGGTCGCGCCCAGCAGCACGCGCAGCGGCGGGTCGGGGTGGTCGACCAGCTCCAGGACCGGGCCGGCCGTGGCGGCCGGATCGCCGGGGGCGGAGCCCGCCGAGGGGGCCTTCGCGAAGTCGGCGTAGGCCTCGGAGGGCTCGGCCCACACGGCCGAACTCCCGCGCCAGTCCGTCTTGTACGGGCCCGGCTCGACCAGGGTCACGTGGATGCCGAAACGGTTCACTTCCTGGGCGAGGGAGTCGGTCAGGCCCTCGATCGCCCACTTGGACGCGTGGTAGAGACCGAGCATCGGCCAGGACGCGAGCCCGGCGATGCTGGACACCTGGAGGATGTGGCCGCTGCCCTGGGCCCGCAGGACCGGCAGGACGGCCTGGGTCACCCACAGCGTGCCGAAGAGGTTGGTGTCGAGCTGCTCGCGGGCCTGCGCCTCGGTGACGTCCTCGACCGCGCCGAACAGGCCGTAGCCCGCGTTGTTCACGACGACGTCGATCCGGCCGAAGTGGGCGTCGGCGGCGGCGACGGCCGCGAAGGCCGCGTCCCGGTCCCGGATGTCGAGCCGGAGCGGCAGGACCGCGTCGCCGTACGCCTCGACGAGGGAGTCGAGGGAGGCGAGGTCGCGGGCGGTGGCGGCGACCCGGTCGCCCCGTTCGAGGGCGGCCTCGGCCCAGACCCGGCCGAAGCCCCGGGACGTGCCGGTGATGAACCAGACCTTTCCTGTCACTGCCGCTCCTTAACCCGTTGGTGAGGCTTGGACTCCATTCATCCCGACGCACCGCGGGCCTGTCCACGAAGGGAATTCGGACACCCCGTCCGAGTGCGGAATTTCCTCGGACGGACACGACCGGATACCCCACCGGACACCAACCACCGTTTCGGACACGGGAGTTGGCGGGTGATACTGCCGGGAATCCCGCACCCTACGGATCCCCGAGACCCAAGAGATCGAATTCACCACAAGGAGATTCGCGTGAGCGCCACGGAACAGACTTACGACTACGCCGCCGCCGACTTCAACGCCGTCTACACGGGCGGCGAGCTGCTCGAAGGGGCCGCCATCAAGGTCGTCCCGTGGGACATCGGCGAGGCCCAGCCCGACGTGGTGGAACTGGAGGGCCTCGGCCGCTTCGGCGGCGCGGTCCTCGACGTGGGCTGCGGCCCCGGCGACAACGCCGTCTTCCTGGCCGGCCGCGGCTACCAGGTCACCGCCGTCGACGCCGCCTCCGCCGCCATCGAGCAGGCCCGCGCCCGGGCCGGCGACCTCGACATCGAGTTCGCCGTGGCCGACGCGACCGCCCTGACCGGCTACGAGGGCCGCTTCGACTCCGTCCTGGACAGCGCCCTCTTCCACACCCTGCCCGCGGCCGCCCGGCCGCTGTACGCGGCGGCCCTGCGCCGGGTCACCCGCCCGGGGGCGCGCCTGAGCGTGCTGTGCTTCGCCGACGTGCCGGGCGGCATGCCCGCGCCGCTGTCGGTGTCCGAGGAGGAGCTGCGCTCCACGCTGACCGCGGCGGGCTGGACCATCACCTCGCTGGAGCTGTCGGAGTACGCGGGTGTCGCGGTCGGCATGGAGAAGTTCTTCGAGCGCACGGGCCGGCGCCCCGAGCTGGACGCCAAGGGCCGCACCCGGCTGCCGGTGTGGAAGCTGTTCGCCGACCGCACCGCCGACGGGAACACGGACGAGGCGGCGGTGTGAGCGCGGCGCACTCCTCCGTCCCCATCGCCCCCGCCCACCCCGCGCCGCCGGCCCCGGTGCGGCGCGCCTTCCCCGTGCTGCGCGCCCGCCGGGTGGGGGCCACGGCCGCGTTCTACGAGCGCCTCGGCTTCCGGGCCGGGCACCGCCACCCCGCGAAGGGCGAGCCGGACTTCGTCGCGCTGCGCCGCGACGACGCGGAGCTGGCGGTGAGCCGGGACGACAAGGCCGCCGACTGGCCGACGGGCGGTGTGGACCTCTTCGTGTTCGTGGAGGCCGTGGACGCCACCGTGGACGCCCTGCGGGCCGCGGGCGCCCCGGTGGTCCAGGAGCCGGAGAACACCCCGTGGGGCGAGCGGGTGGCGTACGTCCGCGACCCGGCGGGCAACCGGGTGGGCCTGGGCTCCCCGGCGGCCTGACCCCGCTGGGCGCCCGTACGGAAAGTGCCCCGGGACCGGTGATCCGGTCCCGGGGCACTGTCGTGCGTACGAGGCGTGCGCTTACGCGGCGGGCTCGATGTTGAGGTTCGTGCGGAAGAGGTTGGCCGGGTCGTAGACGCCCTTGAGCTTGGCCAGGCGGGCCCGGGTGGCCGGGTCGTACAGCTCGCCCGCGAAGGCGTCGGCGGTGCGCTCGCCGTAGACGAAGTTCAGCGAGCGGCCCAGGGTCCAGGGCTTGACGGCCTCGTCGAGGGCGGCGTGCGCGGCGCGGATCTCCGCCAGCGGCGCCTCGTCCGAGCCCGACAGGACGCGCAGGATGTAGGCGGCCTCGCGGAACGGCACCGAGTTGGGCACCTCCGGCTGCCGCGCCAGGGCCCCGCCCATGTGGCGCAGGTCGACGATGCAGTCCACCGGCGATCCGGGCCCGGCCAGCGTCCGTACGGCCTCCAGGACCTCGGGGGTCAGCTCGCTCAGCAGGACGCTGTTGCCGTCGTAGGCGTGCGAGAAGGTCGGCTCGGCGTAGATGGAGCCGACCTCGGGGTAGGCCAGTTCGCCCAGGTGCTCGTGGATGATCTCGGCACCGAACTCCCGCCAGGGCGCGACCAGTTCCGGGCCCGCGGCGAGCTCGGTGGTGGCGAAGCGGACGTGCACGACGTGGCGGCCGCGCAGCGGCTCGGGGAAGACCGGGATCGGCGGGTACTCGATCATGCCGAGGGAGGCGGTGACGCTCTCCGGGGCGGTCGCGGTCCAGCTCCGGAACTGGGCGAGGACCTGGTCGGCCTGCGCCGCGTCGAAGTACATGCCGCCGCCGTAGACGGTGGCGACGGGCAGCAGCGAGATCTCCAGGGCGGTGACGATGCCGAAGTTGTCGCGGCCGCCGCGCAGCGCCCAGAAGAGGTCGGGGTCGCTGTCGGCGGTGACCCGGCGGGCCTGTCCGTCGGCGGTGACCACCTCGACGGCCTCGACCAGGTCGGCGGCGTAACCGAACTCCCGCGCCAGCAGACCGAGTCCGCCCGCCAGGGTGTAACCGACCACGCCGACGTGCCCGGCGGAACCGCTGAGCGGGGCCAGCCCGTGCGGGGCGGTCCGCTCGACGACCTGCTCCCAGCGGGCGCCCGCCTCGATGCGGGCGGTGCGCGCCTGCGGGTCGACGGTGACCCCGGTCAGGCGGCGGGTGTTGATCACCAGGCCGCCGTCGTCGAGGACGGTGACGCCATGGCCGGTGGCCTGGACGGAGACGGGGATGCCGTGCCCGGCGGCGAAGGCGACCGCGAGGCGGACGTCCTCGGCGTTCGCGGCACCGAGGACGGCGGCGGGGGCGTGCCGGTATCCGGCCTGGAATCCGGTGAGTTCCTCCTCGTAGCCCTCCTGTCCGGGGGTGAATACCGGCCCGGTCACCGATTCCGTAAGGGGGGTGAAGTCAATCCGGGTGCTGTCATGGGACATCAGGACTATTCCTTTCGATGGCACGCAATGCGGTGGTTCACATGGTGGTTCGCATGGTGGTTCAGCCGACCTTTTGGAGGTCGGGATTCGGGGTGACCGGCGGCTGCGCGGCGGGCTTCTCCGTATCCGCGTGCGCGGATTTCCCGGACGGCATCAGCAGGCAGGCGAGCGCGCCCACGAGCAGGACGACCACGGGGAGCAGCAGGGTCATTCCGGAGGCCTGCGCCAACCCCTCGTGGAACGCGTGGCGTTCGGCGGTGCTGGCGTTCTCGGCGAGGGTCTCGGTGGCGAGCCGCGAGGACAGCTGCGCCTGCATCAGCACGCCCACGGCGGCGGCGCCGATGACACAGCCGACCTGGCGGATCGAGTTGTACATCCCGGCCCCCGCGCCGATGTCCGCGACGGGCAGCGAACCGGTGGCCACATTGGCCATGGGCGCGAAGGCCGCGCCCGTACCGATCCCGGCGAAGAACAGTGCGCCGGCGAGCTGCCAGACCCCGCCGTCGGGGCGCATCGCCAGGACGATCATGCCCAGGCCGGCCGCGAAGATCAGGAATCCGGCGAGGACCACCCATTTGCCGGGGACCCGGTCGGAGAGGGTGCCGGCCAGTGGTCCGGCCAGGCCGCTGGAGACGGCGACGGGCACCATGAGCAGCCCGGCCTGCTGCGGGGAGAGTTCCATGACCGCCTGCATGTAGAGGGTGAGCGGCAGGTAGAGGCCGGTGACGGCGAAGCCGATGGCGGCCGCGGCGAAGGCGGCGGTGGAGAAGTGGCGGCGCCGGAAGAGGGACAGCGGCATCAGCGGCTCGCGCGGGTTGAAGCGCTGCCAGAGCACGAAGACGACGAGCAGGACCACGCCCGCCCCGATGACCATCGGCACGGTGAGCGGCCCGGCGACGGTGCCCCAGTCGTAGTGCTGGCCGTTCTGCAGGCCGAACACCACGGCGAACAGGCCGAGTCCGGAGAGCAGGGTGCCGAGCAGGTCGAAGCGACGGTGGTTGCGGGGCTGGCCGCCGGGGACCAGCTCCACGGTCATGACGAGCCCGGCGAGGCCGATCGGCACGTTGACCAGGAAGATCCACTGCCAGCCCGCGGAGCCGACGAGGAAACCGCCGAGCAGCGGCCCGACGGTGGTGGCCAGGCCCGCGACGGCGCCCCAGATCCCGAGGGCCGCGCCGCGCCGGTTGGCGGGGAAGAGGGTGGTCACGAAGGCCATGGTCTGCGGGGCCATCAGCGCGGCCCCGACGCCCTGCACGCCGCGGGCGGTCATCAGCATCCCGGCGCTGCCGGAGAGCCCGCACCACAGGGAGGCGGCGGTGAAGACGGCCATGCCGGCGAGGAAGACGGGCTTGCGGCCGAAGCGGTCGCCGAGGCGTCCGGCGACCAGCAGGGGGACGGCGTAGGTGAGCAGGTAGACGCTGTGCACCCAGGTGATCTGGTTCAGGTCGGCGTCGAGGCCGCTCATGATGCCGGGGATCGCGACGGTCACGATCGTCGTGTCCATCATGATCAGGAAGAAGCCGACACAGAGTGCCGACAGCGCGGCCCACGGATTCTTCGCGCTCGGCGCGGCCGTCCCTGCGGTGGCGTTCGCGGTGCTGCTCGCGGTGGTCGTCATCGTGTCAACTCATCTTCCCTCAGCGGTTGTTCAGTTCTCGTCGGGGGCCGTCCGGGCACCGCGGTGTTCCAGTTCGGTGGCTATCTCGTCCCAGTGCGCGGCGCACGCGCGGGCCATGGCGGCGATCTTCGGGGCCTGGTGGTCGGGGGCGCGCAGCACCACTCCGCTCTCGCCCTCGCGGATCATCCGGGCCTCCAGCCAGCGGATCATCGCGCGGCCCTCGTCGCTGTACTTGAGGGTGGGGTCGCGCTTGAGCGAGTCCAGGACGAGCGGCAGGTCGACGGGGGTGCGGCCCGCGGTACGGCCCTCGGCGCGCCCCTCCGCGCGGCCCGGGCGGGCGGCCGCGCCGTCACCGTCCGGCGCGGGGGCCCGTACGCCCGTGCGCACGCCCGTACGGGCCCCCGCGCCGCTGCCCGGGAGCGGGCCCTCGCCGCGGCTGAGCCGGTCGCGCACGTCACGGGCGGTCTCCACCGATATCCCGGCGGAGCGGGCGATCTCGCGGAGCGAGGCCTCGGGGCGCACCGCGAGGTAGTCCATGGCCCGCAGCCGGCCCTCGGTGGCGTTGAGCGGGCGGGCCCGGCCGTCGCAGCCCACCCGGGCGGCGGGCAGTTCTCCGGGGGCGCCGCCCTCGCCGTTCTCGGCGGCGGCGCGGCGGAGCACCCCCACGGTCTTGCCGGACAGGCCGACCTTGGCGGCGACCGCCCGGTCCGACCAGTCGGGCCAGGCGCGCAGGATGCGGCGCGCGGACTCGCGGCGGTCGGAGAGGGTCAGCGGCAGCCCGTGCCGGTTGTTCGCCTCGACGGCCAGCAGGAAGGCCTCGGGGCGGGTGCCGTCGAACCAGCGGACGGCGATGGACTCGCGGCCGCGCAGCCGGGCCGCGTGCAGCCGGTGCATCCCGTCGATCACGCGCAGGGTGGAGCGGTGCACGACGATCGGCGGGAGTTCGGTCTCCAGGCCCGCCAGCAGCCGGACGTGGTCCTGGTCCACCCCGGCGAGGCGCGGGGATTCGGCGTCGAGCAGCGCGTCGACGGGCACGCAGCCGGTCGTCAGGGCCGAGGCGGGCGAGGCGGCCGAGGCGGACGCGGGCAGGGTGACCGGGCGCAGGGCGGTGATGGACGGCAGGGCGGTGATCGCGGGCAGCGCGGTGAAGGCGGGCAGCTTGATCGCGTTGATCGCGCGGACGGGGGCTGCCGCCGTGTCGACGGTCATCTCAACTCCTTGGTGCGCTGGGTGCGCTCGGTGCGCAGGGCGCGGTCAGCCGCTGAACGCATGGGCATGGGCGTGGGCATGGGCATGGGCACGGGCTCGGTCGGGGCGGGCGGCCGCCCGCTGCGGCCCGCCCAGCAGGCGGTGGGCGGCGGCGGCCGAGACGAGGGTCATGTGGCGGTGCCAGCCCGGGAAGGAACGCCCCTCGAAATCGAGCAGCCCGCAGCCCTCCAGTACCTCCATCGAGGTGGCCAGGGACATCGAGGCGGTGGCCGAGAGGGAGAACCGGACGGCGGCCAGGGTGCGGCCGTCGGGGTCGGCGACCCAGTGCCGCACGGGCCGGTCCGGGGCCGCCGGGTCCCACTCGGTGAGCAGGGCCAGCGGGCGGGCCACACCGGGGACCCGGATGAGCGCGGGCGCCCGGCGCAGCCGCCCGCCCGCGAGCGGGGAGGCCGCGGGGCCGAGGCGGGCCGCGAGCCGGGCCACGGTGGTGGTGTGCGGCGCCCGGTCGCCGGGCGGGCCGCAGAGCACGGGGGTGCCCGGAGGCACCGAGACGGCGAAGCCGAGGCTGCGCCCGGCCAGCCCCGCGATGAGCCGCACCGCGTCGGCGGGGGCCTCGGTGTCGGCCTCGGCGACCACGGGCACGCCCGCGGCGGCCGCGTGCGCGGCGGCGGCCTCGGCGGCCTGGTCGAGGCCGAGCCCGGGGTGGGTGGCGGGGGCGGTACGGGCGCCGGGGGCGGTGCGGGCGGCGGCCGGTATCCGGGCCCGCTCGCACAGCTCGTCGTCCTCGCTCCAGCGGCCCGGCAGGAACAGCCGCCAGTCGACCGGGACGCTGCCGTGGTCGGTGACGAGGAACAGCCCGAGCGCGAGCTGGCAGCTCAGGGTGCGCCCGCCCGCCGGATCGAAGCGGCGGTGCACCCCGGCGGAGCACTGCCCGCGCTTGGGGATGACCACGGGCACCATCCGCAGCGCCCGCACCCCGGCCTGCTCACCGCACCAGGCGGCCAGCTCCCGGCGGACCGGGTTCCAGTCCCAGGTACTCGCGTTGACGACCTGGTGCAGGGACTGCGAGGCGGCTCCCAGGGCGGCGGTGGACCGCGCCATGTTCCGCACGGACTTCTTTCCGGGCGTGCCCAGCAGCCCGGACAGATAGGCACCGGCCCAGCGGCGCTGATCGGTGCGGGGCAGGCAGTGGAAGAGACGCCGGGCGAGTAAGTCGGCGGTCGGCATGGCGGGCAGCTCCCTCCGGCGAACGGGTCGATCGGGTCGGTTGGCCAGCGAAATAAAGAATAGCGAGTGTTCTCTATGTTTTGCGACCCCAGTGCACGCCCGAAACGACTTTGTCACCTCGCCGAGGGGGCGTCAGGTCAGGTCGGCACCCGGATCGATGGACCACTGGTTGGTCCTGAACACCCGCCCCGCGAAGGTCACTTGAACCTCCGAGCGAAACCGGAAGCCGACCGAGCGGCAGATGGCGTTCGACGCCGCGTTGCCCGTCGCCGGGAAGGCGTGCACCACTCCCCAGCGGTTCTGATCCCGGGCCTGCTCCAGCACCGTACGGACGGCACGCTTGCCCAGTCCCCGCCCCTGGAACTCGGGCAGCACCATCCAGCCGATCTCGGAAACCGGCCCCTCACCAGCGTCATGGGACCAGAGGGTCACCGTCCCCGCCACCACCTCGGGGGTGCCCGGATCGGCAACGATCATCTTGATCCACGCCAGGTCGGCACCCGCCTGCTCGACGTCCCGCCGAACCTTGTCCGCCATCCCCTCACGCGGCAGGGGCCCGCCGAGGTCCGCCATCATGACGGGATCGCAGCGCATCCGGACGTAGGCATCGACATCGTCCAGCAAGACATCACGCAACAGCACCGGGTCCCCCTCGAGTCAAAGGAGGATCGTCGCACGATGTCGATCACGCGCGCCGATCCCGCGCGAGCCCCGACGGGAACGGGTGACCGTGAGCCGGAACTCCCCGCGCGTCCTTAAGGCTTGACGATCCCCACCAGCTCGGCGAGCGAGTCCACGGACCAGTCCGCGGCGGCCCGCACGGCCGGGGCGTCGGCCCACCAGAAGCCCCACGGACCCCGCCGGAGGTGCGCGGTGCGCAGGCCCGCCGCCTTGGCCGGGTGGATGTCGTTGGCCGGGTGGTCACCGACGTACAGCGTCCGGTCCGCCGGGGCCCGCGACACCTCCAGCACGCGCCGGAAGAACGCGGGCGAGGGCTTCGCCACGCCCCACTCCCCCGAGGTCGCCACCAGGTCGACGGGCAGGTCCAGCGCCCGCAGCAGCTCCCCTGCCCTGGCCGTCTGGTTCCCGGCGATCACGACCCGCAGCCCGAGCCGCCGCAGGGCGCTCAGGGCCGGCCGAACGTCGTCGTACAGGTCGGTCTCATCGAGCCGCTCGCCCCGGCCCGCGGCCTCGCGGGCGCGGTATTCGGCGCCGATGTCGATCCCCGGCCGCAGCAACCGCAGCGCGTCCGCGTTGTCCCGGCCGTCCACGACGACGGCCCCCACCAGCGCCGACAGCGTATGCCGGGGAACGTGCAGCCAGTCCGCCCAGGACGCCCAGTACCGGTCGTCACGGACCAGGGTCTCCCCCACATCCAGCACAACGGTCCGCATCACCCCGCCAGCCTAGGGTCCCGCGTCAGCGGCGGGGCAGCTCTTCGGCGTCGATGCTCAGTCCAGCGGGAGCGCCTGGTGCGCAGCGATGATCGCGTCGATGCGGTGTGCGAGGTCGAAGTCGGCTCGGGTGATCCGGTGCCCCGCGTCGTGCGTGGTGACCGACGCGCGCAGGTGATCGATGCGGAGGTCGAGATCGGCGTGGTGCTGAATCCGCCGGGAGCGGTCCGCGATCGTGACGATCGCGGCCACCGCCGCGTGGTAGCGGATCGGGTACGTGCGGGTGATCGCGTCGCCCTCCCGCGCCCAGCCTGGCAGCCCGGCCAGGTGCTCGGCGATCTCCTCGTCCGTCATCGGCTGCGGCAGGCCCATGTCAGCTCCCCTCGTTCACAGGCGCCAGGATCTCGGCGAGGTCCCGGCCCACCGGGGCATCGTGCCACGGCCGCATGGCCCGTTCCAGGGTGGACAGTTCGCGGATCATCCGCGCGGACCGGGTCTCTGCCGCGATCACTGCTGCCTCTCGGACGATCTCTACCGCCCTCTCCGGTTCCCGGGCCCCAGCGGCTGCTGTGGCATGCCGGGCGAGGTAGACGCCGCGGTCCCGGCGGGCTGTTGCGGGCACTGCGTCGAGGACTTGCGACCAGAGGGATTCTGCCTCGCGGCCGAGGCCGAGCCGGCCGTAGCAGGTGGCCCGCTGGACTTCGAGGTAGCCGGGCGTGCGGCGGCAGGCATTGCCCCAGGGGAGGTCGTCGTCGACGCGGGAGAGAAGGCCGTACGCAGTATCGATGAGCCGGTCAACGGCGGTCCGGTCGCCGGTAAGGCTGGCACCGTGGGCCTGCTGTTGCATGGCCATGATGCGGACCTTGGGGAACAGGCGGTCGTCGCCGAGAGCGGCCTCGCACAGGTCGATCACGCCGTGCCCGTCGCTGAGGTCCGTCCGGACCTGCGCCAAGTTCACGAGGGAGTACCCGACAAGGTGTGGGTCCCGGGACCGGGCCGCGATCTCCTGCGTGATCCCCCGCCAGAACGTCGAGGCGCCCAGGTCACCGGCGTCCTGGTAGAGCCAGCCGACGAGTGCTGCGTACGCGGCGCCAACGCGAAGCAGGCCGCGACGGGTTTCGCCCTTCGCGCTGCGCACCAGCTTGTCGATGAGCTGGTACTGAGCGCTGACCGTGCCGATGAGGTCGTGCGGACCGAGGAACATGTCGGCGCGGTAGTGGCCCTCCAGCTGCTGCTGGAAGTAATCGATGAGCGCGGGGTCGACGTGCTGGCTGCCGACGGGTCCGGGCATCAGCGCGGCTGCGGTAACGGATACGAAGGTGCGACGCTTCACGTCTTCCTCTGAGTGGGCCTCAGGCCGGATCCACCCGGCGGGCGTCGTGAATCCGAGGTCTTCGGGCCACCGGCCGAGCGCCTCGTGGAGCACGGTCCCGGTCTCCTCCGGCGGCCAGCCGGGCGCATTGCCCTCCCAGCGGCGCCAGGTACGGGCGCTCACGGTGAAGTGAGGGTCGTCGAGGAACCGTTGTCCGTAAGTCTGGAGTGCGGCAGCGGCTGCCTCCATGGTGCGCCAGCCCGCCTTGATGCGGGCGGCCCTGAGCGCGTCATTTCGGTGGCTCATGGCCCCAGTGTGAGGTGTCATCGCGTCTGTCCCCGGCCATGGCCGCTACGTGGCCACCGATGGCCACGCGATGGCCTGTCTGCCCCTCTGCGTGCGAGCCCATCCTCCTCCTGTGGCGACGACGAGCGCAGACGAACAGAGCGGGAGTGCCGGGATGGACGTACGTGAGGGCAGGTCGGGCGGGGCGTTCGAGTACCTGGACCATCCGCTGTTGCGCCAGCGGGTCCGGGATCCGAAGACTGACCGCGAGGGCGAGTTGATGGCCGTGATCCAAGAGCCTCTTGGCCCTGTCGCCGGGCGCCCGCAGTACACGCGGACCGCGTACATCCGGGGCGTCGACGGCCTGGAGTTCACCGCGGCCCCGGGAACCCTGGAGCAGCTGTGAACGCCGCGACGGTGGCCGCGGAGCGGATCTGTGCCGTCTGCGACCGTCCCATCCGGGCGGGTGGGCGGGAGTTCATCCGGCACTCGGCGTCCGGGGCCCGGCCGTCGGACTGGGTGCACAATCTCCGGGACCCGTCGTGCAAGCCGGTTCGGGCGGGTGTGCGGTGAGCCGGGAGTCGCGGCTCGCTCAGGAAGTGGCGTACGTACTCGCCCACGCGGAGCATCCGCCGGACAGCGCGGTCACCGCGCAGTGGCTGGCGTACCTGAGCGACGGCGGCAGCCTCGTCGCCCACGGCGTGCGGTGCTTCCACTTCCAGGCCGAGGGCCGTCGGACCATGGAGGCCGCGGCTGCCCTGGCCGCGTGGCACATCGCGGTCCGCCTCCCGGACGGCTGGCCGAAGGCCGTCGCCCTCGCGCGGGCGCTCCAGGACCTGCTCCACGAGGAGGAGCGGCACCAGGCCCGGCGTCGCGCCCGTGCACAGCAGGAGCAGGCGCGGTGAGCAAGTGGCCGCGCCAGCTGCTGTGTGATCGCCTGCGGATCGCTCGAGAGTCCGGTCCCGGACCTCGATCCCGGCCGGGCTCCCCACTTTCGTGTGATCCGCCGCCGCGCGGCGGGGTGGTTCGCGGGCGGCCGGGGGGTGGCGTGTGACGGTGAACTCCCCCTCCGACGAAGGAGCATGCGATGCGAGCGAAATGGCGGGCGCTGCCCGCGCGGCGCAGGAGATGGCTGGTCGGCGTCGCGGCGGTCGTTGGTGTGTCCGGGGTCATGGCCGGTGTGGCCGTGGCCAGCATTCCGGACGGTGACGGCGTCATTCACGGTTGCATCACCACAGGGACCGGGGGTGTGAGGGTCATCGACTCGGCCCAGCAGCAGTGCCGGGCGCGGCTGGAGACGCCGCTCAACTGGAACCAGTCCGGTCCGCCGGGTCCGCCCGGTCCGGCGGGCTCGGCAGGTCCGTCCGGTGCGCCCGGACCCGCCGGCCCGCCCGGCCCCCCGGGACACAGTCAGTTCCAGCTCGTGACGAACGAGAGGACCATCCCTCCCTTCGCGGGCTCTGCAGGTGTCACTGCCTCCTGTCCCGCGGGAAGCAGGGTGATCGGCGGCAACTACCTCGTGAGCGAGGCCTCCCTGCCCGCCGGATTCCAGGTACTCGGGAGCCTCCCCGACCCGGATCAGACCGAGTGGAGTGCCGTCGTGAACAACCAGTCCAGTTCCGCGGTCATCGTCGCCGCCTTCGCGACCTGTGTGGTGAACGGGTCCTGACTGTTGTTCCGCGAGAAGCCCCCGGCCGGGGTGGGTTCCCGGTCGGGGGCTTCTTTTGCGGGGGCCCGTGGGCGGGGCCGGGTCAGGCGGCCAGCTCCGCCAGGACCGAGTCGCGGTTCGCGAGGTTGGCGCGGGTGCCGGTGAACAGGCTCTCGATCGGGAGCCAGCGCAGGGTCACCGGGCCCGCCGGGGCGCCGTCGTAGCCGATCGCGGCCGCCGCCGTGTGGCGGGGGCCCGCCGGGACGTCGACCACGGACCAGCCCTTCGGGTGGCGTTCGCTCTCCCACCCCAGGTAGTCCAGGGACAGGTCCCGGCCGAGGCCGGTGCCCAGTCCCTTGAGGTAGGCCTCCTTGCGGGTCCACAGCCGTCCGAAGGCCGAGGTGCCGGCGCATTCGGGGACCTCCGCCAGTTCGGCGCGCTCGTCCGCGTGCAACGCGGCGGTGCACACCCGGGCGGTCTCGGCCGTCGGTACCTTCTCGACGTCGACGCCGATCGGTACCGATGCCACTCCGATCAGCACGATCCCGCTGCTGTGCGAGAGGGAGAAGTGCAGGTCGGAGGTGGGTTGCAGGAGGATGGGGCGGCCGTGCTGCTGGTCGCAGCACGGGCAGGGGCCGCGGCCGAACTCCAGCGACCCGGCCGGTTCCCCCACGTAGGTGGCGAGGACGCGGCGCAGCGCGATGTGCGCCGCCGCGTACAGGTAGCCGCCCGACTGGCGGCGGCAGGCGCGGGCCCGCTGGAGTTCGTTCTCGTCCAGTTCGGTCATCTCCAGCACGCCGGTGATGTCGTCCGGCTTCGGCTGCCGCAGCAGCCAGACATCAGCGCCGGCCGGCGGCGCCAGCTTCGCGGTCATCCGCCGGACCCGAGCAGCGCGACGACCATCGCGGCCAGCGCGTGCGTGTCCTTGGCCATGAGCAGCTCCGTCAGTTCGGGTGCGACGCCGAGGGCGGACCGCAGCCGGTACTGGAGTTCCAGCCCCAGCATCGAGCCGATGCCCACGCTGACCAGCGTCCGCTCGGTGTCCAGCGCGGCCGGGGTGACGCCCACGGAGCGGGCGACCTCCCGGCGCACGTAGTCGGTGACCAGTTCCATGCGTTCGGCGTCCGTCGCGGATGCGAGCGTGGCCGCCGAGGGTGCGGTCACGTCCGCGGAGACAGGGCCGTCGGAGACCGGGGCGGCCGGGGCCTGGCCCGGTGCGTCCCAGTCGGGTTCGGTATTGAGCCAGTCGAGAACCGCTTGGTTCACTGTCACAGCTCCTCCTTAGGGTTGTGGTGCGTCGTGTGGTGCAGGGACATCAGGGAGCGCACCCTCGCGGGGTGCAGCGGGAGGGCGCCGACGTCGCCGGGCAGTCCCAGGGCGTCCCGTACGGCGCCCGCGACGACGGCCCCGCTGCCCGCGGTGCCGCCCTCGCCGGCTCCGCGCAGGCCCAGTGGGTTGCCGGGGGCCGGGGCGTCCTCGTAGACCTCGACCTGGAATTCGGGGAGGTCCGCGGCGCGCGGCCACAGGTAGTCGTCGAGGGTCAGGGACAGCGGGCGGCCGCGCGCGTCGTAGCGGAACTCCTCGGACAGGGCGCCGCCGATGCCCTGGACGGCGCCGCCGATGAGCTGGCCGCGGACCGCCTCGGGGTGGACGGCGCGCCCGATCTCGTAGGTCATGGCGTACCGCAGCAGCCGCACCACGCCGGTGCCGGGGTCGACTTCCGCCTGCGCGAAGTGGGCGCCGTAGGGGTACGTCATCCCGTCCGCGGCGTACGTCGCCCGGCCCATCAGGCCGACCTCCTCGCCGGTGCGGATCCAGCGCGGGGTGAACGAGGCTGCCGCGATCGCCGCCCAACCCAACTCCCCCACAGCGGAGTTGGAACCCAGGCCGCCCGGGATCAGGTGCACGGATTCCGGCGGGACCTCCAGGAGCCCCGCGGCCACCCGCACCGCCTTCTCGCGGACCGCGACCGCGGCCCGGCGCACGGCTTCGCCGCCGACGACGGTGGAGCGGCTGCCGAAGGTGCCGCCGCCGTCGGGGAGGACGTCGGTGTCGGAGAGCACGACCCGCACCGAGGCGACGGGTACGGCGAGTTCGTCGGCGGCGATCTGGGCCATGACGGTCTCGATGCCCTGGCCGACGTTCGCGCCGCCCATCGCGACCCGGACCGCGCCGGTGACGCCGATGTCGACGACCGCGCTGTCGTAGCCGAGCCCGGCCTTCTCCAGGATCACCGCGCAGCCGGTGCCGACGAGCCGGCCGGCGGCGCGGGCGGCCCGCGCCTCCTCGCGCCAGCGTGCGTAGCCGACCGACGCGAGCGCCTTGTCGAAGTGCTCCAGGTGGTCCTTGCCGTCGAGGACCATGGGCGAGCCGAAGACCTGCATCGGCCGCCGGTGCGGGAGTTCGGTTCCGGTGAGCAGGTGGCGCCGCCGCAACTCAACGGGATCCAGGCCCAGTTGAGTGGCGGCGAGATCGAGGGCGTGCTCGCGCACGAAGTTGTGCTGGAAGCGGCCGGGCGCCCGGTAGGTGCCGATCGGGGTCTTGTTGGTGGTGACGATGTGCACGCGCGAGCTGCACGCGGGGATCCGGTAGGCCCCCGAGATCATCGACGCGGTGAGCGCCGCGACGACCGCCCCGTGCGTACGGATGTACGCGCCGTTGTCCAGCCAGGCCTCGTCCCGCAGCCCCAGCAGCAGCCCGTCCGCGTCGAAGGCCAGCTCGATCCGGTGTTCCTGCTCGCGGGCGTGGTTGGCGGCGCTCATGTGCTCGGCCCGGTCCTCGGACCACTTCACCGGGCGTCCGGTGCGCAGGCACAGGAAGGGGACGAGGAAGTCCTCGGGATAGAACTCGCCGCGGATGCCGAAGCTGCCGCCCGCGTCCGTCTCCCGCATGTGGATGCGGTGTTCGGGGATCGCGAGCAGGGAGGCGAGCACCCGCCGGTTGATGTGCGGGATCTTCGCCGCGCCCCAGATCGTGATCCGCCCGCCGGGACCGCCGGGGTCGTGCGGGTCCTCGATGTCGGCGGTCAGGCCGCGCGGCTCCAGCGGGGTGCCGCTGTGCCGGCCGGTGCGCAGGTCGGCGCTGACCACGTGGGCGGCCGCGGCGAAGGCCGCGTCCACGTCCCCGTAGGAGAAGTCGACGGTGCCCACGCGCGGCGCGGGCGCCCCGGGCAGGGATACGGTCCCGGGCCCGGCCGCGGCCGTACGGGCGTCCAGCGCCGGGGTCAGCTCTTCCAGGTCGAGCTCCACCAGCTCGGCGGCGTCCTCCGCGAGGTAGGGGTCCTCGGCGAGGACGACGGCCACCGGCTCCCCCGCGTACCGGACGTACCCGGTGGCCAGCGGGGGCTGGAGGTAGTCGGTGAAGTCGATCCCGGGGTGCGGCTGGCGGACCGGGATCCGCAGGCCCGGGGGCAGGTCGTCGGCGGTGAGGACGAGCGCCACCCCGGGCAGGGCGGCGGCCCGCGCGGTGTCCACGCCGAGGATCCGGGCGTGCGCGAGGGGGGAGCGTACGACGCGCAGCCACAGCTGGCCGGGGCGCGCCACGTCGTCGTGGAAGCGGCCGCGCCCGCGCAGCAGCCGGTCGTCCTCCAGCCGGGGTACGGACCGCCCGACGACCCCGGTGCTCACGCTTCCTCCTCGGCGCGAGCGGAAGCGCAGGCGGCCGCGGCGGCGCACACGGCGTCCACGACCGGCTGGTAGCCGGTGCAGCGGCACAGGTTCGCGGAGACGCAGGCCCGCACGGCGGTGCGGTCCGGGTCGGGCTCGCGGCGCAGCAGGGCGGTCGCGAGCATCAGGAAGCCGGGGGTGCAGAACCCGCACTGGAGGGCGAAGTGGTCCCGGAACACCGTTTGCAGCGGTCCGAGTTCACCGTCCGCCGGGGCCAGGGACTCGACGGTCTCGACGGAGCCGCCGTCGGCCTGCACGGCGAGCATCGCGCAGGCCCGTACCGGTTCGTCGTCCAGCAGCACCGTGCAGGAACCGCACACGCCGGTCTCGCAGCCGACCGTGGTGCCGGTGAGCCGCAGGTCGCGGCGCAGCACGTCGGCCAGGCTGCGCCGCGCCTCGACGTCCAGGGCGCGCCGCTCACCGTTGACGGTCAGCCGCACGGGGACGGCGGAGGTCGCGGGGGTCACGGAAGCAGAAGCGGGGGCGGACGCAGGGGCGGTCATACCGGCACCAGCTCCAGTCTGTCGCGGCGCAGCGGCGCCAGGACGGCGGCCCGGGCGGCGGACTCGGCGAGCGCCCGACGGGCCAGTACGGCCGCCAGGGTGCCCAGGTCACCGGTGGCCCCGGTGATCCGTACGGCCTTGGCGGCGGCCACCGCGAAGCTCTCCTGGCCGGGGCGGGCCCCGATCAGCAGGGCTTCGGCGGCCGGGATCCGCATCGGGCGTTCCAGCGGTCCCGCCAGCGCGAGGCGGGCGGAACCGATCCGCCCGTCGGCGTCCAGGACCAGCGCCGCGGCGGCGGCCACTTCCGGGATCCGGCCGGGCTGGACGGCGTACTCCACCAGCGCGGCGGCGGGCTCGGCCCGCGGGAAGCGCACCTCGACCAGGATCTCCCCCGGCCGCAGGGCCGTGCGGTGGCGCCCGCGCAGGAAGGCGTCGGCGCCCACCACCCGCGTGCCGCCCGGCCCCAGCAGGGTCAGTTCGGCGCCCAGCAGGACCGCGAGCAGGCACCACTCGGCGCCGGGGTCGGCGTGCGCGAGGCTCCCGCCGACCGTGCCGCGCACCCGCACCGGGAGCTGTCCGACCAGCGCGGCCGCCTCGGGGAGCACCGGCAGCCGCCGGTTCAGCCCGGGGTCGGTGCTGCGCTCGACGGTGGCGTGCGGGGTGAGGGCGCCGATCCGGACCCCGCGCGGGCCGGTCTGGATGCCGGTGAGCGCGGGGACCTTGCCTAGGTCGACGATCAGGTCGGGGCGCAGGGCGCGCCGGTTGAGCAGCGGGACCAGGGACTGGCCGCCCGCGAGGACCCGGGCGTCGCGCCCGGCCTCGTGCGCCGCGGCCAGGGCCCACACGGCCTCGGCCGCGCTGGCGGGACGGACGTAGTCGAACGGCGCCGGCTTCACGGCCGGTCCTGCGGGGGCACGTCCAGCTGGGTGTGTCCGTACTTGCGCATCAGGTCGGCGAGGTCGAAGTGCGCCGACCGCTCGATGATCTTGTCCCCGCGGAACCGGTCGATGCCCAGCGCCCCGAAGGTGGCCTTGCGGCCGCTGGGCGGCAGGCCGCGGAAGGCGCCGAGCTGGGTGGCGGTGCACTCCACCCGGGAGATGACCGTGTCCCCCTCCGCCCACTGCTCGACGACGGTGTCCACCATGTCGGGGAAGGAGGTCCGGAAGGCCCGCACCCAGGTGCGCACCCCCTCGGGGCCGTGCAGGCCGAACTGCGGCCAGCTGAAGTCCTCGTGGAAGAGGTCGTCGGCGAGGTGCAGCTCGCCGTGCGTGATGATCCGCTCGAAGAGCTGCGCGGCCTTCGCCTTGCGCTCCTCTGCCGTCAGGGCCGTCCCCGGCATGTCACACCTTCCCCAGAATCTTGTTCGGGTTCTTCTCTTGCGCGCCCTCGGCCTTGTCCTTGGCCTTGTCCTTGGCCTCGTCCTCCGGCCGGGGCAGCGCCCGGCTCGCGGCGGCCGCGACCAGCACCAGGACCAGTCCGATCCCGGCGACCCAGCGCAGTGCGATCGCGTACGCGCTGGGGCCCTCCCCGGAGCCGAGCACCGAGAAGAAGACGGAGCCGAGCAGGGCCACTCCGGCCGCGCTGGCGAACTGCTGGGCCGTGGTGAGCACTCCGGCGGCGGATCCGGCCTGGCCGGGGCCGACTCCGGTGAGCACCGCGCCGGTCAGGGCGGGTACCGCGAGCCCGTTGCCGAGGCCGATCAGGACCATCGGCAGCAGCAGCCGCAGGGCGCTGATCCGGTCGGCGGCCCAGGTGAGTTCACCGAGCAGGACGACCAGGCCCGCGGCGGCGACCAGCGTCCCGCTGAGGACCGTACGGGCGGCCCGCGCGGGCGGGATCCGGCGCGCCGCCATGGAGGCCCCGGCGAAGGCGAGGCCGAGCGGGGCGAAGGAGAACCCGGCGGCCAGCGGGCTCAGCCCGAGGCCGGACTGGAGGACCAGCGTCAGGGCGAACATGAAGCTGAAGAACGCCCCGAAGACCGCCCCGCTGACCACCAGACCGCGGTGGAAGGAGCGGATCCGGAAGAGCGAGAGGTCCAGCAGCGGCCGCCCGCCCCGGCGGGCCAGCCTGCGCTCCCACCCCAGGGTCCCGGCGAGCACGGGCACCGCGGCGGCCAGGCACAGCCAGGTCCACAGCGGCCAGCCCTTGGCCCCGCCGAGCATCATCGGTACGAGCGCCAGCGCGAGCCCGGCCGGGATGCCGATGGCCCCGACGGGGTCGAGCCCGCCGCGCGCCCCGGCTCCGGCGGCCCGCTTGGGCACCAGGCGGCGGGCCAGCAGGAAGGTCAGCAGCCCGGCGGGCACGTTGACCAGGAAGATCGCCCGCCAGCCGAGCCCGGAGGAACCGGCCTGGAGCAGCATCCCGCCGAGCACCTGCCCGGCGACCGCGCCGACCCCGACGGTGAAGCCGAACCAGGCCAGCGCGCGCGGCCGTTCGGCGGGGCTGAACACCCCGGTGATCAGGGCGAGCACCTGAGGCACCATGGCCGCGCCGGTCACGCCCTGGAGCAGCCGGGCGGTGACGAGCTGGCCGGGACTCTGGGCGATCCCGCAGAGCAGCGAGGCGAGGGTGAAGGCGAGCGCCCCGCCGAGGAACATCACGCGGGAGCCGAAGAGGTCACCGAGCCGGCCGCCGGTGATCAGACCGCTGGCGTAGGTGAAGGCGTAGCCCGCGACGATGAGTTCGAGGGCGACCGGGCCCGCGCCCAGCTGCCGCTGGAGGGTGGGGGCGGCGACGTTGACGACGTAGAGGTCGAACTGGGCCATGAAGAGCGCGGCCAGGACGACGGGCAGCATCAGCCAGCGGCGCGCGTAGGGGGTGGTCTCGGTGGTCATTTGGTGGTCCCTCCGGCGGCCGCGGCGACGAGGGAGGCGGCGCTCTGCGCGCGCTCGCCCTCCAGCCGCCAGTCGATGGACTCGTACGCGCGGGCCGCCAGTTCGATCGCCTCGTCGGCGGACCGTACGACGGGCAGCCCGAACAGGTCGGCGATCTTCTCCAGCCGCTCCGGGCGGGTGCCCTCGACGACGTGGTAGGTCACGTCGAGGTCCACCAGGGCCTGGAGCAGCATGTCGTCGCAGAACGCGCGGAACTCGGGGTGCATCCGGCGGTGCCCGCCGGGCTTGACCGCCCCGGCCGTGGCCCGCAGGTGCACGAAGCCCTCGTAGGTCTCCTTCACGTGCTGGCGCATCGCGTGGCCGAGCTGGTCGACGGCCTCGGCGAAGAACCCCATGGCCGCGGTGGCCGGCGCGGTGGCGGCGGGCGCGGCGGGATCCATCCCGAAGCGGACGCGGGCCGCCGCGTAGATCCACTCCTGGAGCGAGGAACCGTCGGACACGAATCCGGCGCCCCGCGCCCCGAGGCGCGCCTCGTTCTGCACCCGGCCGACGTGCCGGCGCACGGCGAGCTGGAGGTACTCGGCGGGCGTCACCTCGGCGAGCGCCTTGCCGGGCACGGCGTCGGGCAGTATCTCCCGGATGGGCCGGGCGGGGGCGAAGGCAAGACCGGTGTAGGAGGCGAGGGCGGTGGCCGTGGAGGTCTTCCCCGCGGAATAGGTACCGGACACGGACAGCCGCATCGGTGTCTCCTTAGTGGTGTTTCGGTTCATTGGCCCGCCGAGCGGGGCCGGATCTCCGGCGAGTTCCAGCCCCGCCGACGGGGTGAGGTGCGCCACCTCCAGCCCCGCCGGCGGGGGTGAGGGGCGCCAATCCCAGCCCCGCCGGCGTTTGAGGCGCCCCCGGAGGGTCCACCGGGCCGCAGGGCCCCACCGGACGGGCGGGCTACGGACTGGGGCCTTGGGGCCGAGTGCGGCCCTAGTGCCCTCCGGGGGCGCCTCAAACGCCGGCGAGGCTGAGTTGGGGCCCGGGGCCGGGGCGGCCGACCGGCCGAGGGGACCGGTCAGCAGGCCCGGAGCCCGGTCAGGTGGCCGAGGCCGCTGCCTCCGGCGGGAGTTCGTGTGCGAACGAGGCCCGCACGCCGACTCCGCCGAGGCCCGCCTCGATGTCCACGCTGCGCCAGACCCCGCCCCGCAGCGGCAGCACCCGCTTGGCGGTCAGCCGCGCGGACGCGGTCTGCGCCTCGTCCCCGCGGGTCGGCAACGGCAGGGCCGTGTCCGCCGCGGTGAGCACGGTCTGCATCATCCACAGGGTGTTGCTGGACGCCCGGTTGACCTGGTCCAGTTCGTACATCAGCACCTGGACCAGCTGGAGGTTGACCACGAAGGCGTCCACGAGCGACACCGACGGTTCGGTGGCCGCGTCGACGCCCAGCGCCCCGGGCCCGCCGGAGCCCTCGGCCGGGCCGGGGACGAAGTGCACCCCGGCCGTGGCCGACAGCTCCTCCATGTCGACGACCACGTCACGGATGACGTGGCGCCGGCGCTTGAAGCCGTCGCCGTAGAAGCGGCGCACGCCCTCGCCGAGGCCCTCGTCCAGGCTGTTGAAGACGCCCTCGTCCTCGGCCCGTACGCCCTCGTCGTGCTCGATCTCGCAGCGCACCCGCAACTCGCCGACCGCGCCGTCGTGGACGGACAGCCGCCGCCCCGGCACCCCGGGGACGTCGTCGGTGCGGACCAGACGGGAGGAGGCGGGGATCCGCAGGAGGTCCTCCTGCGGCGCTCCGCCCGCCCGCAGGACCACCTTGCGCAGCCGCATGGTGCCGCGGGCTTCGCCGGTCAGTCCGTAGGCGTGGACCAGGTGCAGCTCGGCGAGCTGGACGCCCAGGACCAGCGCGTCCACCGTGCTGAGGTGGGGGCGCAGGTCCGTACCGTTCTTCTTGCGGGACCAGTCGGCCGGGTAGCTGACGTCCACGGTGGCCCGGATGCCCGGCCGTTCGATGGTGACCGGGGTGGAGACGAGGTCGCGGACCAGGTACTCGGCCCGCTGGTAGCCGCGGGAGAAGAAGCGGCCCTCGCCGGGCCCGAGATAGTCGTCGACCGACTTCAGGAACAGCTTCTGCGGAGTTTCGACCGGGGTCTCGACCGGGGTTTCGACCGGGGTCTCGGTCTGTGTTGCGGCGGACACGTCACGCACCCGCCGTCGCACCGGCCGAGGCCGCACGCTCAAGGGCCGCCTCGTACGCGCCGACCAGCTCGCGCAGCGTCCGTATCTCCGTGATGGACAGGTCCGCGGCGAACGGGTCGACGCCCAGCTCGGTCTCCAGCTGGATCAGCAGCTGGGCGAGCATCAGCGAGTTCACCCCGGACTTGAGCAGCTCGTCGTCCAGCGATACCTCTTCCTCCTCCGAGCTGAGGACCACGGACTGGATCTCGCGCTCGATGATCTGCTGGATGTTCTGCTCGTTCAGCATGTGATTCCTCCGTCGATGACCAATGACTGACCGGTGATGAAACGTGCCTGTGAAGAGGCGAGGTAGAGGACCGCGTCGGCGATCTCCTCCGCGCTGCCGAGCCGGCCCAGCGGAGTCCGGTGCTGGATCTTTTCCCGGTTCCGCTCGGTGACGTCCGAGGTCAGCTCGCTGTCGAAGAACCCGGGGGTCACGGTGTTGACCCTGATGCCCACGGGCCCCAGTTCCCGGGCGAGTGCCCGGCCGAACCCCTCCAGGCCCGCCTTGGCCGCCGCGTAGACGGCGACTCCGCGGTAGCCGCGGATGGCGTTGATGGAGGAGATGTTCACGATGGATCCGCCGCCGCGCATCATCAGCCGGGCGCACGCCTGGGTCAGGTGCACGGGGGCGGTCAGGTTCGCGGCGAGCAGGTCCTCGATCCGCTGGGGGGCGATGGTGAGGAACAGCTCCTGGTGGAGCACCCCCGCGTTGTTGACGAGGAGGTCGACCCGGCCGAAGCGGTCGCGCACCGCCTTGGTGAACTGCCGGATCTCCGCGGCCTCGTGGAGGTCCACCGACTGCCAGAGGAAGGTCTCGGGCAGGGCCGCGGCCGTCTCCTCGGTGAACTCGTTGGGCTTGCGGCTGAAGGTGGCGACCCGCCATCCCGCGGCGAGCAGCCGCTCGGCGAGCACCCGGCCCAGGCCCCGGCTGCCGCCGCTGACGACGGCGACCCGCCCCTCCCCCGGCTCGTCGGCGCCGCCCCCGCGCGCGGCGTCGATGTGCTGCGCGGCCTCGGCAACCTGCGCGGCCTCCGCGTGCTCGGTGCTCACACGGCGCTCCGGATCTTCTTGAACCGGTCGGAGTGCGTGTCCGCCGTGGTCACCTCGACCACCACCGGCACCTTGAAGGCCTCCAGGCGCTGCGCGCAGTACTCGCGGATGCGCCGGGCGGTCGCCCGCTCGTCGTCGACCGGCGCGGTGAGCCGGACGACGGCCTTGACGACCTGGCCGGTGACGTGGCTGGGGCGGCCGGAGACGACGGCGTCGGCGACGTACTCCAGCTCCAGCAGCACGTTCTCGACCTCGCTGGGGTAGACCTTCTCCCCCGCGACGTTGATGAGTTCGGACTTGCGGCCCAGGATCCGGACGTAGTCGCCGTCCGTCTCCACCGCGTCCTGGGTGTTGAAGAAGCCGTCGTCGTCGAAGGGCGCCGGCGCGTTGAGGTAGCCGAGCATCGCCATGTCGGAGCGGATCCACAGGATCCCGTCCTCGATGCGGTACGAGAACCCCTCGCCGCCGAGCTTGACCCACAGGCTGCCGTCGTCGCGGGACTTGGTGGGCATGATGCCCAGCTCGGACAGGCCGTAGGTCTGCTTGAGCCGGGTCTGCGGCAGGGCCTGGCCGAGCCGGGTCAGGGTGCCTTCCGGCATCGGCTCGGTGCCGTAGCTGACCAGCTGGAGCGAGGAGAGGTCGTGCCGCTCGTACGCCCGGGAGATCAGCAGCATGTTGAGGAAGGTCGGGGTGGTCGGCAGGATCTGGATGGCATTGGATTCGATGGCCGCGCAGACCTTGTCGGGGGTCCGCTCGTCGATGGTGACGAGCGCGCCGCCCTGACTGAGGGTGTGCAGGAGGGTGTTGATGCCGCCGATGTGGTCCAGGTTGAGGAAACCGAGGGTCCGCCGGGGGCGGGTCGGGGGGCCGTACTTGGACAGGACCTTGGAGAAGTCGAGGACGCTGGCCTTGCTGCGGCCGGTGGTGCCGGAGCTGAAGAGGACCAGTCCGGGGACCCCGTCCGTGCGGAGCTGGTCGTACAGCTCGTGCTCGGAGTTGCGCCCGGTGATCTCGATGCTGCGGCGCCACTGCTGGGAGTCGATCGAGATGACCGTCTCCACCTCGGCGACCTCGTGGAACTCGGCGCGCTTGGCGGGCGGCAGCGGGGTCATCGGGACGATGATCGCGCCGCGCTCGATCAGGGCGAGCAGGCCCGCACAGGCCTCGACGCTGCTGACTCCTTCGAGGGCGACGACCTGGCCGGCGTGGACGCCGCCCCGGTCGAGGAATCTCTCCCACTCGCCGGTCAGCCTGGCCAGCTGCGCGTAGCTGTAACTCACACCGTTGAAGACGATGGCATCGGCCTCACCGAAGCTCCGCATCCGGTCGAAGAACCATGACGTCATACGCTTTCCACCTCTTTCACCTCGTCGTGAGCGGCCGTGTGCTGGGCCGTGTGCCACATCGGCAGGTCGAGCGCCGGGGGGACCGGCGCGGCGGGCAGCAGGGACCACCCGTGGATACGTGCGTGGGTGCGCAGGACCTTGTCGCCTCCGACGACCACCGCGGACCCGGCGGCCCTGAGCATCGGCAGGTCGGACACGTGGTCTCCGTACGCGATGCACTCGGCCGGTGTCGTGCGGTGGCGGGCGGCGACGGCCCGGACCACCTCGGCCTTGGCCTCGGCGAGCATCGGGGGCCGGGTGAGCCGGCCCGTGTACCGGCCCCAGGCGATGTCGGGCTCGGTGCACCAGACCTCGTCGGCGCCGAGGTGCTCGGCTATCGGGTCGAGGACGGCGGGGAAGGAGCCGGAGACGAGGACGATCCGGGTGCCGTCGTCCTGGTGGCGGCGCAGGGCGGCGACACCGTGTTCGTGGAAGAAGGAGCCGGAGCGCAGTTCGTCGCGGAACCAGTCCTCGGCGTGGAAGGAGACCTCGGTGGCGAAGGCGCCTTCGAGGTTGGCGAAGTAGGCGCGGTTGGTGACCGTACGGGGGCAGCCGACCTGGTTCATCGCCTTGAGTTCGCGGCGGCGGCTGGTGTACTCGTGGGGCGGGTTGCCCAGCGCGGCGAGGTAGTGGCGCAGGAAGCGGAACATGCTCGGGGCGGTCGTGAGAGTGCCGTCCACGTCGAAGAATGCGGTGCGGTAGCCGTTCACTGCGTCTCTCCACTTCCGGCCGGGATGGTGCGGTGCGTGGGGCCTCGGTGCCTGTCCTTCGGTGCGGTGCGGGTGCCTGTGGTGCGGGTGGTGCTTGCGAGCGGCCCCCTCCCCCACGGGGGAAGTTGGGAGGAAGGGGCCGCGCGCGGGGCGCCGGACGCAGCGGGGGTGGGTGCGTCAGACGCGCTCGGTGACGGGGGCCGTCACCGTGATCGGGTCGGCCGCGGCGGCCGGTTCGGCCGGTGCGGCTGCTGCCTCGGCCACCTGGGTGGCGGAGGGCTTCTTGAGGGCGAGCGTGGCCAGGAAGGTCAGCGCGATGCCCGCGGCGGTGGCCCAGGTCGCGGTGAGGATCCCGTCGGTGAGCTTCGCCGGGTCGGTGGCCCCGTCGCCGCCCGCGGCGGAGGCCGCGATGGCGATGAGGACCGCGAGGCCGACGGCGCCGCCGATCTGCTGGCCGGTGGTGGCGATGCCCGAGCCGATGCCCTGGTCCTCGTTCGCGACGCCGGTGGTGGAGGCGGCGAACATGGCGGTGAAGATGACGCCCTGGCCGAGGGAGAGGACGACCAGCGGTGCGGCGATGACCGCGTACGAGCTGTCCTGGGTCAGCGTCAGGGCGAGGGCGACGGTACCCACGAGGCCGACCGTGAGGGCGATCAGCAGGGTCTTGCGGGCGCCGTAGGAGTTCATCAGCTTCCCGGCGGCCACGGTTCCGATCAGGACGCAGCCGGAGGGGAGCAGGAAGGCGAAGCCGGTGGCCCAGGCGCTGTAGCCCTGGACGACCTGCCAGTACTGGGTGAGGAAGTAGGCGTAGGCACCGAAGGTCGCCATGAAGAGGAAGGTGATCGTGGTGCCGACGGACACGTTGCGGTTGGAGAAGAGCCGCAGCGGCATCATCGGGGCGCGGGTCTTGGACTCGATGGTGAGGAAGATGGCGAACATGACCACCGCGGCGATCAGGCTGCCGACGGTGGTGGCCGAACCCCAGCCCGCCTCGGGGCCGTTGACCAGGGTGAACACCAGCAGCGTGGAGGCCACGGTGCCGGTGACGGCGCCGGGGAGGTCGAAGCCGGTGGCGTTGGCCTTCGCGGTGGTGGGCAGGGCGGTGAGGCCGTAGGCCATGGCCGCGCCGGCGCACAGCACGTTGACCCACATGACGGCCTGCCAGCCGAGGGCGTCGGTCAGGATGCCGCCGAGGATGGCGCCGAGCACCATGCCGAAGCCGCCGGCGCCGCCCCAGACCGCGAGGGCCCGGTTGCGCTCGGTGCCCTCGGCGAAGAGGGTCGTGACCAGGGAGAGGGTGGCGGGTGCGAGGAACGCGCCGCCGAGCCCCTGGACCACACGGGCCGCGACCAGCAGCCACGAGTCGGTGGCGAGGCCACCGGCGATCGAGGAGGCCGCGTAGAGGAAGAGGCCGAAGAGGAACATGTTCTTGCGGCCGAACAGGTCGGTGGCGCGTCCGCCGAGGAGCAGGAAGCCGCCGAAGGCGACCGAGTAGGCAGAGATCACCCACTGCAGGTTCTGGGCGGAGAATCCGAGGTCGCTGCCGATGTCGGGCAGGGCCACGAACATGATGTTGTAGTCGATCGCGATGATCATCTGGGCGAAGGCCAACAGGCCGAGGATCGCTCCGAGACGACGCGGCTTGGCCTGCACGCTGGTGGGCACGCCATTTCCTTCCGGTCGGACGGTCAGGACGGGTGGATCAGTAACGGAAGGCGTACGCGAGCCTCTTGCCGAAGGACTTCTTCCGCATGGCTTCCATGTACGCGAGGTTGCTCTGGAGGTCCGAGATGTCGGCCGCCACGCGGCGCTCCGCCTCCTCGATCGCCTCCTTGATCGGGACCACGATCGGCAGCTCGAAGATCTCGACGATCTTCTCGATGCGCTGCGGGATCGGGCCGCCGACGATGCGGTACGGGATCTTGATCTCGTCCAGCGCGCCGATGAGCAGGTCATCGGAGAGCCGGCGGAACTCCTCGGAGACCGGACGGTGTCCGTCGCGGTCCATGTCGAACTCGACGGGCAGGTGGACATAGGCGTCGTAGGACCGCTTGGCGCGGTCCTTCTGTATGTCCCCGAGGGTGTCCGTGTACTTCTGGTAGAAGCCCTTCGACACCACGCCGAGCGACTTCTTGACGGCCTGGAACCACCACGGCATGCCGGGGTTGATGCCGACCCGCATGCGGGCCTCGAAGTACACCCACTCGTGGAAGACGCCACCGTCGGAGATGAACGCGCCGTCGCCGGCCTCGTTGACGAGGCGCTCCTCGTAACGGCGCAGGCCCAGCTTGACCAGCTCCATGGCGTTGAGCTCCATCACCGTCTTGCCGGGGACGAGGTCGACGAGCAGCTCACGGGAGGTCTTGGCGTGCGTCCGCGGGATGCCGGTCGCGATGGCGAGGGCTTCCGTGGTGGTCGACTTTCCGGACGAGTAGGTGCCGGATATCGCCAGTTTGAGATCGGGCTTGTCGCCCCATTTGGGAACCTCGAGCTGCATTTTCGGTGACCTTTCTCTGGTGGCGCCTGGGGTGAGGGGAACTACTTTCCGGGGGGGGGAGTTTCTTGACTACTTCTGGACGGCCGCGAGCGCCTTGTCGATGTCGACGACGGTCGGCAGACCGCTGAGGTCGATGATCTGCTGCAGCCGCTCGGCGGGGGTTCCGGTGATCGTGTGGACGGGAATTCCGGTGTCCGCGAGGGCGGGCAGCAAGACCTCGTCCGACAAGGTGCGGAAGATGTCGTTGATGGGCCGGTTGTTCTCGTCCAGCGGGAATTCGATCGGCAGGTGGTAGAACACGTCGTACGCGCTCTTCGCGTGCCGTACCGCGAGCTTGCCGATGTTGTCCGCGACGTCCTCGTAAGCCGCCGTGACCTCGCTGCGGTAGCGGCTGTCGACCGACTGCTCGGTGCCCGGGTTCGGGCCCAGGACCAGGCGGAGCTTGGCGAACACCCACTCGTGGATGATCGATCCGTCGCTGATGAAGCCGGCCGGGTGGGCCGCCTCGTTCAGGGTGCGCTCGGCGTAGCGCTTCACGGTGAGCTGGAGCAGCTCACCCTCGGTCCAGTTCCAGATGTGCTTTCCCTCCCCACCGATCGGCTCCCGCATCGCGGTGCCCTGGGTGTAGGGAAGTCCGGTCACTTCGGAGAGGGCCTCGGAAAGGAGGGTCTTTCCAGATCCGTAGGCGCCGACAATGGCGATTCTCTGGCTCATGCAGAAATCATTTCAGCAGCCCGGGCGGTTTCCCAGCCTCTCTTGCTGCTATGAGCACGACACCTGTTGCCAGCACCAATAGGCGGGGCAAGCGGAAGAGCCGGCTGGCACGCACAGAAAGCCCCGGCTCCATGAATTCTGAAGCCGGGACGGAAGATCTGCAAGTGCCGCGACGTTTTTCAGGAAAATTCTGCCAAAGGTTCCCAGCAGGGCGTGCCGGAATTCTCGCCGAGCCGCCCGAAGACGACGTCGGAGAAGTGGTTGGCGAAGGCGGTGGTGCCCGGGACGGCCAGCTCGGCGAGCAGCGCGTGGCGGGAGGCGACCCCTTCCGCGGGCAGCGAGTCCATCGCGACCCGCCAGTCGGGGCGGGCGAACTGGGCGGGGGTGTGGAAGACGTCGCCGAAGGCGATGAGCCGCTGCTCGCCCGAGGTGAGCACGTAGGAGGTGTGCCCGGCGGTGTGGCCGGGGGTGAGCCGGGCGGTGACCCCGGGGAAGATCTCCTCCCCGTCCTGGACGGTCCGCACCCGGGGTGAACCGGCCGTGGGCTGCGCCCAGTTGGCCCATTCGGCGGCGGAGGCCGCGAAGGCCGCGTTGCCGAAGGGGGAGGCGAGGCCCTGGCCGGGGCGGAAGGCCCAGCCGAAGTGGTCGTCGTGCAGGTGGCTGAAGGCGATCAGCTCGATGGCGGCGGGGTCCACGCCGACGGCTTCGAGGGCCGCGGGGAGCTGCCCGCCGACCAGGCGGCCGAGGGTGGGGTGGGTGTGCGCGGCGGGGATGTCGTGGGGGCCGAAGCCCGCGTCGACGAGCATCGCGCGGTCGCCGCGGCGAATGAGGAGGGCGCCGATGGAGGCGGCCAGGAAGCCCTGGGCGTCGAGGAGTTCGGCGTTCTCGCCGGTCCAGTCGGCGGCCGTGGTCTCGGGGAGCCAGCGCCGGGGGTCGAGCTGCACGTACCCGTCGGGCAGCCAGGTGACGGTGTGCTCACCGAAGCGCAGGGTGCGCGGCGCGGTGGCCGGCGTGTTCCACCGGGTGGCGGTCGTCATGGCGGATCGGTCCTCTTCTCGGATTCTCAGACGATGACGCCGCGCCCGCCCAGGGGGCGGGTCAGGGCGTCGGACCGCCCGGAGGCGGCCCATTGCTCGGTTAACTCGGCGGTTCCGTACTGCGGGCTGAGCAGGATCAGCTGGAGCCCGGCCCGGCCGTTGACGCACAGCGAGACCTTGGTGAACTCCAGCTCGCCCAGGTCGGGATGGCGCAGCCGCTGGGCTCCCTCGGCCCGGTCGGCGACCCGGTGGCGCGCCCAGAGGGCGGCGAACACCGGGCTGTGTTCGGTGAGTTCGCGCACCAGCGCGCCGAGTCTCGCGTCGGCGAGCAGCTCGCCGCCTTGGGCGCGGAAGGCGGCGACGGCCGCGGCGGCTTCCTGGTCCCACTGCGGGAAGCGTTCGCGGGCGGCGGGGTCGAGGAAGAGGGTGCGCAGGTAGTTGGAGTGGTCGCCGCCGAGACCGAGCAGGCGGGTGGCGGTGGCGTTGGCCGCGGTGACGTCCCAGCAGTGGTCCAGGACGTAGGCGGGGCTGGGGAGGAAACCGTCGACGACCTGGAGCAGCAGCGGCAGGTCGTCGTCGGCGCAGCGCTGGGGGCGGCCGACGGCCGCGTATCCGGCCAGCCGCATGGCGTAGAGGCGCTGGGCCTCGTCGAGCCGGAGCACCCGTGCGATGGCGCCGAGGATCTCCGGGGAGACGTTCTTGGCGCGGCCCTGTTCGATCCAGGCGTACCAGGAGGCTCCGATGCCGGCGAGCATCGCGACCTCCTCGCGGCGCAGTCCTGGTACCCGGCGGGCCGATCCGCCGGGGAGTCCGACCTGCTGGGGGGTGACCTCGGCCCGGCGCTCGGCCAGGAAGTTCCCCAGTTCGGCGAGTTTCGGGTCCACGAGCCGCGGTGCGTTACGAGTCATCGTGCGTCTCCTCCTCGTCCTCACTCCCCGGTAAGCGTAGAGAACGCTCGCTCTTTTTTCTACACCATAGAGAGTACTCGCTTTGTTTTTCTGGGATGCTACCTACGCAGGCACGGCCGGGGGGCCGGAACGACGCCGACCACCGACCACCAAGGGGCGAGCCATGACGACACACCACGAACGTGCGGGCACGAAGCAGGAGAGGGCGGGCCGGACCCGCAACCTCCTCATCGAGGCGGCAGGGGAGGAATTCGCCCGCAGGGGGTACGCGGGCACCTCGCTCACCCGGATCAGCAGGTCGGCGATGGCCACCATCGGCGCCCTGACCTTCCACTTCCCGGCGAAGAACGACCTGGCGGAGGCGGTGTGCGAACGCGGTCACGATCTGACCGCCGACGCGGTCGACGAGGCCGCGGGGTCCACCGGACCGGGCGGCTCCGCCCTGGAGGCGCTCACCGAGGTGACACAGACGCTGGCGCGGCTGCTGGAGAAGCAGCCGGTCGTCCGCGCCGCGGCCCGGCTCTCGCGCGAGCTGCCGGTGACCGCCGACTGGTACGACGCGTGGACCCCGGCCGTGCGCTCCCTGCTGACCCGGGCCTACCGCGGCGGCGAGCTGGAACAGCGGGCGGGCGCGGACCCCGAAATCGTCGGGGTGCTCGTCGCCTGCCTCGTCTCCAACCTGGAGGTGTCCGTACAGCGGCAGTACGAGTCCGCCTCGGGCAGCGGCTGGAGCGTGCGGGGCCGGCTGGCCGAAGTGTGGGAGGTCCTGTGGTCCGGAATCTCCCGCACTTCCGTTTCCTCCGGATCTGACAGCAGGGCCGCGGGCCCCCCGTCACCCGGCAAGGACCCCTCGGTGGCCTGAAAACACCCCTCACTGAACGGGTCCCGTACCGGTCCCGGCCGCGTGAAGCGGCCGGCCCCGTGGAGCGCGGGCGCGCTCAGACCTTGGCCACGCCCTGCCCGCCCGCACGCGCGGCACCCGTCAGGTCGAGCCCGGCGATCACCGCGGGCGCCGCGATGGACGGGAGCAGGTAGCTCCAGAGGGCGCTGATGCGCCCTATGAGGTTCTCCCTGCCGGTGGTGATGTTGGACATCAGCTGGGTGCCGGTGTAGGCGCCGACGAGGATCTCGGCGAAGTCCTCGACGTCCACCCCGGGCAGCAACTCGCCGCGCTCGCGGGCCGCTTCGAGCTGCGCGCGGAAGAGATCGATCCACAGCCGGTACGGGGCGGCGTCCCGCATCCCGAACTCGCCCTGCTCCACCGCGAGCCGCACACCGGCCCGGAACAGCACATTGGTGCGCATCTGGTGGGCCACTTCGAGGTTGATGTAGATCAGCCGCTGCAGGCCGTCCTCACCATCCGTGAAGGACAGGTCGGTCGCCTGCTCGGCCATCACCGCCTTCGCGATCTCCTCCTTGGAGGCGAAGTGGAAGTACATCGCGCCCATGGTGGTGTCCGCCGTGCGCACGATCTTGTTCATGCTCGCGCCGGAGAAACCGTGTTCGTCGAACACTTCGGCGGCAGCCCGGAGGATCTTCTCTCGGGTCCGGATGGCTCGGGCTTGCCTGGCCTGCGACACGATCACTCCACTTGCGCCTGGGTCGGATGATGCGAGCACCCCTTGCAAAAAAACGAACGCCCTCTATGTTATGCCAGCGGGCCGGGGGGCCGGGTGGGACCTTGCTCTCGATGAACGCATCCTCCGGCAGCCAGTTCAAGCCACTCTCGACTTTCCACCCGTTCCCGCTCGACAAACAAAACGAGCACTCTCTAGTTTAATTCGAGCTGGCCACCCCGGGACATCGTCCGAAGGGGGACCAGGCCAGCCTGCTCCGGTACCGCCACGCACTTGCCCCGCACCTGCCCCGCATCCGCGACGCATCGGCACCACGCCTGCTCCACACCGGTTCCTGCACGGCCATCTCAGGGGGATACACATGGAGTTCGAGTACGCCCGCTACCAGTCCGGCGCCATCCCGCAGCTCCCCTTCGGCGGACCGGCCGAACCGCCGGCCACCGTCACCACCACCGTCCCCCGCGAGTACGTCCACAAGGCGGCCCTGGCCGAGGTCCTGCTGACCGGCTGGCACAGAGACGACCAGGACTCCTTCACCATCACCGCCCAATGGCCGCGCGCCCACAGCTTCTACCGGTCCCAGAACGGCCTGCACGACCCGCTCCTGTTCGCCGAGACCGTCCGGCAGATCTTCCCGCTGCTCTCCCACGCCGCGTACACCGTCCCCTTCGGGCACCACCTGATCTGGGAGTACTTCCGCTACGCGATAGCCCCCGGCGCCGCCGCCCTGCAGGCCCGGCTGCGGCCCGCCGAGGTCACCCTGTACGTCAACTGCCACGACGTCGTCCAGCGCCGCGGCAAGCTCGGCGCGCTCTCCCTGCACGTGGAGGCCCGCCGCGACGGCGTCTGGCTCGGCAGCGCCCAGACCCGCTTCAGCAGCCACGCGCCCGCCATCTACCGCAGGCTGCGCGCCGGTTACGCCGACGTGGACACCGCGCTGGCCGGGTCCGTCCCGGTGCCGCTGCCCGTCTCGCCGAAGCTGGTGGGCCACGAACTGCGCGAGAACGTCGTCCTCGCCGCCACCACCTCCCCGCACCGCTGGCAGCTGCGCGTGGACACCGATCACCCCGTGCTCTTCGACCACCCCGTCGACCACGTCCCCGGCGCGCTCATGCTGGAGGCCGCCCGCCAGGCCGCCCACATCGTCGCCGGGCCCGCCCGGGCCATGGCCGCGGCGATGGACACCCGCTTCACGCGGTTCGCCGAACTCGACGCCCCGTGCTGGGTCGAAGCGGAACCGGAACAGGGCACCGGGCGGGTCCGGGTCACCATCCACCAGGAGGGCGAGGAGCTGTTCACGGCGCGTGTCAGCACCACCCCGCTGCCCGCCCGCAACCCCCTCGCGGGCCCCGCGGTGACCCACTCCCCGCTCCACCCCGCCATCCGGCCCGCGGTCTCGGCATAACCCCGTGACCGGGACTCCGTCAGGTCCCGGGCTGCCGTTGTCGGACCCCTCGGGTAGCTTCCCAAGTATCGGGATCTACCAGGGGGTTCGACGATCATGAGTGACCTCGCCACCAAGCCGGATCTGGACTCGGCGATGGACCGCCACCGCACCGAGCTGACCGGCTACTGCTACCGGATGCTCGGCTCGGCCTTCGACGCCGAGGACGCGGTGCAGGACACGTACATCCGCGCCTGGCGCAGCTACGACCGGTTCGAGGGCCGCTCCTCGCTGCGGTCGTGGCTGTACCGCATCGCCACCAACGTCTGCCTGGACCTGCTCGCCGCGGGCAAGAAGCGGGCCCGCCCGATGGACCTCACGGCCCCGCAGCACCAGGCCTCCGCCGTCCTGAGCGAGCGCCCCGAGGTGACCTGGCTGGAGCCGGTGCCGGACGGGCGGGTGATCCCGCAGACCGCCGACCCGGCCGAGCTGGCCCTGGCCAAGGAGTCCGTCCGGCTCGCCTTCGTCGCGGCCCTCCAGCACCTGCCCGCCAAGCAGCGCGCGGTGCTGATCCTGCGCGAGGTGCTGGCCTGGAAGGCGGACGAGGTCGCCACCCTGCTGGACACCACCGTGGCCTCGGTCAACAGCGCCCTGCAGCGGGCCCGGGCCACCCTCGCCGGCACCCGGATCCGCCCGAGCGACCCGGCCGACCCGCTGGACGCCGGCCAGGCCGAGCTGCTGGAGCGCTACCTCGCCGCCTTCGAGGCGTACGACATCGCCCGGCTGACCACCCTGCTGCACGAGGACGCGGTCCTGTCGATGCCGCCGTTCGACCTGTGGCTCCAGGGCCACGAGGACATCGCCGCCTGGCACCTGAACCAGGGCATCGGCTGCCGCGGCTCGCGGCTGATCCCCACGACGGCCAACGGCATGCCCGCCTTCGGCCAGTACCGCCCCGCGGAGTCGGGTCCGGGTCACACCCCGTGGGCCCTTCAGGTCCTGGAGATCTCAGAGGGCCGGATCGTCGGTCTCAACGCCTTCCTCGACACCGAGCGCTGGTTCCCCCTCTTCGGACTCCCCGAGCGGCTCGGCTAGCCCGGGCGGCCCGACCGCCCCCGCCAGCCCGACCGCCTCCGTCAGCCCGGTCAGCCGGAGCAGGCCCAGCAGGCCCGCTCCGGCCCCCGTGACGGTCAGGGCGGCCCCGCCCTGCCCCGCCGCCAGCGCGAGCCGTGCGAGGGCCTCCACGGCCGCCAGGCCGGGCGCGGTGACGGCGCTGACGTCCCACACCACCCCCGCCCCGGCGCGCAGCCGTACGAGGGCCTCCTCCGTCTCCCCGGCCGTCATCCCGGGCCCGGCCACCACAAACCGTTTCGTCTCCACCACTGAATGACCCCCGCCCCCGCCGGAACTCATCGGCGGGGGCGGGGGTCACGGTGCGGGGCGCGTTACGCGATGCGGTCCAGCACGATCGGGGTCGCCGTGAAGGACGTACCGGCCGGGGCGATGTCGAAGGAGCCGTCGAGCGCCGCGATCGCGTACTCGAACTTCTCCGGGGTGTCCGTGTGCAGCGTCATCAGGGGCTGGCCCGCCACGACGGCGTCCCCCGGCTTCGCGTGCAGCTCGATGCCCGCGCCCGCCTGCACCGGGTCCTCCTTGCGGGCGCGGCCCGCGCCCAGGCGCCAGGCGCCCACGCCGACCGCGTAGGCGTCCATGCGGGTCAGCACGCCCGAGGCCGGGGCGTTGATCACGTGGTGCTCGCGGGCGACCGGGAGGGCCGCGTCCGGGTCGCCGCCCTGCGCGGCGATCATCCGGCGCCAGACGTCCATGGCCGAACCGTCGGCCAGCGCCTTCGCCGGGTCCGCGTCGCGGATGCCCGCGGCGGCCAGCATCTCGCGGGCCAGTGCCAGGGTCAGCTCGACCACGTCGGCCGGGCCGCCGCCGGCGAGCACCTCCACCGACTCGCGGATCTCCAGCGCGTTGCCCGCGGTCAGGCCGAGCGGGGTGGACATGTCGGTGAGCAGCGCGACGGTCTTGACGCCGTGGTCGGTGCCGAGGCCGACCATCGTCGAGGCCAGCTCGCGCGCGTCCTCGATGTTCTTCATGAAGGCGCCGGAGCCGACCTTCACGTCGAGCACGAGCGAGCCCGTGCCCTCGGCGATCTTCTTGGACATGATCGAGGACGCGATCAGCGGGATGGCCTCGACGGTGCCCGTGACGTCGCGCAGCGCGTACAGCTTCTTGTCCGCCGGGGCCAGCCCGTCGCCCGCCGCGCAGATGACCGCGCCGGTGGTGTCCAGTACGTGCAGCATCTCCTCGTTGGAGAGCAGCGCGCGCCAGCCGGGGATGGACTCCAGCTTGTCCAGGGTGCCGCCGGTGTGGCCGAGGCCCCGCCCGGAGAGCTGCGGCACGGCCGCGCCGCAGGCGGCGACGAGCGGGGCCAGCGGCAGGGTGATCTTGTCGCCGACGCCGCCGGTGGAGTGCTTGTCGGCGGTCGGGCGGGAGAGCGAGTCGAAGTTCATGCGCTCGCCGCTCGCGATCATCGCGGCGGTCCAGCGGGCGATCTCGGCCCGGTTCATGCCGTTGAGCAGGATGGCCATCGCCAGGGCCGACATCTGCTCGTCGGCGACGACACCGCGCGTGTACGCGTCGATGACCCAGTCGATCTGCTCGGGGCTCAGCTCGCCGCGGTCACGCTTGGTCCGGATGACGGAGATGACGTCCATGGATGACTTCCTTCTACGCGCATAGAGAGTGGGGAGAAAAAGACGGGAAGTACGACGGCCCTCCGCCCCCAGGGGCGAAGGGCCGTCCGCACGGCTATCTCAGGTGGTCGGGCCCGAAGGCCTGCGGCAGCATGGCCGCCAGCGGCAGGACGCCCTCCGGCGTCTCCACCTGGAGTTCGGGCCCGCCGAACTCGTAGAGGAGCTGCCGGCAGCGCCCGCACGGGACGAGGATCTCGCCCTTGCCGTCGACGCAGGTGAAGTGCGTCAGGCGGCCGCCGCCGGTGGCCTGGAGCGCGGAGACGAGCCCGCACTCGGCGCACAGGCCGAGCCCGTAGCTGGCGTTCTCGACGTTGCACCCGGTGATGGTGCGGCCGTCGTCGACCAGCGCGGCGACTCCGACGGGGAAGCCCGAGTAGGGGGCGTACGCCCGGGACATGGCGTCCCGGGCGGCCTCCCGCAGGGCCTCCCAGTCGGGGACGGTCGCGGTCGTCACTTGCCCTGGCCCTTGCGGTACGGCATGCCGTCCGCCTTGGGCATCCGCAGGCGCTGCGCGGAGAGGGCGAGCACCAGCAGGGTGGTCAGGTACGGGGCGGCGTCCACGAACTGGCTCGGCACCGCGTCCGTGGTCACGTACCAGAGGAACAGGCCCACGGCGCAGACCGCGGAGACGACAGCCGCGATGTACTTCCGCTTGTACAGCTGCCAGGCGACGGCCAGGACGAGCAGGATCGCGATCAGCAGCAGCATCGCGTGCACGTTCTCGGCGCCACCGCGCAGCTTGAGGCTGTCGGTGAAGCCGAAGAGGCCCGCGCCCAGTGCCATGCCGCCCGGCATCCAGTTACCGAAGATCATCGCGGCGAGACCGATGTAACCGCGGCCGCCGGTCTGGCCCTCCTGGTAGATCGGGCTGGCGACGATCGACAGGAACACGCCGCCGAGGCCCGCGAGGGCGCCCGAGACGACCACGGCGATGTACTTGTACTTGTAGACGTTGACGCCGAGGGATTCGGCGGCGACGGGGTTCTCACCGCAGGACCGCAGGCGCAGGCCGAAGGTGGTGCGCCACAGCACCCACCAGGTGCCGGGGATCAGCAGCAGGGCCACGACGGTCAGCAGCGACAGGTTGGTGACCAGGCCGCCGAGGACGCCGGCGAGGTCCGAGATGAAGAACCAGTGCTTGCCCTGGAGCGTGGTCAGCCAGTCGGACAGCCCCGGCACGGTGATCTGGTAGATCTCCTCGACGCGCGGCGACTGCTTGGAGGAGCCGCCGGGGGCGTCCGCGAACGTGAAGTTCGACAGGTACTGGGTGAAGCCGAGGGCCAGGATGTTGATGGCCACACCGGAGACGATGTGGTTCACGTTGAAGGTGACCGTGATGATCGCGTGCAGCAGGCCGCCGACGGCGCCGCCCGCGATGCCGACGAGCACGCCGGTCCACGGACCCCACTGGTAGCCCGCCCAGGCGCCGAACCAGGTGCCCAGGATCATCATGCCTTCGAGGCCGATGTTGACGACGCCCGCGCGCTCGGCCCACAGACCGCCGAGACCGGCGAGGCCGATCGGCACGGCGAGGGAGAGGGCGCCGGAGACCTGGCCGACGGAGGTCAGGTCCTGGGCGCCGCTGATCACGCGGACCAGCGAGACCAGCGCGAGGCCGCCCGCGATGATCAGCATGATCCACGGCAGGGTGAGCTTCTTGCGGCCGGCCTGCTTCTTGGGGGCCGCGCTCGTCGCGGAAACGGTGCTGGTGCTCACGCCGCGACCTCCTTCTCGGTCTTGATGGCGTGACCCGCGGCCAGCTCCTCGCCGACCTTCTGCTGCTGGCGGCGGATGCCGTAGCGGCGGACGAGTTCGTAGGAGACGACGACGGCGATCACGATCAGGCCCTTCATGATCGTGCCGATCTCCTTCGCGTACCCGGCCGTGTCGAGACCGGCCGAGGCCTTGTCGATGAAGGCCATCAGGAAGGACGCGAAGAGGATGCCGACCGGGCTGTTGCGGCCCAGCAGCGCGATGGTGATGCCGGTGAATCCGACGCCCACCGGGAAGGACAGGTTGTACGTGTGGGTCTCGCCCAGCAGCTGCGGCATGCCGGAGAGGCCGGCGACCGCGCCCGAGATCAGCATCGAGGTGATGATCATCTTCTTGGCGTCCACACCGGAGGCCTGCGCGGCGGACTCGCTGGCGCCGGTGGCGCGCAGGTCGAAGCCGAAGCGGGTGCGGTTGAGCGCGAACCAGTAGACGATGCCCAGCGCGAAGGCCACGAAGGTGAACCCGTAGATCTCCAGGCCGTCGCCGATGGTCACCGACGGGAACCAGCCCGACTCGGCGATGTCACCGGTCGTCAGGTCGTTGGAGCCCGCGGGCTGCACGCCGAGGTTCTTCGGCAGGATCAGCCACGCGATGAGGCTGGTCGCGATGGCGTTCAGCATGATCGTGGAGACGACCTCGCTCACCCCGCGCTTGGCCTTCAGGACACCCGCGATACCGGCCCAGAAGGCACCGGTCAGCATGGCGACGACCACGATGAGCAGGATGTGCAGCGGCCCTGGCAGGGTCACCGCGGTGCCCACCACGGCCGAGATCATCGCGGCGAGACGGTACTGGCCGTCGACGCCGATGTTGAAGAGGTTCATCCGGAAGCCGACGGCCACCGCCAGTGCCGCCAGGTAGAACGTGCCCGCCTGGTTGAGGATGAGGATCTGTACGTCCTCGTAACCGGCGTTCTCCACCATGATGCGCAGCGGGTCGATCGGGTCCACGCCCGTCGCCGCCAGCACCACCACGGTCAGCACGAAAGCCGCGACCAGCGCGAGCACGGGCCCGGCGAAGGCGAGGAGCAGCCGGTCCTTGTCGAATTTCTTCATCGGGCCTCGTCCTCCGGGGATGCGGTACCAGCGTCGGTACCGGCGTCGGAGTGGTTGTCGGTTGCTTCCAGGTGCCCGGTGGCGGCGCCCGTCATGGCGGTGCCGAGTTCCTCCGGGGTGACGGTCGCCGGGTTGGCGTCCGCGACCAGGCGGCCGCGGTAGATCACGCGCAGCGTGTCGGACAGGCCGATCAGCTCGTCCAGGTCGGCCGAGATCAGCAGCACGGCGAGGCCCTCGCGACGGGCCTCGCGGATCGTGTCCCAGATCTGGGCCTGCGCGCCGACGTCCACACCACGGGTGGGGTGGGCGGCGATCAGGAACTTCGGGTTGTGGCTCATCTCGCGGCCGACGATCAGCTTCTGCTGGTTGCCGCCGGAGAGCGAGGACGCGGTGACGTCGATGCCGGGCGTGCGGACGTCGTACTCGCGCACGATCCGCTCGGTGTCCTTGCGGACGGCCTTCGGGTCGAGGACGCCGCGCTTGGAGTTGGGCGCCTCGGTGACGTGGCCCAGGATGCGGTTCTCCCACAGGGGGGACTCCAGCAGCAGGCCGTGCCGGTGGCGGTCCTCGGGGATGTAGCCGATGCCGCCTTCGCGGCGCTTGCGCGTCGGGACGGTGGAGATGTCCTTGCCGTCCAGCGTGATGGTGCCGCCGTCGGGGATGCTCATGCCCATCAGGGCTTCGATGAGTTCCGTCTGACCGTTGCCCTCGACGCCCGCGATGCCGAGCACCTCGCCCTTGTGGATGGTGAGGTCGATGCCGGCGAGCACCTCGCGGACGATGCCGTCCGGGTCGGTGGCGGCCAGGCTCAGGTCCTTGACCTGCAGCATCGGCGTCGTCGTCACCGTGGACTCGCGGGTCTCGGGCGACGGGAGTTCGGAGCCGACCATCAGCTCGGCGAGGAGCTTGGTGGTGGTCTTGGGGTCGTGCGGGTCCGCGGTGCCGACCGTCGTGCCGCGCCGGATGACGGTGATGTCGTCGGCGACCTTCAGCACCTCGCCCAGCTTGTGCGAGATGAAGATGACGGTCAGGCCCTCGGCCTTGAGTTCGCGCAGGTTGTCGAAGAGCGCGTCCACTTCCTGCGGCACGAGCACGGCGGTCGGCTCGTCGAGGATGAGGATCTTGGCGCCCCGGTAGAGGACCTTGAGGATCTCCACGCGCTGCCGGTCGGCGACCCCGAGGTCTTCGACGAGGGCGTCCGGGCGCACGCCCAGGCCGTACGCGTCGGAGATCTCCTTGATCTTCTTGCGGGCCTTGGCGCCGATGCCGTAGAGCTTCTCGCCGCCGAGAACCACGTTCTCCAGCACGGTGAGGTTGTCGGCGAGCATGAAGTGCTGGTGCACCATGCCGATGCCGCGGGCGATGGCGTCGCCGGGGCTGGAGAAGTGGACCTGCTCGCCGTCGATGGCGATGGTGCCCTCGTCCGGCTTCTGCATGCCGTAGAGGATCTTCATCAGCGTCGACTTGCCGGCGCCGTTCTCACCGATCAGGGCGTGGACCGTGCCCTTGCGGACGGTGATCGCGATGTCCTTGTTGGCGACGACGCCGGGGAAGCGCTTGGTAATGCCGTTCAGTTCTACGGCGAGCGGGGGGCTGGACGCGTTGATGACGCACTCTCCTTGGCGCGGAAGGAGCTGGAAAGCCGAGTCGGCGGGGGGCAAGGGGCGGAGATCGGCCGGGCGGGTGGGAGGGAGAAGGACGGTATCGCGTCCACGATGCCTCTACGCGCGTAGCTCTGTCGAAAGTGAAAACTTGCGGCCAAGTGGCCAGAAATAGCGATCAAGAACCGCGATCAAGAACCGGAAGAGACGACCTCGGGGCCCGGGAGCGGTAGAGACCGCTGCCCGGACCCCGGAAACCATGTCGAACCGTCAGTCAAGTACCTACGGAGTGGTCTTGACCGTGATCTTCTTCGCGATGATGTCGGCCTTCGCCTGGTTCACGGCGGCGATGACGTCGGTCATCTTCTTGTACTCGGGGTTGGAGTCGGCCAGGCCGACGCCGTCCTTGTCCAGGCCGTAGCGGACCTCACCGGTCTGCGGCTTGCCGTCCTCGACCGACTTGATCAGGTTGAAGACGGAGAGCTGGACCTGCTTGGTGACCGAGGTCAGGATGTGGTCCTTGTACTTGACCAGACCCGCCTGGTTGTACTGGTCGGAGTCGACACCGATGGCCCACTTGCCCTTGGCGGCGGTGGCCTCGATGGCGCCCGAACCGGCCAGACCGGCGGCCGCGTAGACCACGTCGGCGCCCGCGTCGAGCTGACCCTGCGCCGTGGCCTTGCCGAGGTCGGGCTTGGAGAAGCCGTCGAAGTTCGGGGGCTGGGTCAGGTAGTGCGAGAGCACCTTGGCGTTCGGGTTGGTGTCCTTGACGCCCTGGGTGAAGCCCGCCTCGAACTTCTTGATCAGCGGAACCTCGACACCGCCGATGAAGCCGACCGTGCCGGTCTTGGAGACCTTGGCGGCGGCGACGCCGGCCAGGTAGGAGCCCTGCTCCTCGTTGAACACCAGGTTGGCGATGTTCGGGCCGGTCACCGAGGTGTCGTCGATGATGCCGAAGGTGGTCTTCGGGAACTTCGGCGCGACCTTCTTGATGGCCGGGGCGTAGGAGAAGCCGACGCCGATGACCGGGTTGTTGCCCTTGCGGGCCAGCTCGGTGAGGCGCTGGACCTTGTCGGCCTCGCCCTCGCCGTCGGTGGGCTCCGCCTCGGCGCCCTTGACCTTCAGGTCCTTCTCGGCCTGCTGGAGGCCCGCGTAGGCGGCGTCGTTGAACGACTGGTCGCCGCGGCCACCGATGTCGTACGCGATGGCGACGGAAGCTTCCTTCTTGTCGGAGGAAGATCCGGTGTCCGAGGACTTCTTACCGCCACAGGCGGTGGCCGAGAGGGCGAGCGCCGCGGAGGCGATGCCCACGGTGGCGATCCTGGTGATCCGGCGCAAGGGGAGGCTCCTTCAAAACCTGACCGAAGCGCCGGGACCGGCGCTGGTTTCGCCGCGATCGTAACGCGCGTAGATGTCAGTTAAAGACCCGTACATGAGTCGTTATCGGATCGTCGCGAACCGGACAGTGACCGATTGGTAACCGGTCACGCGTCCAGCCCTTGTGTATCAAGGGCTGGACACGTCCACCCGCGGGTCCAACGGTGTTGTACGGAGCTTTACCTGATCGGCCTGGCGCGCCGCCCGTCGAGGAGTGCCGCGGCGGTGAAGAACTCGACTCCGACGGCGATCGCGGACTCGTCCACATCGAAGTCGCCGCGGTGCAGGTCGCGCTTGGCGGTGTCGCCCGGCGCGCGCACCCCGAGCCGGGCCATCGCCCCCGGGACGTGCTCCAGGTACCAGGAGAAGTCCTCCCCGCCCAGGCTCTGCTCGGTGTCCTCGACCGAGTCCACGCCGCGGCGCGCCGCCATCGCCTCGCGCAGCAGCTCGGTGACCGCCGGGTCGTTGACGACCGGCGGCACCCCCCGGACGTAGTTGATCGTCGACTTGGCCCGGTGCATCGCCGCGATCTCGTCGATCGCCGCGTGCACCTGCTCCGGCGCCTCGTGCCAGGCCGCCAGGTCCAGGCAGCGCACGGTCCCGGACAGCTCGGCGTGCATCGGGATGACGTTGCAGGCGTGCCCGGCCTCGATCCGGCCCCAGGTGACGGACATGCCGCTACGGGCGTCCATCCGGCGGGTCAGCAGCGCGGGCACGTCGAGCGCGATCCGGGCCGCCGCCGTCACCAGGTCGGTGGTCAGGTGCGGCCGCGCGGTGTGCCCGCCCGCCCCGTCGAGGGTGACCTCCAGCCGGTCGCAGGCGGAGGTGATCGGGCCGGCCCGCAGGCCGATCCGGCCCGCGTCCACGCGCGGGTCGCAGTGCACCGCGATCATCTTGCCCACGCCGTCCAGTGCGCCGGAGTCGATGGCCTCGGTGGCGCCGCCCGGCAGCACCTCCTCGGCGGGCTGGAAGAGCAGCCGCACGGGCCGGGGCAGCAGCCCCTGCCGGTCCAGGTCGGCCAGGACCAGTCCGGTGCCGAGCACGACGGCGGTGTGCACGTCGTGGCCGCAGGCGTGGGCGCGGTCCGGGACGGTGGAGCGGTAGGACACGTGGGTCTTGGCGTCGGGAATGGGCAGGGCGTCGATGTCCGCGCGGATGGCGAGCATGGGCGCCACTCCGTCCCAGGTCCCGACGTCACAGATCAGGCCGGTGCCGGAGGAGAGTACCCGTGGTCGCAGCCCCGCTTTCTCCAGCCGCGCCTTGATCGCGGCGGTGGTACGGAACTCCTGGTGGCCGAGTTCGGGATGCATGTGCAAGTCCCGGCGGAACGCGATCAGTTCGGCGCGCAGGTGGTCCGGGAGCGTACCGGGCAGCTCGGGCTGGGCGGGCTTGCCGGGCAGGGCGGTCTGTGACTCGCGGGACATCAACTGGTTCACCTGTTGAAGGGTAGGCGTACCAATGGGTCAACTGGCTGGAGATCAGGAAAAGTTCAACCCGTTAGGGGAAGAAAATTGGGCCTCCGGGCGCATGGGCACCTACCCCTGGGGGTAAACTCCGCCGCTCATCGAGCGCTCTGAGCGGCCTGCGCGGGGAGTCTGCGCACATCACGGGCGGTGTCGGCCACCCCGGCGAGGAAAACGCGGGCCCGCGGGGAGGCATTCCCGGTGAGCCAGGCCGGATCGATCTCCCGGACCGCCACCGTGACCCCGGTGCCCGCGAGCGCGTACGGCAGGGTGTGCACGACCGTCGAGGGGAAGCTGACCACGGTCCGCCCGACCGGACCCCGGCGGGCGATCAGCTCCAGCGGCAGGTCCGGACGTACGATCTCCAGCCCGGTCGCCTCGCTCAGCGCCCGCAGCTTGTCCGGGGACTCCCGGCGGTGCGCGAAGTAGCGGGTGGCGCCGTGCTCGCGGGCCAGCGCCCGGACGGCCGCCAGATAGCGGGCCGGGTCCACCACCCCCGTCTCCACCAGCGAGGTGCCCACCAGGTCGGTGCCCTTGGTCAGCCGGGGCGGGCCGAACCGCGAGCGGGTCCAGCCGAAGTCGTTCAGCCGCAGCTCCATGCCCGGCGGGGCCGTGACGGGCATGGAAGTGAAGACCTCGACCCGGCGCCCCTTGCGCGCCGCCGCCGTGAACCGGCGGCGCGCGGCCCCGGAGACCGGCGCGTACGCCAGCTCGCGGATCCGCCCGGGCAGGCCGCCGCCGCCCGCCCGGTGCCAGCGCACCAGGCGTTCGCCGCGCGCGGTCCGGTCGATGAACTCCATGGTGGCGGTGCCGTCGTCGACGACGACCAGCTCGTCCGCGCGGACCAGGGTGAGCAGCAGCTGGACGTAGCGGGAGAAGGGGTCGCCGACGATGACGCGGCGGGCGGAGCGCACCTCGCGCAGCAGCGCGGCGAGCGCCTTGAGCGGGGCGAGCCGGCCGCCCCGGGCCTCCTGCCAGCGCACCTCGTGGCCCTCGTCGCGCGCCAGTCCGGCCATCCGGCGCAGCTGGCCCCGGGACATGGGGTCGGTGGGCGGCAGGACGACGATCCGCAGCGGCGCCACGGGGCCCGGAGCCCGGCGGGCGGCGGGGGCGGACGGCTGGGGCGGGACGGCGCCGAGCAGCGGGCCGCGGGCGGCGCCGTCGTTCGCGTGGGCCCACTCCAGCACGTTCAGGAGCTGGACCGGGCTCTCGATGAGGGCCAGGGTGGCGGCGGAACGGGTCATCACGTGCTCCTTCGTCGGAGGCGTCGGAGGCGTTGGCGGTTTTGGTGGCGCGGGATCGTCAGACCCCGGCCAGGGCGCCCTGGACCCGGCGGAGCTTCTTCATCGGGGCGAGTTCGGACGCGTAGACCCGCTTGACCCCGTCACCGAGCGCGGCCTCGATCGTGCGGATGTCGCGCACCAGGCGGTGCAGGCCGCCGGGCTCGACGGAGGCCGCCTGGTCCGATCCCCACATCGCGCGGTCGAGGGTGATGTGCCGCTCGACGAAGGCCGCGCCGAGGGCGACCGCGGCAAGCGTGGTCTGCAGGCCCGTCTCGTGGCCGGAGTAGCCGATCGGGACGTTCGGGTACTCCTCCTGGAGGGTGTTGATCACCCGCAGGTTCAGCTCCTCGGACTTCGCCGGGTAGGTCGAAGTGGCGTGGCAGAGAAGGATGTTGTCGCTGCCGAGCACCTCCACCGCGTGCCGGATCTGGCGCGGTGTGGACATGCCCGTGGACAGCACGACCGTCTTGCCGGTGGCGCGTACGGCGCGCAGCAGTTCGTCGTCGGTGAGCGAGGCGGAGGCCACCTTGTGGGCGGGCACGCCGAAGCCCTCCAGGAAGGCGACGGCCTCGGTGTCCCACGGGGAGGCGAACCAGTCGATGCCGCGCTCGGCGCAGTGCTCGTCTATGGCCCGGTACTCCGACTCGCCGAACTCCACCCGGTGGCGGTAGTCGATGTAGCTCATCCGGCCCCAGGGGGTGTCGCGTTCGACGTCCCACTGGTCGCGCGGGGTGCAGATCTCGGGGGTCCGCTTCTGGAACTTCACGGCGTCGCAGCCCGCGTCGGCGGCCGCGTCGACGAGCGCGAGGGCGGTGTCCAGGTCGCCGTTGTGGTTGATGCCGATCTCGCCGACGACGTAGACGGGGCGGCCGGGACCGGCGGTGCGCGATCCGAGCTGCCGCAGGCGGGGGTTCGGGGTGACGACGGTCATGTCAGGTGACGCCCTTCGGTGCTGGGGGTGGGGTCGGATTCAGTGCCGGGATCAGGAGCGGGGCCGGAGCGGATCCGCGTACGGACGCGGGTGCGCGTCCGGCTTCGGGTGCGGGGCCCCGGTACGTCGTCGAGCAGCGGGGCCAGCGCGCGGGCCCGCGCCAGGTCGTGGGGATCGTCGATCTCCAGCACCCGGGCCGGGTCGGTGGGCACCGGCAGCACCCGCCCGAAGAAGCGGTGCCGGGCGGTGCGGAACCCGGCCGCGTCCATCGCGTACGCCGCCCCGGTCTCCAGCAGGTCCTGGGGCCGGTCCTGGCGGCGCGGGCGGACGGCGGGGTCGTGGTTGACCCCCGTGCCCGCGCCGGAGTCCGCGGCGCGCCACAGGAAGCCGTGGAAGGGGGCCACCGTGAGCGCGGAATCGGCGGCCCCGCCCGCCACGGCGGCGGCGACCCCCTCGATGTCGGCGGCGGTCAGGAAGGGGCTCGTGCACTGGACGAGGAGGACCACGTCCACGGTGAGCGAGTGCAGTTCCTCGAAGGAGTCCAGGGCGTGCAGCACGGCGCTCTCGCTGCTCGCGGTGTCCCCGGAGATCGCGGCCGGGCGGCGCAGTACGTCGGCCCCCGCGGCCCGCGCGGCGGCGGTGACCTCGTCGGAGTCGGTGGAGACCACCACGTCGGTGACGGTGGGCGCGCCCAGCGCGGCCCGCACCGCGCGGCCGACCAGCGGCACCCCGGCGACCTCGGCGACGTTCTTGCCGGGCACCCCCTTGGACCCGCCCCGGGCCGGGATCACGGCGAGCACCCTCAGCGCCCTCACAGCTCGCCCAGCCTGCGGATCGCCGGGGCCACCCGCTGCACCCCGTGCCGGTAGGCGCCCCGCGCGGCCTCGCGCATGCGGCCGCGCATCCAGCCGCGCAGCCGGGACTCCCCGGCGGCGGGCCGGACGGCGCCGGGCAGCGGAGTGCCGTCGGGGGCGAGGTGGTGGCGGGCCAGCAGCCCGGGCAGGTAACCGGGGGCGGTGGTCAGCGTGTAGTACGGGTCCGGGGGCGCCAGCAGCGGCAGCGCGGCCAGTTCCGCGACCCGGGCGCGGGCCGCGTCGTAGGCGCCGGGCCCGGCCAGCACCCCCTGGGCGGCGAGCCAGCGGGGGTCCCCGGCGGGCAGCAGCCCAGCGTCGAGCTGGTCCCAGGAGGCGAGGCAGCCGGAGCCGGTGAAGTGGTGGTTGCCGAGGCTCTCGCGGATGCCGAGGTCGGTGAGGACGGCGGTCGGGATGCCCCGGTGCAGGGATTCCAGCGCGGCGGTGGAGGACACGGTCACGAGCAGGTCGGTGCGGTCCAGGACCTCCCCCATGTTCCCGTACACGAGGCGGCAGTTGGCGGGGAGCCCGGCGGGCAGCCGGTCCGCGAGCCGCTGGTACGGGAGTTCCTCCAGGTGCGTGGTGTGCTCGCCGGGGCGGCTGCGCAGCTTGATCAGGACCTCCCGGCCGGGGTGGGCGCGGGCGTGCCCGGCGGCCCGCTCCAGCAGGTACGTACGCTCCGCGCGGCTCTCCGGCACGGAGGGCTGGGCGGCGAAGACCACGGTGCGGGCGCGGCCGCCGCCGACGGGTTCGTACGGCGCGCCGCCGAGGAAGGGCAGGGCGGTCTCGGTGACGGCGGAGGCGTCGGCGCCGACCCCCTCGTACACGGCGCGGAAACGCTCCGCGTCGTGGCGGGAGTTGGCGAGGACCAGGTCGGCGCCGTGGCGCAGCAGCAGGCCGTCGGCGAGCTTCTCGTAGACGACGCCGACGTAACCGGTGACGAACACGGGGCGGGCCGCCGGGTCGGGCCACAGGGCGCGCACCCCGTGCAGGACGGCCTGGACGGCGCCGCCGACGAGGGCGAGGACGACCACGTCGTAGCGCTCGCGCCGCAGTTCGTCGAGGAAGGCGGCGCAGGTCACCTCGGTCAGCCGGTCGGCCCGGGCGCCGACTTCGCCGAGCTGGCGGGCGGTGGGCGTGGCCCGGCCGCGCAGCAGGTATCCGGTGAGGTGGCCGCCGTCCTCTGGCCCGCTGTCCCCCGGGGCGCCGTCCCCCGAGGGGCCTGGGACGAGCCGGCGGGCGGTGAGCGCGCCCCATTTCCATCGCGTATCGGAATCGGCGAGAACGGCGACCCGCTGGCTGACTGGCTGACTTTCTGGCACGACCGAGAAGCTATGCCGCAATTCCGCTGAACGGCCCAACGAGCCCACAACAGCGGGTTAACAACCCGTCGGCGAATTGCGAAGCCGCGCGGGTTAACGCGGCTGCCGTGCGCCGTTCACATGGAATCCCCGTCCGGTCCATGATGAATGCCGGACGCCGCCATAGCGTCTCCCGGGTGCTGAAGCTCTCTGTTGTCGTGCCGTTCTACAACGTGCGGACCTACGCGCCCGACGCCCTGAAAAGTCTCGAACTCAACGCGCGGGACGACATCGAGTTCCTCCTCGTCGACGACTGCTCGACGGACGGGACGGGCGAGCTGCTGGAGCGGGCGGCCCGCGAGCTGCCCGGGGCGGTCCACCTGCGCCGCGACCGCAACGGGGGGCTGGCCACGGCCCGCAACACCGGCCTGGACGCGGCGCGCGGCGAATACCTGGCCTTCCTGGACGGCGACGACTGGCTGGCGCCCGGCCACCTGGCCCGCGTCCTGGCCGCCATACAGGCCCTGAACTGCGACTTCGTCCGCACCGACCACGTCCAGGTGACCGGCCGGGAGCGGCTCGTGCAGGGCGTCCCGTACGGCCCGCACGGCGTGGTGGCCGACCCGCGCACCGCGATCCTGCCCGCCGGGCGGTCCACCTCGGTGGACTACCCGTACGCCTGGGCGGGGATGTACCACCGGCGGCTGCTCGACCAGGGACTGCTGCACTTCACGGACGGGCTGCGCACGGCGGAGGACCGGCCGTGGATCTGGCGGCTGCACCGCGGGGCGCGGTCGTTCGCGGCGGTCGGGCTGCCGGGGGTCTTCTACCGGCGCGGGATCGCCACTTCGCTGACCCAGATCGGCGACGAACGGCAGCTCGATTTCATTCGCGCATTCGATCAAGTCCTGTCGGATACCGCCGAAGATCATGAATCCGCGGCCCTTCTCCCCAAAGCCGTGCGCACGTATTGCGCAATTATCGCCCACCACCTGGGTTCCATCGAAAGGTTCGAACCGGCCGTGGCCAGAAAACTCCGCTCGATGAGCGCCGGGGCACTCGGGCGAATGCCACGGGAACTGCTGGACGCGGCGCTGAATTCGATGGACACCGAACGGTCTTCCCTGCTCCGCAAGCTGCGCCGCCGCGCCGGAGCGGGGGCATCCGCGTGACGACCACTGCGCCTGATGGCCTCACCCAGATCTTCCTGGCGTCCACCCTCTACGGAACGGCCACCCTCGCCGCGGCCCTGGACGCAGGCGCCTGCGACCCGGCGGAGGGCGGATCGGTCCACCGCATCCTCCTCACCAGCAACAACGCCCCGATCCCCGAGGTCGCACCCGCCCTCTCCTCAATGCCGGGCTTCGACGCCCTGCGCACGCGCTTCGACGAGGTCATCGACTGGAACGAGACGATCGCCCCCTTCCACCCCGGCGCCTGGACCCCGCGCCCCGAGGACGCACCGCTGTGGGAGCGGCAGTTGCGCGCGCTGTGGGGCCTGGGCGACGACCGGATCGAGCTGTACGTCGAATCCATACAGGTCGCCCCGGCCCAGGCGCTGTGCCGGCTCTTCCCCGGCGCGGCCATCGAGGTCTACGCCGACGGGCTGATGAGCTACGGCCCGACCCGCTTCCGGCTCGACCCCCAACTCGGCATGCGCGTACGGCGCGTACTGCACCTCGACCTGGTCCCCGGCCTGGAACCGCTCCTGCTCACCGAGTTCGGCGTACCGGCGCAGACCATCCCCACGGCCGCCTTCCTGAAGGTCCTGGCGGAACTCCCGCCCCCGGACGCGGTCCAGCACGCAGAACCCCCGGCCCTCCTCCTGGGCCAGTACCTCTCCGCCCTGGACCTGCTCACGGCCACCGAAGAGGAGGAACTGCACGCGGCGATGGTCCGGGGCGCGTACGACCGGGGCCACCGCCGACTCCTCTTCAAACCCCACCCGGGCGCCCCGGCGGGCTACTCCCGGCGCGCCGAGGAAGAAGCCGCCCGCCTGGGCGTCCCCCTCCACGTCCTCCCCCCAACCCTCCTGGCGGAGACCCTCTACACGCACCTGCGCCCCGCCCTGGTGGTGGGCTGCTTCTCCACGGCCCTCCTCACAGCCGCAACCTTCCACCACCTCCCCGTCGCCCGCACCGGCACGGAACAGCTCCTGGCCCGCCTCACCCCGTACCAGAACAGCAACCGCATCCCCCTGACCCTGGTCGACGCCCTGATCCCGGACCTGGCGCCCCGGTCAACCCCGGCACCGCCGTCCCCCGCCTCCCCCCTCACGGCGGTGGCAGACCTGCCGACCCTCCCGGCCCTCGTCACAGCGGTCGGCTTCACCATGCAGCCGAAGGTCCTGGCGGCCCGACGCCCCGAGGCCGAGGCGTACCTCGCGTCCCACCTGACCCCTTACACCTGGCGCTACTTCACCCGCCGCCGCCTGACCTCCCTGGCCCTCCCCGGCGGCATCCCGGCCCGCCTCACCTTCCTGGCCGCCAACCCCCACCTCCGCCGCCTCCGCCGAGCCCTGATCCGCTACACGCGCTGACGCCTTGGGCCATGTTCGGGAGGCCTGCCCACTCCCACACCTCGGCAAGGTGGCTCGGCTGGAGACCGGTGTAGGCGTCCGGCTGGACGAGGAGGGTTCGGTAGCCAAGGGCGGTACGTTCGGCGGCCCAGGTGTGGTCGGCGGCGGTGAAGTCGTCGTCGATCCAGACGGCGGGGGCTCTGCCGAGCCAGGGGTCGACGTGGTCGCGTTTCCAGAGGTAGCCGTTGGGGTGGCTGGTGGTGATCTGTGGCCGGGGGAGGTCGAGGTAGGGGAAGTCAGGCAGGCCGAGGAGCGGCCCGATGATCGTGGTGGCGTCTTTGCGCCAGCTCGTGCACCACACCGGGGTAAAGAGGCCGCTGGCCAGGAGGCCGGTGAGCAGTGGGCCATGGCTGGGGTCGAGCCAGATGGGGACGGGATCGTCGGGGCGTCGGCCGGTGGGCAGGACGGTGTGGCGGACGTGGGTGGGTGGGGTGCCGCCGTCTGCCGCCGGGAACGGGATCAGGACTCCGTCGATGTCCAGGAGCAAGTAGGGCAAGGTCATCGGTGCCTCCGGGGTCAGCGTTTGCGGGCGGTGATCAGGAGGGTGGTCGGCCACGGGTCGCGTCGAGGATGACGCAGCTCCAACGCCGAGGTGATGCGCAGGCCGTTACGCGCGAGGTGTGAGCCCCAACGTCGGGCATCGAACTCCCATCGGGCGATGGGCAGTCGGGTGCGGTCGGGCATGGTGACGCAGTCCTCGCGCGGACGGTCGTCCGTGGATGGATGTCTTCCGGCCCGTGCCGGATGCGGGACGGAGAAGGCCAGGACACCGCCGGGCACCAGGCGCCGGGAAATGGCAGCGAGCAGCAGCTCCGGGGCGACGAGGCCGACGGCACCGAAGACGGAGTAGACCACGTCGAAGGTCTGGCCGGTGGCCTGCAGGTGGTGCAGCGCATGCCCGGCGGCGAAGGTGGCGCCGTCGAGGTGGCCGTAGTGAGACCGGGCGCGGCGAATCTGGAGTCCGACGAGGTCCACACCGGTGACGCGGGCCTGGTGGTGCTTGGCGAGGTGGGCCACGTTGTGGCCGGGGCCGCAGCCCAGCTCCAGGATGCGCTTGCCGCGCAGGTCCCGACCGAGGAGTTCCGCGCCGGGGCCGAGGCCCGGATGGGTGCTCCATTCCATCCGGGCCGGTGCGGTGAGGGCGTGGGCGGGGGCAGCGGCCATGCGCTGGGCTGCGTGGGCGTACCAGGGGGAGACCCGGGCGAGCACCTAGACCTCCAGGAGTTGGACCACGTCGTTCAGGTGGCGGCGGACGACGGGGATGTACGCGGGGTCCTTGGCCGGGTCGTTGATCCAGCGGATGGCCTGCTCCATGAACCACTCCACCGCCCACATGCGGTGCCAGCCCAGAGCCCACGCCTCGGCGGCCAGGCCGCCCCGGGCGGCGACGGCGTCCTCGTGGCCCCCGGCGATGACGTACTGCTCCAGGAACACCCGCAGCCGCCCGGGACTTGGGGTGTCCGTGGTGCCGTGGTAGGAGGCGAGGTCGATCAGGCCGGGGCCGGTGAAGGCGCGGGCGAAGTCGAGGAGGTGCCAGCCGTTCTCCCCGATGTGGACGCTCGTGGGGTGGAACTCGGAGTGGACCCAGCCGAAGGGGTCGAGCGTCGCCCCCTGAACGCGGGCCTCAGCCGATGCGGAGATCCTCCCCAGCGCCGCCTCGATGTCGTCGCAGTCCGTCCACCGGTCAGCCTTCCGCAGCCGCTGGAGGTGATCGAGGGCGCGTCCGGGCAGAGCAGCCAGTCCGGCGCCATCGAGGAGAGGCAGGCCTCCTGCCGGGCGGGCGGCGTGGAGCATCACGGCGGCGGCGACGCCGTCCAGGTCGTCGGCATCGCGTACAGGGGTGCCGAGGTCGTCCATGAGCATCCCGAGCCACTTGTCCCGCTTGGCGGTGGCGTGGAGCTCGGGGACCGGCAGCCCGCGCTGGCGGGCCACCCGCAGGGCCTGGGCCTCGCGGTCGAAGGGCTCCTTGGCGTACTTGAAGACGGCGGTCTCACCGTCGGGGAAGGTGACGCGTTCGACGCCGGACATGTCCCAGACGCGGATCTCGGAACGTTCGGGGAGGGGTTTGCCGACGAGGGCACACAGGTCGTCGAGCAGGGCTGCGGTCAGGCTCTGTTCCATGGGGGGTGACTCCAAGAAGCTGGTGGGCTCCGGGGCGGGCGAGCGGATCAGCCCGCCCCGGAGCCGTACGGGGGGGTGGGGTTACTCGGCCGCGGTCACGCGGTGGGCGTAGACCTGCTCGATCCACCCCGCCTTGAACTCGGCCAGGTCGTCACGGAAGTTCGCCATCGAGGCACCGTAGGGCGCGACGACCCCGCCGGTCTGGTCCGGCACGGACTGGCAGCCGTGCACGAGCCTGCCGCCGAGCGCGGCATGGGCCTTGATGGACTCGATCCGACGGTGCTCGTTGAACCAGCCGCCGTGGTAGACCTCGTCCAGCATTCCGCCCATCTCGTCGTCCAGGTCGAAGACGACGGAAGTGGCGGCCGGGAAGAACCAGCACGGGCCGACGTTGGAGATGTGCCCGTCCAGCTCGACCTTGTTGAGCGCCATCAGCGTGGCCGCCTCGCGCAGCATGCGCAGGTGGTCGGCTGTGATCTGCGGCAGGCCGAGGCTGGCCAAGTGCTCCTCGCGGAAGAGGTACGAGTAGACCCCGTACGCCGTCGCCAGCACGCGGGCGGCATCCGTAGTGGATTCGCCGTGGTTCTTGATGAAGTCGAGCGCGAGCTGCTCGACCGCGCTCTCGGTCGTCTCGTCCACGTCGAGGAGCTGGGACTTGACCAGCTCCCAGTCGGCGACGAGCCAGGTGTTGGACTCGAAGCGGAAGAAGTACTCGACCGGGTCGATGGTGATGCGTCGGCCGTCCACCTGGATGCCGGGCAGTCGGCTCCAGCGCGGGTCGAAGGCGTCGGGCAGCTCGACCGTGATGGTCGCGGTGTCGATGGTGGTCACCGTGTCTCCGTCTCTGATCGTCCGGGCCGGGGCATGGGAATGCCCGAGCCCGTTGGGGCGTACGGAACTTGGGGGCCGCCCGGCCCGAGAGTGGGGCAGCTATCGATAAGTGAACCGTCCGCTACGGAGAGTGGGTACGGTGTGACCGAGACCAAGCGGTATACGCGGTTTACAGCTCGGGGACGGAGGAACGTGCCAGCGTCGAACGACCCCAACTCCCGCCTGTGCGACACCATTCACGCTGCCGGATGTACGTACGAGGCACTGGCCAAGGACGTACGCCGGATCGCGGCTGAGAACGGTGAACTTCTCCAGACCAACAAGTCGGCCATCTCCCACTGGGCAAACGGCACGCGCGCCCCGTCAGGCCGGGCAGGCCAATACCTCGCCGAAGCCCTCTCGCGTCGGCTGGGACGCGTCGTCACCCGGACCGAGATCGGCCTTCAGCCACCCGACGAGGAGCCCGCCATGTCCGGTGACCCGGTCGAGACGGTCACAGGCCTGGGCCGCGCGGACGTCGAACGCCGCCGCTTCCTCGCCATCGCGGCCTTCACCACAGCCGGCGTCGCCATGCCGCTCCTCCACGACCACGAGGCCACCGCCCGTGTGCTCCGCGCTCGCACCGGCCGCTCCCTCGTCGGAGCCGAGGACATCGACGTCGTACGGCACATCACCACAGCATTCAGCGCCGCCGACGAGCGCCTCGGCGGCGGCCACGGCCTGACCTCGGTCACCGCCTTCCTTGCCGACACAGCGGCCCCGATGCTCCGCGGACGTTTTCCTTCGGAGTCGTTACGCCAGGCCGCCTTCGGAGCCGTCGCCGAACTCGCGTACCTGGCCGGGTGGAAACACCACGACCTGGGTCAGCAGGGCGCTGCCCAGAGCTATTACCACGTGGGCTACCAGCTCGCCTGCGAGGCTGATCCGCACGGTCATGCTGCCTGGATGATGCGTTCTTTGGCCCACCAGGCCCTCAAACTCAGGCAGCCTCACCACTGCGTCGATCTTGTTGAAGGTGCCCTTGCGCGTGGACTCGGACACGTCGACGGACAGACCGAGGCGCTGCTCCACATCACGCATGCCCGCGCCTGCGCGGCCGTCGACGAGAAGGCTTCGGCCAGCCGCGCCCTGCTCGCCGCAGAGGACGCGCTCCTCCGCGAGGACGGCCCACAGGTCAGTTACTCCCTCCTGAGCGGTCCAGCTGCGGGCACCGTCGCCAGCCATACAGCCAAGGCGCTGACCGAGATGAGGGACTTCATCGGCACGGAACAGCAGCACCGCGACGCCCTCACCCGTTGGGACCCGGTCAAGTTCAAACGCGTGCACGTCCTCACGTACGCCGACCTCGGTGACAGCCTTGCCGCCCAGGCCCGTGCTGACGAAGCGGTGGCTGCCTGGGGCCAAGCGCTCAGCCTCATGGACGGCATGACGTCCAACCGCGCCCATAAAGCGATCACCTCGATCCGCCCCACCCTGGCGGTCTACCAGCGCCGCCGCGTCCCCGGCGCCGCCGATCTCGCCCGCCGCGCCCGCGAGGCCCTCGCCTGAGGCGCCCGAACCCGCGTGGGTAAGGGGCACCGAGGCCAAGCAGCCCGATTTCCCCTGGCGTCCTCACTCACGCTCGAATGATCAGCTGGTCGCGGGCGTCATCGCCCACGACCAGGCCGCCAACCGCGTCGTGCTCCTCCAGCGCGGCGAGAACGCCAAGTTCGCCCAGGGCAAATGGGACCTGCCGGTCGGCAAGAGCGAACCGGGCGAGCCCATCACCGAGACCGCGGTCCGTGAGCTTTACGAGGAAACGGGCCTCACGGTGAAGCCGGAGTCCCTCAAGGTCGCCCACATCATCCACGGCGCCTGGGGCGTCGAAGCCCCGAACGGCTTCCTCACGGTCGTCTTCGCCACCCACGAATGGACCGGCGAACCGGAAACCCGCGAACCCCGCAAGCACTCCCAGGTCCGTTGGGTCGACGCCACCGCCATCCCCGATGCCTTCGTCGACTCTACGGCCGCTGCCCTCCACCACTACCTCAACAACGGGGCGCAGGTCTCCCTGGACGGCTGGCCAGCAGTCTGACCTGCCGTCCCGAGCGTGCTGCCGCAGCAGTGGGCAGCATCGGGATGCTCCTGGTGGAAGGGCCCGCGGCCGGGTGGCGGGCTAGCGGCTCAGCTGGGTGCGCAGGGCGGTGATGAACCAGCTGAAGACCGGTGCGAGAGTGGGCGGCACCGGCCAGCCGTTGATGGTCGACAGGAGCTGCCAGTAGCGTTCCGCTCTGGGGTCCGCGCCGGTCTCCAACCGGGTGACGAGCCACTGCCGCAGGTCGGGATCGTCGGCGCGGCCGAAGGTCTCGGCATAGAGACTGGCGAGGGAATCGACGATGGGCGCCGCCTGCTCGGACGTCGGCTGGATTCGTGCCGCGAGAGCTTCCCCGACCTGCTCGCGCACCGCAGTGGTCAGATCGTGGTGCAGGCCGGTCGTGTCGCCCTGCGCCCGCTCCGATGCCTGGTGTTCGGCCATCTTCCGGACGGCGGCCCGGAAGTCCGTGTCCTGGCAGAGTTCTCCGAGTTCGACCCATGCCTCGACCTGCTCGGGCTCCGGATCGTCGGGGAGTTGGGGCATGGCCGACCGCATCATGGCGACGAACTCCGGGTTGGCGTCGAGGCCACCGAAGGTGTCATCGATGAAGTCGGTCACCAGCCGCTGCCGTTCGCTGTCGGAGAGCTTGGCGAGTTTGTGCATGAGATCCAACTCCTCGGGTGTAGGGACACGCTTGGCCACCGCTCTCAGCACGGATCGACGCAGACGGAGCGTACGAATCTGCACGTCCAGGGCATCGGCGTGCGCCGAAGCCATCTCGGGGACGGAGACTTCCCGGTCGAGGACCTTCCTGATGGCGGAAAGATCCAGCCCGAGGTCGCGCAGGGTGCGCACGAGATCGAGACGTGCGACGGCGTCGATGTCGTAGAGCCGGTAGCCGGCCGGGCTTCGGTCGGTCGGCGGCACGATCCCCGCGTCGGAGTAGAACCGAATGGTCTTCACCGTCAGCCCGGTTCGCCGGGCAAGGTCACCAATCGCGTAGAGCGCGTCACCGTTCATGTGCTCCACCTTGCTGTCTCCCCCTACTGGAGACACAAGCGGATAAGCCCTCCGGCTGAACGAACCGCTGCCGCCGTCAGCTCGTGGCGAGTTTCGCGGCGAACCCGAGGAAGAGGACTCCGGCCATGGAGGTGGCGCCGGCCGAGAGCCGGCGGCGTCGGGTGAAGGCCGCCGCGAGGCGGGTCCCGCCGAAGATCAGCGCCGTGAGGTACAGGAAGCTGCCCAGCTGGAGGAGCGAGCCGAGGAGCAGGAACGACAGGCCGCGGTAGGGGTACGCCGGGTCCACGAACTGCACGAAGAAGGACATCAGGAAAAGGATGGCCTTCGGGTTGAGCAGGCTGATCAGCAGCGCACGGCGGTACGGGCGTTCCGGACCCGAGGGATCGGACGGCGCGGGGGACGATTCCGCCTCCGGCTCCGCGCCCCGCGCCCGCCACAGCGCCCAGGCCCCCCGCAGCATCCCCACGGCCAGCCACGACAGGTACCCGGCCCCCAGCAGCTTCACCACGCCGAAGACCACCGGGCTGGTCTGGAGGAGCGAGGCCGCCCCCAGCGCCGCCAGCGTCATCAGCACGGTGTCCCCGGTCCACACCCCGGCGGCGGCCTTGTACCCGGTCCGTACGCCGCGCCGGGCGGCCACGGACAGGACGTACAGGGAGTTCGGGCCGGGCAGCAGGATGATCAGTGCGAGGCCGGCGAGGTAGGTCGGGAGGTCTATGACGCCATACATGTCCGGAGTGTCTCAGACTGGTGTGGCTCAGAGTCGACTGTCTCAAAACCCGGTGGCCGGAACATGGCGCCCCCAGACCTCCCGCAGCTCGTCGCACACCTCCCCCACCGTGGCCCGGGCCCGCAGCGCCTCCTTCATCGGGTACAGGACGTTCGCCCGGCCCGCCGCCGCCTCCCGCAGCCGGGCCAGCGCCGTGTCCACCGCCTCCTGGTCCCGCCCGGCCCGCAGCCGGGCGAGGCGCTCGCACTGGGCGGCTTCGAGCGCCGGGTCCACCCGCAGCGGCTCGTACGGTTCCTCCTCGTCCAGCGCGTAGCGATTGAGGCCCACCACCACCCGTTCGGCGCTGTCGGTCTCGCGCGCGATGCGGTAGGCGTTGTGTTCGATCTCGCCCTTCTGGAAGCCCCGCTCGATGGCGGCGACCGCCCCGCCCAGGTCTTCGATCCGCCCGAGCAGGGCCGCGGCCGCCGCCTCCAGGTCGTCCGTCATCCGCTCGACGACGTACGACCCGGCGAAGGGGTCGACGGTGTGCGCGATGTCCGTCTCGTACGCGAGGACCTGCTGGGTACGCAGTGCGAGCCGGGCCGATTTCGCCGTCGGCAGCGCGATCGCCTCGTCGTAGGCGTTCGTGTGGAGCGACTGCGTGCCGCCGAGGACCGCCGCCAGCCCCTGGACGGCGACCCGCACCAGGTTCACCTCCGGCTGCTGCGCGGTCAGCTGCACCCCGGCGGTCTGGGTGTGGAAGCGCAGCATCAGCGATTTCGGGTCCCGGGCGCCGAACTCCTCGCGCATGATCCGCGCCCACATCCGCCGGGCGGCCCGGAATTTGGCCACCTCCTCCAGCAGGGTGGTGCGGGCGACGAAGAAGAACGACAGCCGGGGCGCGAAGGCGTCGACGTCCATCCCGGCCCCGATGGCCGTACGGACGTACGCGATGCCGTCGGCGAGGGTGAAGGCGATCTCCTGCGCGGGCGAGGCCCCCGCTTCGGCCATGTGGTAGCCGGAGATGGAGATGGTGTTCCAGCGGGGGACCTCGTCCGCGCAGTAGCGGAAGGTGTCGGCGGTCAGCCGCAGCGAGGGCCCGGGCGGGAAGATGTAGGTCCCCCGCGCGATGTACTCCTTGAGCACGTCGTTCTGTACGGTCCCGGTCAGCCGGTCGGCCGCGATGCCCTGCTCCTCGGCGACCAGCTGGTACATCAGCAGCAGGAGCGCGGCGGGCGCGTTGATGGTCATCGAGGTGGAAACCCGGTCGAGCGGGATCCCGTCGAAGAGCACCCGCATGTCCTCGACGGAGTCGACGGCGACCCCGACCTTGCCGACTTCGCCGCGCGCGAGCGGCGCGTCGGAGTCGAGCCCCATCTGGGTGGGCAGGTCGAAGGCGACGGAGAGGCCGGTGGTGCCGTCGGCGATCAGCTGCCGGTAGCGGGCGTTCGACTCGGCGGCGGTGCCGAATCCGGCGTACTGGCGCATCGTCCAGGGCCTGCCGGTGTACATCGTGGGGTATACCCCCCGGGTGAACGGGTAGGCGCCGGGTTCACCGAGGCGCTCCGCCGGATCCCACCCCGCCAGGGCCTCGGGCCCGTACACGGGCTCGATCGGCAGCCCGCTCTCGGTGTGGGGCCGTTCGGTGTGGGGCGGTTCGGTATGGGGTCGTTCGGTGTGCGCCATGGCCCGGACTCCTTCGTGGAAGGGACGGGGGCGCGCCTGGTAAAACGTCACCGCAGCGGCCTCCGGTCACAAGTGCGCAACATCCCGGGAGCGTCCGCAACTATCCACGCCCGCGCGGCATCGTGTAGTTACACGTCGTAAGAACCGGGGGACTGCCATGCACCGTCTGAACCGTCTGAAGCCTCAGAGAGCCGCGATCCGCACGCTCGGAGTGGCCGCCGCGGTGGCCCTCGCCGCCACCGCCACCGCCTGCGGGCCGCAGAAGTCGACGGGGGCCGGCTCCCCGTCCCCCGCGGCCTCGGCCTCGTCGTCGGCCCAGGACAACAAGCCGGGCGACGCCTCGCCCTCGGGCTCGCCGTCCGCTTCCGCTTCGGCGTCCGCTTCCTCCTCGGCTTCCGCGTCCCCGGCCTCGCAGGCGAAGTACCTGATGGCGGAGGGCACGGAGGACGATCAGGTGCGCGAGCTGCAGGCGCGGCTCAAGCAGCTCGGCATGTTCAGTGCGACGCCCACCGGTTTCTACGGTTCCAAGACGATCGCCGCGGTCAAGGCCTTCCAGTCGAAGTACCAGCTGACCGCGTCCGGCTCGGTGGACGACGCCACCTGGAAGAAGGTCCAGAGCGTCAGCAAGAAGCCCACCACCGAGGAGCTGTCGCCGACGACGAACCAGGTCGACACTCCGGACCCGCGCTGCATGACGGGCCGGGTGATGTGCATCAGCAAGGAGAGCCGCACCCTGGCCTGGATGATCGACGGCAAGATCGTGTCCACCATGGACGTGCGCTTCGGCTCGGAGAACACCCCGACCCGTGAGGGCGAGTTCTCGGTGGGCTGGAAGTCGAAGGACTGGGTCTCGACGATCTACCACACGCCGATGCCGTACTCGATGTTCTTCAGCGAGGGCCAGGCCGTGCACTACTCGTCGGACTTCGCCGCCCGGGGCTACGCGGGGGCCTCGCACGGCTGCGTGAACGTACGCGACAAGGCGAAGCTGTCGGCGCTCTACGACCAGGTGAAGGTCGGCGACAAGGTCGTCGTCTACTGGTGAGCAGTGGACGGCCAGCGAGAAGGTCGGCTTAAGAGGCGCGGGCAGGGCCGGGGGAACGAACCCCGCCCGCGCCAGGTTGCGCAGAGCCCAGGGGTACGGGGGGAACCCCGGCTCATGCGCGGCCGATGACCAGTCGGCTCACTTGTTACTGCGCCGACGGATCGAAAAGTGTTACAGCCAGGTCAGAGGCTGTTTCGGCGAGCGCGTTCCGGCATGTTTCCGCACGCTTCCGCGAGCGCGTTCCGCCGTGTTTCAGCGGCGCAGGCGCAGGCCCAGCGAGCCCGTCACGCCGGAGGGGCTCCCGGCGCCCGGACCGGGGACGGGCGCCGAGTCCGTCGGGCCGGTGCTCTTCGGCGGGGGGGCCGGCGTGCCGTCGAGCAGGTCCTCGCAGTAGCCCTTGACCTTCTGGCGGCCCTTGGCCAGCAGGTTGAGCCGGTTCTCCCGGTCCCCGGTCAGCCGGCCGGAGCGGTAGTCGCGGCACAGGTCCGCCGCACCGCGCAGCGTGTCGTGGATCTCGCCCTCGGCACCGCCCTCGGTCGTGCCGAAGTGCTCGCGGTTGTCCGAGCCGGTACCGGTGCCGGTGCCCGCGGCGGCGCCCGTACCGCCCGCCCCGCCGTTGTTCGCGCCGCCCGCCGCCGCGCCGGTGGCGCCCGGGGTGGTCCGGCCGTCCGGGCCCGGGGTGCGCGCGCCGCCGGTGCCGAAGAGGTCGCCGCCGCTCGGCGGCAGCGGCCGCCGGGACGCCCCGGTGCTCGGCTCGGCGGTGCCGCCGACCGGCTCCGGGGTGACGTCGGAGGTGATCTCGGCGGTGGGCAGCGGGCTCGCGTTCAGGTGCAGGGCGCGGTCGAACAGGCCGGTGCCCGCGGCGGTGGCGACACCGCCGATGGCCACGCCGGCCACGGCGGCCGCGAGGCCGAGGCGCCATGCGGCGGCCCGGCGCGGGGCGCGCCCGCGCGCGGCCCCGTGCGCGGCCCCGTGCGCGGCAATGGTGGGTACGGGGACGATGGCGACCAGCGGCTCCTCGGCGGCGGCCGCAGCCGCGGCGCCAACCCCCACGGCAGCGGTGGCCCGAGCCGGGTGCGCCGCGCGGAAGGCTGCCAGGGCGGCGGCCTCCCCGGGCAGTTCCGTCGCGGCGGCCGCGCGGAGGTCGGGCGTCAGGGCGTCGAGGGCGTCGCGCAGCCGGGCGGCGTCCGCCTGTGCGCGGAGGTCACCCCGCGGATCCAACGGTTCGCCGCGCAGCAGTCTGTCCGCCGCGGCTTTGTCCAGCCACCTGGTGCGATCGTCGGCCATCACATGTCCTTCTGCGTCCGCCAACGTGAATGCGTCACACCGGTTCGCTCCGCCAGTCCCCCGAACCGGCCGCGCTGGGCGGGTACGGCGTCCAGATCCCGCACGTCACCGGCGCCCCCGGAGCCCCCGGAGCCACCGCGGCCGCCGGTCTGGCCTGGACCATTATTCCCGAGCCGGGTGCCGCGCCGGGCGCCCGCCCCCGCTTCGGCTTCCGCTTCGGCCTCCGCTTCCGCACCCGAACCCGACCCGGACCCCGAACCCGATCCCGATCCCGCCGCGGTGTCCGTTTCGTTTTCGTTTTCGTTCACGATGAGTTCCGCGAGCCGCTTGAGCCCCCGGTGCGCCGCCGTCCGTACCGCGCCGGGCCGCTTGCCCAGAGTTTCGGCGGCGGTCTTGGCGTCGAGGCCGACGACCACGCGCAGCACCACGGCCTCCGCCTGGTCCTGCGGGAGCTGGGCGATCAGCGCCATGGTGCGGCCGGTGGAGAGGGCTTCCATGGCCTGGCCCGCGGTGTCGTAGTCGGCGGCGTGGCCGCTGAGTTCGCTCTCGTCGCCGCCGATGGCGGGGCGGCGGCCGCGCATCCGGATGTGGTCGAGGGCGCGGTTGCGCGCGATGCGGGCGGCCCAGCCGCGGAAGCGGTCGGCGTCGCCCGTGAAGGAGTCCAGGTCGCGGGATATCTGCAGCCAGGCCTCGGAGGTCACGTCCTCGGCGTCGCCGTCTCCGACGAGCGTGCGGACATACCCCAGCAGGCGCGGGTGCACAGCGCGGTACACAGTCCGGAACGCGCTCTCATCGCCGTCCTGTGCCGCGAGCACCGCGGCGGTCAGCTCCGCGTCGTCCCCCAGCAAAGTCCCCAACCCGTTCACTGTCCTGTACGTCTGGCGCAAATCAGCACGTTACGGCGTGTCGGGGCTCTCGTCCACGCGTTGTACAACCTGCAACCAATCGTGCGCGAAGCGAGGTGTGACACAAAACGCACCGGAGGCGCTGACAGGGGTACGGGCTTGTCGCACGAGCCCGTAACGGATGGCGGCCGGGGCCTCTCCTGTGGGGGGTGGCGGTCTCGGCCGCCTTCCCCGTCTCGACCCGTCCCACTCTCCTCCTTTCGGCTCTCTTCCGGGTGAAATCCGCGGTTGGGTACGTGCATCACGGCGCCGCGTCGATAGCGTGGCGTGACACCCCCACCGCACACCGAGGAGCCCCACGCTGTCCAGCCCCCTTCCGGCGCAGGTCCGCGGCAGCGCGCTGGCGCGCTTCAACGCGGCGCCGGCCGAGTCCGCCCGGGAGGCCCTGCTGCGCTGCTGCGGCAGCGACCGCTGGGCGCACCGGGTGGCCGAGCACCGCCCGTACCCGGATCTGGACGCGCTGCTGGCCGCCGCCGACGAGGCGGCGTACGACCTGCGGCAGCGGGACCTGGCCGAGGCGCTCGCCCTGGAGTCCTCCGCGGAGCTCGACCGCGACGCGCCGTACGCCGCCCACCTCGCGCTCGGCGCGGCGCACGCGGAGTACGAGCGGAAGTTCGGGCACGCCTTCGTCATCTGCCTCGACGGGCACCCGGCCGACGAGCACGCGCATCAGGTGCTGGCCGCGATCCGGCGGCGGATGGCGCACGAGGTGGACGAGGAACGGGCCACCGCGGCCGACGAACTGCGCCGGGTGGCGCGCTCGCGACTCGCCCGGCTCGTGGGATTCCTCCACATGCCGGACGGAAGGGGCACCGCGGTCGGCGGAACCAGCGATGACGCGCCTGAATTGGGGCGTTTCGCTCCTGTGGGATAGTCCGTCCGTGCCTGTTTGATCACACCGATGGCCCCCGCGCAAGGGAACCGACAAAGCGTCGCTACGATGTCCGGGGCCGGAGGACCGTACCCGGCCGGGCCCGACCGACAAAGAAGCCGGCTGGCCCCCGCCCCGCTTCCGGAGGGTTTTCCGTGCCGGCTGGAACGTTGTACCGCGGCCGGGAAGGAATGTGGTCCTGGGTGGCTCATCGAGTCACCGGCGTCCTCATTTTCTTCTTCCTGTTCGTACACGTCCTCGACACCGCTCTCGTCCGCGTCTCTCCCGAGGCGTACGACGATGTCGTGGCTACCTACAAGACTCCGATCGTCGCGCTGATGGAGTACGGCCTCGTCGCCGCAATCCTGTTCCACGCGCTCAACGGTCTCCGTGTCATCGCCGTGGACTTCTGGTCCAAGGGCCCCCGCTACCAGAAGCAGATGCTCTGGTCCGTGGTGGGCGTTTGGGTCGTGCTGATGGCCGGGGCCGTGTACCCCGTGCTGCACCACGCCTACCTCGAACTGTTCGGGAAGTGACGGGCATGTCTTCTGACACTTCTGCCGCCCAGGGCATCAGCGACGTGGAGAGCGTGAGCCTCTACGACGTCGACAACCCGGCGCCGTACATCGAGGCCCCGCGCAAGCGGACCGGCAAGACGCCCCGCTCGACCCGCGGCAACTTCGAGATGGTCGCGTGGCTCTTCATGCGCCTCTCGGGCATCGTCCTGGTCGTGCTGGTCATCGGCCACCTGCTCATCCAGCTGGTGCTGGACGGCGGCGTCTCCAAGATCGGCTTCGCCTTCGTGGCGGGCCGCTGGGCCTCGCCGTTCTGGCAGGGCTGGGACCTGCTGATGCTGTGGCTGGCGATGCTGCACGGCTCCAACGGTCTGCGTACCGTCATCAACGACTACGCGGAGCGCGCCAACACGCGGCTGTGGCTGAAGGGCCTGCTCTACACCGCCACGGTGTTCACCATCCTTCTGGGCACGCTGGTGATCTTCACCTTCGACCCGAACATCCGCGGCATGGGCTGAGGCGAATCCTGATGAAGATCCACAAGTACGACACCGTCATCGTCGGCGCCGGCGGCGCGGGCATGCGCGCGGCCATCGAGTCGACGAAGCGCAGCCGCACCGCGGTGCTCACGAAGCTGTACCCGACCCGCTCCCACACGGGCGCCGCGCAGGGCGGCATGGCCGCCGCGCTGGCCAACGTGGAGGACGACAACTGGGAGTGGCACACCTTCGACACGGTCAAGGGCGGTGACTACCTGGTCGACCAGGACGCCGCCGAGATCCTGGCGAAGGAGGCCATCGACGCGGTCCTCGACCTGGAGAAGATGGGCCTGCCGTTCAACCGCACCCCGGACGGCACCATCGACCAGCGCCGCTTCGGCGGTCACTCCCGCAACCACGGCGAGGCGCCGGTCCGCCGGTCCTGCTACGCCGCGGACCGCACCGGTCACATGATCCTCCAGACGCTGTACCAGAACTGCGTCAAGGAGGGCGTGGAGTTCTTCAACGAGTTCTACGTCCTGGACCAGCTCCTGGTCGAGGAGGACGGCGTCCAGAAGTCGGCCGGCGTCGTCGCGTACGAGCTGGCCACGGGCGAGATCCACGTCTTCCAGGCGAAGTCCGTCATCTACGCCTCCGGCGGCACGGGCAAGTTCTTCAAGGTGACCTCCAACGCGCACACCCTCACCGGTGACGGCCAGGCGGCCTGCTACCGGCGCGGTCTGCCGCTGGAGGACATGGAGTTCTTCCAGTTCCACCCGACGGGCATCTGGCGCATGGGCATCCTGCTGACGGAGGGCGCCCGTGGTGAGGGCGGCATCCTCCGCAACAAGGACGGCGAGCGCTTCATGGAGAAGTACGCGCCGGTCATGAAGGACCTCGCGTCCCGTGACGTCGTCTCGCGCTCCATCTACACCGAGATCCGTGAGGGCCGCGGCTGCGGTCCGGCCGGTGACCACGTGTACCTGGACCTGACGCACCTCCCGCCGGAGCAGCTGGACGCCAAGCTGCCCGACATCACGGAGTTCGCGCGTACGTACCTGGGCATCGAGCCCTACACGGACCCGATCCCGATCCAGCCCACCGCGCACTACGCCATGGGCGGCATCCCGACCAACGTCGAGGGTGAGGTCCTGTCGGACAACACCACCGTCGTCCCGGGTCTGTACGCGGCCGGCGAGGTCGCCTGCGTCTCCGTGCACGGCGCCAACCGCCTGGGCACCAACTCGCTGCTGGACATCAACGTCTTCGGCAAGCGCTCGGGCATCGCGGCGGCCAAGTACGCGGCCGAGAACGACTACGCCGAGCTGCCGGAGAACCCGGCCCAGCAGGTGATCGACCAGGTCGAGCGGCTGCGCAACTCCACGGGCAAGGAGCGGGTCGCCGACCTGCGCCTGGAGCTCCAGGAGACGATGGACGCCTGCGTGATGGTGTTCCGCACCGAGCAGACGATCAAGACCGCGGTCGAGAAGATCGCGGAGCTGCGCGAGCGCTACCTGAACGTGTCCGTCCAGGACAAGGGCAAGCGGTTCAACACGGACCTGCTGGAGGCCATCGAGCTGGGCAACCTGCTCGACCTGGCCGAGGTCATGGCCGTCTCGGCCCTGGCGCGCAAGGAGTCCCGCGGCGGTCACTACCGCGAGGACTACCCGAACCGCGACGACGTCAACTTCATGCGCCACACCATGGCGTACCGCGAGGTCGGCGATGACGGCAAGGACTCCGTCCGGCTGGACTACAAGCCCGTCGTCGTCACCCGCTACCAGCCGATGGAGCGTAAGTACTGATGGCCACCCCGACCATGTCCAAGACGGACGAGATGGAAGCGGCGGCCGCGGCCTCCCCGTTCATCACGGTCACGTTCCGGATCCGGCGCTTCAACCCCGAGATCTCGGACGAGTCGACCTGGCAGGACTACCAGATCGAGATCGACCCGAAGGAGCGCGTGCTCGACGGTCTCCACAAGATCAAGTGGGACCTCGACGGCACGCTGACCTTCCGGCGGTCCTGCGCGCACGGCATCTGCGGCTCCGACGCGATGCGGATCAACGGCAAGAACAGGCTCGCCTGCAAGACGCTGATCAAGGACATCAACCCGGAGAAGCCCATCACCGTCGAGGCCATCAAGGGCCTCACGGTGATGAAGGACCTCATCGTCGACATGGAGCCCTTCTTCCAGGCGTACCGGGACGTCATGCCGTTCCTGGTCACCAAGGGCAACGAGCCGACGCGCGAGCGCCTGCAGTCCGCCGAGGACCGCGAGCGCTTCGACGACACCACCAAGTGCATCCTGTGCGCCGCGTGCACGTCCTCGTGCCCGGTGTTCTGGAACGACGGCCAGTACTTCGGCCCGGCGGCGATCGTCAACGCGCACCGCTTCATCTTCGACTCGCGTGACGAGGCCGGGGAGCAGCGCCTGGAGATCCTGAACGACAAGGACGGCGTGTGGCGCTGCCGCACGACCTTCAACTGCACCGACGCGTGCCCCCGCGGCATCGAGGTCACGAAGGCCATCCAGGAAGTCAAGCGGGCGCTCATCACCCGTCGCTTCTAGCCTTCTTGACGCGCCTCTCGCACGGCTCGGCCCTGGCGGGCCTCCCCGGCTTCGAGGCACAGCGCCGGACTCCGTCCGCCGGTCTCTCCTGAGGCCGGCGGGCCGCGAAGGCCCCGCCCCCGGATTCGTTCCGGGAGCGGGGCCTTCGTCTTGGGACCGGCGGGCGGGGACTGTGGAAAGATCGGCCGTATGAGTGAGCAGCAGCCGAACCCGTACGCAGGCGAGCCCGGGCAGGGTGGACAGGGCGAGCCCAAGTGGGGGCCCGGCAATCCCGGGTACGGATACCCCGCGCCCGGCAGTCCCGGGTACGGGTACCCCCCGCCTTCCGACGTCCCGCCCCCGCCGTACCAGCAGCCCACCATCGGCGGCGCGGGCATGCCGTACACGGCGCCCGCCATGGGGGCTCCGGGGATGGCGTCCTTCGGCATCGGGGACATCACCATCGCCGGGGACCAGATCATCACCCCGAGCGGTCCCATGCCGCTCAAGGGCGCGATGTGGAACGCCACGGACTTCTCCCGCACCGAGGAGAAGATCCCCACCTCGTCCGTCGTGCTCGCGATCGTCTTCGCCGTCTTCTGCCTGCTCGGTCTGCTCTTCCTCCTGATGAAGGAGAAGGTCACCACGGGCTACATCCAGGTGACGGTCACCAGCGGCGGCCGCCACCACGCCACGATGATCCCGGCGACCGACATGAACACCTTCCCCTGGGTGATGAACCAGCTCAACTACGCCCGCTCGCTCAGCATCTGACGGCTGTCGCCACGGCTACGGCCACGACTACGGCTTGGCCAGCAGGTAGATCCCGCTGATCAGCACGGCCACGACGTGGAACAGCCAGGCGACGGCCGTGAGGAGTTCGTAGAGCAGGGTGATCGGGCCGGTGATGCGTCGGCGGCGGTTCGCGCCGCCGAACCAGACGCAGGCGATGCCCGCCAGCCCCAGGGCCAGGTTCACCCGCACCGGTGGATGGCCGCCGCTGAACGTCAGGCTGACGATCAGCCAGCCGAGCAGGTACGAGAGCACCAGCAGCAGGAACTTGACCGTCTTGCGCGACGGGCGGGGCCGGGTGCCCAGGGTGCGCAGGGCGCCCCTCAGGGCGCCCTGCAGGCTTCCCTCCGGGGGCGGGGCCGCCCGGACCGGCCGCGTCGGCTCCACGGCCAGGGCGGAGATCCGTACGACATCGGTCGGCGGATGTGAGCGGGCCGCCGCCAGGGCCGCCGCGCGCATGGTCGCCGCGTCCGGGAAACGGTCCTCGGGGCGCTTGGCCAGCGCCGTGGTCAGCAGCCCCTGGACGGGCGCCGGTACGCCGATGCCGGCCGAGGCCAGCGTCGGCGGCTCGGCGTGGACGTGCAGGTAGCCGATGGCGTATCCGGAGTCGGCTTCGAACGGGACCCGTCCGGCCAGCATCTGGAAGAGCACGATCCCCAGCGAGTAGAGGTCGGAGCGACCGTCGACGCCCCGCTGTCCCTCGACCTGCTCCGGGGACATGTAGGGCGGGGTGCCGATGGCCGTGCCGGTCCGGGTGAGGGCGGTCGCACCGGTCTCGGCGGTCGCGGCGATGCCGAAGTCGGCGACCTTGGCCGTGCCGTCCCCGGTCAGCAGGACGTTGGCCGGCTTGATGTCCCGGTGCACCAGCCCGCGCGCGTGGGCGGCGGCCAGCGCGGCGAGCATCTGGGCGGCCAGGTCGAGGGCTTCGGCGACCGGGAGGGGTCCGCGCTCGCGCAGGTGGTCGGCGAGGCTGCGGCCGGGGATCAGTTCCATGACGATGAAGGGGACGGGCGCTCCCCCGCCGGGTCCGGGTTCCTCGCCGGTGTCGTGGACGGCCACGACGTTCGGGTGGCTCAGCGCGGCCATCGCCTGCGCCTCGCGCCGGAACCGGGCCGTCCAGCCGGGGTCGTGCGGGAGGTCGGCGCGCATCGCCTTGAGCGCGACGGTGCGCGCGAGCCGTTCGTCGTGGGCGCGGTAGACCTGGGCCATCCCGCCGCCCCCGAGTAACCCCTCTATGCGGTACCGGCCCTGGGCCACGGTCGCGCCGGTCTCGAACAAGTCCCCCATGTGCGGATGGTAAGTCAGCCCACCTCGCGCCGCACCGCTCTTGAACTCGCACGGCTCTTGAACTCGCACAGTGCTTGAACATGTTCAAAATCGGGTCTAGAGTCATCCACGTCAGCAATTGAACGTGTTCAAGGAGTCGGGGCCATGGATCTCACCGTCGTCACCTATGTCATCTACCTGCTGGTCAGCGTCGGTCTGACCGTCTGGGTGGCCCGCACCCTCACCCGCAACGGCCGCATCTTCATCGCCGACGTCCTCCAGGGCAACGAGAAGCTGGCCGACGCCGTCAACCACCTGCTGGTCGTCGGGTTCTACCTGGTCAACCTCGGCTTCGTGGCCCTCTACCTGCAAGCCGACCAAGCCGTCACCGAGGCCCGCGGCATCTTCGAGGCCCTCTCGGTCAAGCTCGGCGTCGTCCTGCTCGTCCTCGGCGTCATGCACCTCGGCAACGTGTGGGTGCTCAACAAGATCCGCCGCCGGAGCATCATGGAGCGCCAGCAGACCCCGCCGGTCGCGCCCCAGGCGTGGACCGCCCCGGCCGGAGTCTGACCGTGACGACCGCCGGCGGCCCGGGTGGGCCCGTACACAAGCTCGTCGTGCTCTACGACGCCCAGTGCGCGCTGTGCGTGCACATCAGGACCTGGCTGCTGAGCCAGCCCTGCCTGGTCCCCATCGCACTGATCCCCGCCGGGTCGGAGGGCGCCCGGTACCGCTTCCCCCGCCTCGACCACGCCGCGACGCTCCGCGAGATCACCGTGATCGGCGACCGCGGTCAGGTGTGGACCGGAACCGACGCCTTCATCGTGGCCCTGTGGGCCCTCGCCGAGCACCGGCCGAAGGCCAACTGGCTGGCCACGGCGGCCGGACGGCCCTTCGCCCGGGCCACGATGCTCGCGGCGGCGGCGTGGCGCGGGGCCGTCTCGCCCTCCCGGGGCCGCGGCTCCGAGGTGGTCTGTGACGACCAATGCGCCGTACCCCGATAAGGTCGGACACCGTGACTGATCAGAAGGCTCCCAAGAGCGAACAGACCCGCACGCTGATCCTCGAAACCGCGCTCAAGCTGTTCCAGGAGCGCGGTTACGACAAGACGACCATGCGGGGCATCGCCAAGGAGGCCGGAGTCTCGGTGGGCAACGCCTACTACTACTTCGAGTCCAAGGAACACCTGGTCCAGGGCTTCTACGACCGGATCGGCCACTCCCACCAGAGCGCCGTCCGGCCGATCCTGGACCACGAGACCGACCTCCAGACGCGGCTCGCGGGGGTCTTCACGAGCTGGCTCGACATCGCCGAGCCCTTCCACGAGTTCGCCGCCCAGTTCTTCAAGAACGCGGCGGACCCCGAAAGTCCGCTCAGCCCGTTCTCGGCCGAATCGGAGCCCGCCCGGCGGCAGGCGATCGAGATGCACCGGGAAGTCCTGGCCGGGGCGAAGACCAAGGTGCCCGAGGAACTGGCCGACGTACTCCCGGAGCTGATGTGGCTCTCGCAGATGGGACTCGTCCTCTACTGGGTCTTCGACCGCTCGGAGAACAGCGAGAAGACCCGGCGGCTGGCCGAGCGCGGCGCGCAGCTGACCACCCGTGGGATCGTGCTGGCCCGCTTCCGGGTGCTGCGGCCGCTCGTGCGCGAACTCCACGGACTCTTCTCGGACTTCCTCCCCGGCATGGCCCAGGCGGCCGCCACGAAGAAGACGTCCCGGTTCGCCAAGTCGGACAAGAAAACGGACAAGAAGACGGAAACGCGGGAGGCGTCGGACGGCTGAGCCGTCCGACGCCTCCCGCGCCGACCCGTGAAACCCGGGGCGCTTACAGCCAGTTCAGCTCCCACAGGCGCCACACGCCCGTGCCGTCGGAGAGGTACTGCGCCCCGGTGACGGCCTCACGGGAGAGGACGTAGTCCTTCTTCTGCCAGATCGGCAGCATCGGGATCTGCTGGGCGACGACCCGCTGGAGCTCGCGGAAGTCGTTCGCCGCCTCACCGCGGTTCGAGAAGGACTGGGTACGGGTGATCAGGTCGCCCACCGTCTTGTCGGCGAAGCCGTTGTTCATGCTGGAGTCGGCGCCGACGAGCGGGGCGGTGAAGTTGTCCGCGTCGGGGAAGTCGGGGATCCAGCCGATCGTGTAGGCGTCGAACTTGCCCGCCGCGTAGTCCTGCTGGAAGTCCTCCCACACCGGCACGGCCTCGGTCTGCACCTGGAAGAGGCCCGAGGACTCCAGCTGCTTCTTGATCTCGGCGGCCTCGGGGACGTTCGCACCGCGCACGTTGAACCCGAGCTTGAAGGTGACGGGCGTGCTGATGTCGGCGTCCTTGAGGATCTTCTTCGCGGTCGCGGCGTTCGGCGACGGGTAGGCGTCGAAGAACGGCGTGCTGTGCCCCGCGATGCCCGACGGGACGATGGAGTACAGCGGGGTGACCGTCCCCTTGTACGTGTCCCCCGCGATCTTGGACCGGTCCAGCAGCGCGGCGATCGCCTGCCGGACGGGCTGCTTCGCCGTCTGCGAGCCCTGGCGGACGTTGAAGACCATGCTGCGGGTCTCGGTGCCGCCGGACTCCTGGTAGCGGGTGTCCTGGAGGCTCGGGTTCAGGGCCGCCAGCATCTCCGGGGGCATGTCCCGGTGGGCGACCTGGATCCCGTGGTCCTTCCAGGCCGCGTTCAGCGTCTCGGAGTCCTTGAAGTACTTCACCGTGACGGCCGACTTGGCCGGCTTGACCGCGCCCGTGTAGGCCGGGTTCGGCTTCAGCTCGGCGCTCGCGCCCTCCTTGTAGGCGCCCAGCACGTACGGCCCGGAGCCGTCCACCTTGCCGTCCTCGCGCAGCGCCTTCGCCGGGTACTTGTCCTTGTCCACGATCGCGGCGGCGCCCGTCGCGACCTTGAAGGGGAAGGTGGCGTCGCGGGCGGAGAGATTGAAGGTGACCGTCCTCCCCTCGGCCTTGACCGACTCCAGCGTGTTGAACAGCGGGGCCGGGCCCTGCTTCGACTTGATCGCCCTGATCCGGTCGAAGGAGAACTTCACGTCCTCGGCCGTGATCGCGCGCCCGTTGGAGAACTTCACGTCGGTGCGCAGCTCGCACTGGTACGTGGTGAGCTTCGCCCCGATGAACTTGCAGGCCGTGGCCGCGTCCGGGACGGGCACGTCCGAGCCCGGCTTGATGGTCAGCAGCGACTGGTAGACGTTGCTGTACAGGGCCCAGGAACCGGCGTCGTACGCCCCGGCCGGGTCCAGCGAGGACACCGCGTCGGTGGTACCCACCGTGATCGCGCCATGTCCGGCGGCGTCCGAGGGCATCAGCACCCAGGCCCCCGCGCCGACGACACCCAGGACCAGCCCGGCCGCGATGATCTTAGAGCGGACAGACCGCAGCATCCCTGAACTCCTCATTGCCCACCCCGCGCCGGGCCGCGTGTCCGCCACTGGCGCATGTTTATCCGATTACCGGTCACCCAATCACGGAAAATTCGGGGGTGGAAGGGCGTTTCAATGCCGGTTCCGACGAATTATGTCTGGTATGAGGCGAGTTGCACGACGGTGATGTCAGAGGGTGCACCGACCCTCACGGGCGGTCCCCATGCACCTGCCCCCCGGGACACATAAAGCTGAGTGTCGCCGTATCTTTCCAGCCCCGCAACGGTCGGGTTGGCGAGTTCCGCGAGGTAGTTTCCCGGCCACAGCTGACCGCCGTGCGTGTGGCCCGAGAGCTGGAGGTCCACCCCGTGGCGGACCGCGTCGTGGATCACGATCGGCTGGTGGGCGAGGAGCACGGCCGTACGGTGGGCGCGGTCGCGGCCGCCCAGCGCCTTGTCGAAGTCCGGGCCCTGCCCCTCGCTCTCGCCCGCGACGTCGTTGACGCCCGCGAGGTCGAAGTACGGCAGCTCCTGGCGGGCGTTCTCCAGCGGGTGCAGCCCCAGCTCACGGACGTGGTCCACCCACTGCCGGGCGCCCGAGAAGTACTCGTGGTTGCCGGTGACGAAGAAGCTGCCGTGCCGGGCGGTGAGCCGGGACAGTGGCTCGGCGGCCGTTCCGAGGTCGTGGACCGAGCCGTCCACGAGGTCGCCGACGACCGCGATCAGGTCGGGCTGGGTGGCGTTGACGGCGTCGACGATGCGGGTGGTGTGGGCGCGGCCGAGGATGGGGCCGAGGTGGATGTCACTGACGACGGCGATCCGGAAGCCGTGGGCTGCGCGGGGCAGTTTGGCGAGGGGGACGGTCACGCGCTTGACCTTCGGGCCGCGCAGGACGCCGTACGTGCCGTAGCCGACCGTGCCCCCGGCCGCGGCCACCGCCGCCCCGGCCAGCGCCCGCGCGACGAACACCCGCCGCGAGGTCCCCTCCGCCTCCGCCTCCGCCTCCGGCAGGGCTGAATGCGCCGACGCAGCCATATCCGCGCGTGCGACTCGCGGAGCCTCCGGCGGCGCCTCAATCGCCGGCGGGGCTGGATTTGCGGCCCCGGCCACATCCACGCGTGCCGCTCGCCGGGCCTCCGGCGGCGCCTCAAACGCCGGCGAGGCTGGATTTGGCCGGCCCTGGGTCGGCGAACCCGCGGGATGCCGCGCAGCGGCATTTTCAGGCCCGCCGGCACGTTCAGCCCCGCCCGCACGTGCAGCCCTGGCGACATTTTCAGCCTCGCCGGCGTTTGAGGCGCCGCCGGAGGCCGGAGCGGCCGCGCCCGAAAAGGCTGTCCCGCCGCCTCCGGCCCCGTCGGCGGTTGAGGCCCGGGCGGGCGCGCCGGAAGAGGGCGCCTCGGCATCCCCAGCCCCGCCGGCGATTGAGGCGCCGCCGGAGGCGGGAGCGCTCCCGCTCTTACCGCGGAGCAGGAGTAGGCGGGCCGGTTCGGCCAGGAGCATGGCCAGGGTGAGGTACAGCAGGACGGCCAGCCACATGAAGCCCGGCCACGCCACCACCCGCTGCGCCCAGAACGGCGCCCCCGCCCGCCCCGCGACCAGGGCCGCCACCGACAGCAGCGGCAGCGCGAACGCGCACGTGGTGAGCAGCCGGCGCGGCCACCCGCCCGGGGCGGTCGTGTCGCGGACGAGGCGGACCCACAGCCAGCGGTGCACGAGGACGAGGAGGGCGAGGACCGCGAGGACGGCCAGGGCGACGACCAGGATGGTCACGCCGCGTCCGCAGGATCCTGGCGTGATGCGCGCCGCAGCGCCCGCACGCCACGCAACCCGATGATCCCTACACCCGTCCCCAGGAGAAAGGACGTGATGGCGAGCAGCAGGTGCACCCAGAAGTACGCGGTGGGTTCACCGGCGGCGTCGAAGGCCAGTCCACTGCCGTCCTTCCATAGGTTCCGGACGAAAGACACCCAGATGAACCAGCTCCACACCCCGAAGGCGAGCAGGAACCAGGATGCGGCGCGGCTGAGTCTCATGGGCCCAGTATCGGTTCCGTCCCCGGGACGGACGCGTCGGGGTGGGCTGTCCCGGCGGTGGTTGCGGCGGGTTGGCCGTACCGCGGCCGCGGATACGGCAATGCGATGTACGTTCTCGTCCGTGTCTGCCAAAAAGACCGCGCTGACGGTCCTCTCCGCCGTGCTGCTGCTGCCCGCCCTGGCCGTGGCCCCCGCGTACGCCGTCACTCCCCCGCCCACTCCCCCGCCCTCGCCCACTCCGTCCCCGGACGGAAAGGGCGGCAAGGCTCCCGTGAAGGCGCCCGCGCCGCCCGCGGGGATGTCCCAGGTCGGCGGCAGTCTGCTGGGCCTGCCGGGGCCGCAGGTCAATCTGCTGCCGGGCGCGCCCGCGCTGCCCACGAACCTGACGGGGCGTTCGTGGATCGTGGCCGACGCGGAGACCGGCGAGGTGCTGGCGGCGCAGAACGCGCACTGGCGGCTGCCCCCGGCCTCCACCCTGAAGATGCTGTTCGCGGACACCGTGCTGCCCTCGCTGCCCAAGGAGCAGGTGCACAAGGTCAGTCAGCAGGAGCTGTCCGGGATGGGCGCGGGCAGCAGCCTGGTCGGGGTGAAGGAGGACCTGGAGTACACCGTGCACGACCTGTGGCTCGGGGTGTTCCTGAAGTCCGGCAACGACGCCGTGCACGTGCTGTCGTCGATGAACGGCGGCGTGGAGAAGACCGTCAAGGACATGCAGGCGCACGCCGAGGAGCTGCAGGCCCTCGACACGCACGTGATCTCCCCCGACGGCTACGACGCCCCGGAGCAGGTGTCCAGTGCGTACGACCTGACGCTCTTCGCCCGCTCCGGACTGCAGAAGAAGGACTTCCGGGAGTACGCGGCCACGGCGAGCGCGAAGTTCCCGGGCGAGCAGAAGCCGGGCCAGCCGCGCGACAGCTTCGAGATCCAGAACACCAACCGGCTGATGACGGGCGCCGGGGGCGTCAGCCCGTACAAGGGCATCGCGGGGGTGAAGAACGGCAACACGACCATGGCCGGGTCCACCTTCACGGGGGTCGCCCAGCGCGGTGACAAGAAGCTGCTGGTGACCGTGATGAACCCGAGCGCGGGCGGCCTCAACGGGGTCTACGAGGAGACCGCGACCCTCTTCGACTGGGGTTTCGCGGCGGCCGGGAAGGTGAAGCCGGTCGGTGAGCTGGTGCCGCCGAAGAGCGCGGACACCTCCGGGGTCGGCTCCCCCGCCCAGTCGCACGAGAACAATCCGGCGGCGGCGGGCAAGGAGAGCGGCAGCGGCGGGCTCGGTATCGCGCTCGGCATCGCGGGCGGTGTGGTGGCGGCCCTGGCGGCCGGGGCGTTCGTGATCAACCGGCGCTGGCCGCGGGGCCAGCGGGCGCGCCGCGGGGAGGGCGGGGAGCCGAGCTGACCTCCGCGCCGTCCGCGCCGTCCACGTCGAGATCGTCGCGGGTCGCCGTCCAGGCGGCGCAGAAGAGCAGCAGCTTCGCGGTGAAGTTGATCCAGAGCAGCAGGGCGATGGGCACGCCGAAGGCCCCGTACATGCTCTTGGCGGCGACCTCCCGCATGTAGCCGCTGAGCAGCAGTTTCAGCAGTTCGAAGCCGGCCGCGCCGAGGAGGGCCGCCTGGAGCAGGCGGCGGCGCGGCGGCTGGACCCCCGGCAGCAGGGTCAGCACGTACAGCAGGAGCAGGAAGGCGGCGAGGACGCCGACGGCGAAGGCGCCGCCGCGCAGTACGGCGCCGCCGCCGCCGTGCTCGGGGATGCCCAGCCACTTCCCGAAGCGGCCGACCGCGCTGGAGCCGATGATGGAGGCGGCGGCCGAGCCGAGGGCCGCGCCGCCGAGGCCGATCAGGACGAGGGCGTCCTTGCCCTTGCGGACGAACGGGTTCCCGTCGTCCTCGTCGTCCTTGTCCCAGACCGCGCGCAGACAGCCGCGCATGGAGCCGACCCATCCGATGCCGGTGAAGAGCAGGATCCCGGCGGCGACGAGGCCGACCGTGCCCGCGTTGGCGACCAGCGCGTCGATGTCGAGCTGGTCGGAGATCCCGGGCACCTGCTTGGCCAGGTTGGCCTCCAGCCGGCTCAGCTGGTCCTGGGTGAGCAGCGCCGCGCCGACGGCGGCGGCGACCGTGATGAGCGGGAAGAGCGCGAGGAAGCTGATGAAGGTGATGGCGGCGGCGAGTCTGCTCCAGCGCACCCGGTCCAGGCGCTCGTACGAACGCCAGGCATGGGTCCGCATGAGGCGGCTCACCAGGGGCCCGATCAGGGGGAGTTTCGTCAGCCAGTCCATGGGGTCACCGTAATTCAGCGTCCCGAAATAGCCGGGATTGCCGCTTTTGGGCGCTACGGTCGTCGATTGTGACTTTTCGCACCGCGGCCACGAACCGCCCGTTCCGCTACCTGCTCCTGCGCACGCTCCGATTCCGTACGCTGCTCGCCCTGCGCCCGCTGCGCCCGGTCGGCCGGGAGCGGGGACGGGGACAGAGCCACGGGCAGGGCCGGGCGGGTCAGGCGCGGTGTGCGGTCGGCTCGTCGACCGGGGAACCGGCCTGCGCCGGAACCCCCGTCGGGCCCGTCCCGAACGGGTACTCGCGCAGCTTGCGCCAGACCCCGTCGGAGCCCTGCTCGTAGAGCGCGAAGCCCGCGCAGACCCACTCCGCGTCATAGTCGGCGAGGGACTCGAAGGCCAGGTCCATCGCCTCCTCGGAGATCCCGTGGGCGACCGTGACGTGCGGGTGGTACGGGAAGGCCAGCTCGCGGCTGACCGGGCCGCCGGAGTCGCGCACCTGGCCCTGGAGCCGGGTGCAGCCCGCGGCGCCCTCGACGACCTTCACGAAGACCACGGGCGAGAGCGGCCGGAAGGTCCCGGTGCCCGCGAGCCGCATCACGAAGGGGCGGAAGGCCGCCGCGACCTCGGCCAGGTGGGCCCGGATCGCCGGCAGCCGGTCCCCGTCCACCTCGGTCGGCGGCACGAGCGTGACGTGCGTGGGGATGCCGTGCGCGGCAGCGTCCCCGAAGCCGGCGCGCCGCTGCTGGAGCTGGCTGCCGTACGGCTCCGGGACCGCGATCGAAACGCCGAGCGTTACGGTCCCCACGTATGTCTCCTCGGTGGTCTGAAGGTGGTCGTCCGGATGCGTCTGTGCGCCGCCTGGGCATCGCCTGGGCGTGGTCTGTGCGAGATGTCCCGCCCCCAGTGTGAGGGCAGGTCATCCAAACGGCCAGAGTCGCAGGTCCCGGCGCTCCGGGGGCCCGTCGTCAGGGCTTCGCGGGCAGGAAACCGAGCCGGTCGTAGGCGTTCGCCAGGGTCTCGGAGGCGACCGCGCGGGCCTTGTGCGCACCCTTGGCGAGGATGGCGTCCAGCGTCGCCGGATCGTCCAGGTACTCCTGGGTGCGCTGCTTGAACGGCGTGACGAAATCGACCATGACCTCGGCCAGGTCGGTCTTCAGCGCGCCGTAGCCCTTGCCCTCGTACTTCTCCTCCAGGACGGGGATCGCCGTACCCGTGAGGGTGGAGTAGATCGTGAGCAGGTTGCTGACGCCGGGCTTCTTCTCGGCGTCGAAGCGGATCTCGGCCTCGGTGTCGGTGACCGCGCTCTTGATCTTCTTCTCGGTGGCCTTGGGCTCGTCGAGGAGGTTGATCAGACCCTTGGGGGTGGACGCGGACTTCGACATCTTGATCGCCGGGTCCTGGAGGTCGTAGATCTTCGCGACCTCCTTGACGATGTGGGCGGCCGGGACGGTGAAGGTCTGCCCGAAGCGCTGGTTGAAGCGCTCGGCCAGGTCGCGGGTCAGCTCGATGTGCTGGCGCTGGTCCTCGCCGACCGGGACGGAATTCGCCTGGTACAGCAGGATGTCGGCGACCTGCAGGATCGGGTACGTGAACAGGCCGACCGTGGCGTTGTTCGCGCCCGACTTCGCGGACTTGTCCTTGAACTGGGTCATCCGGCTGGCCTCGCCGAAGCCGGTGATGCAGTTCATGACCCAGCCGAGCTGCGCGTGCTCGGGCACGTGGCTCTGGACGAAGAGGGTGCAGCGCTCGGGGTCGAGCCCGGCGGCGAGCAGCTGGGCGGCGGAGAGCCGCGTATTGGCGCGCAGTTCCTTCGGATCCTGCGGCATGGTGATCGCGTGCAGGTCGACGACCATGTAGAAGGCGTCGTGGGATTCCTGCAGGGCGACGTACTGCCGGATCGCTCCGAGGTAGTTCCCGAGGTGGAACGAACCGGAGGTCGGCTGGATACCGGAGAGCGCGCGGGGACGATCAGAGGCCATGGCCCCATTCTCTCAGGTGCGGGGGTGGTCTTCGGCCCCCGCTGGCCGGATCCGGGCTGCCGGCCGCTGTGCGCGGAGCTGGGCGGCGGTCCGGTGCCGGTGCGGGGGCGGGCGTCACCTTCCGTACCCGCTCGTATCCGGTCGGCTTGATCTTGCGCGAATCAAGCGACCGCTTTCCGGCCGTGCGGGCCACTCCCCGACTCCGGCCGCGGCCGCTCGTCCCCTCCGGGGGCGCCTCAAACGCCGGCGGGGCTGAATTCGCTGCCCATGCAGCTCACGTGCCGCTGGTTGTGGCGCCCCACAGGCCCGCCATCCCAGCCTCGCCGGCGTTTGAGGCGCCCCCGGAGGGCCCCCGGAGGGCCCACCGGGCGGTGGTCAGGAGACCGGGAGGCCCGGGGCCGGGAAGGCGGACGTCAGGGAGGTCACCTCGGCGCGGATCGCGGAAAGCGCGGCCTCGTCACCGGCGGCCCCGGCCGTGACCCCGCGCGCGATCCAGTCCGCGACCACCGGCATGTGCTCCGGCCGCAGCCCCCGCGAGGTCAGCGACGGCGTCCCGATCCGCACCCCCGAGGGATCGAACGGCTTGCGCGCGTCGAACGGCACCGTGTTGTAGTTCACGACGATCCCCGCCCGGTCCAGCGCCTTGGCCGCCACCTTCCCCGGCACGCCCCGCGAGGTCAGGTCCATCAGGATCAGGTGGTTGTCGGTACCGCCCGACACCAGGTCGAAGCCCCGCTCCAGCAGCGCCGCCGCGAGCGCCTTCGCATTGGCGACCACCCCGTGCGCGTACGACACGAACCCCGGCTGCGCCGCCTCGTGCAGGGCGACCGCGATGCCCGCCGTGGTCTGGTTGTGCGGCCCGCCCTGGAGCCCGGGGAAGACCGCCTTGTCGATGGCCTTCGCGTGCTCCTCGCGGCACATCAGCATCGCCCCGCGCGGCCCGCGCAGGGTCTTGTGCGTGGTGGTGGAGACGACGTCCACGTGCTCGGCCGGGCTGGGGTGCGCGCCGCCCGCGATCAGGCCCGCGATGTGCGCGACGTCGGCCACCAGCACCGACCCGGCCTCCTTCGCGATCTCGGCGAAGGCGGCGAAGTCGATGGTCCGGGGCAGCGCGGTGCCACCGCAGAAGATGACCTTCGGCCGCTCCTTGAGGGCCAGGTCACGGACCTCGTCGAAGTCGATCAAGCCGGTGTCCCGGCGGACGCCGTAGCGCACGCCCCGGAACCACGTCCCGGTCGCGGAGACGCCCCACCCGTGGGTCAGGTGCCCGCCCATCGGCAGGGCCATGCCCATAACGGTGTCGCCGGGCTTGGCGAAGGCCAGGTAGACGGCCAGGTTGGCCGGGGATCCGGAGTACGGCTGGACGTTGGCGTGGTCCACGCCGAACAGGCCCTTGGCCCGCTCGATCGCGAGGGCCTCGATGCGGTCGATGTTCTGCTGGCCCTCGTAGTAGCGGCGGCCCGGGTACCCCTCGCTGTACTTGTTCTGCAGCACGGTGCCCGACGCTTCGAGCACCGCCGCGGACACGTAGTTCTCGCTGGGGATCAGGCGCAGGGTGTCGGCCTGGAGCTGTTCCTCCGCCGTGACGAACGAGGCGAGTTCGGGGTCGGTCGCGAAAAGGGCGGGGTGGCGGCTCGCGGACATGGCGGCTCCTCCGGGGTCGATGTCAGATCTCGTCCCCGCGAGGCCCAGGCGAGCGGCCTTTGATGCGGTCGTGCGCGCACGACTCCCCCGGAGTTGGTTCTCCGTACGCCAGTCGCCGTGCGTGCCGCCAGCTTAGCGGCCGCGCCACGTTCGAGGTTTCCCCGTCCGGATCGCGAGCGAGATAGACAATGACGCCACCCTCGTCACTTGTCCCGCACGGACGAAACGGAGACCCCGTGTCGACTCAGATCGATGCCAAGAGCGATGCCCAGAGCCATGCCGCCACTTCGGCCGCGATCAGCGCCGCCGACGCGCACAGCGCGCACAACTACCATCCGCTCCCCGTCGTCGTCGCCTCGGCGGAGGGCGCCTGGATGACCGACGTGGAGGGCAAGCGCTACCTCGACATGCTCGCGGGCTATTCGGCCCTCAACTTCGGCCACGGCAACCGGCGGCTGATCGACGCCGCGAAAGAGCAGCTGGAGCGGGTCACCCTCACCTCGCGCGCCTTCCACCACGACCGCTTCGCCGACTTCTGCCGCGAGCTGGCCGAGCTGTGCGGCAAGGAGATGGTGCTGCCGATGAACACGGGCGCGGAGGCGGTGGAGACCGCCGTGAAGACCGCCCGCAAGTGGGGTTACGAGGTCAAGGGCGTCCCCGACGGCCAGGCCAGGATCATCGTCGCGTCCAACAACTTCCACGGCCGTACGACGACCATCGTGTCCTTCTCCACCGACCCCGAGGCCCGCGACCACTACGGGCCCTACACGCCCGGCTTCGACATCGTCCCCTACGGCGACCTCGACGCCCTCGCGGCGGCCCTCACCGACACCACCGTCGCCGTGCTGCTGGAGCCGATCCAGGGGGAGGCGGGCGTACTGGTGCCGCCGCCGGGCTACCTGAAGGCCGTACGGGAGCTGACGCGCGAGCGGAACGTGCTGTTCATGGCCGACGAGATCCAGTCGGGCCTCGGCCGGACCGGGAAGACCTTCGCCCTGGACCACGAGGGCGTCGTACCGGACCTCTACATCCTGGGGAAGGCGCTCGGCGGCGGCGTCGTGCCGGTGTCGGCGGTGGTCGCCGACCGGGACGTGCTCGGCGTGTTCCACCCCGGCGAGCACGGCTCCACCTTCGGCGGCAACCCGCTGGCCTGCGCGGTCGCCCTGGAGGTGATCGCGATGCTGCGCACCGGCGAGTACCAGCAGCGCGCCACCGAACTCGGCGACCACCTGCACCGGGAGCTGGGGCTGCTGGTGGGCGGCGGCGCGGTGACCGCCGTGCGCGGGCGCGGGCTGTGGGCCGGGGTCGACATCGACCCGTCGCTCGGCACGGGCCGGGAGATCTCCGAGAAGCTGATGGCGCGGGGGGTCCTGGTCAAGGACACCCACGGGTCGACGATCCGGATCGCACCGCCGCTGGTCATCAGCAAGGAGGACCTGGACTGGGGCCTCGACCAACTGCGCGCGGTCCTGTCCGCGTAACGGGCCCTAGAGGATCACGTGGGGCAGGAAGCGGGCGTACTCGTCCGTGACCGGCCCCGCGGATTCGCGGATGCCGAGCCCCGCCGCCTCGTCCTCGACGACCCACGCGCCGAGCACCACCCGGTTGCCGTCGAAGTCGGGCAGCGGGGCGAGGCCCTGGAAGCACACCGGCCCGTCGTCCTCGTCCGGCTCGGCGGGGGGCTCGTACGGGGGTGCGCCCGCGGGGTGCAGGGTGACCCCGGCGCCCTCGCGGCCCAGCAGCGGTTTCACGGCGTACCCCGTAGTGTGCGCCAGCTCGCGCGGGCCGTCGAGGTAGGCGGGGAGCAGGTTCGGGTGGTCCGGGTACAGCTCCCACAGGATCGCCAGCAGCGCCTTGTTGGACAGCAGCATCTTCCAGAGCGGCTCGATCCACAGGGTGGAACCGGAGGCTCCGCCGAGGTCGATGGTGTCGAGCACCTGCGGGCCGAACTCGTCCTCGGCCAGCCACTCCCACGGGTAGAGCTTGAAGCAGCTGCGGATGAAGCGGAGCTTCTCGTCGACGAACCGGCCGGAGAGCCGGTCCCAGCCGATCCGCTCGACGGAGAGGGCCTCGGTCGCCAGCCCGGCCTGCTCGGCGGTCTCCTGGAGGTAGGCGACCGTCATCAGGTCCTCGCCCAGCTCGTCCGCCTCGGAGTGCGCGAAGTGCACGGGCCCGGGCGGCAGCAGGCGGGCCTGGCGGCGCCAGGCCGCGACGAGCCGCTCGTGCAGCGAGTTCCACTGGTCGGCGCCGGGGAAGCGCTCCTCCATCCAGAACCACTGCGGACTCGCCGCCTCCACCAGGGAGGTCGGGGTGTCCGCGTTGTACTCCAGCATCTTGGCGGGGCCGCCCGCACCGTCGTAGCGCAGGTCGAACCGGCCGTAGAGGGACGGCTGTTCGGCGCGCCGCCGCCAGGACCCGGCGATCAGCGCGGCGAGCCGCGGATCGCTGATCCCGAGGTCGGCGAACCGGTCGTGCTCCACGATGTGCGCGGCCGCGGCCAGGCACATCCTGTGCAGCTCCTCGACGACGTCTTCGAGCGCCTCGACCTCGGGGAGCGTGAAGGAGTAGTACGCGCTCTCGTCCCAGTAGGGGCGCAGGGAGTCGTCGGGATAGCGGGTCAGCGGATAGACCAGCCCCTGCTCCTCGACGGTCCGCTGCCAGTCGGGGCGCGGCTCGATCGTGTGACGGCGCACGCCGCTCAGCCGCCGCTGGACTTGTGGCCGCCGCCGATGCCGCCGCGGCTGACCGCCGACTTGTCGAAGCTGCCGCCGGTGGCCTTGCCGTTGCTGGTGGTGCCGCCGTAGTAGTAGGTGCCGCGGCCGCCGCTGCGGCACTCCTTGCTGTCCAGCTTGTCCATCGAGGTCTTCGACACGCACCGCTTGTCGGGCTCACCGCTGGAGCCGCAGGCCACGAGGGAAGCGGCGAGCAGCCCCACCCCGCCGAGGGCGACGGCGCCGGACCGCATCCGCCGCCGCGTCGGCGTCGGCGTCGGCGTCGGCGTCGTACCGCTGGTGTTGTCGTTGTCCATGGACGGGGGCTCCCCTGGCCGGCGCGTGTGTCGGGCCCCACCCTAGAGCGGGGCGCCCCACCGGTGGAATCCGGCCGCTGCGTCCACGTCTCCGTCCAGGTCTCCGTCTGGGTCTACAGTTCGTCGCGTGCTGATCGGGATGGTGTGCGCGCTGGCTTCGGCGGTCTGTTTCGGTACGGCCTCCGTGCTCCAGGCGGTGGCCGCGCGGGCGGCCGAGCCGGGTACGGGGTCCGGAGTGGACCCCGCGCTGCTGCTGCGGGCGCTGCGGCAGTGGCGGTATCTGGCCGGTCTGAGCCTCGACGGGATCGGCTTCGTCTTCCAGATCATCGCCCTGCGCTCGATCCCCATCTACGCCGTCGGCGCGGCACTGGCCGCCAGCCTCGCGGTGACCGCCGTGGTCGCGGCGCGGCTGCTGAAGGTCCGGCTCAGCGGTACGGAGTGGGGGGCGGTCGGCGTCGTCTGCCTCGGCCTCGCCCTGCTGGGCCTCGCCTCCGGGGCCGAGGGCTCCCGGCCGGGGAGTACGGCGCTCAAGTGGTCGATGCTGGCGGCCGCGGCGGCGGTCCTGCTGGTGGGGGCGGCGGCCGGGCGGCTGCCGGACCGCTCGCGGGCGCTCGTGCTGGGGCTGGGCGCGGGAACGGGCTTCGGGGTGGTGGAGGTCGCGGTCCGGCTGATCGACGGCTTCGCGCCGGGGGCGCTGGTGGCGAACCCGGCGCTCTACGCGCTGCTGCTGGGGGGTGGGGCGGCCTTCCTGCTCCTGACCTCGGCCCTGCAACGCGGGTCGGTGACGGCGGCCACGGCCGGGCTGGTCCTGGGCGAGACGATCGGCCCGGCCGTGGTCGGGGTCCTGTGCCTCGGGGATCGCACCCGTGACGGTCTGACCTGGCTGGCGGCCCTCGGCTTCGCCGTAGCCGTCGCCGGCGCCCTGACCCTGGCCCGCTTCGGCGACCCCCCAACCCCTGCCGCCACCGACCCCGCCCCGTAGCTCCTCGCCTCCGGCGGGCCCTCAATCGCCGGGCAGGCTGGGGGTTGCGGGGTGCGCCGGGCCCGCTCCAGCCCCGCCGGCGTTTGAGGCGCCGCCGGAGGCGACATCAGCCCGCCCGACGCTTGAGGGCTCCCGACCACCCGACGGCCCCGCGTGGCCGGGGTGCCTCCGGCGGCGCCTCAAACACCGGCGAGGCTGAGTTTGGCTCCGGCCCCGGCGGGGCTGAGATGGGCGCTGCCTGCTGCTGGGGTGGCCTCCCGCGGCGCCTCAAACGCCGGCGAGGCTGAGTTTGGCTCCGGTCCAGCGAGGCCGGGTTTGGCCAGGTCCCGGCGGGGCTGGGATGGGGCCTGGGCGGCTCCCGGTTAGGGGAGGGCTGCGCGGAGGGCGGTGAGGGTGGGGGTCCAGGCGCTGTCGGAGGGGGTGCCGTAGCCGACGATGAGGGCGTCGCGGGGCGGCATGTCGGCCTCCGGGTGGCGGAAGCGGGCCAGGCCCTCCAGGGCCAGTTCCTGCCAGGTGGCGGCCTGGAGGACCGAGCGCTCGGTCCCCGCCGGGAGGTCCAGCACCGCGTGCAGCCCCGCCGCGATGCCGGACACGGCCACCCGCTCCCCCACCGCCGCCACGAGTTCGTCGCGCCGCCGCCGGTACCGCAGCCGCATCCCCCGTACGTGCCGGTCGTACGCCCCGGAGGTGATGAACTGCGCCAGCGTCAGCTGGTCCAGCGCGCTGGAGGTCCAGTCGGTGCGCCCCTTGACGGCGAGGAGTTCCTCGACGAGCCCGGGCGGCGCGACGATCCAGCCCATCCGGAGCCCCGGCGCCAGGGACTTGCTGGCGGTGCCGAGGTAGACGACCCGGTCCGGGTCGAGGCCCTGGAGCGCGCCGACGGGCTGGCGGTCGTAGCGGAACTCGCCGTCGTAGTCGTCCTCCAGGATCAGGCCCCCGGCGGTCCGCGCCCAGTCGACGGCGGCCGCCCGCCGCCCGGGCGTCAGCGCGACCCCGGTGGGGAACTGGTGCGCGGGGGTGAGGAGGACGGCGCCCGCCCCCGACCCGGCGAGTTCAGCGGTCCGCGCGCCGGAGGCGTCCAGCGCCAGCGGCCGGGTCCGCAGCCCGCCGCGCGTGAGGAGGTCGCGGTGCACGTCGAGGCTGTACGCCTCCACCGCGACCTCCCGGACCCGGCGCGCCCGCAGCAGCCGGGTCATCAGCAGCAGTCCGTGGGCGAAGCCGGAGCACAGCACGATGCGTTCGGGGTCGGCGTACACCCCGCGCGCCCGGGCCAGGTATCCGGCGAGCGCCTCGCGCAGTTCGGGCCGGCCGCGCGGGTCCCCGCCGTAGCCGAAGGCCTCGTTGGGGGCGTCGGTGAGCGCGCGCCGGGCCGCGCTCAGCCAGGCGGCGCGGGGGAAGCCGCCGAGGTCCGGGGAGCCGGGCATCAGGCTGTACGAGGGCCCCCGGCGCGCGGGGTGGCGTACCGGCGCGGCCGCGGCGGCCCGGCGCGGGCGGGCCCGCTCGGCGACCCGGGTCCCGGAGCCCTGGCGGGCGGTGAGCCAGCCTTCGGCGACGAGTTCGGCGTAGGCCTCGGCGACCGTGTTGCGGGCGATCCCGAGGTCGGCGGCGAGGGTGCGCGAGGAGGGCAGCCGGGTGCCGGGGGCGAGCCGTCCGCCGCGCGCGGCCTCGCGCAGCGATTCGGTGAGCCCGGCCCGCAGGCCGCGGCCCAAGGTCAGCTCCAGATGCAGGTCAGCGCCGAAAGTGGCCCACGAATCGGTCATGAATATGGACCATACCGGCGGGCCGCCCGCTGCGTACGGTGGACCCCATGACCACGAACGAACAGCACGGCACGCACGACCACCACGCACCCGAGCACACCCCGCGGATGCAGATCGGCAAGCTCGCCCCGGAGGTCTACAAGGCGGTCCTCGCCCTGGAGATCGCTTCGAAGAAGGGCCTGGACCCGGCCCTCGTCGAGCTGGTGAAGATCCGCGCCTCGCAGCTGAACCACTGCGCCTTCTGCCTGGACATGCACACGAAGGACGCGATCGCGGCGGGCGAGAGCGTCGACCGGATCGTCCTGCTCGGCGCGTGGGAGGAGTCGCGGCACTTCTACACCGAGAAGGAGCTGGCCGCGATCGAGCTGACCGAGGCCGTGACCGTCCTGACCGACGGTTTCGTTCCCGACGAGGTGTACGAGAAGGCGGCGAAGCACTTCGGTGAGGCCGAACTGGCCCAGCTGATCGCCGTGATCGCGACGATCAACGTGTGGAACCGGTTCGGCGTCACCACCCGCATGGTGCCCGGGCACTACACCCCGGGCATGTACAAGAGCTGATCCCGATCTAGGGGTGGAAGGACGCCACCGCGGCCGCGAGGTGTTCCTGGGTGGCGTCCCACTCCCCGGCCGGGCCGGCCGTCAGCAGGGCCCACTTGTTGCCGTCCTGGGCGTAGAAGACCCGTTCGACGCCCCGGCGGCGGCCGTGCGACTCCGCGCTGTCGTACTCGTAGACCAGCTCACAGGCGCCCGAACCGCCGGGCACCGCGCCTACCTTGATCTCCGTGTAGCCGCTGGTGCGGTTGCGGAGGTCGGCCGAGGCCCCCTTGACGGCGTCGAGGGGGCTCAGCTCCGGTTCCACCACCTGGAAGATCTGGAGCAGCGAGGAGCGGTCGGCGGTGCGGTAGAAGATGCCGTTGCCGGGGTCGTCCCGGTACCAGCCCTTGGGCACGGCGACCGTGAAGCCCTTCGGGTCGGTCACGGTCACATGGCCTGCGGCCGCCGACGGGCTCGTACTGGCGCTCGTACTCGCGCTGGGCGAGGCGGAGGACGACGGCGAGGCCGACGCGGACGCGGACGGGCCGCCCGTCGGGTCCGGGGAGAGCGACGCGGTGGCGCTGGGCGTCGCGGTGCCGCGCGCCTGGTCCGGGGCGGAGCCGCCGGAGTCGCGCAGCACGAACCACACGACGGCCGCGCCGATCGCGACGGCGGCCACCGCGATGCCCGCCGTGGCCGGGGTCAGCCAGCGGCGCTGCGGCCCGTATCCGTCCCCGCCCGGGTATCCGTCCGCGCCCGGGTACGCCGGCGGGATCGGGTAACCGGGCGGCGGGAACGGCGGTTGCGCATGGGCCGGCTGCGTCTGCGTCTGCGGCGGCGTTTGCTGGTCGGCGCCGCCCGGCAGCCAGATCCCCGGGTCCGGGGGCCCGTACACCGGGTGCGCGGGCGGCGGTCCGTACGGGGGCTGCTCGGGCGGGGCCGTCGGCTGCGCGGGCACCGTCGGCGGGGCCGCGGTCGGCGCCGACGAGGGCGCGGCGGGCGCCGCGTCCCAGACCCAGCGCTGGGCCTGGGAGTCCCAGCGGGGCGTCCCGGAGGAAGCGGGGGGCACGGTTCAGCCTCCCAGCGACACGAGCAGGGCGCCGAGCGCGGTCGCCGCGTTCAGCGGCTCGACGAGGGGGGCCCAGCGGGTGAGGGCCGCGCGCAGCCGCTCCGCCAGCCCGGGCCGGATCGCGTCCGTGTCTTCCAAGTCGCCTGCGACCGCGTCCAGTTCGGCGTCGAGCGCGGTGCGGTCGGCGCCGCGCGGCACCCGGACGAGCGCGGCGCGCAGGTCCAGGACCGCTTCCAGGAGTTCCCCGGGACCGGGCACGGCCCCGGCGCCGTAGGTGTTGACCGTGTTGGTGTTGTTGCTGCCGCCGATGCTGAAGCTGCTCCCGTTGATGTCGCCGAAGTGGACGGACCCTCCGCCGTCCCGGCCGCGCTCCCGGCCGCGCTCCTGCTCACCGCTGATGGCCACCGCTGCTCCTCCTCCTGCCCGAGTGGTTGGTGGTGTTGGTGTGTCCGCTGCCACCGACGCTGAAGGCGCTGTTGTTCACCGACTGGATGTACGTACCGCCCTCCGCGACCGTGATCGCACGCTGGGCGAACTCCTCGGTGTGCCAGCCCGCTTCGTGCAGTGCAAGTGTCACACCGCTGACCACCCGGTCCTGGATGGTTTTCAGGTACCGGTCGAGGTCCATGAGATGGAAGAGCGATCCGTTGTCCTGGGAGGCGAGTTCGCGCACCGACAGGCCGGGGCCCTCGGGGAGGGCGCCGCCGTGGCCGCCGGTGAGGATCCGCCACCAGCTGGCGATGCCGCGGCCGAGGATGGCGACGGAGGAGACGAAGGAGGCGGGGGTGTGGCGCAGCGCCCAGGCGGCCTTGCCCAGCCAGTTGTTGTGGAGGTAGCGGTGGGCGTCGGCGTCGGCGTTCTGGAAGACGGTGCGCAGCGGCAGCAGGACGTGCGGCGCGACCTCCAGCATCATCATGCCGCCCTGGGTGTGGACGCGGACGAAGACGGTGACGACGAGGTTCTCGTCCCAGCCGCCGACCCGGATGCGCAGGAAGTGGCGGCGGCGTTCGCCGCCCTCTTCGAGGGCGCCGCCGAGGTGCTCGGCCCAGGCGTCCGGGGTGAGCGGGACGGCGTTGCGGTGCGGCAGCCCGCCGCCGGGCAGGAACACGCATTCGTCGACGACGAGTTCGCGCATCCGGTCCAGTACGGCGGCCTCGGCGGCCGGTGAGCCGTGCGGCGAGGGCACCCGCAGGGCCTGGACCAGCGGGACGATCCGGCGCACGATGTCGCTGTTGGTGACCGGGACGGCCTTGCGGTCGGGGCCGAGGTCCTCGCGCGGGCGCAGTTCGACGGACAGGTGCCACGGGCGGTACGGATCACCCGCGCCGCAGAACGGGTCGTTGACGTTGTACATGATCAGCGGGTTGTGCTGCTCGGCCCGGACCCGGCCGCGGATCCGGGCGAAGCGGACGCCCTGGGCGGCCTCGGCGGGGTCGCCCGCGAGGTCGGCGTACCGGCGCGGGGAGAGTTCCCCGGCGATGGCCCGGGCGGCCTGGCCGCGCTGGAACCAGACGAGCGCGACCATCGCGAGGAAGACGGCGAGGACCCACCACAGGGCCGCGGCGGCGCCGAGTCCGGAGGAACCGGAGGACGCGGAGGACGCGTAGCTGTCGTAGCCGGAGGAGTACGGGTCCCCCGAACCGGTGACGGAACCGGAGAAGCCGCTCAGGAAGGTGTCGGCGCCGAAGACGCCGAGCGGCCCGAAGGCGTTCCCCGCGGCCAGCCCCACCCCGATGAGCCCGATGACCAGCAGGAGCAGCAACAGCCAGGTGTAGATGCGCAGCACCACGCCCAGGAAGCGCACCAGGCGGTTGTCGTGGGCGCGCAGCCAGCCGGACAGGCTCAGCAGCACGAAGGGCACCAGCAGGCCGAGGAGCGCGCCGCCGGTGAGGATCATGCCGACGAACCAGGCGCCGAGTATCCCGGCGGCCCAGCCGAGTTCGGCGCGGCGGGCGCGCAGCGCGTGGGCGAGGACGCGGGCGGCGTCGAAGCCGTACGAGGGGGCGACGATGCGCTCCTCGTGCACGTACAGCTCGTCGATCACCTTGTCGCGGTAGGCGGCGTCGAGGTAGGTGCCCGCGCACAGCATCCGGCCCGCTTCGCTGAGCGCCGGGTGGACCGGGGGGCGGCCGTTGCGGACGTCGTCTCCGCCGCCGCCACGGTCGGACGGTGTGGGCTGGTGGGGAAGAGGGAGGTCGGTCACCGGGCGACCTTAGGTTTCTTTTATCTCCCCGGACAGTCGAATACCAGCCAAAGCGCCCCGGTCCAAGCCAAAGCGCCCCGGCCAGGTTTGGCCGGGGCGCAAGGGGCGTACGGGGTGCGACTAGATGAGGCCCAGCTCGCGGACCGCGTCGCGCTCCTCGACCAGCTCGGCCACGGAGGCGTCGATGCGGGCGCGGGAGAACTCGTTGATGTCCAGGCCCTGGACGATCTCGTACGCGCCGTCCTTGGTGGTGACCGGGAAGGACGAGATGATGCCGGTCGGCACGCCGTAGGAGCCGTCCGACGGGATGCCCATGGAGGTCCAGTCGCCCTCGGCGGTGCCGTTGACCCACGTGTACACGTGGTCGATGGCGGCGTTGGCGGCGGAGGCGGCCGAGGACGCGCCACGGGCCTCGATGATCGCCGCGCCGCGCTTGGCGACGGTCGGGATGAAGTCGTCGGCGAGCCAGGCCTGGTCGGCGATCAGCTCGGCGGCGTTCTTGCCCGCGATCTCCGCGTGGAAGATGTCCGGGTACTGGGTGGCCGAGTGGTTGCCCCAGATCGTCAGACGCTTGATGTCGGAGAGGGCGGCGCCGGTCTTGGCGGCCAGCTGCGAGAGCGCGCGGTTGTGGTCCAGGCGGGTCATCGCGGTGAAGCGCTCGGCCGGTACGTCCGGGGCCGCGGCCTGCGCGATGAGCGCGTTGGTGTTGGCCGGGTTGCCGACGACGAGGACCTTGATGTCGTCCGCGGCGTTGTCGTTGATGGCCTTGCCCTGGGGCTTGAAGATGCCACCGTTGGCCGCGAGCAGATCGCCGCGCTCCATGCCCTTGGTACGCGGGCGGGCGCCGACCAGGAGGGCGACGTTCGCGCCGTTGAAGGCCACGTTGGCGTCGTCGGTGACCTCGATGCCGCGCAGCAGCGGGAAGGCACAGTCGTCGAGCTCCATGGCGGTGCCCTCGGCGCCCTTGAGGCCCTGCGGGATCTCCAGGAGGCGCAGGTTGACCGGCACGTCCGGGCCGAGCAGGTGACCGGACGCGATGCGGAAGAGCAGCGCGTAGCCGATCTGGCCGGCGGCGCCGGTGATGGTGACATTCACGGGAGTGCGGGTCATGGCCTTCTCCGTTAGACAGCTGGCGGTGGGGCGTCCCTGCCCCATGTGCTGGAGGACGCCGCTCCATATCCGCAGTGAATCTTGACGTGAAGAGACATCCGCCGTCAGGCTATCCGACCCGGGAGCGGCCCATGCGCCGGGTCCGTGTGGTCCGTGGCACACGAACGGGTGCGCCGGCCGGGATTCCCCCGGCCGGCGCATCCGTTCGCACCCGTTCAGGCCGCGGCCCGTCCCTGTTCCCTGGCTTCCGCCAGCAGGTCCGCGAACCTGCGGCGGGCCACGGCGATCTCCCCGGACAGGGCCCGCGCCGTCCGCTCGGCCGGTACGCACCTCCGCTCCCGGGGGCGGTCCGCGGCGGCGGCGTCCGGTTCCGGGAACTCCGCTTCCGGGAACTCCGCGGCGGGCGTCCCCACCGTGAGGTCCCAGGTGTTCCACCAGGTGCCGCCCGCCCGGCGGTCCTGGCCCAGCTCCCGGAACACCGCTTCGATCCGCAGCACCAGCCCGTCCGGCCCGCACGCGCCGACCCAGATGCTGAACTCGGCCTCGGGGACCTCCAGCCGGATCTGGCTGCCGATGAAGGAAGCACTGATCAGACCGGGGATGCGCTGAGCGGAGATCGCGGCGGCCAGATGGATCGCCGGCCCCTGCACCTGGACGGGCCGCCGGTTCATTCCGACCCCTCCCGGGAGCGGCGCGGCCCGCTCACGGCCCCGACGGACACCGACTCCCGGGCGGATTCCCGGGTCGATTCCCTGGTCGATTCCCCGGTCGTTGCCCGGGCCGCCTCGGCCTGCTCGGCCACGGGTTCCGGCGAGCGCCGCGCGTTGCGCATCGCCTCCCGCGCCACCGAGAGGAAGAACGCCGGATAGCTCCGGTCGACGTACTTCGCCAGGGTGGTGACCTCGTCGTGGCGGGCCCGCAGCCGGTTGATCGACACGGTCATCGCCGCGTGGTGCTCGACGTGCAGGTTGTTGCCGTTGGTGTACCAGGTGCTGAACCAGCTCCCGGTGATGGAGCGGGTGTTGCGCAGCACGTCCGTGGTCTCCGTGTCGCACAGGATGTGCTCCGGCAGCTCCAGGAAGAAGTGCATCGGCGCCGCGACGAGCAGCGGCAGCACCCACAGTTCCAGCACCGGCCCGCCGTACCCGGCCAGCGCCAGGGCCACCGCGGCGACGGGCAGTACGGCCATCCACCGGTACTCGGACATGATCTCGCCGCGCCTGCGGTCGGAGATGTCCCCGGCGTCGTACTCCCAGGTGCCCCGCCAGCTGCGGACGATCTCGCGGCCGATCACCCACAGCCGCGAGTAGTCGAAGGCGCCGCGCGCCAGCATCCCCCAGGTGAGGGGGGCCCTGGTGTCGAAGCCGAAGAACTCCGAGTCCTGCGGGGTCCCGAGGGCCTTGTGGTGCTGGAGGTGGCGCACCCGGTAGTGGGTGTACGACACGAGCAGCGGCAGCCCGAGCGGGATCCCGACGATCCGGTGGGGCTTGGCGGAGGTGAAGGCGGTGTGGTGCAGCGCCTGGTGCTGGAGTTCCACCATGTGCGTGTAGACGGCGGCGAGGAGCACCACTCCCGCCGCGGAGGGCAGCAGTCCGTCCTGCGCCGTGAGCAGGACGCCCGCGGCGATGAGCGCCGCGGCGACGAACAGCTTGATGATGTAGACGGTCTGGTCGTGCCCGGTCACGCGGGCTCGTGCGTACAGGAGCTGCGGCTTCCGGGGTATTTCTGCGATCGGCATCGATTCCACCCGTTCTCGACGTTCCCTGTCCCGGCTGTCCCGGCCCTCATGGGCCTCCGGCTGCTAGCGGAGTGCCTTCATGGCGTCCCAGATGCGCGAGTAGTAGCCATTGGCCACGCGCACCCGGGTGAGCACCCCGAGGGAGATCTCCCGGAGCAGGCCGGGCGAGCGGTCCACGAGCGGTACGAAGACCCCCTCGAACCACTCGGCGCCGTGATCGGCGTCCACGTGGACGTGGATCCGCTGGTAGTCGATGACGTCCTCCGGGACGCCGAGGCGGCGGCAGCCGTCGACCATCGCCTGGAAGCGCGGCGAGGCGCTCTGCTCCAGGACGCCCATCGCGCCCAGGGCACGGGGGTTGAGGTGGCGGTGGATGCCGTACTGGAGGAGCAGCGAGGCGTTCTCGTACGCCTCGGGGAACTGGAGGTTGGAGTAGTCGATGGACGACTTCGCCAAGTGGGTGCGCATGTACTGGGCGGAGTGCTCGAACATCCGGGTGTGGATGTGCTCGATGTTCCCCTCGCCCATCTCGTCCCAGTAGTTCTCGGCGATGGTGAGCTTGGTGGGGCCCTGGGTGCCGATCTGCACCATGGCCATCAGGTCGTCGAACTTGCTGTCGACCAGCTCCTCGCCCATGAAGAAGAGGGCGATCTCGTTGAGGTCGGCCTCGTCGGCGAGGTAGGCACAGAACTCGGGCTGGGTGTGCTGGTCCGCGGTGGTCAGGAACCAGCTGCGGAACTCCGCGCCCGTCTTCGGCAGCGCGGCGAGGTCCACCTGGCCGTCCTCCCAGGACAGCCAGGCGTCCTCGATGGCCGTGATGCCCGGGTCGCCGTTGAGCCGGGGGATCGAGGAGAAGTCCTCGGGACCCGCCATGTAGGCGACGTAGTGGGCGTGGAGCCGTTTGAAGAGCTTCAGCCGCACTTCACGGTCGTGTGGCCCGGACTGCGGAAAAGCCTTTGCCAGGTCGTTCGCGAGTTCCTGGTCAAAGGAATTCACCGAAGCCGAACCAGATGCGGAGGAAATGAGAGGGGCAGCAAGGGCAGTTGCCATTGGTACCGTTCCCTTCTTGAGAGTCTCGTCCTGACTGAGACTCTGCCGTGCCGGGGGCACGGCGCAGAAGGCCTCTCAAGGTTCAGACAACCGCATTGCCGGAATACGCAGGATGGACCTCCGCGGATTCCTGCGGCTCCTTCACCTCTTTCACCGCACTCACCGCTTTCACGGCGGGCTTTTCCTTCGCCACGACGAAGACCCCGCCGACCACCAGGGCCATGCCGACCAGGTGGTAGACGCGCAGCTGTTCGCCGAGCAGCAATACGGACAGCACGGCGCCACTGACCGGGGTGAGCGCCGTGAAGGCCGCCACCACCGTGGTGTCCACGCTGTCGAGGCTGTCGTACATGAGCACGACCGCGATGCCGTTGATGGCCACCCCGGTGTACGCCATCAGCGCCCAGGTCTGCCAGCTCACCCCGGCCAGGGCCGCCCCCCAGTGCGACTCGACGCCCGCCGGCACCAGGAACATCAGCGCCCCGGCCACCGACAGGATCAGCGAGAGCCGGGCGGGCGCGATGGGCGTCTTCAGCAGCTTGCCGAAGGTGACGAACACCGCCTCGCACAGCACGGAGCACACGAGCAGCAGCACGCCGAGCGCCGCGTGCGCGCCGGCCGTGCGCCCGCCGCCGCTCATCACATTGATGCTGACGGCGCCGAGCACGGCCAGCGCGATGCCCAGCCCGCGCCGCCCGGTCAGCCGCTCCCCTAGGAAGACGATGGCGACCAGGCTGATCGAGATGGGCACCATGCCGAGGAGCACGCCGGCCTCGATGGCCCCGGTCATCTTCACGCCGTACATGGCGAACACGCTGAACAGGAACACCCCGAGCAGGGTCTGCGCGAAGAGCACCAGCGCGTCGCGCCGCCCCGGCCGGGCGGGCCGCGCGCCCCCGCCGCGCTCGGGGGGCCGCAGCCGCAGGTACACGGCGAGCACCACGACCGCGGCGACCAGGCGCACGAACGTGGCGGTGAAGACCGGCACCTCGCGCAGGATCAGCTTGCTCGCGACGAGGTACGAGCCGAGGAGGACCGTCGCGACCGTCATCTTGACGTGGACGGCGCGCATCACGACCGCCCGGCGCCCGCGGTGGCCGCCTCGGCGGCGGGGACCGGCTCCGCCGCCCCGGCGTGGGCGAGGGCGTACTCCACGATGGCCTCGGTGTGGACGTGGACGGTGTCGATGACCGGGGCGTCGAAGTCCTCGGGACGGACCACCAGCGGCACCTCGGTGCAGGCCAGTACGAGCGCCTGCGCGCCCTGCGCGAGGACGTCGTTCGAGATCCGCAGGAAGCGGTCCCGGGTGGCCTGCGAGATGGTGCCGGTGCACAGCTCGCGCTCGATGGAGTACTGCATGAAGGCCCGGTCGTCCGCCTCCGGGACGACGACCTCGATGCCGCGGGCGGTGAACTCGTCGCGGTAGAAGGACTCCTCCATGGAGAAGGCGGAGCCCAGCAGGCCGATCTTGGTGAAGCCGCGGCGTTCGGTCTCCGCCGCGGTCACCTTGCAGATGTTGATGAGCGGGAGGTCGGTCTGCGCGGTGACCAGGTCGGCGTACTCGTGGACGGTGTTGCAGCAGATCGCGAAGAACTCCGCGCCGCCCGCCTGCAGGCGGCGCGCCGCTCCCGCGATCTGCCCGGCCACCGAGTCGCCGTCCCGGGCCGCGATCGCTTCCACCATCGGCTGGAAGTCCAGGCTTTCCAGGGCGATGCGCGGGGAATGCGCGAGACCGAGCCGGCTGTTGATCTCGCGGTTTATGCGGTAGTAGTAGGTGATCGTCGACGGGAAGCTGAGGCCCCCGACGAGTCCGATCTTGAGCACTCGGGGAGACGTCCCTGTTCCTATTCCCGAGCCTTCGTCCGTTGCGTTCATCACTGTCCCTCCGTAATCCGGAAAATTCCAGAGATACCTACCGACTGTGCATTCCAGAGGCGGGTGTTGGAAGGTGTGGCGATGGTTCGGCTTTACGCAGTGCGGCTATTCACCTACCCGACGCGGAAGACCTGCCCGGTCTGGTGGCCCTCGATCGACTTCACGTAGGCGGCCGCGGCCCGGCTCACCGGTACGGGGTCGAATCCGGCGAAGGCGTCGCCGTAGAGGTCAAGGGACTCCTCGAAGACGGTCGGGCTGACCGCGTTGATCCGCTGGCGGCCCGGGAGTTCGATGGCGGCCGCGCGGACGAAGGCCTCGACGGCGCCGTTGGCGAGGGAGGAGACCGCGCCGGTGAGCAGGAACTCGCGGGCCAGGATGCCGGTGATGAGCGTGTACGAGCCGTGCTCGGGCAGCCGCTCCAGGCCCTGGAGGACCAGCTCGATCTGGCTGACGGCCTTGCCTTCGAGGCCGGCCCGGATGTCCTGGGTGGTCAGTTCGCCCACGGGCTTCCACGGGACGCTGCCCGCCGCGCTCGCGACCGCGTCGACCGGGCCCGCCTGGTCGTACAGGGCGCGGATCGAGGCGGGATCGGTGATGTCGACGGAGAAGTCCGAGTCCTTGCGGGACGCGGTGAGGACCTCGTGGCCGCGCTCCCGCAGAGCCGTGTGAACCGCTCGCCCGAGGGTGCCGTTCGCACCGATCAGCAGAATCTTCTGAGTCTTCGGAGTCGTCATGGTCCGAGGATGGCGCGGGAAAGACAGTGAAGTCCAGCTACTCAGGCTTCAACCATCATTAAGATGAACTCATGCTTGATGTGAAGCGCATGGTGATCCTTCGTGACCTGGCACAACACGGAAAGGTGACCGCGGTCGCCGATCTCCACGGCGTGACCCCCTCCGCCGTGTCCCAGCAACTGCGGGCCCTGGAGACCGAGGCGGGCGCCTCCCTCATGCGGCGCGAGGGGCGCGGACTGCGGCTCACGGCGGCCGGGGCGGCCCTCGCGGCCGAGTGCGAGCACGTCCTGGCCGCGCTGGAGCGGGCCGAGGGGGCGGTACGGGCGCTCGACGACGACCTCAGCGGGGAGCTGAGCATCGGCTGCGCGCCGAGCGCGCTGGGGCCTGTCGCGGCCCCGCTCGTCGCGGAACTGGCCCGCCGTCACCCGCTGCTGCGGCCCCGGATCGTCCAGGCCGAACCGGAGGACGCGGTGCCGCGGCTGCGCCGGCGCGAGCTGGACCTGGCCGTCACCTACCACTACCACCTGCTCGGCGAGCCGCCCGCGATCGGCACCACCTCGGTGCCCCTGTTCGACGACCCGCTCTGCCTGGCGTTCCCGGAGGCGCTGCGTCCGGCCGTGGAGCGGGACGGGCTCGCGGCCCTGCGCGACCGGGCGTGGATCGCCGCGCCGCCGCCCAGCAGCTGCCGCGAGATGCTGCTGCACGCCTGCCGCAACGCCGGGTTCACCCCCAGGATCGAGCACGACTGCGGGGACCTGCGCGGGGCGCTGTGGCTGGTGGCCACCGGGCACGCGGTGACGATCCTGCCGAAGCTGCTGTGCGGCAGCCCGCCGCCCGGCACCGCGGTGCTCACGCTGCCGGGGCGCGGCCGGACCATCGAGGCGCTGGTCCGTACGGGCGCCAAGGCCCAGCCCGCCATCGCGGCGACCCTGGCCACCCTGGCGGCGCTCGGCGCACCCGCGCCCGGCGGACCGGCGCTCAGCGGACCGTGAACCGCACCGCGTCCGTCAGGAACGGGATCTCCAGCCACGGCTTCGGCTCCGTCACCAGCGTGAGCAGGATGATCGCGACGCCGAGGAGGCCGTAGGTGACCATGTCCGTGAAGCGGGACCGGACCGCGAGCATCCCCACGGACGGCAGCACCCGCCGCAGCACCGCGGCGGCGACCAGCGCCACCCCGATGAGCAGGCAGCCGACCCGGGAGTACCCGAGCGCGGTGATGAGCAGCCCGGCGGCGGTGGCCCCGAGCACGCTGAGCATCGGCCACTGACGCGCGGGCGCGGGCGCGCCTCCGGGCGCCGCGCGGCCACCGCCCTCGGGCCGGGCGGTGTCGAGCGTGACGGCGGGCGGGCGGCGCGACGGCCGCGTACCGCCCGGCTCCTGGCCGGACCCCTTGTGGGCGGACGGCTCCGGCGTGCTCACGCGGTCTCCGCCGCCGGAACCAGCCGCTCCGCCGCCTCCACCACATTCACCAGCAGCTGCGCCCGCGTCATCGGACCGACGCCGCCCGGGTTCGGGGACAGCCACGCGGCCACCTCCGCGACCCCCGGGTGCACGTCCCCGACGATCTTCCCGTGCTCGTCCCGGCTCACGCCGACGTCGAGGACCGCCGCCCCCGGCTTCACGTCCTCGGGCTTGACCAGGTGCGGGACGCCCGCCGCCGCCACCACGATGTCCGCCTGCCGCAGCAGGGCGGGCAGGTCACGCGTACCGGTGTGGCACAGCGTCACGGTCGCGTTCTCCGACTTGCGGGTCAGCAGCAGCCCGATGGACCGGCCGACGGTGATCCCGCGGCCGAGCACCACCACGTGCGCGCCGTTGATCTCCACCCCGTGGTGCCGGAGCAGCTCCACGATCCCGTACGGAGTGCACGGCAGCGGACCCGGCTCGTTCAGCACCAGCCGCCCGAGCGACATCGGGTGCAGGCCGTCGGCGTCCTTCGCCGGGTCCATCAGTTCGAGCACGCGGTTGGTGTCGATGCCCTTGGGGAGCGGCAGTTGGACGATGTACCCCGTGCACTCGGGGTTCGCGTTGAGTTCACGGACGACCGCTTCGATGTCCTCCTGGGAGGCCGTCGCGGGCAGTTCGCGCTGGATCGAGGCGATGCCGACCTCGGCGCAGTCCTTGTGCTTGCCGTTGACGTACCAGCGGCTCCCCGGGTCGTCGCCGACCAGCAGGGTGCCCAGGCCGGGGGTGATGCCCCGGGCCGTGAGGGCCGCCACGCGGGCCGTCAGTTCGGACTTGATCGCGGACGCGGTGGCCTTGCCATCGAGAATCTGGGCGGTCATGGCCCCATCCTCCCGGATGGACCGCCCCCGGTTCCACTCAGGATCCGTCAAGCCGCTCACCTGGCCGCCCGGTTCATTGCACTTGCACAACAAGTTACGGGGCTCGCGGGAACCAACTGGACAAGTCCAGGCCAGTCCGACGACGATGCAGGGCAAAGAGTGCCGCGGGCAGTGCCGGGGGGCGTACCGCAAGTTGCAGAGTTCCTCCGTGCGTGCCGTGCGTCCCCGCACTTCCACGGAGGAACACCTCAAGATGAGTTTCGGCGACCCGAACAACCCGTACGGACAGCAGCCCCAGGCACCGCAGGGCCAGCCCGGTTACGGCTACCCGCAGCAGGCCCCGCAGGGCATCCCGCCGCAGGGCCAGCCCGGATACGGCTACCCGCAGCAGGGTGCCCCCGCCGGTTACCCGGGCGGATACCCGGGTGCGCCCATGCAGATGCCGGGCCTTCTGAAGACCTCGCGCGTCCTGCTCTTCATCATCGGCGGCCTCCAGATCATCGGCGGCATCGGCATGGCCATCGGCGGCGCCGCGGTGACGAGCGTCAGCTCTTCGAGCAGCAGCAGCTCGACCAGCACCGCGGGCGGCATGGTGGGCGGCGTGCTCGTCTTCATCGGTGTCCTGTTCCTCGCGATGGCCGCCCTGTCCATCTTCCTGGGCGTTAAGTTCGCCAAGGGTGGCAACGGCATCCGGGTCACGACGATCGTCTACGCCTCGATCTCCCTGCTGGGCAGCCTCGCCAACTTCGCCAACATCGGATCCAACGGTGCCGCGCCCGGCGCCTTCGGCGGGATCGTCGGCCTGGCCCTCGGCGGCATCATCCTCGCCTCGGTGGTCGGCAGCTCCGGCGCCGCCTGGTTCAAGCGCCCGCGTTTCTGAGCCGCGTAGGCACACAGCAGACGGCGAAGGCCGCGACCCGCAGCGCATGCGGGTCGCGGCCTTCGCCGTGTGAGGAACCGGTCCGGGATCAGTGGAAGAAGTGGCGCGTCCCGGTGAAGTACATCGTGACGCCCGCCTTCTGCGCCGCCTCGATGACCTGCTCGTCACGGACCGAACCGCCCGGCTGCACCACGGCCTTGATGCCCGCGGCGGTCAGGATCTCCAGCCCGTCCGGGAACGGGAAGAAGGCGTCCGAAGCGGCGTACGCGCCCTGCGCGCGCTCGGCGCCCGCCCGCTCGACGGCGAGTTTCGCGGAGTCGACGCGGTTGACCTGGCCCATGCCGACGCCGACCGAGGCACCGTCCTTGGCCAGCAGGATCGCGTTGGACTTGACGGCGCGGCAGGCCTTCCAGGCGAAGGCCAGCTCGGCGAGTTCGGTCGCCGAGAGGGCGTCACCGGTGGCGAGCGTCCAGTTCGCCGGGTCGTCGCCCTCGGCCTGGAAGAGGTCCGAGTGCTGGAGCAGCGCACCGCCGCTGATCGGCTTGAGGTCGCCCGGCTGGTGCGGGTCGCCGTCCACCTTCAGGACGCGGATGTTCTTCTTCTTGGCGAGGACCTCCAGGGCGCCGTCCTCGTACGCCGGGGCGGCGATGACCTCGGTGAAGATCTCCGCGACCTGCTCGGCGAGCGCGACGGTCACCGGACGGTTGACGGCGATGACGCCGCCGAAGGCCGACAGCGGGTCGCAGGCGTGCGCCTTGCGGTGCGCCTCGGCGACGTCCGCACCGACCGCGATGCCGCACGGGTTGGCGTGCTTGATGATCGCGACACAGGGCTCGTCGTGGTCGTGGGCGGCCCGGCGGGCGGCCTCCGTGTCGACGTAGTTGTTGAAGGACATCTCCTTGCCGTGCAGCTGCTCGGCGTTGGCGAGCCCGCCCGGCTGGCCGTCCGTGTACAGCGCGGCGGCCTGGTGCGGGTTCTCGCCGTAGCGCAGGCTCGCCTTGCGGTCCCAGGCGCCGGCCAGGAACTCGGGGAGCACGGCGCCCTCTTCGGGAGCGTACGCATTCGTGAACCAGGAGGCCACGGCGACGTCGTAGGCGGCGGTGTGCTGGAAGGCCTCGGCCGCCAGCCGCTTGCGCGCGGTCAGGTCGAACCCGCCGCCCTGCGCCGCGGTGAGGACGTCGGCGTAGCGCTCGGGGCTGGTCACCACGGCCACCGACGGGTGGTTCTTGGCGGCCGCGCGGACCATCGAGGGGCCGCCGATGTCGATCTGCTCGACGCACTCGTCGGGGCTCGCGCCGGAGGCGACGGTCTCGCGGAAGGGGTAGAGGTTGACGATCACCAGGTCGAAGGGCTCGACCTCCAGCTCGGCGAGCTGGCGGCGGTGGTCCTCCAGGCGCAGGTCCGCGAGGATGCCCGCGTGCACGCGGGGGTGCAGGGTCTTGACCCGGCCGTCCAGGCACTCGGGGAAGCCGGTCAGCTCCTCGACCTTGGTGACGGGCACCCCGGCGGCGGCGATCTTCGAGGCGGTGGAGCCGGTGGAGACGAGGGTGACGCCCGCCTCGTGCAGGCCGCGGGCCAGCTCTTCCAGTCCCGTCTTGTCGTAGACGCTGACGAGCGCGCGCCGGATCGGCCGCTGGGTCGTCACGGGGTCGTTGCTCTCTGCGGTCTCTACGGCGGTCACTGGATTGTTACCTTTCGTCCCTCAATGCGGTAGCCGTGCCGGGCCAGGCGCCCCACGACATCGACGAGCAGCGTGCGCTCGACTTCCTTGATGCGCTCATGGAGAGCGGCTTCGTCGTCCTCGTCCCGGATCCCGACCACACCCTGAGCGATGATCGGACCGGTGTCCACGCCGGTGTCCACGAAGTGGACCGTGCACCCGGTGACCTTCGCGCCGTACGCGAGGGCGTCCCGTACGCCGTGCGCGCCGGGGAAGGCGGGCAGCAGGGCGGGGTGCGTGTTGATGAACCGGCCGCCGAAGCGGTCGATGAACCGCTCGCCCACGATCTTCATGAACCCGGCGGAGACCACCAGGTCCGGCTCGTACGCGGCGGTGGCCTCGGTGAGCGCCGCGTCCCACTCCGCGCGACTGGCGTACCCCTTGACGGGACACACGAAGGTGGGGATGCCGGCCTTCTCGGCCCGCTCCAGACCCACGATGTTCTCGCGGTCGGCCCCCACGGCGACGACTTCGGCACCGAGATCGACGGCATCGAGCAGGGCCTGGAGATTGGTGCCGGAGCCGGAAACCAGCACGACCAGGCGGGAGGCGGCCATGGGAGGCCCTTTCTTGCGGAATGCGGGTTTCGTCTTTGTGCGGTCGTACGAAACTCGGGCACCCCGATATACGGGGGACCATACGAAGCCACCGACCGCCTGCAACGATACCGGCACACGGGACGGCCCCCGAGGGACGGGGGGACGACCGGCAGGTAGCGTCAGGCATACAAGCCGTTCACGGTCATTTACCCGCGCCCAGCAGCCACCCATCACGGGACACACCACCACACAGGGGAAGAAACGCACCCGATGCCGGACCGCCGTCAGCCCTCCTCTCCCACCCCCCCGTCCGGACCCCAGCAGGACAACCCCTTCGCGGCACCTCCGGAGGGCCGGCCCGACCAGCCCTGGCAGCCGAGGCACGGTGCGGACGACCAGGAACACCGGAACCGGGACCGGGACGGCGGTGACGGACCCGGCGGCCCCGGGGGTGGCCCGGCCCGCTGGGACCCCTCCGACCCCATGCAGCGGCGCGCCCGGTACGCGCTGCTCGCCGGCATGTGGGGCTTCTTCCTCGGCGTCTTCGGCATCCCGTCGGTGGGCCTGCTGCTGGGTGCGCTGGCCCTGTACTGGGGCGTGAGCGCCCTCCGCTTCAAGCGCCCGACCCCGTCCGCGCCCCCCGCGCCCGCCACGTCCCCCGCACCCGAGAGCGGCCTGGCCTCCCTGGGCCCGGCGGCCCGCCCCCAGCGCGCGGCGGCGATCAGCGGCCTGGTCACGGCATCCCTGGCCGTGATCCTGGCCCTGGGCTCGTACGCCCTGCAGATCGCGTACAAGGACTTCTACATCTGCCGCGACGACGCCCTCACCCGCACCGCGGAACTCCAGTGCAACACCCAACTCCCGGACAACTTCCTGGGCGACCTGCTGAAGGTCCCGGAGTAGCAGCCGGACACTGGCCGCGGGGCGGGGCGGTGGGGGCCGGGGGCTGGAGGCCGGGGGCTGGGGCGAAGCCCCACCGTCCCGCTGGGTGCGGGCCCGGGTCGGGGCCCAGACGGCATGGGCCGGGCCTGGGGCCTGGGGCCTGGGGCGAAGCCCCGCCGCCCCGCTGGGCGCGGGCCGGGGAACAGGGGCGGAGCCCCGTCGCCCCGCCGGGCGCGGGCAGGGCCCGGGGCGCTGGGGTCCTGGGGTCCTGGGGTGAAGCCCCGCCGTTCCGCCGGGCACGGGCCCGGGCCGGGGCCCAGACGGCATGGGCCGGGCCTGGGGCCTGGGGCCTGGGGCGAAGCCCCGCCGCCCCGCTGGGCGCGGGCCGGGGAACAGGGGCGGAGCCCCGTCGGCCGCCCGGCGCGGGGCCGGGCCAAGGGCCCGGGGCGAAGCCCCGGCGGACCTGGCGTAGGGCCCGGGGCGGCTGGGGCCGCATGCCCCGCACGGGTGGTGCGCGTACGTCCGGCACGGCCGGGGTCTGGGGGCGGAGCCCCCAGTTTCGGGAAGGGGCGGGACTGGGGAACTTCGCCCCGCAGGGCCCACCCCACCCCCACCCCCACCCCCACCCCCGCTACCCCTCGCCCCCCGGCTCCCGCTTCGTCATGACCCGAGCCCCCGCCACTCCAGGCGACAGGGCCCCCGGCCCCGGACCGGAGGCGGGCACGACCGCCGCCCCCCGCAGGCCCGACACAGCACCGTCGTCGCCGAGCGACCCACCCCCCTGGCCCGACCCGGGCACCGGCGCCACCGGAACCGGATCCGTCCCGGAGGACGCGCCCGGCCCAGACCCCGAGGCCGGACCACCCCCGGAAGCCGGGCCCACGGGCAGCGGAACCACCCCGGGCACCGGGGCAGACGGCGCCGGACCCGGCCCGGAAGCCGAGGCCACCCCGGACACCGAGGCCCCAGGCAGCGGGGCCACCCAGGGCACCGGACCAGCCCCAGGCACCGGGGCCGACGGCACCAGGACCGCCCCGGGAGCCGCAGCCACCCCGGGCACCGGACCAGCCCCGGACACCAGTGCCCCAGGCACCGGGGCCGACGCCACCGGGCCCGGCCCGGGAGCCGGGACCACCACGGGAGCCGGAGCCACCGGCACCGGCGCCGGGGCCGGCGGAACCACCCCCGGCGCCCGGTCCGCCCCGCCCGCCCAGGGCGGCGGGAAGTCCGGGACGAGGGTGCCGGCGGCCTTGCGGAGGGCCGCCCAGCGGAGTTCCCGTACGCCGCTGTCGTGCCAGCCGCCCGCATCCTTCCGCGCCGCCCGCGCAGCGACCCGCACGGGCCGCTCCCGCCACCCGTGCACCCCCAACGCCACCGGTACCGCCAGCCCCAGCGTCCACCCGGCCGCCGCCGCTCCGGTCGCCCACCACACCGGCCCGAAGTCGGCCAGTTCCCGCGAGCCCATCGGCCCTCCGGCCATCGCCGCGAGCCCGCCGAGCAGCAGCCCGCACACCACCCCGCCCAGCGCCGCGGTCAGCGCGGTCTCCCCGTAGGAGACCTCCCGCGCCCGCCGCACCGCGAACCATCCGACCAGCAGCCCCGCCGCCACCGGCACCGCACCGACCGCCCAGGTCAGCGGCGAGCCGGGCCCTTCGGGCGGGAGCCCCGCGAGCAGCGGGAACCCGGGCATCGCCGGGGATCCCGCGAAGCCGAGCGGGGTCGCGGTCGCGCCGGTGCCCACGGCGAAGCCGGGGCCGAGCGCGTAGGCCGCGCCCCACACCGCCGCGTTCGGCACCAGCGCCAGCGCCACCAGCAGCACCGCGAACCGGCCCGACCACACCCCGGTCAGCGACAGGAACGACGTCTGCACCTCCGCGCCGTGCCAGGCGAGGGAGGCCGCGAGCAGCAGTGCGCCCCCGCCGACGAGAACGAGCGCCCCCGCGCTCCCGGCCCGCAGCGCCAGCGCGTACCGGGGGCGCGCGAAGCCCCTCCGTACGCCCCTCGGCACCCAGGACGGCCAGCGCACGCCGGGGCGGCCCCGGGCGGCCCAGACTCCGGCGGCGGCCGAGACCACCGCGACCAGCGGTACGTGCCAGGCCGCGCTGAGCGGATCGGCCGGCACCGGCCCGCGGGCGGCGTACACGGTCGCGCCCGCCCCGACGGCCAGATAGCCGCAGAGCACCGCGGCGAAGACGGTCCCGGCGGAGAGCACCTCGCCCCCGGCCGCTCCGTCACCGTCGTCGGTCGCGAGCCGGGCCGCCCGCCGCATGAGGAGGATGGGCAGGCCGAGCAGCAGCAGGGGGGTGATCCCCACCGGTGCGGGCACCCCCGACAGCGTGTCGTACCTGATCAGGTCGGTTCCGTGGGCGAGCAGCCACAGCCCGGCCGCCACGTGCAGCGCCCCGGCGGGCCCGCTGTCGGGGTAGGGCGAGCTGATCCACAGCACGATGACGAGGACGGCGACGCAGCCGAGCCCCAGTCCGGCGGCCACGGCTCCGCCCAGCACACACGCGGCGGCCGCCGGAGAACGGCGCCGTCCGCCGGACCGCGGCGCCGTCGGCAAGGACGTCCCGCGTTCGGTCACTTGGGTCACCCCGCCATGGTGCCAACGACACGCGCTATGGCCGGGTAACAGGCGATTGCCCGTGGTGTCGCTCAATATACGTTTATGTACTTTTTCGCCCAGGACTGCCGGGTCGCGGGGAGTGTGGCATGACACAAAGCATCGAGACGACCTCGGAGCTGGGCCTTCCCTCCCCGAAGGAGCGCCGCAGACTGCGCGAGGCGGCCGAGCTGACCCATGACGAGATCGCCACCGCCCTCGGGGTGACCCCCTCCACGGTCCGTTCCTGGGAAACCGGCCGCACAGCCCCCCGGGGCCGCAAGCGCGAGGCCTACGTCAAGCTGCTGACCGGCGCGGACGACCGTACGGACACCCCCGAGCCCGCACCCGAGCCCGAGCCCGCTTCCACACCCGAGCCCGCGCCCGCGACCGGCGCCGCGGTCGACCCGGTGCCCGATTCCGCGCCCGCCGCCACCGCGCCCGCCGCCGAGGCCGCACCGCCCGACCCGGTCACCGAGGCCGCCCCCGAGGACCGCCCGGCCCCCGCGCCCCTCGCCCCCGCCGAAGCCTTCGACGCGCTCTACGCCTACGCCGCACCCGCCCTCGTACGGCAGACGTACCTGCTCACCGGCCGCCGCGCCCTCGCCCGCACCTCCGTCGAGCGCGCCTTCCACCAGGCCTGGCGGCTCTGGCCCGAGGTCGCCACCGACCCGGACCCGGTCGGGTGGGTGCGCGCGGCGGCGTACGAGTACGCGCTCTCCCCCTGGCACCGGTTCAGCCGGGCGCACAAGCACCCCGACAAGCCCCCGGCCGAGCCCGCCGACCTCATCCTCATGGACGCGATGCTCGCGCTGCCCCCCGCCCACCGGCGCACCGTGCTGCTCTACGACGGCATCGGCCTCGACCTCCCGGACACCGCCGCCGAGACCGAGGCCAGCACGCCGACCGCCGGGAACCGGCTGGTCAACGCCCATGCCGAGCTGGCCCACCGGCTGCCCGAGCTGGTCGACACAGCGCCCGGGAAGCAGTCGGCGCTGCTGCGCGAGCGGCTCGGCTCGCTCACACCCGCCGTGTCGCTCGTACCGCGCCCGGCGGCGGACGTCCGCCGCAGCTGTGAGCACCGCAACCGCTTCTGGACCCGCGCGGTCGTCGGGCTGACGGCGGCGATCGCGGCGGCGACCGCCTACACGGCCGTGACGGCCCCGACGCGGTACGAGCCCCCGAACGCTCCCGGCGCCGCCGTCGCCGGGGTGCCCGCGCCGCACAACGGTCCGCCGCGGCTCAGCGAGGAGAGCAGGCAGCTGCACGAGAAGCTCCGCTCGGAACCGGCCGCCGGACCGCACCGGCTGCACCCGAAGGGCGAGTAGGACGGGTACCGGACGCGGAACGCGAAAACGGGCGTGGCCCGCACCCTCGATGGGTGCGGGCCACGCCCGTTCACGTACAGCTGAAGAGCCGTGCGGCTGAGATCAGGCGCCCGTGGCGTTCAGGATCTCGCGCGCCAGCTTCGCCGTCTCGGTCGGCGTCTTGCCGACCTTGACGCCGGCGGCCTCAAGGGCCTCCTTCTTGGCCTGCGCGGTGCCGGAGGAGCCGGAGACGATGGCGCCGGCGTGGCCCATGGTCTTGCCCTCGGGGGCGGTGAAGCCCGCGACGTAACCGACGACCGGCTTGGTGACGTGCTTGGCGATGTAGTCCGCCGCACGCTCCTCGGCGTCGCCGCCGATCTCACCGATCATGACGATCAGGTCGGTGTCGGGGTCGGCCTCGAACGCTTCGAGGGCGTCGATGTGCGTGGTGCCGATGACCGGGTCGCCACCGATGCCGACGGCGGACGAGAAGCCGAGGTCGCGCAGCTCGTACATCATCTGGTAGGTCAGCGTGCCGGACTTGGACACGAGACCGATGCGGCCGGGCTTGGTGATGTCGCCCGGGATGATGCCGGCGTTGGACTGGCCCGGCGTGATGAGACCGGGGCAGTTCGGGCCGATGATCCGGGTCTTGTTGCCCTTGCTGGACGCGTACGACCAGAAGGCGGCGGAGTCGTGCACCGCGATGCCCTCGGTGATGACGACGGCCAGCGGGATCTCGGCGTCGATGGCCTCGACGACGGCGGCCTTGGCGAAGGCCGGCGGGACGAAGAGGACGGAGACGTTGGCGCCCGTCTTCTCCATCGCCTCGGCGACGGAACCGAAGACCGGGATCTCGGTGCCGTCGAAGTCGACGGTGGTGCCCGCCTTGCGCGGGTTCACGCCGCCGACGATGTTGGTGCCGTCAGCCAGCATCAGCTTGGTGTGCTTCATGCCCGTGGCACCGGTCATGCCCTGGACGATGACCTTGCTGTCCTTGTTGAGGAAGATAGCCATGTGAGTCTGTGACCTCTGCCCTTACTTCGCAGCCGCGAGCTCGGCGGCCTTGTCGGCCGCGCCGTCCATGGTGTCCACGCGCTGGACCAGCGGGTGGTTGGCGTCCGAGAGGATCTTGCGACCCAGCTCGGCGTTGTTGCCGTCGAGGCGGACGACCAGCGGCTTGGTGACCGCCTCGCCCTTGCTCTCCAGCAGGGCCAGGGCCTGGACGATGCCGTTGGCGACCTCGTCACAGGCGGTGATGCCACCGAAGACGTTGACGAAGACGGACTTGACGTCCGGGTCGCCGAGGATGATCTCGAGGCCGTTCGCCATCACCTCGGCGGACGCGCCGCCGCCGATGTCGAGGAAGTTGGCCGGCTTGACGCCACCGTGGTTCTCACCGGCGTAGGCGACGACGTCGAGGGTGCTCATGACGAGACCCGCGCCGTTGCCGATGATGCCGACCTCACCGTCGAGCTTGACGTAGTTGAGGTTCTTGGCCTTGGCGGCCGCCTCGAGCGGGTTCGCGGACGCGTGGTCCACGAACGCCTCGTGGTGCGGCTGACGGAACTCGGCGTTCTCGTCGAGCGACACCTTGCCGTCGAGCGCGATGACGCGGCCGTCGGCCACCTTCGCGAGCGGGTTGACCTCGACGAGGAGGGCGTCCTCTTCGATGAAGGTCTTCCACAGGGTCACCAGGATCTCGGCGACCTGCTCGGCGACCTCGGCCGGGAACTTCGCCTGGGCGACGATCTCGCGGGCCTTCTCGATGGTCACGCCTTCGTTGGCGTTGACCGGGACCTTCGCGAGGGCGTCGGGGTTCTCCTCGGCGACGACCTCGATCTCCACACCGCCCTGCACCGAGGCCATGGCCAGGAAGGTGCGGTTGGTCCGGTCGAGGAGGTACGAGACGTAGTACTCCTCGGCGATCTCGGGGGCGGTCTCGGCGATCATCACCTTGTGGACCGTGTGGCCCTTGATGTCCATGCCGAGGATGTCCGTCGCGCGAGCGACGGCCTCGTCCGGGGTCGCGGCGAGCTTGACGCCACCGGCCTTGCCACGTCCGCCGACCTTGACCTGCGCCTTGACGACGGACTTGCCGCCCATGCGCTCGGTCGCCTCGCGGGCTGCCTCAGGCGTGTCGATCACTTCACCGGCCAGCACCGGTACACCGTGCTTGGCGAAGAGGTCCCTCGCCTGGTACTCGAACAGGTCCACGCGCGTCCGTCCCTTGTCTTCAAAGATTCGCAGTGATTCGCGGTTTTCTGCTATCTGCGTGGGCGTGCCGCGGAGGGCAACGTGACGGCGCTGTCACAGGGGAGGCGCACACGGTGACCGTGGACGCGGCATGTCCGTCTCGCAGGTTATCCCCGTGGGACGTAGGTCCCTAAATCGCAGATCACACCTGAGCGGTGATACCTGTCACAGATCGCCTCACGCTTGATCTGCAGATTCGTGCGATCTGCCCCTGTCCAGCGGCCGGGGACGTGGTCCAGTCGGCGGGTCCGGTGAGCGGCCGGACGGGCGACGGACCCTCCCTCACGACGGGACCGGGAGCGGCTTCTTCTCTATCGCGGCCGCCATCACCTCCGGGAAGAGGTCGGGGGTGCAGGCGAAGGCCGGGGCGCCCAGGGCGGCGAGGGCCGCCGCGTGCTCCCGGTCGTAGGCGGGGGCGCCCTCGTCGGAGAGCGCGAGCAGGGTGACGAACTGGACGCCCGCCGCCTTCATCGCCGCGACCCGGCGCAGCATTTCGTTGCGGATGCCGCCCTCGTAGAGGTCGCTGATCAGGACGACGACGGTGTCCGCGGGCCGGGTGATCTTCGACTGGCAGTAGGCGAGGGCCCGGTTGATGTCCGTGCCACCGCCGAGCTGGGTGCCGAACAGGACGTCCACCGGGTCGTCCAGCTGGTCGGTGAGGTCCACGACCGCGGTGTCGAAGACGACGAGGCGGGTGGCGAGGGAGCGCATGGAGGCGAGGACGGCGCCGAAGACCGAGGCGTAGACGACGGAGGCCGCCATCGAACCCGACTGGTCGATGCAGAGGATCACCTCCTTCTTCACCGACCGCTCCGACCGGCCGTAGCCGATCAGCCGTTCGGGGACGACCGTGCGGTGTTCGGGCAGGTAGTTCTTGAGGTTGGCGCGGATCGTGCGGTCCCAGTCGATGTCCCGGTGGCGGGGGCGGCTGATCCGGGCGGAGCGGTCGAGCGCGCCGCCGAGGGTGGCCCGGGTGCGGCCGGAGAGTTTCTTCTCCAGCTGCCCGACCACCTTGCGCACCACCATCCGGGCGGTCTCGCGGGTGGTGTCGGGCATCGCCTTGTTGAGGGAGAGCAGGGTGCCGACGAGGTGGACGTCCGGCTCGACGGCTTCCAGCATCTCCGGTTCCAGCAGCAGGGCGGACAGCCCGAGCCGCTCGATGGCGTCGCGCTGCATGACCTGGACGACCGATGCGGGGAAGTACGTACGGATGTCACCCAGCCAGCGGGCCACCGCCGGGGCGGACGCCCCGAGCCCGGCGGACCGCTCGCCCCCGCGGGCGGCCCCCTTGCGACCGCCGCCGTTCCCGGCGCCGCCGTAGAGCGCGCCGAGGGCCGCGTCCATCGCCGCGTCCCGGCCGGTCAGCGCGTGTCCGGTGCCGTCGGCCTCGCCCCCGCCGAGGACCAGGCGCCAGCGCCGCAGCCGCTCCCCCGCCCCGTCCTCCGCGCTCGCCGTGTCCGCCACCTCCGCCGTGTCCGTCGCGTCTGTCATGTCCGCTGTGTCCGTCGTGTTCACCGGGCCACCCCCACCAGGTCGTCGTCTTCGCTACGGGCCCCCGCCAGCAGCATCCGGACCAGCGCCACCACCGCGTCCGCCCGATCCGTGTCCAGCTCGGGCCCGAAGCCTTCCGGGGCCGTCCCGGCCGTGGCCGCGGCCCCGGCGGCGGGCCCGCGGCGCACCAGCTCGCCCAGGGTCCGCTTGACCCCCGGCTCGTACGCGCCGAACGTCCGCCGCAGCAGCGGCAGTACGTCGACGAACGCGCGCTCCGGCACTCCGGTCAGCCAGGCGTCGATCAGGCCGAGCAGCCGCTCGTCGTGGACCAGCAGGGTGCCGCCGCCGGAAGCACCGCCCGCGAAGCCCTCGATCCAGCCGGCCGCGTCGGCGGGCGCGGCCGCCGGGGACAGCGCGAGCCCCATCAGCCGGGCGGTCTCCCCGGCCGGCAGGGCGCCCTCGTCCAGCAGCAGCCGGACCGCCCGGCCGCGGATCAGCCCGGGCACCGTGTCCCGGCCCGCCAGCGCCCGCAGGACGGCCCTCCAGCGCCCGCCGAGCCCGCCGGCACCGGTGCCATCGCCTTCGCCGCCGTCGCCGTCGCTCCCGCCGTCGCCGTCGCGGCCGAGCAGCCCGATCGCGCCGTGGACCGCGTCCACATGGCCGCGCATTTCGGCCGCCGCGTCGGCGTCGAGCCCGGTGGCGCAGGCGGCCGGCAGCGCGACGCATATCCGCTCGGCGAGCCCGGCCGCGACCGTGCCCAGCGCGGCCGTGTCGGTGCCGCGCACATCGCCGTAGCGCAGCGAGCGGGCGAGGGCGGGCAGGGCCCGGGCGAGCCGGGCCACATCGGTGTCCAGGGCGGCCCGGTCGGCCAGCGCCTGGAGGACGGCGGGCAATGCCCGCGACAGCCCGGCCAGCAGGCACTGCTCGGCCAGCGCGGTGACCTCGCCCAGCTCCCCGGCGGCGGCCGCCTCGGCCTCCGCCTTGGCGGTGGCCGCGGCGAGCACGGTGGTGCCCCAGACCCCGGCCTCGGCGACCCGCACCGACAGCTCCGGTTCCCAGCGCAGGCGCCAGCTCTCGCGGAAGGTGCCGGTGCTGCTCCGGGCGGCGGTCGGCGTGCCCCAGCCGATGCCCAGCAGCCGCAGCCGGTGCAGCAGCAGGCTCTTGGCGCCGTCGGTGTCCTTGCGCAGGTCCAGCTCCAGGTCCCGCTCCTGGGCCTCCGCCTTGAGGCGCAGGGAGCGCTGCTGCCGGGTCAGGTCCCGCTGGAGGGGTACGACGGGCGCCGCGTCCGGGACTTCGCCGAGGACGTCGCCCACGACCAGGCGGTCCTCGATCAGCGCGAGGGGGATGTCGGAGCCCTCGCACATCACCGCCCGGGCCGCTTCGAGGGTTTCACCGAGGCCGGGCAGCGGGCGGCCGCGCATCGCGGCCAGGGTCTCCGCGAGCCGGACGGCCTCGATCACATGGGCCGAGGAGACCTGCCGGTCCTCTTCCCGGAGCAGCCCGGCGATCTTGGTCAGCCAGCGCTCCACGGGCCGGTCGCGGGCCGCGAAGAGGTGCGCGTACCAGCCGGGGGAGGTGATGCCCGCGCCGTATCCGCCGGCCCGGGCCAGCCTGCGGTGGGTCCAGGGCACCCAGGTGGTCTCCACCTTGACCTTGGGCAGTCCGGTGAGCAGCGCCTTGTCGGCGGCGGCCGTGGTCTTCGCGCCCAGCGCCGGGACGTGCCAGGCCCCGCACACCACCGCGTAGTCGTCGCCGAACTCGCGGCGGGCGGCCCGCATCCGCTGGCGCATGTGGGCCTCGCGGACCGGGTCGCGGGGGTGGCCGCCGTCGCCATACGCCTCGCGCAGGGCGGCCATCGCCTCGCCGAGCGCCTCGAACGCGGCCAGTGGCGCGGCCCGGCCGCCGCTCCCCCGGTGCTCGACGACGTCCTCCCACCAGCGCTCCGGGTCCTCGTACCCGGCGGTCCCGGCGAGGACGGCGAGGGGGTCGAGCCGGACCCCGGCGGCCGGGCCGGTCTCCCCATCCCCGTCGCCGTCGCCCCCTTCCCCTTCCTCCGCCTCCGGGTCGGCGGCGGGGGCGAGGGAGTGGGCGGCCGGGAGGTCGATGAAGCGGACCGGGACCTGTCTGCTCTGCGCCCAGCGGAGGGCGACCCACTCCGGGGAGAAGGCGGCCAGCGGCCAGAACGCGGCCCGGCCCGGATCGTCGGCGGCGTGGGCCAGCAGGGCCACCGGCGGCCGCATCCCGGGGTCGGCGGCCAGCGGCAGCAGCGCGTCCCCTTCCGGCGGGCCCTCGATCAGCACGGCCCGCGGCCGGGCCTCGTCCAGCGCGGCCCGCACGGCCCGGGCCGAGCCGGGCCCGTGGTGCCGTACGCCCAGCAGCAGCGGTCCCCCGGCGCGCGGGCTCATACCGTCACCTCCCGGCAGGCGCGGTAGAAGTCCTTCCAGCCGTCGCGCTCGCGGACCACGGCCTCCAGGTACTCCTGCCAGACCAGCGTGTCGGCGGCCGGGTCGCGGACGACCGCGCCGAGGATGCCCGCGGCCACGTCCGAGGCGCGCAGCACGCCGTCGCCGAAGTGGGCGGCGAGGGCCAGCCCGTTGGTGACGACGGAGATCGCCTCGGCGGTGGACAGGGTGCCGCTCGGCGACTTCACCTTCGTACGCCCGTCGTCGGTGATGCCGCCGCGCAGCTCGCGGAAGACGGTGACGACGCGGCGGATCTCGTCCAGGCCCTCGGGCGCGGGCGGCAGGTCCAGCGCGCGGCCCATCTGGTCGACCCGGCGGGCCACGATGTCGACCTCGGCGTCGGCGGTCGCGGGCAGCGGCAGGACGACGGTGTTGAAGCGGCGGCGCAGCGCGCTGGAGAGTTCGTTGACCCCGCGGTCGCGGTCGTTGGCGGTGGCTATGAGGTTGAAGCCGCGGACCGCCTGCGCCTCCTGGCCCAGCTCGGGTATGGGCAGGGTCTTCTCGGACAGCACGGTGATCAGGGTGTCCTGGACGTCCGCGGGGATCCGGGTCAGCTCCTCGACCCGGGCGGTCAGGCCCTCGGTCATGGCCCGCATGACGGGGCTGGGGACGAGGGCCTCGCGGCTGGGGCCGTGGGCGAGCAGCCGGGCGTAGTTCCAGCCGTAGCGCATGGCTTCTTCCGGGGTGCCCGCGGTGCCCTGGACGAGCAGGGTGGAGTCCCCGCTGACCGCGGCGGCGAGGTGCTCGGACACCCAGGTCTTGGCAGTGCCGGGGACGCCGAGGAGCAGCAGGGCGCGGTCGGTGGCGAGGGTGGTGACGGCGACTTCGACGATGCGGCGCGGGCCGACGTACTTGGGCGTGATGACGGTGCCGTCGGGGAGTTCGCCGCCGAGCAGGTAGGTGGCGACGGCCCAGGGCGAGAGCTTCCAGCGGACCGGGCGGGTCCGGTCGTCGGCCGCCGCCAGGGCTTTCAGTTCATGGGCGAAGGCGTCTTCGGCGTGCGGGCGCAGCACCTCGGCACCGGCGCTCTTCTCGGGCATGGTCATGGTCCCCCTCCAATGCTCGGCAGCCGCTTCCGACTGCTGAGACCACGGTGCACCACCCCACTGACAACGCCCCTTGTTCGCAGCGTTGTTGCAGGTCAGAGCGATTGTCAGTGGGGGTCCCTACGGTGGAGCACATGACTGAGCAGGGGGTCCGCTGGACAGCGGAACAGGTACTGGCTCTGGCTCCTGACGTGGCGTCACGCAAGGCGGGAGGCAAGCTGGGCGGGGCAGGGCCGTGGTCGCAGACCGGAGGTTCCGCTTCCGGTGCGGTCTGGGGGTGGTGCAAGGGCAGCGGCAGTACGCCGTACCGGACGGTCGTGGACCTGACGGGCCCGGCGTACACGTGCTCCTGCCCGAGCCGGAAGTTCCCGTGCAAGCACGCGCTGGGTCTGCTGCTGCTCTGGGCGGCGGAAGGCTTCGGCGAGCCCGCCGAGGCCCCGGAATGGGCCGCGGACTGGCTCACCAAGCGGGCCGGACAGGCCCGGCGGAGCGCGGCCCCGGGGGCGGCCAAGGCGGCGGCCGACCCGGAAGCGGCCCGGCGGCGCGGTGAGCGCCGGGCGGCCCGGATCAGCGCCGGCGTGAGCGAGCTTGAGCAGCGGCTGGCCGATCTGCTGCGCGGCGGACTGGCCGGTCAGGAGCACGCCGGATATTCCCTGTGGGAGGAGACGGCGGCCCGTATGGTCGATGCACAGGCACCCGGACTGGCCTCCCGCGTAAGGGAGTTGGGCACGATACCGGCCTCCGGCCCGGGCTGGCCCGGCCGGATGCTGGAGGAGTGCGCGCTCCTCCATCTGCTGGACCGGGCCTGGCTCGGGGTGGGGGAACTACCCGGGCCGCTGGCCGCCACGGTCCGGGCCAGGGTCGGCATGACGGGCACCGCGGAGGGGGACGCGGTGCGTGACCGATGGCTGGTCCTGGCCCAGTACGACACCGTCTCGCCGGACGGCCGGCTCACCACGCGCCGGATCTGGCTGCGCGGGGCGGTGAGCGGACGGGCCGCGCTGGTCCTGGACTTCGGTCCGCCGGGGCGGCCACCGGGGCTCGCGCTGCCGGTGGGCCTGGCCCTGGACGCGGAGGCCCGGTTCCGGCCCGGATCGGCGGGGCTGCGGGCGGATCTCGGGGAGCGGTTCGCCGCACCCGCGCCCTGGCCCGGGGTCCCGGCCGGGATCTCGACGGGGGCCGCGCTCGACGCCTATGGAACGGCGCTGCGCGCGGACCCGTGGCTGGACGCCTGGCCGGTGGTACTCGGCCCGGTGGTCCCGATACCCGGGGAACGGGGCTGGCAGCTGGCGGACGCGGAGGGGACGTCCGCCCTGCCGGTGACGGTGGCCGCCGGGCGGTCACGGTCGGGGCTGTGGCAGCTGGCCGCCCTGTCCGGGGGCGGTCCGGTGACGGTGTTCGGCGAATGCGGACACCGCGGCTTCACCCCACTGACGGCCTGGGCGGAGGGCTCATCCGAGCCCGTCGCCCTGGGCTGAACGACGACGCGGCACGGAACACCGGCCGCGCGGCAGGACCGGCGGCGCGGGGGCGCCGCCGCGCACGAACGAGCAAGCCGGGGGGCTTCTGTGAACGACAACCACGCCAGCTAAAGGGACGGACGTAGTACCCACGGACTGCTCGGGTCCCGCGGAGGGGGCGGGACCCGAGCGCACCGCACGGCACGGAAGTGAAGACGAGGGAGGGGCGGTCGCATGAACGGGGACAACGGGAACAACGGGGACAAGCACGAGCCGGTGAACGGCGTCGACGCCGGCGGCGTCGCGGACTGGGAGGAGTTGGTCGGGGTCGCGCTGCTGGGGACCGAGCGGCGGCGGGGTGACGGGGCGGCCGGGTCGCCGGAGGCACTGCTGGACGCGGCGGCCGTCACGGCCGTCCGTCGCCGGGCCGGGCTGCGCCCGGCGGCGGCGGGCCCGCGGCCGGATCCCGCCGCGCCGGATCCGCGGCCCGCGCCGCCGGACGCCGCGCGGCGGCGGCTCGCGCAGCTGCTGGCGGGCCGCACCGGCGGGGGCGGGCGGCGCGGGGCCGCGCCGGATCTGACGGAGCTGCTGCCCCAGTGGCTGGCGGCCGCCGTACGGCACGGGTACCGGGCGCCCGCCGCCCTGGTGCCCGCACTACTGGACGCGGCCCGGGCCCGTACGGATCTGCGGCCGCAGGCGCTGGCGCTCGCCGGGGGGCGGGGGCGGTGGCTGGCGCGGCTGAATCCGGAATGGCGGTTCGCGCTGCGCGGCGGGGCCGGGGGCGGCGAACTGCCCGCTCCCGACGACCGGGCCGGGGTGGAACGGCTGTGGCAGGAAGGGCTGTTCGCTGAGCGGGTGGCACTGCTGGGAGCGGTACGGGCGCACGAGGCGGCGGCCGCGCCGCTGCTGCTGTCGACCACCTGGGCCACCGAGCGGGCCGAGGACCGGCTGATGTTCCTCGATTCGCTGCGCTCCGGTCTGTCGCAGGACGACGAGCCCTTCCTCGAACGGGCCCTGGGCGACCGCAGCCGCAATGTCCGGGCGACGGCGGCCGAACTGCTCTCCGCCCTGCCGGGTTCCGCGCTGGCGGGCCGGATGGCGGAGCGGGCGCTGGCCTGCGTGGGCCCGGACGGCGTGGTCCCGCCGGGGGAATGCGATGCGGGGATGCAGCGGGACGGTGTGGTCGAACGGCCACCGGCCGGGCGCGGTGAGCGGGCCTGGTGGCTGGGCCAGCTGGTGGAGGCGGCTCCGCTGTCCTGCTGGCGGGAGCGGTTCGGCGGTCTGGACCCGGCCGGGATCCTGGCCCTGCCGGTGGCCGAGGGCTGGGCCGAGGAACTGCACGCGGCCTGGTGCCGGGCGGCGGTCCGCCAGCGCGACCCGCTCTGGTCGAAGGCCCTGCTCGGCTCGGCGTCCGCGCCGCCCGCCGCGGGCCCGGCCACGGCCTCGCTCGCCGAGCGGGCGAAGCTCCTGGAGACGCTGTCCGAGGAGGAACGGGCCCGCTGGGTCGCGGAGTTCGTCCGGGCCCACGGGCTGTCGGAGGCGTTCCAGCTGCTCGGGGTGTGCGTGGTGCCGTGGGCCGAGGAGCTGGGCTCCGCGGTGGTGGACGCGCTGGATTCGGCCCGGAACGCGGGGAGTTACCCCTGGAGTTTCAGCGGGGTGATGGGTCTGGCGGAGCGCTGCCTGGATCCTGCGGCGGCCGACCGGCTGGAGTCCTTGCTGGCGGTGGCCCTGGCCGAGGAGATATCCGGCGAGGCCGGGCGGGACCAGGCGGCCGCGGAGGTCACACCGGGGGCCGAGGCGTACTGGGCCGAAGCCTTCCAGCGGCTGGTCTCCACCCTGCGGCTGCGCGCGGCGATGCTGGCGGAACTGGCCGGATCAGGGGAACCGGCTGAACCGGCCCCCGCCCCGGCGGCCTGACCCGCGGCGGTGCGGCGGCGACGCACTTCAGCCTCGCCGGCGCCCCGGCAGCCCGTCTCAGCCTCGCCGGCACCCCGGCAGCCCGTTTCAGCCTCGCCCCCGCCCCGGCGGCCATTTCAGCCTCGCCGGCGTTTGAGGCGCCGCCGGGGGCACCGACAGCCGGGAACCGGCCCCCCTGCGTCCACCCTCAATCGCCGGGCGGCTGATGTCGCCTCCGGCGGCGCCTCAAACGCCGGCGAGGCTGAAGATGCCCGGCACCGGGAATGCCCGGGACGGGGCCCGGGAGATGCCCCGGGACCGGCACTGGGAATGCCCGGGACGGGCACAGGAAGTGCCCAGGACGGGCTCTGGGAATGCGCGGGCCGGGCCCTGGAAACGCCCGGGACCGGGCCCGGGAGATGCCCCGGACCGGCACCGGGAACGCCCGGGACGGGGCCCGGGGAATGCCCCGGACCCGCACTAGGGAATGCCCGGGGCGGAGCCCTGGGCGCAGGCTCAGGACTGGCGGACGTTCGCGCGGACCCAGTCGACGATGGCGGTGGTCGTGGCACCCGGGGTGAAGATCTCGGCCACGCCCTTCTCCTTCAGCGGGCCGATGTCGTCGTCCGGGATGATCCCGCCGCCGAACACCTTGATGTCCTCCGCCTCGCGCTCCCGCAGGAGTTCCAGGACGCGTGCGAAGAGCGTGTTGTGGGCGCCGGAGAGGATCGAGAGGCCGATCGCGTCGGCGTCCTCCTGGATGGCGGTGTCCACGATCTGTTCGGGGGTCTGGTGGAGGCCGGTGTAGATGACCTCCATGCCCGCGTCCCGCAGGGCTCGCGCGATCACCTTGGCGCCACGGTCGTGGCCGTCAAGACCCGGCTTGGCCACCACCACACGGATCGGACCGGTCACACCCATCGCACTGCCTCCCGAGTGAACGAACGTTAAGTACAGCATCGCGCACGCCGCCGTTTCGCGGTCAACCGGGAGGGGGAAATCACACGTGGGACAGCATTGATTCACTCGGGACGTCCGCACCGTCGGTCGCCGGGGGAGCCGCGTCGAGTCGCCCCGCCACCGTGCCGTCAGCCGCACGGCACGGCGGCGGGGCGTGGCGGCCACGCAGCGGACATGGGGAGCTGCGCCCGAGCGCCGGCCGCCACACCCGGAAGCCGCCAGGGGGAGGCCGTCGATGGGGCTGCCATTCGTCTTCACATCCGTACCCGCGTCCGGTGCCGCGCTGCGCGCCGCCGCGCTCGAACTGGTCGTCTTCGCCGGACACCTGCTCCTCTACCCGACCGGGATCCTCCCGGAACGGCCGGAGCGGGCCGGGCGCGCGCACCGCGCCGCCGCCCCGGGAGGCACCGGCGCCCGGCCGCCGGTGCTGCTGCTGCACGGCTTCACCGACAACCGTTCCGTGTTCGTCCTGCTGCGCCGCGCCCTCGCCAAGGGCGGTCGCCGCCGGGTGGAGACGTACAACTACTCGCCCTTCACCCTCGATCTGCGCGCCGCCGCCCACCGGCTCGCCGCGCACGTCGAGGAGCTGTGCGAGCGCACCGGAGCGCCGCGGGTGGACCTGGTCGGGCACAGCCTCGGCGGGCTCATCGCCCGGTACTACGTCCAGCGGCTCGGCGGCGACACGCGGGTCCGTACGCTCGTCACTCTCGGTACTCCCCACGCGGGCACCCGGGTGGCTCCCGGCGCGGGCGCGCACCCGGTGATCCGGCAGATCCGTCCGGGCTCTTCGGTGATGGCCGAGCTGGCCGCGCCCGCGCCCGGATGCCGGACCCGGTTCGTCGCGTTCTGGAGCGAGTTCGACCAGCTGATGGTTCCGGTGGAGGCGGCCCGGCTCGACCATCCCGACCTGCGCGTGGAGAACGTCCAGGTCACCGGCATCGGCCACCTCGTACTGCCGAAGCATCCGGCCGTCATCGCGGCCGTCCACCGGGCCCTCGACGGTCCGGCTCTCGCCGCCCCGGCCGTCCCGGGAGCCGCTTCCGTCGCCTGAACGGAAAGCACCCCACAGTCGAACGTATTTCGAACCCAGGGCCAAGGCTGTGTCTTCGTGCGACCGAAAGACGGCCGAATGCCCGGTTCCGGAAACTCGAGAACCCCTCGAAGATTGTCGTTGCCAGTAACCGACGGGTACAGTCACGCCACTGCTCTCCTCCGGGGTCCTCGCACCCCCCGGCCACCCAGGCTCCCACCGCCGAGGCGAAAGAGAAGTTGGTGAACGACAGTCCCACGTCGGGCCAGTATCCGGAGAACGGATATGACGGCCTTTCCACCACCACCTTCGCGGGCGACGTCCCCTACGCTTCCTTCGAAACGCAGGGCCAGGGGTACAACTACGGCGCCTACGCCGCCTCCTACGACACGGGCTCCTACGACACCGGCGGCTACGACACCACCGCGTGGAACGCGCCCGTCCAGGACGGCTACCTCTCCAGCATCCCCACCCAGACCGCCGCCGCCGACACCAGCGGCCACTGGGACACGACTGCCTGGAGCACGGACCACCAGCCGGTCTCCTTCGGCTACGACGGCGCGGCCGCCCCCACCGGGGACCAGTCCGGCCACTGGGCGATGCCCGGCTACGGCACGACGGGCACCGAGACCGGTGCCTACGACGCCACCGCCTGGAACACCGTGGTCCCGGAGGAACTACCGCAGCAGCTCCAGCCCGAGGCGGCCTACGCGTACGGGCAGCAGGACTACGGGGACGCGTATGGGCACGGGCACGCATACGAGTACGCGTACGCCGCCACCACGGTCACGCCGACGATCACGCCCGCCTACGAGGACACGTACAAGGACAGCTACGAGGCCCCCTACGAGGACGCCTACGCCGCTCCCCACGACGGCGGCTACGCGCCCGCCCCGGAGTCCAGCCCGGCCACCGCGGTCTTCGAGGCCGTGCCGTCCGAGGACGAGGGCCAGGACGAGGACACCGCGGCGGAGCAGGCCGGCCGGGCCGCCGCCACGCACGCCGAACTCCCCACCCAGACCATGGCCACGACCCCGCCCGTGCCGCGTTCCGCGCGCCGGGCGGCCGCGCCCGCCAAGGGCAACGGCGGCCGCCGGTCCCCGGCGAAGCGGTCCGCGCTGCTGACCGTCGCCGTCCCCTCCGTCTGTGTCATAGGGGTCGCGGGTGTGGCCGCCGCCGCCGTGGGCGGGCTGCCCACCGGCGACAAGCCGTCCGGCGACACCACCACGATGGCCGCACCCGACCCGGCGTCGGTCAAGCCGGTCGCCGCGAACAGCAAGCTCGACACCCAGCTCGCCGCGCTCAGCGCCGACGCGGGCGACTTCGCGGACCGCGCCAGCCGCACCCAGGAACGCATCGACCTGAAGGAACGGCAGGACCTGGAGAAGAAGAAGCGCGCGGAGGAGGCGGCGGCCAAGGAAGCGGCCCGCCCCAAGTTCTCGCTCCCGGTCGAACAGCACGGCCTCAGCGCGGGCTTCGGCCAGGCCGGCGGCATGTGGATGTCCGTGCACACCGGCATCGACTTCCCGGTCTCCTACGGCACTCCGGTCATGGCCGCCACCGACGGCACCGTGCGCACCCAGTGGAACAGCGCCTACGGCAACATGGCGATCGTCGTCTCGCCCGACGGCACCGAGACCTGGTACTGCCACCTCAGCAGCACCAAGATCCGGTCCGGCAAGGTCAAGGCCGGTGACGTCATCGCGTACTCCGGCAACTCCGGCAACTCCACCGGCCCGCACCTGCACTTCGAGGTGCGCCCGGACAGCGGGTCCCCGATCGACCCGCAGGCGTGGCTGCGCAGCCACGGACTCGACCCGAACTAGAGCCGGACCGTCCGGGCCGCGCCACCCCGCCGAGGACGCGCCCCTACAGCTTCTGTACGGGCGCGTAACGCAGCAGCAGCCGCTTCGGCTTGTCGTCCCCGAAGTCGATGGTGGCCTGCGCGTCCGCGCCGGTCCCCTTGACCTCCATCACCGTGCCCAGCCCGAACTGGTCGTGCGTGACCCGGTCCCCCACCAGCAGCGTGATGACGGGCTTGTCCGAGGTCCGGCGCGTCGCGAAGCCCGAGGGGCCCGACTTGGCGCGCGAGGAGGACAGGAAGGACTCCGGCGACGTCCCGAACGTGGCGCCGCCGCCACCGCCCGAGCGGGAGCCGGAGGAGCTGCGCATCGGGCCCGCGGGCTTCTGCGCTCCCGTCCGCTTCCACTGGAGGTACTGCTCCGGGATCTCCTCCAGGAACCGCGACGGCGGGTTGTACGAGGGGGTGCCCCAGGCGCTGCGCATCGAGGAGCGGGTCAGGTACAGCCGCTCGCGCGCCCGGGTGATCCCGACGTACGCGAGGCGCCGCTCCTCCTCCAGTTCCTTGGTCTGGCCCAGCGCCCGCATGTGCGGGAAGACCCCGTCCTCCATGCCGGTCACGAAGACCACCGGGAATTCGAGGCCCTTGGCGGTGTGCAGGGTCATCAGGGTGATGACGCCCGTGCCCTCGGTGTCCTCGTCGGGGATCTGGTCGGAGTCGGCCACGAGCGCGACCTGCTCCAGGAACTCGGCCAGCGTGCCCGGCCCGGCCACGGGAGCCGCGGCCCCGGCGTCGGGATCGGCGTCGGCGCCCAGACCGGTATCGGCCTCCGTCGCGGGCGCCGCCACCGGCGCCGCGGCGGCCGCGTCCGCCGCCGCCGCCCGCGCCTGCTCGAACTCCAGCGCCACGGCCGCGAGTTCCTGGAGGTTCTCGATCCGCGTCTCGTCCTGCGGGTCGGTCGAGGCCTGCAGCTCGGCGAGGTAGCCCGTGCGCTCCAGGACCGCCTCCAGGACCACCGCCGGGCCCGCGCCCGAGTCGACGATCGTGCGCAGTTCCTCCATGAGCACGTTGAACCGCTTGACCGCGTTGGTCGAGCGCGCGGCCATGCCGTACGCCTCGTCCACCCGCTTGAGCGCCTGCGGGAAGGTGATCTTCTCCCGCATCGACAGCGCGTCGATCATCGCCTCGGCCCGGTCGCCGATGCCGCGCTTGGGCACGTTCAGGATCCGGCGCAGCGGTACCGCGTCCTCGGGGTTCGAGAGCACCCGCAGGTAGGCGAGGACGTCCCGGACCTCCTTGCGCTCGTAGAACCGCACACCGCCGACGACCTTGTAGGGCAGGCCGACCCGGATGAAGATCTCCTCGAACACGCGGGACTGGGCGTTGGTGCGGTAGAAGACGGCGACGTCGCCCGCCTTCGCGTCGCCCGCGTCCGTCAGCCGGTCGATCTCGTCGGCGACGAACTGCGCCTCGTCGTGCTCGGTGTCCGCGACGTAGCCGGTGATCCCGGCGCCCGATCCGGCCTGCGTCCACAGGTTCTTCGGGCGGCGGTTCTCGTTGCGCTCGATGACCGCGTTGGCGGCGGAGAGGATGGTCTGGGTGGAGCGGTAGTTCTGCTCCAGCAGGATCGTCTTCGCGTTCGGGTAGTCCTCCTCGAACTGGAGGATGTTGCGGATGGTCGCGCCGCGGAAGGCGTAGATCGACTGGTCCGCGTCACCCACGACGCACAGCTCGGCGGGCGGCAGGTCCGGATATCCGGTGCCGACCAGTTCGCGCACGAGCGTGTACTGCGCGTGGTTGGTGTCCTGGTACTCGTCGACCAGGACGTGGCGGAACCGGCGCCGGTAGTGCTCGGCGACGTCCGGGAACGCCTGGAGCAGGTGCACCGTGGTCATGATGATGTCGTCGAAGTCGAGGGCATTGGCCTCGCGCAGCCGCGCCTGGTACATCGCGTACGCCTGGGCGACGGTCTTCTCGAAGCCGTCGACCGCCTGCACGGCGAACTCGTCGGCGTCGATCAGCTCGTTCTTCAGGTTGGAGATCTTGGCGCTGAAGGACTTCGGCGGGAAGCGCTTGGGGTCCAGGTCGAGGTCCCGGCAGACGAGCGCCATCAGGCGCTTCGAGTCCGCCGCGTCATAGATCGAGAAGGACGAGGTGAAGCCGAGGAGCTTGGACTCGCGGCGCAGGATCCGCACGCACGCGCTGTGGAAGGTCATCACCCACATCGCGTTCGCGCGCGGGCCGACCAGCTCCCCGACGCGCTCCTTCATCTCACCGGCGGCCTTGTTGGTGAAGGTGATCGCCAGGATCTGGCCGGGGTGGACCCCGCGGGCGCCCAGCAGGTGGCCGATGCGGTGGGTCAGCACCCGGGTCTTGCCGGAACCGGCGCCGGCCACGATCAGCAGCGGGGAGTCCGCGTGCACGACGGCGGCGCGCTGCTGTTCGTTGAGGCCGACGAGCAGCGCCTCCGGGTCGATGACCGGCCGGGGGGACCCGCCCCGGTAGTACGCGTCCCCGCTCAGGGGCGCGTCGAAGCGACCCCCGAAGAGGTCGTCGGCGCCCGCTTCCGGGGCGTGGTCCTCGGGCGGCGGCGGAGGCTCCTCGTGAGAGGGGGTGAGGTCCGCCAGGAAACTGTCGTCAAAGAGGCTGCTCATCGCCTTCCGAGTCTAGGGCCAGGGACCGACAGCCGGTCCCGGCCCCGGAAAATTCAGACCCGTACCCCGAACGGTCGACAGGCAACAATTCAGATCAGTTCGGATCAGCTACGGACAGTTCGGATCATCTCGTCATCTCCCCGTTACTTCCAGGCTTAGCGTCCTCCCCCAAGACCCGCAGAACCGTAGTCCCGCACGACGGATCAGCAAGGGAAGGACGTGAGGCCCCCGTGGCCAGTCATCGAAAGCCCAGGCAGCGCCCGCTCCTCTCCGGCGGCACCCTCCGCACCGCCGCCACCCTCGCCCTGGCGGGCGCTGCCACCGCCACCGCCTACGAAGGCACCTCGCAGGCCGACCCCCAGCCCACCCCGGACCAGGTGAAGTCCCAGGTGGACCGGCTGTACGAGGAGGCCGAGGCGGCGACGGACCAGTACAACGGGGCGAAGGAGAAGGCCGAAGCGGCGCAGAAGTCACTCACCGAGCTGCGCGACGAGACGGCCCGCAAGACCGACCGGCTGAACACCGCGCGCAGCGCCCTCGGTTCGCTCGCCGCCTCGCAGTACCGCAGCGGGAGCCTGGGCACCGCCGTCCAGCTCGCCCTCGCCGACGACCCGCAGGACTACCTCGACCGGGCCGCGTTCATCGCGCGCGCCGGTGACCGCAATGCCGCCGAGGTGGCCTCCGTACGCCGCCAGCTCGACGAGGTCGGGCGGCTGCGCGACAAGGCGGCGGGCCGGCTCTCGGAGCTGCGCGCCCGCGAGGCCGAACTCGCCGACCGGAAGTCCGTCATCGAGGGCAAGCTCGACGCCGCGAAGCAGCTGCTCGCCAAGCTCACGGCCGAGGAGCGCGCGCGGTACGAGGCCCAGGGCGCGGGATCGGTCGGCGCCCCCGGCTCCGGTTCCGGTGCGGCCGTCGCGCCCGCGCCGCCGGGGGACGGTTCGCGTGCGGCGCGGGCGGTGGCCTTCGCCTACGGCGCGCTGGGCAAGCCGTACGTCTGGGGCGCCACAGGGCCCTCTTCCTTCGACTGCTCGGGGCTGACCCAGGCGGCCTGGCAGGCGGCCGGGGTGTCCCTGCCGCGCACCACCTACACCCAGATCAATGCCGGCCACCGGGTCTCCCGCGACCAGCTCGCCCCCGGTGACCTGGTGTTCTTCTACTCCGGAGTGAGTCACGTCGGGCTCTACATCGGCAACGGCCAGATGATCCACGCCCCGCACCCCGGGGCCCCGGTCCGGATCGCCCCGATCGACTCGATGCCCTGGGCGGGCGCCTCCCGCCCGGCGTGAGCCCCCGGCCCGGGCGCGGGTCAGGCGTCACACCAGGCGGCGCGCCGTCGCCCAGCGGGTCAGCTCGTGCCGGTTGGAGAGCTGGAGCTTGCGCAGGACCGCCGAGACGTGCGATTCGACCGTCTTCACCGAGATGAAGAGCTGTTTGGCGATCTCCTTGTACGCGTACCCGCGCGCGATCAGCCGCAGCACCTCGCGCTCGCGCTGGGTCAGCCGGTCCAGGTCCTCGTCCACCGGCGGCGCGTCCGTCGAGGCGAAGGCGTCGAGGACGAAGCCCGCCAGCCGCGGCGAGAACACCGCGTCCCCGTCCTGCACCCGGAAGACCGAGTCGACCAGGTCGGTGCCGGTGATGGTCTTGGTGACATAGCCGCGCGCACCGCCCCGGATGACACCGATGACGTCCTCGGCCGCGTCGGAGACGGACAGCGCCAGGAACCGCACCTGGTGCTCGGCCGCCGCCATCAGCGGAGCGCAGCGCCGCAGCACCTCGACCCCGCCGCCGCCGGGGAGGTGGACGTCGAGGAGGACCACCTCGGGGCGGGTGGCGGTGATGACGGTGACGGCCTGGTCGACATCGGCGGCCTCGCCCACGACCTCGACGCCCGTGCGCGCGGTCTCGCCGATCTCGGCCTGCACGCCCGTGCGGAACATCCGGTGGTCGTCGACGAGGACCACCCTGACCCTCCTGGTTTCACCAGTCTCGCCGCCGGTCTCGCCGCCAGTGCTCGCGTTGTCCTCGGTCATTCCGGCCTCGCCGCCCTCTCCATCTCCAGTTCGACTTCCGTGCCGCCGTCGGGCGCGGACCGCAGCCGTGCGGTCCCGCCGTTGCGCTGCATCCGGCCGATGATCGATTCTCGTACGCCCATGCGGTCGTCGGGTACCGCGTCGATGTCGAAGCCCGGTCCCCGGTCCCGTACGGACACGAACACCGTCTGCCCCTCGACCTCGGCGTAGACCTGGACGGGCCCGCCCTCGCCACCGTACTTGGCGGCGTTGACCATCGCCTCGCGCGCGGCCTGGACCTGTGCGGCCAGCTTCTCGTCGAGCGGGCAGTCGCCGACGACGACGACCTCGATGGGCACACCGTGGTGGTCCTCGACGTCGGCGGCGGTCTTCTTGACGGCCTCGGCGAGGGTGTCCGGCTCCTCGGCCTCGTCCTTGCCGGTGCCCTCGGGCTTGTACAGCCAGTTCCGCAGTTCCCGCTCCTGCGCGCGGGCCAGACGCCGGACCTCGCCGACGTCCTCCGCGTTGCGCTGGATCAGGGTGAGGGTGTGCAGCACCGAGTCGTGGACGTGCGCGGCGACCTCGGCCCGCTCCTGGGCGCGGATGCGCATCAGGCGTTCCTCGGAGAGGTCCTGGGTCATCCGGATCAGCCAGGGACCGGCCAGCAGCGCTATGCCGACGAGGACGGCGAGGGTGGCGGTCAGGACGTTGCCCAGCTGGGCGGCGGAGCCCCGTACGACGATGAAGACGGTGAGGCCGACGCCGACCAGGACGACCCCGGCGAGCGCGCGGGCCATCTGCAGGAGCTGCCCCTGGCGCCCGGCGGCGGAGGTCCAGTGGGCGCGGCGCGCGTTGTCGGCCTGCCGCCACACCAGCACCACGCCGGCGCCGACGAGCAGGGTCGGCCAGATGTAGCGGTCGGCCTTCTGGTCGCCGGCCTGGAGCTTGGAGATGAAGATGCCCGCGCCGATGAAGAGGGCGATCAGCGCGGTGATCTGCCCGCGGTCGGGTTTGCGCAGCCGCCTGCTGCCGTCGGCGAGCGTCTCGAAGAAGGACCGGTGCCCGGTGAGGCCGCCGACGCCGAGCGGTACGAAGACCCAGAACGCGGCGTAGAGCAGCATCCCGAGGCCGTCCCCGAACATGAACGTACCGAGGAAGGCGAGCCGGACCCAGAGCACGGGCAGCCCGAGGTGCCCGGCGAGCCCCCGGGCGACGCCGCCGAGCATCCGTCCGTCGGCGCTGCGGTAGAGCTTGCGCGGCGGGGTGTCGGTGGCGTCGGCGGAGGACTGGGCGTGCGGTGTGCGGGGGACGGCTGCTGCGGGCATGTCACCGATGGTCACACGCGCGAGGGGCCGGGAACATCAGGGCAGCCCCCCAGTTCCTCCGGGGGGACACCGGGGGGATATCAGGGTTGTGCCAGGGTCGGGCCCGGTGCCGCTCGGCGGGAGCGCCCGGCACCATGGACCCATGACCGAAGTGCACGACTCCCCTCCGCCCCCGGTTCCGCCCCCGGTGACGGACCCCGCCGACCGGCCGCCGCTGCGCCGCAGCAGGCGCGACAAGGTCCTCGCGGGCGTGTGCGGGGGCCTCGGCCGGTACTTCGACCTGGACCCGGTGATCTTCCGGATCGTGCTCGGCGTCCTCGCCGTCACCGGCGGCGTCGGCCTGATCTTCTACGGCTTCGCGTGGCTGCTGCTGCCCCAGGAGGGCGAGGAGGACAGCGAGGCGAAGAAGCTGCTGACCGGGCGGGTCGAGGGCGCCACCCTCGCGGCCGTGTTCGCGGCGCTGGTGGGCTGCGCGCTCTTCCTGACCATGGCGGACAACGGCGCGATGGCCGTCTTCTCGGTCCTGGTCATCCTGGGACTGGCCGGGGCCTCGTACTGGTCCCAGCGCCGCCGCCACACCTACGCGCCGGAGGCGGACGCACCCGAGGCGCAGGGCTCCGCGGCACGCGGCGCGCAGCGCCCGGCGCACCGTCCGCCGCCGCCGGAGACCCAGGCCCCGCCCGCGCCCGGCGGCCCCTCCTGGTGGCGGGATCCGCTGGTCAAGGACGGTACGACCGGCCCGGTCGGGTCCACCGGCTACCTGTGGGGCCCGGCCGAGGCGGTCGGCGACACGGGCGGCGCGGCGGGCGGCCCGGGCGGCCCGGGTCCGGCGGCCGCGCCGCCGCGCGCCGCCGCGGTGTCCGCCCCGCGCGGCGGGATCGGCGGGCGGATCTTCGTCCTGGCGATGGTGGCCGCGATCGTGGGGACCTCGGCCGAATGGCAGACCGGTCCGCTGGGGCACGCCCTGCAGGTCGGCTTCGCGGCCGCGCTGGCCGTGATCGGCCTGGGCCTCGCGGTCAGTTCGCTCACGGGCCGGACCGGTTTCGGCACGGTGCTGCTGGGCCTGCTCACCGCGGTGCTGCTGGCCGGGGCCACCGTCCTGCCGAAGGAGGTCGGCACCGACTGGCGCCGGGTGGAATGGCGTCCGGCCGCGGTGGCCGACGTGAAGCCCGCCTACACGGCGGGCACCGGGCTGGCCACGCTCGACCTGAGCCGGCTGGACGTGCCCAAGGGCACCACCCTGGTCGTCGGCGCCTCGCTCGACGCGGGCCGACTGAAGGTGATCGTGCCGCGCGAGGTCACCGCGAAGGCCGACATCCGGCTCACGTGGGGCGACGTACGGCTCCCCGGGGAGCCCGGTGGCAGCATCCGGATCCAGCACCCCGCGGCGCGGACGGCGACCGTGCCCCCAGCCCCCGGCACCGAGGCCGGCGGGACGATCGAACTGCACCTGGAGACGGGTGTCGGACAGGTGGAGGTGGCCCGTGGCGCGTCATGAGTTCCAGCCGGGACGACTGCTGGCGGGCCTGGTCCTGCTGGCCGGAGGCGTGCTGTACCTGCTCGACGCCGCGGGCGAGCGGGACGTGCCCTGGTTCCTGATCATCCCGCTGGCCTTCGGCGGGCTCACCCTCGCGGCGCTGGTGGGCGTGACGACCTACGCCGTACGACGGGACCGGCGCGACCGGATCCAGCCGTCCAGCGAGAGGTAGGGCGCCCCGGCCAGGATCAGCGGCAGCCAGGCCATCAGGTACGCCAGGTCGTTGCCGTAGTAGTACGGGGTCACCGCCCAGGACACCGTCAGCCACAGGCTGAGCGAGATCAGGGCGCCCCCGGCCGCCGCGAGCCGGGTCAGCAGCCCGGCCAGCACGGCCAGGCCGACCAGCAGCTCCCCGATGGCCAGCAGCACCGCGAACCCGACGGGCGCCTTGAGCGCCAGGTCCACCAGGGCCGGGACGGCGGAGGTGTCGCGCACCCCGCGCATCAGGTCGCCGATGGAGCCGTCGCCCGAGGCCGACAGGAACGCGGAGTCGGTCAGCTTGTCCAGACCCGCGTAGACGAAGGTGACCCCGAGGAAGATCCGCAGGGGCAGCAGCGCGTGGCGCGCGCCCGCGGCCCGCAGCTCGGGGAGACGGCCGGACGGCCGGCCGGTGCCTCGGGTGCCTTCGGTGCCTTCGGTGCCTTCGGTGCCTTCAATTCGGTGGCTCACGCCTCATTGTCTACCGCGTGCACCCCAGGCGTGCCAGGCAGGGAGCGGATCATTCCGCCACATCGATGCTGCACCGGTTGGACTCCACCCCGGCCGCCGTGACCACCTGGATGTCGACCCGCCCGGGCTCCACCTCCGCCGGCACCGGCACCGTCAGCACCGTGTCGGACGGCGTGGTGAACCCGCCCGCGACCGGCACCAGCGGCACGTGCACGTGCACCGTCCCGATCCGCACCACCAGCCGCGCCAGCATTTCGGGCGTCTGCGCCCCGGGCGGTACGAAGCCCACGCCCCGGATCTCGATGTCGTCCCCCGGCCGCACGGAGGCGTCGATGTCCCCCGGCTCCCGGGTCCGCACCACCGACAGCACCAGCGGACGGCTGCCCTCCGCGTACTTCGCCGCCAGGTACACCGCCGCCGACAGCCCCACCAGCAGCGCCAGCGCCCACGGCAGCCGCGGCAGCCGGTCCGGGAACCGGGCCAGCGTCACCGCCGCGAAGGCCAGCACCACCGTGGAGACCAGCGCGTACTGCGCGTCGGGGAAGCTCCCGCGCCCCGCGTCGTCGGTCAGCAGGTCCGCCCCGCGCGGCCGGTCCGCGGGCAGCTTCTGCAGCCGCTGGCCCATGATCCGTACGGCGACCACGCGCCGGACCAGTACGGCGACCCCCGCGGTCAGCGCCACCACCGCCAGCAGCGGCAGCGCCCGCCACAGCCCGAGACCGGCGTACAGCGCGGTCCGTTCCGGGCCGGGCACCGAGGCGGCCAGCCGCAGCGCGGGCAGCAGCGCCGCGAACGCGGTCAGCACCAGCCACGCGCACGCCACCGTCTTGGAGGTGGACAGCCGGTTGTCCTCGCCGACCATCGGGGCCAGCAGCCCGCCGCGCACCGTCTGGGCGCGGGCGCCGACCGTCAGCAGCGCCGCCAGCACCAGCGCGGCCAGCAGCCCGGCGGTGCGCGCCGTGCTCCACCCGTTGCCCACGGCGGTGCCGACCTGGACGACCAGCAGCACCCCCGCCGCGATCCACACGCCGAGCACGGCGCGGCGCGAGAGCAGGTAGAGCCAGGAGTGCCCGGCCTCCCGGCCGCGCGCGGCCACCGTCCGGGCGGACAGGGTCAGTTCGTCGGAGACCCACTGCCGGGAGGCTCCGGCCGAGCGGGCGACCGCGGCCGGCAGGCCCTGCCCCGCGGCGAGCCCGTCACGCTGCTCCAGGAAGGCTTCGACCGCACGGCGGTGGCCTTCCCGGGCGCCGTGAGGGCAGTCGTCACAGGTACAGCCGCCGCCGTGGGTACTTCTGTGCATCTCTTGGACAGCCACGTGCGTGCCGCCTCTCTGACTACCTCGTGCAACTCGCGTACAACTACCGGGGAATGCCAGCGAATTGTGCACCACTGCGGCAGTGTTCCGGATTGCGCACGATGTCAGAGCAGGTGATTAACCGTTCATGATGTTGACGCCACCTCCTGCGCCGCTGTCATCACACCTGCTCCCACAGCGGCTGGCAGTTCACCCACGCCGCCAGATCGGTGCCGAACCGCTCCCTGGTCAGGACCGCACCGTGGTGGTCGATGAGCACCGGCTTCCCGGCCGCCCGCGCGATCAGCTGCACCTGCGCCGCCCGCTCGGCCGCGACGAACCACCACAGCGCCGCGTCCACCGAGTCCCCGACGGTCAGCAGCCCCTGGTTGCGCAGCACCAGCGCCTTGTACGGGCCCAGCGCCCGCCCGATCCGCCCCGGATCCGCCCCGCCGCCCGCGTACTCGTCGAGGAGCGCGTGGTCCTCGTAGAAACAGCAGGCCTCGTGGGTGATCGGGGCCAGCAGCTCGCCGAGGGCCGCGAGCGCCCTGCCGTACGGGGCCTGCGCGCGGACCACGGCCACCACCTCGGGCCGGGCCCGGTGCACGGCCGCGTGCACGGCGAAGGCCAGCTGGTTGACCCGCCGCGCACCCTGGACCACCCGGCCCTCCCCGTCGACCAGCAGCAGGTCGTCGGGGCCGATCCCGGAGAAAGCCCGCCCGAAGGGGTTCACCCAGTAGCAGTCGTCGAACTCCGGGTCGCGGGCGGTGACGTGCCCGCCGACCCCGTCCTCGTACCCGAAGCGGCCCAGCAGCCGCAGCGCTCCCGCGAGGCGTTCCTTGCGGTGCGCGCGGGCCTCCCCGGCGGTGGCGAAGACCGGTGGCAGCTCGAAGCCCAGCCGCTCCACGGGCACGGGTGCGGGTACCCGCACGGATCCCTCGGCCATGGGCCCTCCTTCTCCTTCGCGGTCGCGGCGCAAGGTACCGGGGGGCGGGCGAAGTGGCCAGAGAAACGGCGGAGCCGCCGTCCCTAGCGGGACGGCGGCTCCGGTTGTTCACTGACTTCGGGCGGGGATGGTGTCTACTCCCACTCGATGGTGCCCGGGGGCTTGCTCGTGCAGTCGAGGACCACGCGGTTCACGTCCGGCACCTCGTTGGTGATGCGGGTGGAGATCTTGGCCAGCACCTCGTACGGCATGCGCGTCCAGTCCGCGGTCATCGCGTCCTCGGAGGAGACGGGGCGCAGCACGATCGGGTGACCGTAGGTGCGGCCGTCGCCCTGGACGCCGACGCTGCGGACGTCCGCGAGCAGGACGACCGGGCACTGCCAGATCTCCCGGTCGAGACCGGCCGCCGTCAGCTCGTGGCGGGCGATGGCGTCGGCCTCGCGGAGCAGGTCCAGGCGCTCCTTGGTGACCTCGCCGACGATGCGGATGCCGAGGCCGGGGCCCGGGAAGGGCTGGCGCTGGACGATCTCGTCCGGCAGGCCCAGCTCCTGGCCGACCATCCGGACCTCGTCCTTGAACAGCTGGCGCAGCGGCTCGACGAGCTCGAACTCGATGTCGTCGGGGAGCCCGCCCACGTTGTGGTGGGACTTGATGTTGGCGGTGCCGGTGCCGCCGCCGGACTCGACGACGTCCGGGTACAGGGTGCCCTGGACCAGGAAGGCGACCGCGGGGCCGTCCTCCTGGAGGATCTCCAGCTGGGCCTGCTCGAAGACGCGGATGAACTCGCGGCCGATGATCTTCCGCTTGGTCTCCGGGTCGGAGACCCCGGCCAGCGCGGTCAGGAAGCGCTCCTGCGCGTCGACGACCTTCAGCCGCGCGCCGGTGGCGGCGACGAAGTCCTTTTCGACCTGCTCGGTCTCGCCCTTGCGCATCAGACCGTGGTCGACGTACACGCAGGTGAGCTGCGAGCCGATGGCCTTCTGCACGAGCGCCGCGGCCACGGCCGAGTCCACACCGCCGGAGAGACCGCAGATGGCGCGCTTGTCGCCGACCTGCTCGCGGATCGCCGCGATCTGCTCCTCGACGATGTTGCCGGTGGTCCAGGTCGGGGACAGGCCCGCGCCCCGGTAGAGGAAGTGCTCCAGGACCTGCTGGCCGTGCGTGGAGTGCATGACCTCGGGGTGGTACTGGACCCCGTACAGCCGCTTCGCGTCGTCCTCGAAGGCCGCGACCGGGACCACGTCGGTGGACGCGGTGACGGTGAAGCCCTCGGGGGCGGCCGAGCAGGCGTCGCCGTGCGACATCCACACCGACTGGTTCGCCGGGGTGCCCTCGAAGAGCGTGGAGCCGGACTTGGAGACGGCCAGCTCGGTACGGCCGTACTCGCGGGCGCCGGAGTTGTCGACGGTGCCGCCGAGGGTGGTCGCCATGAGCTGGAAGCCGTAGCACATGCCGAAGACGGGAACCCCGGCCTCGAACAGGGCGCGGGCGTCGTCCAGGCGCGGCGCGCCTTCCTCGTACACGGAGGACGGACCGCCGGAGAGGATGATCGCCTTGGGGTTCTTGGCCAGCATCTCCCCCACGGGCATCGTGCTGGGCACGATCTCGCTGTAGACCCGTGCCTCACGGACGCGGCGGGCGATGAGCTGGGCGTACTGGGCGCCGAAGTCGACGACGAGAACCGTGTCCGGGGCGGAGTCGTGGGCGGCGGAGGGTGCTTCTGGCACGGGGCGGCCTTCCGGCGGGAGAGGGTGGCTGTTTTGTCGATTCTACCGGTGGCGCAGGCCCCCGCCTTGTCGCACCATCCGAGGCGCACGTCACCGCCCGAGCGCCCGGCGCGCCTCCCCGATCACCCGCTGCGCGTCGGCCCCGTACACGGCGGACTCCCGCAGCGTCTCCCAGACGCGGAGGTAGGTGGCAATGCTGCCGGCGTCATCGATCCACAGCTCGGCGTGCCAGTCCTCCGCGATGACGAGCCGCTCGTCGTAGATCCAGAAACCATTCGCCGGATGGATCTTCAACGCGGCCGCGAAGGGGACGATGCCCAGCTCGACGGTGTCGAGGCCGATGACGCTCAGCAGCCGGTCGAGCTGCGCCGCGAGGACCGGCGGCGGACAGACCTGGGCGTGCAACGCCCCTTCCCACATCATGATCCGGTGCCGCTTGCCGGAGTCGTACAGCGCTTCCTGGCGGCGGACCCGGGCGCGCACCGCGTCCTCGGTGTCGCGTGGCGACTGCATCAGCTCGGCGTGCCGGGTGAAGACCGCGCGGGCGTAGTCGGCCGTTTGGAGCATGCCCGCGACGACGCAGTTCTCCCAGATGCGCAAGGTGGTGGTGCGGGCGTGCTCGGCGGTGATCGCGTCCTGCACCGCGCGGTGCCCCGACGCCAGTTGGCGGCGCCATGAGCGCACGTGCGATTCGAGCCCGCCGAGACGCGCGTGCAGTTCGTCGACGGCTTCGGGCTGACCGGCCGCCTCGGCCCACGCCCGCAGGTCTTCCGTGGTCGCTGTCTGACGGCCGTTCTCCAGCTTGTACACCTTGGAGTGCACCCAGCCGAGCCGGTCCGCGAGCTGTGTTCCGGTGAGCCGACCGCCGGGCGCCGAGACCCGCAGGTCCCGGAGCCTGGCGCCGAGGGCGGCACGCGCCGCTTGGAAGTCTGTGCTCACCCGTACACGCTACTCCGGCAGGCCCGCGGCGAACTCGTCGTACCGTACGGCGAAGTGCCAGGCGGCATCGCGGACTTGGGCGTAGCGGTTGACCTCCACCGGCTCGGTGATCAGCTCGACGTCGAGCAGGTTGTCGTCGTCGTCGAAGTTGAGCAGGGCTACGAACCGGGAATCGAAGACCCAGAAGTCCTCGGCCGGCAGCCTCAGGCGCTCCGCCTCGGCGCGTGACAGGTTGCGGATGTCCTCCCCCACCGCGCAGTTCCGCTTGGCGTTGTCGAGCAGGTACAGCTGCCCGGGCGTCGCCGGGTCGTCGACGAGCCGTACGCGCTCGACGCGCTTCCCCTGGGAGGTCTGCGACCGCATGGTGCGGGACCACTCGTCGTCGTAGTCCCACTCCACGGGCTGCCCCGCGGCGAATTGCGCGTAGGTGTCGGTGGCCTCGTCGGAGGCGAAGCGGCGCCGGGTCTCCAGCCGCCACGCGGTGTGCTCGAAGTTGTCGAAGAGCCGACCGAACGCGTCCAGATCGATGATGCGCGGCACGCGGGTGACCTCCTTGGGGCCGAAGTCGACCAGCAGCTCTCGGGGGACCACGATCGGAACCTCACCCTCGCCGAGGTGCTGGAGCTGTGCGATGTCCGCGGGATCGGTGAGCGGTAATCCGTGCACGATCACCTCTCCGCTGTCCAGGTCCTCGTGGACGGCGGGACAACCGCCTCCGCCCGAACCCGTTCCGTTGCAACGCAGTCGACGCGCCATGGTCACGCCCTTTCCAGCGGAAACTGATGGCTCCAGCATTCACCGCGCTGCCGTGCCGCGAAAGCACATACCCGAGACCACTCGGGAACATGCGAGAACATGCGGCCGGTGCGCGAGAACAGCCGAGAACATGCCCTGGCGCCACCCAACAGGCCCTCCCTAGCGTCCTGTTCATGGCATCGCAGACCACCATGAGTCCGCCGGTCCACCTCTCCCTCCCCACCGAGGCCCCCAGACCCGCCCCGGGCTGTGACGTGTGCGCGGCTCTGGCCGGGCAGCGGTCGGAGGCGCATCGGCGCGGGGACCACTCGGCAGTGTCGGAGTGCAACGTGGAGATCACCGCTCACCGCGGGCGGGACCGGTGCTGAGGCCGCGCGCCGCGTTCCGGTACGTCGCGCACACCATCCGGCACGCGCCCGAGGGCGGTGTCACCTACGAGGTGTTCTGCGCGGCATACGGCTGCGGCGCCGAGTCCGGGGCGCAGGGTGAGCAGGAGGCCGCACAGGACTGGGCGCTGCGGCACGCGGGGCGGACCGGGCACGACCTGTTCCGCCGCGTGTACACCGACCACGCGCGGGTCACCCGCGCCGATGAGGCGGCGTCTCAGCATCCGAATGCGCTTGGCACGGAGCCGGACAAAGGATAACAATCCATTCCATGCTCAAGCAGCTGAACTTCCTGTTTACCTGTGACTCCTCCCCCTCCTGAAGGAGGGGGCTTCTCGCTATACCGGTTGGGCCTCGCGACGGACCAGCCCGGCCCGTAGAACGTTCAGGGCGCCCACCGTGTCCGCGTGCGCCTGGTGGCCGCACGAGACACAGTGGAACGTCTCCTGGGCGGGCCGGTTCTCCTTGGCGACGTGCCCGCATTCGGGGCAGGTCCGGGAGGTGTTGCGGGGGTCCACGGCGATCACTTCCCGTCCGGCGCTCTCAGCCTTGGCCTGCAGGATCGTCAGGAACACCCCCCATCCGGCATCCGAGATCGAACGGTTGAGCCCGGCCTTCGCGGCGGCCCCGTTGGGCAGGAAGCCGCCCGGAGCCTCGGGGTCCGGCTTCGGCGCGGGGCGCTTGCTCATGTTGCGGATCTTGAGGTCTTCGTGCGCGATGACGTCGTGGTCACGGACCAGGCCCAGGGCGGTCTTGTGCGCATGGTCGAGCCGCTGACGGCGGACCTTGCGGTACAGGTCGCCAACCTTGATGACGGCCCGCTGGTGGTTGCCGGTGCGCTTGTCGCGGCGTACGCGCGGGAACCGGGCCAGGGCCCGCTGTGCGGCTCCCAGCTTCGCGGCAGCCCTGCGGCCATGACGCGGGTTGGCGACGTGCTCGCCGTTGGAGGTGGTGAGGAAGCTGGCTATGCCCAAGTCGATGCCGACCACACTGCCCGTCGGCGCCAGCGGCTCGGGCCGTGACTGCTCAGCGGTCAGGACCACGTACCAGCGGTTGCCCTCGCGCTTGACGGACACCGTCTTGACCTTGCCGACCACCGGCCGGTGCTGATTGACCTTGACGTGTCCGACACCCTGGAAGCGGACCCGGGTGACGGGGTCATGCGGGGTGCTGTCCCAGCGGCAGCCGTCACCGTCCTTGGGGAAGTCGACCGTGTCGAACCAGCTGACGCCCCGGAAGCGGGGGTAGCCGGGCGTCTCACCCGACTTCACGCGGCGGAAGAACGCGGCGAACGCCTTGTCGAGACGGCGCAAGGTCGCCTGCTGCGAGGAGAACGACCAGCGGCCCTGACGCTCCGGATCAAATGCCCTGATCTCCTTGAGCTGCACCGACTGCTGCCCGTACCTGACGGACGTCTTCGACACATGCCGATAGGCGTCGCGGCGTTCCTCTAACGCCCCGTTGTAGAGCGAACAGTGATCGCGCAACATCTCACCCAACGCGACCCGCTGGCCCACGGTGGGCCGCATCAGGAACTTGTACGCACGAATCACCCGGCCCACCCTCCCTCGGCCCTGCGATCAACCTAACGGAGGCCACTGACAACACGGCGAACTCCAGCACTCCGCGCCTCCGGTCCAAAGATGCGTTTCCCTGCCCTGCTGAAGCCGGGGAGCCCACGCAAGATCAGGGGTGGTCGCCGGCCGCGCGTCCTGGATGACGGCCGAGACGGCCATCCGCTCCTGGATCAGCCCAATGATCCCGTGATCCAGGACGCGCGGATCGCGGCGGGCGGGCGGCGGGTGCACCTGTCACGGGAGAATGAGGTGCTCTCGCATTGGAGCAGTGCTCTCGGCAAGTCCGGGACCGCGCTCGCCATGACCCTGCTGGAGCTGTCCCGCGGCCGGGTTTGACGGGCGGGCCGCGCGCGCCTGTTCGTCACTCGTCCGGGCCGTGACCGGCTCCCGGCTCCCCGCGTTGAGGGGATTGTCCGTGCCAGCCAGGCGCGGGCCCGCAAGAACCACGCGTGGCTCCGCTGGAGCGATGGAGACGCCCGCCCCGTGGAGCGGGCGTCGTGGGACCTCGCTCCTCCGCGTGACCGGACGGCAGGGGACAGCAGCCCGGTCACCCATAAAAACGGCCGGCCCAGGGGACGCCCCGGGCCGGCCGTTCTGCGTGCCTGTGCCTACGGCGTTACGCGCGGCCCGTGCGGCGCCGGAACGCCACGTACAGCGCGCCACCGGCCGCCAGCAGCATGGCCGCGCCCAGTGCGAGCGGCGCGGCGGAGCTGCCGGTGGAGGCCAGGTTGCCGTTCGCGCTCTGACCGCCCCCGGTGGTCCCCGCGGCCGGGCTGCCCGAGGCCGAGACCGAGACGGAGACCGAGGGGGACGGGCTCGGCGAGCCCGACGGCGACGGGCTGCCGCTCGGGCCCGGGCTGGCGCCGCCGCCCTTCGCGTTCAGGACGAACTCGGCCGTGTTGTTGTCCGGCTTCGGGTCGAAGCGGTGCGCGGCGACCCCCTGCGGGTTCGGCTCGCCGACCGCGACCGACCCCTTGCCGGCAGCGCCTTCGACGGCCTGGTCCACGCGCAGCTCGAAGGCGTAGCGCTCCTGGCCGTTCTCCAGCACCGTCGCACCGCTCTCGCAGAAGTAGCGGGGCGCGCCGAGCTGCTGCTGCGCCGTGCGCTCGCCGCCGTCTGCGTTCACGGCCCGGCAGGCTTCCGGCTTCTTGGTGACGGAGGCACCGGCCGGGATGCGGATGTCCGTACGGGCCACGGCGACGGGCGCCTGGCCGATGCGGACGCGGTCGATCCAGGCCGGGCCCTGGTTGCGGAAGCCGAGTTCCGCGGTGACGCTCTGGCCGGCCTTGCCCTGGAGGGAGGCGCCGGTCGCGGCGAAGTCCGCGGTGTTGGCGGTGCGGAAGGCGAAGTCGCGCCGGTTGTCGCCCGGTTCGAGGTCGGTGGCCGCCTTGGCGGTCAGGGCGGCGGGGCGCTTCTTGACCGCCAGGGTCTTGCCGGTGCCCTTTCCGGCCGGGACGGAGAGGCCGGTGCCCGCCTCCGGGTGGCTGCCCGTCTCGTAGATGCCGTAGCCGAGCTGGTCCTCGTACGCCCGCGCGGTGGCCCTGAGGGTCAGCGGGTCGGCCAGTTCGTACGCCTCGCCGGGGCCGAAGTCGCCCTCGAAGGAGCAGACGGTGATGCCGGTCCTGCCGCCGTCGCGGGTGACGCAGTTGTCGTACTGCTCGACGAACTCCATGCCGCGGGTGGCGGTCAGTTCGAGGACCACGCCGTGGGCGGGCCGGTTGCCGGTGTTGGCGAAGGCGAGCGCGACGGGCTGCTTCTGGCCGGGCACCAGCTCGGCCTTGAGCGGGAGCTTCTCCATCACCAGGTCGGGGCCGCCGACGGTGACCTTGGTGGTGGCGGGCCGGACGGTGGCGCCCTGGGCGGTCCCGGTCACGGTGAGGTCGGCGCTCGCGCCGTCCGCGCTGCCCTTGGCGGCGCCGACCAGCAGGTCGATGCCGGGGCGGGCGCCCGCGACGGTGCCGGGGTCCTTGCAGACGAGGGTGGCGCCGGTCCGTACGCACTTGGGCTGGGCGACGGCCGGGTTCTCCCGGACGTCGGCGATCCCGGCGAGCTTGCCGAGGTCGACGGTGAAGGTGAACCCGCCCTGCGGGAGCTGGTTGCCCGCTCCGGCCTCGGGGGCGGGCAGGGCGAAGACGAGGCGGGATTCCTTCGCGACGCCCGTCGGGGTCCCCGGGTGCAGCCGGAGGGCGATCGCGGACGGACCGGTGAGCGGAAAGACGGGGTCCGCGGCGGCGGCCGGGGTGGTCAGCCCCAGAGCCACCAGGCCGGCCGCGGCCAGCAGGGAGATGCGCTTTCTCATGACCATCGAGACTGCCGAACGCTTACGGCAGTTGCCTGGTTCCCCATGTGACAGGCGTCACTCGCAACCATCCGGAGGGGTCGCGTGTCACTTGAGTACGGGGTCTGCCCTCGGAGGGGGAGAGCAGACCCCGTTGTCGTGCCCGTGTCGTGCCCGCGCGCGCTCAGCTGTTCCGGCTCTTCGGCGGGACCGGGGGGACCGCCAGGAAGGGCAGGCGCAGCGCCGCGAACGCTTCCTTGGGGACCGCCGGACGGGCGGGTTCCACGGCCCCGAGGCGCTCGTAGGCCGCGTCCTGGGCGGGACGGGGGTCGGCCTCGCCCTTGTTGGGCCAGTACGCCATGGCCCGCTCGGCCTGGGCGGTGATCGTCAGCGACGGGTTGACGCCGAGGTTCGCGGAGACGGCCGAGCCGTCCACCACCGAGATGCCGGGGTGCCCGTGGAGCCGGTGGTACGGGTCCACCACGCCCTCCTCGGGAGTGGCGCCGATGGGGCAGCCGCCCAGGAAGTGCGCGGTCAGCGGGGTGCCCATCAGCTCGCCGATGTTGCTGCCGGGGAAGCCGTTGATCTCCTCGGCCAGCAGGGTGGCGGCCTGCGTGGCCTCCGCGATCTGGACCGGGTTGGGGGCGCCGTGGCCCTGGCGGGCGGTCAGCAGGCCCTTCCCGAGGCCGCCGGGTTTGCGGTACGTCGTCAGGGAGTTGTCCAGCGACTGCATGACCAGCCCGATGATGGTCCGCTCCGACCAGCGGCGGTTGGAGAGCGAGCGCGCGAACTGCACCGGGTGCCGGGCGGTGCGGGAGAACCATGCGCGCACCCGGTGCGGGGCGTAGGGCACCTGGAGGATGGTCATGAACCCCATCGCGTTGGAGCCCTTGCCGTAGCGGACCGGCTCGATGTGGGTGTCGGCGTTGGGGTGCACCGAGGAGGTGATGGCCACGCCGCGGGTGAAGTCGGCGCGCGCGCCCGCGCCGTGGCGCTTGCGGTAGCGGCGCTCGTCGGTCTGCGCGCCGACCAGGCCCTCGGAGTTGGTGCGGGTCAGGTCGCCGAGCCGGTCGGAGAGGCGGGGCAGCTCGCCGCGGTCCTTCATGGTGTGCAGCAGGGTCTGGGTGCCGTACGTACCGGCCGCGACGACGACGTACCGGGCGCGCAGCACCGTGGCGCGGCCCTTGCGGCGGCCGTCGGTGGGGACGGTGCGCACCCGGTAGCCGCCGTCGGCGTGTTCACCGAGGGCGGTGACCATGGTCATCGGGTGGATGACGGCACCCGCGCGCTCGGCGAGGTGCAGGTAGTTCTCGTTCAGGGTGTTCTTGGCGCCGTGGCGGCAGCCGGTCATGCACTCGCCGCATTCGGTGCAGGCCTTGCGGGAGGGGCCCGCGCCGCCGAAGTAGGGGTCGGCGACCTCCTCGCCGGGCCGGACCCCTGTCTGTCCTTCGGCCTGTCCCCCGGCGTCCGCGCCGTCGCCGAAGAAGACGCCGACGGGGGCCATGTGGAAGGAGTCCGCGACGCCCATCCTGGCGGCGGCCGCCTTGAGGTGCACGTCGGAGGGGGTCATCGTCGGGTTGAGCCGGACCCCCAGCATCCGCTTGGCCTGGTCGTAGTACGGGGCCAGTTCGTCCTGCCAGTCGGTGATGGACGCCCACTGCCGGTCCTCGAAGAAGGCCGTGGGCGGCACGTACAGCGTGTTGGCGTAGTTGAGCGAGCCGCCGCCCACGCCGGCGCCCGCGAGCACCATCACGTTGCCGAGCAAGTGGATGCGCTGGATCCCGTACAGCCCGAGCGCCGGTGCCCACAGGTAGTTGCGCAGGTCCCAGCTGTTCCTGGGCAGGCTCTCGCGGGTGAAGCGGCGCCCCGCCTCCAGGACGCCGACCCGGTACCCCTTCTCCGTGAGCCGCAGCGCCGAGACCGACCCTCCGAAGCCCGAACCGATGACGATCACGTCGTAGTCGTAGTCACTGCTCTGGTGGTCGAAGTCACTGCTGTGCGGCACTGCCACGCTCCTAGCGCAGTCGGAGGGCCTTCATGACCTTGAGGCTGCGGCTCATGAACGCCGCGTACTTCTCGTCGTCCATGCCCAGCGAGGGCGCCATGGGGAGCAGCCGCTGGTGGGCGACGGTCTGGGCCTCGGTGTATTTGAGGATGCCCTCGGAGCCGTGCCGGCGGCCGAGGCCCGAGTCCTTCATGCCGCCCATGGGGGCCTGCGCGCTGCCGTAGGCGGGCGCGTAGCCCTCGTTGATGTTGACGGTGCCGGTGCGCAGCCGGGCGGCGACCGACAGGCCGCGGCGGGCGTCCTTGGTCCAGACGCTGGCGTTGAGCCCGTAGGAGGTGGCGTTCGCCTGGGCGATGGCCGTGTCCTCGTCGCTGAACCGGTAGATGGAGACGACCGGGCCGAAGGTCTCCTCGGCGCACACCGCCATCGGCGCCTCGACGCCGTCGAGGATGGTGGGCTCGTAGAAGAGCGGGCCGATGTCGGGGCGGGCGGCGCCGCCCGCGACGAGGGTCGCGCCCTTGGCGACGGCCTCGTCGACGTGCCGCTGTACGGTCTCCAGCTGGCGTTCGCCGACCAGCGAGCCCATGTCCGCGCCGTAGGCGAGGCAGTTGCCGAGCCGCATGGCCCGGGTGCGGGCGGCGAACCGCTCGACGAAGGCGTCCGCGACCGACTCGTGGACGTAGAGCCGCTCGATGGAGATGCACAGCTGGCCCGCGGAGGAGAAGCAGGCGCGGACGGCGCCCGCGGCGGCCTTCTCCACGTCGGCGTCGTGCAGGACCAGCATGGCGTTCTTGCCGCCGAGTTCGAGGGAGACCCCGACCAGGCGGGCGGCGGCGCCCTGGGCGACCTCGCGGCCGGTACGGGTGGAGCCGGTGAAGGAGACGTAGTCGGCGTGGCGGACCACCTCGGGGCCGACGACGGGGCCCTCGCCGAGCACGATCTGGAAGACCTCGGCGGGCAGTCCCGCCTCGATGAGCAGGTCGCGGGCCCACAGGGCGGTCAGCGCGGTCTCGGTGTCGGGCTTCATCACGACGGCGTTGCCGGAGACGAAGGCGGGCAGCGCGTCGCCGACGGAGAGTTCGAGGGGGTAGTTCCAGGGGGCGATCTGGCCGACGACCCCGCGCGGCTGGCGCAGCTCGACAACCTTGGTGAGGACCGGGACGGCGCCGGTGTGGCTCTTGGGGCGCAGGTAGGAGGGGGCCTGGCGGCCGTAGTGGCGGGCCGCGATGGCGACGGCCTGCACCTCCTCGTGCGCGTGCAGCCGGGCCTTGCCGGTCTCCAGCTGGATGAGGTCGAGGACCTCGGCCTGCCGGTCCAGGACCAGATCGTGGAAGCGCAGCAGCACTGCGGCGCGACGGCGTACGGGGACCGCGGCCCAGGCCGCCTGGGCGGCGCGGGCCCGGTCGAAGGCCTCGGCGACGTCCTCGGGCGTGGCCTCGGGCAGGTCCGCCAGCTTCGCCCCGGTGAAGGGGGTGTGGTTGGCGGTGCGGCCGGAGCCGAGCACCCCGCGGGTGAGCCGGGCCACCAGGTCCGGGGTCACGACGTCGGTGGCGGTCCGGGCGCCTGCCGGGGCGGGGGCCACCGGGTTGGTGGGGGCCGGGGCGGCGCGGAGGGGGGCGGGGGCCTGCGAGTCCGTCATGGCGGTGAGCGTATTGCGCCGGGAGGGCTTTGGGTACCCGTGGGTAACCGGATTTTGCATTTCCGCCAGTGATCGCTGGCAGGATCCCTCCGAATAGCGCGATCAGCCCGTACCGGCGAGCGGTCCCGCCGTCGGCTCAGCCCGTCCCGGCGGGCGGCTCCCAGCCGCTGAGCACGGTGTCGAACTGCTGCCGCAGCGTGGCCCAGCCCTCGACCGGCCCCGACATGTAGACGGCGTACTCGGTCCCGTTCGGGGCGATGTACATCTGCTCGATGGCCCGGCGCGGCCCGGCGTGCGTGCCCTTCTCGGTCCACGTGAAGTCCCACAGGGCCGCGCGCGTGCTGTCCCGGAAGGTGTTCTGGTTCAGCAGCTGCCGCTTGTAGTCCGTCCGCTGGCGCACCTGCTTCTCCAGATCGAGCAGGTGCATGTACGGGTTGTCGTAGTCCGGGGTGGTGTCGGAGGCGATCCGGATGAAGTGCTTGCCGTTGTCCGGGGTGTAGTCGATCTGGTCGCCGTTCATCTGGCGCGTCCAGCCGTTGGGCACGATCAGCGTGAAGCCGGTCGGGTCCTCCACCCGCTCCCACCCGTCCGGGACGGGGTCCTCGGCCGGGGCGCTGTGGCCCGAGCCGCCGCCCTTGCCGTCCGCGCCGTCGAGCAACTCCGTGTACCTGAGGATCCCGAAGGCTCCGGCCCCGCCCAGCAGGGCGGCCACCACGGCCACCACCGCCGCGCGCCGGATCCGGCCGCCGGTGGAGCGGCCCGCCGCGGGGTGTGCCGACGGGTGCGCGTTCGGGACCGGGTGTGCCGGGTGCGACGGGTGCGCCGGGTGCGGGGCGGGCGTGGTGGGGGGCTCCGTACGGAACTCCGCGGGCGCGGCGGCGGGCGCGGGCGCCTCGGGCTCCGGCTCGGGGGCAGGCGGGAGGGCGGCGGGCACGGGGGTGGCCCGCTCCTCCGGCGTCAGGGTGCGCGTGGGCACGTACGCGTGCGCCGACTTCGGCTCGCGCCCCTCCATCGCCTCGACCAGCATCCGCTCGGCCTCGGCCGCCGACGGCCGCTGCGCCGGGTCCTTGCGCAGCAGGGCCGTGATGACCGCGCCCAGCGCGCCCGCCTGCCGCAGGGCGGGCGGTTCGTCGTTGACCACGGCCTGCAGGCTGGAGATCGGCGAGGTGCGGCGGAAGGGCGAGCGCGCCTCCACCGCCGTGTAGAGGGTGGCGCCCAGCGACCACAGGTCGGAGGCCGGGTCCGGCGCCCCGCCCGTGACCCGCTCGGGGGCGAGGTAGTCGATGGATCCGACGAGTTCACCGGTCCGGGTGATCGAGGAGTCCCCCTCGATCGCCGCGATCCCGAAGTCCGTGAGCAGCACCCGGCCGTCCTTGGCCAGCAGGACGTTGCCCGGCTTGACGTCCCGGTGCAGCACGCCGACCGCGTGCGCGGCGCGCAGCGCGCCCAGCACGTGCAGCCCGATCCGGGCCGCCTCGCGGGGCTCGATCCGCCCGGCCGCCTTCGCCGCCTCGGCGAGGGAGGGCCCGTCGATGTACTCCATGACGATCCACGGCCGGTCGTCGTGCTCGAACACGTCGTGGACGGTGACGACCGCGGGGTGCGCGATCCGGGCCGCGGCCCGGGCCTCCTTCTTGGTCCGGGCGTGCAGGACGGCCCGGTCGGCCTCGGCGACGTACAGACCCGCCGTCAGTTCCTTGACGGCGACCGTCCTGCTGAGCAGTTCGTCGTGCGCGCGCCACACCTTGCCCATGCCGCCGCTGCCGATCGGCTCGCCGAGCCGGTACCGGCCCGCGAGTACCGCGCCCGCGCCTGTCCTGTGTTCCACTCAACCCCGCCGCTCTCTGCCTTCGGGCCAGATTACGGAGCGCGCGGGCGATGCCGGAACCGCGCGGGGCCCGTGAGACAGCACTGTGACGCAATCGCCGTACTGATGATCGGTCAGCAGGCCCTCAGGAGCCCGGCCGGTAACTCCCCGTGGCCTTCTCGAAGACCTCGGTCACCTTGTCCTGGGCGTCCTGCGGACCGATGACCATCACCACGTGGTAGCGGCCGCCGAGGGCGACGACGCGGTTGCGGACGTAGACGGAACGGCCGCCCCCGTCGGTCCAGGTGTACTGGCCCTCCGCGCTGAGCTGCTGGCCGACCTTGGTCTGCTTCACCCCGGTCGAGGTCGCCCAGGTCGAGGTGCGGAAGGGCTCCAGCTCGCGCTCCTTGTCGCGCTGGTAGCTGAGCGGGTCCGGATTGCCGTCCACGGCGTCGCGGCCCGGGGTCAGGATGAGCACGAAGTCCCCGTTGGTGTAGCGGACCTGACCCATGTCGTTGACGCCGTGGCGCTCCCAACCGCCCGGTACGAAGACCCGGAAGCCCTCGGGGTCCTGCTCGGCCGTGTACCCGGCGGGGGCGTCGGCCGCCGGTGGTGCGGACGGGCTGCCGCTCTGTGCGGCGGGCTTCGACTGGGGCGTCCCGGTGGGCGTGTTGACGCCGCCGGCCCCTCCGGGCGTGGCGGTCGCGGTGGGCCCGGGTCCTCCCTGGGCCCGGGCGCCACCCGTGTCCCCGTCCCCGGTCGTCGCCTTGGGCAGGAAGAACATGGCGTACGCGACCCCGCCCGCCAGCGCCACCAGCACGAGCAGCAGCAGGGTCCGGCCCAGCGAACGGCCGCCGCGGGGGCGGGACGTGGTGTGCTGGGTGCCGGTGCCGCGGTGACGGCCGTGCGAGAGGTCGCCCTTGCGGCGTACGACCGGCAGCCGGGCCGGGTCGGCTTCGGGCAGCGGGAAGGCGAAACCGCCGATGCCGATGCCGCCGTCCGGCTCGGGGGCCGACCGTACGAGCGAACGCAGCCAGCCGCGCAGCTCCTCGAAGTCGGGGCGCTCGGTCGGGTCCTGGCGCAGCAGCGACTCCACGATCGGCCGCAGCGGACCGCACTCCTCCGCGAAGGCGGGCGGCTCGGCGCAGACCATCTCGACGAGTTCCGCGACGCTGTCCTCGGGGTAGGGGGCGTGCCCCTGGACGGCCCGGTAGAGCAGCGCGCCGAGGGCCCACAGGTCGGTGGCGGGACCGATGGGCGCGGCCAGCTGCCAGTTGTCGTGGACGGGCCCGGCCTGTTCGGGCGCCCAGCGCTCCGTGACGGCCCCGACGACGGCCATCCGCGTCAGCCGTGCCCGCTCGGCGTCGAGCGCGGTGACGGGCCCGGCGGCCCACCCCCCGACCCCGGCCCCGGCCCCTCCCGCCCCACCCCGCGGCGCGGGCACCTCAGCCTCCTGAAACCCCTGCGGCAACACCAACCGCCCGGGCAGGGCGGGGGGGTGGGCTTGGCCTTGGCCTTGGCCTTGGCCGGGGGCAGGGGCCGCCTGGTGGGGGCCGGGGGCGGGGGCGTGCCCTTGGCCAGGGCCTTGGCCGGGGGCGGGGGCCAGGTCGTGGCCGGGCCCAAGGCTGTGCGCTCGCTCCGGGCCGGGGGGCTGGGCGTAGGCCTGGGCAGGACCGGGGCCATGGTCGGGCACGCCTTGGGTCTGGGCAGCGATCTGCCCGTGGTGCGGCGCTTGCGCCTGGCCCAGCCCGTGCGCTTGGCCGGACGTCGGCCCGAGGCCCAGCCCTTGGGCCGGGTCGGGGGCCAGGTCGTGGCCGGGCCCAAGGCTGTGCGCTCGCTCCGGGCCGGGGGGCTGGGCCCGGGGGGACCGGCCCGCGTCGGTGTGCGGGCCGTCGCCGCGCGACTGTGCGGGGAGCGGGGTCCAGCCCCGCTCCGAGTCCGCCTGGGGGTGGAACTCCGTTCCGGTGGCCCAGCCCTGGCCGTGGGACGGGTTCGCTTCCGCGCCCTGGCCGGGGACCCAGGCCTGGTCCGCGGACCCCGCGCCGGGGGTCCAGTCCTGTTCAGCCTCCGGGGCCGGGGCGGCCCCTTCGGACCCACCGGTCAGCTCCGCTGCCGCGCCAAGGGGCGCCTCCGCACCGGGGGCCCAGCCCTGTTCAGCCTCCGGGGCCGGGGACGGCCCGGAACCCGCGCCAACGCCCCAGGACCGGTCGGGGTCCGACGGCGCCGCAGGATGCCGCTCCGGGCCGGAGGCCCAGACCCCCTCCGCACCCGTGCCACGGGCCCAGGCCCGGTCGGGGGACGAGGCCGCTCCGGAACCCCCGGCCGGGAGCCCGTCCGCATCGGACCCCGCGCCGGAGTCCCGACGCTGGTCCGGGGACGGCTCGGCACCCGGCTGCGGGACCCACGCCGGGCCTCCGGGCACGGCCGGATCGGCACCCGGGTACGCGGACGGGGCCGACGCCTCGGCACCCGGGCCGGAGGCACCGGGACCGGCTCCCGCCGAAGCGGTCCCAGGGCCAAGCTCCCGGGCAGGGGCCCACCCCTGGGCCGGGGGCGGCGCCTCGGTACCCGGGCCGGAGGCACCGGGACCGTCCGCCGCCGAGGCGGTCCCGGGGTCCGGCTCCTGGGCAGGGGCCCACCCCTGGGCGGGGGGCAACGCTTCGGTACCCGGGCCGGGGACACCGGGCCCGGCTCCCGCCGAAGCGGTGCCGGGGTCCAGCTCCTGGGCAGGGGCCCACCCCTGGGCAGAGGGCAACGCCTCGGCGCCCCGGCCGGGGGCGCCGTGACCGTCTGCCGACGAGGCGGTGCCGGGCTGCGGAGTGGAGGACCACTCCCGGGCCGGGGGCGGCGGCTCGGCGTTCCGGTCGGAGGGACCGGGGGCGGCTGCCGCGGGGGGCGGGGTCGGGTCCGGGGGGCCGGTCTCGGCCGGGGGGAGGGCCGGGGGTGTGGTGCGCCGGGGGGTGGCGCCGTGCCAGGCGGCGGCACCGGGGCCGCCGTACGGGTACGAGTACCCCTGCGGCAGGTTGGACCCCGCGGGCCGGTTCTCCTCGGCCGGAGCCGCCCCGGCCCGCCGCTCCTCGGTCAGGCGGGCCGCGGCCTGCGCCCCGGCCCGGTAGGCCGCGATGGCCCCGGCGCGCGCGGCGGCCTTGGGGTCGGGGCGCCCGGCCGTCGGCTCGGGGGTGATGTGATCGGCGTACGTCGGCCCGCCCCGCGGTCCCGGCCCGGGGCCCGACAGGGGCGCCGTGTCGTACCCGGGCGCCACGAGCGGGGCGTACGGCGGCGGTTCGCCACCGGCGATGTCCCCCTCCGGCTCGGGCCCGGGCCCGGACTCCGGCTCCTCCGACGCGAACCGGCCGAGGCCGGGGCCGGGGCCGCCCGGCGACACACGGCCGCCAGCACCGGCACCCCGCTCCGGCGCGGGCTCCGACCGGCCACGGCCAGGCCCATGCCCATACCCATGCGCCTCCGGCGCGGACTCCGGGTCCTCCGACGCGAACCGGCCGAGGCCGGGCCCGCCTGGACCTCGGTCGTCGTAACCGTCGTAACCGTCGTAACCGTTGGAATCGTCGTGGGCGTCGTGGGCGTCGTAGCCAAGCTGGGCGGGGTCGGCCGACCCGGCGTAGCCGCCCGGTTCGGCCTCGGCCGGGGGTTCGGGTGCGCCGAAGGGGGCGCGGCCCCGGTCGCCGAAGCTCGGGTTGCCGAGGTCGGGGCTGCCGAACTCCGAGGTTCCGTACGGATGTTCACCCGGCACCGGCCGCCCCGCGGTGGGCGCCGGCGGCGGCCCCGGCAGAGCCACGGGTACGCCCCGCGCCCACGCCGCGTCCTGGCGCGCGCCCTCGCCGAGGCGCGGATCCCCCGGCGGGTCGGCCTCGGCCACCGGCACCGGGTCGTACCCGCACAGGGCTTCCTCCGCCGCCCCGGCCGCCAGGCCGGTCAGCACGACACGCCCGTCGTCGCAGACGAGCACCGTCCGGACGGTGATGTTCCGGTGCGTCCAGCCGTGCGCGTGCAGCACCCGCAACGCCGTCAGTACGTCCGCAGCCACCTCCGCCGCACGGTACGGGCTCAGCGGCTCGTCCGCGATCAGCGCGGCCAGCGACCTGGCCGGCACCAACTCGCTGACGATCCACAGCGAATTTCCCTCGGCGAAGACGTCGAAGACCTGGTCGAGGCGCGGATGGTCCGGCACCCTGGCCGCCGCCTGCGCCGCGGCGATCGCGCGCCGTACGGCCGGGAGTTCGGACACCGGCCGCCGCCCGGCCGCGGGCGCCCGGTGCCCGTCGAGCATCTCCGCGTCGACGATCTCCGGTAACGGCACCTGCCGGACCAGCACTTCCTGCCCGCTGCGCGTGTCGAAGGCCCGCGTCTCGACGAGTTCGTACTCGTCCGGCGCGCCCTGCGGCGGCAGCGGCAGGCGGTACCGCTCGGCCAGGATCCGGCCCGCGTACTCCTCCATGCCGCCTCCCCCGAGCGCGTTGGTGAGCGGGTGCGCGCGGGTCTGCGCGGTGTGCGCTCCCGTGGCCCCGCTGACACGATACGACGCCCGGGGCGCCCGCGTCCCGGGCCTGCGAAGGCCCGTGACGCCCCCGCGACATTCGGTGCGGGATCCGGTGCCGGATCAGCCGACCGGCTGGAAGGTGTCGAAGGCCGTGTTCCGCATCTGCGTGCACTCGGCGCCGTCCCACTGGTCCGACGCGCAGCTGATCATGATCGCGTACCCGTGCGTGGCGTCCATCTTGAAGCCGCGGTTCAGAACGCGGACCTTCATCCCGTTCTGGGTGCGCTCGAACTCCCAGTCCGCGACGGTCGGGTAGCCCCGGTAGTCGACGACCCGCAGCCCGAGCAGTTTGTAGTCCTGGCTGCTGCCCGCCACCGCGGGTGCCGACTTGGCCCAGGCGAGCCGGGCGTCGTTGCCCGGGCTGTTGGTGTAGTCGACCTGGATGCGCGGGAAGCCGCCGTCGCGGCTGTATATCCCGCCGGAGGACTCGCCCGCGGTGCCGGTCTGGTGGAAGCCCTGCGGCATCGCCATCGAGAAGTGGTACTTGTCGTTCGTCACCGTCGCATACCCGGCCGGTACGCCGCCCCCCGCGCCCTGGCCCGGGAGCTGGCCGGTGTTCTGGCCGGGGGTCTGCGCCTGGCCCTGGCCCTGCGACTGCCCCTGCGTCTGGCCCTGGGTCTGCTGTGCGGAACCGGCGTCCGGGCTGGGCGACGTACCGCCGGTGGCGCCGGTGTTGCCGTTGCCCTTGCCGTCGCCGCTCGCGCTCGGGCTCGTCTTCGCACCGGCCGACGCGGTGCTGCCGCCCGTGCCCTTGCCCGCGTTCTTGGCGCCGGGGTCGTCGTCACCGCTGAAGGCGTAGACGATGAGGGAGCCGATGACCGCGAGGACGAGGACCAGCCCGGCGATCGCCAGAGCGATCGTGCGGCGCGACATGACGTCGGTGAGCGGGGCCGGGACGAACGAGATGCGCGGGATACGGGACGGGGTGGCCGGGGCGGCCGGAGCCTCGGCCGCCGAAGCTGCCGACGCGGCGCTCGCCGCCGCCGCTGCCGCCGCCTTCTCCTCGGCCGCAGCCGCCGCGGCGGCCTTGCGCGCCGACTTCAGCGCGGCGCGGGCGCGCTCGCGCTGCTCGCGCTCGCGTTCCTTCTGCTCGGCCTTCTCCGCCTTTTCGGCGGCCCGCTCGGCGGCCTTTTCGGCCGTCTTGTCCGCGGCCGCCTGCTGGGCTTCGGCGAGGGATATCTGGCGGGTCTCCTCCACGGCCGGGATGAGCGGCGCGGGCGGTGCCTCGGGGGCGTCGAGCACGGCGTTCAGCATGGCCCGGGCCCCGGCGTCGTCGAGCCGGTGGGCCGGGTCCTTGGCGAGGAGGCCGTAGATGACCTCGGTGAGCGGACCGGCGTTCTTCGGCGGGTCGACGGGCTCGGTCATCACGGCGGTGAGCGTGGCGAGCGCGGAACCCTTGTCGTACGGGGGCGTGCCCTCCACGGACGCGTAGATCAGCCCGCCGAGCGACCACATGTCGGCGGGCGGGCCCGGCTTGTAACCGCGGGCGCGCTCGGGCGAGATGTAGGAGGGGGCGCCGACGAGCATGCCGGTGGAGGTGACGGAGGGGTCGCCCTCGACCTGGGCGATGCCGAAGTCGGTGAGGACGACACGGCCGTTCTCGGCGATGAGCACGTTGGACGGCTTCACGTCGCGGTGCAGGATGCCCTCGCCGTGCGCGGCCTTGAGTACGTCGAGCACGGCGAGGCCGACCTCGGCGGCGCGGCGCGGGGTGAGCGGGCCGCGCTCGCGGATGAACTCGGCGAGGGAGAGTCCCTCGATCAGCTCCATCACGATCCAGGGGCGGTCGTCCTCGTCGACGACGTCGTACACCGTCACGGCGCCGCCGCTGCGGATCCGGGCGATGGCCTTGGCCTCGCGCAGGGTACGGGTGATCAGGCGGCGCTTCTCGTCCTCGTCCACGCCGTGGCCGAACCGGAGTTCCTTGACGGCGACGGTGCGGCCGAGGGTGATGTCCTTGGCCCGCCACACGGTGCCCATGCCGCCCTTGCCGAGCACCCGCCCGAGCCGGTACCGCCGCGCGAGCAGCCGCCCCTCGTCCACACCGCCCGCCTGCGAAGCCGTGCCCGTGCCGGTGGCCGCACCCGCAGCCGTGCCCGTCGCCGCGGCCGTGGCCGCACCGCCACCGGCGCCCGTACCCGTGCCCGCACCGGCGGCCGTGCCCGCACCTGCACCGGTGCCGCTCTTGCGCCCGGCACGAGCAGCCGCGCCGGACTCTCCGTCCGTCACCCGCGCCGAACCCCCGTCACCCTGGCCGCCCTTCGCCCCCGGCTTCCGCAGGATCCCGGGTACGTCCAGCACCTCGCCCACACCGTCACCGGCGGGCTCCGCGTCCTCGGGCTCGGCGTCCTTGAGGAGCGCGACCTTCGGCTCCGCACCCTTGGGCTCGACGCCCTTGGGCTGTGCGTCCTGCGGCCCCGCGCCCTTGCGCTCAGCCTCCTTGACGAGCGCGACCTTGGGCTCCGCGTCCTGCGGCTCCGCGTCCGCGGGCTCCGCGCCCTGCGGCCCAGCGGCCGGCGAAGCGGCATCCGGCACGCCGGGCTTCGGGGCGGCCGCGTCGGACACGGGAGCCGCCTCGTCACCGGTTCCGGATATCGCGTCCCGCGGCTCCGCCGAACCCGCCTCGGTCCGGGCGGCCTTCGCCCCGGCCCCGCCGGTCGTCACCGCATCCGAGCCGGCGTCATCGGCCGTGGTCGCGGCCCGGCCCGCCACCCGCGCGGCGGGCACGGCCTTGACACCCTCCGCGGCCCGGTCCGACAGCGGATCACCACCCCCGGCGGCGCCCGCGCCAGCGGTACTCGCAGGGGACTCCGGCTTGCGCTTGTGCTCCGGCTTCGACATGCGTCCCCTCTGCGATCGTGCCGCCTTCTCCGGCCGGCCCGTCATCCCGCTGGGCCCGACGTAACCCGCCCCGGCCGAAACCTCATTGTTCCTCACTCCGCAACGGACGGGTGTCCCGGGTCCGCGGTTCCCCGGGCCACCGTACGCCGCGCGCGGCGCCGCGCGCACGGCCCCGCGGGCTCAGAGCGGAACGATGTCCGGCGCCCCCAACCTGGCCGCGTCCGCCGTCTGGTCGTCCGGCTGGCGCTGCGACTCCCGTTCGGCCTGGACCCGCTTCTCGTAGTGCTCCACTTCCTTCTCGATCTGCTCCTCGTCCCAGCCCAGCACCGGCGCCATCAGCTCCGCGCACTCCCGCGCCGAGCGCGTGCCCCGGTCGAAGGTCTCGATCGAGATCCGGGTCCGCCGCGTGAGGACGTCGTCCAGGTGCCGCGCCCCCTCGTGCGAGGCGGCGTACACGATCTCGGCCCGCAGGTAGTCGTCCGCCCCCGACACCGGTTCCGCCAGGCCCGGATCGGCCGTGATCAGGTCCAGCAGTTCCTCCGTCAGCGAGCCGTAGCGGTTCAACAGGTGCTCCACGCGCACCACGTGAAGGCCCGTCCGGGCGGCGATCCGGGCCCGCCCGTTCCACAGCGCCCGGTATCCCTCCGCCCCCACCAGCGGCACGTCCTCCGTCACGCACTCGGCGACCCGCTGGTCCAGCCCGTGCACCGCTTCGTCGACCGCGTCCTTGGCCATCACGCGGTACGTCGTGTACTTGCCGCCCGCCACCACGACCAGCCCCGGCACCGGGTGCGCCACCGTGTGCTCGCGCGAGAGCTTGCTCGTCGCGTCCGACTCCCCGGCGAGCAGCGGCCGCAGCCCGGCGTACACGCCCTGCACGTCGTCCCGGGTGAGCGGCACCGCCAGCACCGAGTTCACGTGTTCCAGCAGGTAGTCGATGTCGGCGCTGGAGGCCGCCGGGTGCGCCTTGTCGAGGTCCCAGTCGGTGTCCGTCGTCCCGACGATCCAGTGCCGTCCCCACGGGATGACGAACAGGACGGACTTCTCGGTGCGCAGGATCAGCCCGGTCGCCGAGTGGATCCGGTCCTTCGGCACCACGAGGTGGATGCCCTTGGAGGCCCGGACGTGGAACTGGCCGCGCTCGCCGATCAGCGCCTGCGTGTCGTCCGTCCACACCCCGGTCGCGTTCACGATCTGCTTCGCGCGGATCTCGTACTCGCCGCCGCCCTCGACGTCCTGGACGCGCGCGCCGACCACCCGTTCGCCCTCGCGCAGGAAGCCGATGACCCGGGCCCGGTTGGCGCAGTGCGCCCCGTACGCCGCGGCCGTGCGCACCAGGGTGGCGACATAGCGCGCGTCGTCCATCTGGGCGTCGTAGTACTGGAGGGCTCCGACGAGGGCGTCCTTGCGCAGCGCGGGCGCGATCCGCAGGGCCCGCTTGCGGGAGAGGTGGCGGTGCATCGGCAGGCCGCGGCCGTGCCCGCTGGACACCGACATCGCGTCGTACAGGGCGACGCCGGAGCCCGCGTAGAGCCGCTCCCAGCCCTTGTGCTGGAGCGGGTAGAGGAAGGGGACGGGCTTGACCAGGTGCGGAGCGAGCCGCCCCAGCAGCAGGCCGCGTTCCTTGAGGGCTTCGCGGACGAGCGCGAAGTCGAGCATCTCCAGGTACCTGAGCCCGCCGTGGATCAGTTTGCTGGAGCGGCTGGAGGTTCCCGAGGCCCAGTCACGGGCCTCCACCAGGCCGGTGGAGAGACCTCGGGTCACGGCGTCGAGCGCGGTCCCGGCCCCCACCACGCCCGCGCCGACCACGAGCACGTCGAGTTCTCGCTCGGCCATCCGGGCGAGCGCCTCGGCGCGCTGCGCGGGTCCCAGTGTCGCTGTCCTCACGGCTGCCTCCCGTTGATGCGGGTGATCCCGCTCATATCCCCCTTGGTCATGATTCTGACCGGGCACTCCCACATCGGCCACCGCCTGTGGACAACACAGCGGTGGCCACCACCCCACAATGCCGCAGATCGGTCATATATACGCCTAGTCTGACATAGCGCCAGCTCCCGCTGTCCACAGGACTTGCGCGTTCAGCCCCCTCATGTCAGGGGAGGAAGGACGGCAACCCCCATGCCCGCTGACCTCGCCGTCATCGGACTCGGCCACCTCGGCCTCCCGCTCGCCCAGGCCGCCGTGTCCGCCGGTATCGAGACCGTCGGATACGACAGCGGACCCACCACCGACTCCACCCTCACGGCCGCCGAGATCCGCCGGATGTCGGCGGCGGGCTTCCGCGTCACCACCAACCCCGCCGAACTCGGCCGGGTCCGCACCGCCGTGATCTGCGCGCCCACCCGGCTCGGCGCCGACCGCGCGCTCGACCTGTCCGCCGTCGGCGAGGCGGGCCGCGCCCTGGCCGCCCGGCTGCGCCCGCACACCACCGTCATCCTCGAATCCGCCGCCCACCCGGGCGTCACCGAGGAATACTTGCGCCCCGTCCTCGAAGCGGGCTCGGGTCTGCGCGCGGGCCGCGACTTCCACCTCGCCTACTCCCCCAGCCGCCACGACCCCGGCAACCGCACGCACGGCATCGCCAACACCCCCAAGGTGATCGGCGGCCTGACCCCGGCCTGCACCGAGTCCGCCGCGGCCTTCTACGCACGCCTCACCGAGAAGGTGGTCCGGGCCCGCGGCCTGCGCGAGGCCGAGACCGTACAGCTCCTGGAGACCAACTACCGGCACGTCAACATCGCCCTCATGAACGAGATGGCGGTGCTCTGCCACGACCTCGGCGTGGACCTGTGGGACGTGATCCGCTGCGCGGAGACCAAGCCGTACGGGTACCAGGCCTTCCGGCCCGGCCCCGGCGTCGGCGGCCACGGCATCCCCCTGGACCCCAACTACCTCCCGCACACCACCCGCACCCCCGGCCACCCGCTGCGCATGGTCGGCCTGGCGCAGGAGATCAACGACCGGATGCCGCAGTACGTCATCCAGCGCAGCGCCACCCTGCTCAACGAACACGGCAAGTCCGCGCGCGGGGCCCGCGTCCTCCTCCTGGGCGTCACCTACAAACCGGACCTGGCCGACCAGGAGGGCTCCCCGGCCCGCGAGATCGCCAGCAGGCTCCTCGACCTCGGGGCGCTGATCAGCTACCACGACCCGTACATCGCGGGATGGCGGGTGCGGGAGCAGCCCGTACCGCGTGCCGAATCGTTGTACGAGGCCGCGGCGAACGCCGATCTGACGATCCTGCTCCAGCACCACCGCACCTATGACCTGCAAGGACTCGCGGTGAAGGCCCAGTTGCTGCTGGACACGCGGGGCGCGAGTCCGGTCGGGGCCGCGCACCGGCTCTGAACGCGCGCCGAAATCCCCCCTACCGCTGTCACGGGCACCTGTTAGCCTGCGGCGTTCTTATTTCGCACTTACGTCCCCACGGTCACCCCTGGGGCACCCGTGCGCCCGTATCCCTGGGGGGGATTTCTCCATGAGCCAGCAGTTCCAGCCGCCCGCGCCCGACTCCGTCACCCCGGCCCCCGGCTACCCGGCCGCGCCGGCGCCGAAGGGCAACGTGGTCCTCGGCATCGTCGCCGCCGTGGTCGCGGCCGTGGCCGCCGCGGCGGCGTACGGCGCCATCATCGGCGCCACCGAGCACGAGATCGGCTACGCCGCGGTGGGCGTCGGCATCCTCATCGGCTTCGCGGCGGGCAAGCTCGGCGGGCGCAACCCGCTCCTCCCGGTCGTGGCCGCCGTTCTGTCGCTCGGCTCGGTCTACGCGGGCGGGCTCGTCGGCGAGGCCGTCATGGGCTCGAAGCAGCTGCCGATCAGCACGATGGAGCTGCTCACCCAGCACCTCGACATCGTGATGAAGGCGTGGAAGGCCGACGCGGACGCGATCTCGCTCGTGTTCTTCGCGATCGGCGCGCTCGCCGCCTTCCAGACGGCCCGCAAGACCGCCGCCTGACCCCGCACCACCTCACGAATACGGCTCTGAGCAGGCACAACCGGATCACGGAGTGACGTAACCACTGTTGTGGTCACATGCCCCGGTCATATGATCCGCGCGTGTCTGCTCATCCGCCGCTCGGTCGGCCCCTCTTCGAACCCGTCGACCGCAACCCGGCCCTCGCCGCCCTCCGTGCCGCCGTACAGCGCCACGACTGGGCCGCCGTCGCCGCCGTCTTCGACGCCCCGCAGTACGAAGAGGACCGGGTCGTCGCCTCCCGGGTGGTCGCCGACACCCTCGGCGCCGAGGGCTTCCTGCTCCAGGTCGTCGAACAGCGGCCGCGCGACCCGCTGGCCCGGATCCTGCTCGCCGACCGGTACGTCCAGATCGGCTGGGACATCCGCAGCGGGGCCCGCGCCGAGCACGTGTCGAAGGACCAGTTCCAGGAGTTCCACGCCTACCTGCGGCGCGCCGAGATGCTCCTCATCGACGTGTGCGCCGAATACCCCGCCCTCGGCCTCGCCTGGTTCCACCGGGTGATCACCGCGCGCGGGCTGGAGCTGGGCCAGAGCGAGGCCCGCCGCCGCTACGACCGGCTCTCCGAGCACCACCCGCACCACTACCCCGCGCAGATGCAGCTGCTCCAGAAGCTCTGCCCGAAGTGGGGCGGCAGCTGGGAGGCCGCGCACGGCTTCGCCTGGGACTCCACGGTGCAGGCGCCCGAAGGCAGCCCCAACGGCGCCCTGGTCGCGCTCGCGCAGATGGAGCAGTGGCTGGAGCTGAAGGGCGGCGCGGCGAGCGAGGCGTACCTGCGCGATCCCGCCCAGCACGCCCGGCTGCGCGACGCGGCCGCCCGGTCCGTCCTGCACCCGCACTTCCGCGCCCAGGGGTCCCAGGCCATCGGCGCCCACAGCGCCTTCGCGGCCGTCCACTCGGTGGCGGGCCGCCACGCCGAGGCCGCCCCGCACTTCCGCGCCCTCGGCGACCACGCCAGTGAGTTCCCCTGGAGCTACGTCAAGGGCGGCCACGAGGCCGCGTTCGTCCGTCACCGCAAGACCGCCCTGGCCCAGGGCTAGGGGGTCCTCCATGTACACGAACACCAACGACGGCCACCCCGAGATCGTGGACGGCATCCGCCACACCACGGTCGGCGGCATCCGCACGGTCCTCGCCCCGCGCTCCGGCCCCGTCACCGCCGGGCTGCTCTTCCGGGTCGGCCGAGCCGACGAGACCCTCGCGACCAGCGGGATCACCCACCTCGTCGAGCACCTCGCGCTGCACCGGCACGGCCTGGGCGACCTGCACTACAACGGCGCCACCGCCGCCGTGTACACCCACTTCCACGTCTCCGGCACCCCGGCCGACGTGGTCGAGTACCTCAACGGGGTCTGCGCCGCGCTGCGCGACCTGCCGATGGACCGGCTGGAGACCGAGAAGGAGATCCTGCGCACCGAGGCCGCCGGGCGCTCCCGCGGCCCCGGTCACAACATGCCGCTGTGGCGCCACGGCGCCCGCGGCCACGGGCTGGTCAGCTACGCCGAGGCGGGCCTGCCCCGGCTCACGGCGCACGCGGTCCGCGAATGGGCCCGGACCCGTTTCACCACCGAGAACGCGGTCCTGTGGATCACCAGCGACACCGTCCCCGAGGGCCTGGACCTGACCCTCCCGGCCGGCCCGTGGCAGCGGCTGCCGGAGATCACCTCCGCGCTGCCCGCCACCCCCGCATTCTTCCACGGCGAGGAGGGCGGGGCCGTCCTGTCCGCGGTCGTCCCGCGCTCCACCGAGGCCTCCCTCTTCGCGGAGGTGCTGGGCAAGGAGCTGTTCCGCGAACTGCGCCAGAAGGGCGGCTACTCCTACACCGCCGCCGCGGACTACCAGCCGCGCGACACCGACAGCGCGGAGATCGTGGCGTACGCCGACGCCCTCCCCCAGAAGCGGGACGCGATGGTCGGCGCCTTCCTCGACGTGCTCGCGAAGCTGCGGGCGGGCCGGATCGAACAGGCCGACCTGGACGCCGTACGGACGTCCGCGCTCGCCCAGTTCGACGTCCCCGAGCTGGCCGCGCAGCTGCTCCCCGGGTACGCCATGAACCTGCTCCTGAACCACCGCAACCTCACCCGCGACCAGGCCAGGGCCGAGATCGAGGCCGTCACCGTCGAGAGCCTGCACCGGGTCGCGCGCGAGGTGTGGGCGGGCACCCTGATGCAGGTGCCGGGCGGCCGGGGCGTGGACTGGGCCGGTCTCACCGAGGCCCCGCAGCAGTCCGCCGAGGTGATCACGGGCCGCCGGTACGCCGCCGTGGGCGACCCGAAGACGACACTGATCGTCGGCACCGAGGGCGTCAGCCTGGTCGCGCCCGGCAACCAGGTCACCGTCCGCTACGCCGAGTGCGCCCTGATGAACGCCTCCCCGGACGGCGCCCGCCACCTCGTCGGCAACGACGGCTTCACCCTCACCATCGAGCCCACGCTGTACGGGATCACCGCGGCGCACCTGGCCCCGCTGGACGCGGGGGTCCCCCCGGCGGCGGTCGTGACCCTGCCGCCGCGCGACCCGTCCCGGATCCCGCGGCCGGGCGCCCCGGCCGGTCCCGCCGCCACCGGCGCGGGCTCCCGCCCCGCCGCCCCCGGTGCCCGGCTCACCTGGGTGACGGTCATGCTGTGGATCCTCGGCGTCCCCGCCGTGGCGGGGGGCCTCTTCGCGACGCTCGGCACCTACCTCATGTTCACCGACCCCGAGCTGGGCGTGGAGAGCGGCTCGGACTGGCTCGGCGTGATCATGTTCTGGGTGCTGGCCGGGATCTTCATCGTGCCGTGGGGCCTGCTGCTGCGCCGCCGCGCCAAGGGCCGCGGCTAGGGCGTGTTGTAAAAGCAGCCCCGCGCGAACGCCGGAGGGCCGGTACCCCGAGTGGGGTACCGGCCCTCCGCGCTCACGTCCGTACGCGCGTACGTCCGTACTCAGGCTCAGCGGCGGTGCTGCGAGTCCGCGACCGTGACCTCGACGCGCTGGAATTCCTTCAGCTCGCTGTAGCCGGTGGTGGCCATCGAGCGGCGCAGGGCGCCGAAGATGTTCATCGAACCGTCCGGGGAGTGCGACGGCCCGGTGAGGATCTCCTCGGTGGTGCCGACCGTACCGAGGTCGACCTTCTTGCCGCGCGGCACGTCCTCGTGGACGGCCTCCATGCCCCAGTGGTGGCCCTTGCCGGGCGCGTCCGTGGCACGGGCGAGCGGGGAGCCCATCATGACCGCGTCGGCGCCGCAGGCGACGGCCTTCGGGATGTCGCCGGACCAGCCCACGCCGCCGTCGGCGATGACGTGCACGTAACGGCCGCCGGACTCGTCCATGTAGTCGCGGCGGGCCGCGGCCACGTCGGCGACGGCGGTCGCCATCGGGACCTGGATGCCCAGCACGTTGCGGGTGGTGTGCGCGGCGCCGCCGCCGAAGCCCACCAGCACGCCGGCCGCACCGGTGCGCATCAGGTGCAGGGCCGCGGTGTAGGTGGCGCAGCCGCCGACGATCACCGGGACGTCCAGCTCGTAGATGAACTGCTTCAGGTTCAGCGGTTCGGCGGCGCCCGAGACGTGCTCGGCGGAGACCGTGGTGCCGCGGATCACGAAGATGTCGACGCCCGCGTCGACGACCGCCTTGGAGAACTCGGCGGTGCGCTGCGGGGAGAGCGCGGCGGCGGTGACCACACCGGAGTCGCGCACCTCCTTGATGCGCTGCTTGATCAGGTCGGCCTGGATCGGCGCCTGGTAGATCTCCTGGAGGCGGCGGGTGGCCGACTCCTCGTCCAGCGCGGCGATCTCGTCGAGCAGGGGCTGCGGGTCCTCGTACCGGGTCCACAGACCCTCGAGGTTCAGCACACCCAGACCGCCCAGCTCGCCGATGCGGATGGCGGTCTGCGGGGAGACCACCGAGTCCATGGGGGCGGCCAGGAACGGGAGCTCGAAGCGGTAGGCGTCGATCTGCCAGGCGATCGAGACCTCCTTCGGGTCTCGCGTGCGCCGGCTGGGGACGATGGCGATGTCATCGAACGCGTACGCCCTGCGGCCGCGCTTGCCGCGCCCGATCTCGATCTCAGTCACGTGTGGTGGCCTTTCCTCTGGGTCTGCCCGTCCAGTATCCCCGAACCCCGGCACACCGCGTTCCCGGTGACCGCTGTACGGACGCCGGCACTATCAGCCTCGCCGGCGTTTGAGGCGCGGGGTCCGGGGCGGAGCCCCGGCAACGGCGACGGGGCGGGCCCGGTTACCCGGACCCGCCCCGTCACGCTCAGCGCAGCCTACTCAGCCCTTACGGGAGTAGTTCGGCGCTTCCACCGTCATCTGGATGTCGTGCGGGTGGCTCTCCTTGAGCCCCGCCGAGGTGATCCGCACGAAGCGCCCCCGGTCCTGCAGCTCCGGCACGGTCCGGCCGCCGACGTAGAACATCGACTGGCGCAGGCCGCCGACCAGCTGGTGCACGACGGCCGAGAGCGGGCCGCGGTACGGCACCTGCCCCTCGATGCCCTCGGGGATCAGCTTGTCGTCGCCGCCGACGCCCTCCTGGAAGTAGCGGTCCTTGGAGAAGGACTTGCGGTCGCCGCGGGACTGCATCGCGCCGAGCGAGCCCATGCCGCGGTACGACTTGAACTGCTTGCCGTTGATGAAGAGCAGCTCGCCCGGGGACTCCTCGCAGCCCGCGAGCAGCGAGCCGAGCATCACCGTGTCGGCGCCCGCGACCAGGGCCTTAGCGATGTCGCCGGAGTACTGCAGACCGCCGTCGCCGATGACCGGGACGCCCGCGGCCTTGGCGGCCAGCGCGGCCTCGTAGATCGCGGTGACCTGCGGGACGCCGATGCCGGCGACGACGCGGGTGGTGCAGATGGAGCCGGGGCCGACGCCGACCTTGATGCCGTCGCAGCCCGCGTCGATGAGCGCCTGGGCGCCGTCACGGGTGGCGATGTTGCCGCCGATGACATCGACCGTCGAGTTCGACTTGATCTTGGAGACCATGTCGCCGACGAGGCGGGAGTGGCCGTGGGCGGTGTCGACGACGATGAAGTCGGCGCCCGCCTCGATCAGGGCCTGGGCCCGCTCGTACGCGTCGCCCGCGACGCCGACGGCCGCGCCGACCAGCAGGCGCCCGTCCTTGTCCTTGGCGGCGTTCGGGTACTTCTCGGCCTTGACGAAGTCCTTGACCGTGATGAGGCCCTTGAGGATGCCCGCCTCGTCGACCAGCGGAAGCTTCTCGATCTTGTGGCGGCGCAGCAGCTCCATGGCGTCGACGCCGGAGATGCCGACCTTGCCGGTGACCAGCGGCATCGGGGTCATGACCTCGCGCACCTGGCGGGCGCGGTCCGACTCGAAGGCCATGTCGCGGTTGGTGACGATGCCGAGCAGCTTGCCCGCCGGGTCGGTGACCGGGACACCGCTGATGCGGAACTTCGCGCACAGCTCGTCGGCCTCGCGCAGGGTCGCGTCCGGGTGCACCGTGATCGGGTCGGTGACCATGCCGGACTCGGAGCGCTTGACCAGGTCGACCTGATTGGCCTGGTCGGCGATGGAGAGGTTGCGGTGCAGTACGCCGACGCCGCCCTGACGGGCCATGGCGATGGCCATGCGCGACTCGGTGACCTTGTCCATCGCGGCGGACAGCAGCGGGACGTTGACCCGGACGTTCCGCGAGATCAAGGAGGAGGTGTCGATCTGGTCCGGCGCCATGTCCGACACGCCCGGCAGGAGCAGCACATCGTCGTAAGTGAGCCCCAGCGTGGCGAATTTGTCGGGCACTCCGTCGGCGTTGACAGTCATGACACCTTCCCAGATGGTCTTGCTCAGCGCGGATGTCCATGCTAACGGGATCCCGGGGCGTCTCATTCCACGACCAAGATCGACGGAAAGATTCGTACGTTCCTACGAACATTCCGCCGGGAGGCGCCTACTGCTCGGCGAGGGCGCGCAACCGGCTGAGCGCGCGGTGCTGGGCGACCCGGACCGCGCCCGGGGACATCCCGAGCATCTGGCCGGTCTCCTCCGCCGTCAGCCCGACGGCCACCCGCAGCACCAGCAGCTCGCGCTGGTTCTCCGGCAGATTGGCCAGCAGCTTCTTGGCCCAGGCGGCGTCACTGCTGAGCAGCGCCCGCTCCTCGGGGCCGAGCGAATCGTCCGGACGCTCGGGCATCTCGTCGGAGGGCACGGCCGTGCTGCCCGGGTGCCGCATGGCGGCCCGCTGCAGGTCGGCGACCTTGTGCGCGGCGATCGCGAAGACGAACGCCTCGAAGGGGCGGCCGGTGTCGCGGTAGCGGGGCAGGGCCATCAGGACGGCGACGCAGACTTCCTGCGCGAGGTCCTCGACGAAGTGCCGGGCGTCTCCGGGAAGCCGGGAGAGCCGGGTCCGGCAGTAGCGGATGGCGAGGGGGTGCACGAAGGCGAGCAGGTCGTGCGTGGCCTGGCCGTCGCCTTCGACGGCACGGCGTACGAGCGCGCCGACGGCCCCGGCGCTGCCGCCATTGGCGGTGCCGGTCGGGCCTGTGGCCGCGGTGGACCCCTCGGCCTCGTCGTCGCGCATCAATCCATGGTGCCTTGGCGCCGGAGCATTCGCGCCGCCACGGCCCGTGTTGTGCATCGAAGCGTTATGAGCGGGTGCACCTGAAGTCATCGCCTGCGCCCTCCCCTCCCGCTCGGCCGAATGGTCCCGGTCCCCGAGGCCACAGCTCCGAAAGTGCGGCCACACCCTCAAGGATGCGGCATCGCGCCCGAAGCGACACGTCCCCCGGATTGTGCCTCGCGAATCCCGGGTGCGCACCGGGTCCGGCTCGACCCGGCTCGACCCGGCCGCACGGCCTCCGGACGGCGCGGCGCCCCGCCCGCGATGACGGGCGGGACCGCTCCGCGCCCGGCCCGCGGGGGACCGGGGCGGACCAGGACCTAGGGCGTGTTTTAAAAGTCCCGCCTGGCCCGCGACGCCTGGCACCGCGCCTCGCTGCGTTGTCGGAACGCCCGATTACGTCCAGTAGGCGGGCGATCCTCCGCCTTGCGATGCACGGCACCAGACGCCGCGGGCCGCGCCCTCCGGGCGCCCGGCGCTACTTTTAAAACACGCCCTAGCGGACCAGGCCCCAGCGGAACCCGAGCGCCACGGCGTGCGCCCGGTCCGAGGCGCCGAGCTTCTTGAAGAGCCTGCGGGCGTGGGTCTTGACCGTGTCCTCGGAGAGGAAGAGCTCGCGCCCGATCTCCGCGTTGGACCGGCCGTGGCTCATGCCCTCCAGGACCTGGATCTCGCGCGCGGTGAGCGTGGGCGCGGCGCCCATCTCGGCCGAACGCAGCCGCCGGGGGGCGAGCCGCCAGGTCGGGTCGGCGAGCGCCTGGGTGACCGTGGCCCGCAGTTCGGCGCGCGAGGCGTCCTTGTGCAGGTAACCCCGGGCGCCGGCGGCGACCGCGAGGGCCACGCCGTCCAGGTCTTCGGCGACCGTCAGCATGATGATGCGGGCGCCCGGGTCGGCCGAGAGCAGCCGCCGGACGGTCTCGACACCGCCGAGCCCTGGCATCCGTACATCCATCAGAATCAGATCGGAGCGGTCGGCACCCCAGCGGCGGAGGACTTCCTCGCCGTTGGCAGCCGTCGTCACACGCTCGACGCCGGGCACGGTGGCAACCGCGCGACGGAGCGCCTCTCGGGCAAGCGGGGAGTCGTCGCAGACGAGGACGGATGTCATGACCGCCCTCCGCAGCTGCTGATGCGCGTCACCTTGAGCCTCCAGGCTGGTACGTATCGTCACCGTTGCGGTCGATGCTCCCGGACACCTGTCCGAGAACTTCTTGGTTCAACCGCCTTCGCACTCTCAACGACGGTCACTCGAAAGAGTTACGGGTCGGACGGACACCTTCGGCACTCTACGTGAGGAACCGAACACGGCGTGGGCGCCACGAGCCGCGTGTCCTCCATCTGGAGCTATGCCCTATTTGGCGGCTTTCCTTCCGTTTGGCATGTGTCTGAGGCTAGATTCCCAATGAGTCATATTTACATCTACTACGACAGTAGATGTGGAGACATGGACCCTACCCGCCTCAGTACCGGCACCAAGAGGACTACCCATGGCAGATTTCTCCCGCCTCCCCGGACCGAACGCCGACCTCTGGGACTGGCAGCTCCTCGCTGCCTGCCGCGGGGTCGACAGCTCCCTCTTCTTCCACCCGGAAGGCGAGCGGGGCGCGGCCAGGAGCGCGCGCGAGACCTCGGCTAAAGAGGTCTGCATGCGATGCCCGGTGCGTTCGGAATGCGCAGCGCACGCACTCGCCGTCCGCGAGCCCTACGGGGTGTGGGGCGGCCTGACCGAGGACGAACGCGAAGAACTGATGGGCCGGGCCCGGCACCGGCTCATCCCGGCCACGAGCGTGACGGGGCCCGCCGCGACGGGGCCGACCGTCAGGCACTGAGTCCACCCGGTCCCACCCCGGTCCACCCCGACAGGACGAAACGCCCGAAGGAACGTTTCTTCGATTTCGGCACAACGACCCGGCACAACCACCATCACCGGTCCGTCACCCGTCCGGCCGTACCGCCGTACGACCGTCAGCGGGTGGCGGCCCGTTCCAGCTGGTCCAGGGTCGCCGCCACCGCGGGGACCCTGGCCAGGTCCGCCAGCGTGAGCGCCACGACCTCCCGCTCCACGGCCGGTTCCAGCGCCAGCGCGGCCACGCCCTTGGCCCGTACGGACTCCACCGCCAGCTCGGGCAGCACCGCCACGCCCAGCCCCGCGCCGACCAGGCCCACCACGGCCGGGTAGTCGTCGGTGGCGAAGTCGATCCGCGGGGTGAAGCCCGCGGCCTCGCAGACGTCGACCAGATGGCGGCGGCAGCGCGGGCAGCCCGCGATCCAGGGCTCCCCGGCCAGTTCCGCCATGCCCACCCGGCCCGCGCCCGCCAGCCGGTGCCCCTCGGGCACCAGGCCGACCAGCCGGTCGGTGAGCAGCGGGCGCACCACCAGGTCGTCCCACTCGGCCGCCGCCGCGTCCGGCGCCGTACCGGCGTACCGGAAGGCCAGCGCCACGTCGCAGTCGCCCTCGCGCAGCATCTCCACCGAGCGCGGCGGTTCCGCCTCGACCAGCGAGACGCGCGTGCCGGGGTGCGCGGCCCGCATCGCGGCGAGAGCGGTCGGCACCAGCGTGGAGCTGCCGCTGGGGAAGGAGACCAGCCGGACCCGGCCGGCCCGCAGCCCGGCGATGGCCGCCACCTCCTCCTCGGCGGCGGTCAGCCCGGCGAGGATCCCCGCGGCGTGCCGGACCAGCGCCTCCCCCGCCTCGGTCAGCCGCGTCTCGCGGCCGGCCCGGATGAGCAGGGGGGTGCCCGCGGACAGTTCCAGCGCCTTCATCTGCTGGGAAACGGCGGGCTGGGTGCAGCCCAGCTCGCGGGCGGCGGCGGAGAAGGAACCCGTACCGGCCACGGCGCGCAGGACTCGGAGATGACGTGCCTCGATCACCCTCCGAGCATAAGCCTTGCTTTGGATGTGGCGCCCGTACTCATGGACGGCTTTGAGGCCGCTCGGTTAGCGTGGTCCGCATGGAGCTGATTTCCCTCAACGTGGGCCGCGCGGCGGTCGTGGACTACACCGACGCCGAGGGCGGGGTGACCGGCAGCGACAAGCGGCCGGTGGCCGGGCCGCTCCGCGTCTTCGCCCCCGGCCCCAAGGGCACCGGCGCCGGCGGTGTCGAGGGGGACGCCGTCTGCGACCTGCGCCACCACGGCGGCGACCACCAGGCGGTCTACGCGTACGCGCGGGAGGACCTGGACTGGTGGGAGGGCGAACTGGGCCGGACCCTGCCCGGCGGCGTCTTCGGCGAGAACTTCACCACGGCGGGGCTCGACGTCACCGGCGCCCGCCTGGGCGAGCGGTGGCGGGTCGGCGCGGACCTGGTCCTCGAAGTGGCCTCTGCCCGGATCCCCTGCCGGACCTTCCAGGGCTTCCTGGAGGAGCCGGGCTGGGTCAGGCGGTTCACCCAGGAGGTCCGCCCGGGCGCGTACCTGCGGGTGATCGAGGAGGGCTCGGTCTCCCCCGGCGACCGGATCGAGGTCGTCCACCGGCCGGACCACGAGGTGACGGTCGGCTTCTGGTTCCGCGCCTTCACCACCGAGCGCGCGCTGCTGCCGCGCACGCTGGCGGCGGGCGACGCGATGGAGCCCGAGGCGCACGAGAAGGTCCGTGCGTACCTGGAGAAGCAGGGCGCCCGTGACGGCGGGGCGCGGGGCTGATACCGCGTACGGCTAGGTTGCGCTTATGACGACTGCGTTGATCACAGGATCCACGGCGGGCATCGGCGCCGCCTTCGCCCGCAAGCTCGCCGCCCAGGGGCACAACCTGGTGCTGGTGGCCCGCGACACCAAGCGGCTGGGCGAGCAGGCGACCGAGCTGCACGACCGGCACGGCATCGAGGCCGAGGTGCTGACGGCCGACCTCTCCACGGAGGAGGGCATCGCGGCGGTCGAGCAGCGCCTGGCCGACCTCAAGCACCCGGTGGACCTGCTGGTCAACAACGCGGGCTTCGGCAACAAGGGCCGCTACCTCGAAGTCCCGATGGCCGACGAGCTGACCATGATCAAGGTGCACATCGAGGCCGTGCTGCGGCTGACCTCGGCGGCGACGGAGTCGATGCGCACGCGCGGCCGCGGCGGCGTGGTCAACGTGGCCTCGGTGGCGGCGTTCCTGCCGCGCGGGACGTACGGGGCCAGCAAGGCCTGGGTCGTGCAGTTCACCCAGGGCGCGGCCAAGGACCTGGCGGATTCCGGGGTCCGGCTGATGGCCCTGTGCCCCGGGTTCGTCCGTACGGAGTTCCACGAGCGGGCGGGCATGGGCACCGGCAACATCCCCAACTGGATGTGGCTGGACGCGGACAAGCTGGTGGCCGAGGCGCTGGCCGACCTGGCGCGCGGGCGGACGGTGTCGATCCCGGACCCCCGGTACAAGGCGCTGATGAGCGTGGTGAAGCTGGCTCCGCGCGGGCTGCTGGGCGGGGTGTCCTCCCGTACGGGCCGCAAGTACGGGCCGCAGTGACCGCCGGGTAAACCACCCAAACAGCGCAATCCTCCCTAAACTGGAAAGGTCCCATTCCTCTTGGGAGGCGACGCGATGACATTCGTACAGGTAATCGATTATGAGACCACGCGCTTCGACGAGATGAACGCCCTCATCGACCGCTACGCGGAACAGACCGCGGGCAAGCGCACGGTCACCCACACCCTGATCGGCAAGGACCGCGACTCCCGGACGCACTACGTGGACCTGGTCGAGTTCCCCTCGTACGAGGAGGCCATGAAGAACTCCCAACTCCCGGAAACCGACCGGATGTTCCAGGAGATGGTGGCCCTCTGTGACGGCATGCCCAAGTTCATGAACCTCGACGTGGTCCGGGACGAGTACCTCAACAAACTCGTCGTGAACCGGCTGTTCGACGAGGTCGCGGTCAAGGGCAACTTCGACGTCATCGAAGAGTGCGTGGCATCCGGCTACATCACCCACGACATGATGGACACCGAAGGCCGGGGCAACGGCCGGGAGGGCCTGCGGCAGACGATCGGCATGTGGCGGGACGCGTTCGACTTCACCTTCGACACGACGCGGCAGATGGCCGAAGGGGACTGCGTCACCACGCTGTGGGACTTCAAGGGCAAGCACAAGGGCGAGTTCATGGGGGTCGCGCCGACCGGCAAGGACGTCACGATGTCGGGTTGTACGACCGTCCGCATCGAGAACGGCCAGATCGCGGAAGACTGGTGGTACTACGACGCACCCGGACTGATGCGCCAGCTCGGCATGCCGGGCATGTAGCGCGCACGGAGCAGGTGAGACGGAGAAAGCCCCGTTCCTCGGTGGGAACGGGGCTTTCTCACGCTGCAGGCGGGCTGGCGGACCAGCGCGCTAGCGCGCTACTGACGAGGTCAGTGGCTGTGGCCGTGGCCGTGGCCGTGACCGGCGTCGCCCTCGTCGTCAGCCGGCTTCTCGACGACCAGGGTCTCGGTCGTGAGCAGCAGGGAGGCGATGGAGGCGGCGTTCTCCAGGGCGGAGCGGGTGACCTTGACCGGGTCGATGACGCCGGCCTTGACCAGGTCGCCGTACTCGCCGGTCGCGGCGTTGAAGCCCTGGCCCTTGTCCAGCTCGGCGACCTTCGCGGTGATGACGTAGCCCTCGAGGCCGGCGTTCTCCGCGATCCAGCGCAGCGGCTCGACGGCGGCGCGGCGCACGACCGCGACACCGGTGGCCTCGTCGCCGGTCAGGCCGAGGTTGCCCTCCAGGACCTTGACGGCGTGGACGAGCGCGGAGCCACCGCCGGAGACGATGCCCTCCTCGACCGCGGCGCGGGTCGCCGAGATGGCGTCCTCAAGGCGGTGCTTCTTCTCCTTGAGCTCCACCTCGGTGGCGGCGCCGACCTTGATGACGCAGACGCCACCGGCGAGCTTCGCCAGGCGCTCCTGCAGCTTCTCGCGGTCCCAGTCCGAATCCGTGGACTCGATCTCGGCCTTGATCTGGTTGACGCGGCCGACGACGTCGTCGTGGCTGCCGCCACCGTCGACGATGACCGTGTCGTCCTTGGTGATCGTGACGCGGCGGGCGGAGCCCAGTACGTCCAGACCGGCCTGGTCGAGCTTGAGGCCGACCTCTTCGGCGATGACGGTGGCGCCGGTGAGGGCGGCCATGTCCTGGAGCATCGCCTTGCGGCGGTCACCGAAGCCGGGGGCCTTGACGGCCACGGCGTTGAAGGTGCCACGGATCTTGTTGACGACGAGGGTGGAGAGCGCCTCGCCCTCGACGTCCTCGGCGATGATCAGCAGCGGCTTGGAGGCGCCCGCCTGGATGACCTTCTCCAGCAGCGGCAGCAGGTCCTGGATGGACGAGATCTTGCCCTGGTTGATCAGGATGTAGGGGTCCTCGAGGACGGCCTCCATACGCTCCTGGTCGGACACCATGTACGGGGAGAGGTAGCCCTTGTCGAAGGCCATGCCCTCGGTGAACTCCAGCTCCAGGCCGAAGGTGTTGGACTCCTCGACGGTGATGACACCGTCCTTGCCGACCTTGTCCATCGCCTCGGCGATGAGCTCGCCGACCTGGGTGTCCTGCGCGGAGAGCGCGGCCACGGCGGCGATGTCGGACTTGTCCTCGATCGGACGGGCGGTGTCGAGCAGCTCGGCGGAGACGGCCTTGACCGCCGCGTCGATGCCCTTCTTCAGGGCGGCCGGGGAGGCGCCGGCGGCGACGTTGCGCAGACCCTCGCGGACCAGCGCCTGGGCCAGCACGGTGGCGGTGGTGGTGCCGTCACCCGCGATGTCGTTGGTCTTGGTCGCCACCTCCTTCACGAGCTGGGCACCGAGGTTCTCGTACGGGTCGTCGAGCTCGACCTCGCGCGCGATGGTGACACCGTCGTTGGTGATGGTGGGAGCGCCGAACTTCTTGTCGATGACGACGTTGCGGCCCTTGGGGCCGATCGTCACCTTGACCGTGTCGGCAAGCTTGTTCACGCCACGCTCAAGAGCGCGACGGGCGTCCTCGTCAAACTTAAGAATCTTCGGCATGGGAGCGGTTCAGCCCTCTCGTTGCGATCCCCGGCCGCTCACCGCGACCGCCTTGAACGAACTACGCCCCTCGCCGCCCGGCATCAGCAGGGGTGACCAGGGGCGTAGCTCAAAGCAAAACTGGAGAAGTGATTACTTCTCGACGATCGCGAGCACGTCGCGGGCCGAGAGGACGAGGTATTCCTCGCCGTTGTACTTCACTTCGGTGCCGCCGTACTTGCTGTACAGGACGACGTCGCCGACGGTGACGTCCAGCGGAAGACGCTGGCCGTCCTCGAAGCGACCCGGACCCACGGCGAGGACGACGCCCTCCTGGGGCTTCTCCTTCGCGGTGTCCGGGATGACCAGGCCGGAAGCCGTGGTCTGCTCGGCGTCGAGCGGCTGGACCACAATGCGGTCCTCGAGCGGCTTGATGGCAACCTTGGAGCTGGTGGTCGTCACGTTCCGGTCTCCCCCTTCGGAGATCTCACGGGGTTAACTGTTTTGGGGTGGCGACCAGGTGGTTCCGTCGTCGCGGGAGCCGGACCTGCCTGTCGCGCTGTTGGCACTCACCGGTGGCGAGTGCCAGGCCCGAGACTATTCCGGCGATTAGCACTCGGTCAAGCGGAGTGCCAATTATCCGCGTCCGGCGTTGCGGCGGCCACGTGTGTGACGCTTGGCGCGTGCGCATTCTCGTGGTCGAAGACGAAGAGGGGCTGGCCGAGTCCCTCCGGCGCGGCCTGTCCGCCGAAGGGCACTGGGTCGAGGTCGCGCACGACGGCCACCGCGGTCTGGAACTCGCGCTCAGCGGCGGCCCGTACGACGTGGTGCTGCTCGACCTGATGCTGCCCGGGCTCAGCGGGTACGAGATCTGCACCAGGATGCGCGCCCACGGCGACACCACCCCCGTGCTGATGCTCACCGCCAAGGACGGCGAGTACGACGAGGCGGAGGGCCTGGACTCCGGCGCCGACGACTATCTGACCAAGCCGTTCTCCTTCGTCGTCCTGGGCGCCCGCGTCCGGGCGCTGGCCCGGCGGGCCGGGGCCCCCGCGCGCACCACCCTCCAGGCCGGTGACCTCTTCCTGGACCCCGAGGGCCGCCGCTGCCGCCGGGGCACCCGGGACATCGAGCTGACCGCCCGCGAACTGGGCGTCCTGGCCTGCCTGATGGAGCACCCGGGGCGGGCCGTGGCCAAGCAGGAGATCCTCGACGAGGTCTGGCGCTCCCCCGGCGGCTCCGCGGGCATCGACCCGAACATCGTCGAGGTCTACGTCTCCTCGCTCCGCCGGAAGATCGACGCCCCCTTCGGCCGCCGGTCCATCCGCACCGTCCACGGCACCGGCTACCGGATGGCCCCCGACGGTGGCTGAGACCCCCCGGGGGAGGCTGCTGGGCAGCGTCCGGGCCCGCGCGGCCCTCGGCGCCGCCCTCGCGATGGCGGCCGTCCTGGCCGTGGGCGGGATCTGGCTCTACGGCGTGCTGCGCGCCAACCTGCTGGAGAACACCACCGGCCGCACCGAACTCGCCGCCCGCAAGGTGGCCGCCCAGCTCGACACCCGGGCCCTGCCCGCCGGCCGGCTGCCCGCCCCCGAGAGCGGGGTGGACCTGGTGTTCGTGCTGGACGCGGCGGGCCGGGTCACCGCGTCCACCGGGGACCCCGGACGGCTCGCCGCCGAGCTGGCGGCCCTGCGGCCCGCCGCCGGGGACGATTCGCGCGCGGCCGTCCTGCCGCCCCCGGCCCCCGGGGGCGGTGAGCGGCGCGCGGTGGTGGTGGTCAGCGCCCCCGGCCCGGCGGGCACCGCCGCGCACTACGTCTACGCGATGACCGTCCTCGGGGACGTGGACGACGCCACCCGTTCCGTCGCCTACGGGATGCTCGGCGGCGCTCCCCCGCTGATCGCCTTCGCCGCCGCGCTCGCCTGGTGGGTGGCCGGGCACGCGCTGCGCCCGGTCACCGCGATCCGCGACGCGCTGGCCGCGGTCACCGGGAGCGAGCTGGACCGGCGGGTGCCCGACCCGGGCGGGGCCGACGAGATCGCGCGCCTCGCCCGGACCGTGAACGACACCTTGGACCGGCTGGAGCGCTCCGACGCGCGCCAGCGCCAGTTCACCGCCGACGCCTCGCACGAGCTGCGCAATCCGCTGGCCGCGGTGCGGTCCCGGCTGGAGGTGGCGCTGGAGGACCCCGACCGGGAGTCGGTCGCGGCGGCCCTCGCCGACACCGAGCGGCTCCAGCGGATCGCGGCCGACCTGCTGCTGCTGGCCCGGCTCGACGGGCGGCCCGCGCCGCGCACCGAGCCGGTGGACCTGGCGCTGCTGGCCGCGGAGGACGCGGCCCGGCGGGGGGCGCCGCGGGTGCGGCTGCGGGTGGTGGCGGGGGCGCCCGTACCGGCGGCCGGGGATCCGGCGCGGCTGGAGCGGGCGCTGGCCAACCTGGTGGACAACGCGCTGCGGTACGCCCGTACGGAGGTCGTCGTACGGGCGTACGCGCGCGATGGCTGGAATGTGCTGGAGGTGACCGACGACGGTCCGGGGATCCCGGAGGCGGACCGGGACCGGGTCTTCGAGCGGTTCGTCCGCCTCGACGCCGACCGGGGCCGGGCCAGCGGCGGCACCGGGCTGGGCCTGGCCATCGCCCGCGAGGTCGCCCGCTCGCACGGCGGCGAGCTGGTGGCGCTGGATCCCGCCGGGGGCGCCGGGGGCGGGGCGCTGCTGGTGCTGCGGCTTCCTGCCGGGTCCTCCTGAACGCCTCTTCAGGACCCTCAGGTTTCCTTCAGCGGCCGTGCCCCAGCATCGACTGGCATGAGTGCGCATCGCAGGAAGACGGACCCTGGCACCCGCGGGACACGGGGACCGCACCGCCGGATCGGGCGCACGCTGCTGCTCACCGGCTGCGTGCTGACCGTGCTGGTGGGCGCGACGGGCTGGTATCTCTACGACGATCTGGCGGGCAGCATCGGCAGCTCCAAGGCGCTGGAGGGCGCAGAGAAGTCCCAGTCCGGGGACCTGAACATCCTGCTGATGGGGCTGGACAGCCGCCGCGACCAGAACGGCGAGCCGCTACCGGAGGCGGTCCTGGACAAGCTGCACGCGGGCAGTTCCGACATCGGCGGCTACAACACGAACACCCTGATCCTGCTGCACGTGCCGGCGGACGGCGGCAAGGCGAAGGCCTTCTCCGTCCCGCGCGACGACTTCGTGACGATGCACGGGGTGCCCGGGGACACGGGCAAACAGAAGATCAAGGAGGCCTACGGGCGGGCCAAGGCGAAGCGCGAGGAGCAGCTGTCCGGCCAGGGGGTCACGGACCGGCGGGAGCTGGAGCGGGAGGGGCGCGAGGCGGGGCGCAAGGCCTCGATCGCGACGGTGCGGGCGTTCCTGGGCGTGCCGATCGACCACTTCGCCGAGCTGAATCTGGCCGGTTTCTACCACCTGGCGGACGCGCTGGGCGGCGTACCGGTGTGTCTGAACAAGCCGGCCAAGGACAAGAACTCGGGGGCGGACTTCCCGGCCGGGCGGCAGACCCTCAACGGGCAGCAGTCGCTGGCCTTCGTCCGCCAGCGGATGGGTCTGGACGGCGGTGACCTGGACCGGACGAAGCGGCAGCAGGCGTTCCTGGCCGGGGCGACGAAGAAGCTGAACGACGGCGGGACCTTCACGGATCCGGTGAAGCTGCTCAAGCTGATCGACACGGCGAAACAGGACGTGGTGACCGATCAGGGCTGGGACCTGATGTCCTTCGTCAAGCAGGCGAAGAACCTCTCCGGCGGCCATGTGGAATTCACGACACTGCCCATCGAGGGGTTCGGAAGCAACCATGGGGCCGACATCAACGTCGTAGACGATATGAAGATAAAGCGCCTCATTGCCGAGCAGATAGGGCCCAGGGCTTCCGCGAGCCCGAGCGTACCGGGCGCCGCATCCTCGTCACCGGGTGCCAGCACTCCGGATTCGGCCCCGGCCGCCTCGCCCGAGAAGAGGTCCGCCATCGACGGCGGCGGCATCCCGTGCGTGGACTGAGCGCGCGTACGACCTCGGGCGCCCGGCGTCGTACGGAAGCACTGCTGCTGGTCCTGGTCGTCGCCATCACCGTCTCCGGGCACGTGAGCGCGAGCCTGGCGATGAACGGCCAGCTGCCCGCCAACCTCACCGGCTTCACGGTCAGCATGACGCTGCTGTCGCTGGTGGGGCACCTCGGCGTGCGCCGGTTCGCGGCGTACGCCGATCCGCTGATCCTGCCGCTGGCGATGCTGCTGACCGGGCTCGGGCTGGTGCTGCTGCACCGGCTGGACCAGTCCTACATCGAGCGGTACAACTCCACGGCGGTCGCGCCCGGGCAGCTGGTGTGGTCGGTGATCGGCGTCGCGGCCTGTCTGGGCGTGGTGGCGCTGCTGCGCGACCACCGCCTGCTCCAGCGCTTCATCTACATCACGATGGTCGTCTCGCTGGTGCTGCTGATCGCGCCCGCGTTCTTCGGCGCGGACAAGTACGGCGCCAAGCGGTGGATCATCCTCTTCGGGATGTCGCTCCAGCCGGGCGAGTTCGTGAAGATCATGATCGCGGTCTTCTTCGCGGGCTATCTGGTGCTGCACCGCGACACGCTCGCCCTGGCCGGGCGCAAGTTCCTCGGCATGCGGCTGCCGCCGATGCGCCAGCTCGGCCCGATCATCACGGTGTGGCTGGTCTCGCTGATGGTGCTCGTCTTCGAGCGTGACCTCGGCACCTCGCTGATCTTCTTCGGGGTGTTCGTGGTGATGCTCTACGTCGCCACCGAGCGCACCAGCTGGATCGTGTGCGGCGGGATCATGGCCGCCGTCGGCGCCTTCGTCGTCGGCTCGACCGAGCCGCACGTCAAGGGGCGCGTCGCGGCCTGGCTGGACCCGCTGTCGTACTACCAGGACCCCCGGCCGCCGGGCATCACCTCCGACCAGTCGGCGCAGGCGCTGTTCAGCTTCGGCACCGGCGGGGTCTCGGGCACCGGGCTGGGCATGGGCCACCCCGAGCTGATCAGCTTCGCCGGGCGCAGCGACTTCATCCTGACCACGGTCGGCGAGGAGCTGGGCCTGGCCGGGGTGATGGCGGTGCTGCTGCTGTACGCGCTGCTGGCCCAGCGGGGGCTGCGGATGGCGCTCGGCGCCCGCGACCCCTTCGGCAAGCTGCTGGCCGTCGGCTTGGCCTCGGCGCTGGCGCTCCAGGTGTTCGTGGTCGCGGGCGGGGTGACCGGGCTGATCCCGCTCACCGGAAAGGCGCTGCCGTTCCTGGCGAGCGGCGGGTCCTCCCTGCTGGCCAACTGGATCATGATCGGGCTGCTGATCCGGATCAGCGACAGCGCGGAACGGCAGCGGGAGGCGGACTCCCGGCCGATGTCGGAGCCGCCGGCGACGCTGGCCGCGTAGGGGCTGGCGGGGCTCAGGCCCGTTCGAAGACGTGTCCCCGGCCCACGGGGACGAAGCCCCGGCGCGCGTACCAGTGCCGGGGCCAGTCCGCCCCGTCGGCGGTGAGGAAGCGCGTACCGCAGCCCGCGGCGGCGGCCGTGCGCAGGGCCGCGGCGAGGACGGCGTCGCCGTGGCCGCGGCCCAGCTGGGCCGCGTCGGCCATCAGGTCCTCGATCTGGGCCGTGCCGGAGGCCGGGTCGAGGTAGAGGTCGGCCCAGGCGGCGACGTCCCCTCCGGGGGTACGGGAGCCCAGGAAGCGCACCGTGTCGGCGCCCCGGAAGCGGGCCCGGCGCCGGTCCACGAGCTGGTCCACGACCTCGTCCTCGGCATCCGGCAGGAACCCGCGCCAGCGGCGGGCGAGCGGCTCGCGGAACGCGGCCAGGTCCACCTCGGCGGCGGGAGGCACCAACGGCGCCGTCGGTACCGGCCCGGTGTGCCGCAACACGACCAGCGTCATGTGGCTGTACCCGGCGCGGACCATCGGCTCGACGCAGGCCGCCCCGCCCTCGTCGTCGAAGACGCTGACCATCCGGAAGGGCAGGTGCCCCAGCGCCTCGTCGGCGATCCCCGCCAGCGTGTCCGGGTCCAGGGCGGCGGGATCGTCGATGACGACCTGGTTGTCGGCATGGGAGTGGTGAAAGGTGTCATCGAGCGCCGCGAACCCCCCGGGCAGGTCGACGGTCCGCTCCGCCTGCCGCCGGGCGAAGCCGGACATGAAGGCACTGATCTGCTGTATCCCGGACTCCGCTGCACGCATGCCCGCACCCTAACCAGGCCCGGGCCGGAGCCGCCCGGCCTTTTCCGCCGGCCGGGGACCGGTGGACCGGCCGGGGACCGGTGGACTACAGGTAGTCGTCCAGCCGTCCTATCTTGTAGCCCTGCTCCTGTATGCGCTGGAGCATCCGGGTCGTCATCTCGATCTCCGTCGAGCCCTTGAGCTCGGCCGGGCCGCGGAAGTGGGCCAGGATGATGTCACCCGGTTTCAGGGCGCTGCCTTCCTGGTACTGGAAGCTGTTGATCTGCATCGAGGCCTGCCACAAGACCGCGTACGAGAGCCCGCACTCCGAGGCGGCCCGCAGGGTGTCGTCGTTGTAGTTGCCGTACGGCGGGCGGAAGAGCGTCGGCCGCTTGCCGAAACGCTTCTCCAGGCGTTCCTGCTGGCCGCATATCTCCTTCTTCTGCGCCGCGAAGGACAGCGTGGGCAGGTTCGGGTGGCTCAGCGTGTGGTTGTTTATCGTGCTGGCCGAGCCGTTGTCGCGGAGCGACTGGAAGTGGCCGTAGTCCGACGAGGCGATGTCGTCGGTCAGGAACATGGTGATCGGCAGTTTGAGGTCCGCCGCCATCTTCAGGAACTCGGGGTTCTTCTCCGCGCCGTCGTCGAAGGTCAGGAAGACCGTCTTCTCCCCGGCGGGCACGGGTATCCGGTTCACCACGGGTATCTTGCCCGGCCCGGCCTTCGGGAACTGCGGCTTCTGCGCGGGCTTCGCCGCGAACTCCAGCGGCTTGGCCAGGCCCCACTTCTTGTACGCGTCGTTCGCGGAGGCGCCGGCGGAGGGCGCGGGGGACGGCTTGCCGCTGCCCGCGCCCGTACCGCCCGCCTCCGCGCTCTGCGAGGCGGAGGCGGACGCCGTCTTGCGGCCGAGCCGCTCGATCGGGTCCACGCTGTTCCCGCACCCCGAAAGGGACAGCGCGAGCGCGCCGGCCGCCAGCGTTCCGGCTGTCAACCGGCGCGCGATGCTCACAAGTAATCCTCCAAGCGGGCCACGGCGTATCCCTTCGCCGTGACGGTCTTCATCACCTGGCGGATCATGTCAGGCATCGTGCCCTTCCAGTCCTCCCGCCCCCGGAAGTGCGTGAGGATGATGTCGCCCGGGTGCAGGTCCTTGTCTTCTTCCCGCCAGTCCATTCTGTCCGTGAACGCCTCCTCGTTCCAGATGGGGACGGCCTTCACTCCGCACGACTTCGCCGCGCGCAGCGTGTCGTCGTTGTAGTTGCCGTACGGCGGCCGGAAGAGGGTGGGCCGCTTGCCGAACTCCTTCTGGATCGTGTCCTGCATACCGCAGATCTCCTGGCGCTGCTTCTCGTAGGGGAGCGCGGGGAGGTAGCGGTGGTTGAGCGTGTGGTTGTTGATGGAGACGCCCTGCGACTGCATCTGCTTGAAGTACGCGTAGTTGTCGCGCACCAGGTAGTCGCTGAGGAACGCCGTGTACGGGATCTTCAGCTCCTGCATCATCTTCAGGAACTCGGGGTCCTTCTCCGCACCGTCGTCGATCGTCAGGAAGACGACCTTGTCCTCGGTGGGCACGGTCGTGAAGACCGGCGGGAGGTTGTCGCCGTCCTCCACCTCGAAGCCCTTGCGGAAGGTGATCTCCGGCTTGGTCTTCGGCGCCGGGGGCGCGGCCAGCGGTGCCGCGGCCAGCCCCCACTTCTTGGCGGCGAGGGCCCGGGCCTGCTGGAGCTGCCTGGCGTTGGCCGCGGCGCCGCCCTGGGCGCCGGAGGCGCCGTTCTGGCCGGACTCCGCCGTCTTCGCCTTCTTGTCCTTCACCGCGGGGGCGGACTCCGTGGAGCCGCAGGCCGTCCCGAGGGCGGCGACCAGCAGCGCGGCCAGCGCCACCCCGTACCGGCCGCGCGTGCCCGCGACTCGGTGACCCATACGCGCCTTATTTCCGTTTTTTCCTACTAGCTGCATAGCTGCGCATCCTGACACCCGCGCACCACCCGCCCGCGACGACACCGCGACCGTCCCCGGACGATCCATCGAGTGGCCCACACTGGCCGACAATGGAGCCGTGAACCCCGAAGAATTCGCCGCCCTGCTCGCCCCCGAGGGCCGCGCCCTGCTCGACTCGCTGCGCGACTACGACCCGGCCCGGGAACTCGCCGTGGCCACCCGGCTGCGCCGCGACCACCCGGCCGCCCTGGTCTCCGCCGCCCTCGGGCAGGCCCGGCTGCGCCAGCGCGCGGTGGTGAAGTTCGGCGCCGAGGACGCCCACCGGATGTACTTCACGCCCGGCGGCGGCGAGATGGCCACCCGGGCCGCCGTGGCGACGTACCGCGCCGAGCGGATCGCCGCCCTCGGCGTACGGTCGGTCGCCGACCTGTGCTGCGGCATCGGCGGGGACGCGCTGGCCCTGGCCCGCGCCGGGATCCGGGTGCTCGCCGTGGACCGGGACCCGCTGACCGTCGCCGTCGCCCGGGCCAACGCCGAGGCGCTGGGGCTGGCCGGTCTGATCGAGGTCGTGGAGGCGGACGTCACCGAGGTCGACACCGCCGGGTACGACGCCGTCTTCCTCGACCCGGCGCGGCGCGGCGGACGCGGGCGGATCTTCGACCCCGAGGGGTACTCGCCGCCGCTTTCCTGGGCCGTCGAGGCCGCCCGTACGGCGAAGTACGCGGCCATCAAGATCGCCCCCGGCATCCCGCACGAGGCCGTCCCGGACGGGGCCGAGGCCGAGTGGATCTCCGACGGCGGGGATGTCAAGGAGGCCGTGCTCTGGTTCGGGACCTCGCCCGGGGCCATCCGGGCGACCCTGCTCCCCGGACCGCGCACCCTGCGCACCGAGGACCCGCTGCCGGACCCGGAGGCCGGACCGGTGGGCCGCTACCTGTACGAGCCGGACGGCGCGGTCATCCGCGCCCACCTCGTCGCCGAGGTCGCCGAGCAGCTCGGCGGGCGGCTGATCGACCCGACCATCGCCTACATCACCGCCGACGAGCTGCGCGCGACGCCGTACGCCACCGCGTACGAGATCACCGACGTGCTCCCCTTCGGCCTCAAGAAGCTCAAGGCGCTGCTGCGCGAGCGCGGGGTGGGCATCCTGACCGTCAAGAAGCGCGGCTCCGCGATCGAACCGGAGGAGCTGCGCAAGAAGGTCAAGCCGCAGGGGCCGAACTCCGCGACGGTCATCCTGACCCGAGTGGCGGGCGCTCCTTCGATGCTGATCGGCGCTCCTGTGCGGGCACCTGAGCAGTGACGGCGGCGGGCTCTGATGCGACCGACGGCCGCGCCCGCGGCCGGAAAGCCCGCAGCGCCCACCGGTAGTGCGCGGCCGCCTTCCCGGCGCCCAGCAGCCCGGTGATCCACAGGATCATCCCGAGGCCCATCAGGTAGGCCACCTCGCCGTAGGTGTCCGCGCCGGGCCGGGCGCCGCCCGCGCTCCCGAAGGTCACCCACAGGCCGAGCGCGCACAGGGCGAGCGAGGACAGCAGCCAGCCCAGGCTCCGCCCCGGCATCCGCAGCCGGGCGTCGCTCACCGGATCACGGCCCGACTCGGCCCACGCGCACAGCAGTTGGCGCACCCGGCGGTCCCGCTTGGCACCCCACACGAACCAGAACCCGGCCGGTACGAGGACCCCCGCGCCCAGCACCAGGAAGACGGCCCCGACGAACGCCTCGACCATGGTGCCCTCTTCGAAGGCCATCAGCGCCATGCCGACGAAGGACCAGCCGAGGGCGAAGACGGCACTGACCGCCCAGAGCAGCAGCAGCCGCCCCGTGCCCAGGCTCAGCCGCCCCAACTCCCCCAGGAATCGGGCCCGGTCGGCCCGGACGGCGGTCTCGTCCAGCCATGCGCGCAAGTGTGCGGGCGGCGGCGGTGGCGGCAGGTCACGGCGGGGCATGCGCACGACGATAGCGGCAGCGCGGAGCGCTCCGGCCCCGGGTCCACCGCCTCCCCCGGACCGGCCCCGGACCGGCCCCGGGTCAGCCCCCGGGCCGGTCTCAGGTCAGCTCGACGGACTCGAACCGCCACCGGTGCACCGGCCGGGCGATCAGGTCGGCGGCCGGTTCCGGCAGTTCGGGCAGCGCCCGCGCGCCGCCGTCCGCCGCGTCCGTCCCGGTCTCCCACCAGGTGATGACCAGGACCCGGTCCTGCGGGGCCCGGAACACCTCGCGGCGCGCCGGTTCGCGGGCGAGCACCTGCGAACGGGCCCATTCCAGCAGCTCGTTGCCCCGCCCGTCGGCCGCCCGGGCCTCCCACATCACGGCGATGGTGGTGCTCATGAGTACAAGTTGTCCTTGCTCAGCTCGTGCACATGGTCGTGATCGTGCGCGTGACCATGACCGTGACCGTGATCATGCCCGTGCTCATGCCCGTGCTCATGCCCGTGCTCATGCGACGTACCGGGCACGTGCGGGTCCGTCACCGGCAGCGAGGAGTCCGCCGACAGGTCCCAGTCCGAGGCGGGCCGGTTCCGCTTGACCATCTCCGCGCCCAGCGCCGCGACCATCGCGCCGTTGTCCGTGCACAGCCCCGGCCGCGGCACCCGCAGGATGATCCCCGCGTCGTCGCAGCGCTCCTGCGCGAGCGAGCGCAGCCGCGAGTTCGCCGCCACGCCGCCGCCGATCATCAGGTGGTCGACGCCCTCGTCCTTGCACGCGCGGATCGCCTTGCGCGTCAGCACGTCCACCACGGCCTCCTGGAAGGACGCGGCCACATCGCGCACCGGCACGTCCTCGCCGGCCTTGCGCTTCGCCTCGATCCAGCGCGCCACGGCCGTCTTGAGGCCGGAGAAGGAGAAGTCGTACGCCGCGTCGCGCGGCCCGGTCAGTCCGCGCGGGAAGTTGATCGCCTTCGGGTCGCCCTCGCGCGCGAGCCGGTCGATGACCGGGCCGCCCGGGAAGCCGAGCTGGAGCACCCGGGCGATCTTGTCGAAGGCCTCGCCCGCCGCGTCGTCGATGGTCGCGCCCAGCGGCCGTACGTCGCTGGTGATGTCCGGGGCCAGCAGCAGCGAGGAGTGCCCGCCGGACACCAGCAGGGCCATCGTGGGCTCGGGCAGCGGGCCGTGCTCCAGCTGGTCCACGCAGATGTGGGAGGCCAGGTGGTTCACCCCGTACAGCGGCTTGCCGAGCGCGTAGGCGTAGGCCTTCGCCGCCGACACGCCGACCAGCAGTGCCCCCGCGAGACCGGGACCCGCGGTCACCGCGATGCCGTCGAGGTCGCGGGCGCTGACCCCGGCCTCCTTCAGCGCGCGCTCGATGGTCGGGACCATCGCCTCCAGGTGCGCGCGGGAGGCCACCTCGGGCACGACCCCGCCGAAGCGCGCGTGCTCGTCCACGCTGGACGCGATCGCGTCGGCGAGCAGGGTCGTGCCGCGCACGACACCGACGCCGGTCTCGTCGCAGGACGTCTCGATACCGAGGACGAGCGGTTCGTCAGCCATGGGATTCACCTTGTACGGGTCCGTCTGTGGATACGGAGCTTGCGGGATCGGAGAGTCGCATCACGAGGGCGTCGACATTGCCGGGCTGGTAGTAGCCGCGCCGGAAGCCGATCGCCTCGAAGCCGAAGCGCTCGTAGAGCCGCTGGGCGCGGATGTTGTCCACCCGTACCTCCAGCAGCACCTCGGCGCATTCGAAGGCGGTGGCGGCGGCGAGCAGATCGGTGAGCAGCCGGGCACCGAGCCCGGTCCCCCACTGGTCGCGGGCCGCCGCGATGGTCTGTACGTCGCCCAGGTCACCGGCGGCGGAGAGCCCGGCGTAGCCGACCAGGCGGCCGCTGCCCGCCTCTTCCGCGACGACGTAGCGGCGGGTGGCCAGCGGGCCGCGGGCGTGCGCCAGCTCGGACCAGAACATCCCCGCGGACCAGGCGTCCTCGGGGAACAGCTCGTGCTCCAGTTCCAGCACGGGCCCGATGTCCCACCAGCGCATCTCGCGCAGCAGGACGGCCGGGGCGGGCGGCGCGCTCGGGGCGCTCGGGGCCGTCACTGGGGCGTGACCACCTTGTAGTTCTTGGGCACCTGGGCGTCGGGGCGGCGCAGGTAGAGCGGGGTCGGCGGGAGGAACTCCGCCCCCGCCGCCAGCCGCTCCGCGGCCAGCGAGACCAGGGCGCCGGCCGACTGGTGCTCGGGGGCGCGCGCGTCCGGGAAGGAGCCGGGGTAGAGCAGCGCGCCCGCGCCGACCACGGGCAGTCCGGCGAGCTGCTCGGCGATGTCGGCCGGGCGGTCCACGGCGGGTTCGGTGACCCGGGTGCGCGGGTCCTCGTACCGCGCCCAGTACACCTCCTTGCGGCGGGCGTCGGTGGCCACCGCGAAGGGGCCCTCGATCCCGGCCTCCTGGGCGGCGTAGGCCAGCCCGTCGAGGGTGCACAGGCCGTGCACCGGCACGCCGAGGACGGAGGCGAAGGTGGCGGCGGTGACGAGGCCGACGCGGAGCCCGGTGTACGGGCCGGGGCCGACGCCCACGACGATGCCGGTCACGGCGTCGAGCCCCAGCCCGGCCCGGGCGAGGACCTCGTCCACGGTGGGCAGCAGCAGCTCCCCGTGGCGGCGGGCGTCGACCTGGTGCGCCTCGGCGATGACGGACGCACCGTCGTGCAGGGCGACGGTGACGGCGGGCGTGGCGGTATCTACAGCGAGCAAGAGCACGCGAACAGCCTACGACTCCGCGGCCCGGGCCCCTCGCGGCCGGTTGGGCGGCACCCCGGCTGCTACCGTCAGCGCGGGTGTACCAGCGGCAGTGAGAGGTGGAGCAAGGTGGCACGCAGCAGCTCGGGAATCGTGGCCGGGCTCATCGCCGCGGCACTGGCAGCGGTCGGTTTCCTCGGCTACCAGGCGTCGGCGAGCGCCCCGGCCCGCCCGGTCGCGGCCCCCAAGCAGCCGGCCCCCGCCTCCGCCGCCCCGAGCCAGTCCGCCGCGCCCGAGGCGCCGGGCAAGCCGGGTCCGGTGCCGGCCGATTCGGGCAAGGGCGTACGGGTGGTCTACTCCGTGTCCCAGAAGCGGGTCTGGCTGGTGGGCGAGGACGGCGTCGGGACGAAGACCTTCACGGTGATGCCGAGCACGGTGCACCCCAAGGCCGGCAGCTACTCGGTCGACACGCGCCAGGGCTCGGTCACCGGGTCGGACGGCGCGGCGGTCGAGCACATCGTGCGGTTCGCGACGACGGACGGGGTCGTGATCGGTTTCAGCGCCCGCAAGGACGGCGCGACGCCGGAGCCGGACGCCACGAAGAAGACCGGCGGCATCCGCATGAACAAGGCCGACGGCGACACGATGTGGAACTTCGCCACGATCGGCACGCGGGTCGTCGTCGTCGCGTGACGGCGTGACGCGAGACCGCCGGGATTGACCCGTACGGGTGACGCGGATCAGATGAATACGACTCAGGCCGCTTCGGATTCCGGAGCGGCCTGTGTGCGTACGGGCGTGGGGGCGGGCGCGGACTCGACCGGCCGCCTGGGCGGGGTCGACACGGCGGTGGCGGCCCGGCACGCGGCGAGCAGCGCGCCCATCGACGGTCCGGGGGCGGGCGCGGCGGACGGGCGGGAAACTCGCTCTTCTGCCGACATGGCTGCCTCCTGGGCGCTCGACCGACCGTCGAAGTTAGGCATGCCTAACCGACTCTCGGTACCATGTCATCACGGCCCCCGCCATCGGCGCAACATTTTGCCGACGACTTGTCGGTACCCGTCGGTACCCTGCTGGAATCCCTAAGAACCGGCCAGCGCCTCGATGCCCGCGTCAGCCCAGCGCGCGCCCACCCCGTACACCGACACCTGGCGCATGTCGTCGAGGACCTCCTCGTGGCCCACCGCGCGGGCGATCACCACGTGCAGCCGGTCGTCGGACAGCTCCTCCACCTTGCCGTCGCCCCATTCGACGACGACCACGGACTCGGGCAGCGAGACGTCGAGGTCCAGGTCCTCCATCTCGTCCAGCCCGCCGCCGAGCCGGTACGCGTCCACGTGGACCAGCGCCGGACCGCCGGCCAGCGGCGGGTGGACCCGGGCGATCACGAAGGTCGGCGAGGTCACGGCCCCGCGCACGCCGAGGCCCTCGCCGAGGCCCCGGGTCAGGGTGGTCTTGCCCGCTCCGAGTTCACCGGTCAGCAGGACGAGGTCGCCGGGGCGCAGCAGCGCGGCGAGCCTGCGGCCCAGGTCCCCCATGCCCTCGGGGGAGTCGATCGTGATCAGGGTCGCGCCGGTCGCGGCCTCAGCCGCCCGGTCGTGCGGTGCTTGCAGCGGTGCTTCCATGCCCGCCAACGTTAGCCGCTGCCGGGACCGCGCCCGTGCGGGCCAGCAGGCCGGTCAGCAGCGCGGTGACGGTCTCCGGGCGCTCCAGCATCATCAGGTGCCCGGTCTCCTCCAGGACCACCAGTTCCGCGTCGGGCAGCTCGGCGGCGATGGCCACGCTGTGCTCGGGCGGGGTGATCATGTCGCGGTCGCCGGCTATCACGGTGACCGGGAGGTCCGCGAACTGCCGCAGCGCGGCCGTCTTGTCGTGCAGCATGATCGCCGGGAAGAACTCGGCGACCACGTCGATCGGGGTCGCCTCGATCAGCCGCTCGGCGAAGCGCGCCACGTCCGGGTCCACGTCGGGCGAGCCGAAGGAGTACCGCTTGATCATGCCCGCGAAGAGGTCCGCGGTGGCCCGGCGCCCCTTCTCCACCAGCTCCACCTGCGAGCACAGCGCCCGCAGCACGCCCGGCAGCACCCGCCGCACCGCGCTGACCCCGACGGAGGGGAGCCCGTAGGTCACCTCGCCGAGCCGGCCGCTGGAGGTGCCGACGAGCGCGACGCCGACCACCCGGTCGCGCACCAGCTCGGGGTACTGGGCGGCCAGCGCCATGATCGTCATGCCGCCCATGGAGTGGCCCACGAGGACCAGCGGGCCCTCGGGCGCGGCGGCGTCGATGACCGCCTTCAGGTCGCGGCCGAGCTGGTCGATGCTGACCGGTTCGCCGTCGGCCTGCGCGAGGCCGCGGGCCGAGCGGCCGTGGCTGCGCTGGTCCCAGTACACGGCGCGGACCACCCCGCGCAGCGCGGCGCGCTGGAAGTGCCAGGAGTCCTGGGCGAGGCAGTAGCCGTGGCAGAAGACGACGGTGGCGGCGGGGGCGGGCTTGCGGCGCAGGCGGCGGCGCTTGGCGCCGTCCTCGGGCAGCTCGTCGCTCTCGTAGTGGAGCAGGGTGCCGTCCTCGGCCCGGCAGGTGCCCTCGGTGCCGCGCAGGGTGCCGTAGGGGCCCGACGCGTCGAGCGCGAGGCGCGCCTTCATCCGGATCCCGCGGCCGACCGTGAGCCGCTCGACGGCCACTCCGGCCGCCGCACCCGCCGCCACGACGCCGATCGCGGCGCCCGCCCAGCCCGCCTTTCGCCAGTTCTCGCTCACGCCGACCTCACTCAGCACTCAGCCATGAAACCCAGACGTACCGGACAAACAACTATGGCAATCACTCATCACTCATGCAGATGCACCCGGGGGACCCGGGACCCGATCCGCGTGACGATCTCGTAGGCGATCGTCCCCGCGGCCCGCGCCCAGTCCTCGGCCGTCGGTTCGCCCTGGTCGCCCGGGCCGAAGATGACGGCCACGTCGCCGGAGCGGACGTCCGCGCCGGGCCCGAGGTCGACCACGAACTGGTCCATGGCCACCCGCCCGGCCACCGTCCGCCACTCCCCGCCGACCAGCACCGGGCCGGTGCCCGAGGCGTGCCGCGGGATGCCGTCGGCGTACCCGGCCGGGATCAGGGCCAGCCGGGTGTCCCCCGGCGTCGTGTAGTGGTGCCCGTAGCTGACGCCGTGGCCGCCGGGTACGTCCTTGACCAGGGCGACCGAGGCCTTGAGCGTCATCGCGGGGCGCAGCCCGAGCTGGGCGGACGTGCCGAGTTCGGGGGCGGGCGAGACGCCGTACACCGCGAGGCCGCAGCGCACCAGGTCGAAGTGGCTCTCGGGGAGCGTGAGGGTGGCGGGCGAGTTGGCGATGTGCCGGACCTCGGGGTCCACGCCCTCCTTCTCGGCGTAGCCGAGCATGTCGCGGAAGGCGGTCAGCTGGAGCTGGATGGAGGGGTGGCCGGGCTCGTCGGCGCAGGCGAAGTGCGACCACACGCCGGTGACCTTGACGGTGCCCTCGGCCTGGGCGGCGACCGCCTCGCCGACCAGTTCGGCCCAGTCGGCGGGCTGGCAGCCGTTGCGGCCGAGGCCGGTGTCGGCCTTGAGCTGGATCCTGGCGGTGCGCCCGGCCGCGCGCGCAGCGGCCCGTACCTCTTCGAGCGCCCACAACCCGCTCACGGACACATCGACATCCCGCTCGATGGCCTCCCGCCAGGGCCCGCCCGGGGTCCACAGCCAGCACATCACCCGGCCCGTGATGCCCGCGTCGCGCAGCGCGAAGGCCTCCTGCGGGGTCGCCGTGCCGAGCCAGGTCGCGCCCGCCTCCTGGGCAGCCCTGGCACAGGCCACGGCCCCGTGACCATAGGCGTCCGACTTGACGACGGCCATCAGCTCGGCCCGGGGTGCGCGGTCGCGCAAAGCGCGCACGTTCCCCCGTACGGCGTCAAGATCGATCTCGGCGTGTACGCGCGGCGGTGTCTCGTTCATCGCCGCAAGTGTCTCAGAACCCCACCAGCGCGCCGCTCAAGCACCCAAGGAGCCCACACCTTGACCACGTCCCACCCCGGCGAGGCCGCCCGCACCGGCGGGACCAGCCCAGCCAAATTCAGCCCGTCCGGCGTTTGAGGACCCGCCGGAGGCCCCACCCGGCCGCACCCCGGGGACCAACCGTCGTGAGCGGCCGCGGCCCGCACGCCCTCCGGGGGCGCCTCAAACGCCGGCGAGGCTGGAGGGGGACGGCTCAGGCGCCAGCCAGGCTTAGAGGGGGCACCTGAAACTCCGACGAGGCTGGAACGAAGGCTCAGCCAAATCCAGCCCGTCCGGCGTTTGAGGACCCGCCGGAGGCCCCACCGGGCCGCAGGGACGGCTCAGGCGCCGCCCAGGCCGGGCACGGGCGGGGTCAGCACGTCCCGCCACGCACCCGGAAGCGCATCCGCCACCTCCTGCGCGAGCACCGGCGCAGCCGAAGAGGCCCGCCGCCCCGCCAGCCCGTGCAGGTACGCCGCCACCGAGCCCGCGTCCACCGCCCCCACCCCCGCCGCCATCAGCGACCCGGCCAGCCCCGACAGCACGTCACCGCTGCCGGCGGTGGCCAGCCACGGCGTCCCGGTCGCGTTCACCCGCACCGGCCCGCCGGAGCCCCCCGGCCCCGCGACCAGCGTCGTGGATCCCTTCAGCAGCACCGCGGCCCCGTACCGCCCCGCCAGCTCCCGTACGGACGCCAGCCGCGCCGACTCCACCTCCGCCCGCCGCACCCCGAGCAGCGCCGCCGCCTCCCCCGCGTGCGGCGTCAGCAGCACCGCCCCCGCGCCCGGCCCGGACAGCCCCCGCAGCCCGTCCGCGTCCACCAGCACCGGCACCCCCTCCGCGGCCGCCGTCGCGAGCAGCTCCGTGACCTCGTCCTCCCGCCCCGCGCCCAGGCCCGGCCCGATCACCCAGGCCTGCACCCGCCCGCGCCCGATCAGCGTCTCGGGGTACCGCGCGAGCACCATCTCCGCCGCGTGCGCGGGCCCGACGTACCGCACGGCCCCCGCCCCGCCCCGCAGCGCGCCCGCGACGGACAGCACGGCCGCCCCCGGGTACTGCGCGGACCCGGCGACGATGCCCACGACCCCGCGCCGGTACTTGTCGCTCGAAGCCGTCGGCGCGGGCAGCAGCGCGGCCACGTCGGCGTGCTGGAGGGCCCGCGCCGCCGCTGCGTCCGGCTCCGGCAGCGTCAGCCCGATGTCCACCAGCCGCACCACTCCGGCCCGCGAGGCCCCGGGATCGATCAGCAGCCCCGGCTTGTACGCCCCGAAGGTCACGGTCACGTCGGCCCGTACGGCCGCCCCCGCGACCTCGCCGGTGTCCGCGTCCACCCCGCTCGGCAGGTCCACCGCGACGACCGGGACGCCCTGCGGCACCCGCGCCACCAGTGCGGCCGCCGCCGGGCGCAGCCCGCCGCGGCCGCCGATGCCCAGCAGCCCGTCCACGACCAGGTCCACCCGCTCCGGCAGGCGTTCGGCCACCCGGCCCCCGGCGGCGCGCAGGGCGGCCAGTGCGCCCGCGTGCGCCCGTTCGGGGTCCAGGAGCACGGCCGTCACGCCCGCGCCCCTGCGCGCCAGGCGTGCGCCCGCGTAGAGCGCGTCGCCCCCGTTGTCCCCGGTGCCCACGAGCAGCGCCACGCGCGCCCCGTAGACCCGGCCGAGCAGCCCGGCGCAGACGGTGGCCAGTCCGGCCGCCGCCCGCCGCATCAGGGTTCCTTCGGGCAGCCGCGCGATCAGCTCGCGCTCGGCGGCCCGTACGGTCTCCACGCTGTAAGCAGTTCGCATGCCCCCAGCGTGCCCGACGACGTGCCCCGGCCCCCGGCAATCAACGGTCTGCAAGCACGAGGCGCCCCCTCACCCCTGGGCGATCACCCCTCGGCGATCACCCCTCGGCGACCACCACCGCCGAGGCCACCCCCGCGTCGTGGCTGAGCGAGAGGTGCAAGGACCGCACCCCGAGCGCCTGCGCCCGCGCGGCCACCGTCCCGGTGACCCGCAGCTTCGGCTGCCCGCTCGCCTCGACGTACACCTCGGCGTCGGTCCACAGCATCCCGCCGGGCGCGCCGAGCGCCTTGGCCAGGGCTTCCTTCGCGGCGAACCGGGCGGCGAGCGAGGCGGCTCCGCGCCGCTCGCCGCTCGGCAGGATCAACTCCGCGTCGACGAACAGCCGCCGCGCCAGCCGGGGCGTCCGTTCCAGCGACTCCGCGAACCTGTCGATCGCGGCCACGTCGATCCCCACACCGATGATCACTTATCGGACTCCGAACTCGCTTCGCTCACTCCACCGTCACGGACTTGGCGAGGTTACGCGGCTGGTCCACCTCGTTGCCCCGCGCGGTCGCCAGCTCGCAGGCGAACACCTGCAGCGGCACCGTCGCCACCAGCGGCTGGAGCAGCGTCGGCGTGGCCGGGATCCGGATCAGGTGGTCGGCGTACGGGACCACCGCCTCGTCGCCCTCCTCCGCGATCACGATGGTGCGCGCCCCGCGGGCCCGGATCTCCTGGATGTTCGACACGATCTTGTCGTGGAGCACCGACCGGCCCTTCGGCGAGGGCACCACGACCACCACCGGCACGTCCTCCTCGATCAGCGCGATCGGCCCGTGCTTCAGCTCGCCCGCCGCGAAGCCCTCGGCGTGCATGTACGCCAGCTCCTTGAGCTTGAGCGCGCCCTCCAGCGCCACCGGGTACCCGACGTGCCGCCCCAGGAACAGCACGGTGTTCTTGTCCGCGAGCGACCGCGCCAGCTCCCGGACCGGCTCCATCGTCTCCAGTACGGTCTCCACAGCGCCCGCGATGTCCGACAGTTCGCGGATCACCGCCCGGATCTCGTCGCCCCACTTCGTCCCGCGCACCTGCCCGAGGTACAGCGCGACCAGGTAGCAGGCGACCAGCTGGGTCAGGAACGCCTTGGTCGAGGCGACGGCGACCTCCGGCCCGGCGTGCGTGTAGAGGACCGCGTCGGATTCGCGCGGGATGGTCGACCCGTTCGTGTTGCAGACGGCCAGCACCTTCGCGCCCTGCTCCCGCGCGTGGCGCAGCGCCATCAGGGTGTCCATCGTCTCGCCGGACTGCGAGATGGCGATGACGAGGGTGCGCTGGTCGAGGATCGGGTCCCGGTAGCGGAACTCGCTGGCCAGCTCCGTCTCGCAGGGGATCCGCGTCCAGTGTTCGATGGCCAGCTTCGCGATCATGCCCGCGTGGTACGCCGTACCGCAGGCCACGATGACGACCTTGTCGACCTCGCGCAGGACGGAGGCGGGGATGCGGACCTCGTCCAGGGTCAGCGAGCCGCTCGCGTCGATCCGGCCGAGGAGGGTGTCGGCGACCGCCTTCGGCTGCTCGGCGATCTCCTTGAGCATGAAGTAGTCGTAGCCGCCCTTCTCCGCGGCGGAGGCGTCCCAGTCGACGTGGTACGCCCGCACGGAGGCGGCCGAGCCGTCGAAATTGGTCACCGAGACCCCGTCGCGGCGCAGTTCGACGACCTGGTCCTGCCCCAGCTCGATCGCGGACCGGGTGTGGGCGATGAAGGCGGCCACGTCCGAGGCAAGGAAGTTCTCGCCTTCTCCAACGCCCACCACGAGCGGGGAGTTCCGGCGCGCGCCGACCACCACGTCCGGGGCGTCCGCGTGCACGGCGACCAGCGTGAACGCGCCCTCCAGCAGGCGGCAGACGCGCCGCATCGCCTCCGCCAGGTCCCCGCCCGCCTCGGCGAAGCGCTCGGCCAGCAGGTGGGCGACGACCTCGGTGTCCGTCTCGGACTCCAGCCGGTGCCCACGCTCCGTCAGCTCGGCCCGCAGTACGGCGAAGTTCTCGATGATGCCGTTGTGCACGACGGCCACGCGCCCGGAGTTGTCCAGGTGGGGATGGGCGTTGAGGTCGGTGGGCCCGCCATGGGTGGCCCACCGGGTGTGCCCGAGTCCCGTGGAACCGGCGGGCATCGGATGCCCGACCAGTTCCTTCTCCAGATTGACCAGCTTGCCGGCCTTCTTGACGGAGACGAGCCCTCCGTCGGCGAGCACGGCGACACCCGCCGAGTCGTAGCCCCGGTACTCCAGCCGCTTGAGTCCGGCGATGACCACATCGAGCGCAGATTGCGCTCCCACGTAACCCACGATTCCGCACATAGGCGGCACCCTACGCCGCGGGCAGCGCTCAGCCCGGTACCCGAACCGGACGAAAAACCCGCCCCGGCACGTGTGCCGGGGCGGGTTCGACGTGCTCTGACCCGGGATCAGCCGGGCTCCTCGACCGGGATCAGCCGAGCTTCTTGACCTGCGCGTCGACGATCGCCTTGGGCTGCGCGGCGGCGGTCAGCGGGGAGAGCGAGTAGAAGGACGCGAGGGTGTTGCCCTTGCGGACCACCACGAGCTGGGTGGCGAGCTTGTCGCCGTCCGCGTCGCGCTCGACGGCGAAGGCGACGGCCTCGTCACCGGCGCTCACCGGGGTGCCCTCGGTGACCTTCGTGACCTTGCCGGTGTCGGACTCCTTGGCCCCCGGGTAGCCGGCGACGCACGCGGTGCCCGCGGCCTTCACCGCGGCGAAGGCATCGGCGGCGCCCTTGCCGTCGTAGGAGCTCAGGCTGACCATCGTGACCGTCACGCCCGCGGCGTCCTTGATGGCCTTGAGCTTCTCCTCCGGGGAGGCGTCCGCGGCGGGCGCCTTCGGAACGCTGCTGACCTTGGTCGCCGCGCTGCCCACGGACTTGCCGACCCCGGCGCCCGACATCGCCTGCGCGAGCGGCTGGCACTCGGCCTTGGTGGTGGCGTACGCGGCGGCAGCGCCGGTGACCTCGTCCGGCGCGGCCTCCTTGACCTTGTACTCCGCCAGGTCGGCCTGCGTGACCAGCTGCGCCTTCAGCTCCGCGGCGGTCTTGGCCTTCGCCGCCGGGTCGGCGGCCGGCGCGGACGGAGCGGCCGACGACGCGCCGCCGCCCTTCGGCTCGTCCTTCGCCGCCTTGTCCGAACCACAAGCGGTGACCAGCAGCGCGAGCGACACCGCCGAGGCGGTCAGGACGGAACGGCGGACGAGGGTGGAACGCACGATGAATCTCCCCTATGACTCAAAAATGATCTCTGCATGAGCGCAGCCTGAGTAATGTACGAGTAAATTCGCACTGGCGTACTGCAATATCCAACCGCGGCCGGTAATCGTGACCATGGCGATACCCGACCCCCACCCCGGCTCCGCCGGGGCGCGGCTGCGCCGCTCTTGCCTGTGCTTCGAGCGTCCGGGGTCGGTGGGGTTCCGGGGGCTGCCCGTCAGTTCAACTGTCTCTTCGTGGTGCCGTGACCTGTCAAGGGCGCTCCCTGCGGTCGCGTCGCTTCGCGATGGCCTTCGGCCACCCTTGACAGGTCACGGCACCACGAAAAGCCAAGAACTGTCGGGCGGCCCCCGGGGGAAGGCATGGGGGACCTGGTCCCATCGGCCACATCTTGATCACCGGCCCGGGGTCTGGGTGAGCCCAAGCCGCGCCCTCCGGGCGGACAGGCGACAGACGACAAGCGACAAGCACGCGGGCAGATCGCTACACAGTCCCGGTCACAGCGGCGTCTGCGGGCTGTTTGGGGCCCGGACTTCCGTCAGGCCGAAGTGGAGACGGGTCACCCGGCCGTCCGCCCCAAAGTGGTGGGTCCAAAGCGCAACAAAAGGGGCATTTTGAAGGGGTGTTGAGTGTCGGGAGCGGCTTGACCTGACTCCATGCTCATCTGGCCGAGCTTTCGGCCTCTCCGCACCACTCACCAGCCCCAAACGGGCCGCAGACGCCGCTCTCGGAGGAGCGCGTAGCGATTTGGGTGCGGCTTTGTCGCCTGTTCGCCCGGAGGGCGCGGCTTGGCCGTATCCGGGACCGGGCTGGCCCGCTCCCACCCCTGGGAAGTGCTGTCGGTCCCCCCTGCCTTCCCCCGGGGGCCGCCCGACAGTTCTTGGCTTTCCGGGGTGGGACGGGCGGTCAAGGGTGGCCGTAGGCCATCGCGTAGCGACGCGACCGTAGGGAGCGCCCTTGAGGGCCCGGCCCACCCCGGAGAGACAGTTGAACTGGCGGGCAGCCCCCGGAACCTCCCCGACCCCGGACGCACAACGCCACCGCCCCCGCGGCGAAGCCGCGCCCCGACCCCGCCCGGACCCTGGAGTCCCGGTGGAAACGGCGGCAACCGGCCAAGATCACCGGTCACGTGACCGACCACACCACCCACAACCGCCCCGGACCCCCGACAATGGCGTTGTGATCACTTCGCCGCCACGAAGCACCACGGACCCCGCCACGGGCCTCCCCACGGCCCCGGCCACCGACCCGGCTCCGGCCACCGCCCCCGCCCCGGCCACGCATCCGGCCACCGGCCCCCGGCCCGCCCACCGCCGGGCGGACGCCTCGCCGTACGTCGACCTCACCCGGGCCGAGTGGAGCGCGCTGCGCGAGCGCACCCCGCTGCCGCTGACCGCCGACGAGCTGGAGCGGCTGCGCGGCCTCGGGGACGTCATCGACCTCGACGAGGTCCGCGACGTCTACCTGCCGCTGTCCCGGCTGCTCAACCTCTACGTCGGCGCCACCAGCAACCTGCGCGGCACCCTCAACACCTTCCTCGGCGACGCGGGCAACGGCCACGGCGCCCAGCAGGGCACCCCCTTCGTCATAGGCGTCGCCGGTTCCGTGGCCGTCGGCAAGTCCACCGTGGCCCGTCTGCTCCAGGCGCTGCTCGCCCGCTGGCCCGAGCACCCGCGGGTGGAACTGGTCACCACGGACGGTTTCCTCTACCCGATGAAGGAGCTCCAGCGGCGCGGCCTGACCGCCCGCAAGGGCTTCCCCGAGTCCTACGACCGCCGCGCGCTCACCCGTTTCGTCGCCGACATCAAGGCCGGCAAGGACGAGGTCACGGCCCCGGTCTACTCGCACCTCATCTACGACATCGTCCCCGGCGAGCAGCTCGTCGTGCGCCGCCCCGACATCCTGATCGTCGAGGGCCTGAACGTCCTGCAGCCCGCGCTGCCCGGCAAGGACGGCCGCACCCGGGTCGCCCTCGCCGACTACTTCGACTTCAGCGTCTACGTCGACGCGCGCCCCGAGGACATCGAGCGCTGGTACCTGGGCCGCTTCCGCAAGCTGCGCGAGACCGCCTTCCAGAATCCTTTCTCCTACTTCCGCAAGTACACCCAGGTCTCCGAGGAGGAGGCCATGGACTACGCCCGGACCATGTGGCGGACCATCAACCGGCCCAACCTGCTGGAGAACGTCGCCCCGACCCGCGGCCGCGCCACCCTCGTCGTCCGCAAGGGCCCCGACCACAAGGTGCAGAAGCTCAGCCTGCGCAAGCTCTGACACCCCGGATCCACCGGCTCGGCCGCTAACCTGCCGGAATGCTGCACGTACGGATGATCAGCCCGGCCCGCCTCACCGACCAGGTGGTCGCGCTCGTGCGGCGGACGGTCGGGACCACGCACCTGGCCGTGCTGACGGGCGCCGCCCTCGATCCGCCCGGCGACGTGGTGCTCTGCGACGTGGCCCGGGAGTCCGCCGACGAACTGCTCGCGGAGCTGCGCGCGCTCGGCCTCGACGACGTCGGCTCGATCGCCGTCGAGAACATCGACATCTCCCTCTCCCGCAGCGCCGACCGGGCGGAGGAGGAGGCTCCGGGCGAGGGCGCCGACGCGGTGATCTGGGAGCAGCTGACCGAGGCGACCCACGAGGAGTCCACCCTCTCGATCACCTACCTGGCCTTCCTCGCCCTCGCGACGATGATCGCGGCCTGCGGTGTGGTCCTGGACAACGCGATCCTGATCGTGGGCGCGATGGCGGTCGGCCCGGAGTTCGGCCCGCTCGCCGGGGTGTGTACGGGCCTGGTCCAGCGGGCGCCCCGACTGGCCGCCCGCTCCCTGACCGCCCTGCTGGTGGGATTCGCGGTCGCGATGGCGGCGACGACCCTGTTCAGCCTGGTCATGGACGCGCTGGGCCAGTTCCACGAGGGCATGCTGGACAACCCGCGCCCGAACACCAGCTTCATCTGGCAGCCGGACCCGTTCTCGTTCGTCGTCGCGGTGCTCGCGGGCGTGGCGGGCGTACTGTCCCTGACCTCGGCCAAGTCGGGTGCGCTGGTCGGGGTCGCGATCTCGGTGACCACCGTCCCGGCGGGCGCGAACGCCGCGGTGGCCCTCAGCTACGGCGAGTTCGCCCAGATGTGGGGCTCCGCCGAGCAACTGCTGCTGAACCTCGTCGGCATCATGATCGCGGGCACGCTCACCCTCAGTGCCCAGAAACTGCTGTGGCGCACCCAGCGGGACCGGATGCTCCGGTCGCCGGGTGCGCCATCACTGCGCGACCAGCTCAAGGACTAAAACACGCCCTAGCCGAGGGCGGACTTCACGACGTCGGCGAGGCGGCCCGCGATCGCGCGCGCCTGCTCGATGTCGGCGGCCTCGACCATCACCCGAACGAGCGGCTCCGTACCGGACGGACGGAGCAGTACCCGGCCGGTGCTGCCCAGCTCGCGCTCGGCCTCGGCCACCGCCGCGGCCAGCTCGCCGGAGGTGGCGACCCGGGTGCGGTCCACGTCGGGGACGTTGACGAGGACCTGCGGCAGCCGCGACATCACCCCGGCCAGGTCGGCCAGCGTCCGGCCGGTCGCCGCGACCCGGGCGGCCAGCATCAGGCCGGTCAGGGTGCCGTCACCGGTGGTGGCGTGGTCGAGGATGATCACGTGGCCGGACTGCTCGCCGCCCAGCGCGTAGCCGTGCTCCTTCATCGACTCCAGCACGTAGCGGTCGCCGACACCGGTCTGCACGACCTGGATGCCCTCGCCCTCCATGGCCAACTTGAAGCCGAGGTTCGACATCACGGTGCCGACCACGGTGTTCTCCCGCAGCTGGCCCGCCTCGCGCATGGCCAGCGCCAGCACGGCGAGGATCTGGTCCCCGTCGACCTCGTTGCCCTCGGCGTCCACGGCGAGGCAGCGGTCGGCGTCGCCGTCGTGCGCGATGCCGAGGTCCGCGCCGTGCTCGACCACGGCCGCCTTGAGCAGGCCGAGGTGGGTGGAGCCGCAGCCGTCGTTGATGTTGAGGCCGTTGGGCTCGGTGCCGATCGTGATGATCTCGGCGCCCGCGCGGGTGAAGGCCTCCGGCGAGACGTGCGCGGCCGCGCCGTGCGCCTCGTCCAGGACGACCTTGAGCCCGTCGAGCCGGTTCGGCAGGACGCCGATCAGGTGGGCGACGTAGCGGTCGAAGCCCTCGGTGTAGTGGGAGATCCGGCCGACGCCGGAGCCGGTGGGCCGGTCCCAGGGAGCGCCGGTGCGGTGCTCCTCGTAGACGGACTCGATCCGGTCCTCCAGCTCGTCGGCGAGCTTGTGGCCGCCGCGCGCGAAGAACTTGACGCCGTTGTCGGGCATGGCGTTGTGGCTGGCGGAGAGCATCACGCCGAGGTCGGCGCCCAGCGCACCGGTGAGATACGCCACCGCCGGGGTGGGCAGCACACCGACGAGCAGGACGTCCACGCCCGCGCTCGCGAGGCCGGCGACGACCGCGGCCTCCAGGAACTCGCCCGAGGCCCGGGGGTCACGGCCGACGACGGCGGTCGCGCGGTGCCCCTCGAAGGTGCCCGCTTCCGCGAGGACATGGGCGGCCGCCACAGAGAGGCCGAGCGCCAGCTCGGCCGTCAGATCCGCGTTGGCGACACCGCGTACACCGTCTGTGCCGAAGAGTCGTCCCATGTTGTCCTCCGAGGTTTCGCGTTTCACGCAGTGACCGCTTGTGACAGGTATTTGCCGCTTGTGGCGGTAAACGAACCGCCCCGGCAGCACAGAGTGTGCCGCCGGGGCGGGATCGTGCAGAGCAGCAGGCGCAGATTAACGCTTGCTGTACTGCGGGGCCTTACGGGCCTTCTTGAGACCGGCCTTCTTGCGCTCGACCGCACGGTCGTCACGCGAGAGGAATCCGGCCTTCTTGAGCGCGGCGCGGTTGTTGTCCACGTCCGCCTCGTTCAGCGCGCGGGCCACGCCGAGGCGCAGGGCGCCGGCCTGACCGGAAACGCCGCCACCCGAGATGCGGGCGATGACGTCGTAGCGGTTGTCGAGCTCGAGCACCTTGAAGGGCTCGTTGACTTCCTGCTGGTGCACCTTGTTGGGGAAGTAGTCCTCAAGGGTGCGACCGTTGATCTTCCACTTGCCGGTGCCCGGAACGATCCGGACGCGGGCGATGGCGTTCTTGCGACGGCCCAGGCCGGCGGCCGGCTGCGGGTCGCCGAAGCGGCCCGCGAGCGACTCGGAGGTGTAGTCACCCTCCGGAACGTCCGCAGACTCGGTGGTGTACTCCTCGACAGCGCCCTCGAACTCTTCGTCGATGACAGTCTCGGTGGTGGTCTCGGCCACGATGCTCCTCAGAATTTTCTACGTCTTAGGGGGTGTGGCCGGAACTACTGCGCGACCTGGGTGATCTCGAACGGCACCGGCTGCTGGGCAGCGTGGGGGTGCACATCGCCCGAGTAGACCTTCAGCTTCGAGAGCATCTGGCGGCCCAGGGTGTTCTTCGGGATCATGCCCTTGATGGCCTTCTCGACGGCCTTCTCCGGGTTGTTCTTCAGGAGGTCGTCGTAGCGGACCGAGCGGAGACCACCCGGGAAGCCAGAGTGGCGGTACGCCATCTTCTGGGTCGCCTTGTTGCCAGACAGGTGAACCTTGTCGGCGTTGATGATGATGACGAAGTCGCCCATGTCCATGTGGGGGGCGTAAGTCGGCTTGTGCTTGCCGCGGAGCAGGGTCGCGGCCTGGGTCGCCAGACGGCCGAGGACAATGTCCCGGGCGTCGATGACGTGCCAGACGCGCGAGATGTCGCCGGGCTTGGGGCTGTACGTACGCACGGTCGTAGCCTTCGCTTCTTCAGTGATGGGTATTCCCATATGGCGTGAGACCTTGGGAACGGGTCCTGACAAGGCCACCACGGACGATCACGACAGCCCTGGTCCACAACGGGGACGCAACCCGTGTGTACCGCTGGTCATCGGCCCGGTGGACCGGCGTAAGGGCCCTTTCACGTGAGAATGAACAAGCCAATACGCATAACGAACCAGCAGGATACCCGTGATGCCCCGGACGGGTCAAAACGCCGAGCGAGCACCTGCGTCCGCAGGCTCGTCGGCGCGTGCGCGACCGGGCACGGCTCCTGCCGTTCGTACGTCATCCAGGTTAACCCGAGCCGGAGCCCCGCACCTCCGCATGAGCGTGAGCGCGAGCACGCCCAGAGTGAAGAAGTCCTTGAACGCGCGCCGCTTGTCCTCCAGCTGGGAGGGCCACGGCACCCCCGCGATCTGCGGCCCCACACCCACCCAGAACCAGGGCGAACGCACCACGGAGTCCTCCCGCACCGCCGACGCCAGCAGCAGCGGGAGCACCACCAGCAGGTAGTGGTCGAAGGACGGCCGCGACACCAGGAATGCGGCGAGCATCACCATGCAGCCCGTCTCCGCCAGCCGCATCTGCCCCGTGTCCCGGTCGTCCGTACGGTGCCACCTGCGCCAGGCCGCCCACAGCCCGCCCAGCGCCCCCGCACCCGCCACCAGGACCGCCACCGGCTGCGGCACCCCCAGCCGCGGCAGCACCGCGATCGGCGAGGCGTCCCAGGGCAGCGCGTAGGCGTCCTGCCCGTGCAGCAGGAACGGCAGGGTCTTGGTGAAGAACAGCGAGGGGCTCGGCATCATCAGCGCCCCCGCCAGCGACAGCCCCAGCGGCACCAGCACCGCCGCCGCCAGCCCCCGCCACTGCCGGGCCACCAGGAACAGCAGCCCCAGCGGCACCAGCATCGGCTTGCAGGCGATCGCGAGACCCACCACCAGCCCGGCCGCCGCCCAGGACCTGCGGTGCGCGAGCAGCAGCGCGAGCGGCAGGGCGGCCGCCGAGATCGCCGTCCAGTTCCCGATCACCACCAGGTTGATGTACGGCTTGTAACCGATGGCGAACAGCGCGAAACCGCCCACCGCGAAGCGGGAGCGCATCGGCACGGAGAACAGCTTGAGCGCCCCCCACCAGCCCAGCGCCAGCAGCCCCGACATCACCAGCGGCAGCACCCAGCGCAGCACCGGCATCGGCAGCAGCGCCTCCGGCACCGCCATCAGCACCGCGCTGGGCAGGTAGAGGAAGCGCTTGTCCTCGTACGGCGAACCCCCCGACAGCAAGGTGTCCGCGGCCTTGACCACGAAGGCGTTGTCCGAGCCCCAGTTGTGCCGCAGGCTCACCGACACCGCGATCCCGAGCACGACCGCCAGCGAGACGGCCTTCCACGAGCGCGGCGCCGGACGCAGCAGCCAGTCGACGGCCCGGTTCCCGGAGTCCCGCTTGTCCCACTTCATGAGCCAGATGCTAGGCCGCAGGCCCACAACGCCTCCCCCTCGACTCGCACGGGGGCGGTCTCCCCCCTCAGCGCTTCCGGTCGACCCTACGTTCGTCCCACACGGGTTCCTGAGTCTCCCGTACAACACCGTCCGAACCGAAGACCAAATAACGGTCAAAAGTACGGGCGAACCACCGGTCGTGCGTGACGCAGAGCACAGTTCCGTCGTAGCTCTCCAGACCGTCCTGCAGCGCCTCCGCCGACTCCAGGTCCAGGTTGTCCGTCGGCTCGTCCAGCAGCAGCGCGGTGGTGCCGGCCAGCTCCAGGAGCAGGATCTGGAAGCGCGCCTGCTGCCCGCCCGACAGCTTCTCGAAGGGCTGGTCGCCCTGTCGCTCCAGCTCGTAGCGGCGCAGCGCGCCCATCGCCTGGCCCAGGGGCTTCGCCGCCTCCGTCCACAGGATGTCGACCAGCGTGCGGCCGAACAGCTCCGGGTGGGCGTGGGTCTGCGCGAAGTGGCCGGCGACCACCCGGGCGCCGAGCTTCCACGTACCCGTGTGCTTGACGTCCTCGCCCGCCATCAGGCGCAGGAAGTGGGACTTGCCCGACCCGTTCGAGCCCAGCACCGCGACCCGCTCGCCGTAGAACACCTCCAGCGAGAACGGCTTCATCAGGCCGGTCAGCTCCAGGTTCTCCACGGTCAGGGCGCGCACGCCCGTACGTCCGCCCTTGAGCCGCATCTTGATGTCCTGCTCCCGCGGCGGCTCCGGCGGCGGACCGGCGTCCTCGAACTTCTTGAAGCGGGTCTGCATCGCGTGGTACCGCGAAGCCATGTCGGGGCTGCTCGCGGCCTGGCCGCGCAGTCGCAGCACCAGGGCCTTCAGCCGGGCGCGCTCCTCGTCCCAGCGCCGCTTCAGCTCCTCGAAGCGCGCGAAGCGCTCCTTGCGGGCGTCGTGGAAGGTGGCGAAGCCCTCGCCGTGCACCCACACGTCCGAGCCCGTGGGGCTCGCCTCCAGGCTGATGATCTTCTCGGCCGCCTGGGTGAGCAGCTCCCGGTCGTGCGACACGAACAGCACCGTCTTGCGGGTGGCCTTGAGCTGGTCCTCCAGCCACCGCTTGCCCGGCACGTCCAGGTAGTTGTCCGGCTCGTCGAGGAGGAGCACCTCGTCCGGCCCGCGCAGCAGCGCCTCCAGCACGAGCCGCTTCTGCTCACCGCCCGAGAGCGTGCGCACCTCGCGGAACTGCGCGCTGTCGTACGGAACCGCCAGCGCGGCCATCGTGCAGACGTCCCACAGGGTCTCCGCCTCGTAGCCCTGGACGTCCGCCCAGTCGCTCAGCGCCTGGGCGTACGCCATCTGCGCGGACTCGTCGTCCACCGTCAGGATCAGGTGCTCGGCCCGGTCGACGGCCTTCGCCGCCTCCCGGATCCGCGGCTGCGCCACCGAAACCAGCAGGTCGCGCACGGTGGTCTCGTCCCGGACCGAACCGACGAACTGCGACATCACACCGAGGCCGCCGTTGATGGTGACCCCGCCGCCGTGCGGCTGGAGCTCACCGGAGATCAGCTTCAGCAGGGTGGTCTTGCCGGCCCCGTTCGCCCCGACCAGGGCGACCACGGACCCCTCCCCCACCCGGAAGGAGACGTCGGGAAGCAGGACCCGCCCGTCGGGAAGGTAATACTCCAGATGACTCGCTTCGAGATGTCCCATGCCGGGCATTGTCCCGGTCCGCCCTCGTTCCGCCCAAACGGGTTACGTTCCGCCCCAACGGATCAGCAGCAGGCGGATCAGCAGCAGCCCGCCCCGGGCAGCGTCCGCATGTTCCGCGCCTCCTTGCTCCGCGCGGCGAGCAGCTCGTCCGCCGGGTAGCCGACCTCTTCGAGGGTCAGCCCGTGCGGCCGTACGACGTGCACGGAGGAATCGCGCACCGCGGCCCCCAGCACCTTCCCGGGCCACTCCACCGGCCGGTGCCCGTCGCCGACGTGCAGCAGCGCCCCCACCAGCGAACGCACCATGTTGTGGCAGAAGGCGTCGGCGCGCACGGTCGCGGTGATGATCCCCTCCGCGTCCCGCACCCAGCTGAGCTGCTGGAGCGTACGGATGGTCGTCGCGCCCTCACGCTTCTTGCAGTACGCGGCGAAGTCGTGCTCGCCGAGCAGCGGCTTCGAGGCCTCGTTCATGGCGTCCACGTCCAGCGGCCAGGAGTGCCACAGCACGTGCCCGCGGCGCAGCGGGTCCACCCCGGCCGTGTGGTCGCCCACGCGGTAGGCGTACCGGCGCCAGATCGCCGAGAAGCGCGCGTTGAACCCGGCGGGGGCCTCGGCCACCTTCCACACCCGGATGTCGTGCGGCAGCCGCCCCGCGAGCCGCCGCAGCAGCTTGTCGTGGTGCTCGGCCCACACCTCGTCGGCCACGTCGAACTGGGCGACCTGTCCGCGCGCGTGCACGCCCGCGTCCGTACGCCCGGCCACCGTCAGCTCGACCGGCCCGGGCAGCCGCATGACGGTCGCCAGGGCCGACTCCAGCTCGCCCTGCACGGTCCGCAGCGTCCGCTGCTTCGCCCAGCCGGAGAAGTCCTTGCCGTCGTACGACAGGTCCAGCCGCACCCGGACGTGTCCGGGGTCCACCTCGTCACTCACGTGACCGATCCTCTCCTCAGAAGCCCTGCAATGCAGAACGGGCCCGCCCCCGGAAGGGGCGGGCCCGTTCAGAGCCGATCAAGCAAGCGAGATCCCGGAGGATCAGGCCTCCTTGGTCTCCTCGGCGGCGGGAGCCTCGGCGACAGCCTCGGCGTCCTTCGCGGCGCGCTTGGTGGCAGCCTCGGCCTCACCGGTGGCGACCTGCGCCACGGTCAGGGCCTCGACCAGCTCGATGACCGCCATCGGGGCGTTGTCGCCACGACGGTTGCCGATCTTGGTGATGCGCGTGTAACCACCGGGGCGGTTTTCGTAGCGCGGGGCGATCTCGGTGAAGAGCGTGTGCACGATGCTCTTGTCCGTGATCGTCTGCAGCACCAGGCGACGGTTGTGGATGTCGCCCTTCTTGGCCTTGGTGACCAGACGCTCGGCGTAGGGACGCAGGCGGCGGGCCTTGGCCTCGGTGGTGGTGATGCGGCCGTGCTCGAAGAGCGCCTTCGCGAGGTTCGCGAGGAGGTGCTTCTCGTGCGCGGCGCTGCCGCCCAGACGGGCACCCTTTGCGGGACGCGGCATGGTCTTACTCCTTCATATCTGCACCGGCCGTGTCAGGTACCGGTGTCAGTTCCCCCGGGGCGGATGCCCCGGGAAAGTTCTTAGTACTGCTCGGTCTCGACGAAACCGGCGTCCGCGTCGTCGTCGGCGCCAAAGGCGTCGGCGGCAGCGGTCGGGTCGAATCCGGGCGGGCTGTCCTTGAGGGCCAGGCCCATGCCGGCGAGCTTCGCCTTGACCTCGTCGATCGACTTCGCACCGAAGTTGCGGATGTCGAGCAGGTCCGCCTCGGAGCGGGCCACCAGCTCGCCCACCGAGTGGATGCCCTCGCGCTTGAGGCAGTTGTACGAGCGGACCGTGAGCTCAAGCTCCTCGATCGGCAGCGCCAGATCGGCGGCCAGGGCCGCGTCCGTCGGCGAGGGGCCCATGTCGATGCCCTCGGCGTCGATGTTGAGCTCGCGGGCCAGACCGAACAGCTCGACCAGGGTCTTGCCGGCGGACGCCATGGCGTCGCGCGGGCGCATGGCCTGCTTGGTCTCGACGTCGACGATGAGCTTGTCGAAGTCGGTGCGCTGCTCGACTCGGGTCGCCTCGACCTTGTAGGTGACCTTCAGCACGGGGCTGTAGATGGAGTCGATCGGGATGCGACCGATCTCCTGGCCGACCTGCTTGTTCTGGACGGCGGAGACGTAGCCGCGACCGCGCTCGACGGTCAGCTCCATCTCCAGCTTGCCCTTGCCGTTGAGCGTGGCGAGGACCAGGTCCGGGTTGTGCACCTCGACACCGGCCGGGGGCGCGATGTCGGCGGCGGTGACCAGGCCGGGACCCTGCTTGCGCAGGTACATCACGACGGGCTCGTCGTGCTCCGAGGAGACGACGAGCTGCTTGATGTTGAGGATGAGGTCGGTGACGTCTTCCTTGACACCCGGCACGGTGGTGAACTCGTGCAGGACGCCGTCCACGCGGATGCTGGTGACAGCGGCACCCGGGATCGAGGACAGGAGCGTGCGGCGGAGCGAGTTGCCGAGGGTGTAACCGAAGCCCGGCTCGAGCGGCTCGATCACGAACCGCGAGCGGTACTCGTCGACGACCTCTTCGGTCAGCGACGGACGCTGAGCGATAAGCATGTGTGTTCCTTCAGTCGTGGACGCCCACTATTTGACGTCCTACTGGCACTACTGGCACTGCACTACGAACTACAAGGGTACGGGCGGTACGTCCCCCGCGAAGGGTTCGTACCGCCCGGACACTCAAAGACGCACAGGCGTCGCTGCGTCAGACGCGGCGGCGCTTCGGCGGGCGGCAACCGTTGTGCGGGGTGGGGGTGACGTCCTGGATCGAGCCGACCTCCAGGCCAGTGGCCTGCAGGGAGCGGATCGCGGTCTCGCGGCCGGAGCCCGGACCCTTGACGAAGACGTCAACCTTGCGCATGCCGTGCTCCTGCGCGCGGCGGGCGGCCGACTCGGCGGCCATCTGCGCGGCGAAGGGGGTGGACTTGCGCGAGCCCTTGAAGCCGACGTGACCGGCGGAGGCCCAGGAGATCACGTTGCCCGCGGGGTCCGTGATCGACACGATGGTGTTGTTGAACGTGCTCTTGATGTGGGCGTGCCCATGAGCGACGTTCTTCTTTTCCTTGCGGCGCACCTTCTTGGCAGCGCCCTGACGACCCTTGGGGGGCATCTATATCTCCTACGGGAGGTGGTCGGTCCTACAGCGAAGACCGCTGAGTAAGCGTCCGGCTGAGGACTACTTCTTGCCCGGCTTCTTCTTACCGGCGATCGCGCGACGCGGGCCCTTACGGGTACGGGCGTTCGTGCTGGTGCGCTGACCGTGAACCGGGAGGCCGCGACGGTGGCGGACACCCTGGTAGCACTGGATCTCGACCTTGCGGCGGATGTCAGCCTGGATCTCGCGGCGGAGGTCACCCTCGGTGCGGAGGTTGGCGTCCACGTACTCGCGGATCTTGACCAGGTCCTCTTCGGCCAGGTCACGAACGCGGGTGTCGGGGTTCACACCGGTGGCCGCAAGGATTTCCTTGGACCGGGTGCGACCGACACCGAAGACGTAGGTAAGTGCGATCTCCACACGCTTTTCGCGCGGGATGTCAACACCGGAAACGCGTGCCATTCAATGGCTCCTGTGTGTTCGGGGGTCTTCAGCAGAACCGAACCCCGGCCGCCGACCACACCTGTTGGGTGGTGGTACGTCCGGGTCCCCGGCCCCCGCCGGAGGTGCCGCCGGCCCTGGTCAGGGCTAGGCGGGTTCTGCGTATGTACGTTTTCTTACGTCGCGCGAAGAACTGCGTAGTGCAGGTCGGTCGGCGTGCGTCAGCCCTGGCGCTGCTTGTGGCGCAGGTTGTCGCAGATGACCATGACCCGACCGTGACGGCGGATCACCTTGCACTTGTCGCAGATCTTCTTGACGCTCGGCTTGACCTTCATGTTGGTGAGGTTCTCCGGGTCAGTGCCACCACCCGCACCGGGACGGATGCCCAGGCAGGAGTGAGGACAAGATCTACTTGTATCGGTAGACGATCCGGCCACGCGTCAGGTCGTACGGAGAGAGCTCCACGACAACCCGGTCATCAGGGAGGATGCGGATGTAGTGCATGCGCATCTTGCCGCTGATGTGCGCGAGGACCTTGTGACCGTTCTGGAGTTCCACCTTGAACATGGCGTTCGGGAGGGACTCGATCACGGTGCCCTCGATTTCGATGGCACCTTGCTTCTTGGCCACGCTTCGCCTTTCGAATCGGCTACCTTGATCGGCCTCGCGCCCATGCCCATGCAGGCATGGAAGTGCACGAGAGCCGACGAGTCAGTCTACGTCAGGGCACCCAGAAAGACGAATCCGGAAAGTTTGCCCCGTAGTCTAGATCATTAACCGAGGGGGTCCGGAGCCGTGGTGACCCCGTACTCCGCCAGCTTCGCCTTCCCACAGTCCGGCGAGGTCAGGACGATGGGCCCGGCCTCGGTCAGGGCGATGGAGTGCTCCCAGTGGGAGGACCAGGTGCCGTCGGTCGTGATGACGGTCCAGTCGTCCGCCAGGACCTCCGTCTGGGCGGTGCCCAGGGAGACCATGGGCTCGATCGCCAGGCAGACGCCCGGGACCAGCTTGATGCCCTTGCCGCGCTTGCGCGAGACGTAGTTCAGCAGGTGGGGGTCCATGTGCATCTCGGACCCGATGCCGTGGCCGCCGTAGTCCTCGATGATCCCGAACTTGCCGAGGCTGTGCTCACCGGTGGTCGGACGCGGCTGGCGCTTGATGTAGGTCTCGATCGCCTTGGAGATGTCCACGAGGCGGTTGCCGAGCTTCATGGCGGCGATCCCCGCCCACATGGACTCCTCGGTCACCCGGGACAGCTCCACCAGCTCAGGCGCGTGCCCAGTGCCCACGAAGGCCGTGTAGGCGGCGTCGCCGTGCCAGCCGTCGATGATCGCGCCCGCGTCGATCGAGATGATGTCGCCGTCCTTGAGGACGGTCTTGTCGTCCGGGATGCCGTGGACGACGACCTCGTTGACCGAGGTGCAGATGGTCGCGGGGAACCCGCCGTAGCCGAGGAAGTTCGACTTCGCTCCGGCGTCGGCGATCACCTTGCGCGCGACCATGTCCAGGTCCCGCGTCGTGGCGCCCGGCACGGCCGCCTCACGGGTGGCGGCGTGAATGGCGGCGACGACCAGTCCGGCCTCCCGCATCTTCGCGATCTGCTCGGGGGTCTTCAGCTGCACCATAGGACGTGCCTTCCACCTTCGGTTCGGGTCTTACAACAGTACGGCCGCGGCGCCCCCGAAGGGACACCGCGGCCGGTACGGCAAACAGGGAGAGCTACTTCTTCAGGGCGTCCATCGCGCGCTGCGTGACGTCCTTGACCTCGCCGAGGGCGGGGATCGTCACGAGCAGGCCCTGGGCCTTGTAGAAGTCGATGATCGGCTCGGTCTGCGTGTGGTAGACGTCGAGGCGGTTGCGCACCGTGGCCTCGGAGTCGTCGTCACGCAGGTAGAGCTCGCCACCGCACACGTCGCACACGCCCTCGACCTTCGGCGGGGCGTAGTCGACGTGGAAGATGTGCTTGTTGTCGTTGCGGCAGGTGCGCCGCCCCGCGATCCGCTTGACGACCTCGTCCTCCTCGACCTCCAGGTCGAGGACGGCGTCGAGCTTGATGCCCTGGGCCTTGAGGATCTCGTCCAGCGCCTCTGCCTGGGAGACGTTGCGCGGGAAGCCGTCGAGCAGGAAGCCGTTCTCGGCGTCCGGCTGCTCCATGCGGTCCTTGGCCATGTCGATCGTGACCTGGTCGGGGACCAGGTCACCCTTCTTCATGTAGGACTGCGCACGCTGGCCCAGCTCGGTCTTCTGGCTGATGTTCGCGCGGAACAGGTCGCCCGTGGAGATGTGCGGGATGGAAAGGGTCTCGGCAAGCACGGTTGCCTGCGTTCCCTTGCCCGCACCAGGAGGTCCGACGAGGACGATACGCATCAGCGGAGGAACCCTTCGTAATTGCGCTGCTGGAGCTGGCTCTCGATCTGCTTCACGGTCTCCAGACCCACACCCACGATGATCAGGATGCTCGTCCCGCCGAACGGGAAGTTCTGGTTCGCGCCGAAGCCCGCCAACGCCATCGTCGGCACAAGAGCGATGAGTCCCAGGTACAGCGACCCCGGCCAGGTGATCCGGTTGAGCACGTAGCTCAGGTACTCGGCAGTAGGTCGGCCTGCCCGGATACCCGGGATGAAGCCACCATACTTCTTCATGTTGTCTGCAACTTCCTCGGGGTTGAACGAGATCGCCACATAGAAGAAGGCGAAGAACACGATCAGGAGGAAGTAGGCAGCGATGTAGTACGGGTGGTCGCCCTTGACGAAGTGCTGCTGGATCCAGGTGGCCCAGGCCGCCTTCGAGCCGCTGAACTGCACGATCAGGGCCGGGATGTAGAGCAGCGACGAGGCGAAGATGACGGGGATGACGCCCGCCTGGTTCACCTTGAGCGGGATGTAGGTCGAGGTCCCGCCGTAGGCGCGACGACCGATCATGCGCTTCGCGTACTGCACGGGGATCCGGCGCTGGGCCTGTTCGACGAAGACCACGAGGGCCACCATCGCGAGACCCACCAGGATGACCACACCGAACTCGACCCAGCCACCGGCGATCTTGCCCTGGAGCTTGATGGTCCACAGGGCGCTGACGAAGCCGGCGGCGATCGAGATGAACATGAGGATCGACATGCCGTTGCCGATGCCGCGGTCGGTGACGAGCTCACCGAGCCACATGACGACACAGGTACCGGCGGTCATGGTGATGACCATGGTGACCATGGTGAAGATCGAGCGGTCCGGGACGATCTTGCTGGCGACCTGGCAGCCCTGGAACAGGGCGCCGCTCTTGGCGGTGGCGACGAGGCCGGTGCCTTGGAGGATCGCGAGCGCGACCGTCAGATAGCGCGTGTACTGAGTGATCCTCGCCGTGCCGGACGAACCCTCTTTTTTGAGGTTCTCCAGCTTCGGGATGACCACGGTCAGCAGCTGCAGGATGATGCTCGCCGTGATGTACGGCATGATGCCGAGCGCGAAGATCGTGATCTGCAGCAGCGCACCGCCGCTGAACATGTTGACGAGCCCGAAGAGGCTGTTGCTGCTGCCCATCGAGTCGACACAGATCTGAACGTTCTTGTAGCTCACGCCGGGTACCGGGATGTGGGACCCGAGCCGGAACAGCATGATGATGCCGAGCGTGAAGAGCAGCTTCTTGCGCAGGTCGGGCGTCTTGAACGCCCGGGCGAACGCGGTGAGCACGGTGCCTCCTGCGACCCCCGCGCTACTGCGTCAGAGGTGACGGTCTGAGGGATCGACGAATAAGACAAAGCAAAGGTGCAGGCCACCATACCGGCGAGAAGGCCCGCCTAGGAACGACCAACCGGGGATGCCCCATATGTGAGGCATCCCCGGTCGGGTTTCTAGCTATAAATCACTGGGTTCGTCTTAGACGAGCTCGGTGACGGTGCCGCCGGCAGCGGCAATCTTCTCCTTGGCGGAGCTGGAAACGGCGTCAACCGAAACCTGCAGCGCCACGGAGATCTCGCCCTGTCCGAGGACCTTGACGAGGCTGTTCTTGCGAACCGCGCCCTTGGCGACCAGGTCGGCCACCGTGACCTCTCCACCCTCGGGGTAGAGAGCGCCGAGCTTGTCCAGGTTCACGACCTGGAACTCGGTGCGGAACGGGTTCTTGAAGCCCTTGAGCTTCGGCAGACGCATGTGGAGGGGCATCTGCCCACCCTCGAAGCGCACCGGGATCTGGTAGCGGGCCTTCTGGCCCTTCGTACCACGACCAGCCGTCTTACCCTTCGACGCCTCACCACGACCGACACGGGTCTTCGCGGTCTTGGCACCGGGGGCGGGACGGAGGTTGTGGGCCTTCAGCGGGCTGTTCTCAGCCATGTTAGTCAACCTCCTCAACCGTCACGAGGTGGCGGACGGTCTGCACCATTCCGCGGAACTCGGGGCGGTCCTCCTTGACGACCACGTCGTTCAGGCGCTTGAGCCCGAGCGAACGCAGAGTGTCGCGGTGGTTCTGCTTGCTGCCGATGTACGACTTCGTCTGCGTGATCTTGAGACGGGCCATTACGCACCCGCTCCCGCAGCACGTGCACGAAGGAGCGCCGCCGGGGCAACGTCCTCCAGCGGAAGACCACGGCGAGCCGCGATCTCCTCGGGACGCTGCAGACCCTTGAGGGCCGCAACCGTCGCGTGCACGATGTTGATCGCGTTCGAAGAACCGAGCGACTTCGACAGGATGTCGTGAACGCCGGCGCACTCCAGAACGGCGCGCACCGGGCCACCGGCGATAACGCCGGTACCGGGGGAAGCCGGCTTCAGGAGCACGACGCCCGCGGCACGCTCGCCCGTGATCGGGTGAGGGATCGTGCCCTGGATGCGCGGAACCTTGAAGAAGGACTTCTTGGCTTCCTCGACACCCTTGGCGATGGCCGCGGGAACTTCCTTGGCCTTGCCGTAACCGACACCTACAGTGCCGTCACCGTCGCCCACCACGACCAGCGCGGTGAAGCTGAAGCGGCGACCACCCTTGACAACCTTGGCGACGCGGTTGATCGCGACAACGCGCTCAACGTAAGCGGTCTTCTCGGCGGCAGGGCCACCGTCGCGACCCTTCCGGTCCCGCCGCTCGCCGCCACCGGCACCGCTTCCGCGGCGCTGGGGTCCAGCCATTGGATTACCTCTCTCTGTTACGTCCGTTAGTCCCGGAACCGGGGCTTAGAACTTCAGCCCGGCTTCGCGGGCGGCGTCAGCCAGAGCGGCAATGCGCCCGGCGTATCGGTTGCCACCGCGGTCGAACACGACGGTCTCGACACCCGCAGCCTTGGCACGCTCGGCGACGAGCGCGCCGACAGCCTGGGCCTGAGCGCTCTTGTCGCCTTCGCCACCGCGGATCGAAGCGTCCAGGGTCGACGCAGACGCCAGGGTGTGACCCTGGAGGTCGTCGATGACCTGAGCAACGATGTTGCGGTTGGAACGCGTCACGACGAGGCGCGGACGCTCCGCCGTACCCGAGACGTTCTTGCGGATGCGGATGTGGCGGCGAGCCTTGGCAGCGCGCTTGTACGCGTCGCCCTTGGCGATCTTCACACCGTATGCCATGGCTACTTACCAGCCTTTCCGACCTTGCGGCGGATGACTTCGCCGGCGTACTTGACACCCTTGGCCTTGTACGGGTCGGGCTTCCGCAGCTTGCGGATGTTGGCGGCGACCTCGCCGACCTTCTGCTTGTCGATGCCCTCGACCGTGAACTTGGTGGGCGACTCGACCTTGAAGGAGATGCCCTCGGGCGCCTCGATCAGGATCGGGTGGCTGTAACCAAGCTGGAACTCCAGGTTGGAGCCCTTCGCGGCGACGCGGTAACCGACACCGCTGATTTCGAGCGCCTTCACGTAACCCGTGGTCACGCCGGTGATCATGTTCGCCACCAGCGTGCGGGACAGGCCGTGCAGGGCCTTGTTCTGACGCTCGTCGTTGGGGCGCGTGACGGTGAGGACACCGTCCTCGCCCTTAACGACACCGATGGGCGACGCGACGGTGTGCGCGAGGGAACCCTTGGGGCCCTTCACGGAGACCGTGCTGCCATCGATGGTGACGTCCACACCGGCGGGAACCTGGATGGGGAGCTTGCCGATTCGCGACATTTGCTTTCCTCCGTTCCCGACTACCAGACGTAGGCGAGGACTTCCCCACCTACGCCCTTCTTGCCTGCCTGCTGGCCGGTGAGGAGACCGTGGGACGTGGAGATGATCGCCACGCCCAGGCCGCCGAGCACCTTGGGCAGGTTGGTGGACTTCGCGTACACGCGCAGACCGGGCTTCGAGATCCGCTTGATGCCCGCGATGGAGCGCTCACGGTTCGGCCCGAACTTCAGCTCGAGGACGAGGTTCTTGCCGACCTCGGCGTCCTCGACCTTCCAGCCGGTGATGAAACCCTCTTGCTTGAGGATCTCCGCGATGTGCGACTTGATCTTGCTGTGCGGCATCACGACGGTGTCGTGGTACGCCGAGTTAGCGTTACGCAGACGAGTCAGCATGTCTGCGATCGGGTCAGTCATGGTCATGAATCGGCCTTCGGCCTCTCTCGCCGGGGTTTCCTGTATGCGCCATCCCTCTCCCCACTCAGTGGCGGGACGGGTGCGGTGCGGGGACCTACGGCGTAGTAAGTCGTTATGGACGGCGGGCGCCCAACCCCACAAGCCTACGGCATGCGGAGCGGGGCACCCACCGGCCAGGTGCTTACCGAGAGTCTCTGGTGATTCCCAAGTCCCTAAGGACGAGAGGGAATTACCAGGAGCTCTTGGTCACGCCCGGCAGCTCGCCACGGTGAGCCATCTCACGAAGGCACACGCGGCACAGGCCGAACTTGCGGTACACGGAGTGGGGACGACCGCAGCGCTGGCAGCGGGTGTACGCACGCACACCGAACTTGGGCTTGCGGGCAGCCTTCGCGATGAGAGCCTTCTTCGCCATCTCGCTTACGCCTCCTTGAAGGGGAAGCCGAGGTGACGAAGGAGGGCGCGGCCCTCGTCGTCGTTGGTCGCCGTGGTGACCACGGTGATGTCCATACCCCGGGTACGGTCGATCTTGTCCTGGTCGATCTCGTGGAACATGACCTGCTCCGTGAGACCGAAGGTGTAGTTGCCACGGCCGTCGAACTGCTTCGGCGACAGACCACGGAAGTCACGGATACGCGGCAGCGCGAGCGACAGCGTACGGTCCAGGAACTCCCACATGCGGTCACCACGGAGGGTGACGTGGCAGCCGATCGGCTGACCCTCACGCAGCTTGAACTGCGCGATGGACTTCCGGGCCTTCGTGACGGCCGGCTTCTGACCGGTGATCGTCGTCAGGTCCTTGATGGCGCCGTCGATCAGCTTGGAGTCGCGGGCGGCGTCGCCCACACCCATGTTGACCACGATCTTCACGAGGCCGGGGATCTGCATGACGTTCTCGTAGGAGAACTCTTCACGCAGCTTGCCCGCGATGTCCTCGCGGTACTTCGTCTTGAGACGCGGAGTGGTAGCCATCAGATGTCCTCACCCGTCCGCTTGGCAACGCGGATCTTGTTGCCCTCGTCGTCGAAGCGGTAGCCGACGCGGGTGACGACCTTCTGGCCGTCCTTCTCCACAACCAGCTGAACGTTGCTGACGTGGATCGGCGCCTCGGTGATCACGATGCCACCGGTCTGCGAACCACCAGCGGTCTGACCGGCCTTGGTGTGCTTCTTGACCCGGTTGACACCCTCGACCAGGACGCGGTTCTCAGTAGGGATGGCCACAATGACCTTGCCCTGCTTGCCCTTGTCCTTACCGGTGATGACCTGAACCAGGTCGCCCTTCTTGATCTTCATGCTTACAGCACCTCCGGCGCGAGCGAGATGATCTTCATGAACTTCTTCTCGCGCAGCTCACGGCCCACGGGGCCGAAGATACGGGTGCCACGAGGGTCGCCGTCGTTCTTGAGAATGACAGCGGCGTTCTCGTCGAAGCGGATGTACGAGCCGTCCTGGCGGCGGCGCTCCTTGACGGTGCGAACGATGACAGCCTTGACGACGTCACCCTTCTTCACGTTGCCGCCCGGGATCGCGTCCTTGACGGTGGCGACGATGACGTCACCGATGCCCGCGTAGCGGCGACCCGAACCACCGAGAACACGGATGCAAAGGATTTCCTTGGCACCAGTGTTGTCGGCGACACGCAGTCGCGACTCCTGCTGGATCACGTCTATCTCCTGTTTGTCTGCCGGTTCCCGGCAGGGGCTTCGCGGTGCTCTTTCAAGCGGTGGAAGCCCCTACCGAGCCTGGCGGAACTGACCTGAGGGAAACCCCCCAGGCAATTTCCTTACTTGGCCTTCTCGAGGATCTCGACGATGCGCCAGCGCTTGCTCGCCGACAGCGGACGCGTCTCCATGATGATGACGCGGTCGCCGACGCCGGCAGCGTTCTGCTCGTCGTGCGCCTTGAGCTTGTTCGTACGGCGGATGACCTTGCCGTACAGGGCGTGCTTCACGCGGTCCTCGACAGCGACGACGACGGTCTTGTCCATCTTGTCGCTGACGACGAGACCCTCACGGGTCTTGCGGAAGCCGCGGGCAGTCGTCTCAGTCACGTTCTTCTCGCTCATCAGGCGCTCTCCACCGTCTCGATACCGAGCTCACGCTCGTGCATCAGGGTGTAGATGCGAGCGATGTCCTTACGGACGGAACGGAGCCGACCGTTGTTCTCCAGCTGACCCGTGGCCGCCTGGAAGCGCAGCTTGAACAGCTCTTCCTTGGCCTCGCGCAGCTTGCCAACGAGCTCCTCGTTACCGAGCTCACGCAGCTCGGACGCCTTGGTTCCCGTCGCCATCACGACTCACCTGCCTCGCGCCGAACAATCCGGCACTTCATCGGAAGCTTGTGAGCAGCGCGGGTGAGCGCCTCACGAGCAATCTTCTCGTTCGGGTAGGACAGCTCGAACATGACCCGGCCCGGGTGCACGTTCGCGATCCACCACTCGGGAGAACCCTTACCGGAACCCATGCGGGTCTCGGCAGGCTTCTTCGTCAGGGGACGGTCCGGGTAGATGTTGATCCAGACCTTGCCGCCACGCTTGATGTGGCGGGTCATCGCGATACGAGCCGCCTCGATCTGGCGGTTCGTCACGTAGGCGGGGGTAAGCGCCTGGATGCCGTACTCGCCGAACGAGACCTCAGTACCGCCCTTGGCCATACCGCGGCGCTTGGGGTGGTGCTGCTTGCGGTGCTTGACCCTACGAGGGATCAGCATGTCGGTCAGGCCTCCGTTCCGGTGCTCTCGGCCGGAGCGGCAGCGGGAGCCTCGGCCTTGGGGGCCTCGACACCAGCAGCCTGCTGCGGCTTGCGGCCACCACGGCCGCCGCGCTCGCCACCACGGCCACCACGGCCGGCGGGACGGTCGCCAGCGCCCTGCGCACCACGGGCCGGGCGGTTACCCGCACGGGCCGCAGCGTTCTCGGCGCGAACCTCGGCGATGTTCTTGACGTCGCCCTTGTAGATCCAGACCTTCACGCCGATACGGCCGAAGGTGGTCTTGGCCTCGAAGAAGCCGTAGTCCACGTTCGCGCGCAGCGTGTGCAGCGGCACACGACCCTCGCGGTAGAACTCGGACCGGCTCATCTCGGCGCCGCCGAGACGGCCACCACACTGGATCTTGATGCCCTTGGCGCCGGCCTTCATCGTGCCCTGCATGCTCTTACGCATGGCGCGACGGAAGGAGACGCGGGAGGACAGCTGCTCCGCAACGGCCTGAGCAACCAGCTGAGCGTCCATCTCGGGGTTCTTGACCTCGAGGATGTTCAGCTGGACCTGCTTGCCCGTGAGCTTCTCGAGGTCACCGCGGATGCGGTCGGCCTCGGCGCCACGGCGGCCGATGACGATGCCGGGACGCGCGGTGTGGATGTCCACACGCACACGGTCACGGGTGCGCTCGATCTCAACCTTCGAGATGCCGGCGCGCTCCATGCCGGACGTCATCATCCTGCGGATGGCGACGTCTTCCTTGACGTAGTCCTTGTACAGCTTGTCGGCGTACCAACGCGACTTGAAGTCGGTGGTAATGCCGAGCCGGAACCCGTGCGGGTTTACCTTCTGGCCCATTACCGGGTTCCTTCCTTGCTGCTGACGACCACGGTGATGTGGCTGGTCCGCTTGCGGATCCGGTAGGCACGGCCCTGAGCACGCGGACGGAACCGCTTCAGGGTCGGGCCCTCGTCCACGTACGCCTCGCTGATGACCAGCGAAGAGGCGTCCGTGTGGTCGTAGTTGTGAGCCGCGTTGGCAATGGCGCTGTCCAGCACCTTGCCAACGGGCACGCTCGCGGCCTGCGGGGCGAAACGCAGGACCGCCTGAGCCTCCGTGGCATCCATGCCACGGATAAGGTCCACCACTCGGCGGGCCTTCATGGGCGTGACGCGGATGTACCGCGCCTGGGCCCTGGCTTCCATGGTTGTCCCTTCGGTGTAAGTCATAGTCGTTACCACCCCGCCTTTAGCGGCGCTTCGACTTCCGGTCGTCCTTGACGTGGCCGCGGAAGGTGCGAGTCGGCGAGAACTCGCCGAGCTTGTGGCCGACCATCGACTCGGTGACGAACACCGGGACGTGGATCTTGCCGTTGTGCACCGCGATGGTGTGACCCAGCATGGCCGGGATGATCATCGAGCGACGGGACCAGGTCTTGATGACGTTCTTGGTACCAGCTTCGTTCTGTACGTCCACCTTCTTGATGAGGTGTCCGTCGACGAAGGGTCCCTTCTTGAGACTGCGCGGCATCTAAACCCGCTCCTAGCGCTTCTTGTTCGTCTTGCGGCGGCGGACGATGTACTTGCTCGAAGCCTTCTTCGGCGAGCGAGTACGACCCTCCTTCTGACCCCACGGGGAGACCGGGTGGCGACCACCGGAGGTCTTACCCTCACCACCACCGTGCGGGTGGTCAACCGGGTTCATCGCGACACCGCGGACGGAGGGGCGAACGCCCTTCCAGCGCATACGGCCGGCCTTGCCCCAGTTGATGTTCGACTGCTCGGCGTTGCCGACCTCGCCGACCGTGGCGCGGCAGCGGACGTCGACCAGGCGAACCTCGCCCGACGGCATACGCAGGTGGGCGTACTGGCCCTCCTTCGCCAGGAGCTGCACGGACGAACCGGCAGAACGGGCGAACTTGGCGCCACCACCGGGACGGAGCTCGATCGCGTGGATCGTGGTACCGACCGGGATGTTGCGGAGCGGGAGGTTGTTGCCCGGCTTGATGTCGGCGCCAGGGCCGTTCTCAATCCGGTCACCCTGGCTCAGCTTGGCCGGGGCGATGATGTAGCGCTTCTCGCCGTCTGCGTAGTGCAGGAGCGCGATGCGCGCAGTGCGGTTCGGGTCGTACTCGATGTGAGCGACCTTGGCCGGCACGCCATCCTTGTCGTGACGACGGAAGTCGATCACGCGGTAGGCGCGCTTGTGGCCGCCGCCCTGGTGGCGAACAGTGATCCGACCGGTGTTGTTACGGCCGCCCTTGCTGTGCAGCGGGCGAACCAGCGACTTCTCCGGCGTGGACCGCGTGATCTCGACAAAGTCGGCGACGCTGGAGCCACGACGGCCCGGGGTCGTCGGCTTGTACTTGCGGATACCCATTTCTCAGTCCTCGTCCGATTCCGGACGACTAGACCTCCGTTAGGAGGCCTGGCCGCCGAAGATGTCGATTCGGTCGCCCTCAGCGAGGGTCACGATGGCGCGCTTGGTGTCAGCGCGCTTGCCGAAACCGGTCTTGGTGCGCTTGCGCTTACCCTGACGGTTGATCGTGTTGACCCCGGTGACCTTGACCGAGAAGACCGCTTCCACAGCCTGCTTGATCTGGGTCTTGTTCGAGCCCGGCGCGACGATGAACGTGTACTTGTTCTCGTCGAGCAGCGCGTAGCTCTTCTCCGAGACAACCGGCTTGATCAGCAGGTCGCGCGGGTCAGTGAAGGTCTTGCTGGTAACGGTCGCGTCAGACATTACGCGTCGCTCCCTTCGGTCTCGTCGGCCTTGGGGCCAGACACGAAGGACTCGAAAGCGGCCTGAGTGAAGACCACGTCGTCAGAGACGATCACGTCGTACGTGTTCAGCTGGCCCGGCTCCAGGATGTGCACCTGGGGCAGGTTGCGGGCGGACAGCCACGCGGCCTCGTCGGCGCGGTCGACGACCAGGAGCAGGTTCTTGCGCTCCGAGATCTTGCCGAACAGCGTCTTGGCGGCCTTCGTGGAGGCTGCACCCTCGACCACACCGGTGACGATGTGGATGCGGGAGTGGCGCGCGCGGTCCGAGAGGGCACCACGGAGAGCGGCGACCTTCATCTTCTTCGGGGTCCGCTGCGAGTAGTCACGCGGCTGCGGGCCGTGGACGACGCCACCGCCGGCGAACTGCGGAGCGCGGGTCGAACCCTGACGGGCGCGGCCGGTGCCCTTCTGGCGGTACGGCTTGCGGCCACCACCACGGACTTCGCCACGGCGCTTGGTCTTGTGCGTGCCCTGACGGGCAGCAGCCAGCTGAGCGACAACGACCTGGTGGATCAGCGGAACGCTGGTCTTCGCGTCGAAGATCTCCGCGGGGAGCTCGACGGTACCGGCCTTGTCGCCTGCCGGCGAAAGGATGTCAATGGTGCTCATTACCTCAAGCCCCCTTGGCCGCGGTACGGACCAGGACGAGGCCGCCGTTCGGACCGGGGACCGCACCCTTGATGAGGAGCAGACCCTTCTCCGCGTCAACCGCGTGGATGGTCAGGTTCTGGGTGGTGACACGCTCGTTACCCATACGACCGGCCATGCGCATGCCCTTGAAGACACGCCCAGGGGTGGCGCAGCCACCGATCGAACCGGGGGAGCGGTGCTTGCGCTGAACGCCGTGACCGGCGCCGAGGCCCTTGAAGTTGTGACGCTTCATGACACCGGCGAAGCCCTTGCCCTTGCTGTTGCCCGTGACGTCAACCTTGACGCCGGACTCGAACACGGCCGCGGTGATCTCCTGGCCGAGCGTGTACTCGCTGGCGTCGGAGGTGCGGAGCTCCACCAGGTGGCGGCGCGGGGTTACGTCAGCCTTGGCGAAGTGACCCTTGAGGGGCTTGTTCACCTTGCGCGGGTCAATCTCGCCGAAGGCGATCTGGACCGACTCGTAGCCATCGATTTCGTTCTTGCGGACCTGGGTAACGACGCAGGGCCCGGCCTTGACGACGGTCACCGGGACGACACGGTTGTTCTCGTCCCAGACCTGGGTCATGCCGAGCTTCTCGCCCAGGACGCCCTTGATCTGCTTTGCCATCTTCTCCGTGCCTCTCAGAGCTTGATCTCGATGTCAACGCCGGCCGGAAGGTCCAGGCGCATCAGCGAGTCAACGGTCTTGGGCGTCGGGTCGAGGATGTCGATCAGGCGCTTGTGCGTGCGCATCTCGAAGTGCTCGCGCGAGTCCTTGTACTTGTGCGGCGACTTGATGACGCAGTACACGTTCTTCTCAGTGGGCAGCGGCACCGGGCCCGCGACCGACGCACCAGTGCGCGTCACCGTCTCGACGATCTTCTTCGCCGAGGAATCGATGACCTCGTGGTCGTAGGCCTTGAGCCGGATGCGGATCTTCTGTCCCGCCATGGCTACTCCGTAGTCCTGTCTGTTGTGGAAACGCTCTGGCTCCCGGTCGGCTGTGGATCGCTCCACTGCCTCTCCTCCGACCCACGCGGTCGGGCGTGTCGCACTCCCTCCAAAGAAATTTCCATACGGAAATTCCCTGCCAAGGGGGTGCGGTCCCAAGACCGCGCATCGGGGGAGAAACACCCACCGAGTGCCTGGCTGGCTCCGTGCTGACACTTCCCAGAAGATTCCCGTACGTCCGCCCCCAGTGCTGCCCCGAGGGGCAGGTAAGGGCGACGAGTACTGTGGGACTCGCTTCCGGTCCTCCCGGCGGGAGGCGCGCAGCATCGGCACTCAGCCGAGCAACTTGAGTAGTCTGCCATACGAGGCACGTACCTGGCCAATCGGGCGGAAGAGAATACCCCGCCACGCTGAGTGGTCAAACTGCACCACGCACCTCGCCCGGCGGGGCCCCTCGCGCTGGTCATCCCGCTGGTCAGGAGCGGGACACCGTCCCGCAGTCCTGCGGCAGGTCCGCGACGTCCCTGCTCCGGTCGTACGGGTCGGTGACCGGCCCCGACGGACTCGGCCCCGGCCGCTGGTCACTGGCGAACCGCGGGTGCAGGTACCCGGTGCCGTCCCGGGAGCAGTCGTCGTTGCCCGCGGTTTCCAGCCAGGCTCCGACGTGGAGCGTCCCCTTGGTCGCCTCCCATCGCTTCGGGTCGAGGTAGGCCGTCGTCACCGAGCGCCGGACCACCGTCCGCGCCACCTCGTCCGAGCCGCCCTTCGCCCGGACCACCGGGTATACGAAGGTGTAGTCGGCATGCACGAGCACCTCGCCTTCCCGGCCGCCCTCGAAGGTCATCCGGCCCCGCGTCTTGACCACTCCGCCGTGGAACCGGACCTCCGCCGGGTCGAACCGGCTGAACAGGAAGAGCGGGTTGTCGTCCTTGGACGGCTTGGCCAGGGCCCGCTCCATGAGGCCCCGGGCATCGTCCTGGAGCGGGTCCAGCAGTGCGAGCGCGGCGTCGGGCCGTCCCCCGCCCAGGACCGCCGGGTCCAGGTTCGAGGCGACCAGCAGGTCCCGGGTGCGGCCCAGCACGGCCGCGACGTCCTCCTGGGACACCCCGTTGACCGCGGTGGCGGCCGGGAGCTCGATGCCCGCGGCGCCATCGGCCCACTGGAGGGCCGGGGAGCCGCGGAAGGGCTCCTTCAGGGTCGGCTGGTCCGGGTCCAGTACCGCCGGGGGCGCGGTCGGGCGCGCGGTCTCCGCGGGCAGCGGAGGCGCGCTTCTGGCGGCGCTCCGCCGGTCCCCCGCCCTCTCCCCCTCCCCCGTGAGCTTGTCGATCAGCAGCTCCGGCCGTACGACGATCAGCGCGAGCCCCGCGACGAGGGCGATGCCCAGGGCGGCCTTGAGCCGCCGCTTGCCCTTGCCGCGCCCTTCCATCTCCTGCCAGGCGGGCCCGGTCCGCCAGCCCTCCGGCTGGTCGCGCCGGGGCCCGGATCCTCTGGACCCGCGCCCCCAGCGCCCCCGCGCGGCCGCGGCCCGCTGCTCGTCCTCGCGCCGCAGCCGCTCGGTCACCATCCGCGCCCGCGCGGACGGCTCCTTGGGCACGTCGGCCTTGCCCTGCCCGGCCTGCCCGGCCTGCCCGGCCTGCCCGGCCTGCTGGACGAACCGCGCCCATTCCTCGTCGGAGACGCGGGAGCCGTCGCCGCCGTCGCCGTCGTTCTTCGCAGCCATGTTCTTCCCCACCCCTGAGACGTTCGCGCGGAGCCTTTCATAGCCGCTGAGCAGGCAAAACACCGGGCCCCGAACGGGTGGCCGAATCCACACCAGCAAAGATCAAGCAGCCGTCCCCGCCTCCTACCCTGCTGCCGAGACCATGGGGGTGGGACGTGAGCGGTGACTCCGGCAAAGACCTGGCGGTGGACCCGAAGGCCGTCGAGGAGGTCGTGGGCGGCCTGAAGGCGACAACGGCCGAACTGGGCGAGATCGGCGGCCTCATGGCGTCCTCGGCGGGCGCTTCCTTCGGAGCGGGCTTCAGCGCCCTGGCCCTGACGGGCATGGAGGCGGGCCACCCCGCGGTCGCCTCGGTCTTCGAGGACTTCTGCGGGCGCTGGGAGTGGGGCGTACGGGCACTCGTCCAGGGCGTCGGCGGGCTGGCCCGGGATCTCGGCCTGTCGGCGGGCGCGCTGTGGGAGGAGGACCAGTACCTCCAGGGAGCCTTCAAGGTGGGCACGAACTCCCTCTACGGCAACCCCCACGCGAGTGAGGACGAGATCGAGGGCAGGTCCTGGGACGAGATCGTCCACGGCGACCCCTACAAGCCGGACTTCAGCCCGGAGGCCGACCGCCGCGCCGCCGAGGACTTCGAGCGGACCTGGGCCGAGGCCGGCCGGAAGGTCAGCACGGAGGGCTTCGGCGGGGCCGTGGTCGACCGCGTCACCGAGGTGGCCGGGGTGGACCCGGCCCTCATCGACCGGGCCCAGGCCGAAGCGGCCCGGGGTGACCAGGGCTGATGGGCCTCAAGGACTACCTGCCGGACTGGATGGACGGCGCCGCCGAGACCGTGGGCGAGGGCGTCGAGTGGGTCGGCGACAGGACCGCGGACACCCTGGAGGCGGCGGGCTGGCAGAAGGGCGCGAACGCCGTCCGTGAAACGGTGGACTCCGCCGCGAACTGGCTCGGCGCCGATGTCGCCGAGGTCCAGCTCGGCCAGAGCGACGACCCGACGAAGCTGGTCCACGGCAGCGCCGCCAAGCTCCGCTCCACCGCCGCCCACCTGAGTGACCTCCAGGCGGCCTGCGACCGTACCGGCGGCGGGCTGAAGCGCCTGGATTCCGCCGCGCTGAAGGGCGAGAGCGCCGATGCGTTCCGCGCCGCCCTCACCCGGCGCACCCCACCGTGGTTCAAGGCCGCGGACGCCTTCGCGAAGGCGTCGGGCGCGCTGACGCACTTCGCGGACACGGTGGAGTGGGCCCAGGGCCAGGCCCGGGAGGCGATCGCCGAGTACAAGAGCGCGGTCAAGACCTCCGAGACGGCGCGCTCCGCCTACAACCACCAGGTCGACTCCTACAACGCCGCGCTGGACGCCCGCGCGGACCCGCTCCCGGCCCGCCCCACGGGCTTCACCGATCCGGGCGCGGCGGGCGTCAGGGCGGCGCACGACAAGCTGGCCGAGGCGCGCCGCCAGCGCGACGACGCCTCCCGCACGGCGGTCACGGCCCTGGAGGCGGCGCGCGACGCGGCCCCGCCGATGCCGTCGTTCAAGGAACAGCAGATCAGCGCCATGGCGCTCACCACCCTCAATGCGGGGCACGTCGGCGGCGGCGTCATCAAGGGCACGGCGGGCCTGGTCACCTTCGTGCGCGGCCTGGACCCGCACGACCCGTACAACGCCACGCACCCGGCCGAATACCGGATGCGGCTGAACCAGATGGCCGCCGGGCTGCTCGTGTCGGCGAACGACCCCGTCGCCACCGGCAGGACCATGGTCGACGGTTTCCTGAAGGACCCGGGCGAGGGGATCGGCAAGCTCATCCCGGAGATCATCGCCACGAAGGGCATGGGCCGGGTCAGCGAGGCCCTGCGCGCGGGCCGCCTGGCCGAGGACCTGCGCCCGGGCGCGAAGGGAGGAGCGCAGGGGCACGGGCCCTCCGCCCGCGAGCCCTCCGCCCGCGATGAGCTGCGCGGCGCCGAGCACGACAAGGCCCGTGACCAGGCCTGCAAGACGTGCGAGGGCGACCCGGTCGATGTGGCGACGGGCCGCATGGTCCTGCCGCAGACCGACCTGGTCCTGCCCGGCTCACCACCGCTGATATTCAGCCGAACTTTCGAATCGTCGTACCGCTCGGGCCGCTGGTTCGGCCCCACCTGGGCATCCACGGTCGATCAGCGCCTGGAGATCGACGCCGAGGGCGTCGTCCTGGTCCGCGCGGACGGCAGCCTCCTCGCCTATCCGCACCCGGCTCCCGGAGTGCCCGTACTCCCCTCGCTCGGCCAGCGCTGGCCGCTGACCCGCGACCCCGACGGCGGGTACACGGTCACCGACCCGGAGAGCGGCGAGGTCCGCCACTTCTCCCCTGAGGGGCTGCTGACGCAGCAGGACGACCGCTCGGGCGCGTGGATCTCGTACACCTACGACGAGGAGACGGGCGCGCCCCTGCGGATCTCGCACAGCGGCGGCTACGAGGTGACCCTGACCTCGGCCGACGGCCGGATAACCGGCCTGAGCGCGGCCGGCACCACCGTCCTCCGCTACAGCTACACCGACGGCCACCTCACCGAGGTCACCAACTCCAGCGGCCGCCCGCTGCGCTTCGGCTACGACGAGCTGGGCCGGATCACCTCCTGGACCGACACCAACGACCGCCGCTTCGACTACGCGTACGACGACCGTCACCGCTGCGTCGCCCAGTCCGGCACCAATGGCCACCTCAACCTCCGCTTCGCCTACGCGGACGGCCTCACCACCCTCACGAACTCCCTGGGCCACCGCACGGTGTACGAGATCAACGACCGTGCCCAGATCATGTCGACGACCGACCCCACGGGCGCGACCACCCGCTTCACCCACGACCGCCACCACCGCCTCCTGTCCCGCACGGACCCCCTGGGCCACACCACCCGCTTCGAGTGGAGCGAGGAGGGCCACCTCGTCTCCGTCGCCCGCCCGGACGGCCGCGCGACGCGGGCGGAGTACGACGCCCAGGGCCTCCCGGTGCGGGTCCTGAACCCGGACGGCACGACGGTCCGCCAGACGTACGACGCCCAGGGCCGCCGCACCTCGGTCACCGGCCCGTCGGGCGCCACGACCCGCTTCACCCACGACACGCGGGGCCACCTGGCGAGCGTCACGGACGCGCTGGGCGCGGTGACGACGGTGCGCTCGAACCCCGCAGGCCTGGTCGTGTCGACCACGGACCCCCTGGGCGCGACCACGACGTACGAGCGCGACGCCTTCGGCCGCCCGACCGCGGTGACGGACCCACTGAACCGCACCACCCACCTCACGTGGAGCGTGGAAGGCCGCCTCCTGCACCGCACGTACGCGGACGGCACGACGGAATCCTGGACGTACGACGGCGAGGGCAACTGCCTCACCCACACGGACGCGTTGGGCGGGGTAACGGTCTCCGAGTACGGGGACTTCGACCTGCTGGTGGCCCGGACCGCCCCGGACGGCGCGCGCCACGCCTTCACGCACGACACGGAACTGCGCCTGACGGAAGTCACCAACCCCCAGCACCTGACCTGGAGTTACTCCTACGACTCAGCCGGTCGCCTCGCCTCGGAGACGGACTTCGACGCCCGCGTCCTGACGTACGCCCACGACCCGGCAGGCCGACTGACCACCCGTACGAACGCCCTGTCCGAGGTCACCCACTACGAACACAACGCCCTGGGCCAGGTCACCCGCAAGCAGACCGCGGCCGGCCCGACGGTGTACGAGTACGACGTCTCGGACCACCTGGCCTCGGTGTCGTCCCCGGATTCCACCATCACCTGGCTGCGCGACCGCGCGGGCCGGATCCGCGCGGAGACGGTCGACGGCCGCACGCTCACCCACGCCTACGACGCCCTGGGCCGCCGCACCACCCGCACGACCCCCAGTGGCGCGCGGTCGCACTGGACGTACGACGCGGCCGGGAACCGCTCCTCGCTAACCACGTCCGACCGCACCCTGACCTTCACGCACGACGCGGCGGGCCAGGAACTCGCGCGCACCATGGGCCCCGTATCCCTCACCCAGGAGTACGACGACCTGGGCCGCCCGACCACCCAGTCCCTCCTCACCCGGGACGGCCGCACCCTCCAGCGCCGGGGCTACAGCTACCGCGCCGACGGCCACCTGACCGGGATCGAGGACTCCCTCACCGGCCCCCGCACCTTCACCCTGGACGCGGCGGCGCGCGTGACCTCCGTAGAGGCCGACTCATGGTCGGAGCAGTACGCCTACGACGACGCGGGCAACCAGACCGCGGCCACCTGGCCCGACCGCCACCCGGGCACGGAAGCCCGCGGCGCCCGCAGCTACACGGGCACCCGTATCCGGCAGGCGGGCGCGGTCCGCTACGAGTACGACGCCCTGGGCCGCACCGTGCTGCGCCAGAAGACGCGCCTGTCCCGCAAGCCCGACACCTGTCGCTACGAATGGAACTCCGAGGACCAACTGGCGGCGGTCACCACCCCGGACGGCGCGCGCTGGACCTACACGTACGACCCCCTGGGCCGCCGCACCTCAAAGCGCGGCCCGTCGGAGGAAATCTTCTTCACCTGGGACGGCGCCACCCTCTGCGAACAGACCACGGGCCCGGTCACCCTCACCTGGACCCACCGCGGCCTGCACCCCCTGACCCAGACGGAACACCTGAACCAAGCGGACGTGGACGACCGCTTCTTCACGATCATCACGGACCTGATCGGCACCCCGACCCAGCTCATCGACGAGGCGGGCGAGACCGCCTGGCACACCCGCACCACCCTGTGGGGCACCACCACCTGGAACCGCGACGCCACCACCTACACCCCACTCCGCTTCCCGGGCCAGTACTACGACCCGGAGTCCGGCCTCCACCACAACGTCTTCCGCACCTACGACCCCGAAACCGCCCGCTACCTCACCCCAGACCCCCTGGGCCTCTCCCCCGCCCCCAACCCGGCCACGTACGTCCACAACCCCCACACCTGGTCCGACCCCCTGGGCCTGGCGGCTTGTACGGAACTCGGGCTCAGCAGCGACGCTCAACGAGCCATCGAGAAACTTGAGAACATTAAAATGGACCCGGTTGGGGAAATAAACTCACAACCAAATCACAACCACTACGATGCCGCTCGGCGCGAGGCAGGAGGAGAGGTGGTAGCCAGGAAACCAGATGGCACACCATTCGACCATATCCAGGACCTACAGCAGGCCAGAAGCGGACTGGACAATGTTCGCAGAGTCCTGGAACGCGAGACCCAGAATCTTCCAGATACGATCACAGACCGCGGATTGGAAGTACTCATCACCAAGCGCAAGGAAACCATCGAGACGCTGGATAGACTCAATGGATTCCTCCACTCGATTGGGCACAGAAAATAATGAGTTTCATTGACCGAAGCCGCTCCCTGGAAGAGCTCGACGGGCAACGGTGGCCAGACCCGCCAGCTGACGCGACTGGGCTGGTAAAAGCGATCCACGCCCTGCGAAAGCGGCCCATCAAAGACCTGAACCCCACCGAGGTACAGAGGCTGATCACACAAGACGTCGGCATCAGATGGCTACTCCCCATCGGCGTTGAGATCCTGCACGACACCGCACCAAACCAAGCCAGGGGAGGATTCTACGACGACGACCTCCTTTCAGCCGTGCTGAAATGCCAACCAAAAACCTGGACCACCTATCCGGAACTCGTCCCGAAAGTCAAGGAGATCCTGGAAACCCTTGTCGACATATCCCCATACATCGAAGATGACACAGAACGGTTCATGCGGTCCATCCCTCAAGAATGATCAGGCAACCCAGGACTGAGGAATGCGAACCAATCGAGTCCATAAGTTGGATGTCGAATTCGCCGTACGAGCCGGCCAGGGCGAGCCCAGCGGGTTCGACCTTGGGGACATGCTGTGGCGTGGGGAATTCTGGGAGGCAAACTCTGCCGGGATGTCTCCCGACCAGGGGATGATGATCCACATATCTGTCACTCAACTCCTGGACTGTCTCGCCGACTTGATGACGGGGCAGCGGAAGGCCGTGTCCTTCACCGGTGCCGACACCTCCTTCGAGCTGAGGTTCAGGTCGACCAAGAAGGGCGTCAAGGTGGCAGCCCGATCCGGGCCCGTGGCACTGGTCAGCCGCACCGAACTCGCACGGACCGTGCTGTCAGCAGCAGAGAGACACGCTGCGAGCCACCTCAGCTCCCTCCCCCGCGGCGAAGGCGTCGCGGACGACTACTCGGCCGCCCTCAAGAGGTTCCGTCCCCACGCGGGGAAGAGTCCGGCCGGGTCGGCGACCGGGCGGCAAATGGATCTCATGAGGCAACTGTCAGACGGGGCCATACGGCCGGAGGTCTTCGCGAAGGAATGGCTCGGGGCCCGACGGAAGGCCCTCGCCGACGGGGAACGCATGGGAGAGGGGTTGGAGCACCACCTCAACCAGGTCTTCTACGCGCTGGACGGGTATCCCATCGACCCTGCTCTCAGAGAAGAGGGCGACACCACCGAGGCGGAGTTGCTCGCTGCCGTGGAGCAGGCCCTCTCGCTCCTATCGGACTGAGAGGTGAGGGAGTAATGAACGTCCTGATCCAGAGGGTCTGGGAATCGCAAGACGGCCGCCACCTTGTTCATTTCGCGAGTCAGGCCGGTCACGCCTGGGGGGTTTGGGGCGGCGATGACGTTCCGCGTGCCGGAACGGAGAACGTCGAAGTCGACATCCCTGACGCAGTCCGTTCCTGGTCATCCACGGACAAACCCGACTCACTCATCGGAGAGCCAGGAGCCAGCCTGACGATTTGCGGCATGGTGGAGAGCTTTCACGAGGGTGTGGCGGCGATTCTGATCTCTTCAGCAGTGCTTCTTGTCGAGATCGAGGGCGCCTCCCCACGTCCGGGGCAGCGCATCACGTTCTCCGTCCCCGAGGTTCACCTTTTCCCCTATTCGCTCTAGCGCCCCGGCTGCACCGATGGGGGCAGCGGGTGGGCTCATCGAACCTGTTCTTGTTGCTGGCGTGCGCGGCGGCGAGCCTGGTGCCGGTCTTCTTCGGCGAGGAGGGAGTGGATCGCTTCGGCGAGGGCGATGGCCTTCGGCCAGCCGTCCGGGAGGCGGACCGAGATGTGCCACGCGGCCAGGGCGGCCGCGGCCTCCATGGTCCGGCGGCCCTCCGCCTGGAAGTGGAAGCACCGCACCCCGTGGGCTACGAGGCTGCCGCCGTCGCTCAGGTACGCCAGCCATTCCGCGGTGACAGCACCACCCGGCGGATGCTCCGCGTGGGCCAGTACATACCCCGCTTCCTGCGCGAGCCGTGACTCGCGGCTCACCGCGCGCCCGCCCGTACCGGCTTGCACGACGGGTCCCGGAGATCGTGCACCCAGTCCGACGGCCGCGCCCCGGACGCCGAGTGCCGGATGAACTCCCGCCCACCGGTCCGGATCGGGCGGTCGCACACGGCGCAGATCCGGCTGACTGCGGTACTCACAGCCCCACCAGGGTGTCCGGCGCCGCCGTGAACTCCAGGCCGTTGGCGGCGCGGACGTACGCGGTCCGGGTGTGCTTCGAGGTCCCGGCCACGTAGCCGATGCTCTCCTCGACCACCGCCATCAGTTCGCCCTCTCGGTCCGTCCGAGGGTCGCGTACCTGCTGGTTCAACAGGGGGTGGTGGACGTGCCCGAATGTCTCGTCAGGCCTGCTCTCGCGAACTTCCATCCCCGTGCTCCCTGCTGTCGTCAGCGGATGGCGACCATCAGCGTGACGGGGCGACGTGCAGGAAGGCCAGCATTGTGCAGAACTGTGCATCTGCCCTACAGACCACGGGGTTTGGCCATATCGACACCTTGTCAGTTCATGGTCCAGACGCGAGGCTCATGCACAGAGTGCACAGGCCGATACGGGAGGCTGGCATGCCGCTACTGTTCGTCGGGATCGACCCCAATACCGGAGACAAGCAGAGCCCAACCGTCTGGGCTGACCTGGAACATGAAGAGCTGGTGCTCCAGGGATGGAAGCCCGGGCCGGAGCTGGAGGCCGAGTGCGCGGCCACCGAAGTACCGGGCCACGCCGCAGGAATCCCCGAGGGAGAAGCCGTGATCCGTATCCCGGCCCGCATGCTGCACATGATCAGGGAGGCGTGTGATGCCCTCGAAGCCCACGTTCGATGAGCTGATGGCTGGCTGCACCACGGCAGTCCACCTGGAGATGCGCGACTCCTACGCCGTGGACTACGAGACCGGACCGTTCGCGGCCTGGCGTGCGGGCTACCGTCATGATCCGGCGAACCGGGCCGCCTGGTGGCGCCCGTGGCTGGTCTTGGTGGCAGACGCGGTTGGCCGCGGTGTCGTGATCCGCCGGGCCCGGATCGTCTCCGAACCGGTCAGCGAGTACACCCGTTTCCTGTACGACAACACCTTCACGAACGTCGTGGCGGGTGAGGACGTGCGCTGGCTGGGCCGCCGACGGGCCTCGGACATTGCGCTGCCGGGCAACGACTTCTGGCTGTTCGACGGTGAGTGGGTCCACTGGAACCACTTCACTGGCGACGGATCGTCCCTCGGCGAAGAGATCACCAGCGATCCGGCCTCGGCGAAGCTGTGCACGGAAGCCTTCGAGGCAGTCTGGGCGCGGGCCACGCCGCACGCCGAGTACAAGATCTGACAGGACGGTCCGACGCTCGATGCCCGTCTCCCCGTCGTCCTCTGCGCAGGCCGCCCGCGTGGCCGTGGCTGCACGGCTGCGCGACCTCCGCAAGGGCGCGGGGCTGACCGTGGCCGAGCTTGCCAGCCTGTGCGGTTGGCACCACTCCAAGACGTCCCGGATTGAGAACGCGCGCACCGCTCCCTCGGCGGGGGACATACGCCACTGGTGCCGGGCCTGCGGCCACCCGGGCGAGGCGCCGGATCTCGTCGTTCGGTCCCTGAACGCCGAGTCCATGTACAGCGAGTGGCGCCACCAGGTGCAAGAACTGAAGAAACTCCAGAATTCATGGCCTCAGGTCTTCGCAGAGACGACACTGTTCCGGATCTACTCCTCCACACTCGTGCCCGGCCTGCTCCAGACAGAGGGGTACGCGGGTGGCCTGCTCGGAACGATCGCCCGCTTCCGGGGGTACCCAGAGGAGGGCGACGAGGCCGCACGCGCGCGGGTCGACCGGTCCCGGATCATTCACGACCCGGGACGCCGCGCCGTCCTCGTGGTCGAGGAGGCGGCCCTCTACTACCGGATGGGCAACCCGGACGCGATGGCCGCACAACTGGGACACCTGCTAACTGCCGGGGCCCTGCCCGCGGTGTCCCTAGGGGTGATCCCGCGCACGGCGGAGCCGCGCACGGTGTGGCCGCTGGAGACGTTCCACGTCTACGACGACACTTTCGTCTCCGTGGAACTGCTCTCGGCAGAGGTGAACATCAGGCAGCCGTCCGAAGTCGCGCTCTACCTGACAGCGTTCGAACAACTACGGAGCATGGCCGTATACGGTGCCGCCGCCCGAGCCTTGGTCGTCAACGCGATCGAGGCCCTGGGCCAGGCTTGAACGACGAATGCTCACGCCTGATGCCAATGCCGGCGCCCAGCCAACCGAGAGGACCCGGCCCGGGATGACTGTGTCTTCAGGCCTCCGACCCCGAGATCGCCTCGTACCTGTAGGACGTCGCATCGTCCGTGCACCCCGCGGCCCTGAGGGAGTACGTGCGCGACCTGTTGGGCGGGGGATGACCCGCTCAGGGGGTCGCTCGAAAGCCGGGTGGTGGGAATCCGCGAAGCGGTGCGGTTAGACGTATTGGGTAGAAGTACCTGGGAAGCGAAAGGCCCCTGCCAAACCCCTCCAGCCTCCCGGGGAGCGGGGGCGTCAGGGTGGGGGCGGGGGGTCGCTCACATGGGTGAATTGGGCCAACTTGACTGGCTAACACGGGGGTTCGCTGGCATATGCTCGCCGCTACAACTCCAGACATACGTCGGCCCCCGGCGGGACTGCAATCCCGGTCCGAGGGCCTGACCAACGAGAAGGATCCAACTTCCCGATGGGTAATCAGCAGCTTAGCGCGCCCTCGCGCGCCTCGTCCCGGCATCACGATGCCGTCCCCCGATCCGGTGTCATCCACGTCAACGCGCGGCACACGCGGCGCTTCACCGTCGTCGGGAACCACCTCGCCCAGCACGCCGAGATGTCCCTCGTGGCCATCGGGCTCGCGCTGCACATCCAGTCGCTGCCGACCGGCGCGCACATCGGCATCAAGGACCTCGCACCGCGGTTCCCCGAGAGCGAGTACCGGATCGCCCGGGCGCTGCGGGAGCTGGAGGAGCACGGCTATCTGCGGCGCACGCGGGTGCGGCTGGACAACGGGCAGGTCGTCACCCGGACCGTTTCCTACAACCGTCCCGGGTGTGGAAGCGAAGACGGGCAGCCGGGGACGGAGGCCCCCGAGCTGGTGCCCGTGCCCGAGCCGGTGCCCGACGCCGCGCCCGACGCCGTCACCCCCGTCAAGGCCATCCCCCCGCTCCCCCGCCCCCGGGACCCCGACAGGCCCGCGCGTCGCGCTGCCGCCGAGCGGATCCTCGTAGAGCTGCGCGCGGTGGATTCGCGGCTGCTGCTCGGGGCGCGGGACGTCGAGCGGCTCGCGCCTGCCGTCGAGGCCTGGCTGGAGCGCGGGGCCACGCCGGAGGCCGTGATCGCGGCGCTCACCGACCGGCTGCCGCCGCGGCCGCGCAGCGCCGCCGGGCTGGTCGCCTACCGGCTCACCGAGCAGCTTCCGCCCGAACGGGTACGGGCGCCGGGCGCGCCGGGCGCCGGGGCCGCCGCCCTCGAACCGGGGCCCGAGCCGATGCAGAACTGCGAGTACTGCGACCGCGCCTACCGGGGGCCCGAGCCAGGGTGCTGCGACGGCTGCCGGACCAGCGTGCCGACGTACGCCTAGTGCTGTGGCCGGGAAGGTTTGCCGGGTCGCGGTGTTCGGTGCGGTGCATCGCAAGGCGGAGGGCCGCGACTCGTACTGGACGTACCGTCGTGGTCCGACAACGCGGCGAGGTGCCGTGCCGGGCGCCGTGACACGGTGAACCTTTCCGGTCACAGCACTAGTGCCGGCGTACGCCTTCGCCAGTCTCGTGAAACGGAAAACGCCGAGGGGCCCTTCCCTCGCCGCTTTCGCGACGGGGGAAGGGCCCCTCAGTGGCTGGCGCTCCGGAGACCGGAGAGCTACCAGGTCAGATCAAGATCAGGCGTTGATCTTGGTGACCTGGCCGGCGCCGACGGTCCGGCCACCCTCACGGATGGCGAACTTCAGGCCCTCTTCCATGGCGACCGGCTGGATCAGCGCGACGGTCATCTCGGTGTTGTCACCGGGCATGACCATCTCGGTGCCCTCGGGGAGGGTCACAACGCCCGTTACGTCCGTGGTACGGAAGTAGAACTGCGGGCGGTAGTTGTTGAAGAACGGGGTGTGACGGCCACCCTCGTCCTTCGACAGGATGTAGGCCTGAGCCTCGAACTCCTTGTGCGGGGTGACCGAGCCGGGCTTGATGATGACCTGGCCGCGCTCGACGTCCTCGCGCTTGATGCCACGGAGGAGCAGACCGACGTTCTCGCCCGCCTGGCCCTCGTCGAGCAGCTTGCGGAACATCTCGATACCGGTGACCGTGGTGGTGGTCTTGTCTTCCTTGATACCGATGATGTCGACGGTCTCGTTGACCTTCAGGACACCACGCTCGATACGGCCGGTGACGACGGTACCGCGACCGGTGATCGTGAAGACGTCCTCGACGGGCATGAGGAACGGCATCTCGGTGTCACGCGGCGGGGTCGGGATGGCCTCGTCGACGGCGTCCATGAGGCCGAGGAGCTTGTCGCCCCACTCCTTGTCGCCCTCGAGCGCCTTCAGCGCCGAGACCTGGACGACCGGCAGGTCGTCGCCCGGGAAGTCGTACTCGGAGAGCAGCTCGCGGACCTCGAGCTCGACGAGCTCCAGGATCTCCTCGTCGTCCACCATGTCGGCCTTGTTCAGGGCGACGACGATGTACGGAACGCCGACCTGGCGGGCCAGGAGCACGTGCTCCTTGGTCTGCGGCATCGGGCCGTCGGTGGCGGCGACCACGAGGATGGCACCGTCCATCTGCGCGGCACCGGTGATCATGTTCTTGATGTAGTCCGCGTGACCCGGGCAGTCGACGTGGGCGTAGTGACGCGCCTCGGTCTGGTACTCGACGTGCGCGATCGAGATGGTGATACCGCGCTGACGCTCTTCAGGAGCCTTGTCGATCTGATCGAAGGCCGAGGCCGCGTTCAGGTCCGGGTACTTGTCGTGCAGCACCTTGGTAATGGCGGCCGTGAGGGTCGTCTTACCGTGGTCAATGTGACCGATGGTGCCGATGTTGACGTGCGGCTTAGTCCGCTCGAACTTCGCCTTCGCCACGGGGTCCTCCTGGAGAGTGGTTCTGTACGCCTTACAGATTGGCGCCAGGTGATCTTTGCTGGAAAGCCGGTTCCACCGGGGCAACGGAGGGTTACTCCTGTTGCCCCAGAGGCTCCGGTGACAAGCCTAAAGCGTGTACTCGGAAGAGTTACTCGCCCTTGGCCTTCGCGATGATCTCCTCGGCGACGTTCCGGGGAACCTCGGCGTAGGAGTCGAACTGCATCGAGTAGCTGGCGCGACCCGAGGTCTTGCTGCGGAGGTCTCCGACGTAGCCGAACATCTCCGAGAGGGGCACGAGGCCCTTCACGAGGCGAGCACCGTGACGCTCCTCCATGGCCTGGATCTGGCCACGGCGGGAGTTGATGTCACCGATGACATCGCCCATGGACTCCTCGGGCGTGGTGACCTCAACGGACATCATCGGCTCAAGGAGCACGGGCGAAGCCTTGCGCGCGGCCTCCTTGAAGGCCTGCGAGCCGGCGATCTTGAAGGCGAGCTCCGAGGAGTCGACCTCGTGGTAGCCACCGTCGAGAAGGATGACGCGGACGCCAGTCATCTCGTAGCCCGCGAGGATGCCGAACTGCATGGCTTCCTGCGCACCCGCGTCGACCGAGGGGATGTACTCCCTCGGGATGCGGCCACCGGTGACCTTGTTCACGAACTCGTACGCCGGACCATCGGCTTCGAGGATCGGCTCGATCGCGATCTGCACCTTGGCGAACTGACCGGTACCACCGGTCTGCTTCTTGTGGGTGTAGTCGTGACGCTCGACGGTCTTGCGGATCGTCTCGCGGTAAGCGACCTGCGGCTTGCCGACGTTGGCCTCGACCTTGAACTCGCGCTTCATACGGTCGACCAGCACCTCAAGGTGCAGCTCGCCCATACCACCGAGGATGGTCTGGCCGGTCTCTTCGTCCGAGTGAACGTGGAAGGAGGGGTCCTCCTCCGCGAGAGACTGGATGGCGACACCCAGCTTCTCCTGGTCACCCTTGGACTTGGGCTCGATGGCGACCTGGATGACCGGAGCCGGGAAGTCCATGGACTCCAGGATCACGGGTGCCTTGTCGTCACACAGCGTCTCACCGGTGGTGGTCTGCTTCAGGCCCATGACGGCGACGATGTCACCGGCGCCCACCGCGGCGATCTCCTCACGCTTGTTCGCGTGCATGCGGTAGATCTTGCCGATGCGCTCCTTCTTGCCCTTGACGGAGTTCAGCACCGCAGTGCCGGCCTCCAGGCGGCCCGAGTAAACCCGGACGAAGGTGAGCTTGCCGAGGTGCGGGTCGCGCATGATCTTGAACGCGAGCGCCGAGAGGGGCTCATCGTCAGACGGCTTGCGCTTCACGACGACCTCGGCGTCCCTGACGTCGTGGCCTTCGATGGCCTCGATGTCCAGGGGCGACGGGAGGTAGCGGATGACGGCGTCGAGCAGGGGCTGAACGCCCTTGTTCTTGAACGCCGTGCCACAGAACACCGCGGTGATCGTGGCGCCGGTGCCCTTGCCGGAACCGATGATGATGCGACGCACAGCGGCGTGCAGCTGCTCGACCGAGGGCTCGACGCCCTCAAGGAACAGCTCCATGATCTGGTCGTCGTTCTCGGCGACCGTCTCGACCAGCTTGGCGTGCCACTCTTCAGCGGCTTCCTTGTGGGTGTCCGGGATGTCGACGATGTCGTACATCTCGCCCTTGGTCGCCTCGGCGGACCAGACGAACGCCTTCATGGTGACCAGGTCGACAACGCCCTGGAAGTCCATCTCGGAGCCGATGGGGAGCTGCATGACGATCGGAACCGCACCGAGGCGGTCCTTGATCATGTCGACACAGCGGTGGAACTCGGCGCCGGTGCGGTCCAGCTTGTTGACGAAGCAGATGCGGGGCACGCCGTAACGGTCGGCCTGACGCCACACCGTTTCCGACTGCGGCTCCACACCGGCGACACCGTCGAACACGGTGACGGCACCGTCGAGGACGCGGAGCGAACGCTCCACCTCGACGGTGAAGTCGACGTGACCCGGGGTGTCGATGATGTTGATGGTGTGGTCGACGTCTTCGAGCGGCCAGTGGCAGGTCGTCGCGGCAGACGTGATCGTGATGCCGCGCTCCTGCTCCTGCTCCATCCAGTCCATCGTGGCAGCGCCGTCGTGGACTTCACCGATCTTGTAAGACACACCGGTGTAGAACAGGATGCGCTCGGTGGTGGTCGTCTTACCCGCGTCGATGTGAGCCATGATGCCGATGTTGCGCACCTTGGCCAGGTCAAGCGAAGTGGTAGCCATATCGGCTCAGTCTTCTCTCGGTCTCGATGTGGGTTGGGACTACCAGCGGTAGTGCGCGAAGGCCTTGTTGGACTCGGCCATCTTGTGGGTGTCCTCGCGCTTCTTGACGGCAGCGCCAAGACCGTTGGAGGCGTCCAGCAGCTCGTTCATGAGGCGCTCGGTCATCGTCTTCTCGCGGCGGGCGCGGGAGTAACCCACGAGCCAGCGCAGCGCGAGGGTCGACTGACGACCCGGCTTGACCTCGATCGGCACCTGGTAGGTGGCGCCACCGACGCGGCGGGACTTGACCTCAAGAGACGGCTTGACGTTCTCGAGCGCGCGCTTCAGCGTGATGACCGGGTCGTTGCCGGTCTTCTCGCGGAGGCCTTCCATGGCGCCGTAAACGATGCGCTCAGCGGTGGAGCGCTTGCCGTTCAGGAGGATCTTGTTGATGAGCGACGTCACCAGGGGAGAACCGTAGACCGGGTCGATGATGACCGGGCGCTTCGGGGCGGGGCCCTTACGAGGCATTTCTACTTCTCCTTCTTGGCGCCGTAGCGGCTGCGGGCCTGCTTGCGGTTCTTGACAGCCTGGGTGTCAAGCGCACCGCGGATGATCTTGTAACGAACACCCGGCAGGTCCTTCACACGGCCACCACGCACGAGCACGATCGAGTGCTCCTGCAGGTTGTGTCCCTCACCCGGAATGTAGGCCGTGACCTCGATGCCGGAGGTCAGACGCACACGCGCGACCTTACGGAGCGCCGAGTTCGGCTTCTTCGGGGTGGTCGTGAACACACGCGTGCAGACGCCGCGACGCTGGGGCGAAGCCTCAAGCGCGGGGGTCTTTGTCTTCTCGACCTTGTCCTGCCGGCCCTTACGGACCAGCTGCTGGATCGTAGGCACTACTTCTCCGGTTTCTGTGTGCCGTGTAGTGAAGCTAACCTGGAACATTTGCCGACCCACGCGGTCGGGTGTGTCGTACCCGCTCAGTCCCCGCTCAGCGCGGAGACCCTACGGATAACGGTGGCCAATACGGGCTCGCATGCGGTTGATGGACACGCACGGGAGCCCAGGCACACCCCAGGCACAAGGTCTGAGCGTACCTACCGCATTCACTCCGGTCAAAACAAATGCCCCCGCCGGGCCGACGGCCCCCGGGGGCGCGGCCCGCGGCCGCTTAAACTACGCGAAACCAGCCATCATACCGATCATCGAACGGTGCACACGAACAGTGCCCCGGCGAGCACCGGGCCGGCACCGGACGAGCACCAGGAGACGAGACATTGGGCACCGTCGCATCGGAGCGGACAGCGGTCGGCGGCCCGCCCCCTGAGCCCGGCCGGTCCGCCCGACGCCGCCTGCGGCCGGCCCTGCGGCGGCTGTACGCGCCCCTGCTCGCCTTCCTCATCACCTCGGCCGCGTTCTGCACGGCCTGGGCGCTGCGCGGCACCTTCCCCTTCGGCAACACCGGGCGGGCCCTGAACGACCAGGCCAACCAGTACGTGCCCTTCCACCGCGCACTCTGGGACCTGGTCCACGGGCAGGCGGCCGGGGACCTGCTCTTCAGCTGGCGCGGCGGCTTGGGACAGCAGTTCCTGTCCGACTACTACACCTACCTCGGCAACCCGGTCTCCTGGCTGACCGTGCTGGTCCCGCGGGCCCACGTCGACCTCGCGGTCTTCCTGGTCACCCCGCTCACCATGGGGCTGGCGGCGGCCCTGATGGCCGTGTACCTCGGCAAGCTGGTCCCGGGTCCGTGGTGGCAGCGCGGGGTGCTGGGGGCCTGCTACGGCCTCTGCGGATGGGCGCTCAGCGACGCCTCGTACATCCCGATGTGGCTGTGGGGCCTGGTGGCGCTGCCCATGCTCGGGATCGCGGTCGAGTGGTGCCTGGAGGAACGCCGCTGGCCCGCGGTCGCCGTCCTCGTCGCCCTCGCCTGGTACGGCAACTTCTACACCGCGATGATGGCCACGATGGCGGCCTGCGTCCTCCTCGCCATCCGTCTCATCACCCGGGACATGGAGTCCGGTGCGCGGCTGCGGGCCGTGTGGCGCGCGGCCACCGCCGCCGCCGTCGGCATCATGCTCACCCTCCCGCTCCTGCTGCCGTCCTTCCTCTCCAGCGGCGCCGCGCAGCCCACCGACGCCGGGACCTTCCACCCGCAGCGCATCGAGGTCTTCCTCACCGGCATGCTGCCCGCGACCCACCTGTGGGGCGGCCGGCCCCGGCTCTACATCGCCTCGCTGGGCCTGATCCTGGCCGGGTCCTTCCTGCTCAACAGCGCCATCGCGAAGCGCACCCGGCTGGTCTGGGGCGCCGCGATCGTGCTGGTGGCGGCCTCCTTCCAGTTCCCGCCGACCCAGTACGTGTGGCACGGCCTGGCGGTCCCGAACGGCAACCCGTACCGCGAGGCCTTCGTCTTCAGCGGCATGCTGGTGATCCTGGCCTGGCTGGCGCTCGCGCACCGGCCGCGCCCGCTGCACCTGGCGCTCACCGCCGCGCTGCTGGTCGTGGCCACCTTCGTACTGCGCCACACCAATGACTTCGGCGGCTACACCTGGGCGGCCGTCCTCGGCGGCGGCGGCCTCTCCCTGCTCGCCCTGCTGCTCCTGGGCCTCGGCGAGAAGCGCCGCGTGCTCGTCCCCGTCGCGGCGGCCTTGATGATCGGCGTGGTCTTCGCCGAATCCACCCTGGCCGCGGTGAACGCCGACGAGCGCCGGGCCCGCGAGCGCTGGGCCACCCCGGCCCCGACCTCGAACCGGTCGATCACCCACCACTACGAGGCCGTCCGCCAGGTGGACGGCTGGCCCGCATACCGGACCGACTCGGGCGCGCCGCAGACCTCGTACAACGACGCGCTGGCGCTCCGGGCCGAAGGACCGCAGTACTACAGCAGCTACCTCCCCGAGGCGACGTACAAGGCCCTGGAACCGCTCGGCTACGGCTTCAAGAACGACGGCCGGACCTTCTTCGGCGCCGACAACCCGGTGCTCGACGCGATCTTCTCGATCGGCGCCCGCGTCCGTCCGGGTGACACCGCGAACAGCTGGACGGCCACCCGCTTCCCGGCCCCGCCCCTGGTCACCCTGCGCACCGCCCCGTACACCTCGCCGAACCCGCCCGCCAGCTTGTGGGCGCACCAGGAGGACGTCCTGGGCGCCACCGTCTACCAGGTCCCCGAGGTCACCCGGACCGGGACCGACACCGCACAGACGTACGCCGCCCAGTGCGCCCCCGGCTCCGAACTGTTCTGGTACTCCCCCGCCCTCTACGGCACGGTGGTCCACGACGGCGCCCGCCTCCCCATCGAGGACAAGGTCACCGGCGTCATGAACCTCGGCCCGGTCCCGGCCTCCGGCAAGGTGACAGTGACGGTCGAGACCCAGACCAAGGCCTTCGCCCCGCCCTCCCCCATCGGCTGCCTGGACCGCGCCAGGCTCACCGCGGCGGTGTCCCACCTGACCGCCACCGGCGCCACCAAGGTCACCGCGGGCGGCCACTCCATCGAAGCCACCCTCCCCAAGGGCGCCTCCGGCACCGCCGTCTTCGCCATGACCGACATCCCCGGCTGGCAGTGCACCGCGGGCGACCGCTCCACCACCCCGGCCTCCTTCCACGGCCTGGTCTCGCTCCCGGTCACCCCGGCCACGGGCAAGGTCTCGTGCACCTTCACCCCCCGCGGCCTCACCCCCGGCCTCGCCGCCGGCGCCCTCGCCCTCCTGGCCCTGATCTCCGTCACGGTCGCCTCCCGGCGCCGCAAGGTCTGACCGGACAGGCACAACGAAGAAGCCCCCCGCCGCTCCTCTCGGAGCGGCGGGGGGCTTCTCACTGCCTACTGCGCTGGTGCGACTCAGCCGTTGTACGGGCCGTAGTCGTAGTCCTCCAGCGGGACGGCCTGGCCGGAGCCGGTGCCGAAGGGCGAGTAGTCGATGTCGTCGTAACCGACGGCCGAGTACATCGCGGCCTTGGCTTCCTCGGTGGGCTCGACCCGGATGTTGCGGTAGCGGGACAGACCCGTACCGGCCGGGATGAGCTTACCGATGATGACGTTCTCCTTGAGGCCGATGAGGCTGTCGGACTTGGCGTTGATCGCCGCATCCGTCAGGACTCGGGTCGTCTCCTGGAAGGAGGCGGCCGACAGCCAGGATTCCGTCGCCAGCGAGGCCTTGGTGATACCCATCAGCTGCGGACGGCCGGAGGCGGGGTGACCGCCCTCGGTGACCACACGACGGTTCTCGGTCTCGAACTTCGACCGCTCGACCAGCTCGCCCGGAAGCAGCTCCGCGTCGCCGGACTCGATGATCGTCACGCGGCGCAGCATCTGCCGGATGATGATCTCGATGTGCTTGTCGTGGATCGACACGCCCTGCGAGTTGTAGACCTTCTGGACTTCGCCGACCAGGTGGACCTGGACCGCGCGCTGACCGAGGATGCGCAGCACGTCGTGCGGGTTGGTGGCACCCGCGGTGAGCTTCTGGCCCACCTCGACGTGGTCACCTTCGTGCACGAGGACCTTGGCGCGCTTGGAGATCGGGAACGCCGTCTCCTCGGCACCGTCGTCCGGCGTGATGACGATCTTCTTGGTCTTCTCGGTCTCCTCGATCCGCACGCGGCCGGCGGCCTCGGAGATCGGGGCGACACCCTTCGGGGTACGGGCCTCGAAGAGCTCGACGACACGCGGCAGACCCTGCGTGATGTCGTCACCGGCCACACCACCGGTGTGGAAGGTACGCATCGTCAGCTGGGTACCGGGCTCACCGATGGACTGGGCGGCGATGATGCCGACCGCCTCACCGATGTCGACCAGCTTGCCGGTGGCGAGCGAGCGTCCGTAGCAGAAGGCACAGGTGCCGACCGCGGACTCACAGGTCAGGACCGAGCGGGTCTTGACCTCCTCGACGCCGTTGGCGACCAGGGCGTCGATCAGGACGTCACCGAGGTCGACGTTCGCCGGCGCGATGACCTTGCCGTCGATGACGACGTCCTCGGCCAGCATGCGGGCGTAGATCGAGGTCTCGACGTCGTCGGCCTTGCGCAGGACACCGGTCTCGTCCCGAACGGCGATCTTGAGCTTCAGACCGCGCTCGGTACCGCAGTCCTCCTCGCGGATGATGACGTCCTGCGAGACGTCCACCAGACGACGGGTGAGGTAACCCGAGTCGGCGGTACGCAGGGCGGTGTCCGCCAGACCCTTACGGGCACCGTGCGTGGAGATGAAGTACTCCAGAACGGTGAGGCCCTCACGGAACGAGGCCTTGATGGGACGCGGGATGGTCTCGTTCTTCGCGTTCGACACCAGACCACGCATACCGGCGATCTGTCGCATCTGCATCATGTTTCCTCGGGCACCCGAGTCAACCATCATGAAGATGGGGTTCGTCTTGGGGAAGTTCGCGTTCATCGCCTCGGCAACCTCGTTGGTCGCCTTGGTCCAGATCGCGATGAGTTCCTGCGTGCGCTCGTCCTTGGTGATCAGGCCGCGCTCGTACTGCTTCTGGACCTTCTCGTCCTGCTCCTCGTAGCCCTTGACGATGGCCTTCTTGGCCTCGGGCACGACGACGTCGGAGATGGCCACGGTGACGCCCGAACGGGTCGCCCAGTGGAAGCCCGCCGCCTTCAGGTTGTCGAGCGTCGCCGCCACGATGACCTTGGGGTAGCGCTCGGCCAGGTCGTTGACGATCTCGGAGAGCTGCTTCTTGCCCACCGAGTAGTCGACGAACGGGTAGTCCTCGGGCAGCAGCTCGTTGAAGAGCGCGCGGCCCAGGGAGGTGCGCAGACGGAAGCTGTCGCCCGGCTGGAACTCCTGCTCGCCCTCTTCGGCGACCGGCGGCACCCAGCCGCGCGGCGGGATGGTGCCCACCGGGAAGCGGATGTCGACGGACGACTGGAGAGCCAGCTCGCCACCGTCGAACGCCATGGTCGCCTCGGCCGTGGAGCCGAACGCGCGGCCCTCGCCCTTGGTGTCACGGAGTTCACCGTCGGTGGTGAGGAAGAACAGACCCAGCACCATGTCCTGGGTCGGCATGGTGACGGGACGACCGTCTGCCGGCTTCAGGATGTTGTTCGAGGACAGCATCAGGATGCGGGCCTCGGCCTGCGCCTCTGCCGAAAGCGGCAGGTGCACGGCCATCTGGTCACCGTCGAAGTCCGCGTTGAACGCGGTGCAGACGAGCGGGTGGATCTGGATGGCCTTGCCTTCGACCAGCTGGGGCTCGAAGGCCTGGATGCCGAGGCGGTGCAGCGTGGGCGCACGGTTCAGGAGAACCGGGTGCTCGGCGATGACCTCTTCGAGCACGTCGTAGACGACCGTACGGCCGCGCTCGACCATGCGCTTCGCCGACTTGATGTTCTGCGCGTGGTTCAGGTCGACCAGGCGCTTCATCACGAACGGCTTGAAGAGCTCCAGCGCCATGGCCTTGGGCAGACCACACTGGTGCAGCTTCAGCTGCGGACCGACGACGATCACGGAACGCGCGGAGTAGTCCACGCGCTTGCCGAGGAGGTTCTGACGGAATCGACCCTGCTTGCCCTTGAGCATGTCGCTCAGGGACTTCAGCGGGCGGTTGCCGGGACCGGTCACCGGACGGCCACGACGGCCGTTGTCGAACAGCGCGTCGACGGCCTCCTGAAGCATGCGCTTCTCGTTGTTCACGATGATCTCGGGGGCACCGAGGTCAAGGAGACGCTTCAGACGGTTGTTGCGGTTGATCACGCGGCGGTACAGGTCGTTCAGGTCGGAGGTCGCGAAGCGGCCACCGTCCAGCTGCACCATCGGACGCAGGTCCGGCGGGATGACCGGCACGCAGTCCAGAACCATGCCCTTGGGCTTGTTGCTGGTCTGCAGGAACGCGGAGACGACCTTGAGGCGCTTGAGCGCACGGGTCTTCTTCTGGCCCTTGCCACTGCGGATGATCTCGCGGAGGCGCTCGGCCTCTTCGTCGAGGTCGAAGGACTCCAGGCGCTTCTGCAGCGCGGCGGCGCCCATGCAGCCGTCGAAGTACGTGCCGAAGCGGTCACGCAGCTCGCGGTAGAGGAGCTCGTCGCCCTCCAGGTCCTGGACCTTGAGGTTCTTGAAGCGGGCCCAGACCTCGTCGAGGCGGTCGATCTCGCGCTGGGCGCGGTCACGGAGCTGCTTCATCTCGCGCTCGGCACCTTCGCGCACCTTGCGGCGTACGTCGGCCTTCGCGCCCTCGGCCTCAAGCTCGGCGAGGTCGGTTTCGAGCTTCTTCGCGCGGCCTTCGAGGTCCGCGTCGCGGCGGTTCTCGATCTGCTGGCGCTCGACGGAGACGTGGGCCTCCAGCGACGGGAGGTCGCGGGTGCGGCGCTCGTCGTCCACGAACGTGATCATGTACGCGGCGAAGTAGATGACCTTTTCGAGGTCCTTCGGCGCGAGGTCCAGCAGGTAGCCAAGACGCGACGGAACGCCCTTGAAGTACCAGATGTGGGTGACGGGAGCGGCAAGCTCGATGTGGCCCATGCGCTCACGACGCACCTTGGCGCGCGTGACTTCGACGCCACAACGCTCACAGATGATGCCCTTGAAGCGGACACGCTTGTACTTGCCGCAGTAGCACTCCCAGTCCCGGGTCGGACCGAAGATCTTCTCGCAGAAGAGTCCGTCCTTCTCGGGCTTGAGGGTGCGGTAGTTGATGGTCTCCGGCTTCTTGACCTCGCCGTGGGACCAGGTTCGGATGTCGTCCGCGGTGGCAAGGCCGATCCGCAGCTCGTCGAAGAAGTTGACGTCGAGCACTGTGCGTCAATCCCTCTTTCGGGGTCGAGTCTCAATCATGGTCTGAACGGTCCCGGGGATGACGGGGGGCTCTTGAGCGAGCCCCCCGTCAGGCCCGTCAGACCTCTTCGACGCTGCTCGGCTCGCGCCGGGACAGGTCGATACCGAGCTCCTCCGCCGCGCGGAAGACGTCCTCGTCGGTGTCGCGCATCTCGATGGACATGCCGTCCGAGGACAGCACCTCCACGTTGAGGCAGAGCGACTGCATTTCCTTGATGAGCACCTTGAAGGACTCGGGAATGCCCGGCTCGGGGATGTTCTCGCCCTTGACGATGGCCTCGTAGACCTTCACGCGGCCGGTGACGTCATCGGACTTGATGGTCAGGAGCTCCTGGAGGGCGTAAGCGGCGCCATAAGCCTCAAGCGCCCACACCTCCATCTCACCGAAGCGCTGGCCACCGAACTGCGCCTTACCACCCAGCGGCTGCTGCGTGATCATCGAGTACGGACCGGTCGACCGAGCGTGGAGCTTGTCATCGACCAGGTGGTGGAGCTTCAGGATGTACATGTAGCCGATCGAGACCGGCTCCGGGAACGGCTCGCCGGAGCGGCCGTCGAACAGGTGCGCCTTACCGGAAGGCAGGACCAGGCGGTCACCGTCACGGTTCGGGATGGTGTGCTCGAACAGGCCGGTGAGCTCGTCCTCGCGGGCGCCGTCGAACACCGGGGTGGCGACGTTGGTGCCGGGCTCGACGCGGTCGGCGCCGATGGCCTTCAGCCGCTCGGCCCACTCCTCGCCGAGGGTGGAGACGTCCCAGCCGCGGCTGGCGAGCCAGCCGAGGTGGATCTCCAGGACCTGTCCCGGGTTCATTCGGGACGGGACACCCAGGGGGTTCAGGATGATGTCGACCGGCGTGCCGTCTTCAAGGAAGGGCATGTCCTCGATCGGAAGGATCTTGGAGATGACACCCTTGTTGCCGTGGCGGCCGGCGAGCTTGTCACCGTCGGTGATCTTGCGCTTCTGGGCCACGTAGACGCGGACCAGCTGGTTGACGCCCGGGGGAAGCTCGTCGCCCTCTTCGCGGTCGAAGACGCGGACGCCGATGACCTTGCCGATCTCACCGTGAGGAACCTTGAGCGAGGTGTCACGCACCTCGCGGGCCTTCTCACCGAAGATCGCGCGGAGCAGGCGCTCTTCCGGGGTCAGCTCGGTCTCACCCTTGGGCGTGACCTTGCCGACCAGGATGTCGCCCGCGACGACGTCCGCACCGATGCGGATGATGCCGCGCTCGTCGAGGTCCGCGAGGACCTCCTCGGAGACGTTCGGGATGTCCCGGGTGATCTCCTCGGGGCCCAGCTTGGTGTCACGGGCGTCGACCTCGTGCTCCTCGATGTGGATCGAGGAGAGGACGTCGTCCTGTACGAGGCGCTGCGACAGGATGATCGCGTCCTCGTAGTTGTGACCTTCCCAGGGCATGAACGCCACGAGCAGGTTCTTGCCGAGGGCCATTTCGCCCTCTTCGGTCGCCGGACCATCGGCGAGGACCTGGGATTCAACGATCCGGTCGCCCTCGTTGACGATGACCTTCTGGTTGACCGAGGTGCCCTGGTTCGAGCGGGAGAACTTCGCGACGCGGTACGTGGTGTACGTACCGTCGTCGTTCGCGACGGTGATGTAGTCGGCCGAAACCTCCTGGACCACACCGTCCTTCTCCGCACGGATCGAGTCACCGGCGTCGACGGCGCAGCGGTACTCCATGCCGGTGCCGACGAGCGGCGCTTCCGCCTTGATGAGCGGAACGGCCTGGCGCATCATGTTCGCGCCCATGAGGGCGCGGTTGGCGTCGTCGTGCTCCAGGAAGGGGATCATCGCGGTCGCGACGGACACCATCTGGCGCGGGGAGACGTCCATGTAGTCGACGTCGTCGCCGGCGATGTAGTCGATCTCGCCACCACGACGGCGAACCAGCACGCGGTTCTCGGTGAAGCGCATCTCGTCGTTCAGGCCGGCGTTGGCCTGGGCGATGACGAAGCGGTCTTCCTCGTCGGCGGTCAGGTAGTCGACGTCGTCGGTGACGACGCCCTCGATGACCTTGCGGTACGGGGTCTCGACGAAACCGAACGCGTTGACGCGGCCGTAGGACGCGAGCGAACCGATCAGACCGATGTTCGGGCCTTCAGGGGTTTCGATCGGGCACATGCGGCCGTAGTGCGACGGGTGAACGTCTCGGACCTCGAAGCCGGCCCGCTCACGGGACAGACCACCCGGGCCAAGCGCCGACAGGCGGCGCTTGTGGGTGAGACCCGACAGCGGGTTGTTCTGGTCCATGAACTGCGACAGCTGGCTGGTGCCGAAGAACTCCTTGATGGAGGCGACGACCGGCCGGATGTTGATCAGGGTCTGCGGCGTGATCGCCTCGACGTCCTGGGTCGTCATCCGCTCGCGGACGACGCGCTCCATACGAGCCAGACCCGTGCGGACCTGGTTCTGGATGAGCTCGCCGACGTTGCGCAGACGACGGTTGCCGAAGTGGTCGATGTCGTCGGTCTCGACGACGATCGAACGGCCGGACTCACCGGTGGTCTCGGTCTCGCCGGCGTGCAGCTTGACCAGGTACTTGATCGTCGCGATGACGTCGTCGGTGGTGAGCACACCGGCGTCGAGCGGTTCGTCGGCGCCGAGCTTCTTGTTCACCTTGTAGCGGCCGACCTTCGCGAGGTCGTAGCGCTTCGGGTTGAAGTAGAGGTTCTCGAGCAGCGTCTGAGCGGCCTCGCGGGTCGGCGGTTCGCCCGGGCGCAGCTTGCGGTAGATGTCGAGCAGCGCGTCGTCCTGGCCCTGGGTGTGGTCCTTCTCCAGGGTGGCGCGCATGGACTCGTACTCGCCGAACTCTTCCAGGATCTGCTCGGTGGTCCAGCCGAGAGCCTTGAGGAGGACGGTGACGGACTGCTTGCGCTTGCGGTCGATGCGGACACCGACCATGTCGCGCTTGTCGATCTCCATCTCCAGCCAGGCACCCCGGGACGGGATGATCTTGGCGGAGAAGATGTCCTTGTCGGACGTCTTGTCGATGGAGGAGTCGAAGTAGACACCGGGGGAACGGACCAGCTGCGACACCACGACACGCTCGGTGCCGTTGATGACGAAGGTGCCCTTGTTGGTCATGAGCGGGAAATCGCCCATGAAGACCGTCTGGGACTTGATCTCGCCGGTCTCGTTGTTGGTGAACTCGGCCGTGACGAACAGCGGCGCCGCGAACGTGAAGTCGCGGTCCTTGCACTCGTCGACGGAGTTCTTCGCAGGCTCGAAACGGTGGTCGCGGAAGGTCAGCGACATCGACCCGGAGAAGTCCTCGATCGGCGAGATCTCCTCGAAGATCTCTTCCAGACCGGACTTGGTGGGGACGTCCTGTCCGCTCTCCAAAGCCGACTCGACGCGAGACTTCCAGGCGGCATTACCGAGCAGCCAGTCAAAGCTTTCGGTCTGCAGCGCCAGGAGGTTCGGAACCTCGAGAGGCTCCTTGATCTTTGCAAAGGAGATGCGCAGCGGGGCGGTGCTGGCACCGTTGTTCGTATTGGTCGAGGCGTTGCGCGAGGCGGCCAAGAGGGGGTCCTTCCGAGGGCTCGGACTCACTACGCGCGTACCGGTCCCAGCCGACACAGAAGACAAACTTCCCCCATCCGGTCCAAAGAACCAGGTCAGGGCAATCAGTCAGGTGTGGTCCAGCGTGGGTATGCCCCGGGCGACGGGCAGGGGGCAGCTAACAGGCAGCGCAAAGGGTCAGTGTAGCCACTTGGCTCACTGATGTCCAGACCAGCTTTCTGGAGTCCGGCAACCCGGCCTTCCCTGTTGTTGAACGCTGCGGCCCTCGCACACAGAGCGCGTATCAGTACTGCCCTCTTTGTAACCGATCCATGCCTCGGGATCCGGATCGGCTGGTCCAAGCTGGCAACGGCTCTGAGAATTGCGCGCCGCGTGCCGTTCGTCAAGGCCCCCTGCTCCGTGCGGATCATCACCGGGCCCTGTCACGGAGCAACGAAGATCACCCTACTCCCCAACGAGAGCAGGGCAAGTCAGGCACTGCGGGTACGCCAAAGGGCGACCACCCTTACGGGTGATCGCCCTTGGAGAGGCCCTGTGGGGGCCTCAGAGGTGTTACTTGACCTCGACGCCGGCGCCGGCAGCCTTGAGGGACTCGGCAGCCTTGTCAGCGGCCTCCTTGGCGACCTTCTCGAGGACGGGCTTCGGGGCGCCGTCCACGAGGTCCTTGGCCTCCTTGAGGCCCAGGGAGGTGAGCTCGCGCACGACCTTGATGACCTGGATCTTCTTGTCACCGGCAGAGGTCAGGATGACGTCGAACTCGTCCTGCTCCTCGACGGCCTCGACGACGCCCGGGCCGGCCGGACCGGCAACGGCGACGGCCGCGGCGGCGGTGACGTCGAACTTCTCCTCGAACGCCTTCACGAACTCGGAGAGCTCGATGAGGGTGAGCTCCTCGAACTGAGCGAGCAGGTCTTCCTGGCTGAGCTTCGCCATGATGGGCGATCCTTCCACTAATTCGGCAGATGCCGGATGTATTGGGGGCGGGCGTAACGGCCCGCTACGACCCACGCACTAGGCGGCGTGGATCAATGCGCGAGCCGAATTACTCGGCACCGCCCTGCTCGGCGAGCTTGACGCGAAGCGCTTCCGCGGTGCGGACGAACTTCGACGGCAGCGCCTGGAAGAGCGAGGCAGCCTGAGACTGCTTGCCCTTGAACGCGCCGGCCAGCTTGCTGAGCAGAACCTCGCGGGACTCGAGGTCCGCGAGCTTCTTGATCTCATCGGCGGTGAGCGCCTTACCATCAAGGACACCCGCCTTGATGATGAGGTTCGGGTTGTCCTTGGCGAAGTCACGCAGGCTCTTCGCCGACTCCACCGGGTCACCGGTGATGAAGGCGACCGCGGTGGGACCAGCGAAGTGCTCGTCCAGCGCGGTGATCCCGGCCTGGTTGGCCGCAATCTTGGTCAGCGTGTTCTTCACCACGGCGTACTGGGCGTTCTCACCGAGCGAACGACGCAGCGTCTTGAGCTGCGCCACGGTGAGACCCCGGTACTCGGTCAGCACGGCGGCGTTCGAGTCGCGGAACTGGTCCGTGAGCTCGGCTACCGCGGCAGCCTTGTTGGGCGTCGGCATAGTGCGTCGGCCTCCTTCCGGGTGATGAGGACCGCTCAGAAGGGGCTAAAAAGAAAACGCCCCGGCGCAAGCGCTCGGGGCACGGCTCAACCGGAACGAATTCCGGGAACCTTCCACTGAACACCTGCGCAGGTCGTTCGCAGCTAGCGAATCCTTCGGTCGCCGTCCTCTTGCGAGCACGGCAACGACCAGCGGTCTTTGGCTTCTCCGGAAGCGTACGCGAACATCCCGGCCCGGAGCAAATCGCCCCCCCTGCGGACCCTCACGGCCCCGTGCGGGCCGCTGGGAGCCCCGCTACGGGCCCGGGCCCCCGGGGAAACGAAACGGGCCCCCCGCCTCCCGTGAGGGAGACGGAGGGCCCGCCGAGGTACTGCCGGTGAGCCCGCGAGGCGCGGGCCCGTCCGGATCAGACCGCGGCCGGGTCTTCCTCGACGAGGAGGTTCCGGGTGCGGTTCTGGTCCAGGATGATGCCGGGGCCCATCGTGGTGCTCAGGGCGGCCTTCTTGATGTAGCGGCCCTTCGCGGCGGACGGCTTCAGACGAAGGATCTCGTCCAGGGCCGCGCCGTAGTTCTCGACGAGCTGCTCATCGGTGAAGGAGACCTTGCCGATGATGAAGTGCAGGTTCGAGTGCTTGTCGACGCGGAACTCGATCTTGCCACCCTTGATCTCGGTGACAGCCTTGGCGACGTCCATCGTGACGGTGCCGGTCTTCGGGTTCGGCATGAGGCCACGGGGACCGAGCACGCGGCCGAGGCGGCCGACCTTGCCCATGAGGTCCGGGGTGGCGACAACGGCGTCGAACTCGTTGAGGCGGTTGCCCTTCGCGATCTCGTCGATCAGCTCGTCGTTGCCGACAATGTCGGCGCCGGCGGCTTCCGCGGCCGCTGCACGGTCACCGGTCGCGAAGACCAGGACCCGGGCGGTCTTGCCGGTGCCGTGCGGGAGGTTCACGGTGCCACGGACCATCTGGTCGGCCTTGCGCGGGTCGACACCCAGGCGGAAGGCGACCTCGACGGTGCTGTCGAACTTGGTCGCGGAGGTCTCCTTGGCGAGACGGACGGCCTCGAGCGGGGCGTAGAGCTTGTCCCGGTCGACCTTGGCGTCCGCAGCGCGGAGAGTCTTGCTGCGCTTCACTTCTGCTCCTGTTTGCAGATACACCATGCGGCTTCCGCCGCGTGGCAGGGTGTGGAGTCGTGGTGCGGACCAGCGCTGGTCCTACCACTGGGGGCGTGCGAGGGGCTGGATCAGCCCTCGACCGTGATGCCCATCGAACGGGCGGTGCCGGCGATGATCTTCTCGGCGGCGGCCAGGTCGTTGGCGTTCAGGTCGGGCATCTTCAGCGTGGCGATCTCGCGGACCTGGGCGCCGGTGAGCTTGGCGACCTTGGTCTTGTGCGGCTCGCCCGAGCCCTTCTCCACACCCGCGTGCTTGAGGATGAGGCGCGCGGCCGGGGGGGTCTTCGTCACGAAGGTGAAGGAGCGGTCGTCGTAGACCGTGATCTCCACCGGCACGACCATGCCACGCTGCGACTCGGTCGCGGCGTTGTAGGCCTTGCAGAACTCCATGATGTTGACGCCGTGCTGACCGAGCGCGGGGCCGACCGGCGGCGCCGGGTTGGCCGCACCGGCCTTGATCTGGAGCTTGATGAGCCCCGTGATCTTCTTCTTCTTGGGAGGCATTGCTCTCTCCGGGTCCTGTGAGAGTTTTTCGCCGCCAACCGGTCATCCGGATGGAGGCATACCGCACCACGATAACGGGTATCAGGGCGGGGCTGAAAACCCAGCAGGTCAGACCGCCCTTTTCGGGGCGATCTGACCTGACTGGAAGCCTGTGTTCAGAAGGACTGGATCAGTACTTTTCGATCAGTACTGGATCAGTACTTTCGATCAGTTCTTCTGGATCTGGTCGAAGCTCAGCTCGACCGGGGTCTCGCGGCCGAAGATCTCGACGAGACCCTTGACCTTCTTCGAGTCCGGGTTGATCTCGTTGATGGTCGCCTGGAGCGTGGCGAACGGGCCGTCGGTGACGGTGACCGAGTCGCCGACCTCGAAGTCCAGGACCTCGATGGTGCGCTTGACGGCGGGCGCGGGCAGGCCGGCCTCTTCCGCGGCCAGCTTGGCGGCCTTCTCCTGCGCCTCGGGGGCGAGCATCTTGACGATCTCGTCGAGGGTCAGCGGGTACGGGTCGTAGGCGTTGCCCACGAAGCCGGTGACGCCGGGGGTGTTGCGGACGACGCCCCAGGACTCGTTCGTCAGATCCATGCGGACGAGAACGTAACCGGGCAGCTTGTTCTGCCGGACGTTCTTGCGCTCGCCGTTCTTGATCTGGACGATCTCTTCCTCGGGCACCTCGGCCTGGTAGATGAACTCCTCGACGTTCAGCGAGACGGCGCGCTGCTCCAGGTTGGCCTTCACGCGCTTCTCGTAGCCCGCGTAGGTGTGGATCACGTACCACTCGCCGGGCAGCAGACGGAGTTCGTCGCGCAGCGCCTGGATCGGGTCGACGGGCTCGGCGTCCTCGACGGGGGCGGCCTCTTCGGCCTCCTCCTCGTCCGCGTCCGCGTCGGCCTCTTCGTCAGCAGCGTCCTCGTCGTCGCCGGCCTCGGCGTCTTCGTCGGCCTCAGCCTCGACGTCGGCGTCGGTGTCGTCGCCCTCGTCCGTGGACGCGTCGTCCGCGGACTCGTCGTCCTCGTCGGCCTCAGCCTCGACGTGCGCGGGCTCGATGTGCATCGCGGCGCTCTCGGCGGCGATACCGGCCTGGGCTTCGTCGGCGAGCTCGACTTCGTCGCGGTCCGCGTCCGCCGCCTCGACGATGTCGAGCGCGTCCTCGACGGACTCGACGGAGTCGGGGCTCGCGTTCAGGTTCGGGTCAGACACGGTGGCTGCTTCTTCCTGGATACAAAATGGGGTGGAACATGCGAAAACGGGCGGCACCCATCAAGGTGCCGCCCCCCGCGGGGACTAGCCGAAGACGAACTTGATGGCCGCGTTGAACCCATAGTCAATCACGGTAACGAGACCGATCATGATGACCACGAACACGATGACCACGGTGGTGTAGGTGGTCAGCTGGTTGCGAGTCGGCCAAACAACCTTGCGGAGTTCCGCGACGATCTGCCGGTAGAAGAGCGCGAGACGGCCCAGAGGGCCCTTCTTTCCGCGCTTGCCGCCCTTTCGGGCCTTCTTCTCGCGGGTGTCATCCTCGGCGTCAGGCATGTCGATGGAGCCCACGGCGTCCGTCACGTCTCTCACCTGAATCCGGGTCATGGCCGTGCCGCGCCCCGGTTGAGCCGCACGGCGGTGCATAGATGTACGTACCTGCGCACACATCCGGCGAAGGAGTGTGGAGCAGGGCCGGAGGGACTCGAACCCCCAACCGCTGGTTTTGGAGACCAGTGCTCTACCAATTGAGCTACGACCCTTTGTGTCCCCCAACCTACCGCATCCAACCGAGTGCACGGAGTGCACGCGTTTGAGGCGCCCTGGTGGGGTCCAACGACAGGTGAGCATACGTGGTCGCGGCGCCGACGTCGAACAGAAGCCGCCGGGGGCTGCTCCGTCCGGTACCTGAAACGGTGTGCGGCGGCAGTTTGCAGTCTGGGACGATTGGCCGCATGACCTCTGCAACGCCTTCTTCCGAGCGCCGGGTGTCCGCCCGTATCGGCGCCATCTCCGAGTCCGCCACCCTCGCCGTCGACGCCAAGGCCAAGGCCCTCAAGGCCGCGGGCCGTCCGGTGATCGGCTTCGGTGCCGGTGAGCCCGACTTCCCGACCCCCGACTACATCGTCGAGGCGGCGGTCGAGGCCTGCCGCAACCCGAAGTACCACCGCTACACGCCGGCCGGCGGCCTGCCGGAGCTGAAGAAGGCCATCGCGGAGAAGACGCTGCGCGACTCGGGCTACGCCGTCGACCCGGCGCAGATCCTCGTCACCAACGGCGGCAAGCAGGCCATCTACGAGGCCTTCGCCGCGATCCTCGACCCGGGCGACGAGGTCATCGTCCCGGCCCCGTACTGGACCACCTACCCGGAGTCGATCCGCCTCGCGGGCGGTGTCCCGGTCGACGTCGTCGCCGACGAGACCACCGGTTACCGGGTCTCCGTCGAGCAGCTGGAAGCGGCGCGCACCGACCGTACGAAGGTCGTCCTCTTCGTTTCCCCGTCGAACCCGACCGGCTCCGTCTACTCCGAGGCCGACGCCCGCGCCATCGGCGAGTGGGCCGCCGAGCACGGCCTGTGGGTGCTGACGGACGAGATCTACGAGCACCTGGTCTACGGCGACGCGACCTTCACCTCGCTGCCGGTGCTGGTGCCCGCGCTCACCGACCGCTGCATCGTCGTCAACGGCGTGGCCAAGACGTACGCCATGACCGGCTGGCGCGTCGGGTGGGTCATCGGCCCGAAGGACGTCATCAAGGCCGCGACGAACCTCCAGTCGCACGCCACCTCCAACGTCTCCAACGTGGCGCAGGTCGCCGCGCTGGCCGCGGTGTCCGGGAACCTGGACGCGGTCGCCGAGATGCGGAAGGCCTTCGACCGCCGCCGCCAGACCATGGTCAAGATGCTGAACGAGATCGACGGCGTCTTCTGCCCGACCCCGGAGGGCGCGTTCTACGCGTACCCCTCGGTCAAGGAACTGCTCGGCAAGGAGATCCGCGGCCGGCGCCCGCAGACCTCGGTCGAGCTGGCGGCCCTGATCCTGGACGAGGCCGAGGTCGCGGTCGTCCCGGGCGAGGCCTTCGGCACCCCGGGCTACCTGCGCCTGTCGTACGCCCTCGGTGACGAGGACCTGGTGGAGGGCGTGACCCGGATCCAGAACCTGCTGGCGGAGGCCAAGGCCTAGCCCTAGGGCGGGCGGCAGCCAGGTCCGAGCGGCGGTTCCCCTCGGGGAGCCGCCGCTCGGGCGTTTCCTGCCCGGACCCGGGCCTGCCGCTGCGCGGGGCTTGTCCCCTACCCGCCCTTCCACCGTTCCCCGGGCTCTGCCCGGACCCGCGCCTCAGACGCCGGCGGGGCTGGATTTTTCAGCCCGTCCGGCGTTTGAGGACCGGGTCCGGGCAGAGCCCGGGAGGCCCCGCGCGCGCGTTCGGGCAAGCCCCCGATCGGTAAACCCTCTCCCGCCGAGCGCCGCGGTGAGGCAGGATCACCGGATGGAGCACGTACGCGATCTCACGCTTCTGCCGAAAGCCCATCTCCACCTGCACTTCACGGGGTCCATGCGCCCGTCGACCCTGCTGGAGCTGGCCGACAAGTACGGCGTGCGGCTGCCCGACGCGCTGACCGGCGGGGAGCCACCCCGGCTCCGCGCCACCGACGAGCGGGGCTGGTTCCGTTTCCAGCGGCTCTACGACGCAGCCCGCTCCTGCCTGCGCGAGCCCGACGACATCCGGCGCCTCGTCCGGGAGGCCGCCGAGGAGGACGTCCGGGACGGCAGCGGGTGGCTGGAGATCCAGGTGGATCCGACCTCCTACGCCCCGCTGCTCGGCGGGATGATCCCGGCCGTCGAGATCATCCTGGACGCCGTGGACGCGGCCTCGCGCGAGACCGGTCTCGGGATGCGCGTGGTCATCGCCGCCAACCGGATGAAGCACCCTCTGGACGCCCGCACCCTGGCGCGGCTCGCGGTCCGCTACGCCGACCGCGGGATCGTCGGCTTCGGGCTCTCCAACGACGAGCGCCGCGGCATGGCCCGCGATTTCGACCGGGCCTTCGCCATCGCGCGGGAGGGCGGTCTGCTCGCGGCCCCGCACGGCGGTGAGCTGAGCGGCCCCGCCTCCGTCCGGGACTGCCTGGACGATCTGCGCGCCTCCCGCATCGGGCACGGCGTCCGGGCCGCCGAGGACCCTCGGCTGCTGAAGCGGCTGGCCGACCGCCAGATCACCTGTGAGGTCTGTCCGGCGTCCAATGTGGCACTGGGGGTCTACGAGCGCCCCGAGGACGTCCCGCTGCGGACCCTCTTCGAGGCCGGGGTGCCGATGGCGCTGGGCGCCGACGACCCGCTGCTCTTCGGGTCCCGGCTGGCGGCGCAGTACGAGATCGCCCGCCGTCACCACGCCTTCACGGACGCGGAGCTGGCCGAGCTGGCCCGCCAGTCGGTGCGCGGTTCGGCCGCGCCCGAGGACGTACAGGCCAAGCTGCTGGCCGGGATCGACCACTGGCTGACGTCGTAGCGTCGTAACTCAGCGGGTGAGGCGCAGGTCGCCCTCGTGGCAGTCGGCCCGGACCCGGTCGCCGTCGGCGAAGCCGATCTCCAGGTGGGTCCGGCCCTGTTCGGGCACGGCGAATTCGGCCACGGTCGCGACGGTCTCGCCGAGGTGGCGCAGGAAGGGGTGGTCGCCGAGGTCGTCACCGACCTCGATGCGGCCCCACTCCCCCATGTCGTAGGGCTCGTGGGGCCGGGCGGATTCGACGATGAGGCACCAGTCCGAGCCGGTGGTGATCCGGGTGCACTCGCCCTCGCTGTCGGTCAGCCAGACGTCGAGCGGGGCCTCGGAGCGTTCGCCCTCGTAGACGTGCCAGGACGCGACGACGCTGCTGATCGCGCGCCCCACGAGCCGGGTGGGGTCGGTACCGGCCCCGTGCAGGGGACAGAGCATGGGCGGCCGGGACCTCTCAGATGCTGACGCCGACCGTCACCGGTTCGTTGACCAGGGTGACGCCGAAGGCCGCGTGGACGCCCGCGACGACCTCGCGGGCCAGGGCGAGGAGGTCCTCGGTGGTGGCCTCGCCGCGGTTGGTGAGCGCGAGGGTGTGCTTGGTGGAGATCCGGGCGGGGCCGGTGCCGTAGCCCTTGGTGAAGCCCGCCTTGTCGATCAGCCAGGCGGCGCTGGTCTTCGTACCTCCGTCGGCGGCCGGGTAGGCCGGCGGCACGGTGTCCGGGCCGAGCCGGTCGTGGACGCGGGCGAGGAAGTCGGCGTAGGCCGCTTCGGTCAGGACCGGGTTGGTGAAGAAGGAGCCGGCCGACCAGGTGTCGTGGTCGGCGGGGTCGAGCACCATGCCCTTGCTCGCGCGCAGCCGCAGGACGGTCTCGCGGGCGGTGGCGGCCGGGACCCGGTCGCCCGCCTCGACGCCGAGGGCGCGGGCGGTCTCGGGGTACTTGATCGGCGCGGAGAGCCCGCCGGCCTCCTCCAGGGCGAAGCGGACGCGCAGGACGACGTAGCGCTCCGGGTGCTCCTTGAAGGTGCTGTGGCGGTACGAGAACGCGCACTCGGCGTTGGAGAGGGTGACCGTTTCGCCGAGCGTACGGTCGTAGGCGACGACCTCGGTGATGGTGCTGGAGACCTCCTGGCCGTACGCCCCGACGTTCTGGACCGGGGTGGCGCCCGCGGAGCCGGGGATTCCGGCGAGGCACTCGATGCCCGCGAGGCCCGCTTCGACGGTGCGGGCGACGGCCTCGCTCCAGTTCTCCCCGGCGGCGAGTTCGAGGGTGGTGCCGTCGAGGGTGAAGCCGGTGGTCGCGATGCGCAGGGCGGTGCCGTCGAAGCCGCGGTCGCCGATGACCAGGTTGCTGCCGCCGCCGATGAGCAGCAGCGGCGTACCGCTCTCGTCGGCCGCGCGCACGGCGGCGGTGACCTCGGCGTCGGTGGTCGCGGTGACCAGCCGGGTCGCCGGGCCGCCGAGGCGGAAGGTGGTCAGCGGGGCGAGGGGGGCATCGTGGAGTTCCTGCACGTGGACAAGAGTACGGTCCGTGCCCCCCTGTCGATGCGGGGCCACGGACCGTAGGGGCGTGATGCGCTGTGTGATGCTCGGTGCGACGCTCAGTTGGCGGGGACCTTGACCCGGGGTGCGGAGGCCGGGGTTCCGGCCGGGCTCGCGCCCTGGCCGGCCACCGGGTTCCCGGCCTGCAGGCGCTGCTTGGCCCGGCTGGGGAGCAGCAGGGCCATCACGGCGGCCAGGGCGACGGCGCCCGCGCCGATCCACAGGGCGGGGACGGTGCCGTCGGTGAAGGACTGGGGCGTCTCGTAGCCGCCCTGGGCGGAGAAGACCGAGGCCAGGACCGCGACGCCGAGGGCGCCGCCCAGCTCGCGCAGGGCGTTGTTGGCGCCGGAGGCCTTGCCCTGGTCGGCGGGGCCGACGGTGGACATCAGGACGTTGGCGGCGGGGGCGAAGTACAGGGCCATGCCGATGCCGCTGAGGATCAGCGCGGGGAGCTGGGCGGCGTAGGACACGTCCGAGGTGAGCACCAGCGCGAACCAGCCGAGGCCCAGGGCCTGGAAGGCGAGGCCCGTGGCGACGACCGGGCGGCCGCCGATCCGGTCGGAGAGGATCCCGGCGATCGGGGCGACGATCATCGGCATGCCGGTCCAGGGCAGCATGCGCAGGCCGGCCTCGGTGGGCGAGTAACCGGCGACGCCCTGGAGGAACTGGCTGAGCAGGAAGATCGAGCCGAACATCCCGAGGAACATCAGCAGGCTGGCCAGGTTGATGCCGAGGAAGCCGCGGTTGCGGAAGAGGCGCATCGGGAGCATCGCGTTGGCGTTGTTCGAGCCGTGGTAAACGAAGGCGGCGACGAGCGCGCCGCCGACGATCAGGCCGGTCAGGACCGGGGTGCTGGTCCAGCCGTCGGCGTTGGCGTTGACCAGGGCGTAGACGATGCCGAAGAGGCCGCCGCTGATGAGGAGGGTGCCGGGGATGTCGAGGCGGGAGCCGGGGGCGGTGGACTCGGCGAGGCGCAGGCGGGCGAGCGGGATCAGGGCGAGGCCGATCGGCACGTTCAGCCAGAAGATCCACTGCCAGGAGATGTGCTCGGTGAGGCTGCCGCCGATGAGCGGGCCGCTGGCGACGGCGAGGCCGGTGACGGCGCCGTAGATGCCGAGGGCCATGCCGCGGCGGGCGGCCGGGACGGCGGCGGTCAGCAGGGTGAGGGTGAGCGGCATCATGATCGCGGCGCCCACGCCCTGGACGGCGCGGGCGGCGATGAGGGCGTCGATGCCGGGCGAGAGGGCGGCCGCGGCGGAGGCGCCGGTGAAGACGGTGAGGCCCGCGATGAAGAGCTTGCGGCGGCCGAAGCGGTCGCCGAGGGCGGAGCCGAACATGAGGAGGACGGCGAAGGTGAGGGTGTAGGCGTTCACCGTCCATTCGAGGTCCTCCAGCGCGCCGCCGAGATCCGTGCGGATGGCGGGGAGGGCGGTGGTGACGACGAGGTTGTCGAGGGCGGCCATGAAGCTGGCGACGCCGGTGAGGATGAGGGCCCAGACGGCGGGGCCGCGCAGGCGGGTGTCGGTGGTGATGGTCGGCGGCGCTTCTGTGTTCGCGTTCACGGTTCCCCCTGGAACGTTAGTTATCAATTACTAACTTTCGTGCCCAAAAAAATAAAGACGCGCGGGTGCGGGGCGCGCGCCCCCCGGCCTCACCCCTCGGGGTGCTGCTCGGTGTCCTGCTCGGCTGGCAGCTCGGCGTGCCGCTCGGAGTTGAAGGACGGGTAGCAGCCCTCCCAGACGCGGTGGTCGCGCGGAAAGCCCATGGCGGAGAGGGTGTTGATCAACATCCCGCAGGCCATGAAGTTCGTGACCCCGTCCGTACCTTCGCCCAGCGGCGCCTCGACGGTGTCCCACAGCTCCATCCAGCCGCGGCGGACCATCTCCCCGAAGGCCGGCTCCCCGGCGGCCTCCGCGGCGGCGACGGTCACATAGACCTGCAGCTGCATCTGGAGCTTGTCGGGGTGCTCCGCGATCAGCCGCATGTAGGCCTCGGCCATCGCGTCGAGGGCCTCGTCGCCGTGGAGACCCTTGGAGGACTCTGCGAAGACGGTGCGCATGTCCTCGACGCAGCGGTTCGCGGCGGCGAGGAAGATGGCCTGCTTGTTGGGGAAGAGGCGGAAGAGGTACGGCTGGGAGACGCCGACGCGCTTGGCGATAGCCTCGGTGGAGGTCCCGTAGTAACCGCCGCGGGCGAACTCGTGCGTCGCCGCGCGGATGACGCTCTCGCGTCGTTCGTCTGCGCTCATCCTGGCCATGCCCTTAAGTTAGTGGCCAATCACTAACTAAGTCAACCGGGCGGGGCGGGGTCGGGGGGGGGCGGGCGGCGGGCGGGCGGGCCGGGGTCGAGGTCGGAAGCGGGGTCCCGGTCCCCGGCGCCCGCGCCTCAATCGCCGGCGAGGCTGAGGCTGCCCGGGCGGGGCGGGGCCGCATCGGCAGGCGCCGTACCCCGGCGGGACTGGGGTTGCCCGGGCGGGGCGGGGCTGCATCGACAGGCGCCGTACCCCGGCGGGGCTTGGGTCGCCCGGGCGCGGCGGGGCCGCATCGGCAGGCGCCGTACCCCGGCGGGGCGGGGTCGGGGTGGCTGACCGGGGTCGCCGGGGGCGGTGCCCGGGCTGGGCGGGGTCGGGGTGGGGGCGGGGGAGCGCGGGGGTGTGGGGTGTCTCCTCGGCTCGCAGAACCCTCCCGGGGTCGGAAAGCAACCCGGCACTGGTTCTGCTCGGCCTGCGGGGACACCCCACACCCCCCACACTCCCCCACCCGGCCCAGCACCCCCACGAAACCCCCGGCCCCGGAATGCACCACCCCCGGCCCCGGCCCGGCCACTCCGAGGGTCCGGACCAGGACATTCCCAGCCCAGCCCAGCCACTCCCAGGCTCCGGACCAGGGCATTCCCAGCCCCGCCGGCGTTTGAGGCGCAGGCACGCGGCCCACACCGCCGACACCGCCGACACCGCCGACACCGCCACACGGCACCCCCAGCCCGGCCCGGCCACGCCGAGGCCCCGGACCAGGACATTCCCAGCCCCGCCGGCGATTGAGGCGCGGGCACGCGGCCCGCACCGCCGACACCGCCACCGGGCACCCCAGCTACGACCCGGCACCCCCAGGCCACCGGCCACCGGCCACCGGCCACCGGCCACCGGCATCCTCAGCCCGCAGCCCCAGCACAGGGGCACACCACGGCCCAGCGGAACACCCAGCCCCGCCGGCGTTTGAGGCGCGGGCATGCGGCCCGGTCCGCCGACCCGGGAGCGGAGGTCCGGGGCCTCGGGCGGGCAGGCGCGAGCACGGGCACGGGCACGGGTCACACCAGGGGCGGGGTGAGGGTCGAGGTCACGGCGGGACCGGCGCCAAGGCCGGGGCAACGGCTGGGCCGGGGACCGGGGGCGGGGACCCGGTCGACGCCAGGCCAGGGGCCCGGCGCGCGGGTCAGGGGAGGTGGACCACCGCGCGGGACATGCCCAGGACCTTCAGGCCCGCGCTCGTCGCCGTCAGGTCCACGCGGACCCGGTTGTCGTCCAGCTTCGCCGCGACCTTGGCCGTGACCTCGATCACCGCGCCCGCGTCGTCGTTCGGAACCACGACCGGCTTCGTGAAGCGCACCCCGTACTCGACCACCGCACCCGGGTCGCCCGCCCAGTCCGTGACCACGCGGATCGCCTCGGCCATCGTGAACATGCCGTGCGCGATCACGTCCGGCAGCCCGACCTCCTTGGCGAACTTCTCGTTCCAGTGGATCGGGTTGAAGTCACCCGACGCCCCCGCGTAGCGGACGAGCGTCGCCCGCTGGACGGGGAAGGTCCCGGCCGGCAGCTCGGTGCCGACCTCCACGTCCGCGTACCGGATCTGCGCAGCCATGTCAGGCCTCCTCAGTGGCGGGGGCGGTGGCGGGCTCGGGCGCCCGGGACACGAGCTTGGTCCAGGCCGTCACCACGTGCTCGCCGGTCTCGTCGTGGACCTCACCGCGGATGTCGATGATGTCGTTGCCCGCGAGGGACTTCACGGCCTCGATGGTGGACGTCACCAGCAGCCGGTCGCCCGCGCGCACGGGCCGGGTGTAGGCGAACTTCTGGTCGCCGTGCACGACCCGGCTGTAGTCCAGGCCCAGCTGGGGGTCGGCGATGACCTGCCCCGCCGCCTTGAAGGTGATCGCGAACACGAAGGTCGGGGGCGCGATCACGTCCAGGTGACCCAGCGCCTTGGCCGCCTCGGGGTCGGTGTAGGCGGGATTGGCGTCGCCCACCGCCTCCGCGAATTCGCGGATCTTCTCCCGGCCGACCTCGTACGGATCGGTGGGCGGGTAGCTCCGCCCCACGAAGGACTGGTCGAGCGCCATGGCTCACTACCTCCTGCTGTTGGGTACGACACATGAAACGTCATGCGCAAAAGACGTACGGAGACGTGCGGAAACGACACAAGGCCGCCCCCCTTGCAGGGGACGACCTTATGACGGAGCCTGTATTCGAGAAACCGCTGGGGTCAGCGGGTCTCGCGGTGCGCGGTGTGCGAGTTGCAGCGCGGGCAGTGCTTCTTCATCTCAAGACGGTCCGGGTCATTACGCCGGTTCTTCTTGGTGATGTAGTTCCGCTCCTTGCACTCCACGCAGGCCAGCGTGATCTTCGGGCGGACGTCGGTGGCAGCCACGTGAGTGCTCCTTGACGGAAATTGGGACGGATGAACGCATACAAGAGTAGCCGACCGGGAGACCGACCCCGCAATCGGCTACTGTGTGTAGCGGCGACCGGACTTGAACCGGTGACACAGCGATTATGAGCCGCTTGCTCTACCGACTGAGCTACGCCGCTTTGGTGTGATTGCTCCCCTACCTTAAAGCAGGTAGGGGACCTTTCTCACCAGAGCCCCAATGCGGAATCGAACCGCAGACCTTCTCCTTACCATGGAGACGCTCTACCGACTGAGCTATTGGGGCGAGCGATGAAGACATTACACGGTTGCCCGCCGATCGCCCAAATCCTTTGCGGCAGCTGGCTTCCGGCCCTGATCCGGCCATGATCCGACGAGCGTGGAGAGCGGCTCCCGCAAGATCCGGCCACCCCGGCCCCACCGGCCCCGGGCACCACACCGGTACGACTATTGCGCTCTTCCGTGAAGCGGGCCGCACCGCGCCCTAGGCTCTGAGCACGCTGCGTGATCTTGGGCCGCGGGCCGCGGCCACGGGCCCATGACCGCCCGAGCCCCCCGCAGGAGCGCGATGTCCGACAGCCAGCCGCCGCAGCCGTCCCACTCCCCGCGCGGCGGCCGCGGCGAAGGCGGCGGCCACGGCCCCGCTCCCGCCTCCGCCGACGCCACCACGCTGCTGCTCGCCGGAGCCCGCCTGACCGACGGCCGTACGGTCGACGTACGGCTCGGCGGCGGCCGCATCCAGGCCGTCGGAACGGCCGGGAGCCTGCCCGCCCCCGCCCCCTCCCGGGTCGACCTGAGCGGCTACCTGCTGCTCCCCGCGCCCGCCGAACCGCACGCCCACGGGGACACCGCGCTCACCGCCGACGGCGAAGGACCCGTGTCCCACACGGCCGACGAGGTCCAGCGCCGGGCCACCGAGGCCGCGCTGCTCCAGCTCGGCCACGGCGCCACCGCCATCCGTTCGCACGTCCGGATCGCCGACGTGCACGGCCTCGGCCCGATGGAGGCGGTGCTCCAGGCGCGCCGCTCGCTGCGCGGGCTCGCCGACCTCACGGCGGTCGCCGTGCCCCGGCTGCTGACCGGGGTCGCGGGCGCCGAGGGCCTGGCGATGCTGCGCGACGCGGTCAAGATGGGCGCGGCCGTCGTCGGCGGCTGCCCCGACCTCGACCCCGACCCGACCGGCTTCGTCGAGGCCGTCCTGGAGCTGGCCGGCGAGCACGGCTGCCCCGTGGACCTGCACACGGACGGTGACGATCCCGCCCGGCTCGCCCGGCTCGCGGCCATGGCCGGCGGGCTGCGCCCCGGGGTCACCATCGGCCCCTGCGGCGGCCTGTCCCGGCTCCCGCTGGACGTCGCGGCGCGGGCCGCGGACCAGCTGGCCGCGGCGGGCGTACGGGTCACCTGCCTGCCCCAGGGCGATTGCGCGGCCCTGGAGCGGCGCGGGCTGCGCACGGCGCCCGTACGGCTGCTGCGGTCCGCCGGGGTGCGGGTCGCGGCGGGCAGCGGGGCGCTGCGGGACGCCGGGAACCCGGTGGGCCGCGGGGACCCCCTGGAGGCTGCCTACCTGCTGGCCTCGCAGGGCGGGCTGCGGGCCGCCGAGGCCTACCACGCGGTGAGCACGGCGGCCCGGGAGGCGATGGGCCTGCCGGAGGTGCGGGTGGAGGCCGGGTTCCCGGCGGAGCTGCTCGCCGTGCGCGGGGACCGGATCGCGGGGGTGCTGTCCCTCGCGTACAGCCGGATCGTGATCCACCGCGGCCGGGTGGTGGCCCGGACGAGCGCCGTACGGGAGTACTGCGATTCGGCGGTGGCGGTCGCCCTCGACCTGCCCCGACAGGGCCGTATGGAGCCCGGTCCCTGAGCGTCGGCGCCGCGTTCGGGCGCGGGGGCGCGCGGGTCGACGTACGGTCGGAGCATGCGCATTGTCATCGCTGGTGGACACGGTCAGATCGCGCTGCGGCTGGAGCGCCTGCTCGCCGCGCGCGGGTACGAGGTCGCCGGGATCATCCGTGATCCGGCACAGGGCGACGATCTCCGGGCGGCCGGTGCCGAACCGGTGCTCTGCGACCTGGAGTCGGCGACGGTCGAGCACGTCGCCGGGATCCTGCAGGGCGCCCAGGTCGCGGTGTTCGCGGCCGGGGCGGGCCCGGGCAGCGGCGCCGGGCGCAAGGACACCGTGGACCGGGGCGCGGCCGTGCTGTTCGCCGATGCGGCCGAACGGGCGCGCGTACCGCGGTTCCTGATGCTGTCTTCGATCCGGGCGGACGCGAACCATCCGGGTGACGACGTCTTCGACGTCTACCTGCGCGCCAAGGGCGAGGCCGACGACCACGTACGGACCCGGCTGGGCCTGGAGTGGACCGTCCTGCGCCCCGGCGCGCTCACCGACGAGGAGGGCACGGGCCTGGTCCGCCTGGAGGCCACCACGGGCCGTGGGCCGGTCCCCCGCGACGACGTGGCGGCGGTGCTGGCCGAGCTGGTGGAGACCCCGGCGACGGCCGGTCTGACGCTGGAGCTGGTGTCGGGCACGAAGCCGGTGGCGGTGGCCGTCAAGGACGTCGCGGGCAACTGACGCGACCGACGCGACTGACCGTCAGGAAACGTCGGGAACCGTCAGAAATCTGCGTTCACCTGGTCGTCGGAGCGCAGGACGGAGTCCTGCGCGAACTCCTTGTCGTACGCCCGGCGGATCCGTTCGATGCGCACGCCGCGCTCGTCGGCGCCCTTCTCCGGATAGAGCAGGACGACCTCGTAGGAGGTCTCGCGGACGATCCGCCCGTCCGGTCCGCGCCATTGGCCGTGTCCCGGCTGCACGGTCAGCCCTTCGGGGAAGGCGGGGGTGACCTCCCGGTCCAGGAAGCGGTCGAACTCCCGCTCCGTGACCGGGGGCGCCCCGCGGGGGCGCTCGGTGCCGAAGTAGAGCCGGGTCTCGTGGTAGGGATCGCCGGTGTGCCCGTGCAGCGCGGCCCCGACCAGGGCCGGGATCCCCGCTCCGAGCAGGGCGAGCAGTACCCCGCCGCCGACCTTTCCGCGGGTGTCAGTAGTCCACATCACTCCGGGTGAACGACGGACGGCCCGCGACGTTGCGGCCGGTACGCCTTCCGGTCGGCACGGACCCCCCTACCCGACCCCAGCACCCCCCTGAACCACCCCGATAAACCGCCCAAATCTATCCAGGGCACCACGTCTGTCGCTACGTTCGCTTCGTTCTCAACCCCTCTCACATTGGAGCAAATTGATGCGACGTCGCCTGGTCACCCTCGCCATGCTGGGATCGGCACTCACCATGGGCCTGGGCGCTGCCGGCACCGGAGTCGCCTCCGCCAGCACCCCCACCGCCGCCCCGGTCGGCATTCAGTACGTGAGCCCTGAGAAGTGCACCGGCAGTGGCGGCAAGATCGTCTTCCACTACATCTTCCTCGGCTGCTCGGGCGGCACGTACGACGGCTACCGCATCGGCTGACATCCACATCCGGTGAACCAGCCGGTAAACGAAGAAGTCCCCCTCGTCTGCGTTTCCGCAGATGAGGGGGACTTCTTTACCACGTGGCGGCGCCAGGATTCGAACCTGGGTAGGCTAAGCCGACGGATTTACAGTCCGTTCCCATTGGCCACTCGGGCACACCGCCATGGGAGGCCGCCTTCGATCTCCGCCTTGCGGCGGTGCTCTCTGGCAACGACGTAAACGATACCTGATGGAGCGGGGTGCTTCGCCACCTCATTGATCCGGCATGGATCGGACACGGAGCCCCGGGCTCTCCGGACCGATCCGGGAGACAGGGCCTAGGCTTGACGGCGCGGCCGGGGAATGTCCGGCGCGTGCCCCTGTGGGCCATCACAGCCGACTTCAAGGAGCCACAGCACATGGCCGACTCCAGTTTCGACATCGTCTCGAAGGTCGAGCGGCAGGAGGTCGACAACGCCCTCAACCAGACCGCCAAGGAACTCTCGCAGCGCTACGACTTCAAGGGCACCGGCGCCACGATCGCCTGGTCCGGCGAGAAGATCGTCATGGAGGCGAACTCCGAGGACCGCGTGAAGGCCGTCCTGGACGTGTTCGAGACCAAGCTGGTCAAGCGCGGCATCTCGCTGAAGGCGCTCGACGCCGGCGAGCCGCAGCTGTCCGGCAAGGAGTACAAGATCTTCGCCACGATCGAGGAGGGCATCTCCCAGGAGAACGCCAAGAAGGTCGCGAAGATCATCCGGGACGAGGGCCCCAAGGCCGTCAAGGCCCAGGTCCAGGGCGAGGAGCTGCGCGTCACCTCGAAGAGCCGTGACGACCTCCAGGAGGTGCAGGCCCTGCTCAAGGGCAAGGACCTGGACTTCGCGATCCAGTTCGTGAACTACCGGTAGCAGACCGGGTCGACCCGCTGAGGCGCCGGCCTTTCGGCCGGGGAGCGCACATCGGGCCACGTCGAGGGCACATCGAGGGCGCGCTGCTGTCAGCCACGACGCTGACGGCGTCGGTCGCCGCCCTCGTTGTGTCCTCCCCGTCCGGCCACGGGCATCACACGGGTGGTGCGGAGGGTCCGGAAGGGGCGAAGGCCACGGCTGCGGCCATCCACTGGTGGTCGCAGGTGCCGGCGGCCGCGTAGGCGCCGGTGGCGGCGACCGTCTTGTAGCCGGTGGCCAGTTGGTCGTGGGAGACGGACAGCGTGGGCAGGGCGGTGAATCCGCTCGCCCAGGTCGCCGCCGCGCCGCCCTGAACGCCCGCGACGCCGAAGACCAGCTCGGAGCCGGCGGTGGTGGTCGGCGTAGGCCCGGAGGTGAAATCGGTGCCCGCAGCCCCGGTCGCGGCGGCGTGCCGGTCGACCGCCTTGACGTTCGTCAGCTCGTCCACGGCCAGGTGCTGCTCGCCGGTCGACGGATAGCCGAGGGCGATCGTGTCCGAGGTCGACAGTGCCTTGACCGCGATCGCGGTGAGAACGAGGGTGCGGTCGCCGGCACCGTCGTCGGCCTGGTCCGCTGCCGGGGTGTAGGTGTTGCCCTGGCTGTCGGTCGCGCTGACCGTCCCCGTGTGGGTGTTGGTCAGCATCATCGCCACCACGAGGGTGTCGCCCGCGGCGACCGCGTGCGTGACCGGCAGTCGCGTCGATGTCGCGTACGTGGTCCCGGTCGCCGAGGCGATGCGGGCGACGTAGCCGGGCGCACCCGGTGCCGGGGCGGTGACCGTGCCCGTCCCCTTGGCCGGGCCGGTGACCGTGACCGTCCCCTTGTGCGTGGCGAGCACCGTGCCGGCCCCGATCGCGGCGCCGACCATCAGCACGACCACATATGTGAGGACACGGAAGCGCCGCGGCGAGCCGGCGCCGATGAGTGCGCCCACCGCCCGAGTCGGCGGACGCCTCCATAAGCGGCCCCTGCGCGCCGTGTGTCCGGACACGGCCGGCTGGTCCTGTCCCGGCTCGGGTGAGGTGCCGGCCGCGTCAGGGGGCACGGCGGGGAGCCCGGTGGGGCGCTGGTCGACCCCTGCTCGTACACCGGCCGGCTCCGGAACCGACGCGGCCTTCGCGGCCGCCACCCAACGCTGGTGCCACTCGGTCTCGCAGCCGCCGCAGGCCTGGACGTAGATCCTGGTGGTGGGCCAGGACGGCAGCCGGGAACCCGACGCCGCCTCGTGCAGCGTGGTGTGGGATATCACCCCCGTGGCTCCGGCCATCGCCCGGAACGAGGGCTTGCCCGCTTCCACGCGCAGTTGGCGAAGAGCGGTGGCGAAGTCCGCTACCGCTGCCCGGCGTTCCGCCATGGCCGCGGCACCCGGATCGGTCGTACTCACTGCTGTCCCCCTCTGTTCGATGTTGTCAGACCCTGTCAGGGGCTACCGAACACGTGCCGCATCCCCATCACTTGGACCTGGCATTCCCGAAGGCGGGCCCGGATTGGTCCAGGCCGCGCCCTCCATGCCCCATCACCGCACGACGCGGCGTGAGCAGTCCCCCATACGGAAGAAGAGGTAGACCGTGTTCCGAAAGACGATCACCGCCCTGACCCTTGCCGCCGCCACCGTGGCCGGCGTGGTGATAGCGGCCCCGGCCCAGGCGGCCACCGGTTGCTCCGCGTGGCACGGCAGCGAGCGCCTCTGCGTCAACCGCTACAGCTACACCGGGAACTACTACACCTCGGTCAACTTCACGATCTGGGGGCCCGACACCGACTACCGGATCACCGCGGGCTCTTCCACCTATCTCTACACCCCCGGAACCAGCTCGATCGGCGTGGACGGGCACTACACCGGGAAGGTCTGCATCTCCGAGGCCACCACCCACTGGAGTGTCTGCGTGTAAGTCCCACCGCCACCCGCGCCTGACCGACACCCGCACCTGATGGACGGGCTGGGGCCCACCCACTGGGCCCCAGCCCTTCTCGCTGCTCGCGGCCGGACCCGGACAGACGTTCGGGGTGTAGCGCGTGGGGTGGGCGCCCGGCGGGGTGTGCGCGGAGCGCGTGCGGCGCGCGGGCCCCGTGGGGCTTCGGTGCGGACTGGGCCCGGCGCGATGCGCCCCACCACCCTGGGTGCATCCATCACCGCGTGGGCAGGGGGCTCGGATGGCAGGGGACGGCACTTTCCGTGAGGACTTGGGAGCGTCCGTCGTGGTCGCACTGGTGGCGCTGCCCCTGTGCGTCGGGGTGGCGGTGGCCTCCGGGGTCCCCGCCGAGCTGGGGATCGTCACCGGGGTGGTGGGCGGGCTCGTCACCGGCTGGTTCCGCGGGAGTTCGCTCCAGGTCAGCGGTCCGGCGGCGGGGCTCACCGTGCTGGTCTACGAGGCGGTGCGGACGTACGGCGTGGCCGCGCTCGGGGTGCTGGTCCTCGCGGCCGGGCTGCTCCAGCTCGCGATGGGCGCGCTGCGCCTCGGGCGGTGGTTCCGGGCGATCTCGGTGGCCGTCGTCCAGGGGATGCTGGCCGGGATCGGGCTCGTGCTGATCGCCGGGCAGTTGTACGCCGTGGCCGGGGTGGGGGCGCCCGGGCCGACCCTGGAGAAGTTCGGCGGGCTGGCCCGGCTGCTGGTGGAGGCCGACTGGGCAGGGATCGCGCTCGGGGCCGCGACCGTGCTGGTGATGGCGGGCTGGCGCAAGCTCCCGGAACCGGTCCAGGTGGTGCCGGGGGCGCTCGTCGCGGTCGCGGCGGCGACCGGGGCCACCGTGCTGCTGCGGCTGCCGGTGGCGAAGGTCGAGGTCACCGGGGTGCTGGACGCCGTATCGGTGCCGGGCTGGGACCGGTTCGCCGTACTGGGCTCCGCCGGGGCCGTGGGGACCGTCGTCGCCTTCGCGCTGATCGCCTCCGCCGAGACCCTCTTCAGCGCGGCCGCCGTGGACCGCATGCACCACGGCCCGCGCACCGACTACGACCGCGAACTCATCGCCCAGGGCGCCGGGAACGCGGTGTGCGGGCTGCTCGGCGCGCTCCCGATGACCGCCGTGATCGTGCGCAGCGCGGCCAACGTCGAGGCGGGGGCGCGCACCCGGGCCTCCCGGGTGCTGCACGGCGCCTGGCTGCTGCTGTTCGCCGTCCTGCTGCCGCACGCGCTGGCCGTCGTACCGCTGGCCGCGCTGGCGGGCGTACTGCTGCACGCGGGCTGGAAGCTGCTGCCGGTGCGCGGGGTGGCGGCGCTGTGGCGCTCGCACCGCGGGGAGGCGGTGGTGCTGGTGGCGACGGCGGGGGCGATCGTGGCGACCAACCTGTTCGAGGGGGTGCTGGTGGGGCTGGCCCTCGCGGTCGCGAAGGCGGCCTGGGAGACCTCCAGCATGCACCTGGAGGAGGTGTGGGAGGGGGACGTGCTGTGCCTGCGGGTGGCGGGCAACGCCAGCTTCCTGCGGCTGCCGCGGCTGCTCGACGTCCTCGACGCGCTGCCCGGCGACCGCGCCGTGCGCTTCGACCTGAGCGGGGTGCGCCACCTCGACCACGCGTGCCTGACCGCGCTGGACGGGTGGCAGGAGCAGCGGGCGGAGCGCGACGCTTCCGCTCCCGGTCACGGGGGCGTCACCGGGGCGGGCTAGTGTCCCGGCCGTGATGACCAACCAGGTGAGCGGTACGGCGGGTGGCGAGCGGGGCGGCGGGCCGGGTGGCGGGCCGGATGGCGGGCTGAGGCGCAGCCTCGGGGTGGGCGACGCGGTCGTCGTCGGGCTCGGCGCGATGGTCGGCGCGGGCATCTTCGCCGCGCTGGCCCCCGCGGCCCGGGCGGCGGGCGGCGCCCTGCTCGCCGCGCTCGCCGTGGCCGGGGTGGTGGCGTACTGCAACGCGTGGTCCACGGCCCGGCTGGCCGCCCGCCATCCGTCGTCCGGAGGGACGTACGTGTACGGGCGCGAGTGCCTCGGGCCGTTCTGGGGATACCTGGCGGGCTGGGGCTTCGTCATCGGCAAGACCGCCTCGTGCGCGGCGATGGCGCTGACGGTGGGCGCGTACCTGTGGCCCGGGCGGGAACACGTGGTGGCCGTCGTCGCGGTGGTGGCGCTGACCGCCGCGGGGTACGGGGGCGTGCAGAAGTCGGCCCGGATCGCCCGGGTGATCGTGGCGGCCGTACTGGCCGTGCTCGCCGGGGTCGTGACGGTCTGCCTGACCTCCGAAGCCTCCGGGGGCGGTACCTCGTGGGGCGGCGGGTCGCGGGGCCTGCGGGGGCTGCTGGAGGCGGCGGGGCTGCTGTTCTTCGCCTTCGCCGGGTACGCGCGGATCGCCACGCTGGGCGAGGAGGTCCGGGATCCGGAGCGGACCATCCCGCGCGCCGTCCCGCTGGCGCTCGGCATCGCGCTGGCCGTCTACGCGGCGGTGACGGTGGCCGTGCTGTCGGTGCTGGGGGCGGACGGGCTGGCCGGGTCCACGGCCCCGCTGTCCGACGCGGTCCGGGCGGCGGGGTGGGCCGGGCTGACCCCGGTCGTGCGGGCCGGGGCGGTACTGGCGGCCCTGGGCTCGCTGCTGGCCCTGGTTCTGGGGGTGTCGCGGACCACCCTGGCGATGGCCCGGGACGGCCATCTGCCGCGCGCGCTGGCGTCCGTACACCCGCGCCGTGGGGTGCCGCACCGGGCGGAGCTGGCGGTGGGGGCGGTGGTCGCGGTGCTGGCCGCGACCGTGGACCTGCGGGGGGCGATCGGGTTCTCGTCCTTCGGGGTGCTGGTGTACTACGCGATCGCCAACGCCGCGGCGTGGACGCTCGGCGGGGGCTCCGGGGCGGGGCGCGGGGCGGGGACCGGGGGGTTCCGCGGGCGACTGGTCGCGGCGGTGGGGCTGGCCGGGTGCGTGGTGCTGGCGTGCGCGCTGCCGCTCGCGTCGGCGCTGGCGGGCGCGGGGGTGCTGGCGCTGGGCGCGCTGCTGTACGGCGTACGGCACGCGGTACGCCGCCGGCCCGGGCCCCGTGCGGGGTCCGGGCCGGCGGCGTAGCGGCTGAGCAGCGGGAGGGGCTGGGGGCGTCAGACGCCCGCGTTCTCCCGGCCCTTGGCGGGGGCGCCCTTGTCGCCCTTATCGCCCTTCTCGCCCTTGTCCGCGTTATCGGAGTCGTAGCCGATGAAGAACGTGGGGCGGCGCTGCACGGCGGTGTAGATGCGCCCGATGTACTCGCCGAGCAGTCCGACGCATATCAACTGCACGCCGCCGAGGAAGAGCATCGCCACGAAGAGCGAGGTCCAGCCCGGGACGGTGTGCCCGATGAGCCAGATGACGAAGGTCACGGCCATCAGCACGAAGCAGGAGAAGAAGCTGAACACGCCGAGCCAGGTCGCCAGGCGCAGCGGGGCGGCGGAGAAGTTGGTGATGCTGTCGACCGCGAGCCGGATCATCTTGCTCAGCGGGTACTTGGTCTCGCCCGCCACCCGCTCGTCGCGGTGGTAGGTGACCTGGCCGCTGGGGAAGCCGAGCCACGGCACGAGCAGGCGGTACACCTGGTGCTGGTCCGGGAGGGACTTGAGCGCCTCGACGGCCTCGCGGCTGAGCAGGCGGAAGTCACCGGCCTGCGAGGGCACCTGCTTGCCGACGATGCGGCGCATCAGCCAGTAGTAGAGGCCCGCGGTGCGGCGCTTGAAGCCGGTGTCGGTGCTGCGGTCGGTGCGGACGCCGTAGACGATGTCGAGGCCTTCGGCGACGGCCAGGTCGAGCATCTCCGGGATCTTCTCCGGCGGGTCCTGGAGGTCGGCGTCGATGCTCGCGACGTACGCGCCCTTGGAGCTGTGCAGACCGGCGGTCAGGGCGGCCTGGTGACCGGAGTTGCCGCGCAGCTTGACGATGCGCAGCTCGGGCCAGGTCTGCCGGAACTCCTCCAGCAGCTCGGCGGTCCGGTCGGCGCTGCCGTCGTCGACGGCGATGACCTCATAGCTGACACCGGTACCGTCGAGCGCGGGCCGCAGGCGTTCCACCAGCGCGGGGAGGGCTTCCTCCTCGTTGTACATGGGAACAACGACCGACAGAGTTGTCGTGGAGGACGCTGCCGACATTGGTTTTCCTGCCCGTGGTTTCGACCTGAAGATGCTTGGGTATCAGGAACGAATCATAGTACAAGGGACCCTCTCGCTTTGCCCTGCCCTGCGCCCGGTGAGCGGCTCGCGGACGGCCTCGCGGACCGCCTCACGAGCGGCCTCAGCGTGAGGCGAAGGGGGCGTCGGTCGGGACGATCTCGCGGCCCAGGGGGAGCAGGGCCAGCGGGACCATCTTGAAGTTCGCGATGCCGAACGGGATGCCGATGATCGTGACGCACAGCGCGAGGCCGGTGACGATGTGGCCCAGGGCCAGCCACCAGCCCGCGAGGACCAGCCACAGGACGTTGCCAACGCAGGAGGGCGCGCCCGCGTCGCGGCGCTCGACGGTGGTGTAGCCGAAGGGCCACAGGGCATAGACGGCGATCCGGAACGCCGCTATGCCGAAGGGGATGCCGATGATCGTGATGCAGAGGAGCAGGCCCGCCAGGGCGTAGCCCATGCAGAGCCAGAAGCCGCTCAGCACGAGCCAGATGATGTTCAGGATGGTTTTCACTGCTGACGGCCTGCCATCTGTTCGAGCCGGGCGATCCGCTCGGCCATCGGGGGGTGGGTCGAGAACATTCTGGACATCCCCTCGCCCGGACGGAAGGGGTTCGCGATCATCATGTGGCTCGCGGTCTCCAGCCGGGGCTCGGGGGGCAGCGGGAGCTGCTTGGTGCCCGCGTCGAGTTTGCGCAGGGCGCTCGCGAGGGCCAGCGGATCGCCGGTGAGCTGGGCTCCGGAGGCGTCCGCCTCGTACTCGCGGGAGCGGCTGATGGCCAGCTGGATCACGGACGCGGCGACCGGGCCGAGGATCATGATCAGCAGCATGCCGAAGAGGCCCGGGCCCTCGTTGTCGTTGGACCGGCCGACCGGGATCAGCCAGGCGAAGTTCACCAGGAACATGATCACGGAGGCGAGGGCTCCGGCGACCGAGGAGATCAGGATGTCCCGGTTGTAGACGTGGCTCAGCTCGTGGCCGATGACCCCGCGCAGCTCGCGTTCGTCGAGGATGCGCAGGATGCCCTCGGTGCAGCACACGGCGGCGTTGCGCGGGTTGCGGCCGGTGGCGAAGGCGTTGGGGGCCTCGGTCGGGGAGATGTAGAGGCGCGGCATCGGCTGGCGCGCGGAGGTCGAGAGCTCCCGCACCATCCGGTACAGCTCGGGGGCTTCGAACTCGCTGACCGGGCGGGCGCGCATCGCGCGTAGAGCCAGCTTGTCGCTGTTCCAGTACGCGTAGGCATTGGTCCCGAGGGCGACGAGGACGGCCACGACGAGACCGGTCCTGCCGAAGAAACTGCCGATGACGATGATGAGTGCCGACAGCCCGCCGAGGAGTACGGCGGTCTTCAGCCCGTTGTGCCGGCGGTGCACGGTACGCCCTCCAAGTGGTGCGGCAGGGGGACCCCGTCCAGGATCTGTGGATCGGTGGATCTGGCGGATCGGGTGATCTGTGGATCGGCGGATCCTCGGATCGGAGGGTCTTGTCGTCCAGTGGACCCTCGCTTCCTGGTCAACGCCAGGCGGGCACGCCGGGTTCCCGCCGCCGTCCCCGCCGCCGTCCCGGGGCGGCGGCGGGTGGCCGCCGGGCCGGGGCCGGGACGGGGTGAGGGGCGGGGTGAGGGGCGGGCGTTACTCCGTACGGGTTACTGCGGGAACAGGGCGGTGGATGCGAAACGTAGTACCAGCTGAGGGGCGCCCGACAACACAACAGCGATGACAGCGGTGAGGGCGATGGCCGCCACGACGGGCAGCGGGGCCTTGGGGCGGGATGCCGCCGGGGTCGCCGCGGCGTCCGCGACCCGGTCCCCGGTTCCGTCCGCGGCCGGGGTGCGGAAGAGCAGCGCCGTCCACTGGAGGTAGTAGTAGAGCGCCACGACGACGTTCACCGCCATGACGGCCGCGAGCCAGCCCAGCCCGGCGTCCACGGCGGAGCGGAAGACGGTGACCTTGGCGAAGAGGCCGATGATGCCCGGGGGCAGGCCCGCCAGGCAGAGCAGGAAGAAGGCCAGCGAGAGGGCCGCGAAGGGCCGCGTCGCGTAGAGGCCCCGGTAGTCGCTGATCCGGCCCAGCGGGTGCGTACGGGCCACCAGGGCGGCGACGGAGAAGGCGCCCAGGTTCACCGCGGCGTACATGAGGGCGTAGGCGACGGTGGAGCCGATCTGCTCCCGGCCGGCGTAGGCGGCCGCCGCGATCGGGACCAGCAGGTAGCCGGCCTGGCCGACGGAGGACCAGGCCAGGAGGCGGACGGCGCCGTGGGCGCGGTCCTTGGCCTGGCGCAGCGCGGCGGCGTTGCCCAGGGTCATGGTGAGCGCGGCCAGCACCGCCAGGGCCGGGCCCCAGATGTCGGAGAACGACGGGAAGGCGATCACGGTGACGAGGATGAGGCCGGTGAAGCCGACCGCCTTGCCGATGACGGAGAGGTAGGCGGCGATGGGCAGCGGGGCGCCGACGTAGGTGTCGGGGACCCAGAAGTGGAAGGGGACGGCGGCCGTCTTGAAGGCGAAGCCGACGAGGGTGAGCGCGACACCCGCCATGGCCAGGGTGTCGAGCTGACCGGGGACGTGCCGCAGGCCTTCGGCGACCCGGGTGAGGTGCAGGCTGCCCGTGGCGGCGTAGACGAAGCTGACGCCGAGCAGGGAGACGGCGGTGGCCGTCACCGAGGACAGGAAGAACTTGAGGGCGGCCTCGGAGGAGAGCCGGTCGCCCCGGCGCAGGCCGACCAGCGCGAAGGCGGGCAGCGAGGCGACCTCCAGGGCGACGATCAGCGTCGCGAGGTCGCGGGCGGCGGGCAGCAGGGCGGCGCCCGCGGCGGAGGACAGGAGCAGGAACCAGAACTCGCCCGCGGGCAGCCTGCTCTCCTCGACGGTGGTGACCGACAGCAGGGCGGTGACCAGCGCGCCGCCGAGCACCAGGAACTGCACGACCAGCGCGAAGTGGTCGGCGGTGTAGCTGCAGGCGCCCGCGTCGCCGGTGAGGCAGAAGGTGGCGCGGTCCCCCGCGCGCAGCGGCAGCAGGGAGAGGGTGGCGACGGCCAGGCCCGCGACGGCGGTCCAGCCGAGGAGGGTCTTCTTCCGCTCGGGCACGAAGAGGTCGGCGACCAGGATGACCAGGCCGACGGCGGCCGCGATGACCACGGGTGCGATGGCGAGCCAGTCGACGGACTGGACCAGGCTGGCCGCGCCCGGCTGCGGGGCGGCGGCCGCCGCGGTGGCGGCCGTGGCGGCGGTCGCGGTGGCCGCGTACAGGGCCGTCATGAGTTGCCTCCTGCGAGGAGCTTCTGGACGGCCGGGTCGGTGAGGCCGAGGAGGACCGCGGGCCACAGGCCGGCGAGGACGGTGAGGGCGGCGAGCGGGGTCCAGGCCGCGAACTCGTAGCGCTGGATGTCGGCGACGGCGAGCGGGGCCTGGTCCGCGGGGCGGGCCTGTGGGTCGCCCATGCAGATGCGCCGTACGACGACCAGCATGTAGGCGGCGGTGAGCAGCGTGCCGAAGGCGCCGATCGCCATGAAGGTGAGGAAGGCGGGCCGGGACAGGCCCGCGGCCGGGTCGAAGGCCCCGAAGAGGGTCAGCATCTCGCCCCAGAAGCCCGCGAGTCCGGGCAGCCCGAGGGAGGCCACGGCGGCGAAGGCGAGGAGCGCGCCGAAGCGGGGGGCACGGCCGTAGAGGGCCGCGCCGGTGGCTCCGGCGAGGGTGTCGAGGTCGCTGGTGCCGTAGCGGTCCTTGAGCGCGCCGACGAGGAAGAAGAGGAGGCCGGTGATCAGGCCGTGGGCGATGTTGGCGAAGAGCGCGCCGTTGACTCCGGTCGGGGTCATCGTCGCGATGCCGAGGAGCACGAAGCCCATGTGGCCGACGGAGGAGTAGGCGATCAGGCGCTTGAGGTCGCCCTGGGCGCCCTTGCGGGCCAGCGCGAGGCAGGCGAGGGATCCGTAGACGATCCCGACGACGGCGAAGGCGGCCAGGTAGGGCGCGAAGGTGTGCATGCCGTCGGGGGCGACGGGCAGCAGGATGCGGACGAACCCGTAGGTGCCCATCTTCAGCATGACGCCGGCCAGCAGCACGGAGCCGACGGTCGGGGCGGCCGTGTGGGCGTCCGGGAGCCAGCTGTGCAGCGGCCACATCGGGGTCTTCACGGCGAGGCCGAGCCCGATGGTGAGGACGGCGAGCAACTGGGTGGTGTGGGACAGTCCGCGGCCGTTGTCAGTGGCCAGTGCCACCATGTCGAAGGTGCCGCTGTCGAGCCCGATCAGCAGCAGCCCGAGGAGCATGACCACGGAACCGAGCAGCGTGTAGAGGATGAACTTCCAGGCGGCGGCCTGCCGCTGGGCACCGCCCCAGCGGGCGATGAGGAAGTACATCGGGATGAGGACCATCTCGAAGGCTAGGAAGAACAGCAGCAGGTCGAGGACGGCGAAGGTGGCGAGGGTGCCGGACTCCAGGACGAGCAGGAGGGCGACGAAGGCCTTCGGGGAGGGGCCCGCGGGGAGCTTGAAGTAGCTGTAGAGCGCGCAGAGGAAGAACAGCAGCGCGGTCATCAGGACGAGGGGGAGCGAGATGCCGTCGATGCCGAGGTGGATCCGGACGTTCAGCGCCTGGATCCAGCTGATGTCCGTCGTCGCCTGGAAGCGGGACGGGGCGTCGTGGTCGAAGCCCAGGGTGAGGGCGATCGCCGCGGCGAGGAGGACGCCGGTCACGGTCACGCCGTGGCGCAGCACGGCCTGTTCGGGGCTGCGGCCCTTCAGCCCGGGCGGGGCCGGGAGTAGGGCCGCCACGGCGCCGAGGAGCGGTCCGGCCACGATGAACGCCAGAAGGAACTGCATCACGGATGCGCTGATATCAATCACGGCTGACTCACGGCTCACGATCCGGCGTTGACGTTGGCGAGGACGGCGGTGGCGAGCGCCAGGACCACGGCGCCGGCGAGCAGGGCGCTCAGGTAGCTCTGCACGTTGCCGGTCTGGGCGCGGCGTACGAGGGTGCCGAGCAGCCGGGGGGCGCCGCCCGCGCCCCGGACGTAGGTGTCGACGACCTCGCGGTCCAGGAAGCGGACGAGGCTCGCGGCGCCCCGGACGGGGCGGACGAAGAGCACCTCGTAGACGGCGTCCAGGTGGAATCCGGCGGCCGCGTGACGGTGCAGGGGGCCGAGCAGCGCCTTGCCGGGGTCGGCGGCGGGACCGGCGGGGACGACGGGGTGGTCGTGGGTGACCTCGGCGACCTCGGGGGCCTCGGCGGCCGACTCCGCGGCGGCGGCAGCGGCGGGTACGCCCGCCCCGGCCAGGCCGGCGGCGGCCCTCGCGGTGGCGCGCTGCCACAGGCCGTAGGTGAGCAGGGCGCCGATGGCGGCCGCGCCGGTGCCGAGGATGGAGGTCGCCAGCGTCGGGGCGAGTTCCCCGCCGTCGAACCAGTCGGCGATCGGTCCGGCGGCGAGGCCGAAGCCGACCGACGGGACCGCCAGCAGCCACAGCACGCCGGTCATGGCGAACGGTTCCCGGCCGTGGTCGGGGGCGGCGGCGCCGCGGCCGCGGAAGGCCATCAGCCACAGGCGGGTGGCGTAGGCGGCGGTGAGCAGGGCGGTCAGCACACCGGCGATCAGCACGAGCCAGCCGGCGGCGCCGGGCGCCGACTCCGCGTGGCCGCGGGCGGCGCGTTCGGCGGCGACCAGCACCGTCTCCTTGGAGAAGAACCCGGCGAAGGGCGGGACGGCGGCGAGCGCGAGGAGCGCGATCGTCATCGTCCAGAAGGCGTCCGGGATGCGCTTGGCCAGGCCGTCCATCCCGGCCATCGCGGCCAGGGAGTTCGTACCGGCGGCGTGGATGATCACGCCCGCGCCGAGGAACAGCAGCGCCTTGAAGGCGCCGTGCGAGAGGAGGTGGAAGACGGCGGCCCCGCGGTCGCCGACGGCCAGGGCTCCGGTCATGTAGCCGAGCTGGCCGATCGTGGAGTAGGCCAGCACCCGCTTGATGTCGTCCTGCGCGAGGGCGGCCAGCGCGGAGCCGACCATCGTCAGGGCCGCCATCACGGCCATGACCACCAGCGCGGCCCGGGA